>JAWSUS010000005.1:0-159596 GCA_033549025.1 Desulfuromonadales bacterium
CAAAGACCGCCAGTGGGATGTTCAGGGGTGACAAATCGGCAACGCCATGACCCCCTGGGTAGGCTTGACAGGGGTGGTGCTTGCTGTCGAACAATGTAATACCCCTTTAGGGGAGGAAAATTATCCTGGCAATTCGGTTGGAAAAATAACTTGAGCGTGAACTGGATTTAGTGGACAAGTCCCTTCTTCTTATCGATAAGTTTCCCGTTGATTAACAAGCTTGATGTCCAAAATCTGCAAGGTGCTGTTTTTGATGCCGCAGACAATTCGGCAGTCACCGACGCGGTATCGCCACAGTCCTCCTAAGGGCCCGGTTAATTTGTCAGGACTGACTCTTTTTGAAAATCGACAGCTAACCAATCCAGCGCTCTCTACTCCCCATAAGTCTCCAAATACTTCCGTACCCGCACCTTTTTGGCCGTACGTTCCGAACTCATCGTGCGGATTTTGCCGAAAATCGGTCGCTCACCCCAGGGGCGGTCGTAGCGGCCCAGGCACCAGAAGATGCCGCTGGTCGAATTCGGGTCGCGGCCGTCGAGGGCGTAGCGGTTGTTGAGTTCGATCATCACTTCCAAGGCCTGCCGGGGATGGCGGGTCCATTCGAGTATCTTTTTTCCCCAGAGCATACGCAGGTAATTGTGCATGCGTCCTTCACGCACAAGTTGGCGCTGGGCGGCGTTCCAAAGCGGGTCGTGGGTGGCGCCGGCGGCGAATTCAGCCAGGGTGTAGAGGTATTGGCGCGGATCGTCGGCGTGCGCTTCAAGGCTGGCCCGCGCCCAGGGCGGCAGTGATTCGTAGCGATCGTAGTTCGGGTTGTGCGCGCACATGTTAAAGCCGAGCTCGCGCCAGGTGATGAGCTGATCGAGGAAGGCTTCGGCGTTGACGTCGAGACCCCACCAGCCCTCTTTCTGTCCCCGCGGTTTGCTTTCGAGACGGTGGGGGGACCAGTCCTGTGCCTGCAAGAGCTCGTGGACGATCTGGTGGGCGCTGATATGGCCGAAGTGCAGATAGGGAGAGAGCCCGCTGGTGACATCGGCTTCCGGCTCGTTGCGTTCGGCGGCGTAGCGGCTGAGTTTGTGCTGGAGAAAGTCCTCCATGGCTTCTCGGGCCGCGAGGGGGCCGCCTTTAATGTCGACAGGGGGTACGCTATGGTCGAGGGGCAGCTGGGCCAGCAGCGTTTGCGGCTTCTGGAGTTCTTCGACAGGGTAGGCCGGCCAGCGCTGGTGTAGCTCCTCGGGAAGCGTTTTCAACTCAGGTAGCCGCAGCCCGTGGAGGGGATCGGCCTGGGGCGGACTGAGCAGGGGGCCGACCAGGTTCTTCTGCAGAAAGCGGCGGAAGGCGTAGGCGGACGGATAAAGGGTTTCTGTGGCTCGCAGGGGCAGGATGCCGTTGCTGTCCACGGCGGTGAAGGCCACGGAAGATTGCGCCGCGGCGGTCTGAAGCATGTCGGGCAGAATAAAGCAGGGGAAATCGTCGCTGACGATGGCACAGGCGGACCGGGCGAGAAAGGGAATGAGTCCCTCTGCAGCGCCGGGCTGCGGCTCCACGTAGGGATGATAAGAGACAGGGCTCTCCCGCAGCAGACGGGCATTGTTGGCCATGCCGTCGAGGAGGGCGGTATGGAGACGGTCGCTGGCCCAGGGATAGTCGCAGCGCAGGCTCTCTACCACCAGGAGGGGGCGCTGATATTTACGAGCGAGCTCCACGGCGTGCTGCAGGGCGAAGTTCCAGCCGAGGCGCCGAAAGGCGACCATCCAGTAGAGGACGAACTGCCCCTCAGGGCGTGGGGCCTTTTCATTGAGGGAGCGAAGGCGCAGGGGGGGAACCGCAGTCATGAGGCATCCTTTCTCGGCGTTAGCCGCCAGCGATCATACCAGCCCGCAACAAGAGCCACAGGGCGGCGACGGTGAGGGTCGCCAGGGTAACGGGGATGCCGATGCGGGCATGCTCGCACCAGTCGATGGTGATGCCCAAGCGGGCGGCCTGGTCGACGACGATGATATTGGCGATGCTGCCGACGATAAGCAGGTTGCCGGCCAGGGTGCTGGCCAAAGCGAGGACCGGCCCGGCCAGGGGGTGGCTGGCCGCAGGCAGCAGCAGCAGGGTGGCCGGCACGTTGGAGACGAGATTGGCGAGGGGCACGGTGACGGCGAAAAGCCAGCCGGGGTGGCGCAGATCGACGCCGGTGGCGGCGAGAACCTGCATGCCCTGAGCCAGCAGGCCGGCCTCGGCCAAAGCCTGATTGACGATGAACAGGCCGATAAAGAGGACGAGCAATTGCCAGTCGACCAGGGCCAGGATACGCCGCGAGGCCATGCGTCTGCTGCTGAGCAGGATGCCGGCCGCTGCCAGGGCCAGCAGTTCACGAGGCCAGGGCGCCACGAGAAAGGTGGCGACCAGCAGAATCAGCACGAGAAAGCCCTTGCGCGTTTGCCAAGGGTCATAGCCTGGCGCCTCGACCATCAGGGGTGGCAGCTCGCAGTGCCAACGCCCGCGATAGACGCGGGCGATGATCCACCAGGTCAGGCCGAGCCCGAGCAGGGCTGGCAGACCCCCGTCGAAAAGATAGCCGGCGAAGGACAGCCCGAGACTCTGGCCGATGAGCATATTCTGCGGATTGCCGATGAGGGTGGCGGCCGAACCGACATTGGCGGCGCAGGCCAAGGCCAGCAGAAAGGGCTTGGGGTCGAGTTGTCGCCGCAGGCAGCCTTCCACCAGCATGGGCGCCATGGCCAGGCAGACGATGTCGTTGGCAAGCAGGGCCGAAAGCAGACCGCAGACGGCAATGAGCAGCGCAAGCAGATTCTTGGGGGAGCGCTCGGCCGAGGCGAGTCCCAGGGTGAGGCGGCTGTAAAAACCGCCAAGACGGAACTGGGCGGAGACGACCATCAGGCCGAAGAGCAGGGCGATGGTCGGCACATCGACGGCGAGCCAGGCTTCGGTCAGGGTCAGTTGATCGGTGACAAGCAGCAGCAGGGCGCCGAGCAGGGCGATGCCCGTGCGGTCGAGGGCAAGGCCCGGCAGTCTGCCGAGGATCATGCCAAGGTAGACAAAAAGAAAGACGAGCAGGACGGTCCAGTTCACGGAGTACTCTTCTCCGCCGGCGCCGCCGTGGGGGGCAAGGGACCGGTAGCCTGAAAGATCTTATTGGCCTCAGCCGGGGGCAGCAAACCTAGTCGATTGATCTCCTGCTTGATGCGCTCGGTGATGTCGCTGGCCATCAGACGCTCAAGACGGACGTCGAGCACATAGGCCTTGATCTTGTAGCGGGTAAGAAAAGTGAAGTCAAAATGGTCCTCAACGATGATGATGATCGGTTTTTTCAGATAGACGTAGGGCGAGCAGGCCGCCGCCTCCCAGGCAATTTCCCGCACGGTCTGGGTGTCGATCGAGGCCGGCAGCAGAAGCTCGGTGACGATCATCTCGTCGAGTTCTCCCGTGTTGGAATTGGAAACGGCCTGGCCCAGCACCATGGAGTTGGGCAGGGTGACATAGCTGTCGTCGAAGGTGTGCAGGGTGACGGAGCGCAATCCGATATCGGTGATTTCCCCGTAGTGATCCCCCGCTTTGACCATGTCTCCCACCCGAAAGGGGCGGTCGAAGAGGATGAGGATGCCAGCGATGAGGTTGCGGATGAGATCCTGAGCGCCGAGGCCGATGGCCAGACCGGCCGAAGCCGTGATGGCCAGCACCGTGTTCATGGGAGGTTCGAGGATGGAGAAGGTGATAGCCGGAATGGCGATGAGCCAGGTCAGCAGTCGCAGTACGGGAAAGAGACTGGAGATGAATAGACGGTAGCGGGAAAACTTGTCGGCCAGAATTTCAGCCAGTTTCTGCAGACCCCGGGTGAAGAGCCAGACGGCGACGATGACGGCCAGAGCGACCAACAGGCGGCTGTCGCTGAACAGTTCGGTAATAAATTTAGCGGTTTCGTCTTTCATGAGGATTCACCCGTCAGTAGAGGATGTTCTGAGAGAGCAGGATATCGCTGACCGGCCCGACGAAGATCGGGTTGATGGTATAGCGACGCCCGAGACCTTCGGCTTCGGTTTCGGCGACTTCGAGCAGATTGATCTGCCCGAGATAGTCGAGGGTCAGCTGGCTGCGCAGGGGAGAAAGCCGGAAGATCTCACTGTGCTCTCCCACCGAGAGCCCCCCATGACTGATGATCTCGGAGAGGGTGAAAAGGTAGAGGCGTTCCAGGCTCTTCACGAAGCGGTAATCGATCCGGCCCAGCGGGCAGACGCGGATCTCCTTGCTCTCAGGGTCATAGTGGACGCTCAACTGCCAGTAATAGAGCGCGGCGTGGATATTTCCGCAACAGGCCTCGAACATCTGGCGAAAATATTTCTCTTTCCGCTCTTTTTGCGCGGCGGCCAAGTCTTCTTCGGAAGCGTCTTCGGCCACTTCCTTATCCTTTTCCGGCAAAAAGTGCAGTTTGTAGCCGGTGGTGTGCTGACGCAGCAGCAGCATGTCGCGGATTTCGGCGCTGCTGTGAAAAAGGGTCTGTATCTGGTGGGTGAAGTACTGCCCAAGACGCAGCTGATAATCCAGGCGGATGTAGGGGTATTGCCGGAAGGTCATCACCCACAGACAGTGTCCCCGGGTCGCCAGAAGCACATAGAGAAAAGCTTCGGCAGCTTGTCGCCCGCCGATGGTGCGCAACAGCAGATTATGGCCGTCTTCCACCATCAGAATAAACGGCTCCCGGGACCGTATATAGGCCACCACATCCGTCAGCGCAACGAAAGGGGGCGCCTCGTCGAACCATTGTGCGAAGAGGGCGAGGACATCCTCCTCGCGGCGCAGTCTTTTTCCGATGGATTGCCGGATCAGGGGGTGCCGGGCGCCGTATTCACTGGCGAAACAGTTGACCAGTGTGGTCTTGCCGCTGCCTTCCGGGCCGGTGATGGCCACGCTGCAGGTGCGCCCTTCCTGCCAGCGATTCAGCACTTCGGACAAAGTCTCCATCTCTTCATCGCGGCCGACGAGAAACTCCCGGCTGCGCAGGGGGCCGCTGTTGAAGAGGCGCCGGTAAACCGGGGGGAGATTTTGGCTTTGCCGAGCCAGTTCGGCCTTGGACGGAAGATCGGCCATGCGCAGCAGTTCTTCCTGCGCCGCCCCTTTGTTGACTTTTAAAAAGGGGAGGAAAACCGCCGCCTTTTTCCGCAGCTGCGCAAGGAGCCCTTTGGCCTCCTGCTGGTCGGCAGGGAGGTTCAGCTCTTTGCTCAAGCGCTTGAACCGGCTGCGGATGGCCAGAAGGCGCCGATGGAATTCCCAGCGCAGGCGCGCCCGCCAGAGGCGGGCCTTGAGCATGTCTTCGTAAAGGAAGGAGGTCAGCCGCTCGTGCTCCAGGTCGAGTTGGGCGGGGAACTCTTCAAAAAAGGAGACCAGGGGCGCATCGACTTCCTGCAGGCTGGCGGCAGTCTGCTCCAGAACCTCCACGACCAGCTTGCGTATCTCCGCCAGCTTGGCCTGCCATTCGGCCGCTGACAAAGCTTCCTCATCGTCTTTCTGGCGGTCATTCAGCAGCTCGTTGAGCTCTTCGATGGCGGCCGTCAGGTTGAAGCGCAGGTTTCGCCAGCTATCCCCCAACGTCTCTCTGGTTTTCTCGAAAACGGTTTCATAATCCTTGACCAGCCGATGTTCACTGACCTGCTGCCGGTCGGGAAGATGCTGCCGGGCAAGTTGCTGGGCCGGCAGGCGGGTCTGACGATAGCGTCGCTGCAGTTGCCTTCGGGCCTGCCAGAACAGCAGGCGGTTGAGGGGCGCCAGGGAGGAGGCGCAGACCCGGTCGAGAAAGGCCGTTTTCTCCCGGGTGAAGATGCTCTGGCCATGGAGGGGCTCGGCGCCTTCCTGGCGGGGCTTGATCAGGAAGATTTCCTGCGGCAGTTTTTTGATGCAGGCCTGGTAGCCGTCATAGATCTGCTCCAGGCTCTGCCCGACCGGGCGGCGCTTGGACGTGAACGGTTTAAGCGCCTGGTCAAGCTGATAGCGCACGCGCTGATAGAGCCACAGCATCTGGGCGTCGATTTCACTCAGCAGCTTTTTCGTCGCCTTGTCGTCGCCAGACTGTTCCGGCGACGTCTCGTCGAAGGCGGCAGAGAGTTTTTCCCGGCTCTTCGCCAGGTCTTCGGCCGCTTTGTCGAGGCTCTGGGATAGGGCTTCCTGGTTTTTTTCGAGGCGCGCCAGGGCGTTTTGCCGAGCTGCGACGAAGGTGGATTCCAGGTCGCCAAAAAACTGCTCCAAAACGGGCAGGCCGTCTTCTGTGCCCAGAAAAGAATCGTTTCTGGCCCGGCGCTCCATGAGGCGCTGGCAGCTTTCCTTCTTCATAGAAATATCCCGGAGGTGGTGGGGAATAAAGGCTTCACAGCCATTTTCTCCTTTTAAAGACGATGAAAAAGCCCAGGCCGATGACGATCATGATCAGCCATAGAGCCGGGTAGCTCCAGCGCCAGGCGAGCTCGGGCATGTAGTGAAAATTCATGCCGTAGACACCGGCCAGAAAGGTCAGGGGGATGAAGATGCTGGCCATGATGGTGAGCACCTTCATGATCTCGTTCATTTTATTGCTCAGGCTGGACAGGTACAGATCAAGCATGCCGGCGATGATGTCCCGGAAGGTCTCCACCGTGTCGATGACCTGGATGGTGTGGTCGTAGACGTCGCGCAGGTAGATCTTCGTCGTGTCGCCGATCAGGTCAGACTCGTCCCGCTGCATGCCGCTGATCAGTTCGCGCAAGGGCCAGACCGATTTGCGCAGCAGAATCATCTCGCGCTTGAAGTTGTGAATGGCGTGCAGCGTATCCTGGTCCGGTGCACCGATCAACTCATCCTCCAGATCCTCAATCTGATCGCCGATTTGTTCCAGAATGGAAAAATAGTGGTCGACCACCGCGTCGATCAGGGCGTAAGCCAGATAGTCGGCGCCCATTTTGCGGATGCGCCCCTTGTTGTTGCGCAGGCGATCCCTGATTTTATCGAAAACATCCCCCTCTTTTTCCTGAAAAGAAAGCACAAAGTCGTGGCCCAGAATGAGACTGACCTGCTCGGTGCGGACCTCACAGCGCTCCTGGTCATAAAAAGGCATTTTGAGCACAATAAAGGCATAATCGTCAAAGGCTTCGAACTTGGGGCGATGATCGGTGTTGAGGATGTCCTCTTGGACCAGGGGGTGCAGACTGAAGCAGTCGCCGATGTTCTGGATGACCGCCGGTTGATGGATGCCATCGATGTTGATCCAGCTTACGGTCGGCCGCCCTTTGAGGGCACAGCAGGCGGCGGCCTCTTCGGCGGCAAGGTCCTGTTCCTCCAGTTGATTGGCATCGTAGTCGATATAATGGAGGTGAACGGCTTCCGTGCGTTTTTCGCCGACATGAATCAGGGTGCCAGGCGCCGAGCCGGCGGGTTTGCCTCTTTTACGGAGCAGTTTTCTGGGCATGTGCCGACCTTTCCAGTCTAAGCGCGTTAAATGTTTTAATTATGACGCTTTTTGCCGGAAAATCAAAAGATATGAGGAAGAAGGCTCCTCGGGCAGGCGAGGGTGGCGCCCGAAAAAATCGTTGAATTCGGTGGGTCATCGTGCGAAATTGGCGTGGTTCGCTATGTGGGATTATATGTGGCACCTGGTAGGGTCTTGGGCGGAAAGGGAAAGGGATGTTCATACTGACTTTGAACTGTTGGAGCTATTCGGTGCGCTACCATCTTTTCGACTGGCACCGGCGGGTCCTTTTGGCCCGCGGTCAGGTGGATCGGGTGGCGGTGGGGGGCACCACGGTGACCCACAATGTGCCGGGACGCCCCACCCATGTCCGTTGCCAGGAGTGCGCCGATCATCGCCAGGCTTTGGCTCTCATCCTCCACCTGCTGAGCGATGTCGACCAGGGGGTGCTGCAGGAGGGGGAACGTCTCGGGGCCATCAGCCATCGCGTCGCCCACGGCGGCGACCGTTTTACCCATTCGGTGCAGATCGATGGCGACGTGCTGGCGGCCATTAAAGACCTGCGCCGGCTGGCGCCCCTGCACAATGAGCCGAACATCGCCGGCATCGAAGCGGCCATCGCTCTGCTGTCCGACGTTCCCCAGGTGGCCGTGTTCGACACCGCCTTTCATCAGACACTGAGCCCGACCGCCTTCATCTATCCTCTTCCCTACGAATGGTACGAAAAGCACCGCCTCCGTCGCTACGGTTTTCACGGCCCCTCCCATCTCTACATGTCCAAGCGGGCGTCCGTGCGTCTGGGCAAGGAGCCGGGCGATTGCAACCTCATCACCATCCACGTGGACCGTGGTGTCTCCCTCTGCGCCATCCGCCAGGGCATTTCCGTCGACACCAGCATGGGCATGACGCCTCTGGAGGGGGCCATCATGGGGACGCGCTGCGGCGATATCGATGCCGGTATTCTCCCCTATGTCATGACCCGGGGCGGCTACTCACCGCGGGAGATGGACAGCATCCTCAATCTGGAATGCGGCCTGCGGGGCATCACCGGGCGCTTCAGCGAACGCGGCGATGTGCTGGCCGCCGTAGTGGATGGCGATGAACGCTGTGAACTGGCCCTTGCTATGGAAACCTACCGTCTGCGCAAGTACATTGGCGCCTACATGAGCGCTCTTGGCGGCGTGGACGCCATCGTTTTTACTTCGGGGGCGGGGGATCTTGAATGGATCAGCCGGGAGCGGATTCTGCGGGACATGGAGTTTTTCGGCATTCACCTCGATGTCCAGCGCAACCGTTCCGCCGTGGCCATGCCGGGGGAAACGACCATCACCCGCGACGATTCACCGGTCAAGGTCTTTGTGGTGCCGGCCAACGAGGAACGGGTCTTCGCCGAGGACGCTGCCGCCATTCTGGCCGGCACCTATGCGGACCACCTGAGCTATCCCTATACCTTCACCCGCCCTTGAGGGCTATTCGGTAACGATGAGGATCTGCAGATCGCAGACGTTGGTATTGGTCGGCCCCGTCTTCAGCAGGCCGTCGATCTGGTCGAAGAAGGTGTAGGCATCGTTGTCGCGTAGAAAGGCCCCGACGGAGAGCCCCTTTTGGTCCGCATCCGCCAGCAGCTCCACGGCGGCGAAGGCGCCGGCGGCGTCGGTGGGGCCGTCGTTGCCGTCGGTTGAGGCCGACAGCAGATAGAGGCCGCCGCAGTTTTCCGGGTCCTGCTGCATCTCCGCCAGAGCCGCCAGGGCGATCTCCTGGTTGCGCCCCCCCTTGCCTTTTCCGCGCAGGGTCACGGTGGTTTCGCCGCCGGCGATAATGCAGGCCGGTTTGGGACCGAGCACACTGGCCTTGCGGATGTCCTTGCCGATTCCCACCAGCACCTTGGCCCATTCGCGGGCCTCGCCGCTCACCTGGGAGGTGAGGATGGTCGTGTGGTAGCCCCATTGGCTGGCGGCGTCGCGGGCGGCCAGCAGGCTGACATAGTTGCTGCCGATCAGGATGTTGGCCACGCGGTCAAAAATGGCATCGCCCGGTTTGGGAGTCTCTTTCAGTTCGCCGTCGGCGCCTCTTTGCAGAACGGCCAGCGCCCTCGCGGAAATTTCACCGGCGATATCGTATTTATTCAGGATCTCCAGGCAGTCGGCAAAGGTTGTGTGGTCAGGGCTGGTCAGGCCGGAAGCGATGGCGTCGAGGCGGTCGCCGACCACGTCGGAAAGGATAAAGCTCAGACAGCGGGCAGGGGCGATGGCCCGCGCCAGACGACCGCCCTTGATGTCCGACAGGTGTTTGCGGATGGCGTTGATCTCGTTGATGGTGGCGCCGCAGGCCAGCAGGGCGCGGGTGACCTGCTGTTTGTCGGCCAGACTGAGGCCCTCCATCCTGTTGTCGCCCTGGAAAGGACAGGCCAGCAGGGCGGAGCCGCCACCGGAAATGAGATGAATGACCAGGGTTTTTTCGTCTGCGGCGGTTGCCATCTCCAGCATGCGTTGGCCGGCCAGGACGCTGGCGTCGTCCGGTACGGGATGGCCGGCCTCCAGGGTTTCAATATGGTTAAGCGTTTCGGTGTGACCGTACTTGACGGCGATGAGACCCCGGTCGATGCGCGCCCCGAGGATCTCCTCGAAAGCCAGAGCCATCTTGGCCGTCGCTTTGCCCGTCCCCATGACATAGAGCTGCTGGTAGTCGTTGAGATCGACCTCGAAAAAATCGTCCTCGATATCGATGGTCAGCAGGCTGCCGTTTAAGCGCACACGATTGAGTATCATGCGGTAGGGATCGACCCGGGCCAGGGCGGCGGCAAAGATATCGCTCAGGTGCTGAAATTCCATCGCTCGGCTCATGTCCTCTGCTCCTCTGCTTCCAGGTGGGTCAATTTTCGGAGATTGGCCTTGATCAGGGGATGATCGATGAGGTTGTCCGCCTGTTCAAAATAGGTGCGTGCCCGCTCCAGGTCCCGCCGGACATTCATGGCGATGACGCCCAGATTGTTGCGGGTGAGAAAGTGGGTGGGATCGGCCTCTGCCGCCCTCTGTAATTTTTCTTCCGCCTCCTTGAAACGCTCTTCCTGCATCAGAGCGCATCCCGCCTCAAAGTCGTCCCTGGCCGTCAGTGCTCGGGCAAAGCGTTCGTCATCACGGCACAGGGCGATTTTGCTTTCCAGCAGCTGGCCTTCTTTGGATGGACGCCTCTCGGCGCGGGCGGCCTGGCGATAAAAATCCAGCGCGGCCATCCTCTCTCCCTTCAGAAAAGCCAACTCCGCCAGGGCGTTGAGCAGCGGCGGGGTTTCCCCCTGGCGGGCCCGTTCGGCCTGAAAGGCCTGCTCTGCCTCCTCGTAGCTTTTGGTGGCCATGTGCACCAGCCCAAGATTGTAGTGAACGCCGGGGTGCTCGGGATCAAGGCGGACCAGTTTGCGCCAATACGCCGCCGACTTGTGGAAATCGGACGCGACGAAACTGTTCATGGCCAGCCTCTCCAGCAGGCGAGTACGGAGGAAGGTCAGAGGGTTTCTCATGGAATGGAACCTATTATGACAGCTTTAAACCAGGCCCGTGGGGACGGTTTTCACCGTCCCCACGGGCCTGGTGTTAGAAGATGAAGGAAAGAATCGAAATGCAGGCGATAGAAACCAGACCCAGCACCAGAGTCGCGCTGGTGTAGGCCCGGTAGGCCACCGGCACGTCCATGTTGGAGAACTGGGTCACCACCCAGAAATAAGAGTCGTTGGCGTGGGAAACGGTCATGGCGCCGGCGCCAATGGCCAGCACGGTGAAGACCGGGTCGAGCCCGAGGGCCACCATGAGCGGGGCCATAATGGACGAGGTGGTAATGATGGAGACCGTGGAAGAACCTTGAGCGGTTTTGATGGCCGCGGCGATGACGAAAGGCAGAAAGATGCCAAGCTGCAGAGATGACAGGGATTCACCCAAAAAGGTGGCGATGGGCGAGGCCTTGAGGATGCTGCCGAAAGCGCCGCCGGCGCCGGTGATGGCCAGAATGAGAGCGGCGTGCTTGACCCCTTCACCCATCCAGTTGTCGAGAGCGTTCTTCATCTGCCCTTTCTCCACCAGAGTCAGGGCCAGGAGGATGCCGAGGGTGAGGGCGGTGACGGGGTCGCCGATAAAGCTCATGGCTTGAGCCATCCCTCCTTCGCCAAAGGGTTTGGTGGGGAACTCGGCCACCGACTTGAGCAGAATCAAGACGATCGGCAGGGTAATGGGAAGGAAGGAATGAAAAGCGCCGGGCAGTTTGCCGTATTTGCCGATGAGGTGCTCATAGGTCTCTTCCATGTCCGATTCAATCTGATAGCGGCGCGCGAAACGCGTGGCCCAGAAATAGCCGGCCAGCATGGCGGGGATGGAGACCAGCAATCCCATGCCGATCACGCGGCCGAGGTCGGCGCCGAGAATGCCAGCGGCCGCAATGGGGCCGGGGGTCGGCGGCACCAGGCAGTGGGTGGCGTAGAGACCGGTCGCCAGCGCCACGGCCATGACGGCCATGGATTTGCCCGTCTCCTTGGCCAGGGCCTTGTTGAGAGGGGTCAGGATGACATAGCCCGAGTCGCAGAAAACCGGGATGGAAATGACGTAGCCGGCCACGCTCATGGCCAGTGGCGAGCGCTCCTTGCCGACCAGTTTGAGGATGGCCCTGGTCATGGACAGCGCTGCTCCGGTCTTCTCCAGAATGGTACCGATGATGGTGCCGGCCACGATGACGATGCCGATGTAACCCAGGGTGCCGCCGAATCCATTCCGGATGTTCTTGACGATATCGGGAAGTGGCATCTGCACCAGCAGGCCGTAGAGGAAAGAGACGAGAATGAGGACGACAAAGGGGTTCATGCGGTACTTGGACGTCAGGAAAATGATGAGCCCGACGCTCAGAAGAAGAAAGATGACTGCGACACTGCCTGAGACCATGGGTAACCTCCTTGGGCTGTGGGTGGGGATTCCCTGAACTGACAGCATCTAGTATGCCAGAATTTGGCTGAATAAAAAGAGGCATAAAAAGTCGATTTTATACGCAAAAGCCAGTCTCAGCGCTGGGCGGTCCTGGTGGGATACGCCAAATAACCATACGCTGGGTAAAAATACCGTCCTGCTGGCTCTGCAGGAGCGAAAAAATCAACTATACTAATGCGTGTCGGGTTGGCCCGACGACACAGTCGCTATGGATTAGGTAAGCCCTGCAGATGAACACATGAAGGAGGTTAATATGCGATTTTTCAAACTGTTGAGTGTTTTGGCGATGCTGCTGCTGCCAGTGGCGGGAGCCCTGGCCGAAGACCAGAAATGGAGCGATGAGGCGGAATTGTCCTATGTCGATACCAGCGGCAACACGGAAGTCACCACCCTTTCGGCGAAAAACAAGCTGCAGGCCACCCTCACCGAGCGGATTCTGGCGACCTGGAAACTGCAGGCCCTGTACGGCGAGACAGATGGGGAAAAAACGGCGGAATCGTACATGACGGAGCTGCGGGGGGACTATGCCCTGTCGGAACGTCTCTATACTTTTGGCGCGGCCGGGTGGCTGCAGGACAAGTTTGCCGGCATCGACAGCCGCTATACCTTTGGTCTGGGTATCGGCTACAAATTTCTGGATGGCCCCAAGCACTTTCTGCGCGGCGAGGCCGGCCTGACCTATACCATGGATGAATACACGGACGGTTCTTCCGAAGAATATCTGGGCGGCCGCCTTTTCGGTGAATACCAATACCAGTTTACCGAAAAGAACCGTTTTTCGCAGACCCTCGAATATCTGCCCGATTTCGAGAATTCGGACAACTGGCTGCTGAACAGCGAGACGGCCCTGATCGCGGCCCTTAACAGCTTTCTGTCCATGAAAACCAGCTATGTCGTGAAATACGACAACGAGCCGGCTCCGGGCTCGGAAAAAACCGACAGAATCCTCGGCGTGGCGCTGGTCGTCAATTTCTGAGCAGGTATTCTCACCGGCATAAAAAAAGACGGATCACCCGCCAAGGTGATCCGTCTTTTTTTATGATCTCTTTTCGTTTTGCTACAAGGTTTCGTAAAAGGAAGGTTTGAGGTAGCGGAAGGTCTCGACGAAACGGTCAAAGGCTTCCACATCCGCCTGATCGTAGTCGGCTTCCGCCGGCCGCCATTGGGTGTAGTAGAAGGCGACGACCCGCTCGCCTCGGCGGGCAAAGACGATTTTGCTCCAGACCTTGTGCCCCTTGACGGGTTCAATCCCTTCGGTGTCGGCGATAAGCGCTTCCTTTCCGAAGAGAGTCGTCTTCTCCAGGGTCGGTTTGGCGAACTGTACCCGGGAAGCCCAGAGGAATCGCTTGAAAAACTCGGGTACCCGGTGCTCGAAATCGAGGGAGTAGCCAAAGGGCTCCTCCGCATAGGCCAGGGTCGACTGGCAGGGATAGCTGTCCCGGCACAACTTCATGTACGCCAGCGAATAGTCGTCTTCATCAAGTTGAACGAGCTCCCAGGGGGCTGGCGGCGGGACAAAGGCGAATTCGTCCTGCCATACCGAGGTGCCGTCTCCCTGGGTCTGAAGGGGGGCTGGCGGCGGGGTGGGGGTGGGGAGCCAGGCACAGCCGGAAAAGAGCAGAAGAATCGCCAGAATAAACAGCTGGCGCCATAGACCGGTGAGGGAAAAGATCATGGCGACACCTCCTCGGCATGCAGCTCTTTAAGAACCTGCAAAACTTCATGATAGTTCGGATTGCCGCTTTTGCTGTAGCGGATGGTCCCCCATTTGTCGATGACCACGGTCCGCCGGGCAAAGACGGGCGACCCCGGCGCGTAGGCGCCGAGCCAGGTTCCCAGGTAGGACGAGGTGTTGGAGAACAGGGGGAAAGTCAGGCCGTATTCTTCAGCGAAGTATTTAAGCGTATCGACGTTGTCCCGGCTGACGCCCGCGACGCGGGCGTTGAAGCGGTCATAGAGGTAGAGATTCCTCTGATGACCCTCCATTTCACCCGTTCAGACAGGGGTGAACGCGGCGGGAAAAAAGGTCAGGATCAGGTGATGCTTTCCATAAAAATCCCGATCATAGGAAAAGAGCCGATCCTGGCTGCTCGCCAGGCTGAAAATGGGGGCGCTGTCCCCACGGCCGCGGTAGGTGACGCCCTCCTCGGCCCCCCACAGACTTAAAGGAGCCAGCAGCAGGGCCACCCCTGCCAGCAGGATAACTTTGAGCTGATGCATCGTGGATTACCTCCCTGTCGTACCGTCGCCAGCGGACGGCGATGATTGTTTCTCCCAATAGTAGCGGAGAAAACCGTGGCCGCAAGCCAAGGTCAGGAGAAGAAGCGGCTGAAATCGTTGAACAGGGCCAGTCCCATGAGCAGCAGCAACAGGAGTAGACCAAATTTCAGGGCTGTTTCCTGGGCAGCCTGCGGCAGGGGACGGCCGAAAATCAGTTCGATCAGAAAGAAGACGAGATGTCCGCCGTCCAGCACCGGCACGGGAAGCAGATTCAAAAAGCCGAGTTGAATGCTGAGAAAGGCCAGAAAGAGCAGGGTGGAAGCCACCCCGGTCTGGGCGGCGGCCCCGGCGGTCTGTACGATCATGACCGGCCCGCCGATATTGTCGGTGGAAATGTTGCCGGCCACCAGCTGGCGCAGAAAATCTCCCGTGAGGCGCATCAGTTCCACCGTCTTTTGGGCGCCGGCTTTTACCGCTTCGAGTGGGGGGAAGTGCTTCAGGTAGGTCTCCTGCAGCGGCGAGATGCCGATAAGAAAACGCCCCTGGGGGCTCTGTTCCGGCAGCATGGTGAAGTGAAGACGCTCCTCCGCCCGTTGTGCCTCCACCGTCACCTCGGCCCCGCCCGCGGCATTGATGACTGTACCGACATCGTACCAGCTGTTTATGGGCGTGCCGTTGATGGCGACGATGCGATCCCCTTCGCGCAGGCCCGCTTCCCGGGCGGGATCCCCTTCGAAAACCTCGCCGAGCACCGCGGCCTGCTCAGGAAAAATCCCGACGCTGCGCAGGTCGTAGCTTTCGCCGGCAACCTTGACGAGTTGCAAATCCTGGCTCTGCCCCTGACGGCGAACGGTGACGCTCACCTCCTCCTTTGCGGCCATGGCGAATACCGAATTGGCGTCCTCCCAGGTGGCGACCCGGCGACCCTCGATGCTTTCGAGCCGATCCCCTTCGAGAAAGCCGCCGTCGTCGGCCGGGCTTTGCGTGGCAACGTGGCCGACCTGCGGCTCTGCTATCTGATAGGCCGGGGTCTGTACCCCGACAAGGTAGGCGACAGGCAGGATGAGAAAGGGGAGTAACAGGTTGGTCAGCGGGCCTGCCGCCACAATGGCCATGCGGGTGAAAACCCCTTTGTTGGTGAAGGCCCTGTCGTCGTCGCTGCTGACGGGCGCTTCTTCGGGGTTGTTCTTGCGTTCGCCGTGCATCTGGACATAGCCCCCGAAGGGGAGCAGGCAGACCAGGTATTCCGTTTCCCCTTTTTTCCAGCTAAGCAGGCGGGGGCCGAAGCCGAGAGAAAAACGCAGAACCTTGACGCCGGACCACTTGGCGACGAGAAAGTGGCCGAGTTCATGAACAAATATCAGGATGCCGAGGGTCACTATCCCCCAGAAAGCGGTCATCATGGTTGGTCTCCAGAGTAGGTTGTCCTGTCGGTTTGGCGGTCAGCGCGAGGCGATGAGACGCCGAAACCGATGGCGCAGGCTGGCAAAGAGAGAAGAGAGCAGGTATCCCAACCCCGCCAGCAGAACGGTGGTGGCTCCGGCGGGAAGATCCGGCTGGTAGGAGATGAAGAGCCCGCCGGTGGTAAAAAAAGCTCCGAAAAGCGTCGCCAGAACCATCATTTTAGCCAGGGAGTGGACAAAATGTCCAGCAATGGCTGCCGGCAATGTGAGCAGAGCGATGACCATGATCAGGCCAACCACCTGGATCAGGATGACGACGGTCAGCGAAACGAGGGCGAGAAGCAGCAGATAGAAGAGATCGACGCGAACGCCTCGCAGACGGGCGAATTCCTCATCGAAGGCCACGGCCAAAAACTGCTTGTAAAAAAGCAGGATGATGACGGCAATAGCCAGGTCGAGAGCGAAGATCAGGTAAAGATCCTGGCGGGGGATCATGAGGATGTTGCCAAAGAGGTAGCTCATCAGGTCGACGTTGTAGCCCGGAGTGCGGGCAATGAACAGCACGCCGGTGGCCATGCCCACCGACCAGAGAGCGCTGATGATAGTGTCTTCCTGCTGTTTCCAGTGCAGGTTGATCCAACCGATGACACCCGCCGACAGGAGGGCGGCCACAATGGCACCGCCGATCGGGCTGTAGCCGAAGTAATAGGCGATTCCCATGCCGCCCAGAACAGCGTGGGCGATGCCGCCGGCAATATAGCCGATACGCTTGACGACGACAAAGGAACCGACGATGCCGCAGGCGACGCTGGCCAGCAGTCCGCCAATCAAGGCATTTTGCAAAAAAGTCTGGTTCAGCGCGGCTTCTAAAAAAGTGTCCATGAATCCTTTATTTCTTCAGAACTGTGTGATGATGAACCATCTGCATGGGCATTCCGTAGAGATTTTCGACGACCTCACCGCTGATATCAGAGGTGGCGTGGCAAACCAGGGTCCGGTTGAGGCAGGCGACCCGGCTGACGTAGCCGGAAATGAAGCCGATATCGTGCGAGACGACGATGACGGTGACGCGATCGTTGAGCCGTTTGAGCAGATCGAAGACGCCGGCTTCGACGCGGGGGTCGATATTGGCCGTCGGTTCGTCGAGAATGAGTACCTCCGGCTCGCAAGCCAGCGCCCTGGCGATGAGCACACGCTGTCGCTGACCGCCGGAGAGGGTGGAGAGGGGGCGATCCTGCAGATCGAGGATTTCCGCCTCGGCCATGGCTTGCCGTGCCACCTGCCGGTCCTCTTCGCCATAACCGAAAATCCGGCTGGTCTTGCCGAGGCGTCCTTGCAGAACCGTATCCATCACGCTGATGGGAAAGCGGCGATCGAAGGTCGCAAACTGGGGTACATAGCCCAGCTTCCGACTGGCCTGACCGGGTTGTTGGCCGAAGACCCGCACGCTTCCCGTGGTCGGGGCGAGTAGTCCCAGGATCAACTTGAGCAATGTGCTTTTGCCGCTGCCGTTCGGGCCGACGATGCCCAGAAACTCACCCTGCTCGATGGTCAGCGTGATATTTTCCAGGACGGGGATCTCTTCATAGCGGAAGAAGACCTGGTCAAGTTCAATGACAGCGGTGTTCATTTCTTTTCCATCGCCGCGGCAAAGACGTCCGCAATATGGCGCATGTTGGCTGGATAGTCTTCAGCCAGAGGGTCGATGGCAATAACCGTGGCGTCGATAGAGCGGGCGATATTTTCTGCCAGGCGCCGGCTGAATTGCTGCTGCACAAAGATGACGCGGATATCCTGCGCCCTGGCATCATCAATCAGTCGGGCCAGGGTTTTTGCCCCGGGCTCTTTGCCTTCCATTTCGATGGGCACCTGCTGCAGTCCGTAGGCGTCGGCAAAATAGCCCATGGAAGGGTGAAAAATCAGAAAGCGCCGGTTTTTCAGGGGGGCCAGTTTGGTCCGGATATCCCGGTCGAGCGATTCAAGATCGTTGATCAGGGCCTGATAGTTGCGGCTGTAGGTCTCCTCTTTATCCGGGTTGAGTGCCGCCAGCACGGACAGCACCTTGCCCGCCATGACCTGAACCAGCTGAGGGCTGGTCCAGACATGAGGATCCTTAAGTCCCTGGGCCTCCTCTTCGTCATGGTGGTCATGGCCATGATGGGTGTGGCTTTCAATGGAACGCAGGGTTAGCCCTTCGCGCAGATCGATGATGCGCAGGTCGGGATTGTTGGCGCCGATGCGCTCCATCCACACAGTTTCAAAAGCGACGCCGATACGGAAATAGACGGCGGCCGTGGCCAGGGTGGCCATCTGCTTGGGCGTCGGCTCATAGGTGGCCGGGCTGCGACCGGGGCCCACCATCACGGAGACCTCCACCTCGCTGCCGCCGATGCGCTCAACGATATATTTTTGCGGCAGAACGCTGACGAAAACCTGCAGGGGGGCTGCCTGAGCCGACAGCGTCGTCAGGATGACGAAGAGCAGGGGCAAAACTAGGTTTCTCATCATGGCTTTTAGTTGTCCTTCAGGGCGGTCGGGCGGGGCCGGCCGCAACGTTTTTTCATGCGAATTAAGGTATATAGGATGTGGGGCACTTTTTCAATGGAGAATTCCCCATCGCAGGCCTCCGGCCCCAAGCCCACCGCGGGGGTAATCAAAAATTCGGTTGCCAAATGGCCGCAATCCCGTAAGAATACAAGTCTATATCCATCGCTCATCCCCGTTTGGCCGAGACGATGAGCTCTCGCTGAAAACTTCAGGATCCGCACATGCCCATCATCATTCTGACCACCGTTCTTACTCTGTCGGCACTCTATGCTCCGCAGCCGCTCCTGCCGGTCATTGTCCGCGAGTTTGCCGTGTCGTCCGAGACCGCGGCCCTGCTGACCACGGTGGCCTTTATCCCCCTCAGTGTGGCTCCTCTCGTCTATGGCTTCGTGCTGGAGACGGTCTCGCCCCGGCGCATGCTGAAGGTGGCGGTCTTTCTGCTGGCGGTAACGGAGCTGTGGTTTTACTATGCTCCGTCTTTTGCCGAACTCATGGTCATTCGCCTGCTGCAGGGACTGCTGATTCCGGCCATGCTGACGGCGCTCATGACCTATGTGTCCGAGCAAGCCGGCCCTTCCCGTATCCAGCGGGCCATGGCTGTGTATGTGGCCGCCACGATTCTCGGCGGTTTTCTCGGCCGGGCCTGCTCCGGTTTTATCGCGACCACCTGGGGCTGGCGTCAAAGCTTTCTTGTCCTGGCTGTCAGCCTCATCGTCTGTTTTGTCTTTCTCTTTCGCCTTAAAGGTCCTGAATCCCTGAGCGTCAGCCGGCCGCGTGCCGACTTGCTGTGGCAGACTCTGCGCCATCCGGTGTATCGCCGCATCTATCTTCTGATCTTCTGCCTCTTTCTGGTCTTTGCCGCCATCATGAACTTCCTGCCTTTTCGGCTGACCGAAATCAGCGATCAGGCCAGCGAATTCCGCATCGGCCTCATGTATTCCGGCTATGTCATGGGGATGGTGACATCCCTGATGGCGGTGCGGGTCAGTGAGTGGCTGGGCGGCAGCAAGCGGGCGATACTTGTCGGCATGGCTGCCTTCTGTCTGTCACTACTGGGGCTGGCGACCGGCCAAATTGCCGTTTTGTTTGTGGTCATGTTTCTCTTCTGCGGCGCCATGTTTCTGGTCCACTCCACGGCCACCGGCCACCTCAATCGTCTGGCTACCCATCACAAGGGAGTGGTCAACGGCCTGTATGTCGCTTTTTACTATGGCGGCGGCGTGGTCGGTTCCTATGTGCCGGGCCTCATTTACCGTCAGTGGGGCTGGCTCCCTTTTATCCTCTGTTTGTTGGGCGTTTCCCTGGTGGGGATGCTTACGCTCACAGGGATTCGGGCGGCTGCCTCCGCCAAAATGAGTAGTTGACACCCGCCCGGACGACAGGTTATGAATGTGTTGGCCTAAAGCCTGCCACAAATGTATCCGTCAACTCTACGCAAGGTGAAAGGAAACGAAATGAAAAGGCATAGTTTCTCTCTCGTCGCCATCCTCTGCCTCCTCGTTCTGGCTACGGGATGTACGGCCCAGGAAAAAGCACCTGAAATCAAAGAACTTAAAGATCTCAAAGCCAAGGTCAGCTACAGTATCGGTCTCGATATCGGACGTAATTTCAAGGCACAGGGTGTTGAAGTCGAGCCAGCCGTTCTTCTCAAAGGGATGCAGGACGCTCTCACCGACGCTCAGCCTATGCTGACCGACGAACAGATTCAGGAAACCATGACGGCTTTTCAGCAGCAGATGATGGAAAAGCAGCAGAAAATGGTCGAGGAACTGTCTGAAAAGAACAAGACCGAAGGCCAGGCCTTTCTGGCTGAAAATGCCAAAAAAGAGGGCGTTGTCAGTCTCCCGAGTGGTTTGCAGTACAAAATCGTCACTGAAGGAGAAGGAGCTTCTCCCAAGGCTGAAGATACGGTTACCGTTCACTATCGTGGAACTCTCGTCGATGGCACCGAATTTGACAGCTCCTACGGCAGAGGTGAGCCGGCGACGTTCCCCGTTAATGGCGTGATCCCCGGCTGGACCGAGGCCCTGCAGCTTATGAAAAAGGGCGCCAAGTACGAGTTGTATATCCCGGCGGAGCTCGCCTACGGGGAGCGTGGTGCCGGACCCGCCATCGGTCCCAACGCCACGCTGGTTTTCGAGGTCGAACTGTTGGACATAGAGTCCAAGTAGCACAACACGGTTTAATGCTGGCGGCCGCCAGGGCAACTCACCTGCCCTGGCGGCCTTTTGTTTTGATGGATGGGTACCACGACCATCCCAACCAAAGCCAAGAGAGCCAAGCCAAAGAAAACAGGCTCTCTGGAAAGGATTTTTTATGGCAGCAGCAAAAAGTGGCGATACGATCAAAGTTCATTATGCCGGACGTCTTGACGACGGGACAGCCTTTGACAGCTCAAAAGGCGGCGAACCTCTCGGTCTGACCCTCGGGCAGGGCGATGTTATTCCCGGGTTTGATGAGGCCCTGGTCGGGATGGAGGTTGGCCAGAGCAAAACGGTCACCATCAGCGCCGAGCAGGCCTATGGGCCGCGCATTGACGAGCTGGTGATCGAGCTGGCTCGCAAAGACCTGCCGGCAGATCTTGACCTGACTCTGGGGCGCCAATTGGAAGTTACCCAGGAAGAGGGCGAGTCGTTCGTCGTTCAAGTCACCGATCTGACCGATGCGACCGTTACCCTCGACGCCAATCACCCTCTGGCCGGCAAGGATCTGACCTTCGATATCGAATTGGTAGAAATTCTCTGATATTGTGCCTGTTTTTGAGGCCGATGTCGGCAAGATAAAGGAAAAAAAAGACCGGAGATTTCTTCGGTCTTTTTTTTTGAGATTCTATGCTAGGCTTATTCCAGAGGGCCTACCGGTGATGACGGGATCGACGGCGCTTTTTTTGCATAAGATCTTCGTGGCTGATCAATAGTCGCTAACCCCAAATGTATGCGCTGTGCCGCCGGCCAAAAGCCTTTGTCGGCGATCATCTTTGCTGCGATGTCGGGAGGAATACTGTGGAACGGAAGAAAATTTTACTCGCCCAGGTGCCGGAAATCGTCACTGCGATGGAACATTCCTTTTTTCATCGGGCGGGTTTCGATTTTCTGCTGGCCTCCGACCGGGCTACGGCCATGTCTCTGGTGGAAGAGGAAGATCCGGTTCTGGTCATTGTTGAGGCGGATTCCACTCTCCTCGACGGGGCCGAGCTCGGTCGGATGATCAAAAGCGATCCTTTTCTGCGCAATACCCACATCCTGCTGATTGTCAGCGAACAAGGGCGGGCCCAGCCAAAAAACGTTTGTGATGCGGTGATCGTTAAACCCTTCGAAGGAAAGGAGCTGGTAACGACGGCCTGCGATGTGCTGGGTATCGTCGATCCGGCTGCTCCGCGTAAAGATGTTGAGGTTCCTGTCCTGTGCGGCCGCGACGCTTCCCATCTGCGACCCGCCCACACCTTCAATCTCAGCACAGGCGGCGTTTTTGTTGAGACGGCCGATTTGCTTCCTGTCGATACGGCGGTGCTTCTTGAACTGTCCCTGCCGGCCGCAAGCCTGCTTTGTCGGGGGCGTGTTGCCTGGGTTAATCACCCGGAATGGATCAAGGCAAAGACACTGCCGATTGGCATGGGGATCGAATTTACCGGCATGGCCGAAGAAGCGCGCTCCCAGCTTGCGGAACACCTCGACACCCTTCCCGAATAGCAGGCAGTCATCTGGAAGATCTGTCCTGTGGCAGGGCTGAGATGTCAATCAAACCTAAAAAAGGCACCCTCATAAGAAGGTGCCTTTTTTGGTGGTGTTGCCGGTGAAAGGTGACAATCAGGAGTCGGCCTTCCAGTGCCCATGCAGGTTGCAGTATTCTCGGGCTGTCACTTTGCTGGCGGTGATGGCGAAGGTCGCCTCGGGTTGGTCCCCGGGGTTCAGGAACTGACGATACACCTTGCCGTCGGCAATCAGCTCAATCCATTCAATATAGTGCTTCTCTTCCATGGGATGAGCGACGCTGCCAACCTTCACGGTAATAGAGTCCTGGCCGATTTCGATCACCGGGACATGTTTTTCCTTGGCGGCATCGACTGTATTTTCGGTCATGAGTTTCATGTTCTGGCCACAGCAGACCAAGTCGGCGCCGCCGCCATGCATCACTTCAACAATATTTCCGCATACTTCACACTTGTACACTTCCAATCTCTTGGGCATGTGCTCCTCCTTCAATCAGTAGTTTTCGCCAAGCAGTTCAAAGTGAGCCTGCGGGTGGGCGCAAGCCGGGCATTTATCGGGGGCCTCGGTGCCTTCGTGGAGATAGCCGCAGTTGCGGCAACGCCAGACGACGGTTTCAGGCCGCTTAAAGACCCGACCGTTTTCAATGTTGGCGAGCAGGTCCAGATACCGTTTCTCGTGCTGCTTTTCGGCGACGGCAATGGCCATGAATACCTCGGCGATCTCGTTGAAGCCTTCTTCCCTGGCTACTTTGGCGAAGTCGGGGTACATGGTGGTGTGCTCATAGTTTTCGCCGCCGGCCGCTTCCTGGAGGTTTTCCGCGGTGGTGCCGATCACGCCTGCCGGGAAGGACGCTGTGATTTCGACTTCACCCCCCTCAAGCATCTTGAAAAGGCGCTTGGCATGCTCTTTCTCCTGGTTGGCGGTCTCTTCGAAAATATCGGCTATCTGCACGAAACCTTCTTTTTTAGCCTGGGCGGAAAAGTAGGTGTAGCGATTGCGGGCCTGGCTTTCGCCGGCGAATGCGGTCAAAATGTTCTTTTCAGTTTGGGTGCCTTTCAATGAAGCCATAACGTCTATCTCTCCTTTTGATGTGATATTTGGTGCCGTTTTCTGGCAACAGATGAAACTATAACACGATCAGTCATAAATGCAACCGGGGTCAAAATGAATCTGTCGGCAGGGGTAAGTCGTCACTCAGTGAGCAGATTCGTTTTGGCGCAAAAAGGCCATCTCCTTTTCAATTTTTTCGGCGTTTCCCGTATTCAGTTCAAGGAGTCGGCGCAGGTGACTCATCGTTTCGAGATCCATTTCGACAAAGCGGAAGCCGATGGTTTCCTGGTGAAAATGGATGGCTTGCGCTGTGAAATGCATCACGATGTCGCTGTTAAGCAGTGGGATGTCCAGTTGGCAGGTATCCTGGGGTTGCAGGGGCGGCAGGCGACCAAAGTGTAGAAGAGCCCCTTTGAGCGCGATGTCCTGCAAGTTGCCCGGGTAGGCCCGGTCGTTATGGGTGAGGGTGAGGTCGGCCGCGAAGGGGATGCGTCCGAAACGGCGTGGCGTGGTCATGGTCATATCTCCTCAATGAAAGGGGGACCTCTTCAAGTATATAGAGAAAGTGACCTGTTGCCAGTGTGACACGACGCTTTTTGTCGCTTATCAAGAAACAGGGGCCACCTGCGAGCGGTGACCCCTGTCGTGATTGTCTGTGCTGCGGACTGACGATGCTATTTTCTCAGGCGCCTGTAAAGGGCCAGGCCCAAGATACCTGAGCCGAGCAGGAGCAGGGTACCGGGTTCGGGGACGGGCGGCGGCGCCTCGCCGTCTCGTACATAAATGCTGCCGAAATCCTCATAGCTGAAGCCAGCGATGTGGGCGGCGAAATTGCCGTTGCCGTTGCCGGCCGGATCGCCGGAGAGGAGGAAGAAGTTGTCCTCGGTTACGGCGGAAGTGTAGTCGATATCAAAGTTGAGGTAGAGGCTCCTGTTGCCGGGGTCGGCCAGTTCGACGTCAAAAACTCCGAAACCGGCGACATTATTGTTGATGAAATTGACATTCCAGGTGTCTGGGTCGAGATTGAGGAACATCCCTTCGGTGAGGCTGAGATCGGTATTGAAGTAAAACTTGTCCAGACCAAAATTGTCGCCGCCGTCAAGGAAGGCACTCAACCCGTCAGCCAGCTCAATCTCAAAATGGAAGATGCTGTCATCGGTACCGTCAACATATCCCGTAACGGTGGCGTACTCCATAATTGGCATGCCAGGTTCGTTGGGGATGGTCAGGTCTACGACGAATGCCAGGGCGGAACTCCCCGTCATCACCAAGGCTAATAGGGTTGTCAGCAGTATTTTTCTCATGGCGGCCTCCTTTCGGCTCATCTTACGCTTATCCGGTCGTTTTGCTTTTTATTTGTGCAAACAAAGTGCCAGATGGGAAGTACTTGAAATAAGGACGAAAAATGGATTGTGGAAGTCGGAGAAAAATGAGTGTAAAAATACCCGACGCTAGGGGTGGCGTGCGAAGGTGCTTTGGGGGGGCATTTGGCGGGTTGCCTGAAAAAAGACGGGGTCCAGCCTGGTCGAATGTGTAAATAAAATCGACGTTTTTCCGGGAGAGGCCTAGAAGGAGCGAAGCTGCTCTTGTTCCAGTGTCGACAGGCGATCGACGTAGTCCATGATGCCTTTAAAGGTGTTGCCGAGAAAATAACGCTCTCTGGCCTGTATATCGGTGGGGAGCTTTGACAGGTTGCTGAATATGGGGTCGTGGGCCAGAAGCCAGTTCATCAGCCTGGCCTCGCGTTCGTCGAGGTCGGAATGGATCGTTTCGACTGCGCCTCTCACCCATAACCTTAGTTGGTCTCGGCCGATCTGCAGATGCCTGGGAGCATCGTCAACCAGCCCGTGGTGGGCAAAAACCATGCGCTTAGGGGCCAGAGGCAGCATGCGGTCGATGGAGTCGAGCGCCACCTGCAGGATGAAACGAGGTGGTGTGGCCGGACGCATGTAGATGCCCCCGGCCACGTCGTTGCGCACCCCGGCTACCTCGCCGGCAAAAAGCAGATCGTCCACCAGGTAGCTGAGGTGATGCGCAGCATGTCCCGGTGTCTGGAACACCCGGATGGCGCCGCCGGCCAGGGTGTCGTCAAAATGGATTTTGTCTGCCGGCACGGCCCCTATCTCGCCGTAGGTTTCTGCCAGCGGGCCCAGCACCTTGCGGGAACCCTGCCAGAGTTTTTCGGGGGAGACCAGGTGGGGAATCCCCTCAGGATGGCAGATGACGCGGGCGTCGGGAAAGACCTGAAGAAGGGCTCCGGTGCCGCCAGCATGGTCGATATGGATATGGGTCAGTAGTACGTAGTCCAGATGGTTGACGCCGTGATGGTCGAGTCTCTCGAGCAGGGTAGGGATGGTTGAAAGAGGGCCGGGGTCAACCAGCAGGCTGGTGTCGCCGTCCCTGTAGAGCCAGGCACTGATGAACTGGCGGAAGCCTTCCAGGTGGGGCTGGTCAAGGTCGATGCAGTGAAGATGGGGCAGATTCATGCGATAGGCTCCGGCCGGTGCTGTCGAGAATCACAGCCAGGAACAAAACAGGCACCTGCCGTACTGCGACAAGTGCCTGTTTTTAATTCGTGGAGCCGCCCATCGGATTTGAACCGACGACCTACTGATTACGAATCAGTTGCTCTACCAGCTGAGCTAGGGCGGCGCAGCCATGAGGTTCATCTATTTAGCGCAAATCAGCGGGGTTGTCAATCAGTTTTGGGCCGCCGTTCCGTTCGTCCGTGTCGGCGGCAGGGGTCATTCTTCCTGGTGGGCCGGTTCTTTGATCAGGCGGTGTTTGATGCGATGGGTCATCCCCCAGACCGCCAAGAGGACGACGGGCACCAGGGCTGCCTGTACGGTGGATTTGGAAAGCCCCAGGACCTCCAGGGGCAGGGCGCCGAGGAGATAGCCGAGAAGTCCCACCATGTAGTAGCTGATCGCTACGACAGATAGGCCTTCAACTGTTTCCTGCAGTCGGAACTGGAGGCGACTGCGGCGGTTCATGGCGCCGAGCAAGCCTTTGTTCTGTTCCTGCAGGGTGAGGTTGACCCGGGTGCGCAGCATGTCGCCTGCTCTCTCAATGCGGCGCGAAAGGTCTTCCATCCAGTTGCTGACCGATTCACAGGTACGCATCCCGGGATTCAGGCGCCGGCTCATGAATTCGGTCGCAGTCATGTGTCCCTCAATTTTGTTCTCCCGGATATTTCTCAACCGGGAGTGTACCAGCTCGTGATAGGCACGCGTGGCTGAGAAGCGATAGTTCGTCTCGGTCCGAAAGGTTTCGAGGCGCGTTGACAGCAGAGACAGATTCTGTAACAGGGAGCGCTCATCGACGGCACTGTCGCTGGCCTGAACCCGGGCCAGCAGGTCCGCCAGCGTGCGATCCATGTCATGAAGTTGAGTCGAAAGACGCTTGGCGAGCGGGATAGACAGCTGGGCCAGCAGGCGATAGGTTTCCAGTTCAATGATGCGCTGGACAAGACGGCCGGTCTGCTGGTCTGAACTGCCACGGTTCTGGACCAGGAAACGGCCGAAACCGTCAGTGTGCAGCCGGAAGGCGGTGCAGAAAAAGGCTTTGCCTTCCCGCGGAGCGCTGATAATGAGTTTGTGGCCCTCGAAGTAGCGCGTCAAATCCTCAGCCTCAATCGACAACGGACCGCCATCGACCACAACATGAAAAGCGGCAAGAGCCTCGCCCGGCAAAGCGGCCAGCCAGTCCGGCGGGATCAGCCCGATGGCAGGTTGGCGAAAGGGCTCCGGCCCGGCCTGTTCGCTGCGCAGGAAGGTCAGGGCGTAGAATTCCATGTGCCTCTCCCAGCGCAGCGTGAACTCGCCGAAGTCCTGCTGGTACGACCCGGTATCGGGCGGCGGCGGGTTGACGCTGTAACGGCCGCAGAATTCACAAAGGCGGTCAAAGGCGTCGTTCAGTTCGTGAGGTCTCGCCATGAAGGCCAGATGGCTGATGACCTGTGGCGTGGTGATGACCTGGAAGGGACGGGCGTGGAGTTCGTTGTAGAGATCGTCTCTTTGGGGATAGATGGAGAAGGGCAGAGAAGCAGGGCTCATGGCAGTCAGTCCTCCAAATAGGATGCTAGAGGATAGCCCGCAGCAGGTAAGAGTGCAACCCTGTATACGGTAGAGACGAAGACAGAAGGGGGCTTGCGCTCAAAAAGAAAAGGCCTGTGGCGAACCACAGGCCTTTTCACATATCGATGCTGAAAGATCCGGTTTAGATCTTCCGCACGTTGGCCGACTGGGGGCCTTTCTGACCTTGGGTGACGTCAAAAGTAACGCGGTCACCTTCGGCGAGAGACTTGAAGCCGTCGCCCTGAATTGCTGAGAAGTGAACGAATACATCGGGTCCGTTGTCCTGCTCGATGAAACCAAAACCCTTTGCGTCATTGAACCATTTTACAGTGCCTTGTGCCATTTTTTCTACTCCGTGTACCCCTTGGTGGGGACTTTGTGTTGTGCAAGCTCCGGTATCTGCTGAAAATAAAAAAACACAGAACCCAAGAAGGTCTGTGTCTTTTCTACCTGATCGACGCCATGTCAATCTATCGGGCAACAGAAAATAAACAAAGCTTGCTTGATTGCGGTGACCCTAGCATGAGCGAAATTTAAAAAGCAAGCATTTTTTTCTTTTTTTCATCGCACGGAATCTTTTGGCGGCGGCCGTCGTGATTTTCGGTTTGACAGGATCAAGGGCGTTGACGTATACACTCTGGCTTTGCGCCTGCATGAATACCCCTTGCCGGGGCGGTCTTCAGGTCGAGACCGCCGACCATTTTTTCAAGAGAGGAATTTGTCATGATGAATCTGAAGCCTGAGGTTGTGGCTCAACTCGAGCGAGTGCTCGGCTCTGTGGAAATGCTTCTGCCCAAGGCGGTCAAGCCCGTCGACTGGTCGGCCTGCTATGCTGCCAACTGGCGCCGCCACTCTTTTTCAGGCTATCTCGAACCGGTCAAGGTGACGGACAATACGACCCTCGGCGAGTTGCTTGGCGTTGAAGAGCAGAAGCAGATCATGATCAATAACACCCGACAGTTTCTCGCCGGTCTTCCCGCCAACAACGCTCTTCTGTGGGGCTCTCGCGGGACGGGAAAATCCTCTCTGGTCAAGGCACTGCTCAACGAGTACGCGCCGAAAGGGCTGCGGGTTATCCAGGTGGAGAAGGAAGATCTCATCTACCTATCCGAGATATTTTCCGCCGTTGAGAACGAGCCCTATCGTTTCATCCTCTTGTGCGACGACCTGACTTTTGAGGTGGGGGAACTCAGCTACAAGATGCTCAAGAGCGCCCTTGACGGCTCGGTCTATTCGGCCCCGGAAAACGTGCTGATCTACGTCACCTCCAACCGGCGTCATCTGCTGCCCGAATACGAAGGCGATCACCTGGGCGGCAAGTATGTCAAGGGCGAGCTGCAGCAGAGCGAGGCCATGGAGGAAAAGGTCTCCCTTTCCGACCGCTTCGGTCTCTGGGTGGCCTTTCACGTCTTCTCGCAGGACCGCTATCTCGACGCGGTGCGCCTGTGCATTGAGCGCGAGGCGCGTAAACGACAGGTAGAGATCCCCTGGACCCGCGAAGTGCAGCAGGAGGCCATCCAGTGGTCCCATGACAAAAGCAAGCGCTGCGGCCGCACGGCCTTTCAGTTCTCCAAAAATTACGTGGGACGTTATCTTCTTAAATAAAAGAGACGTTTCGGTAAATATTGATACAACCAACAGATGGCCAGCAGTTTCACACTGCTGGCCATCTGTCGTTCAGGGCCGAAAAAAGAAATTATGACCCAGGCCTGCCGGTCAGAAATAAGCCTGCAAACCCTTTGGGGTCCATTCAAAACGGGCCAGACTTTCAAAGAGGTCATCCTCGAAGTACGGCGAGAAAAGGGGAACGGAGGACAAAAAGGTCTGGGCAAAACGGCCGATCTCTTCGTCCTGAAGCTCGAAATCGGCCGCAACTTTGGCTCGTTCGACAATGACTTGCTTCCTGTCGCCAAGTTTGACGGCGACAAAAGGATTGCGATAGCTGACAGCGGGCAGCTGCCGGGCCGTTGCGTAGGCGATCAGCAGGCGCAAGCCGGAAAAATCGATCAAGGGCCAGAGAGCCGGGTGGATGCTCAGGCGCTCGCCGTTGTGGCTCAGAGACCATTGCTCGCTGGGCGCAGACACGGCTTCGAGTTGGGCACGTTGGCGGGCGATGGCCTCGCTCGGTCCGGTCAGAGTCAGAGTGCGGATGTAGCCGCTTTCGGTAAGCTGCTCGTAGCCTTTGGTCAGGAAGGGGGCGTTGCGCAGCCGGGACGCGCAGTTCTGATAGCGATTTTTGTAGACGAAGGAACAGTAGTTGACCGGCAGGGGGATGCCCTGCTCGCGGCCATATAGAATCAGCTCGAGCGCCGTCAGTTCCGAGTCGAGCACGGTGACCTTGTCGCCATGCAGGTAGGTGTAGCCGCGGGGGGCGAGGCGCTCGAAGTTGTAGGGGGTCAGGCGAAGCTGGTGCAGGTTGAGGTAATTCACACCGGCCTCGGCCATCTCGACCAATTTGGCCTGCATCAGCATTTTCTCTTCGGCGATGGCGGGGATCTCGACGGTCACGGTGGGGATGTGGCCGACGGCAAGGCGCAGCTTGTCGAGCCGGTAGCCGGTGGCGCCAATATCGAAGCGGATCTCGTCGAGGCCGGCGTCGCGCAGCCTCTTCATCAGGTCGGGGGTCGCCAGGGTGCCGTTGGTGTAGAGCCAGACGTGCATGTCGGCGCCGAAACGCTTTTTGATGGCCTCGATGAAGGCGAGGGTGCGGTTGGGAGTCAGTAGCGGTTCGCCTCCGCTCATGCTGGCGCCGCGGAAGCCGAAACGCTCCAGATAGGTGACGTAGTCGGCCGGGGTGCGGAAGTCGACGGTGTTGGTGGTCGGCAGGCCGATGTCGTCCTGCGAAGCGGGGCAGTAGAAGCAGTCGCAGTTGCAGCGGCCGTTGACGAACAGGCAGGACCAGCTCCCCTCGGCGCAGAGCCGGCACCCCGGCGAGAGGTCGGTGCAGTCAAGCTTGGTGCCGCCGCAGCCGACCAGGGCCTTGCCCGCCAGGGCGTCGAGGAGTTCATGGCGCCGGGCGGAGGCCTGTTCGGCCTGCGCCGGCCCGAGAAAGGTGAGGCGGTCGTAGTGCTCGCCGTATTCGCTGCGGTTGCCTTCAACGAGCCGGGCTTTGCCTGCGGACGATATCCCTGTGATCATGCGGCCTCCGCGCCACGAAAAGACCCCCTTCGAAGGTGGTGAAGGGGGTGAAAGAGGCGCGGAATATAAATGATTTTTCGCCAGGAACAAAGAGATATTTTCGGGATGGCGAAGCTGGAGATTTTGTTCTGTTATTTCAGCAGGTTGTCAAGATGGTATTTCCTCTTACGACTTGGGTTCCTCCCCCGGATTGGCGTGCATTTGACGATGCAGCGAGGCTGCCAGCCCGCCGATCAATAGCACGCCGGCGCCAAGAATCCCCCAGAGAAGATATTTCCTCCAGGGGATGGGCAGGGGGGCCGGCTGCAGCCTCTCTTCGCCCCCCAGCACGTACGGCTCACCGGCGATCGCCGCCGCAGGGGTCATCCTCGGCGTCTTGCCGTTGCGGTTGGCCCGCAGGAACGCTTCGACCGGCGTGTTTGGCGCAGACACCTGGCCGCTGCCGTAGGCGAGGCGGAAGGGGCCTTTGCCCTGGGCGAGAAAGACCAGGGTGTCGGGCTGCCAGCCGAACTCCAGCACCGGGGCGGGGTGACTGGTCTCGCCGTCCTGCTCGAAGGTCAGGAGCCAGTGGCGGTGCCGCGTCGGCGGGAGCATGATGGCATCGTTGCGCAGCTCCTGGCCACGGATATTCAGGGTGTAGACCATTCCTCGCCAGCGTTCGTGCCCGGGTTGCTTGCGGGTTGCGCCCGAAAAGAGCCGCACCTGCGCCAGGGTGTTGTTGCCGGGCAGGCGGATGCGCACCGAGTCGATGGGGACAGCGCCGTCGAGATCCACCCGGTAGCTTCCCGGTTCGCCGGCGATGGGCATGGCCTCTTGCTCGAAGCTCTGGCGGGGGGGCTGCTCTACCGGGATGTCGGTACGGGTGACTACGGCGACGGACGCCAGGGCGAGGGGCTCCTGGCCGGCCGGCCAGCGCAGGCGCAGGTAGGTCGCCCGGGTGCGCGGCAGGGAAATCTTCTGCTGTTCGAGATGATGCCCCTGCCAGGTCAGGTTGGCGACCGCGGCGGTGGCCAGGGGGCGCCAGACTTTGAGGTCGTCGCTCGCCTCGAGAATCGCCTGGCCCAGAAAGTTCGCTTCGGTCTGCTGCCAGCTCAGCTTCAGTCCGTCGATACCGTCTTCCAGGGCGCTCGCGTCGATCAGGTAGGCAGCGACCGGGGGGGCGGTGGAGGCAGGGGCCGATTCGTTCGCGCGCACATCGACGATGGTCCCTTCGGCCGAGCGTTCGACCCGCAGGGAGAGATCGTGGCCGAAGGACTCCAGTTCTCCCCGCAGGGGAAAGAAGGGGAGCTCGGTGGTGAGTGTCTCTTCGCTCTGCCGGGTGCGGATCGGCTGGCGCAGGGTGTGGGGCACCACCTGGTCGTCGGCGTTGAAGACCCGCAGGTCGCCCAGGTCGTCGCGGGTGACTCCCTGGTAGACCGCGAGGGGAAGAATCACCTCGATCAGAGCGTTGTCCTCCGTCATCTCCAGGGGCAGGCCGTAGGCAAATGCGTCCGGTGCCGGGGCCGCCGCGGCTATGTCGGAAGCGCCGGCCAGAACCAGGGGCAGAATCAATGTGGCCAATAGGATTTTCATGAGGCCTCCGAGCCTTCCCGGGCACGCAGGGGCAGAGGTGCCAGATAGCCGATGACCAGGCAGATCACCCCGACGCCGATGAAGGAGACGATGCGTTCGACCGTGCTGGTGTTGGCGAGGTCGACGGCAAAGAGTTTGAGGATGACGACGGCGACCAGGCCGGCCCCCACCAGCCACAACACGCGCACCTGCCGGCGCGAGGCCCAGAGCATGATCATCAGGGCCGACAGGGTCCAGAAGATGGAGAGGGAGGTCTGCACCAGGTCGGAGGCAGCCATGGCTTGGGAGGAGAAACGCACCCCGCCCCAATGGTGCAGGGTGCGAATGAGCACGGCGTTGAGCCAGAAAAAGATGGTGCCGCCGAACAGCGCCAGCCGGGGAACGCGCTCGAGACTGAAGGGCTGCTCCCCCAGATGGCGGATGAGCGTGGTGCTCCAGAATCCCATCGCCAAAAAGACAAAAGCCTGGGTCAGGTCGAGAGGGTTGAGCAGGGGAAGGTAAGGGAGCGGCCGCGCCCCGCCCGCATTGATCAGGTTAATCTGGATCGAGCCCACCCACAGAGCGAAGATCACCGGAGTCAAACCGTAGACCAGGTAGGTCCGCCGGTAGTCCGTGAGGGGCCACACAGCGGCATTCCAGCGGCGGCTCAGGGCCAGAACGAACAGTGCCGGCACAAGGGCGCAGGTGACCAGCGGCCAGATATTGGCGCCGCCGACCAGGTGGTCGGTCCACCAGGCCGCCTCCCAGGTCACCAGGGCGATGAGCAGCAGCAGCGCCCCCAGGTGCAGGGTGGCGAGGTGCCGGGCCAGGCTGCTTTGCCGGTCACGATGGAGCAGGGTATAGAAAACCGCGAAGGCCAGCGGCCAGGCGATCACACCGCCGTTTGTGAAAGGATGGCGGTTCACGGTCCAGAACGCCTGGGCGAAGCAGAAGATCATGGCCGGCAGCAGCGCCTTGTAGACGTGCTTCATATCCTCCCAGCGCTGTTTTTCGCCGATGAAAAAGGCGAGGGCGGCGGAGAGAGCGAAGAAGGCCAGGCTGGTTGCCGGCCGGTACGGGGAGTGGACAAAGGTGTCGATCTCCTGCAGCCCGCCGCCGAACCACCACAGCAGCGCCCAGACCAGGGCGAGGGCGCTTTCCATGCGGGCGGTGGGGACGCTGTCGCGGTAACGGTAGAGAACCCCGGCGCTGAAGAAGCCGGCGAAGGCCACGGCCAGGCAGCCAAGAAAGGCGCTGTTGACCAGGGGGAGGTTCGGTGGCGGTACGGCGGCCGCCGTCAGGAAGGCAAAGCCGGCCAGAGGTTGAAGAGCGAGACCGAAGGCGCGGGGCATCCAGCGCCCCTTGCGGAGGGCGAGCCAGACAATGGCCGCCCCTTCAAGGGCCCAGGCGGCGGAGGTCCAGCGGCCGTCGAGGGCCAGGGGAATGGCGATGGTGCCGAGCACCACGCCCGTCGCCATGAAGGCCTCCACCAGGGTGCGCATGGCGGGACCGCCGCGGCGGAATAGCGCCCAGGCGGTACCGGTATAGAGCAGTCCCGCCGCCAGGGCTGTCCAGGCCAGGCCGTATTCGTAGGGCTTCACCAGCACGGCCTGCAGACCGAAGCAGACGATGGGGGTGCCGAACACCAGGGTGCCGTCGACGTACCCCTTGAAATCGAAGGGCTGATTGCGGGCGAAGAGAATCCCCAGGGTGAAGTAGAAGAGGAAAAAGAGGATCAGGAAGGGCTCGGTGGTGGCAAATAGTTCGGGACGGTAGTTGCCGTGTCCCCACAGGGCGCCGATGGCGAAGGTGAAGACGAAGCCGAGCAGATTGAGTTCCCGCCAGGAGCGGTGCCAGGCGGTGTAGAAGATGCCGGCGTTGAGCAGGGCGTAATAGCTGAAGAGCATAACGTGATTCCCGCCGCCGGTCGAGGTCAGGATCGGCGCCAGAAAGCCGCCGAGGATGCCGATGACGGCGAGGCTGCGGGCGTCCTGCACGATGGCGAGGGTGGCCGAAAAGATCGACAGGGCGACGAGCAGGGGGAGAACCAGTCCCGCCGGCAGCAGGTGGTAGAGGTGCATCGCCGCGAAGATGGTCAGGTAGAGGATGCCGATCGCGGCCCCCTGGACGATCAGGGCGTAGGCCGGCTTTCGCGTCCGCAGGCGCCAGCCGAACAGCAGCAGGGCGATGGCACCCAGGCCGACCCCCAGCAGACGGATTTCGATGGGAATAATATTGCGCTCGGCCGAGTATTTCAGCAGAAAGGCGACGCCGAAAAACAGCACTACCACCCCGGCTCGTACCACCACGTTGCCGCCGGTGAAGTAGGAGACCAGGATGTTCCACAGCTCGATCTGGGGCGCCGGTTTCTGGGCAGGCTTCGGGCTTGGGCGGGGCGCCGCCGGGCGGGGTGGGGGTGGCGTCGGTTTGGCTGTTGCCGAGGGGGGCGCCGGCAGCGGTTCACTCTCGAACAGAAACTCCTCACTGAGGGCGGGCGACTCGTCCGGCGCTTCGGCGCGGCGGGGCTCAGTGGCTCCCTTGTCCGACGCTTGCGACTGCAGGGCCTCGTTCAGGCGATATTCCAGGTCGCTCAGACGGGTCTGCAAATGCTGCAGGCGCACCCACAGCCAGGCTAGGAGGCCGCCGATGAGGGCGCCTAGCAGAAAGCGGTTGTGGGAACTGTAGAGGAAGGCGCCCGCAAGCACGCCGATCAGGGTGGCAACGATCTTCATGGTGTCTCCGCAGATGAAGGATGTGTCCGAAGCGATAGCCGGTTCGCCACGTGCATTGCAAAATTGTCACCAAGCCGGACCGGTCCTTTCATGTCCCGCAAAAACAGGAGATTAGCCTGTCCTTAGACGTTTTGCTCCTGGGCGGAGTCCGGTATTTGGCGGTCTGACGACGCATTTACGAGGCCACCATAAAAAAAGCCGACCCCGTGGGGCCGGCTTTTTCGCACCTAGGCGGTGAATCAGTCCAGCTTTTCGACCAGCGCCGCCGCCAGGCCGGTGTAGCTGGCCGGGGTCATGGCCAGCAGGCGCTGCTTGTCCGCCTCGGCCAGTTCCAGTCCTTCGACGAAGGCGCGGATGGTGTCGCGGTCGATCTGCTGGCCGCGGGTCAGTTCCTTGAGTTTCTCGTAGGGTTTCTCGATCCCTGCCTTGCGCATGACCGTCTGGATCGGTTCGGCCAACACCTCCCAGGCGTGGTCGAGATCGTCGGCCAGCTTCTGCTCGTTGAGCTTGAGCTTGCCCAGCCCCTTGAGGGTCGAACGGTAAGCGATGAGGCTGTAACCGAAACCCACCCCCATGTTGCGCAGCACGGTGGAGTCGGTCAGGTCGCGCTGCAGGCGAGAGATGGGCAGCTTCTGCGACAGGTGGGAGAAGATGGCATTGGCCAGGCCGCAGTTCCCCTCGGAATTCTCGAAATCGATGGGATTGACCTTGTGGGGCATGGTCGAAGAGCCGATTTCCCCCTTCACTGTTTTCTGGCCGAAATAGGCCATGGAGATGTAGGTCCAGATGTCGCGGTTGAGGTCGGTAAGAATCGTGTTCCAGCGGGTCAGGGCGTCGAAGAGTTCGGCCATGTAGTCGTGGGGCTCGATCTGGGTGGTGAAGAGGTTCTGTTTCAGTCCCAGTTCTCCTTCAATGACCCCTTTGGCCAGGGCGATCCAGTCGACCTGCGGGTAGGCGCTGAGATGGGCGTTGAAGTTGCCGACGGCGCCGTTGAGCTTGCCGAGGATTTCCACCGCGGCAATGTGGTCGCTCTGCTTCTGCAGACGGGCGACGAACACAGCCAGTTCTTTGCCGATGGTGGTGGGCGAGGCGGTCTGGCCGTGGGTGCGGGCCAGCATCGGTACCTCGCGGAAGTCAGCGGCCAGCTGCCGCAGGTGGGTAATGATCGCCTGCTGTTGGGGGATCAGCGCCGCCAGTCCATCCTTGAGCATGAGGGCGTGGGAGAGGTTGTTGATGTCCTCCGAAGTGCAGGCGAAGTGGAGGAATTCGGACAGGTCCTCCAGGGAGGTGCCGGTGATCTTCTCCTTAAGGTAGTACTCCACCGCCTTGACGTCATGGTTGGTGACGGCCTCGATGTCTTTGACCTTTTCGGCCTCGGCCGGGGTGAAGCCGGCGACGATGCCGCGCAGGAAGGTCTCCTCGCTGGCGGTCACGGCCCGGCATTCGGGGATGCCGGTTTCAGCGGCCAGAGCCAGAAGCCAGAGGACTTCGACCTTTACTCTGTTGCGCAGCAGGGCATATTCGGAAAAACACTCGGTCAGCTCGGTAACCTTGGATGCATAACGCCCGTCGAGGGGGCTGATGGCCGTAATCATGACTGTCTCCTTTGACGTGAAATTGCCGGCAATATAGCCCACTCCCGCCCGATCTGCAACCCTGCTTCTTGTTTCGATCGCGCCCGAGGAGTCAAGGCGAGGCAAAAAAATAAAACGGTATTATAAAAAATGATTGCATTGAGCAGATTGTTTTTCTATTATTTCGCAACTGTTATAAAATTAGATAGTTAAAATTCGACGAATGTAGAACGTTGTAATAAAAATTCGCATATTTGATGTGAGCTTGGGGGCTGGTGATGCGTGTCAGGGGGCGTGGCGATTACAGCGTGCAGTCTGTGGAGAATGCCTTGATGTTGCTTGAGGCGCTGGGCGAGCAGGATGACGAGGTGACCCTGTCTCAGCTGAGTGAGCGCCTGGGGATGAACAAGGCGAGTGTCTTTCGTCTGCTGGCGACCTTTGAGAACCGCGGGTATGTCGAGCGTCGGCAGGGGGCGGGGGGGTACGGCCTGGGGCCGCTGGCCTATGAGGTCGGTCAGAAGCTCCTGTCCCGGATGGATCTGTTGCGCAAGTCGAAGCCCGTTATGGAGGGGCTGGCCCGTGAGTATCGGGAGGCGGTCTACCTGGTGGTGCGTCGAGGGGAAGAGGCGCTGTTTCTGGATGGCGTCGACAGTTCGCACCAGGTGAAGGTGGTTTCTCTGGTGGGGAAACGGTTCCCGCTGGATGCCTGCGCGGCGGGCCGGGTATTGCAGGCTTTTGAGGGTGGTGGACCCACTGCGATGGCGGGCTGTCTGGAGGCTGTATTGCTGCCAGCTGACGATGCGGCGATTCGCGAGTGCGGGGCCTGCGCCGATCTGCATGGCGTCGGGCTGGGCAGTGCCGCGCTGGCAGTGCCTCTGCTGGCTGGCGGCGGTCGGGCGATCGGGGCGCTGACCGTGGTGGGGCCCGACTTTCGCCTCGATGCCGACGGCTTGTCGATGCGGTTGCTGGCCGCCCTGTGCGGGGCCGCAGAGGTGGTCAATTCGCGAATGGGATTTGTTTCCGGTTGAATTGTGAAGCATTGGCGGGGACCGTTTTAGGTCGTTAAGTGGCTAAATTGAAATGCTTTTTTAAATTTTTCCGACGGCAGTCGCGAGGTTGTTTGTAAAAAATTCAAACAGAGTTTTAAATTTTTGTTGACATGTGAATTTCTTTGGCGATAATTGGACGAAAGTCAATGAAATAAGGTTTTGTTGAAAATAACAATGTTACTCGTATTTGGTTTACCTCGATTCAATGATGTGGTTAGAAGTGGCTTTCGATGTGGGGTTTCGCGTTCAATTAAACTACTTTTTTAGCTAGGAGGTGCTCGGGCAAAATAGACGAAACGATTTTTGCCGCTAGAATGAACATTGGGTTTAAAAACGAAAGGGAAGGTTTCGCATGGTGAAATGGCGGTGAGCCATTTTCCCCAACCAGGAGGAGGTTTTTATGGACAGAAGTGCACAAGCGTATTGGAAGTCAGTTCTAACACTGGTGGCCCAGATCCTGGTGGTCTGGTTTGTGGTGTCCTACGGGGCGGGCATTATGTTTGCCGATGCCCTCAACAACATCAAGCTGGGTGGCTACCCCCTGGGCTTCTGGTTCGCTCAGCAGGGGTCGATGTACATCTTCGTGGCTCTTATCTTCATCTATGCGTATCTGATGAATAAGATCGACGAAAAATTTGACGTTCACGAGCAATAAGGGAGGAGCCCACATGAGTCTTGCAGCAATCACCTATCTGGTAGTTGGTCTCACTTTTGCTCTGTATATCGGCATCGCCATCTGGGCCCGGGCCGGGAGCACCAGTGAATTCTATGTCGCCGGCGGCGGCGTTCACCCTGTCCTGAACGGTATGGCTACCGGCGCTGACTGGATGTCGGCCGCCTCGTTCATCTCCATGGCTGGTCTGATCTCCAACATGGGCTACGGCGGCTCTCTCTTTCTTATGGGCTGGACCGGCGGCTACGTTCTGCTGGCTATGCTGTTGGCCCCCTATCTGCGCAAGTTCGGTAAATTTACCGTGCCGCAGTTCGTCGGGGATCGTTTCTATTCCAAGGGGGCGAGCTCGGTGGCGGTCATCTGTCTGCTGACGGCTTCGCTGACCTACATCATCGGTCAGATGACCGGCGTCGGTGTCGCCTTCTCCCGCTTCCTCGGCGTCTCCAACTCTACCGGTATCTACATCGGTATGGCCATCGTCTTCATGTACGCTGTTTTCGGCGGCATGAAGGGCATCACCTACACCCAGGTCGCCCAGTACTGCGTCCTGATTCTGGCTTACACCATTCCGGCCATCTTCATCTCCCTGCAGTTGACCGGCAACCCCATCCCCCAGTTGGGCCTCGGCTCCGACATGGTAGGCAGCAGCGTCAGCCTGCTCGAGAAACTCAACCTCATCGTGACCGATCTCGGTTTCGCCGAATACACGACCTCGGTGCCGGGCAGCAAGCTGAACATGTTCGTCTACACCGTCTCCCTGATGATCGGTACGGCTGGTCTGCCCCACGTTATCGTGCGCTTCTTCACGGTGCCCAAGGTTAAGGACGCCCGTTACTCGGCTGGTTGGGCTCTGGTCTTCATCGCCATCCTCTACACCACGGCGCCTGCCGTGGCCGCCATGGCCAAGATGAACCTGCACGCCACCGTCAACAAGGCCGTCATGTCGGATGGCGACATGTATGCCACGGAAAACAGCATCGTGTACGACGAGCGTCCGGCCTGGATGCAGCGTTGGGAAGTTACCGGCCTGCTCAAGTTCGAAGACAAGAACGGCGACGGCCGCATCCAGTACTACAACGACAAGACCAAGAACCCCGAGGTTCTGGCCAAGGCCCAGGCGGCCGGCTGGCAGGGCAACGAGCTTTCGGTCAACGCCGATATCATGGTTCTGGCCAATCCTGAGATCGCCATGCTGCCCAACTGGGTCATCGCCCTGGTTGCTGCCGGTGGTCTGGCCGCCGCTCTCTCCACCGCGGCCGGTCTGCTCCTCGCCATCTCCTCGGCAATCTCCCATGACCTGCTCAAGGACATGTGGATGCCCAACATGAGTGAAAAAGGCGAACTGATGGCCGGTAAGATCGCCATGGCTTGCTCCATCGTCGTGGCCGGCTACCTCGGTCTCAACCCGCCGGGCTTCGCCGCCGGTACCGTCGCTCTGGCCTTCGGTATCGCCGCCAGCTCCCTCTTCCCCTGTCTGATGATGGGTATCTTCAACAAGCGCATGAACAAAGAAGGCGCCATCGCCGGTATGCTCGCCGGTCTGCTGATCACCCTCTTCTACGTCTTCGCTCACAAGGGGATCTTCTTCATCAAGGGCACTGACTATCTCGGCCTGATCGGCGGCGCCAACTCTTTCTTCGGCATCACCCCCGAGGCCTTCGGCGCCATCGGTGCCCTGATCAACTTCGGTGTGGCTTATTTGGTCAGCAAAGTGACCGCTGCTCCCCCCGAGCACATCCAGCACCTGGTCGAAAGCGTTCGCGTACCTCGCGGCGCCAAGGCTGTGGATGGCAGCCACGGGCACTAGGATTTTTGTCAGACATGTACAGAATGGCAGTTTGATTTTCTTACCCCGCCAGTGCGCTGGCGGGGTTTTTTTTCAGATTTTTATTGCTTGCGACCTCCATCATCGGGTAAAAATGGGTTCGTTTGAAACGGTGTTTTGGGTTTGTTGAAGATGACGGGAGTCTGATTATGTTCGGCTACTACTTTAATTTCGTACTGCAATGGGTTTTGTTCCTCGCCCTTTTCCCCATGGCTTTCTTCTGGCTGCGGCGGGCCTGGCGGATATTCGGCAAGCGTGATTATTCCGAAGTCGCCCTCAGGCGGGGAGAGTCTCCTCCTCATCCCGAAAAATGGGCCACCCTCGTGGGACTGGTCAACCTGGCCGCCGGCCTGGTAGCCGTCGGAACCACCCTGGGGATTCTGCTCGGACTGGGGGCGCTGCGCGACCCGCAATCGTGGATCGCCGTGGCCGGTTCGACCATCTGGATCAAGATTTTCCTCGATTTCATCATCAGCCGGCAGGCCCATCCGATGAATCTGGGCCGCAAAAAGAAGAAAGACTCCTCCGCTTCCTGATGGCGGAGAGGTTAGTGTGAAAAGTGAAAGAAGCTTCCCGTTCCAGGAGGCTTTTTTCGTATGGCGGAACAGCAGAACTAAGCGAGACGGCCAACAGCGGGGTTAGCATGGACTTGATCAGGACTTTGCAGGATACGGAACCCTTCAGCCAACTTCCGGCTGAAATTCTGGCCGATTTTGAAGAGCAGGCCGTCATCCAGAAATTCCCTCCTCACACTCATGTTTTTAACCAGCACGATCCCCCTACCGGCTACCTCTACCTGATCAGCACAGGCCTGGTGGAGATCGTCGCGCTGACACCCGGCGGAGTGGAGATGGTCGTCGACTACCGCAAGGAGGGGCAGTTCTTCGGCGCTACCCCTATTTTTACTGGCGAGCGCTATACGGCCGGGGCCCGTACGGTCAAAGCGACGGAGTGCTACCTGCTGCCACAGGAGCTGCTGACCCGCGCCGCCAAGCACTGCCCCCAGATTACCGAGCATTTCACCCGCACGATCCTCTCCCGGGTACGCAGCCTCTATTCGGATATGGTCGAAGATCATACCCAAAAGGCGCTGACGCAGATGGAGGCCTACCCCTTCAAGAAGCGCCTCTCCGAGATCATGTCCTCGCCGGTGGTAACCTGTGCGCCGACGACCTCGGCGCGGGAGGTGGCCCGTTTGATGATCGAACGCGGCATCGGTTCGCTCATCGTTCGCGACGACCAGAAGGCCGCCGCAGGGATCATCACCGAGCACGACCTGGTACGCAAGGTCATGGCCCGGGAGGGCACCGATTGTGACACCCTGACCGCCGCCGAGGTGATGACCCCCAATCCACACACCATGCCCGTAAATGCCTACATGTACGAGGCCACCAGTTTTCTCTTGGGGCATCGCATCAAGCACCTGCCGGTCATCGACCGCGGCGAGGTGGTGGGTATGGTGACCCTGCGCGACCTCATGAAGTACCGCAGCCAGAAGTCGATGATCCTGGTGGGCAGCGTCAAGGAGGCGCGATCCATCGATGAGCTGGTGACGGCCCGGGCCAGCGTGGTCAAGGTGGCCAAAGCCCTCATGGGGGAGGCGCGCTCCCATTTCGAGACCATGGAGATCCTCTCCTACATTCACCACTGCATCATGCGGCGCTGTTTCGATCTCATCCTCGAGGAGATGAAGCAGGAGGGGAAGACGCCGCCCCCCATCCGGTTCTGCCTCATTATCATGGGCAGCGGCGGCCGCAAGGAGATGCTTCTCAACCCGGACCAGGACAACGGCCTGCTCTACGAGGATTTCCCCGATTCGGAGCTGGAGCGGGTCGAAGCCTTCTTCCAGCCTTTTTCTGAGCGACTGGTTCAGGCTTTCGAACGCATTGGCTATCCCCTGTGCAACGGCAAGGTCATGGCCAACAACCCCTACTGGCGTGGCAGGCTCAAGGACTGGCAGGAGCGCATCAACCGCTGGATCACCGTGCCAGAGCCGAAACGGGTCATGTATTCCACCATCTTTCTCGACTTCATGCCTTTGGCCGGTGACGCGACCCTCTGCCGGGATCTGCGCAGCATTCTGCATGACGCCTTGCGGCGCCACCCGATCTTCTTCTTCTACCTGCTGGAGAACGATCTGAACCTCAAATCCCCTCTCGGCATGCTGGGGCGCTTCGTGGTGGAAAAGAGCGGCGAACACAAAGGTCTTATCTCGCTGAAACAGGCCGGTAGCGTCTTTATCGTCGATTGCGTGCGCATGTTTCTGCTGGAGAAGGGGGTAGACGCCACCACCACGGTGGAGCGGCTGGATGAGCTGGCCCGGCTGGGCGTGTTCAGTTACGAGACGGCCGAGCATCTCAAGGCGGCCTTCGAAGCCTTCACCTTTCTGCGCCTGCGCCACGAAATCGCCCTTATCGAGCAGGGAAAAACCCCTTCCCACTACATCGATCCCTACGCGCTCACCAAAAACGAGCAGGATATCCTGCGCGAGGCTCTGCGGGCCGCCGCCAAGCTGCAGGATTCCACCAAGCGCCACTTTGGGCGGGGCATGCGCAGCTGACCTGCAGATCCAGCCGGTTTTATCCTTTCCCCTTGCGCCGTCGTCCGGCGGTCACTATATTACCTCTTCACTCACTTTCGCCTGCTTTCACGGGAGGTCCTATGCAGATGATAAAAGTATTGTTGTTGATTTTGTTCGCCCTGTTGCCGGCCTGCACCGACAGTGAGCCGAAAACGGAGACGGCGCCGCCGGCGGTGGCGGCTTCCGGGCAGGCGGCTGAACAGGCCGCGGGTCCTTTTCTGGTCTTTTTTCTCGACCCCAACGGCGGACCCTGTCGCATGCAGAATGACATCCTGAACCGGATGGCGGATGAGCTGGATGGCAAGGCCGAACTTCGCTATGTGCAGACGACGGTGCCGACGGACCTCAACTATTTCTATGCCTACGGTATTCGCGGCCTGCCGGCGCTGGTGCTGGTCGATGGCGAGGGGCGCGAAATCAAGCGTCTTCCCCCCGGCGTGCGCAGCGCCGAGGAGATCCGTCAACTGCTGAAAAGCGCCGCGAACCCGTGAGGTCATGATGCCTCTTGATTTATCGCTGTCATCGCTGTTCATGGCTCTGGCCGCCGGTTTTGCCAGCCTGGCTTCCCCCTGCGTGCTGCCCGTTGTGCCTATCATCGTCACCGGTACGCCCCAGGACCACCGGCTGCGCCCCGTCCTCATCGTTCTCGGGCTGAGTGTCAGCTTTATTGCCATGGGGGCGGTGAGCTCCCTCTTTGGCGGCGCCGTGGCCGGTTTCATGCCGACGCTGGAAAAGGTGGCGGGGGTGGTGGTCATCTTCTTCGGCGTCCTCATGCTCTTCGATGTCAATCTCTTCAAGCGACTCACCTTCTTTGCGCGCCTGCCGGCGTCCGGGTCGGGGCGCTGGTCGGGGCTGATCCTCGGACTGACGCTGGGACTGGTGTGGATCCCCTGTGTCGGCCCCGTGCTGTCGGGGCTGCTGGCCCTGGTCGCCACGGACGGCCGCCTTTCCGTCGGGCTCCTGCTGCTGGCCGTCTACTCCCTCGGCTTCGCCATCCCCATGCTGCTGGCCGCCTACGCCAGCCAGTCCGTACGCCAGAAAATACGCGCCGTCAACCGTCACCCTCTGGCCGTGCGTATGGTCAGCGGCCTGCTGCTCATCGCTTTCGGGGTCTACATCCTGAAGGCGGGGATGCTGAGCATCGGCTTTACCACGGCATGAACGGCACCCTGAGGTGCTGCCAGGATACCCCATGAACGTCATCGACATAACCGATCTGCACAAAAGCTATGGTGCCCGCACCGTCCTCGCCGGCATCGGCCTTACCCTCGGGGAGGAGGAGAAGGTCGGCGTCATCGGCCGTAACGGCTGCGGCAAGTCGACGCTGCTGCGCATCATCGCCGGGCTGGAATCGACCGATGCGGGGCGGGTCATCCGCAAGCGCGACCTGACCGCCGTCTATCTGCCGCAGGAGCCCGAACTCGATCCCGCTCTGAGCATCCGCCAGACCCTCGACGCCGCCCTCGGCGAAGCGCGCCGGCGCCTCTCCCGTTTTCAGGCCATCTCCGACGAACTGCACACCGCCCAGGGGCAAGCCGCCGAGCGTCTGCTGCACGAACAGCACGAAGTCCAGAGCTGGCTCGACCTGCACGGGGCCTGGAATCTCGATCACAAGGTGGCTGACCTGTGCGGCCAGCTCGGTCTGGCCGATCCGCAGCAGCGGGTGGGGGAACTCTCCGGTGGCGGCGTCAAGCGGGTCGCCCTGGCGGCGGCGCTGCTGCGTGAGCCCGAACTGCTGCTGCTCGACGAGCCTACCAACCATCTGGACGCCGACACCGTCGCCTGGCTGGAAACGGCTCTGCGCACCTTCGCCGGCGCGGTGATGCTCGTCACCCATGACCGCTATTTCCTCGACCGCGTCGTCAACCGCATGTTCGAAATCGACCAGGGCGGGCTGACCGCCTTCACCGGCGGGTACAGCGCCTATCTGGAGCAGAAGCAGGAGCTGCTGCTGCGCGAGGAACGCTCGCAGGACCGCCTGCTCAATCTGCTGCGACGGGAAGAAGCCTGGCTGCGGCGCGGGGCTAAGGCCCGTACCACTAAGCAGAAGGCGCGCATCGACCGGGTCGAACAGCTGCAGGGGCAGAAAAAGACCGGTTCCGGCCGGGAGATGAAGCTCGAGCTGGAGATGGGGCAGCGCCTCGGCGGCACCATCCTCGAACTGGCCGGACTGTCGGTCGAGATGGGCGGCCGCCCCCTCATCCGCGACCTCGACCTCATTATGCGCAAGGGGGAGCGCATCGGCATCCTCGGTCCCAATGGCTGCGGCAAGACCACCCTGCTGCGCACCGTGCTCGGCGAACTGTCGCCGGCCGCCGGCACCGTTGTTCTCGGCAAGAACACGCGGATCGGCTATCTCGACCAGGCCCGCAGCGGTCTCGACCCGGAGCAGTTCGTGCACGAGGCGGTGGGGGAGGGGGACTGGGTCACGGTCGCCGGTCACAAGCGCCACAAAATCGGCTATCTGGAGGATTTTCTTTTTTCCCGCGATGAGCAGCGCAAACGCATCTCCACCCTTTCCGGCGGCGAGAGGGCCCGGCTGCTGCTGGCCAAACTCATGCTCGAGGAAGCCAACCTCATCATCCTCGACGAGCCGACCAACGACCTCGACATTCCCACCATGCAGGTGCTCGAAGAGGCCTTCAACGCGTATCCCGGCTGCGTGCTGGTCGTCACCCACGATCGCTGGTTTCTCGACCGCATCGCCACCGGCATCCTCCATTTTGAGCCGGGTGGTCGCGTGCAATTCTCGGAGGGGAACTACGAGGATTTCTGCCGGCTGCAGGCCCTGCAGGCCGAGGAGGCAGCGGCGGTGAAAGCGCCCCCCAAGGCCAAAGAGGCGGAAGTCCGGGTGCGCAAGCGGGCCGGGCTCAGCTACAAGGAACAGCGGGAGCTCGAAGCGGTAGAGGCGGAAATCGCCGAACAGGAAGCCGAAATGGCCGAACTGGAGGCGATGCTCTCCGACCCCGCCCGCCTGGGCGGCGATAGCGGCCGTCTTGAAGAAACGGCTCGCCAGTTTGCCGTGGCTGAAAGTCGGCTGGAGGAATTGATGGCCCGCTGGGAAGAACTGGAAGTTAAAAAAGCCGGAGACTGAGGCTCACACCCGGTTCTGGCGCAGTTCTGCCAGCGAGTAGAAAGTGCCCCGCCAGGTGATGCCGCCCTGCAGCAGGTTGAGGGAGACGGAGCGCAGCAGGATGTAGGTGAAGAGGGCGGCGGCCAGGGGGTAGCCGGCGGCGTACCAGCGCCTGTAGCCGTGAAAGCGGGCGCCGTCGATCAGGCTGAAGGTCAGCACCGCGACGATGACCGCGTAGAGCAGGCGGGTCGTTCCTGTCGTCAGCAGAAGGGCGGCGTAGGGCCAGACGCTGACGGCCAGGTGAAAAAGGGCCCCGGCGATAATCAGTGACAGACGGTAGTCGGTGCCGGCAAAGACGTTCTTCTCCAGCCCGCGGATCACCTCGCCGACGCTGGCGTACCATTCGACGCTGATGAGGCCGGTGCCATAAGCGATATCCTGTGAAAACCCCCCTTTTTTGATAATCTTGCCCAGCTTGAGGTCGTCGTCCGGGCGCAGGGCGATGGTGCGGTGGCCGCCAACCTCCCGGTAGACCGTCGTGCGCACCAGGTTGAAGGCGCCGATGCCGATGTGGCAGCGGCTTTTGGGGTCGCGGGCTTTCCAGGGGCGCACGTACATGCCGAAGATTAAACCAAAAGTGGCGCCGAAAATATTGAGGAAATGGGTGGGCATGTGAGGCACCGGGGTGGCGGCCAGATGATCGAGGTTTTCACCCTCAAGGAGGGCGACGGCGCGTGCCAGGGCGCTCGGTTCCATGACCACGTCGGCGTCGGTGAAGAGGATCAACTCGCCGCCGGCCAGTGCACTGCCGCACCAGAGGGCGTGATTCTTGCCGAGCCAGCCGGCCGGCAGTTCGTCGATGGTGAGCAGGCGCAGGCGCTTCTCGTTGGCGCTGAGCTCCTGCAGAATGGCGCCGGTGGCGTCTTCTGAGCGGTCGTTGACCACGATTACTTCGTAGTCAGGGTAATCAAGCTGCAGGATTGACTGCAGGGCCTGGCGAAGGTGGCGCTGTTCGTTGCGGGCGGCAATGACCACCGAGACCTTGGGCGGGTTAACGGACAGCGCCGGTGTCACCTCGCGCAGAAAAGTCAGCCGGCGGCTGCCGGCATAGGCGATTACCGCCGCCGGGGTGATGATGAGCAGGGTGACGAGCCCCAGCCAGAAGAGAAAATTCATATCTACTCCATGGATGCTTCTGTTACTTTCCTGTCTCCACGGTAGTGCAACGGGCGGCAAAAAGGTAGGGAGAAAATGACGTCGTTAGACGAAAAGATGGCCCGGTGGCCGGCGCTGAAAGAGGCTGTTGGCGAAGACCATAATCGGCTGGAGCGGGATATCGCCACCTGGTGCGAGGATTATGGCGAGCGCGGTGGGAAGATTCACTGTGGCAGGGGGTGCCGCAACTGCTGCACGCTTCACGTCGACGTGTCGCTGACCGAAGCCCTGCTGGTCAGCGATGCGCTCAGCGCCGAGCAGGCGGCGGCGGTGGCGTCCACCGTGGAGCGAATGACGACGGAACTCGCCGGGGTCGACGATTTCAAAACTTTCCTGCGCCACTATCGGCAACGGGTCGGCGCCTGTCCCTTTCTCGGCGCGGACGGGGCCTGCACGGTATACGCCGTGCGTCCCTTCGCCTGTCGGGCCCTCCTTTCCACCCGCCCCGCCGACTGGTGCGCCGTCGACTTCGCCGAGCTGACGCCGCTGGAACGCACTCTCTTTATGGACAGCCTTGACCGTGCCGTGGTGGCTTTTCCCACCCACTACGTGGAGGCCACTCAGGAACAGGCCCGGGTGCTGGAAACCACCGCCATTCTGGCCATGCGTGAGACTTTTGGTGTGGCCGTCAGCGGCAATCTGCCCTATCTTGTTCATCTGCAGCGCCAACACGGCCTAGGTGAGGCGCTGGCGCAGGGGGAGGCCGCGGTACGGGAGCTTCTGCACCGTGACGGCATCGACTCGCCTTTTCTCGTTCATCTCCATCTCTGAACCCTCAGACACACGAAGGGGCGGCCCTTTCGGTGCCGCCCCTTCGTGCTCATGCCTGTCGCGCTTGCCTGTCCGTTACTTCAGCCACTCGGCTACTTTTTCCGGATTTTCATTGATCCAGCGCTTGGCGTTTTCATATGGGTCAGCACCCTCTTCCTCATTCCAGACCATGACCGCGGCCATGTCTTCGGGAGACCAGTTGAATTTATCCAGGAAAGCATAGACCTCGGGCTGTTCTTCCTGCAGACCCTTGCGCACGATGGTGTGGATGACCTCTTCGCCACCGAAGACGTTTTTAGGGTCTTTCAGATATTTGAGGTCCCAGGCCGCGAACTTCCAGTGCGGTGTCCAGCCAGTGACAACGACCCACTGCTCGTTCTTGATGGCGTCGGCCAAAGCCGCGGTCATGGTGGCGCCGCTCCCTTCGATGAGTTTGAAGTTGTCCAGCCCGTATTCAGTAAGGGCGAGCTCCGTTTTGGACATGAGGCCGGCCCCCGGGTCGATGCCGATGATGCGGCCATCGAACTTTTCGGCATTGGCGTTGAGCTCTTCCAGCGAGTCGATGGTCACGTAGGCCGGCACGACCAGGCCGATGCGAGTGCCGACCAGATTGGGCCCGAGGTCGACGAGCTTGTCCTTGAGCTCATCGAGGTAGTGGCCATGGGTGGTCGGCAGCCAGGCTGCGACCATGCCGTCGGCGTCGTTGGAGGCGATGGACTGCCACATGGCAGCAGCGCTGACCGGAATAGTTTTGACCTGGTAGCCCATCTTCTCTTGCAGAACAGCCTTGACCACGTTGGTGCTGGCCACTTCCGAAGACCACTCGACGTAAGCCAGTTCAACGGTCTTTTTGGTCGGTGAGTCCTCTTTGGAGGTGGTGTCAGTTTCCTGTTTGGTGCAGGCGAAAAGCCCGATACTCAACAGGGCCAGCAGAATGACAGGAATACGAATCATGCGTGATGTCATTTTTATCTCCTTGTTCGTGTTAAAGGTTGACGGATTTACGGGTGGTTATTTTCTGGGTAATACGGTCGAGGATGATGGCGACGATAACCACACCCAGGCCGGCCTCAAAACCCATCCCCGGCTTCAGACGCTGAATCGCCTTCCAGACTTCCCCACCCAGACCGCCGGCGCCGATCATGGCAGCGATGACGACCATGGACAGGGACAGCATGATGGTCTGGTTGACGCCAGCCATGATGGTCGGCGTCGCCAGCGGCAGCTGCAGCTTGAATAGCTTCTGACGGCGGGTCGAGCCGAAGGCGTCTGCCGCTTCGATGAGCTCTTCCGGCACCTGCCGGATGCCGAGGCAGGTCAGGCGGATGGCCGGTGGCATAGCGAAGATGACGGTGGAGAAAATGGCGGAAACAGGCCCCAGGCCGAAAAAGGGAATGGCCGGGATCAGATAGACGAAAGCCGGCATGGTCTGCATGAAATCGAGCACGGGCATGGTGACCCGGTTCACCCTGTTGAAAAGAGCGGCCATGATGCCAATGGGAATACCTATGGCAACGGCTACGAGGGTGGCGATGAGGACCAGGGCGATAGTGGAAACCGTTGGCTCCCACAAACCCAGGTTCCAGATAAAGAGCAACCCGGCGAGGGCGAAAATGGCAATGCGCCGTCCACTCAGCCACAGGGCAATGCCGGCGAAGATGAGGATGAGCAGCCAGGGGGGCAAAAAGAGCATGCCCTCGACCAGGGCGTCGATGCCCGTCTCGGTGAAGCGGGAAAGACCTTTGGTGATAAAGGCGAAATGATGGGTAAAAAAATCGATAAGGGCTTCAATGCCTTTTCCCAGGGGAAACTTCGGCAGGGGCATATCCATCAGCTGAGCCTCCTTTCTGCCATGGCGGCCAGCAGGGCGCCGCGGACGATGATGCCTTTGAGTTTCTTGTCCTCATCGACGACGGCGACGGGAAAGTTTTCGAAAGCGAAGAGTTCCTGCAGGCTGGCGCCAGGGTGAACCTGGGGTACGTCGCGGACAATGGCCGTTTCGATGCTCGGTTCGTTGTTCTTGGCCAGCTTCGAGGCGTCGTCCGCCGAGAGGATGCCAAGCAGACGGCGCTCCTTGTCCACCACCAGGATGCCGGAGAGACCGACTTCCTTCATCTTGTGCAGGGCGGTTTTGGGGCCATCCTTGGGGAAGGTGACGGCGGTGGCCTTGTGCATGACCGATTCGGCTGTGAGAATTTTGGAGACGTCGACGTCTTCGATAAACTTTTCGACATAGTCATCGGCGGGGTTGGTGAGAATCTCTTCCGGTGTACCGGCCTGCACGACGGCGCCGTCGCGCATGATGATGATCTTGTCGCCGAGTTTGAGAGCCTCGTCGAGATCGTGGGTGATAAAGACGATGGTTTTGTTGACCCGGCTCTGCAGAGCCAGTAGTTCGTCCTGCATTTCACGGCGAATGAGGGGATCGAGGGCGCTGAAAGCCTCGTCCATCAGCAGAATGTCGGGGTCGAGGGCCAGGGCCCGGGCCAGACCGACGCGCTGCTGCATGCCGCCGCTGAGTTGAGCGGGATAGGAATCCTCCCAGCCTTTGAGGCCCACCAGTTCGAGAGCCTCCTGCGCTTTGGCCTGCCTTTCGTCAAGAGCGATGCCCTGAATCTCCAGGCCATACTCGGCATTCTGCAGGACGGTGCGATGGGGGAAGAGAGCAAAGCGCTGGAAGACCATGCCGAATTTCTTCAGGCGTGTCTGGCGTAGGGCCTCTTCCGACAGGGTCGTAATATCGGTGCCATCGATAAAGACTTTGCCGCCCGTCGGTTCGATGAGGCGGTTGAGGCAGCGGATGAGGGTCGACTTGCCGCTGCCGGAAAGTCCCATGACCACCAGGAATTCGCCTTCGTTGATGTCGAAGGAGACCTGGTTAATGCCTACCGCCAGTTTGTGGCGCCGCAGCAGTTCTTCCTTGCCCATGCCGTCCTGCAGCATTTTGATCCCGGCACGGGGGGCCTTGCCGAAAACCTTGTAAAGATTTTCGACCTTGATCTTTGGTGTCATAGCGTTCCTGTCTTTTGGTGTAAGGACAATAGAGGTGTCCGTTTTCGCACCGGAGCGCGAAAAACGGACGAGGTTGTCAGGAGTTGGCAGGATCCGGCGGCGACGCAATGGGGCCTGTGGCCAGCAGGGGGGCCGCGTCGATTTTGCGCGCCTCCATCAGGTCCACGACTTTCTCCAGGGACAGGGTGATGGAGACCCTTTCGAGCTCCGGCAATTCCTTCAGCGCGTCGGCCAGGGATTCCTGCAAAGGGCTGGGCGCCGCGGTAGCCAGGGCCTGCCCGGCCTCCGTGGCCACTACCTGCACCTGTCGGCGGTCGCGGCTGCTGCGCTGACGCACGACCAGGCCCTTCTCTTCGAGGCGGTCGACGATGCCGACCACGGTGCTCGGACTGAGGTAGATTTTCTGGGCCAGAACCGTCGTAGGCAGAGGACCGTGGTCGATGAGGGCCAGCAGACAGCCGAGTTGGGGGCCGGTGATGTTGTGCTGCTGGATCAGCTTCTGCGAGTGGATTTCCGTGGCCCGGATAATGCGCCGCAGGGCCTGGAGAATGCGCAGCTCGTAACTGTTCGTAGGGATGCGGGGTGGTTGGTGGCTGTCGGCCCCTGTGGCGTTGTGGGTTCCGTGGGGCTTCGGTGTCGGTTTTTCAGGTTGAGACGTCATGTGGTGACCTCTATGGACGAGATGACTTCGAAATACATTTCGAAGCAAAAGATTCGTATGCGAATCGTTACAAATAGCACAACCAGCGAAGGGTTGTCAAAAACTGCGTTCAGCGGCAGGTCGGAAACAAAAAAGCCGGTGCGCACAAAGCGTACCGGCTTTTGGTCAGGATGACAGCGGTTTTATCAGCGGCTGCGGCGGTGAATCACCACGGGCTCGCTTTTGGCCTTGGCGCCAAAGGGGCGGCTAGCGCCGCCGGTGCGGCGTTGTTGCGGGCGGCCCTCTTCGATTTTGCCGTAGGAGCGTTGCTGGCGCACGGGTTTGCCGCCTTGGGGTTTGCGACTGGTGCGGCGCGGCTGCGGGTGGAGGCCGCGGGTCGGTTCCAGGCCGGGGACGACATGCTGGGGCAGCGATTGGCCGATGTAGCGCTCAATGCGCTGCAGGGCCAGGGCGTCGCTCCCGGAAGCGAAAGAGATGGCCGTTCCGGTGGCGCCGGCGCGCCCGGTGCGGCCGATGCGGTGGACATAGTCCTCGGCGAACTTGGGCAGATCGAAATTGATGACGTGGCTGATGCCGGTGACGTCGATGCCGCGGGCGGCGACGTCCGTGGCGACCAGCAGCTTGACGCGGCCGTTGCGCAGATCCCGTACGGTGCGGTTGCGGGCGCCCTGGGTCATGTCGCCGTGCAGGGCGGCGGCGCGATGGCCGCGGGAAGACAGCTCCTGAGCCAGGCGGTCGGCGTCGCGCTTGGTGGCCGAGAAGATGATGGCCTGGTTCATGCTGCCGTCGGTGACCAGGTGTTCGAGCAGGCGTTGTTTGTGTTCCAGATTGTCGGTCACATGAAGGCGCTGCTCGATCTTCAGGCTGGTGGAGCCCTGGGTGGCCAGCGCGATCTTGACCGGGTTCTTCAGCAGGGCCATGGCCAGCTTGGTCATGGCCTGATCGAGAGTGGCGGTAAAGAGCAGGGTCTGGCGGTCGGCCGGGGTGGCGGCGGTGATTTTTTCCACATCCTGCTGAAAGCCCATGTCGAGCATGCGGTCGGCCTCGTCAAGGACGAGGATTTCGACGCGCGACAGATCGAGGCTGCCGCGATCGAGGTGGTCGATGAGGCGTCCCGGCGTGGCGACGACCAGGTCGAGGGGCTGGGACAGGGCCTTGAACTGCTCGCGGTAGGGGCTGCCGCCCAGGATGACGGCGCTGCGAACGCGCAGGTACTTGCCGTAGTTGCGGGTGGCGTCGGTCACCTGGCTGGCCAGCTCGCGGGTCGGCGTCAGAACCAGAATGCGCGGGGCACCCTTGGGGCCTTTTTTCAGGGTGGCCAGACGTTCAAGGGCCGGCAGCATAAAGGCGGCGGTCTTGCCGGTGCCCGTCTGGGCGCTGGCGATCAGATCCTTGCCCAGCAGGGCCTCGGGAATCGCCTTGGCCTGAATGGGGGTCGGGGTGGTGTAGCCGCACTCGAGGACGGCTTTGAGGACGGGGGCAGACAGGTTGAGTTCGGTAAAAGACATGCAGAATCCTTGCTGATTTCGTCAAAGACACACGTCATTGCAGCCGCAAGGCATGAGGCCTTCCTCTAGGCAGACTCGCAAGGACTGGTCGAAGGACGAAACAGTGAATAAAGTTCGGGGTGCGATACCGCTGGGACAAACGACTGTCTCAAGGGGAACGGCCTTGCACAACACCGTTGGCATGAACGCATCGTCGCCAACCGAAGTGCTGCGCAATATCCAAAGGGAATGATTGCAGGGGGGTCAGTGATCGATGGGGCAGAGGAAAAACCGGGCGGGCCGGCGATAGAGGACTTTTCCGCTGGTAGCGTTAACGCTGAATCACGCACTATAGACACTGTTTGCCTAAAAAGCAAACAGTTTTTTCGAGGAAGCTGCCGCCGCAGGCCCCTGGTCAGTCGACGGAATCGCCTGGAGCCGCGTTGTTTCTTTCCAGCAGAGGGCGGAGGTTGCCAAGGTCGACCCGGGGTAGGTCGGCGAGTGAACGCAGTGTGAGGAGAAAATCGGCGTGCTCCGGATGGTCGGCCCGGTGTACGGCCCGGATCCCAAACTCCTGGCGGCTGAAGGTGCCCCAATTGACTAGTTGGCTGAAATAGGCGGCAGCGCCCAGGGTATGGGCCAATTCGACAAAGGCCGGCATCTCCCGGTAGTTGTTGGCCTGGACGACAAAGCTGAGGGTGAGGGCGATGGGCAGCCCGGCGATGTAGCGCAGGTTAGTGAGCAGCTGCCGAAAATCCCCGCCATGGCGGTTGAGGGCATAGGTCGCGACCGTGGCGGCGTCGATGGAGATCTCGGCGGTCTGCACATAGGTATGGATCGGCGCCATTGACTCCCACAGGGTTTCGGTCCAGAGCTGGCCGTTGCTGTGCAGGCGGATGTTTTTCAGTCGGGGGAAATCCTTGACATCGAAGTGCTGCAGCAGCCCTCGGTAGGTCGGGCTGCCGAAGGGGTCGCCGGTGCCGCTGAGAATCAGGGTTTCGGCCGAGGGACCCGCTTCACGGCGGATCTTTTCCGTCAGGGAGGTAACGGTCTTCAGCGCGGTTCCCCGCGCCAGGTGAAAGTCGCGGCGGCAACTGGCGCAGGCCAGATTGCAGCTGCGGTCGTGGCAGAGGTTGAGGGTCTTGGGGCCGTAGGCCAGGGTGGTGTCGCCGTTCTGCAGCGCCTTCCGGATGTCCGGATCGGCCACCTGTCCCAGGGGGATGACCGGTGCGGTGGCGCTGGCCAGGCGGGGACAGCGCTGACGGTTGCAGCCGGAAAAGCTGCCATTGAGGATCGCCTTGCGCACCTGGCGGGCCCGTTCGCCATTCCAGATCTGGTCGAGGGGGGCGTGCAGCAGGTTGCCGATGGCGGTCTTCAGCCAGGCCGGACAGCACAGAAAGACCTGGCCGTCGGGGTGAATCTCGCACCAGTCGAAGGGTTGGGTGCAGAACATCTGGGTGCTGGGAAAGGGGGTGGGCATGAGATTTCCTCTGATTTACCTGCTTGGCGGGGACTGTAGCAGAAGGCTGTCGCCGGGGGAAGCCTTTGTCGAGAAGAAGTTTATATGGATTTTTCTATAAATATCCCTTTTGGGCCCATAAAGCTGTTGACAATTTGGTCATAGGGAAAAATAATGTCCAAAGATGTCCAAATGAAATGACATATGTCATAGGTGATAAAAATGAACGTTTCTGTTAAAGACGCCGCCAAGTTGCTGTCGGTCTCCGAAAAGACCATCTATCGCTGGATCAAGCAGGAGATCGTGCCGGCCTACAAGGTCCATGAGAGTTATCGCTTCAATCGGGCCGAGCTGCTGGAATGGGCGACGTCGCGGCGCATGGGCATATCGCCCGAACTATTGTCCGAGCCGGAAGGCGATGCCCTGCCGCTGCCGCACCTGAGCGAGGCCATCGAGGCCGGGGGAATCTTCTACCGCCTGGAGGGGAAAAGTCGGGACGAGGTGCTGGCCGATGTGGTGGAACATCTGCGACTGCCCGATGAGGTCGATCGCGATTACCTGTGCCGGGTGCTCATCGCTCGCGAAAAGCTGGCTTCCACCGGCATTGGCGAAGGGATCGCCCTGCCGCATCCGCGCAATCCGTCGCTGCTGCATGTCACCCGACCGACGGTGACGTTGTGCTTTCTTGAGCAGCCGGTAGATTTTTACGCCCTCGACGGCATCCCGGTTCAGGTGCTCTTTACGCTCATTGCCCCCACCCTGCGCGCGCATCTGCATCTTCTCTCGCTCCTTGGTTTTGTCCTGCGCGACCGCAACTTTCGCAAGACCCTGGCGGAACCGGGGAGCCGGGAGGAGATTGGCGCGGCGCTGCGTCGCGCCGAGGATCGCTGCCAAAAATAGAAGAGGCGGGCCGTCAGGGAAAGACCGGCTGGATCGGTTTTTCGCGATGATGGATTTGAATGATTGTCGGAGTTTTCAGCTGCATGCCCTATTCGCTTGATCAGACCAAAAAGAATCTCTATCGCGAGCGTCCCTGGGTCTTCGTCTTCGGGGCGTTGCTCGCTTCGGTCGCCGGGTTTGTCAATGTGGTTCTGCTCGGGATCTATCATGTGCCGGTCAGTCACATGAGCGGCGCCGTCTCACGCCTGGCCATCGATATCACCACCACCAACCGGGGGGATCTGGTCGGCGCCTTCTCCATCTTTGCCGGGTTTCTGGCCGGCGCGGTATTGAGCGGTTTGATCATTGGCTCCACGCAAGTCCGCCCTGGTCGACGCTACGGCATCACCATGATGATAGAGGGGGCTATTATTGGCGCCGCCACCTTTCTGCTCATGGCCCAGCTGTCTATCGGCATCCCCCTGGCGGCCATGGCCTGCGGTCTGCAAAACGCCATGGCCAGCAGCTATTATGGGCTGATCATCCGCACCACCCATGTGTCTGGCATGGTGACGGATATCGGAGTCCTGATCGGACAGGGACTGCGTTACCGGCACCTCGAGTGGTGGAAGCTTTTTCTGCTGACGACTCTGTTGGGAGGTTTTTTCAGCGGTGGCCTCATCGGCGGCCTCGCGTACGCCTGGGTCGGTATCCCGGCGCTTTTGCTTGCCGCCGCCGGCTGCGCGAGTGCCGGTCTCGGCTATTTTCTCTGGAGGCGACGTCACCTGGCTGATTTCCAGTTCGACGGTCCGGATTTTACTTCACCGAAAGAGATGGTATGAACCTGCTACTTTTGGCGCTCCTGATTTTTGTCGCCACGGGCTTCCTCGCTCTGTGCGGTTCCCGCTGGCCGCGGCTGGCCGCCGTGCTCGGTGCGGCCGGTATGGTGGCGGGCGCTTTAGCGGGACTGCTGGTGGCTCTGTCGGGTCTGCGTGCCAATGAGCCTCAGTCCTGGACGCTGGCCTGGGGGGTGCCGGGTGGTCACCTGTCCCTCTACCTGGATCCCCTCGCTGCTTTTTTTCTGTTGCCCATGTGCCTGCTGGCTCTGCTCTGCGCCCTGTACGCACCGGGATATCTGCAGGGACACGCCCACCCGGCTGCTCTGGGTCCGCACTGGTTTTTCCTGAATATGATGGTTGCGGCCATGATTCTGGTCGTCGTTGCCGCCAATGCGGTGCTCTTCCTCATGGCCTGGGAGGTCATGACGCTGACTTCCTTCTTTCTGGTGGCCTTTGAGCATCGTCAGGCCGAGGTGAGAGAGGCCGCCTGGCTTTATCTGGTCGTTGCCCATCTGGGACTGGTACTGTTGCTGGCCTTTTTTGTGGGAGCCGGCACCCTTTGCGGCAGTTTCGATTTCGCCGCCTTTGGCTGCCTGTCTCAGTTGTCGTCGTTGACCACCGGTCTGCTTTTTGTCGCCGCCCTGGCCGGTTTCGGCGTCAAAGCCGGTCTTTTCCCCCTGCATGTCTGGCTGCCCGATGCCCATCCCGCCGCTCCCAGCCATGTGTCGGCCCTGATGTCGGGGGTGCTGGTCAAAATCGGAATATACGGCATTTTGCGGGTCGGCAGCTTTCTGCCGGCAGCGTTGCCGTTGGCCGGCGTTCTGCTCATGGCCCTGGGTGGCGCCGGCGCTCTCTATGGCATTGTCATGGCCAATTTTCAGCGGGATATCAAACGGTGTCTGGCCTACTCGACCATTGAGAATGTGGGGATCATCTTTCTCGGCCTGGGCCTGGGCTTTTTCGCGCAGGCCAACGGGCATCCCACGCTGGCCCTCTTCGGGTTTGCCGGCGGCCTGCTGCACATCTGGAATCATGCCCTCTTCAAGGGGCTGCTCTTTCTGGGCGCCGGAAGCGTTCTGCATGCCACGGGAACGCGGGATATGGATCAGCTCGGCGGCTTGCTCAAGCGCATGCCCTGGACGGGCGGCCTCTTGCTCGGCGGCTGTCTGGCCATCGCCGCCCTGCCGCCCTTCAACGGCCTGGTGAGTGAATGGCTCATCTACCTGGGGCTGCTGCAGGAGGGCGTGCTGGATGCCGGTTTCAGCGGCCTGCTCTCCCTGCTGCTGGTCGGTCTGCTCGGCCTGGTCGGCGCCCTGGCCGTGCTGGCCTTTACCCGTCTGGCCGGGATTGTTCTGCTGGGCAGCCCCCGCAGTCTGCCCGCCGAGCAGGCACGGGAGTCTTCCCTGTCCCTGCTCGGCCCTATGGGAGCGCTGCTGGCCGGCTGTCTGTTTGTCGGCGTGTTCCCTCAGGGCGCCTTGTCTCTGTTGGCCTTGCCCCTTGAGCAGCTCGTTCCCGGCGGTCAGGCGGCCCTGGCCCCGGTGCTGTTGCGCGTGGGGAAACTGGGTCAGTTCCACGGTCTCATCGGGCTCAGCCTTCTGGTTATCGCCGCCCTCCTTCTCTGGCTCCGTCATCACCGGCCTGTCGCTCGTCGCGGGACCTGGAGCTGTGGCTTTGCCTTTTCCTCTTCCCGCGGCGAGTATACGGGTGAGGGCTATGCCGAGCTGACCCAGAGCCACCTGGTTCCGCACCTTCTCGCTCCGCAGGTAAATCGCCCGCTGTTGCGAGGGGTTTTTCCAGGGCGCATAGGCCTAAGCCAGCAGTCCCTCGACCCGGTACTGACCCGTCTGTTCCTGCCCGGCATCGCCAGGGTGACCCACTGGTGCGTGCGTCTTCGCTGGCTGCAGCAGGGGCGACTGCATGTCTATCTGCTCTATATTTTCATGGCCTGTACCCTGTTGCTGGCCTGGGGTGTCTGGGCCGGGAGGGGGGTGCCATGACCATGGGATTATTCCTGACCGGGATCCTGCTGCTGCTCTTTTCCGGGTTTCCCGGCCTGATGGCCCGGCGCCAGGCCCTTTGGGGAGAGCGCTTGAGCTGCCTGCTGACCCTGCTGGGAACGACCTGCGGTCTGGCCGCCGCAATCATGGCCCTGCTGGCGCCGACCACGAATCGCCTGCGGCTGCCCTGGGGGGTGCCCGGCGCCGAATTCGTGCTGCAGCTCGATGCCCTTTCCGCCCTGTTTCTCCTGCCGCTCTTTCTGGTGGTCAGTGCCGGCGCGGTCTATGGGCTCGGCTACTGGCCTCAGCGACGGCATGGGGCCAGCGCCAAAAAATTACGCATTTTCTATGGCCTGATCGCCGGCGCTCTCATGCTGGTGCTGACGGCGCAAAACGGCTTGCTGTTCCTCTTCGCCTGGGAAGCCATGGCCCTGGCCGGTTTCTTTTTAATTACCACCGAAGATGACAAAGAGGACAGCCGGCGGGCCGGTCTGATCTATCTGGCGGCGACCCACACGGGCACCCTGGCCCTCTTTGCCCTCTTCGCCCTGCTGGCGTCCGTGGTGGGCTCCTTCGCCTTTCCCGCGGCGGCCTCCATCGCCTCTGCCGGTACCGGCACGGCCATCTTTCTGCTCGGTCTCTTAGGCTTCGGCCTGAAGGCCGGCATCATGCCTCTGCATATCTGGCTGCCGGGCGCTCATGCCGCCGCCCCCAGCCATGCCTCGGCGCTGCTCTCGGGGGTCATGATCAAGACCGGCATTTACGGCCTGGTGCGCCTGACCTCCTTTTACGCCGACATTCCCCTGAGCTGGGGGGTGGGTCTGCTGGTGCTCGGTGCGCTATCCGGCGTGCTGGGGGTGGCTTTGGCCCTGGCCCAGCATGACATCAAGCGCCTGCTCGCCTATCACAGCGTCGAGAATATCGGCATCATCGTTATCGGTCTGGCCATCGCCCTGCTTGGCCGCACGTTTGAACAGCCGGCCATGATCCTGCTGGGGATTTCGGGGGCGCTGCTGCACACGGTCAATCACGGCCTCTTCAAGTCCCTGCTGTTTCTGGCGGCGGGGGCGGTCATCCACTCCACGGGAACCCGCGAGATGGATCACATGGGGGGGCTGTTCCGGCGTCTGCCCTGGACGGCCGCCTGTTTTCTCGGCGGTGCCGTCGCCATCTGCGGGCTGCCTCCTCTCAACGGTTTTGTCAGTGAGTGGCTGATTTACCTGGGCGCTTTCGATTCGCTAAAGGGGTCGGGAGCCGTTGGTCCATGGGCCGTATTGGCCGCCCCGGTTCTGGCTCTCATCGGCGCGCTGGCGGTGGCCTGCTTTGTCAAGGTCTTCGGCGTGGTCTTTTTAGGAGAAGCCCGGTGCCCCGCGGCGGCCACGGCCAAGCCGGCGGTCTGGTCCATGCGTTTGCCCATGCTCGCTCTGCTGACGGCCTGCGCCTGGATCGGCCTGCTCCCCTGGACCCTCGCCCCCCTGCTGCAGCGGGCCGCGGCGGTCTGGTCGGCGCAGGTCGCAGGACTGGAGCTGGAGGCGCCGCTGGCGCCGCTCTCCCGCCTCAGCCTGGTGGCTGTATTGTTGCTGCTGACGCTGGCCGGTTTGTGGCTCTGGCTGCAACGACGCGACCATGCCGGGGCCCCGCGGGTGGCTACCTGGGGATGCGGTTATCAATTCCCGGCCCCTCGCATGCAGTACAGCGCTTCTTCTTTTGCCGACCTGCTGGTTGGACTCTTCCGGGGTGGGCTGTGGACAAGTCGCCATGAACAGCCACCCAAGGGCCTTTTTCCGGCAAAAACGGGCTTTTCCAGCCACACGCCCGACGCTGTGCTCGACCGTTTCCTGTTGCCGCTCAGTCAGGGATTGGCCTGGCTTTTCACCTTGCTGCGGCGTTTTCTGCAGAACGGCAGACCCGCTTTTTATCTGCTCTATATCGCTTTGACCCTGCTGACCCTGCTTATGGTAATCGCCTGCGGTTGAGGAGGCTTCGATGTTTGTCAATGTTCTGGTCCACCTGGTGCTTCTGTTGTTGTTTGCGCCTCTGCTGCAGGGGGTGATCACCCGCACCAAGGCCCTGTTCGCCGGCCGGCAGGGCGCACCCCTGCTGCAGCCTTACTATGACCTGGCCCGCCTGTGGCGCAAAGGGTTCGTCCTCAGCCACACGACGACCTGGGTCTTTCTGGCCGGGCCGGTGGTCGGGCTGGCCGTGCCGATACTGGCCGCACTCCTGCTGCCTTTCGGCGCCTTGCCGGCGCCCATCTCTTTTCAGGGGGACTTGATCCTCTTTGTCTATCTCTTCGGGCTATCCCGTTTTTTCGTGGCCTCCGCCGCCCTGGATACGGGTTCGAGTTTTGAGGGGATGGGGGCAGCCCGCGAGGTGACCTTCTCCTGTCTGGCCGAGCCGACCCTGCTCTTTTCCCTCATCGTCCTGGCCCGCCTGGCCGACGGCCTTTCCCTGGGAACCCTGCTCGGCGCCGGCCTCGGCTCCTCCTGGAGAGGGGGGGCGGCCTCGCTGGGGCTGATCACTGTCTGCCTCTTTGTCGTGCTGCTGGTGGAAAATTCCCGCATTCCCTTCGACGATCCCAATACTCACCTTGAGCTGACGATGATCCACGAGGTCATGGTGCTTGATCACAGCGGCCCGGCCTTCGGCATGGTCCTGTACGGCGCCGCCCTCAAACTGATGGTGCTGGGCTCTCTTGTCGTCCGTTTGGCTTTGCCCTTTGAGACGGGCAGCCCGCTGCTGGACGGGGGCGTCTACCTCGGCGGCCTGCTGCTGCTGGCCGTGCTGATCGGCGTGGTGGAATCGACCATGGCTCGCCTGCGCCTGGTGCGCGTCCCCCAGGTGCTCATCGGCACCATGCTGATTTCGATTTTTGCCCTGGTGCTGGTGCTGCGTTAGGAGTTACGACCCATGATTGAATTGAGCAACCTCTGCCTGCTGCTGGTGATCCTCATCAACTTCTTCACTCTGGGCAGCGCCCGCCTGGTAGCCTGCATCCGGGTTGTGGCTCTGCAGGGCGCCCTCATCGCGCTGCTGCCGTGCCTGGCCCACGGAATTTCCTGGCATACCCTGATGCTGACGGCGACGGCCTTTCTCCTCAAGGGGGTATTCATCCCCTGGCTGCTGCTACGGGCCATCCGCGAGGTGCGCATCCGTCGCGAGGTCGAGGCGCTTATCGGCTTCGTCCCCACCCTGATCATCGGCGCCATGCTCACGGCCGGGGCTTTTATCTTCGCGGATTTTCTGCCGCTGCTGCCGGAGCATCAGGGCGGACTCTACGTCCCCACCTCCCTGGCCACCCTCTTTGCCGGTTTCATGCTGCTGATGACGCGGCGCAAGGCCATCACCCAGGTGCTCGGCTATCTGATGCTGGAAAACGGCATCTTTATTTTCAGCATCCTGCTCAGCGAGGCCATGCCCCTGGTGGTGGAAGCGGGGGTGCTGCTCGATCTGCTCGTCGCGGTTTTTGTCATGGGGATTGTGATCAACCAGATCAACCGGGAGTTTTCCACCGTGGATACCACCCGGCTTTCCGTCCTGAAGGAATAACACGATGCTGATGTTGCTGATTTGTTTCCCCTTGGCCCTGGCCGCCCTGGCGGTGGCGCTGCCCTCCTTCCGGGTGCGGAGCTGGCTGCTGCCGGTCAGCGGTGTCCTGCACTTCGCGCTGGCCGTCGCCGTGGTCAGTCAAGGGAGCCCCGCCGCAACGCCCTGGCTTGGCCTCGATGCCCTCTCCCAGCTGGTCCTGCTGGCGACCAGTCTGCTCTACCTGGCCTGTTCCATCTATGCCGTTGCCTATCTCAACCTGCATTCGGAGCGGGGGAACCGCCTGATGGTCGCCTGCCTGCTGATCTTTCTGACGGCCATGACGCTGGCCATTACGGCGCGTCATCTGGGGCTGCTGTGGGTGGCGGTGGAGACGACGACCATCGCCAGCGCTCCGCTGATCTACTACAATCGTAACCGCCTCTCCATCGAAGCGACCTGGAAATATCTCATTCTCTGCTCGGTGGGTATCGCTCTGGCCATGGTCGGCATCCTCTTTGTGGCCTATGCGGCCCTCGGCAACGGTGTGCCGGTCAGCCTGCAGCTCGATGCGCTGCTGGCGGCGGGGCCGACCCTGGCCCGCCCCTGGCTGCATGCCGGTTTCGTCTTTCTGCTGGTCGGCTTCGGCACCAAGATGGGGCTGGCGCCGCTGCACAGCTGGAAGCCCGATGCCTACGGCGAGGCGCCGGGTCTGGTCGGCGCTCTGCTGGCCGGCGGTCTGACTTCCGTGGCCTTTCTCGCCATCCTGCGCGGGGTGCAGCTGATGGGCGCGGCCGGCGATCTGGCCCTGGCCCGACAGATGCTGCTCGGCATGGGCCTGCTTTCGCTGCTGCTGGCAGCCATCTTCATGGTCCGGCAGGGCGACATCAAACGTCTGCTCGCCTATTCGAGCGTTGAACACATGGGGCTGCTGGCCGTGGGGGTCGGTATCGGTGGTCTGGCCACCTTCGGCGCCCTGCTGCATCTGCTCAACAACGCCATGACCAAGGGCTGCCTCTTCCTCTGTGCTGGCAATATCCACCGGGCTTTTGCCAGCAAGCGCCTGCAGGATGTGCGGGGTGCGCTGTCGGTCTTGCCCGTCTCCAGCGCCCTTTTTCTGGCCGGCTTCCTGGCCATCACCGGCTCACCCCCCTTCGGCCCTTTCCTCAGCGAGTTCACCATGCTGCGCGGCATGTTCGCCGCTGGCCAGATGTGGGTGGGCGCTGTGGTACTGGTCTTGCTGGCCGTCATCTTTATCGGCATGGGGGCTACAGTGCTGGCCGTGACCCAGGGGGAGGCGGAGGTGGAGCAGGTGCATTTCCGGGATCGGCTGCCGTTGGTGGCGCCGCCCCTCTTTCTGCTGCTGGTCGTGCTGGTGCTGGGGCTCTATCTGCCCGAACCACTGCAGCGCCTGCTGCGGGATGCCGCCGCTCTGCTGGAGGTGAACGCATGATGCCCATCGTGAAAAATGGCGGGACCGTGCCGCTTGATGAGATCCCCGTCCTCGACTATGAGGTTTTCGGCCCCCGGTTGAAGGCCGATATGGAACAGGAGGGGAGGGTGGCCGCCTACTTCGGGCACCTGGCGGCGGAGGGCGAGGTGGAACTCTTTGCCCTGATCGCTCACGACTGGAAGGGGGAGCTGCATTTGCTGCGGTCACGGGTCGGCAGTCGTTTCCCTTCCCTGACCCCGGAAATTCCCCAGCTGCACCTCTTCGAGCGCGAGCTCGCCGAACAGTTCGGCGTGGTGCCCGAAGGCCATCCCTGGCTCAAGCCGGTGCGCTTCCATTCATCCTGGGTGCCTGAACGGGATGCCTGGGGCCGGTCGGCTGGGGGGCATCCGGTGCCGGGGGATATGGAATTCTACCGGGTTGAAGGGGAGGAAGTGCATGAAGTCGCCGTCGGGCCGGTGCATGCCGGGGTGATTGAGCCGGGGCATTTCCGCTTTCAGTGTCATGGCGAAAAGGTCATGCACCTGGAGATCTCCCTCGGCTTTCAGCATCGGGGACTCGAAGCCCTGCTGCACGGCGGCCCTCACGCCAGCACCCTGCACCAGTTGGAGGCGGCGGCCGGAGACACGACCATCGGCCACGCCACCGCGTACTGCCAGGTGCTGGAGGCCTTAAGCGGCTGTGCGGTGCCGCCGAAAGGGCAGGTGCTGCGGGCGGTGGCGCTGGAGTTGGAGCGTCTGGCCAACCATGTCGGCGACATCGGCGCGCTCGCCGGGGATGTGGGCTTTCTGCCGACGGCCAGCTTCTGCGGCCGCATTCGCGGCGACTATCTCAACCTGAGCGCCGAACTGTGCGGCAGCCGTTTCGGGCGCGGGATGATTCGTCCCGGCGGGGTTGGTTTCGACGCCGACCCGGTGCTGGTCGCCCATCTTCTGCAGCGCCTGGCGGTGATCGAGCGCGATACGCGCGGGGCGATCGAACTCTTCTTCGACAGCCCCTCGGCCCTGGCCCGACTGGAGGGGACGGGGAAGGTCGCCACCGAGGACGCCGAATCCCTCGGTCTGGTCGGCATGGCGGCCAGGGCCTGTGGGTTGGCGGTCGACTCCCGCATTCATCATCCGGCCGGGGCCTATGTCGACGACTTTGATCACGTCGTCCTGGAAGAGGGTGGGGATGTTTTCGCCCGGGCCCATGTGCGCCGACGGGAGATCTACGATTCCATCAAACAGATCCGTTACTGGCTCAGCCGGCTGCCGGCCGGTGTGGCCCGAGCCGACGTGCCCCCGCTGGCGCCAGACAGTCTGGCCCTGTCGCTGACGGAGGGGTGGCGCGGCGAAATCGTGCATGTGGCCCTGACCGATGCCGCCGGCCGGTTTTCGCGCTACAAGGTCGTGGATTCCTCCTTCCGCAACTGGAACGGCCTGGCCATGGCCCTGCGCGAGGAGCAGATATCCGACTTTCCCTTGTGCAACAAGAGTTTCAATCTTTCCTACTGCGGCTTCGATCTGTAGGCGGGGATGGAGAACGAGCTATGCTGAAGATTATTGCTGAACGCTTTCGTCAGGGCTATCGGACCGGCAAGTACCCCAAGGAAGAGCCGGTGCTGCCGGAACGTTTTCGTGGGCTGCCCCGTCTGCAGCCGGGGCGCTGCCCCTCCGGCTGTGACGACTGTCTGCGCGGCTGCCCCTACGGCGCCGTGCAGCGGCAGGAGGGCAAAGTGGCGGTCGATATGGGGCTCTGCCTCTTCTGCGCCGACTGTACGGCCTGTACGCACGGCGCCCTCTCCTTCAGTGGCGATTATCGGCTGGCGTCCCGCCGCCGCGACGGACTGGTGGTCGATGCGGACATTTACCCGCTGGCGGAAGCGCTTGACGCCCGCATGAAAAAACTGTTCGGGCGCTCCCTGAAGCTGCGCCAGGTCTCCGCCGGCGGCTGCAACGCCTGCGAAGCCGACCTCAACGTGCTCGGCACTCTGGTCTTTGACCTGGGCCGTTTCGGCATCCAGTTCGTCGCCTCGCCGCGCCATGCCGACGGTATTCTGGTCACCGGGCCGGTCACTGAAAACATGAAGAGCGCCCTGCTCGACACCTACGCCGCCGTACCCGAGCCAAAGCTGGTCATCGCCTCCGGCGCCTGCGCCATCGGCGGCGGCCCCTTCCGTGGCAGCCCCGAGTGTCACAACGGCCTCGGTGACCTGCTCCCCGTCGACCTCTATATCCCCGGCTGTCCGCCGCACCCCTACACGGCGCTGGATGGTCTGCTGCGTCTGCTCGGCCGCCTGTAAAAGGCGGCCGCTGCCGTCGTCAGAATTCGAGCTCTTCCTGCATGCGCAGGGTGAAGTTCTTGGCCCGCCCTGAGGGCGCGATGATGCCGTAGGCCATGGCCTCCTTGAGTTCCGCCTCGCTGGCTCCTGCTTCCTTCGCGACCGCGAAGTGCTTTTTCAGTCAGTCGGGGCAGCCGACGGCCACGGCGCAGGCCACCCGGATCAGTTCGCGGTGCTTGACGTCGATGACTTCTTCGTACTCGTAATCCAGAATTTTTTTACGGACTTTCATCGTTCCTCCTCGCAAGCTGTTGGTTGCCCCATAGCCCGCGCCGGACACGGGCCAGTCAGGGGAAGGGCGGTGTAGGTTTCTGGCTACTCCCTCGTTTTTCCGCTAATTTCTTGACAGTTTCAAGGGGGCGTTGTAATTAAATCGGGTTTTCACGGACAGATGCAAGCTTTTTTGTCTGTCCAGACCGCCTTTAACCGCGATGTCCGCCGGCAATGACCTGCGGGGGAGATTTTCGCAAGGAGTGGGGATGTCGAGTCAATTCGGAACGCTTTTCAGGATCTCAACCTTTGGTGAATCCCACTGCCCGGGAGTAGGGGTGGTGGTGGATGGCTGCCCGCCGAATATGGCGCTGTGCGAAGCCGATATCCAGGCGCAGCTTGACCGGCGCCGGCCGGGGCAGAGCGCGCTGACAACGCCGCGGGACGAGAAGGATCAGGTCGCCATCCTCTCCGGCGTCGAGCGGGGGCGCACCCTCGGCACCCCCATCTGCCTGCTGGTGGGCAACAAGGATTTTCGGCCAGGGGATTACACGGAGACGGACGATGTGCCCCGACCCTCCCATGCCGACTATACCTATCAGATGAAGTACGGTATCCGCGCCGCCAGCGGCGGCGGTCGGGCCAGCGCCCGCGAGAGCATCGGCCGGGTGGCCGCCGGCGCACTGGCCGAAAAATACCTGCGCGAGACCTACGGCATCGACATTGTGGCCTGGGTCAGCGCTATCGGCAGCGAAGAGGCCCCGGCGGTGGCTATGGACCGTATCAGCCGTGCCCAGGTCGACAGCTCGGACGTGCGCTGCCCTGACGCGGAGGCCGCCGAACGCATGGAGACAGCCATCCTGTCGGCGCGGGAGCAGCAGGATTCGATCGGCGGCGTCATCACCTGTGTTTGCCGGCAGGTGCCCGCCGGCCTGGGCGAGCCAATCTTTGACAAGCTCGAAGCGGCTCTGGCGGCGGCCATGCTCTCCATTCCGGCCAGCAAGGGTTTCGATATCGGCTCCGGTTTCGCCGGAGCCCGTATGCTCGGTTCCCAGCACAACGATCCTTTTGTGGCCAAGGGGGAGCGCCTCGGCACCCTCACCAACCATAGCGGCGGCGTGCAGGGCGGCATCTCCAACGGCGAACCCATCTATTTCCGCGTGGCCTTCAAACCGACGGCGACCATCGGCCAGCCCCAGCGTACCGCCGACTTTGCCGGCCGCGAGGTCGAACTCAAGGCCCGCGGCCGCCACGATCCTTGCGTGGTTCCCCGTGCTGTGCCCATTGTCGAGAGCATGGCGGCCCTGGTCCTCATGGACCTGCTGCTGCAGCAGAAGACGCGTCAGTCCCTGCGATGACGCCCCTATCTATATCTGAAACGAGGTCATTCCATGTCCAATCCCGCTGAATTCGTCAAGGCTTGTGTCGACGGCAAGGTCTGGCTCTTTTGCCCCGAGTGCCAAGAATCCAAGAACTTCAACGATGTCGAACACATCGATTCGGAAGGGCATCCCTCCTACTGGGGGACGGAGCCCTGGTGGCACGACACCCGCATCTTCAAGTGTCGCGACTGCGAGACGGTACAGCGCTCGACGCTGCACCTGCAGGAGTAAAACAGTCTTGCCAACCTTATATGGGTAAAGCCAGATAGAACCCTGTACAAAAAAAGCCGCCCGGTGCATCCACGGGCGGCTTTGCTCTTTTTAGGCGGGGGAGACCCTAGAGATATTTTTCCCGCAGGGTGGTCTTGCTGATCTTGCCGACGCTGGTCTTGTCGATGGCGTCGACGAAGCGCACCCGCAGCAGGATAATGGTTTTGGACAGCATCCCCGTTTCGGCGTAGTTGCGGGCATGGGCGACCAGCTCCTTCTCGGTGGTCTTCCCTTCGGACTCGGGCTTGAGCACGACCAGGGCCAGGGGACGCTCCCCCCACTTGTCGTCGGGCTGGCCGATGACCGCCACCTCGCTGACGGCGGGGTGGTGGGCGATGATATCCTCGATCTCCAGGGAGGAGATCCACTCGCCCCCGGACTTGATGACGTCCTTGGTGCGGTCGGTGATCTTGAGATAGCCGCGGGCGTCGCGCACGGCCACGTCGCCGGTGTGCAGGTAGCCGCCGCGCCAGAGGTGCTCCGAGTTCTTGTGATCCTTGAGGTAGCCCTGCGTCAGCCAGGGGGCGCGCACGACGATCTCGCCGCCGCTGGCGCTGTCTGCCGGCACGTCCCGCATCTCCTCATCCACCAGACGGATATCCACCAACGGTATGGGCCGGCCGGTCTTGCAGCGGATTTCCGCCTGCTCTTCGGCGGGGAGTTCGAGCATCTCCGGGGTCAGGTGGGAAATGGTGAGGATGGGGCAGGTCTCCGACATGCCGTAGCCGGTGAAGAGATCGATGCCTCTGGCCATGGCCGCCAGGCAGAGGGACTTGGGCAGGGCGGCGCCGCCGATGATCACCTTCCAGTTCGACAGGTCGATTTTGTCGATGAGCGGGCTCTTCAGCAGCATGTGCAGGATGGTGGGGACGCAGTGGGAGAAGGTGACCTTTTCTTTGTCGATGAGTTCGAGCAGATGATCGGGGACATAGCGTCCGGGGTAGACCTGCTTGACCCCCATGGCCGTGGCGACGTAGGGGAGACCCCAGGCGTGGACGTGAAACATGGGGGTGATGGGCATGTAGACGTCCTGCTGGTGAAAGCGTCCCTGGCTGGCCGGGGTGCCGACGGCGGCCAGCACGCCAAAGGTGTGCAGGACCAGCTGGCGATGGCTGAAATAGACCCCCTTGGGCAGGCCGGTGGTGCCCGTGGTGTAGAAAGTGGTGGCACGGGTGTTTTCGTCGAAGTCGGGGAAGTCGTAATGGGTCGGGCAGTCTTGCAGCAGGCTTTCGTACTCGCCGGCGAATTCGATCTGGGAGGCGGGCGTCTCGGCGCCATCCTGCAGCAGGACGTAGTTTTTCACCGTGTCGATGCGCCCCTTGATCTGTTCGAGAATGGGCAGGAAGTCGCTGTGGATGAGCAGCACATCGTCTTCGGCATGGTCGATGGTAAAGAGAATCTGGTCCGGCGACAGGCGGATGTTGACCGTGTGCAGCACGGCACCGATCATCGGCACGGCAAAGAAGCATTCGAGATAGCGATGGCTGTCGTAGTCCATGACCGCCACCGTGTCGCCGGGCTTGACCCCCAGCTTCTTCAGCGCGTGGGCCAGGCGGCAGATGCGCTGATGCAGGGTGCGGTAGTCGTAGCGCAACAGGTCGCGATAGACGATCTCCTGCTCGGGATTAGTGACCAGCGGGGTCTGCAGCAGATTCTTGATGAGTAGGGGGTAAGCATAAGCCGATTCAGTGCGGGTGATGACAGAGTCGCTCATGGCAGACATTCCTTTCGTCCGTCAGGGTGATTGGTGAGATGGAGGCGCCCATTATGGCGCAAAATAAAGACCAAGGGTAGTCTCTCCTGTCCATTTTGTCGCCCAGCGGTCTTCTCAGGGCAAAAGCGGGATTTAACACTTCTCAAAAGAGGCCGTTTTAGGGTACTCTTCCTCGGTTGACAGGGAGAGGATGGGGCCGCCTTTGTATCAGGATTTCATGCAATTTGTCTTTTCCGGGCTGACCAGCGGCGCCATCTATGCGCTTATCGCCCTGGGATTTTCCGTGGTCAACAACACCATGGGGATCGTCAACTTCGTGCAGGTCGACTTCGTCACTCTGGGGGGGATGCTGATGTTCTCCGCCCTCTTCGCCCTGGGCCTGCCCATGATGCCGGGCCTGCTGCTGGCCGTGGCCGGGGTGGCGCTGGTCGCCATGCTGGTGGAGCGTTTCGGTCTGCGCCCCTCGCGCTCGGATCACCATCTGGTGCTGATTTTCCTCACCGTCGGCCTCTCCATCATCCTGCGGGGGGTTATGAAGCTGGTGTGGGGCAAGAATCGCATGGCCCTGCCGCCCCTCTCCCCCGACCGCCCCATCGAGATCCTGGGGGCCACGGTGCTGCCGCAGGCCTTGTGGATCTTTGGGCTAACCCTCGTGGCCATCGTGCTGCTCAGCTGGTTTTTTTATCGCACCCCCCTGGGGCTGGCCATGCGGGCCGTCGCTTCCAACCCCACCGCCGCCGAAGTGGTGGGCATCCGCTCCGGTCGGGTGCGGGCCACCAGCTTCGCCCTGGCCGGCGCTCTCGGTGGTCTGGCCGGGGTATTGGTCACCCCCATTACCACGCTCAATTACGATGTGGGGGTTCTGCTCGGCCTCAAAGGCTTCGCCGCCGCCATTCTCGGCGGCTTCGGCTCCTTTCCGGGAGCCATTGCCGGCGGTCTGGCCCTGGGGCTGCTCGAGTCCCTCTCCGCCGGTTATCTCTCCAGCGCCTACAAGGACGTGGTCGCCTTCGTGGTGCTGCTGCTGGTGTTGTTCGTCAGGCCCAAGGGCCTGTTGGGAAAATAATCTCACCCGGTTTCTGCTGGGGGCATGGAAGGTTTGTGGACAATGGAAAAACAGGTTCAACTTCTCATGGGAAACGAGGCCATCGGCCGTGGTCTGCTCGAAGCGGGCTGCCAGGTGGCCGCCGCCTATCCGGGGACGCCGTCGACGGAGGTGCTGCAGGCGGTCATCGACCGTCAGCACGAGGCGGTGGAGCCCCTGCATATCGAATGGTCCGTCAACGAAAAGATCGCTTTTGAGGTCGCTCTGGCCGCAAGCTACACCGGCAAGCGGGCGGCGGCGGTCATGAAGCAGGTGGGGCTCAACGTCGCTGCCGACGCCTTCATGCGCACGGCCTATCTCGGCGTCAAAGGGGGCCTGGTGGCCATTGTGGCGGACGATCCCGGCCCGCACAGTTCCCAGAACGAGCAGGACACCCGCCTCTTCTGCCTGTCGGCGCGGGTGCCGGTATTCGACCCGTCTACCCCGGCCGAAGCCAAGGCCATGGTGGCCGAGGCTTTCCTCTTGTCCGAGGAGTACGAAGTGCCGGTGGTGCTGCGGCCGACAACGCGCATCTGTCATTCGCGGCAGAACGTCGCTCTGGCGGAACCTGTCGCCCTGGGCCGCCGGGCCGCCTTTCAGAAGGATCCGGCCCGCTGGGCTGCCACGCCGGCCTTTTTGCCGGCTCTGCATCGCCAGCTCAATGACAAGCTGGAGCAGATCGCGCGGGAGCCGCGCCTGCAGCCGCACCTGACGGCTGGAGACGGCAGTCTGGCGCGCACGGCCCTGGTGGCTTCGGGCATCGTCTACGGCCATCTCGTCGACCTGCTGGAGGAGTTGGGCCTGAGCGGCCGTTACGATCTCTTCCAGGTGACCATGCCCTATCCGCTGAGCCCGCTCTTTATCGAACAGCTACGCACAGGCTACGACCGGGTTCTGGTGCTGGAGGAGACCTATCCGGTCATCGAGATGCAGCTGGCCCATGCCGGCGCGGTCGGTCGCCACAGCGGCGCCATCCCCCGCGAAGGGGAAATGACGCCGGACCTGGTGCATCGCGCCCTGGCCGACTTCCTCGGCCTGCCGCAGCCGGCGGCCCTGGCCAAGGCGGCGCCCGGCCGGCGGCCCTCCCTCTGTGCCGGCTGCCCGCATCGCACTTCCTTCTACGCTATCAAAAAGACCTTCCCCAAGGGCATCTATCCCTCGGATATCGGCTGCTACACCCTCGGCATCAATTTGAAGGCCGTGGATACCGCTCACTGTATGGGGGCCTGCATCAGCCAGGGGGCCGGCTTCTACCAGGCCTATGCCCAGGATGGGGATTTTCCCACCATCGTGGTGACCATCGGCGATTCGACCTTTTTTCATGCCGGTCTGCCGGCCCTGGTCAACGCCGTCATCCAGCAGGCGCGCATCATCGTCGTTATTCTCGACAACGCCACCGCCGCCATGACCGGCGGCCAGCCCGTTCCGCACCTGGGCTGGGCGGCCGGGGGACGGCCGACCCGGGCGGTGACTATCGAACCGCTGGTGCGGGCGGCAGGGGTGGACTTCCTCGAAGTCTGCGACCCCTACGACCAGGAACGTCTGGAGAAACTGCTGCGTCAGGCCGATGCGCATATCCGCAGTCCGCAGGGCGGGGTGGCGGTGATCATCTCCCGACACGGCTGCCTTATGGACAAGGCGGTGCTCAAGGGGCAGGCTCGCTTCGCCGTGACCATCAACGATGCCTGCGTCGGCTGCCGCAAATGTGTCGACCAGTTCGAGTGCCCGGCCATGTCCATGGATGAGGCTGGGGGCCGCGCCCTTATCGATCAGGATCGCTGCGTCGGCTGCGGCACCTGCATTCCCGTCTGCCCGGTGAAGGCGATCATCAAGGAGGCCCAGGCATGAAGCAGCAGATTGTTGTCAGCGGCATCGGCGGTCAGGGGGTTCTCTTCCTTACCCGCGTTATTGCCCAGGTGGCCGTCGATCGGGGGCTGCCCGTGCTGACGGCCGAGACCCACGGCATGGCCCAGCGCGGCGGCACCGTGCTGTCCACCATCAAGGTCGGCCCCTTCGCCAGCCCGTTGATCCGTGCCGGTCAGGCCGATGTCGCCCTGCTGTTGCGGGAAGACAATCTGCCGGTGCATAAACCTCTCCTCAAGGCGGAGGCGGCTTTGTTCATCAATGCCGCCGGGGCCGGGGAGGGGCTGCGCCTTGACGCGGACGGCCTGGCGCGGGAGTTGGGCAACGCCGTCCTCTCCAACCTGGTGTTGCTCGGCCTGGCGGTGCGCCAGGGAATGCTGTTCTGCAGCGCCGCCGAGTGTGAGGCCGCTATCCGCACCCTGGCCCCGCCGCAGTTCGTCGAGCAGAATCTGGCCGCTTTTCAGCGGGGGCTGAACGCTTCCTAAGGGCAGACCATGACCTTCCGACAGAGACTCGTCTATTTTGTCGTTTTGCACCGTACCGGCCTGTGGGTGGGCGCCCTGACGCTGGCTCTGGGCCTTTACCCTCTGCTGGAGAAGAATCCCTACACCCTCGGTCTGACCAACCTCATCGCCATCTACGCCATCGTCGTGCTCGGGCTCAACCTGTTTATCGGCTATGCCGGCCAGATTTCCCTCGGCCATGCCGCCTTTTTCGGTCTCGGCGCTTACGGTTCGGCCATCGGCACCGTCACTTTCGGGCTGCCAGCCTGGCCCACCCTGGTGGGGGTGGCGGCGCTGGTGGCGCTGGTCGCCCTGCTGGTAGGGGTGCCGGCCCTGCGCCTCTCCGGCCATTACCTGGCCATGGCCACCCTCGGCTGCAATATCGTCGTGCACACCGTCCTCCTGCAGTGGGACGGGGTCACGGGCGGGCCGAGCGGCTTTCCCGGCGTGGCGCCGCTGGCCATCGGTCCCCTGGTGTTCGACGACGAGGTGCGTTTCCATTACCTGGTCTGGAGCTTCACCCTGGTCGCCCTGCTGCTGTCCCTCAATCTGGTGCGCAGCGGGGTCGGCCGAGGGCTGGCCGCCCTGGCCGGCGAAGAGACGGCCGCCGCCGCCCTGGGGGTCGACACCCGTCGCGCCAAGGTCAAGGTCTTCGTGCTGTCGGCGGTCTTTGCCTCGGTGGCCGGCAGCCTCTTTGCCCACTGCTACGGCTTCGTCAGCCCCGACTCCTTCGGGATCTTCACCTCCACCGACATGGTGATCATGGTGGTGGTAGGCGGCATGGGTTCCATCTGGGGCTCCCTTTTCGGGGCCGGCCTCATCACCCTGCTGCCCGAATGGATCGCCGCCCTGGAAACCTACAAGGATTTCGTGCACGGGGCCGTACTCATCCTGGTGCTCATGTTCTTCCCCCAGGGTCTGGTCACGGGAGTCATCGACCAGATCCGTGTCCGGCTGGCTTTGCGGAGGCGTCACGATGCTGCGGCTTGAGGGCGTGAGCAAGCGCTTCGGGGGGCTGCCGGCCCTTGATGATGTCTCCTTCGGGGTCACGGCCGGACAGGTGACGGCCCTGATCGGGCCCAACGGGGCCGGCAAGAGTACTCTGATCAACGTCATCACCGGCGTGCTGCCGCCGAGCAGCGGCGCCATCGCCTTCGGCGGTCGGCCTATCGCCGGACTGCCGGCCCACGAGGTGGCCCGCCTCGGCATCGCCCGTACCTTTCAGAATCTCAAGATCTTTCCCCGGCTCTCCGTGCTCGACAACGTCCTGTGCGGTCTGACCTGCGAAGCCGGGCGTTCCCTGCTCATGGCCATGTTGCGTCTGCCCTATCTGCGCCACCGGGAACGGCGCCTGCGTCTGCGGGCTCTGGAGGCTCTTGACCGCTTCGCCCTGGCTGATAAAGCGCATTGGCCCGCCGGGGTGCTAGCCTACGGCGACAAGAAGCGGGTGGAACTGGCGCGGGCCAGCGTCAGCGAGCCGCTGCTGCTGTTGCTGGACGAACCGGTGGCCGGCCTCAATGCTGACGAGACAGCCGCCGTTGCCGAGCAGCTGCGCCGCCTGCGCCTCGCCGGCCACACCCTGTTGCTGGTGGAGCACGACATGGACCTGGTCATGGGCGTGGCCGACCAGGTGGTGGTGCTCGACAGCGGCCGCTGTATCGCGCAGGGGACACCGGCGGAGATCCGCCGCAATCCCCTCGTTCTTGAAGCCTATCTGGGGCGCATGGAGGCGACCGCCTGATGCTGACAGTCACCAACCTCACCGCTCATTACGGGGCCGCCCAGGCCCTCTTCGGCGTCAGCTTCGAGGTGCGTGCCGGCGAGACGGTGGCCCTGGTCGGGGCCAACGGCGCCGGCAAGAGTACCCTGCTCAAGTGTCTGATGGGACTGGTCAAGCCGACGGCCGGGAGCATCCTTCTCGATGGTCGCGATTTGACCGGCAGCGCTCCGGCCCGCATGGTCGGGCAGGGACTCGCCCTCTCGCCGGAAGGACGGGAGGTGTTCGCCCAGCTGTCGGTGCACGAAAATCTGCAGCTCGGCGCCCTGGCTCTGCGCCTGGCCAAGAAGGAGGAGTCGGCGCGCCTGGAGGAAGTCTATGAGCGCTTTCCCAAGCTCCGGCAGCGCCAGACGCAGCTGGCCGGCACCCTCTCCGGCGGTGAACAGCAGATGCTCGCCATGGGACGGGCTCTTATGGCCAAGCCGCGCCTGCTGCTCCTCGACGAGCCGAGTCTGGGGCTGGCCCCTCTCATCACCGACGAGATCTTCGCCATCATTCATCAGCTCGGCCGGGCCGGCACCACCATACTGCTGGTGGAGCAGAACGCCGCCCGCGCCCTTTCCGCCTCCGACAGTGCCTATCTGCTGGCCAACGGCCGCATCGTCGAGCAGGGGGAAAGCTCCCGTCTTCTCACCGATCCGGCGCTCCGTTCGGCCTTTTTGGGCGCCGCCAGTCAGGACAACCCCGCTGCCAGTCGTCTCGGCGCTGCCGGGTTGACCAATATCCGCCTGGAGAAACCCGCTATGCACCAGAAGAATTTCATGCCCGCCTTTGAAAACGAAGCCCAGCTCAAGGATCACCAGCTCAAAGGGCTGCAGTGGACCGTGCGCCACGCCTACGAAGGATCGAGCTTTTACCGGCAGCGGCTGGATGAGGCCGGCGTCAGCCCCGACAGCATCCGCAGCTTGGACGATGTACGCCGCCTCCCCTTTACCACCGCCGACGATCTGCGCGACGGCTATCCCTTCCCCCTGCGCGCCGTGCCCTTCGAGCAGATTGTGCGCGTGCATGCCAGTTCGGGCACCACGGGCAAGCGCAAGGTGCTCTGTTATACGCAGAAGGATCTCGACGACTGGACCGACTTCTTTGCCCGCGCCTACCAGATGGCCGGCGTCACCCCCCTCGATCGCGTGCAGATTGCCGTCGGCTATGGGGTGTGGACGGCCGGCATGGGCTTTCAGCTCGGCTGCGAAAAGATCGGCGCCCTCGCCGTGCCCGTCGGGCCGGGCAATATCGATCTGCAGATCCAGTTTCTTATCGATTTCCAGTCCACCGTCTTCTGCTCCACCGCCTCCATGGCCCTGCTGATGGCCGAAGAGATTCACAAGCGGGGGGTGGCCGACAAAATCGCCGTCCGGAAGATCATCTACGGCTCCGAGCGCTCCAGTCGCTCCATGCGTCAGAAAATCTCCGAGCTCTTTGGTGGGGCCGAACTCTTTGATATTACCGGGCTCACCGAACTCTACGGCCCCGGTACCGGCATCGAGTGCAGCGAGCACGACTGCATCCACTACTGGGGGGATTACTACCTGCTGGAGATCGTCGATCCCGACACCCTGCAACCCCTCCCTGACGGCGAGTGGGGGGAAATGGTCCTCACCAGCCTGTGCAAGGAGGCGTCGCCCCTCATCCGCTATCGCACCCGCGACATCACCCGCATTATTCCCGGTGCCTGTACCTGCGGTTCGGTGCTCCCCCGTCATTCCCGCATCAAGGGGCGCAGCGATGACACCATCAAGTTTCGCGGCGTCAACATCTATCCGTCGAGCATCGATACCATCCTCTCCGCCGTGCCCGGGCTCGGCTCCGAATATCAGATTCATCTGACCCGTGAAGAAGCGTCCGGGCGGGACAGCATGCGCCTGCTTATCGAGCGCGCCCAGGGGGTCGGCGCCGAGCGCAGCGCTGAACTCATCCACGAGGCCATCCACCAGATCAAGAAGCAGCTCATGGTCTCCGCCGACCTGGAGTTGGTCGATTACGGCAGCCTGCCCCGCTCTGAGGGCAAAAGCAAACGCGTCTTTGATACGCGGATTCAGGATGAAATCGTCTGAACCGGGTAAGGGGCTTTTTACAGGAGGAGGTACACTATGAAACGCGTGTTGGGATTTTTCAGTCTGCTGGTGCTGCTGGCCAGTCCGGCGCTGGCCGCAGAGCCGATCACCATCGGCGCTTTCTTCGATCTGTCCGGGCGGGCGTCCTTTATCGGCACCCCGACCAAGCTGGTGGCCGAAATGGTCGTCGACAAGATCAATCAGGAGGGGGGCATCAACGGCCGCCCTCTGGCGCTGGAGATCGGCGACACGGAAGCCAATCCCGCCAAGGCGGCCAATATCGCCAAAAAGTTCATCTACAAGGACAAGGTGGCGGCGATTATCGGTCCCACCCTCACCGATACGGGAATGAACGTCAAAAAGATCGCCCATGACGGCCGCGTGCCTATCGTCATGACGGTCGGCGGCGATCCGGTCATCATGGGGGGCGACAAGTTCGGCCCCTTCGACTGGATCTTCAAGTCCCCGCAGCGCTCCCGGACCGCCGTCGAACGGCTGCTCGTCTATCTGCAGGAAAAGGGCCTGACCCGCGTGGCCCTGCTGATCGCCTCCGATGGTTTCGGCAAGGACGGCGCCGGCTGGATGCACCAGCTCGCCGCCCAGTACGGTGTCGAGATCATGCTGGAAGAGTCTTTCGGCCCCCGCGACACCGATATGACCGCCCAGCTGACCCGGGCCAAGAACGCCAAGCCCCAGGCCATCATCTGCTGGACCACCGGCCCCGCCGGCGCCATCGTCGCCAAGAACAAAGCGCAACTCGGCATCGACCTGCCCCTGTTCCAGTGTCACGGCCTGCCCGACCCCAAGTACATCGAACTGGCCGGAGCCGCTGCCGAGGGGGACCGCATGCCGGCCACCAAGCTGATGGTGGTGGATGAGCTCGATGACAGCGATCCGCAGAAAGCGGTCATCCAGGAATTCATCCGCCTATACAAGGAGAAAGGCTACGACAAACAGTTCCCCATCAACACCCATTCGGGCTACGCCTGGGATGCCATCATGATCCTGGCCAATGCCATGAAGAAGGTCGGCACCGAGCCGGCAGCGCTTCGCAAAGCCATTGAAGAGACCACAGGCTATGTCGGCGTCTCCGGGATCTACAATCTGACCGCCGAGGATCATAACGGCCTCGGCGTTGATTCCATGGTGATGGTCGAGGTCAGAGAGGGTCGCTTCGTCCTGGCTCGCTAGACTGGCTCTCGTTTCAGCTCTTCAGCCGGCCCCGGTCTTTTCGTCCGGGGCCGTATTTTTTGGAGGGGATAAAATAAAAAAGGCGCACCGGCCAGGAGAGAGGCCGATGCGCAAAAGGAAGGAGGGTTGTGTCGATTGGCCAAGTGTGAACCTGACCAATTGGGTAAACAATACCAAGACGATAGGAAAAGGTCAATACAAAATTCAGTTTTTTGGTGGGAAAATTTATGCACCGGTAGACCGGGGGGGTTGTAGCCTGCGCGTTTACGGGGTTGCAGGGGGTGGGGTTTAACGGTAGAATACCGGCGTTTTTCAGGACAGATGAAAGGGGTTGTTTATCATTATGGATCGTAAGATGGTTCTTGTTACCATGACCGGGCCGGACAAGCCGGGCATCGTCGCCGCAGTGACCGGCAATATCGCCGCCGCCGGGGCGCGCATCCGCGACATCGAGCAGACGGTGACCCATACGCTGCTTTCCTTTTCGGTGCTCATCGATTTTCCCACGGGCGAGAGCGACCAGAAACCCCTGATCAAGGATCTCCTTTTCCTGGCCAAGGAGCTTGGGCAGGATCTCGATTTCCAGGTGCTGTCCGAATCGGAGTACCGGCGTAAAACGACCAAGCACGCCTATGTGGTGACCATTCTGGGTGGTGAGGTGAGCGCTACCTCGCTGGCGCGGGTGTCGCGCATCCTGGCCGACAACCGGGTCAATATCGAGCGTATCTCCAAGCTGACGCAGGGACAGCTGCGCTGCGTCGAGTTTCTCATCACCACGCCGCCGGAGCTGGATGTCAAGGCCATGACCCGCAAGCTGCTGCGCGTCGGCGCCAGCCTCGGCGTCGACATCGCCATGCAGAAGGAGAGCCTCTACCGCCGGGCCAAGCGCCTGGTGGTGATGGACATGGATTCCACTCTCATCCAGATCGAGGTCATCGACGAGTTGGCCCGCCTGGCCGGAGTCGGGGAGCAGGTGGCGGATATCACCCTGCGAGCCATGAACGGCGAACTTGACTTTCAGGGGGCGCTGCGGGAGCGGGTGGCCCTACTGCAGGGGCTGTCGGTCGACGCGCTTGAGGAGGTCTACCGCCATATCCCCTTCACGCCCGGGGCCAAGAACCTGGTGCGCATTCTCAAGCGGCTCGGCTTCCGCACGGCAGTCATCTCGGGTGGCTTCAAGTTTTTCACCGATCGCCTCAAGACCGAACTGGGCCTGGATTACGCCTACGCCAACGACCTGGAGATCGCCGACGGCAAGGTGACCGGTGCGGTCAAGGGGGAGATCGTCGACGGGGCCCGCAAGGCCCAGTTGTTGGAGGAAATTGCCTGTCAGGAAGGGATTACCCTCGACCAGGTGGTGGCCATCGGCGACGGCGCCAACGATCTGCCCATGCTGGGCAAGGCCGGGCTGGGTATCGCTTTCAACGCCAAGGCCCGGGTGCGGGAGCAGGCCGATTACCATATCAACCAGCAGAGTCTCGACTCCATTCTCTATCTGCTCGGCTTCTCCGAGCGGGAGATGGCCGAGATCGACCAATGAAGCTGCCCCAGCCCCTCCTGGAGGGGCGCCTGCTGCGGCGCTATCAGCGCTTCCTCACCGATGTCGAGCTGGCCGACGGCCGCGTGGTGACGGCCCACACTCCCAATACCGGTAGCATGAAGCAGTGCGCCGTGCCGGGACACCGCGTGTTGGTCTCCATCTCGGACAACCCGAAGCGAAAACTCCCCTATACCCTGGAGCTGATCGAAGTCAACGGCCACTGGGTCGATACCCACACCCACCGCACCAACCGGGTGGTCGAGGAAGGCCTGCGCCAGGGGGCCATTGCTCCGCTGACGGGCTACCAAGTGAGAGCGGAGTTCCCTTTCGGCGCCAGTCGCCTCGATTTTATGCTGGAAAATGAGCGGGAAAAAGTGCTGGTGGAGGTGAAAAACGTGACCCTCTGCTGCGCGCCCACCGTCGCCTGCTTTCCCGACGCCGTGACGACGCGGGGGCAGAAACACCTGCGTGAACTGATGGCGGCCCGCCAGCAGGGCTATCGCACGGTCATTTTCTTCCTCGTCCAGCGCGGCGAAGCCGAAGCCTTTACCCCCGCCGACGCCATCGATCCTGACTACGGCCGTCTGCTGCGGCAGGCCGCCGCCTGCGGCGTCGAAGTCATGGCCTATCGCAGCCTGGTGACGCCCACGGAAAACCGTGTCGGCCCGCCTCTTTCCGTCCTCCTCGGGTAAACCCGCCATGCGCGCCGTCGGCCTGATCACCGAATACAACCCCTTTCACAACGGACACCTCCATCACCTGCGTCAGAGCCTGGCCCTTAGCGGGGCCGAGGTGGCCGTGGCGGTCATGAGCGGGCATTTCCTCCAGCGAGGCGAGCCGGCCCTGGTGGATAAATGGGTGCGGGCCCAGATGGCTCTGCAGGCGGGTGTCGATCTGGTTCTGGAGCTCCCTTTCCCCTGGGCCTGCAACAGCGCTCCGGTTTTCGCCCAGGGCGCCGTTCAGGCTCTGAATGCCCTCGGCGCCGTCGAGGCTCTCTGTTTTGGCAGCGAGTCGGGGGATGTGCAGGCACTGCAGGAGTGCGCCCGGTGGCTGGAGGCGAACGACGAGGTCGTGGCCCGCCGAACCGGTGCGCTGTTGCGGCAGGGGTGCAATTACCCGACAGCCCGCGCGCGCCTGGCGCAGGAGCTGGCGCCGGACGCCTCATTTGGTCATCTGCTCGCCTCGCCCAACAACATCCTCGGTCTCGAGTATCTCCGGGCCCTGCGCCGAACGGCCAGTACACTGCGCCGCTTGACCATTCCCCGCCTCGGCGCCGGCTATCATGATGAGGAGGCCGTGGGGGATGTGGCAAGCGCCACGGGCATCCGCCGCAAAATTGCCGCCGGCGAGGACGTTACCCCCTTCATTCCCTTCTCCGCCTTACCCCCCTTGCAGCAGGCCCTGGCCGAGGGGCGCTGTCTGGATGAGGCGCATCTGCATCGCCTGCTGCTAAGTCGCATCTTCAGGGGGGCGGAATCGCTCCAAGGGATCTACCTGGTTGAAGCCGGTATCGAGCCGCGTCTGCTCGAGGCGGCCGAGTGCAGCGACTTCTACGAGGCTCTGGTGGATGCCGTCAAGTCACGGCACCTGACCCGCACCCGTGTCCAGCGCCTGCTCGCCTATGTGCTCAACGAGGTGCATGCCGATGACATGGCGGCCTTTCTGGCATGCGGGCCGCTCTATCTGCATGTCCTCGCCTTTACGGCCAAGGGGCGCGCCTTTCTGGCCGCCAGCCGCAAAAAACGGACCTTGCCCCTGATACAGAATTACTCACGGATACAGTCGATACTCAAACGGACTTACGGGGCAGGGAACGAGACCCTGCGGCTGGCGCAGCGTCTGCTGGAGCTGGAGGTGCGCGCCGGCCGCAACTACACCCTGCTGCAGCGGCAGTGGCCCGGCGGGCCCCGCAGCGGCGACTACTATCGGGAAGTCATAAGGGAAAAATAAGGGCTTAGCCGAGAATCAGGTTGGGCAGCTCGTCGCGGTCATCCGCCCGCCGGGGGAAATGCTCTTCCAGCAGCTCGGCGCAGCGGGTGATGGCTTCGCAGAGGGCGTCGCACGCCAGCCCCTGGTGAATGCCTTCAGTCACCGTTTCGACAATCTCCTCCCAGACGTGCAGAGGAACGCGGGCGTTGATGCCACGGTCGGCCAGCACATAGACCCGTCGTTCAAACAGGGAGAGCAGAATGAGGATGCCGGTGTGGTCGCGGGTGTGGTGCAGCCCCTGCTCGAGGAAGCTGACGATGGCTTTTTCCTCCACCTCGCCGCGGATCTCGGCGGGATGGATAAGGCAGCGTTTGAGCGTCGGGGTGTGGCGGATGAAGAGTTTGAAGGGGAAGTAGGCGAGGGCGAAGATCGGCAGGAAGACCCAGACGGACGAGCCGCCGAAGGCCCAGCTTGCCGTCACGCCCGTGGCCAGCGCCAGCAGGACGGCGCCGAGAATCTCGGCGCGGGGGTAGTCGTAGCTGGCGTCGATTACCATGGGGACAATCTCGCCGCTGGTGCGTTTCTCGGCCTCGAAGACGGCGGTTTTGAGGCGCTGCCGTTCGTCTTCGCTGAAAAATGTCTGCGCTGTGACTTTCGCCATGACAGTTCCTGTGCAAGGGTGAAAAGAAGATAGTTCTTACCAGCCACCGGAAGCGCCGCCGCCTCCGAATCCGCCCCCGCCGCCGCCGAAACCACCGCCTCCGCCAAAGCCGCCTCCGCCGAAGGGTGGTCCGCCGATCCATAGACCGCTCCGACGGCTGCTGCGGTGGCTGCGTCCGCCCGTCAGGAACAGTAATCCCGGTCCCAGAAAGAGCAGCAGGGCCAGCAGGCCGAGTGGATGACGCTCCTTCTGCTGGCGGGATGACCCCGATCCCGTGTACTCTCCCCGCACCGCTTCGGCCATGGCGACCAGGCCGGCGGCGATGCCGCCATTGAAATCTCCTTGCCGGAAGCGGGGGGTGATCTCCTGATCGATGATGCGGCCGGCCAGCAGGTCGGTGAGTCTCCCTTCCAGCCCGTAGCCGACTTCGATGCGAATCTGGCGGTCGTCCCGAGAAACAAGGAGCAGGGCGCCGTTGTCCTTACCTTTCTGCCCGATCCCCCAGCTCTCCGCCACCTTCAGAGCGGCGACTTCCAGTGGTTCCCCCTCCAGGGAGACGACCGTGAGCAGGACAAGCTGCGTCGAGTCGCTGGCTTCGAAATCGGTCAAAAAGCGCTCGATTTTCAGCTCCATTTCGGCCGAGAGAAGGCCGGCCAGATCGTTGACATGGCCGCGCAGGGGAGGCACGTCGAGGGCGCTGGCTGTCAGGGGCAGCAGGATGAGGAGCGCCAGGGCGAGAAAAAAGCGTCGCAGGAGCATGCTAGAAGTTGACCTTGGGAGCCGTAGCCGCGCCGGCCTCCGCCTTGAAGGGTTCCTTGCGTTCAAGCTTCAGCATGAATTTGTTGGTCAGGTTGTTGGGGAAGGTACGGATCGAACTATTGAAGACCTGCACCGCTTCGTTGTAGCGCTGGCGGGCGACATTGATGCGGTTCTCGGTGCCTTCGAGCTGGTGCTGAAGGTCGCTGAAATTCTGACTGGCCTTCAGGTCGGGGTAGCGTTCAGCCACCACCAGCAGGCGGGAGAGGGCGCCGGAAAGTTCTCCCTGGGCCGACTGAAAGCTTTCGAGGGCAACGGGGTTGGACAGATCCTGACCGCTCAGGTTGACCTGCCCCACACGGGCCCGGGCTTCGGTAACGGACTGCAGAGTCTCCCGCTCATGACTGGCGTAGGCCTTGACCGTCTCCACCAGGTTGGGAATGAGATCGGCGCGACGCTGGTAGGTAGCCTCCACGTCGGCCCAGGCGGCAAAGACCATTTCTTCGTTGCGCTGGATTTCATTGTAGCCGCACCCTGAGAGCAGGGTCAGGGAAAGCAGAATCAGGGCGATGAGGGAAAAGCGCGTCTTCATGGCAGAGCTCCTTGTTCAGTTCATGGAAAAGCAAAAAGGAATCTTGAAAATATAGTCATGCCGATGGCGGATGTAAAGGGAAGATCCTGGGGCGGGCCGCTGTGAACAAAAAAGATGTTGCATTTAATGTCTGAACGCGATTTAAATCTGAACAAACACCGACATCGAGAGGACTTGCCATGGCCTGGCCCCTGACCCAAGCTGAAGAACGGTTGACGGAAGATTGTCTGCGAAACCTGCGCGCTCTGCCTGGATGCGAAGTGGAACCGGGGTTCAGGCCGGCATTACAGGCCCAGGAGGGTCGCCTGCGGCTTCAAGGCGGCTGGGGGCAGGTCAGCTATCAGGTCATGCCACGAAGGCGGCTCTCGCCTTTAACCGTCGCTGTTCTTCTCAACCAGGCTCACCTTCAGCCCGCTGAGGCGCCGAGGCTGCTGTTTACCGATTATCTGCCGGAAACCCTGGCTCGCGAACTGCGCCAACAGGGGATCGAATATGTCGATGCGGCCGGCAACATGTACCTGTGTCAGCCGCCGCTGCTGATGGAGATTGGCGGTCGCCGCCGGGTCGCTGAAAAGAAAAGCGGCGGCCGTGCTTTTCAAACCGCCGGGCTCAAACTGATTTCCCTCCTGCTGATGGAGCCGGCCAACCTGCGCCTGTCCTACCGGGACATGGCCCAGCGGGCCCATGTCGCTCTGGGGACCATCGGGCAGACGCTGGAGCAGCTCGAGTCGCTGGGTTATCTCGGCCGGGAGGCCGGCGGCAGAAGGTTGCTGCGAGGCGAGGATCTGTTGCAGCGCTGGGAATTCGGCTATAGCGAAAAGCTGCGCCCCCGGCTGCTGCTGCGTCGTTGTCGCCTGCAGACAGGGGTGACGATCGACGATCTGCCTGATTTGCTGCGGCAAAACGGTTTGCAGGAGCAGGTGCTTATCGGCGGCGAGCTGGGCGCCGCCCTTCTGCTTGGCGGCTACCGCCCGCAGCGCGCTGCCCTGCATCTGTCCGGCGATGCCCTGCGTCTTCTCATGCAGCTACGCCTGATTCCCGACCCCGACGGGCCCGTGGATCTGCTGCAATTGTACAGCCATCAGCTGGCCTGGCAGGAGTGGCAGCCCGAAGGGATTTCGCTGATCCATCCTTTGCTGATTCACGCCGAATTGATGGCGGCGGCAGACGATAGGGCCCCTCTGGCGGAAAGGATCTGGCGGGATTTTCTGCAGGAAAAATTGGCGGGTGGTGCGCCTGGCGGCGACAGTCAGTGAATGCCTTGTGACGTCCTTTCATGGAGCAGGCAGAACCCCGTCTTGCTGACGTTCATGGCGAAAAGTTCACCCATCTCGGCGGCGGTACAGGGAGGCGAGAAATAAAAGCCCTGCATCTCGTGGCATTGTCGGGCGGTGAGAAATTCCAGTTGCGGCAGATTTTCCACGCCCTCGGCCAGGACGTTGAGCTGCAGGCTGTGGCTCATGGCGATAATGGCCTCGACGATCGCTCGACTGTCGGCGTCTTCATTGACCGAGTGAATAAACTCCTGGGCGATTTTGATGCGATCAATAGGGAAGTTCTTCAGGTAGGCCAAGGAGGAATAACCGGTACCGAAGTCGTCAATGGCCAGGTGGATCCCCCGCACCTTGATGTCCGTCAGGGTCATGATGGTCTCGACCGTGTTGTCCATGATCAGGCTTTCCGTGAGTTCCAGCTCAAGCCACCGGGGGTCTAGCCCGGTTTCCTCCAGAATGCGATCGAGCAGGTCGATAATGCCCAGCTGCTTGAACTGACGGGCGGAAAGGTTGACGGCCATTCTGACCGGGGCATAGCCGGCGATCTGCCACTCCCGGGCCTGCCGGCAGGCCGTGCGCAAAGCCCACTCGCCGATAGGGTTGATCAAGCCAGTCTCTTCGGCAATGGGGATGAATTTCTGTGGTGAAATGAGTCCCTCCTGGGGGTGATTCCACCGCAGCAGGGATTCGACCCCGATGATCGTTCCCGACTCGATGTCGATCTGTGGCTGATAGGTGAGAAAAAGCTCGCCCCGATCGATGGCCCGCCGCAAGCTGGTCTCGATGCCCAGCTTCTCCACCACCCGGGTATTCATCTCATCGGAAAAGAACTGATAGTTGTTGCGACCGTGCTCTTTGGCGGCGTACATGGCGATGTCCGCATTGCGCAACAGGGTGTCGATATCCTCGCCGTCCAGGGGATAGATGCTGATGCCGATGCTCGCCGTGGTACAGAGTTCGCCGCCCGCCAGTTTTACCGGCTGGGCCAGGGCTTCAAGAATCCGTTCGGCAAAGGCGGCGCCGTCTTGGTCACCATTGCTGCTGGAGAGCACGATGACGAATTCGTCACCCCCGAGGCGGGCCACCGTGTCGCCCTGACGCATGCAGTCTCGCAAGCGCTGGGCGATAATTTTAAGAAACTCGTCCCCGACGGCATGACCCAGGGTGTCGTTGATGATCTTGAAGCGGTCCAGGTCGAGAAAGAGCACCTCGACGCGTACGTTATTGCGGCGGGCGTGAGCTAGCGCCTGCCCAAGGCGGTCATGGAAGAGGGTGCGGTTGGGCAGCTCGGTGAGCGTATCGTAGTAGGCCAGCTTTTTGACCTCCAGCTCCGCCTGACGATGTTCAGTGACATCGATTGCCACGGCCAGGCTGCGCTCGATGCGCCCCTGCGCGTTGCGGTCGCCAATGGCCGAGAGCAGAACCTCGACAATGTCCCCGTTTTTTTTCACAAACTGGTAAGGGATGTATTTGACGGAACCCGTGCGGAAAAACTTGGGAAAAATGGTCTGCTCGGCCATCTGACGTGAGGTTTGGGTCATGAAATCCGTCAGCTTGTGGCCGAGCACCTCGGACGGTTCATAACCCAGGGTTTCCAGCCAGAATTTGCTGACCGTGAGCAGACGGCCGTGGGTGTCGATGGAATGAAGCATGACGGGCGCGTTGTCGTAAAGGCTGCGATAGCGCGCCTCGCTTTCCAAGAGAGAGCGGGTGGAGTGTTTCCATTTACGTCGCCAGATGTTCAGGATGAGCCCGCAGCAGCCGCCGAAAAAAATGGGGACCAGAAAGCCCTTCGGGTGAAAAGGGATGCCGACGAGCAACTTCTGCACGGCCGAAAAGCTGCTCAACAGCGTGCTGCCCAAAAGGAACCAGGCAGCGTGTTGGAGAAAGACTTTAATCATGGCGGCCTGTCGGGTGAAAGCGTGGGTTCACGAAATCCTTGGATCCGAATCTGCTCGGAATCTTTACAACCTTCCTATGATTTTCCCCTAGATGGCCGGGAAGTCAATTCCCGAAGAGGCGATTTCCGCCAGAATGTCATGATCTTGCCGGGCCGCAACCCGCAGGCGCCATCAGGGGCAAAGGATGGAAGTTTTGCCGAAGCTGTGGTAGCATGATGCCTTACAACGCCCCTGCCAGAAGAGGACAACTGTGGATAGACCCCTGTCATCGCCGGGAGTAAAACCCGCCGCTACCGAGAAGGAAAAGGTCACTTTTCCTCCCCCGTATCGGGTATTGATGCACAACGACGATTACACGACCATGGAATTCGTGGTCGCCGCCCTCGAAACGGTCTTTCACAAGACTCCCACCGAGGCCAACCGCATCATGCTGCATATTCATCTGAAAGGCGTCGGGGAATGCGGCATCTACCCCTTTGAAATTGCCGAAACGAAGGTTGCCAGAGTCCATGCCATGGCCAGGAAAGAGGGTTTTCCCTTAAGGTGCAGCCTCGAAAAAGTCTGAAAAAGGACGGAGTTCCCATGTTCAACCAGGAAGTACAAATCACCTTTTCTCTGGCGGTGCGGGAAGCCCAGCGCCGCCGTCATGAATATCTCACGACGGAACACGTGCTCTACGCCATTCTCTTCGATGGCGAAGGGCAGGACATCATTCGCAACTGCGGAGGCGATCCCGAAACCCTGCGCGCCATGCTCGAAGATTTCATGACCAACCAGCTGGAGAGTGTCGCCAGCGAAAGTGAAGAGGTGCCTGAACAGACGGTCGGGCTGCAGAGGGTTCTGCAGAGTACCGTGGTTCATATGCATGCCGCCGGCAAAAAGCAGATCACCGTCGGGGATGTGCTGGTGGCGATTCTGGAAGAGAAGAACTCTCACGCTTCCCATTTCCTCAAGCTTCAGGGGGTCAGTCGCCTGGATGTGTTGCACTATATTTCCCACGGGGTCGCCAAGATGCCGTCCCAGCAGGAAGGGGAGGGGGAAGGCTCGCCTGCTCCCGGGCGTGAGGACACGGGAGGCGCCGGGACCAAGACGGCTCCGGCCAAGGACCCCTTGAAACTCTTTACCGTCAATTTGCTGGAAAAAGCCCGGGCCGGCAAGATCGATCCCCTCATTGGGCGCGAGGCGGAAATCGAGCGGACACTGCTGGTGCTGTGCCGGCGGCGCAAGAACAACCCCATTTATGTCGGCGAACCGGGGGTCGGCAAGACGGCGCTCGCCGAAGGACTGGCACTGTCCATGGCGCGGGGCGAGGTGCCGGACATGCTGGCTGATTTTGAGATCTTTTCTCTCGATATGGGGGCGCTGCTGGCCGGCACCAAATTCCGCGGAGATTTCGAGGAACGGCTCAAGGCGGTGCTGGCCGCTCTGGCCAAAAAAGGCAAGGCCATTCTCTTTATCGACGAAATCCACACGGTGGTCGGTGCCGGCGCCACCAGCGGCGGCTCAATGGATGCCTCCAATATTCTCAAGCCGGTGCTGGCCTCTGGTGAGTTGCGCTGCATCGGTTCGACCACCTATGAGGAATACAAGAATCTTTTTGAGAAAGATCGGGCTTTGTCCCGCCGCTTCCAGAAAATCGATGTTCCCGAGCCGAGCGTCGAGGAGACCCTCGCCATTCTCCAGGGGCTGAAATCCCACTATGAAGAGCACCACGGCGTCCGCTACAGCGACGAAGCGCTGCGGGCCGCCGCCGAGCTGTCGGCTCGCCATATCAACTTCCGTCACCTGCCGGACAAGGCCATTGACGTGATGGACGAGGTCGGCGCCTCCTTTCGGCTGCACCCGCGTTCCCGGCAGGAGGTGGGCATCCGGGAAATCGAAGAGGTGATCGCCCGTATCGCCCGCATTCCGCAGCGTCAGGTCTCGGCCCGCGACCGCCAGCGCCTCAAAACCCTCGCCCGCGATATCAAGGCGCGGGTCTTCGGGCAGGATTCGGCCATCGATGCCCTGTGCCGCGCCGTGCTGCGCTCCCGGGCCGGCCTGGGTCACCCGGAAAAACCCACCGGGTCCTTTCTGTTCACCGGCCCGACCGGAGTGGGCAAGACGGAGGTCGCCAAACAGCTTGCCGCCCAGATGGGGGTGGAGTTCATCCGCTTCGATATGAGTGAATACATGGAGAAGCATTCGGTGGCACGGCTGATCGGTTCGCCGCCGGGCTACGTCGGTTTTGAACAGGGCGGGCTGCTCACCGACGCCGTTATTCGGCATCCCTATGCGGTCCTGCTGCTGGACGAGATCGAAAAGGCCCATCCCGATCTTTTCAACATCCTGCTACAGGTCATGGATCACGGTACCCTCACCGATAACAATGGCAAGAAGGCCGATTTTCGCAACGTTGTTCTCATCATGACCAGCAACGCCGGCGCCCGGGAAATGAGCGCCAACCCCATCGGCTTCAGCAAAACGGCTTCGACGGGAGATCCTCGCCACGCCGTGGAACGCACCTTCTCCCCCGAGTTCCGCAATCGTCTCGATGCCATCATCGCTTTCAGCAGCCTCGCCGAGGAGGTGATTGTCCGCATCGTCGACAAGTTTTTCCACGAGCTGGCCACACCCCTGCAAGAGAAAGGGGTTGTCCTCAAGGTCTCCCCGGCCGCCCGCCGCTATTTCGCCCAGCGGGGCTACGACCCGGTCTATGGCGCTCGCCCGCTGGCCCGTCTCATTCAGACGGAAGTCAGCGATGTCATTGCCAGCGAAATCCTCTTCGGACGGCTGAGCAAGGGCGGGACAGTGCGCCTCGGTCTGCGTCAGGATGCCCTGACTTTTTCCTACGACTGAGGCGTTTCAGGGGAGTCGTCGGTGCCTGTATTTCAACTGGCAGACCAGCTGCTTTTTCCGCCGCCTCATCTGGCCGAGCCTGATGGTCTGCTGGCTGTCGGTGGCGATCTGACCCCGCCGCGTCTCCTGCTGGCCTATTCCTCCGGCATCTTTCCCTGGTTCAACGAGGGGGATCCCCTGCTCTGGTGGTCGCCCGATCCCCGGTTCATCCTCGAGCCAACCGCCATTCATGTTTCCCGCAGTCTCGCTAAGGTGATTCGCCGTGGTTCCTTCCAGCTGACGATCGACCGCGCTTTTGCTGAAGTCATGCTGGCCTGCGGGCCAGACCGTCAGGAAGATACGGGGACCTGGATCACCGACGGAATGCTGGCCGCCTACGGCCGGCTGCACGCGTTGGGTTTCGCGCACTCGGTGGAATGCTGGCAGGGGGATGAACTGGTCGGCGGTCTGTACGGGGTCTGTCTGGGACGCTGTTTTTTCGGTGAGTCGATGTTTCACCGTCGCAGCAACGCTTCAAAGGCGGCGATGGTTTTTCTGGCCCGCCGGCTGGCGGCGCACAATTTCGATATGATCGACTGCCAGCTGCCGACCTCTCACCTGGCTTCTCTGGGCGGGCGGGCGATTTCGCGGACCTCGTACCTCAGCCGCCTGCGTCAGGCGGGGGTGGTCCCGACGGCGACACCTTCGCCGGCTCCTTTCCCAGGCGAGGGGTGAGGAGGGCGACCAAAGGCCTTAATAGGGGGGATTGGCAGAGCGCCGGCCGGTGGCCACCTGCTGGTTGTGGGCCCTGAGTTCTTCGACGAGTTTCTCGATGTCCTGCGCGCCGAGAAGGTTGTTCTCGACGAAGTACTGGCCGAGGCGCTTGTGAAGGTTCTGCTGGTAGCGGAGCAGCGTCTGCACTTGGAAGGGGGTCAGCACGCCGAGCTTGACGGCCCGCTGCCCGAAACGGCTGCAGGCTCCCCGCGCGGTGAGTACGTGGCGCAGGGAGGCTTCGTCGAGCCAGCCCCAGCGGCGGGCGATTTCGCCAATGGCCGGTCTTTGGGCGCGCTGCCAGACGAGCGCCGCGATGAGCTGCTGATAGGAGATATAGCCGCGATAGTAGAGGTAGAGGCCAAATTCCAGGTGGCGCTGCGGCAGGTTTCCGGCATAAAAGGTGCCGGCCGGGGAAGCCGGGGGACGCGTCCTGGCTGGCGAAGCACCCGCTCTGACCCCTGGCCCGGCGCTGCGCAGAGACTGGGTGTGTCCTTTTTCCCGCTGCTCCAGAAAGGTGTTGATCAGCTTGTAGGCGCTGGTCAGATCCTGAAACAGGATGTTCTGCCGCTTTTTTTCGGTCTCGGTAAAGCGATCCGGATGGGTCTGCTTGGCTCTGGTGCGGTAGGCTGATTTGGCGCCGCCGGGCTGGAGGTAGAAGAGAAAGTCGCGATTGAGGTGCAGCTCCGGGCCAAAAAGAATCCGGCAGGCATCAAAAAGGGCGGCTTCGGTCATCTGGACCATCTGAGCTCTTCCTCCGGGGTGAGTTGGGCGTCTTGAATGGGCGTACCCTTCCGGGTTTTTCAGCCTCCCACCTTATTACACCAGATCGCGATTCAGCTCAAGAATCCTTTCCTTCTAAGTGCTCTTCTGGGCTCGGTCAATGTGATTAAAAATTAGGCAAAAGGCTGTAAAGAGGGGTGCTCGCAGGATTTGCCCGCGCCTCTTTTTGAGTTCCCCACAGGGTTTTCCACGAAACTGTGGATGAGCGCTGAAAGTGTCGTAGAAACAGCAATCTAGGGGGTTCTTCAGGTGGGGCTTTTTAGGGTTTATTTATCCTGAGCGAGGCTTTTTTTCTTCCGCTTCCACCAGGAGCCGCCCGCTGAGGTCATCCATGAACTGGCTGGCGACCCGTCCAGAGCGGGCGCCGCGGCGCATCGCCCATTGCAGCGCTTCTTTCTCCAGCCGTTTGGCCGATATTTTTATCTTTCGGCGGCGGCTCAAGTGACGTACAACGGCCAGGTAGGTCTCCTGGGACATGGGATAAAAACCGAGGGTGATGCCGAAGCGATCGGACAGCGAGAGTTTTTCGGCGATGCGCTCCTCGGGGTGGATTTCCGCCTCCGGGCCGTTGTCTTCAAAGCGCTCCGGCATAAGATGGCGCCGGTTGCTGGTGGCATAGACGAGCACGTTGGCCGGCCGGGCCTCGATGCCGCCTTCGAGCAAGGCCTTGAGCTCCCGGTAGGAGACCTCCGACTCGTCAAAAGACAGGTCATCGCAGAAAAGGATGAAGCGATAGTTGAGGTCGCGCAGGCGGCTGGTGATGAGAGGGAGCTGGAAGAGGTCCTCCTTCTGCACCTCCACCAGGCGCAGACCCTGGCTGGAAAACCGGTTGATAAGCCCCTTGACGGCGGAGGACTTGCCGCTGCCCCGCTCGCCCCACAAGAGCACGTTGTTGGCCGGATAGCCCCGGACGAACTGCAGGGTGTTCTGGTTGAGCCGCTGCAGGGTGGCGTCGATTCCGAGGAGATCCGCATGGTCCGGCGTGTCCGGGAAGAGGACGGGCACCAGCCATCCGGATGGTCCCTGTTGTTGCCAGCGCAAAGCCAGGGTGTTCTGGAAAACCTCCGCCTCAAGTTCAACCTCGGCCAGTTGGCGCCCCAGATATTCTTCACCGAGATCCATGAGGGTTTCCACACGTTCGATCAGGTACGCCCAGTCGATATCCAGGTCGGAAAAATTCATCGTACGGTAGCCTCCCGGTTGTTGGTCTCCATGGTGAAATAGTAGCAGAATTTGTTCGAAGACGCAGGGGGAAAGACATGGGGATTTCTGGTCAAGGCGCCGCCCCTGTGCTAGGATCGGCGCTCTGAGCGTTATGGGAGGGTCTGTGAAAAAACTGGAAGGACAACTTTTTGCGGTGACGGCTCCAGGACTGGAGGCGGTTTGCGCTGCCGAGCTGCACCAGCTCGGTATGGCCGGAGTCGCCGTGGTGCCGGGCGGAGTGGAGTTCACGGGAGGCCTGGCGGATATCTATCGCGCCAACCTGTGGCTGCGTACGGCCAGTCGCGTGGTGATCCGTCTCGGAACCTTTTGCAGTCGCGACTTTCCCGACCTGTACAAAAAGGCCCTGCGTTTGCCCTGGGGGCGCTTCATCCGGCGGGAGACCGCTGTCCGGGTGAAATCGGCGAGCCATCATTCCCGGCTCGTGCACAGCGGGCGTATCGCCGAAACGGTCGCCGCCGCCATCGATCGTGCCCTTGGCCGCCAGTCGGGGGAAGGGCAGGGCGAAGAGCAACTCATCCTCGTGCGCTTTGACGACGATCAGTGTCAGATTTCGGTCGATACCTCCGGTGAGCTGCTGCACCGCCGCGGCTATCGCGAAGAGTCGGCCCTGGCCCCTCTACGCGAAACCCTGGCGGCAGGTATCCTGGCGCTGCTGCGTTGGGATGGCCGGGCTCCACTGGTCGATCCCATGTGCGGATCGGGCACCTTCGTTATCGAAGGTGCGCTGCTGGCGGCCAACCTGCCCCCGGGAGGGGGACGTCTCTTTGCTTTCATGAACTGGCCCGGTTTTCGTCCGGGTCTTTGGGAGGCTCTCAAGCTGGAAGCTGCCCGGGCCAGGCGCGAGATTGAGGTGCCTATCTGCGGGGCTGACCGGAATCCGGTGGCGCTGGCGGCGGCCAGGCGCAACGCCGAGCGCGCGGGAGTCGCCGATCTTGTCCGCCTGGAGGTGGCGGATCTGGCCGAAAGCCGGGCCAGCGCCGTGGCCGGCACCATTCTGTGCAATCCGCCTTATGGGGAGCGGTTAGGAAAAGGGGAGAATCTGGCCCCTCTCTATCGTCAACTGGGGGATGTTTACGCCCGGCGGTATGGCGGCTGGCGGTGCGCTATTCTCTGCCCTGTCTCGCCGCTGGTTGACGCGGTCGGCCTCCCCCTGAAGAAAATTGCCGATCTGGTCAATGGCGGGCTCTCTGTCGGACTCTTTGTGGGCGACGGAGAGTGTAAGTGAGATTTATATTGATTTTTTGCTGATGTTGGTGTACGTTGCCGTCTTATCCTTCGCCAGGGAGACTTGGCGAAGTGTAAATAGATAAGAAAGCGAGGTGAAGAGTCAGTGGAAATCCATGTCGTCGACAACAACGTCGAAAAGGCGATCCGGGTTCTCAAGCGCAAGCTGCAGCAGGAAGGGTTGTTTCGTGAAATGAAGCAGCGCAAATTCTACGAAAAGCCCAGCGTCAAGCGCAAGCGCAAAGAGAAAGAAGCCCAGCGCCGGCTGCGTAAAAAAATGCGGCTGATGAAGACGGACTGATCTCTCGCATTGAAGTATCACAGTAACGAAGAAGGGCCACCTGCCAAGCAGGTGGCCCTTCTTCGTTGGGACGTTATATAGCCAGCGGCCGCCTTCAGACTGGAAGGCGGCCGCTGGTGTTTTGAGTGATAGATCAGGCCGGCAGGGCCGGCAGTTCGAGACCGGCCATCTTTTCGACAATGCGTACCACCTGGGCGCTGTAGCCGAACTCGTTGTCGTACCAGACGTAGAGAACGCAGCGGTTGCCGTCGACGATGGTGGCCAGCGAGTCGACGATGCCGGCGTGCCGGGAACCAACAAAGTCGCTGGAGACGACCTCGGGTGAATTGGTGTAGTCGATCTGCTGCTGCAGACCGGAGTTAAGCGAGATATCCCGCAGATAGCTGTTCAGTTCCTGCACGCTGGTCCCTTCGTTCAGGGTCAGGTTGAGTATGGCCAGGGAGACGTTGGGGGTCGGTACGCGAATGGCGTTGCCGGTGAGTTTCCCCGTCAGTTCCGGCAGCGCTTTGGCCACCGCCTTGGCGGCCCCCGTCTCGGTGATGACCATGTTGAGCGGGGCGCTGCGGCCGCGGCGGTTGTTCTTGTGGTAGTTGTCGATCAGGTTCTGGTCATTGGTGTAAGAATGACAGGTCTCCACATGGCCGTGTACGATGCCGAACCGGTCGTTGACCGCTTTGAGCACGGGAACGATCGCGTTGGTGGTGCAGCTGGCGGCGGAAAAGATTTTTTCGAGGGGGCTGATGAGCTCGTTGTTGACGCCGTAGACGATGTTGGGGATGTCCCCTTTGCCCGGCGCCGTGAGGATGACGGCAGAGGTTCCTTTGGCCTTGAGATGGCGGCCGAGCCCGTCGCGGTCGCGCCATTTTCCCGTGTTGTCGATAACGATGGCGTCCTTGATGCCGTACTGGGTGTAGTCGACCTCTTCAGGGGCATCGGCGTAGATAATGCGGATCATGTTGCCGTTGGCCACAATGGCGTTTTCCTGCTCATCGACCGTGATGGCGCCGCGGAAAAAGCCATGGACGGAGTCCCGGCGCAACAAGCTGGCCCGCTTGATGAGATCGTCGGCACTGCCCTTGCGTACAACGGCGGCCCGCAGACGCAGTTTGTCGCCGCCGCCGGTCTTTTCGATCAGAAGCCGGGCGAGCAAGCGGCCGATGCGGCCAAAGCCGTAAAGGACGATATCCTGGGGTTCCTGGCGCATGGAGCCCTTGCCGGTGTTGACCGAAGTCAGTTCGCGGCGGACGAACTGCTCCACCGGCTCTCCGGCGGCCTGGGCCTGGTAGCGAACCGTCAGTTTGCCAATATCGATGCGGGCCGGGGCTAGATCCAGCTCGCCGATCACTTTGAGGATGGGGAAGCTGTCCCTTACCGACAGTTCGTTCTCCAGAATCTGGCGGGCAAAACGATGGGCCTTGAGGATGTCGATGGTGGACGGATTGATCAGCGTCCGCCCGTAGACGGAGATGACCACGTTGCGGTCGCGATAGAGTCGGCCGATGATGGGGAGCATCGCCTCGGCGATCTCTTCCCGCTGCTGCCAGTCCTTGAGGTAATCGTCCTGCTTTGTCGAATTCATGGGCGTTTCCTTTTATGGGTTAATGAATCAAGACAGGTGGGATCAGGATAGCTCAAAACCGGGCGTATCCTAAACGAACTTCCCCCCTTTTTCAACCCCCTTGACGGTAAAAATGGCGACTTTGGGCTGGACTTCACAGGGGTGAGCTGATATCTATTATCCGGTTGCATCTGGTAGTAACACTGTGTTTTGAAATAGTCGAAAAAGACAGGGAGGCTGGAAGTCATGGGCAAAAAAGTGCATTTCAGTGAGTTGGGGCTGGTCAATACCCGGGACATGTTCCAAAAGGCCGTGGGGGGTGGTTACGCCATTCCCGCCTATAACTTTAATAACCTCGAACAGTTGCAGGCCATTGTCATGGCCTGTGCCGAGACGGCTTCACCCGTCATCATTCAGGTCAGCAAAGGGGCCCGCAGCTACGCCAACAGCACCATGCTGCGCTATATGGCCCTGGGAGCGGTGGAAATGGTGCGCGAAATGGGGTCCAATATTCCCATCGCCCTGCACCTGGACCACGGCGACTCCCTGGAGCTGTGTCAGTCCTGTGTCGACTCCGGCTTTTCCTCGGTCATGATCGACGGTTCCCACCTGCCTTACGAAGAAAACGTAGCGCTGACCCGCCAGGTTGTCGAATATGCCCACGCCCACGACGTGACCGTCGAGGGGGAGCTGGGTGTTCTGGCCGGCATCGAGGACGAGGTGCAGGCCGATCATTCCACCTACACCAAGCCCGAGGAGGTCGAGGATTTCGTCAAGAAGACGGGAGTCGACTCTCTGGCGATCTCCATCGGAACCAGCCATGGCGCCTATAAGTTCAAGCTCAAGGAAGGGGAGCAGGTGCCGCCGCTGCGCTTCGATATCCTCACGGAGATCGAGAAGCGGATCCCCGGTTTCCCCATCGTGCTGCACGGAGCTTCCAGCGTGGTGCAGGACTATGTCCGCCTGATCAACGCGTACGGCGGCCGCATGGAAGGGGCGGTCGGTGTGCCCGAGGACCAGCTGCGACAGGCGGCGGCCAGTGCCGTGTGCAAGATCAATATCGACTCCGATGGCCGACTGGCGGTCACCGCCAAGGTTCGCGAATATCTGGCCAACCATCCCGAGGAGTTCGACCCGCGCAAGTATCTCGGCGAAGCCCGCAAGGAGCTGATCACCCTCATCAAGCACAAGAACGAGACGGTGCTGGGCAGCGCCGGCAAGGCCTGAACGCCCTGAAAAACACCCCAATAGAAAAGGCCGCCTCATCGGGCGGCCTTTTCTATTGGCGGGTTATTCGGGACGGTGATGGTTCTGCGGCAGGGCTTTGAACCTCACCTCCAGCGACAGGGTCTGCGTGTCCCGTTCGATGATCAGTGTCGCCAGGTCGCCTTCCTGACGCTGCTTCACTTCGTAGATCAGGTCGAAGGCCTCCTCCATGGGCAGTTCGTTGAACTGGCGGATGATGTCCCCTTCCTGCAGGCCAGCCTCGGCAGCCGCCGAGCCGGGAATCACCCCCTTGATCAAAACCATCCCCTGGGAGTCGTCCAGCATGGCCCCGAGTTTGACTTCCTGGTGTGGCAGATCCTCGTATTCGGTAAAGACCATGAAATCATAGGGCGGCATGGGGAAATCGGGAATCTCCACGTCCATGAGGCGGTCTTTCTTGCTCTCGGGGATGTCGAGCTCCCTTGACCCGATGAAGGTGTGGGAGGTGGGGAGCCGGCGGAAAACCCGGCGGGGGATGCCGTAGCCGTAGCGCACATGGTTGCCCCCGGCTACGATCATCATGCGCCAGGAATCGTCGTTCCGGCTGTTCAGGAAGCGTACGATGCTCTCGGCCATGGCCTCATCCCAGAGATTCTGGACGCGCATGAATCCTTCCAGCATGCTGTTGCCCTGGCTGTGTCCACCGTAGATCGCTTCGACCATGGCGCGATGATAGGGGTCGCTCATGTCGATCTGCGGCAGGCGCTGGCTCTGGGACTCGTCGAGCTGCTCAAAGGGTTTCTGCCCCACGGCGCGCACCAGGTCTTTGTCGGCGTTGAGGCCGACCACGGGGATGCGATGGTCGCGGGCGAAGACCAGCAAGTCCCGATAGTAGGCGAAATCCATGTTCCAGACGGCGTACCAGCGGGATTGCTTGAGGAATTCTTTTTCGCTGAGTTCGCCGGCCACCCAGCGATCCAGCACCTCCTGCTGGGCGGGGGTGAACATCTCCATGCCGAGAGCGAGTCGATCGGGATAGAGTGTGGCCATCGCCCGCAGAACGGTCAGCTGCAGGCGATGGGAGGCGGGATTGTCGTGGGTTTCGCCCACATAGACCAGGCGGGCATCCGTCGCGGTGGCGAGCATCTGCTCTTCATCGACGAAGATCCCCGTCGGCAGGTGGAGGATGTCGCCGATGGCCGGTTGCCGGTCGGGACGGTAGGGGTTTTGCGGGTCGCCCGAAAGTTTGGAGGAGGAGCAGGCCGTCATGGTCAGGGTTGCTCCGATAGCCAGTGTGACCAACAGGTTTCGCATGACCGTAAACATGACTCTCCTTCTGTCGTGGCCCGGTGGATGCTCAATAGATATTCTTGGAATAGAAGATCTCGGTCATCTCTTTTTGCAGACTTTCCTTTACCCGACGTTTCTCCTCGGGGGTGAAGTCCTTGGCGGCGCTGGCGAAGAGGTAGTTGTCGAGGTTGAAGTCGCGCAGCAGCATCTTGGTGTGGAAGAGATTTTCCTGGTGGATATTGATGTCCACACACTGATAGAGATCCAGGGTCGACTTCTTGATGAACTGCTGGATCGACAGGATCTTGTGATCGATATAGTGCTTGGTGCCCTTGACGTCGCGGGTGAAGCCGCGCACCTTGTAATCCATGAGAACGATGTCCGACTCGAAGGAGTTGATCAGGTGGTTGAGGGCTTTGAGCGGGCTGATCTTGCCGCAGGTGGAGACGTCGACGTCGACGCGGAAGGTCGACACGCCGGTGCGGGAGTCGGTCTCCGGGTAGGTGTGGATGCACAGGTGGCTCTTGTCGAGATGGGCCAGGACCTGGTCGGGTTTGGGGTCCACCGGTTCCTCGGCGATGAGGATGGTGACGCTGGCCCCCATGGGATCGTAATCCTGGCTGGAGACGTTGAGGATATTGGCCCCGATGATGTCGGCCACCTCGGTCAGGATCTTCACCAGACGCTCTGAATTGTACTCCTCATCGATATATTCCAGATACTCCTTGCGGGCCTGGGGCGCGCGGGCGTAGCAGACATCATAGATGTTGAAGGACAGCGTTTTCGTCAGGTTGTTGAAGCCCCGCAGCTTGATTTTGTGGGGGCGCTTGGGGCGACTGGTCTTTTTTACCACTTTTTTTGCACACATAGTTCCATATCCCTCCCGGGTGGTGAGATATTTGGCCAAGCCAAATTCGTTAATCTAAACATGAACGAGGGCCGGATTTCAACCATAAATATTGGCCTGGTACGGGGTGCCGGAGCGGCCGGCCGGAAAAAGAAAAATGCCCCCGCCAGCAGGCGTTGGGGCATTTTTCAAGCCGGGTTTGCGCAGCGAAGCTGCCTCAGCCGGCGGTGCTCTGCTTTTTGCGTTCGTTCATGACCTTGTAGGCGCAAAACTCCCCGCACATGGTGCAGGCGCCGTGTTCCTCGTCGACACCTGATTCGGCTCGCAGGCGGCGGGCTTTTTCGGGGTCGAGGGCCAGTTCGAACTGTTTTTCCCAATCCAGCTCCTTGCGGGCGCGGGCCATGGCGTTGTCTTTGTCGATGGCGCCTTTGACGCCCTTGACGATGTCGGCGGCGTGGGCGGCAATGCGGCTGGCCATGACGCCTTCATGCACATCCTCGACAGTGGGCAGACGCAGGTGCTCGCTGGGGGTGACGTAGCAGAGGAAGTCGGCGCCGGCGGAGGCAGCCAGGGTGCCGCCGATGGCGCAGGTGATGTGGTCGTAGCCGGGGGCGATGTCGGTGACCAGGGGGCCCAGCACATAGAAGGGGGCGCCGTGGCAGAGCCGCTTCTGCAGCTGGATGTTGGCTTCGATCTGGTTGAGGGGCACGTGCCCCGGCCCCTCGATCATCACCTGGACGCCGGCGTCCCAGGCGCGCTGGGTCAGTTCGCCCAAAACGATGAGCTCATGAATCTGGGCGCGGTCGGTGGCGTCGGCCAGGCAGCCGGGGCGGAAGCCGTCGCCGAGGGAGAGGGTAGCATCGTAGGGCTTGACCAGTTCGAGCAGACGGTCGAAGTGTTCGTAGAGGGGGTTTTCGGCCTGATTGCGGGTCATCCACTCGATGGTGAAGGAGCCGCCGCGGGAAACAACCTCCATGATGCGCCCCTCACGGTCCATGCGCTCGACGGTGGCGCGGGTGACGCCGCAGTGCACGGTGATGAAATCGACGCCGTCGTCGAGGTGTTTTTTGATGCCGTCGAAGATCTCGTCGACCGTCATGTCGACCATGGCCTTCTTTTTACGGACGACGGTATCGACGGCGGCCTGATAGAGGGGGACCGAACCGATGCAGGCGCTGGTTTCGCGGATGATGGCGGCACGGATCTCATCGATGGGGCCGCCGGTGGAGAGATCCATGATGGCGTCAGCGCCGGCGGCGACGGCGACCCGGGCCTTTTCCAGTTCCTTGTCGATGCTGGTGTCGTCCTTGCTGGTGCCGATGTTGGCGTTGACCTTGGTGCGCAGGCCCTTGCCCACGGCCAGGGGGATGCCGTTGGTGTGCAGATTGTTGTGGCAGATGATGGCGGTGCCTTCGGCAATGCGCTGGCGCAGAATTTCTGGGTCGATGCCTTCAGCGGCCGCGGCCTGTTGCATCTTGTCGGAGATCAGGCCCTGGCGGGCGATTTCAAGCTGGGTCATGTTTTTTCCTCGCATTTACGGTCCGCTCAGGCAGGCCGTCAGTTGTGTAAAAGTGCCGAACCGGGTTCACTCGGGCTGGCGGAAAAGCCGGGCGGCCCGATAGTGGTTGACGGGGCCGTGTCCCGTGCCCAAATCAAAGGAGCTGCGGATGGCTTCGGTGATGAAGGTTTTGGCTTGCTCGACGGCCTGGGTCAGTGGCACCCCCTGGGCGAGGAAGGTGGCAATGGCGGCCGAGTAGGTGCAGCCGGTACCGTGGGTGTTGGGGGTGTCCAGGCGGGGAGCAGCCAGGCGGTGCAGTTGGTCGTCGGCCAGCAGCAGGTCGACGGCGGCTCCTTCAAGGTGGCCCCCTTTAATCAGGACATGGCGGGCGCCCATCTGCTGCAACCGGCGGGCGGCGCGCTCCATGTCCTTTTCGTTGCGCACGGCAAAACCGGTCAGGGCTTCCGTTTCGGGCAGGTTGGGGGTCAGCAGGTAGGCGACCGGCAGCAGGTGCTGGACAAAAGCCGCGATGGCCTCCTGCTGCAGCAGGGGAGCGCCCCCCTTGGCAATCATGACCGGATCGACCACGGCAAGCAGGGCGTGCTCCCGGATGGCGCGGGCCACCTGCTCGACGATTTCGGCCGAAAAGAGCATGCCTATTTTGACCGTATCGGTACCCAGATCTGCCAGCACGGCGTCGATCTGGGCGGTGACGAAATCCACGGGGGCGGGGTGCACCCCTTTGACCCCGAGGGTGTTCTGGGCGGTGAGGGCGGTGAGGGCGCTCATGCCGAAGCTGCCCAGCACGGTGATGGTTTTAAGGTCGGCCTGAATGCCCGCTCCTCCCCCTGAATCCGAACCGGCGATGGTGAGAACCTTGCCGCGGGGAAAGGGATTGTGACGGTTAAAAAGCAGGGCCATTTCGCCGGCAGCCAGCGCCGGCGCCGGGTCGCCCATGACCGCCGAGATGACGCAGAGGGCATCGGCGCCGGCCTCGAGGACGTCGCTGCCGTTGTCGCGGTTGATGCCGCCGATGGCCACTACCGGTATCTGCACGGCCTTGCGCACTTTTTTGAGTATGTCAAGCCCCACCACCTGGATATCGTCCTTGCTGGTGGTTGGATAGATGCTGCCGACGGCGACGTAATCTGCCCCCTGCCTCTGGGCCTTGAGGGCTTCTTCGGCATTGCGGGTGGAGACGCCGATGATCTTGTTCGGCCCCAGAATGCGACGGGCCTCGCCGACGGCGCCATCCTGCTGGCCGATATGAACGCCGTCGGCGCCGCTGGCCTGGGCGATGACCGGATCGTCGTTGACGATAAAGGTGGCTCCCCGCTGCCGGCAGAGCTGTTTGAGCTGGCTGGCGATTGCCAGTTGCTCCTGATCGGGCCGCACCTTGTCCCGGTACTGGACAACGCGAACCCCACCCTGCAGGGCTGCGGCCACCTTCTCCAGCATGATCTCTACCGGTTCCTGGGCGGTGATCAGGTAAAGTCCGTCAATCATAATGAGCTCTCATTTGCAAAATAAAAAATCGTCATGCCTTCGCAGGGCATGACGATCGGAAAACAACCGGTTCCTCTCGCCGCTTCCCTACGCCGGTACGAACCGGATCAGGTTCAAAGGGTCATCCCTGGTTGCGGGATTCTCAGTGTGCCACTCCCCTAGCGGTCTGCACTTTTCCAGCGGCCCAGCCCGTGCCGGCGCCTGCCGCCCTTCATCTCCGGACGAGCCGTGAGAAGAAGAAAAAAGCCTAATGGATTAGGGTTTTGCTGTCAACCAGAATAATGCGGGAATCACCATTCCGCCGGCGGCAGAAGGAGAGTTTCTCCTTTACAGTCTCGGACCATCGTGCTAAGAAATTTTTTTCTTCCAGAGGCCTTTCCGTTATGTCTCCTGATTCTACGGTTCCAACGTTTATCGAGATAAATCTTGCCGCCCTGCGTCACAACTTCCGCCAGGCGCGAAGGCAGGCGGGAGCAGAGCGCAAGCTGCTGGCGATCGTCAAGGCAGACGCCTATGGTCACGGGATTGGGCCGGTGGCGGTCTGTCTGCAGGACGAGGGCGCCGATCTGTTTGGTGTGGCCTCCGTGCAGGAGGGGCAGCAGTTGCGTGAGGCGGGGATCGACCGCCCTGTTGTCATCCTGGGAGGGTTTTTCCCGGGCCAGGAAGTGGCTCTCCTCCGCCACCGCTTAATCCCCATCCTGTTTGATGTCGAGACCGCGAGGCGTCTGAACCAAGTCGCTCTGGCTAACGGTCAAGTCTGTCCCTTCCACCTCAAGCTCGATACGGGTATGGGGCGGGTCGGTTTTCGGCCCGAGGAGCTTGGGGCGGTGCTGGAGGAGATAGCCGCCTGGAAAGGGCTGCGGCTCGAAGGGGTTCTGTCCCATCTGGCGCTGGCCGATGCGCCGCAGGATCCCCTGACGTCCCGTCAGTATGAAACGTTCTGCGGCATGCTGCAGCAGATTCGTGACGCCGGCTATCAGCCTCCGTGGATTCATCTGAGCAACAGTGCCGCGCTCTTCGCCCATCATCTGCCCGAATGCAATCTGGTGCGTCCCGGCATCGTCCTCTATGGAGCGCTGCCGTCCGATGCCTTTGCCGGCCGTCTCGATCTGCGGCCGGTCATGAGCTGGCGCACTCATATCTATCAGCTCAAGCAGGTTCCTGCCGGTACCGGGGTGTCCTACGGCCATCGCTTCAAGGCCGAGCGGCCCTCCGTGCTGGCCGCCATTCCGGTGGGCTACAGCGACGGCTATAACCGGCACCTGTCCGGTTGCGGCGAGGTGCTGGTGCGGGGTCAGCGGGCGCCGGTGGCCGGTACCGTGTGCATGAACTGGACAATGATCGATGTCAGCGATATCCCCGGAGTTCGGGTGGGGGACAGGGTGACGCTGCTGGGCAGGGATGGGGAGGACTGCATTGGTGCCGAGGAACTGGCGGAAAAGACAGGAACCATCTCCTATGAAATTTTCTGCCAGGTCAGTAAGCAGATCCCCCGTCTTTACCGTGATGACGGCTGAATGGACCCCAGCCTGAAGGCAGCAGGCGGGCGCAAAGGAATCCCTCGATGACCGGTGAACCTTGCTTTTTGGCTTTTGATCTGGGAACGACCACGCTGGCGGCTCGGCTGCTCGGTCTGAAAGGTGAGGTGCTGGCCGAAGGGCGGCTGTCCAACCCCCAGCATGTCCTTGGCAGTGATGTGGTGCGTCGCCTCGAAGCCGCTCAGCGGGGCGAGGGGGAAAGGCTGCAGGCCCTCTTGGTCGAGGGGATGGACGCCCTGCTCGCCGAGCTGTTGCGCCAGGCGGGCCTTTCGCGGCAACAGGTGCAAGCGGCCGCGGCCGCCGCCAACCCGGCGGTTTCTCATCTGCTCTGCCGGTGCCCTGTCGACAGCCTTCTCTATCCGCCCCACAAGCCCGCCTTCCGGCAGGGGCTCAGTCTGGAACCTCTTTCCCTTGGCCTGAACCTGCCCTGTTCTCTCTATCTCTTTCCGCTGGTCAGCGGCTACGTGGGGGGCGACCTCGTCGCTTTTCTCCATGCCCATCCCCCCCAGTCAGCCCGGACTCTCTATCTGGATGTGGGCACCAACGGCGAGATGGCGCTTTATCATGAGGGGCGTTGGCTGGTGACTTCGGTAGCGGCGGGGCCCGCTTTTGAAGCGGCCGGGATCTCCTGCGGGATGCCGCTGGGGGAGGGCGCCGTCGAAGGGATCGGCCTGGAAGCCGACCGCTGGGCACTCAAGGTCGTCGGCGGCGGGCCCGCCCGCGGCCTCTGCGGCAGCGGCCTGGCCCAGGTCGTCGCCCTGGCCCGGCGGGAGGGGCTGATCGACTCGCGGGGAACTATCGTGGACGCCGCCAGTATTGAAACCAACCTCTCCCGCTATATCGTCGAGGAAGCGGACGAGCGCTCGTTGCGCCTGTTTCGCGATGCCGCGATCGATCTGCGCCTGACCCAGCAGGATATTCGCAGCTTTCAGCTGGCCAAGGGGGCGATCCGGGCCGGCGTCGGCTGCCTGCTGAAGCGAGCGGGGCTGGAAGGCGCTAAGGATATTCAGGTGATGTTGACCGGGGCCCTTGGTTTGTCCTTGCCGTCTGAAGTCCTGAAAAGGGTTGCCATGCTGCCGGAAAACATGCTAGAAAATGTTCATTTTGTCGCCGGTGGCGCCCTGCAGGGTGTCGGCCGGATGCTGCTCCAAAAGGACGGCGTTGCCGAGGTGGAAGGATTGGCGCGATCCCTGAAGCCCTATCCCCTTTCCGGTACGCCGGTCTTTGAAGATGCCTTCATCAAGTCGCTCGATTTCTGAAAAACCGCCAGTTGACGGTTTTTTTGTTTTTTAGCCAGCCGTAGATTCAGTAAACCGCATACAAAGAAGAGTCAACAGAAAGGATAGGTGTCATGGCCGCCATCAAACGTGCCCTCATCAGTGTTTCGGACAAAACCGGCATCGTCGAATTTGCCAGGGAGCTCAACGCTTTCGGCGTGGAGATCCTTTCCACGGGAGGGACGGCGTCGCTGCTTCGCCAGGAGGGGCTGCCCGTGCAGGATGTTTCCGACTTTACGGGTTTTCCCGAAATGCTCGACGGCCGGGTGAAGACACTGCACCCCAAGGTTCACGGCGGTCTGTTGGGAATGCGCGACAACCCCGAGCATGTGGCCAAAATGGCTGAGCACGACATCCTGCCCATCGACATGGTGCTGGTCAACCTCTATCCCTTCGAAGCAACCGTGGCCAAGGCCGACTGCACGCTGGAAGACGCCATCGAGAATATCGATATCGGTGGTCCCACCATGCTGCGCAGCGCCGCCAAAAACAATCGCGACGTGACGGTCATCGTCGATCACGCCGACTATGCCGCCGTCCTCGACGAGATGAAAAAGAGTGGCGGCAGCGTCTCCCGTGAGACCAACTTCCGTCTGGCCGTCAAAGTCTATCAGCATACGGCGGCCTATGATGGCGCCATCTCCAACTGGCTGGGCCGCCGTCTTGACGCCGACAACGCCGTATTTCCGCCGACCTTGACCCTGCAGTACAAGAAGGCCCAGGGTATGCGTTACGGGGAGAACCCCCACCAGAAAGCGGCCTTCTATGTCGAGAAGGATGTGCGCGAGTCCTCCATCGCCACGGCCCGTCAGCTTCAGGGCAAGGAGTTGTCCTACAACAACATCGGCGACACCGACGCCGCCCTCGAGTGTGTCAAGCAGTTCAGCGAAGGGCCCGCCTGTGTCATTGTCAAGCACGCCAATCCCTGCGGGGTCGCCATCGGCAAGGACTTGCTCGAGGCCTATAACCGTGCCTTCAGCACTGACCCGGAATCCGCCTTTGGCGGCATCATTGCCTTCAACGGTGAGCTTGACGTCGAAACGGCCAAGGCCATCGTCGAGAGACAGTTCGTTGAAGTCATCATTGCGCCTCGGGTGGCGCCTGAAGCGGTGGAAGTGGTCGCGGCCAAAAAGAACGTGCGTCTCCTCGAATGCGGCCAGTGGCCGGCCGTTCCCGGTCAGCGCCTGGACTTCAAACGGGTCAATGGCGGTCTGCTGGTGCAGGATACGGACCTCGACCTCACGGCCGAGCTGCAGGTCGTCACCAAGAGGCAGCCGACCGCCGAGGAGATGCAGGATCTGCTCTTCACCTGGCGCGTGGCCAAGTTCGTCAAGTCCAATGCCATCGTCTACGGCAAGGCGAATATGACCATCGGCGTGGGGGCCGGCCAGATGAGCCGCGTCAATTCCGCCCGGATTGCCGCCATCAAGGCCGAGCATGCCGGCCTCGAAGTCACGGGGGCGGTCATGGCCTCCGATGCCTTCTTCCCCTTCCGGGACGGCATCGACAACGCCGCGGCCGCCGGCATCGCTGCCGTCATCCAGCCGGGCGGCTCTATCCGCGACGAGGAAGTCATCGCCGCCGCCGATGAGCACGGCATGGCCATGGTCTTTACCGGCATGCGCCATTTCAGACATTAAAAAACGGGCGTGACGGCTTAGAGCTTCTCGTATTCGTCATGGCTCTTTGGAGGTTTCTATGAAAATCCTGGTCGTTGGTGGTGGTGGGCGCGAACATGCCCTGATCTGGAAAATCGCCCAGTCACCCCTGGTGGAGAAAATCTATTGCGCGCCGGGTAATCCCGGTATCGCCGCTCTGGCGGAATGTGTCGACATTTCCGCGGATAAGGTCGCCGCTCTCTGCGACTTCGCCCTGGATCAGGGGATTGATCTCACTGTGGTCGGGCCGGAAGTGCCGCTGACGCTGGGCATTGTCGATCTCTTCGAAGCCGCCGGGCTGCCGATCTTCGGCCCGAGCCGGGCTGCTGCCCAGTTGGAAGGCAGCAAGAGCTTCTCCAAGGATCTCATGGCCAAATACCGCATCCCCACGGCCGCTTACGCCACCTTTACCGACCGGGATGAGGCGGTCGCCTATATCCGCGAGCAGGGTGCGCCCATCGTGGTCAAGGCCGATGGACTGGCGGCTGGAAAAGGGGTGGTCGTCGCCGCCACGGTCGAGGAGGCCGTCGCCGCCGTCGATGACATCATGCTGGATAAGGTTTTTGGTGCCGCTGGCGCCCGTGTCGTGGTCGAGGAATTCATGGACGGCGAGGAAGCGTCCTTCTTTGCCTTCACCGATGGCCAGAATATTCTGCCCTTGGCTTCGTCGCAGGATCACAAGCGGATTTTCGATAATGACGAGGGCCCCAATACCGGCGGCATGGGAGCCTATTCCCCGGCGCCGGTGGTGACGGAAGCTCTGTACGGAGAGATCGTCGAGGCAATCGTGCGGCCGACTATCGCCGCCATGGCCAGCGAAGGGACTCCCTATCGCGGTATCCTCTATGTCGGTCTGATGATCAAAAACGGCAAGGCGCGGGTGGTCGAGTACAATGCACGATTTGGTGATCCCGAGGCGCAGCCGCTGCTGATGCGCATGAAGTCGGACATCGTGCCGGTGCTGGAGGCCTGCGCCCGGCGCGAATTGACCCAGGATAGGATCGAGTGGCACGAAAAGTCGGCTGTCTGCGTCGTCATGGCCTCCGGCGGCTACCCGGGCGACATCGACAAGGGTCACGAAATTCACGGGCTTGAAGAGGCCGGCCGTCTGGACGATCTAGTGGTTTTTCACGCCGGGACCGCGTTGGCCGCCGGCAAGATTGTCAATGCGGGGGGGCGCGTCCTCGGCGTTACTGGGCTCGGAACCACCGTTGCCGACGCCATCGCCAAAGCCTACGAGGGAGTGCGTCTCATCCACTGGGAAGGTTCCCAATTCCGCAATGATATCGGGCGAAAAGCCCTGAACCGCTGAAGCGTGGTATCCCGCATTTTTGTGACCGCACCTGAACGGTACGGGTTCCGCTATATGAACATTGACAATCATTAGATGACTGGATTAGTCTTTATCTCACGTGAAAAGACGGGGAGAGTACGGGATTTAGCCAAGCGGCAGGCCAGATGCCGTAGGGCTTTGACCGGGGATAATCCTGGAACAGGGCTTTATTGACTGTTTTTGTGTGCTTTGTGGCCTTCGGCACTTTTCTTGCGTGACGGAGAAGTTTTAATCCACCCGGCAAAGGCCACTCTATCGATCCAGAACTCTATCCAGGAGACATGATTTTGACCGCAAAAGAAAAAAGCTTCCTGACGTCAGTGTGGGACTTCCTCTGCTCCCTGAAGTTGACTATCATCATTCTGATCCTGTTGGCCGTGACGTCCATTATTGGCACGGTGGTCCAGCAGAACCTCTCTCCCCAGGAATATCTGCAGATCTATACGGAGAAGACCTACAAGCTCCTCGACTCCCTGCAGTTTTTCGACATGTACCATTCCTGGTGGTTTCTGTCCTTGCTCGGACTCTTCTCTCTCAACCTGATATGCTGCTCCATCAAGCGCTTTCCCCGGGTGTGGAACACGGTCATGCATCCCCAGCTCAAGGGGGATGAATCCCTTTTCCGCACGCTGTCCAACGCCGACGAAGTCGTGGTTGGCGGAACGATGGACGAGGCGGCCGGGCGTCTGCGCAGTTTTGTGCAGAAACATTTTGCCGGTGCCGTGGAGACCCGCGAGGACGATCGCATTTACCTTTTTGCCCAGAAGGGGCCCTATGCCCGGTTTGGCGTCTATGTGACCCACCTCTCCATCCTCATTATTTTTATCGGGGCGATTATCGGCAATATCTGGGGCTACAAAGGCTACATGAATGTGGTGGAGGGGGGCTCTGCCGATACGGTTCGCTTGTTCGGCACCAATGAGGCGGTCAAGCTGCCCTTCGCCATTCGCTGCGACCGCTTCGAGGTGTCCTTCTATGAAGGGGGCGGTCGGCCGAAAGAATACGTCAGCGACCTGGTCGTGCTCGACAACGGTCAGGACGTTCTGAGCAAGACCATTGAGGTCAACGATCCTCTCAGCTATCAGGGGATTACCTTCTATCAGTCGAGCTACGGTCCCGCCGGTGATCCGTCCTTTAAAGTGCGTGTTCGCACGCGCAGCACCGGCGAAGAGCAGGAAATCCTCGCTCGCCAGGGCGAGCATGTGGCTCTCCCCGGTGGCCGCTCTTTCGCCATCACCGCCTCGACCCCTTCCTATGATCGTTTTGGACCGGCAATCCAGATGCACGTCAATTCGGCGGACGGCCAGCATGGCAACCCATTTGTTGTGCTGCAGAACTTTCCCGACTTTGATGCCCAGCGCGGCGATGAATTTATCTTCAGTCTGCTCCAGATCAATCAATCTTATTACACGGGCCTGCAGGTCGGCAAGGATCCCGGCGTCTGGGTGGTCTGGCTCGGTTGTTTCCTGATGATCTTCGGTTCGCTGGCGGCCTTTTTTATTTCCCATCGGCGCATCTGGGTGACCCTGCAGCCAGTCGATGGTAAGATAGGTGTTCGGATCGGTGGCTCAGCCCACCGCAATCAGCCCGCTTTCGAACTGTTCTTCGATGATTTCAAAGCGAAACTCAAAGACGAACTTAAAGGCTAATCTTCAGACCTCTATGGGGGAAAAGAAAAGATGACCAGTACACAACTGTTCAATGCTGTAACTGTGGCCTACTTCGCCTCGATGGTTCTGTTCGTGGTCTATTTGGCCACCCGGAGCAAGGCCATCGCCCTCGGCGGCAATATCCTGGCGTATGTCGGCTTTCTGGCCCATACCGCGGCTATCGGCGTGCGCTGGAACGAGACGTACAAATTGCTGGGGGCCGATGGTTATGCGCCCCTGTCCAACCTCTATGAGTCCGTGGTCTTTTTTTCCTGGACCATCGTGCTGATCTACATCCTGATGGATCTCAAGTACCGCCAGCGCTCCATCGGCGCTTTTGTCCTCCCCTTCGCCTTTTTGTCCATGACCTGGGCTCAGCTGCGACTCAACGACGCGATCGAGCCCCTGGTTCCGGCCTTGCAGAGCAACTGGCTGACCTACCACGTCATCACCTGCTTTCTCGGCTACGCGGCCTTTGCGGTGGCCTGCGGCGTTTCCATCATGTATCTGATCAAGGCCGGGCGTGAAGAGAAGAGCCCGGAGGATTCTCCTGCCGGTGGGATTCTCGGACTGTTCCCCAGCACCAAGGTGTTGGATGATATGAACTACAAAGCCATCATGATCGGTTTTCCGCTGCTGACCCTTGGTATTGTCACCGGTGCCGCCTGGGCCAACTATGCCTGGGGAACCTACTGGAGCTGGGACCCCAAGGAGACCTGGAGCCTGATCGTCTGGTTCATCTATGCGGCCTTTCTGCATGCCCGCTTTACGCGGGGCTGGGTTGGCAAGCGGGCGGCCTGGCTTTCCATTATCGGTTTCGCCGCCACCCTGTTCTGCTACCTTGGTGTTAACCTGGTACTCTCCGGCCTTCACTCTTACGGCGGGGCCTGATCCGGGGGCTTGAAGCTTCCGTTACAAACAGGTAGGGGACGGTGAACAGACCGTCCCCTATTTTTTCGGCCGGCAGGCGGCGTGGCTGCCATTTAAGGACTATGGACACGGAACTCTGGCTAAAAGACGACGAGACCCTGGACGATCTGGGCCCGGGGTTGAAGATCCTGCAGGGGAAGACAGGCTATCGCTTCTCTCTTGACCCGGTTCTGCTCTGCAGTTTTGCCCGAATTCGTCCGCAGGATCGGGTTTTGGACCTAGGAACGGGGGCGGGCATCATTCCTCTGCTGCTGGCCAGTCGCCACGCATCGATCCGGGTCGTGGGGGTCGAGCGCCAGGAAGAACTGGCAGATAGAGCCCGTCGAAGCGCCCAGCTGAACCGATTGGATGAGAGAATCGAAATAGTGTGCGGAGACATGCGTGTCCCGGAGGTGCTGAGTCGATATGCGCCCTTTGCGGCCGTCTTGTCCAATCCGCCTTATCGTCCCGCCGGGACGGGGCGGCTGTCCCCCGGTTCGGAAAGAGCGGCGGCCCGTCATGAGCTGGCTGGTGGTCTGGATGACTTTGTGGGTACGGCGGCCCGATGTCTGGATGACGGTGGTCGCTTTTTTGTCATCCATCTGGCTGAGCGTCTGACCGATCTTTTGTGCGCCATGCGTCTGGAAAAGCTTGAGCCTAAGCGGCTCCGGATCGTGCTGTCCCGTGCCGGAGAGGCGGCCCGCCTCGTGCTGGTGGAGGGGCGCAAGGGCGCAAAGCCCGGCCTGGTGGTGGAGGATCCGCTGGTTATCTACGATGGGGATGGGTACAGTCGCGAGGTTTTGGCCATGTACGAGACGAGGACTTCGGTGTCGCCGCAGAGCTAGTCTGGCTTTTCACGCGCCCGCTGAAGTTTCTTCTGCTTGGTGAGAAGATCCTCCAGACTCCTCCTCACCTCCGGATCACTGATGGCCATGACAGTCTGGTGGATCTCCTGGCGATCCGCCTCCGTCAGCGAGGCCGATTGCCAGTCAATTTCTTCAGGTGCAGGGGGCGGCGCTTCCGGCGGTTTGTGGGCGCCTCGGCGCAGAAACAGGTCGTCGATCACTTCTTCCCCCAGCAACGCGTTGAGCTGGGTGAGGATTTTGGGTTTCAGTAGCTGCAGCTGCTGCATCCAGACAGGATGATCCACTCGCACCTCAAGGACGCCATCCCTGATGCGTATCGGTCGGGCCCGAGCCGCAATCTGTGGGCCGACGGCCTCTTCCCAGACGAGCCAGGCCTTGTATTCCCGTCTTTTTTCATCAAGGCCTCGTTGCTGGAAAATCTTTTCCAGCAGAGCGCCGACCAGCTGGATCTGGCTTTTGCCCGAAGAGGATTTACTGCTCATGAGCGCTTCCGATGATATATCCTGCCCCCCAGAAGCTGTCCGGCGATGGCTGCAGCCAGCGTGAAAGGAATGATTTTCCAGCTGATATCCGAGGTCAGGCGCCAGGTGGCGATAAAGGGGATGGATAGATGGATGTAGATAAACCAGCGCAGGGAGTACTTCCGGCAGCGCTGTCGCAGGTAGCCCAGGGGGAGATTGGCGAGAAGAGCGAAAGAAACCAGGCTGATGTGGTCCATGCTAAGAGTGAAATTCAAGGCCGTTTCTTTCCCAGGGATGTTGGTAGAATGTGTACTTGTGGGAGTCTACCTGTTTTGTCGGAAGACTGTCAATCCATGAAGCGGCCAGTCTTGGCCGACCGCTTGGCTGTAGTTGTGGAAAATTCAATTCGAGGGAGTTGGTACCATGGTTCGTAATGGCGATCTGGTGGCGGTATTTCATTCGGTCCACCGGGTCATGGAGGCCGAAAAAATTCTCAAGGCCGCTGGGGCGGATATTCTCCTGATTCCGGTTCCGCGTCAACTCAGTTCCGATTGTGGCCTGGCCATTCGGTACGCCAGCGCTGAACAAGCTGCGGTGACCGCTGTCTTGCGGGATAAGGGATTGCTGCCGGCCGAGCTTTATGTCCGCGAGGATGAGGGGTTTGTTCAGCTTTCGCTTGAAGCATAGGGATTTGGGGTTTTCAGGTTTTTGCTTGACAAGGGTAGGGGGTTTCCCTATATTCCAAACTTTGCGAATCTTCAAAGGGAAAGTGTCTTTGGCACGCAATGTTTGATAACCTGACAGATAAATTTGACGCGGTATTCAAAAAGCTTCGCGGCCATGGTCGCCTGACGGAGCAGAATATCCAGGAGGCGATGCGCGAAGTTCGCCTGGTTCTTCTGGAAGCAGACGTCAACTTTCGGGTCGTTAAGAATTTTATCGCCAGCGTCACGGAGCGTGCGGTCGGCCAGGAGGTTCTCAAGAGCCTGACTCCCGCCCAGCAGGTCATCAAGGTTGTCCGTGAAGAGCTGGGGCGGTTGATGGGCGAAGGCGAGGCGTACGAGCTCGACCTGGCTGCCCGTCCCCCCGTGTCGATTATGCTCTGCGGCCTTCAGGGCGCGGGCAAAACCACCACATGCGGCAAGCTGGGCCTGAAATTACGGCGGGATAAACGCAGTCCTCTGCTGGTTCCGGCCGATATCTATCGTCCGGCCGCAATTGAGCAGCTCAAGACCGTAGGTCGGCAAATGGATATCCCGGTGTTCGACTCCCAGCCGGGGCAGGATCCCGTTGTCATCTGCGAGAATGCGCGCCGCTATGCCGAGCTTAACGGCTACGATACGCTGATACTCGATACGGCCGGTCGGCTGCATATCGACGAAGAACTGATGGGCGAGCTGGTGCGCATCAAGGCGTCTCTGCAGCCCCGCGAAATTCTCTTTGTGGCTGATGCCATGACGGGTCAGGATGCCGTAAATGTCGCCAAAAGCTTTGACGAAAAGCTGGACATTACAGGTGTCATCCTGTCCAAGCTCGATGGTGACGCCCGCGGTGGCGCGGCTCTTTCCATTCGGGCGGTTACCGGCAAGCCGATCAAGTTTGTCGGTCTCGGGGAGAAGCTCGACGCCCTTGAGGTTTTTCATCCCGACCGCATGGCCCAGCGGATTCTGGGGATGGGGGATGTACTCAGCCTTATCGAAAAGGCGCAGACCGCCGTCGATAAAGAGCAGGCCGCCGATCTCGAACAGAGGTTGCGAAAGGAAGGGTTCACCTTGGAAACCTTCCGTGATCAGCTGCAGGCCATCAAGAAAATGGGATCCATGGAGTCGATCCTCAAGATGATCCCCGGGGCAGGTAAGGCCATGAAGCAAGTCAAAGACATGGGGATGCCTGACAAGGAACTGAAGAAGATCGAGGCGATCATCTGTTCCATGACCCCCAAGGAACGTCGGGATCACCGCCTGATCAACGGTTCGCGTCGTTTGCGCATTGCCAAAGGCAGCGGCACCACCGTTCAGGACGTCAATCAGTTGCTCAAGCGCTTTACCGAAGCGCAGAAGATGATGAAGAAAATGCAGAAAGCCGGGCCGAAAGGGCTTAAGGGAATGCTTGGCCGCGGAGGCGGTCTGCCTTTCTAGAAACGATTGCATCTTTCCGGCTTCATGATAACAATGAGAGTGAACGTAAATCGATCAACCAACAGCTACGGAAAATCCGTATAGCAACACCCAGGAGGAACGTTACATGGCAGTTAAAATCAGGCTGGCCCGCGGTGGCGCCAAGAAAAAACCCTTTTATCAGGTCGTGGTTGCCGACGAGCGGTTTCCCCGCGACGGCCGTTTTGTAGAAAATCTGGGACAATACGATCCCAAAATCGACCCGCCTATGGTCTCTTTGAACGAAGAGCGCACCCTTGAGTGGCTGAAAAAGGGGGCGCAGCCCACCGAAACAGTACGTCAGGTTCTGCGCAAGCAGGGCATCTGGGCCAAGTTCAAGCAGTCCTAGGAGACCCCGGTCTCCTCTCGTTGTGGCGGGAACCATCCCTTTCTTCGAAGGACGGACTCCATGAAAGAACTCATCGAATTCATCGCGAAATCCCTGGTGGAAAACCCTGACGCGGTCGTCATCTCCGAGGAGGAGGGTGAAGATGGGACGATTCTCGTCAAACTGGCAGCTGCTCAGGAAGACATGGGTCGAATAATAGGCAAGCAGGGGCGTACAGCCAAGGCCATGCGGACACTGCTGAACGCCAAGGCGACGCGGGAGAATCGGCGAGCCACTCTGCAAATCATGGAGTAATGCCGAAAATAGCCAAAGAGTTTCTGCTGGTAGGTGTTGTGGCCGGTACCCATGGGTTGCGCGGGGATTTGAAAGTGCGCCCATTGGCCGGCCTATGCCCGTTGGCAGCCAATAAACCTGTCTTTCTCCGATCTGCCGATCGCGAGCCAGAGGCATACACGCCTGTGCGCGTGGCTCCCCATAAGGGAGGCTACCTGCTCCGGTTGCAGGGCCTTGAACATATCGATTCCGTTCAGCAACTTGTTGGAGCCGAGGTGCTGATGCGGCGGCAGGACGTCCCTGAGCCGGATCCCGATGAGTTTTACTGGGATGAGGTTCAGGGTTTTGCTGTTCGCGATCTGACTCTCGGCGAGCTCGGGACGCTGGACGATACTTTTACAACGGCTGCTCACGATATCTTCGTGGTCAACGGTCCCTACGGGGAGGTTCTTATTCCGGTGGTCGAGGCCTTTTTGGTCGAGGTCGATACGGTGGCAGGGCTTATCGTCGTAGATTTGCCGGAAGGCTTGGTGCAAAAACCCGATGCGTTTTGATGTCCTGACCCTCTTCCCGGTCATGTTTGAGTCTCCCTTTGCGGTCAGTATCCTGGGTAAAGCCCTTGAAAAGGGACTGATCCAACTTCATGCGCATAATCTGCGCGACTGGGCCGCGGGACGACACAAGGTGACGGATGACATGCCTTACGGGGGCGGCGCTGGCATGGTCATGAAGCCCGAACCGGTCTATGCCGCCATTCAGGATCTGCGTCAACAGTCTCCCGGGTCTCAAGTCGTCATGATGACCCCGCAGGGAAAAACTTTTGGCCAGGACGATGCGCGGGCTTTATCCGCGCAGTCCGGCCTGATTTTTGTCTGTGGGCGCTATGAGGGCTTTGACGAGCGTATCCGCAGCATGGTCGATGCCGAGTACTCCCTTGGAGACTTTGTCCTGACCGGGGGAGAGCTGCCTGCCATGGTCATGATCGATGCGGTGGCTCGTTTGCTCCCGGGGGTTCTGGGGAGCAGCGGCAGTGCCGAAGGGGATTCCTACGCTGACGGCCTGCTGGAATTTCCTCACTATACCCGCCCGGCCGATTTCCACGGCATGCGGGTGCCTGAGGTACTGTTGTCAGGCAACCATGAGGCTATTGCCCGCTGGCGGCGCCACCAGCAACTGCAGCGGACCCTGGTTCGCCGACCCGATCTGTTGGAGTCGGCACCGCTCAGTGCTGAAGATGTGGCGTTGCTCGATTCTATTCGCCGGGAACTGGCGGAGGAAACAGTATGAAGCGGCTTCCCTTTGCCGTGGCTCTGGTTCATCATCCCGTGGTGGATCGTCGGGGAGACCTGGTCACTACGGCCGTGACCAATCTTGATGTCCACGACATCGCCAGAACGGCCAGGACCTACGGGGTTGACCGCTTCTATCTCGTGACTCCCGTTCAGGATCAGTTGACCCTGATCCAACGTATCCTTGATCACTGGCGGCAAGGGCATGGGGCCGAATACAACCCCCATCGGGGCGATGCCCTCGGTCTGGTTCGGGTGGCCACCTCCCTGCAGGATGCCTTGGCCGACTGGGGTCAAGAAGTAGGCGGGGAGCCTCTGCCGGTGTTGACCGGGGCGAAAGCCCGCGACGGTATCAGCTACGACGCCTGCCGAGAGCTCGTAAAAACGCGGCATCTTATGCTCGTGCTGGGAACCGGCTGGGGCCTGGCCCCTTCGCTCTTTGCGAACGGCTGGCCCGTTCTGGAGCCCATCCGCGGGAGCGGCGATTACAATCATCTGCCCGTGCGGGCGGCAGCGGCCATTATGTTCGACCGGCTCTTGGCCGCCGTTGAAAAATAGGCCGTGTGTAAAAATATCATTGCGGTATTCAGCCGTTTTGCAGTATAAACATGAATCCTCCGGGTCCTCTTCCTGCAAAAATACTTTGCCTTTCAGGAATGAACCGGATCAGCGGATGTAGAGGAGGAAAAGATGAACATTATCGATCAACTGGCAATGGAACAGATGCGGAAAAACATCCCGGCTTTCAAGGCGGGTGACACCCTGCGCGTGCATGTGAAGATTGTTGAAGGCGACAAACAGCGCATCCAGGTTTACCAGGGGGTATGCATCAAGCGGGTGAACCGCGGTATCGGGTCGACTTTTACGGTTCGCAAGATCTCCAATGGCGTTGGGGTTGAGAGGGTATTTTCCCTGCACTCCCCGACGGTCGACAAGATCGAGAACATGATGGTCGGCCGCGTTCGTCGGGCCAAGCTGTACTACCTGCGCAACCTGCAGGGCAAGGCAGCGCGTATTCGCGAAAAGCGGGCCGCTCAAGCGTAAGACAAAAAAAGCCCCGGCCACAAGCCGGGGCTTTTTTTTCGACAAACAGCCGCTGTGAAAATCAGATATCCTACGCGGTCTGAAATCTTAGTGATGAACTCCGGGAACCGTGCCGGTCGAGTGGGAGGTCAGCTGTACATAGATGAGCACGGTAAGAACGCCGTAAAGAGCGACCGTTGCCCAGCCCCCCAGGCGAAAAACTTCCATGAATCCCTTCCAGTCCACCAGAAAAGCCAAATACCCCACAACTGCCAGGCCGATGAAAATAGCTGCCATGAAATTTCTCCTTCGATTCATTAGAGTTATGCATGCAAATATTGTATATTGTATACCAAGCTCGGGGACAAAATTAAAGGGAAAATTTACCATGGCGGCGTGCCCATGACATTGAAGTTGTTTGCCGAGGAGACTCTGTCGCCTCTACACTTTGAGAAGCAGGCCGTGAATAACGGCTATGAGGCTGTTGCCGGCATTGATGAAGCCGGCAGGGGACCCCTGGCTGGGCCGGTGGTGGCTGCGGCTGTCATTCTGCCGCCAGTTCATGATCTGCCTGGCCTGACCGACTCCAAGAAGCTCTCGGCCCGAAAGCGGGACGAGCTCTTTCCCCTGATTCGCCGGCAGGCCCAAGCCATCGGGGTGGGCATTGTGCATGCTGAAGAGATTGATGCGATCGATATTCTCAGGGCGACCCTTCGGGCCATGTCCCTGGCCGTCAGCCGCCTCCGTTTGCCGGCCGATTATTTGTTGATCGACGGGATTACTCCTTTGCCAGAGCCGATTCCCCAGTTGACCTTGAAGAAGGGGGATAGCCGTTCCCTTTCCATTTCCGCCGCCTCCGTGGTGGCCAAAGTGGTCAGGGACAGGATGATGATCGCTTATGATCGTCGTTTCCCCGGGTATGGATTCGCCGGTCACAAGGGCTATGGCAGCGCCGCCCACATGGAAACCATTGCCCTCCTCGGCCCCTGTCCTATTCATCGGCGCACCTTTGCCGGTGTGCGCGAGCATGTGGTCGGCATATGAGCGAGGAGCGTCAGTCTCTCGGTCGCTGGGGAGAGGAAGAGGCGGCCCGCTACCTGTGTCGTCAGGGGATGAAAATCATTGTTCGAAATCTCCGTACGCCTTTGGGGGAAATCGACTTGGTGGTTCGGGATCGCCAAACCCTGGCTTTTGTTGAGGTAAAGACCCGTCGTACCCTCGCTTTCGGTTCCCCGCAGGAGGCGGTAGGGCCGCGTAAACAGCGGCAGATCATCCGTTCCGCCCAGTGGTATCTCGCGTCCGGCCAAGGTCAGGGGCTGCAGCCCCGTTTCGACGTTCTGGCGGTTTCGCCCGGAGCAGCCGGCCCGGAGATCGAATACATCCCCGATGCGTTCGGCCTCTAGAGGGCGGTTTGTCGCCGAGCCTTCCGGTCGGGGAACCGGCGGACTTTTCAGTGCAGGCAAAACACAGACGAAAGTAGTGCTCATGATGAATCCTGTCTCGTTTGCTGATTGCGGTTTTTTGCGTTTGGCAGTAGCTTCCCCCGAGTTGCGGGTTGGCGATGTGGATTTCAACCTGGCGGCGATCTCGCGCGTGGTGGAAGAGGCGGCCGCGCAGCAGTGTCAGCTCCTTGTCTTTCCCGAACTGTGCCTGACCGCCTACAGCTGTGGCGACCTCTTTTTTCAGCCCCTTCTAATCGACAAAGCCCTGCGGGCCGTTGCCAACCTGGCTGCCCTGGCGGCGGAGTATGATATCGCCCTGGTTGTCGGAGCGCCGGTCCACCAGCAGGGCCGCCTCTTTAACGGGGCCTTTTTTCTGGCCGGTGGGCAGATTCTGGGGTGCGTACCCAAAACCTACCTGCCCAACACGCAGGAATTTTATGAAGAACGATGGTTTTCCTCCGCCCTGGACAGAACGGGGGATGAGATCTTTATAGACGACTGTGCCATACCTTTCGGGCCGGATCTGCTGTTTCAGGCTGTGAACAAGCCCGCCTGCATGGTGGGTATCGAAATTTGCGAAGATGCCTGGGTGTCCAACCCGCCGAGCGGAGAGATGGCCGGAGCGGGGGCGACGGTCCTGCTCAACCTGTCGGCCAGCCCGGAAGTGCTCGGCAAGCACAGCTACCGGCAGTCTCTGGTAGAGTCCCAAGCCGCCCGCTGTTTGGCCGCCTATGCCTACGCCTCGGCGGGGCCGGGGGAATCCAGCACCGACCTGGTTTTTTCCGGACATTCGCTGATTGCGGAAAACGGCGTGGTCCTTGCGGAAACAGCACGTTTCGAATTCGACAGTCAACTGGCCATGGCCGATATTGATGTGGATCGGCTGGTGAGTGAACGGTTGAAAAACAACAGTTATGCCGCGGCGCGGGGCGAGCGGGTCTTCCGGGTTATCCCCTTTGAACTTAAGGGGACGGAAAAAAAAGCGGCCGGGATGTTACGCTCCATCTCGCGTACGCCCTTTGTTCCTGCCGATGATCGGGACAGGGCGCAGCGCTGTCGTGAAATTTTCGCCCTGCAGACCACGGCCCTGGCCAAGCGGCTCAGACACACGGCGGCCTCCCGGGTCGTCGTCGGTATCTCCGGCGGTCTCGATTCGACTCTGGCTCTGCTGGTGACGGTCAAGGCTTTTGACAAGCTGGGGCTGGATCACCAGGGGATTGTGGCCATCACCATGCCGGGTTTCGGTACAACGCGGCGGACTCGGGGCAATGCCGAAAAACTCGCCGAACTGCTGGGCGTGACCCTACGTGTCATCCCCATCGACCAGGCCGTCAGGCAGCATTTTGCCGATATCGGGCACGACGCGTCTTTACACGATATTACCTACGAAAATGCCCAGGCGCGCGAACGCACCCAGATCCTGATGGATGTCGCCAATCAGGTCGGCGGTCTGGTGATCGGGACGGGCGATCTCTCCGAGCTGGCCCTGGGATGGTGTACCTACAACGCCGATCACATGTCCATGTACGGGGTGAACAGCGGGGTGCCGAAAACACTGGTCCGCTATCTGGTCGACTGGTGTGCCCTGGAGGAATTCAGTGGCGAGACGTCGGCGGTTTTACGGGATGTCTGCGAGACGCCCGTTTCGCCGGAACTGCTGCCTCCCGGCGAGGGGGACGAGATTCGGCAGATCACCGAGGATCAGGTCGGCCCTTATGTGCTGCACGATTTCTTCCTCTACCACCTGGTTCGTCTGCAGTCTCCCCCTAAAAAAATATACCTCCTGGCCTGTCATGCCTTTGCCGGGGAGTTCGCCCCGGACGAAATCGTCAAATGGCAGCGTATCTTCTTCCGGCGCTTTTTCTCCCAGCAGTTCAAGCGATCCTGTCTCCCGGATGGTCCCAAGGTCGGCAGTGTAGCCCTGTCGCCCCGCGGGGACTGGCGCATGCCCAGCGACGCGAGCGTGAATCTCTGGATGGCCGAGTTGGAGTCTTTGCCCGATGATGCGTGAGTCCACCGAGACGGCCGGCGCCGCCGGGGTTCTCTATCTGGTGTCCACGCCCATTGGCAACCTCGAGGACATGACGCTCAGAGCTTTGCGCGTTCTCAAGGAAGTGGCCCTGGTGGCGGCCGAAGATACCCGTCACAGCCGCAAGCTCTTTTCCCATTATGGCATCAGTACCCCACTGACCTCCTGCCACCAGCACAATGAAGCCGGCAAGGGGGAGCAGCTTCTGGCCGCCCTGCGCGAAGGCCGATCCGTGGCGCTCATTTCCGATGCGGGTACGCCGGGCATCGCCGACCCCGGCTACCGATTGTTGTGCCGCTGCCTGGAGGCGGGCATCGAGGTGGTGCCTATTCCGGGTCCGTCGGCTGTAATTACGGCGCTGTCCGTCTCGGGTCTGCCGACGGAGCGCTTTGCCTTCGAAGGGTTTCTGCCGTCCAAAAAACTGGCGCGTTTGGCCCAGTTGACCGCCTTGCAGTCGGAAAGCCGTACACTGGTCTTTTACGAAGCGCCCCATCGCCTGCTGGCGACCCTGAAGGATATGATCTCTGTGTGCGGAACGACACGACCGGCGGTAGTGGCGCGGGAACTGACCAAGCTGCACGAGGAGGTGTTTCGGGGGACGCTGGCTGAGGCGCTGGACCATTTCAGCTCGGCCCGAGTACGCGGAGAAATTGTCTTGCTGCTGGGGCCGGCTTCAGGGGTGGAAGAAAAACCGGCAGAGACGGTGAAGGACGCTTTGCTGCGGCTGCACCGGGAGACCGCTCTGCCGCGCCGGCAGCTGGTCAAGCGGGTCGCGAAGGAGCTGGGCCTGCCGGGCGCCGAGGTGTATCGGGAAAGTCTGGAGTTGCCGGAACTGGGCAAGGACTAAAATCCCTGGTCTTCCGGTTCGAGGTCTCGTGACGGCAGGTCAGTAACGGATGTCGAAGGTGGCAAACTCACCTTGATACTCTTCCCAGTCGATGAGCACATCGTCGACGGCGGCTATTTCGGGTCCTTGGCGGCAGGCCTCCAGAGCGCTGCGGATATCGGACTCGCGGCCTTCAAGCAAGGCCTGCACGTCGCCATCCGGCAGGTTGCGTACCCACCCCGTAAGGCTGTTCTGGCGGCAGATCTTCTGGGTGTAAGCGCGAAAATTCACGCCCTGAACCCGTCCTCTGAAACGGACAGACGCCCTGACTTTTTTCACGATGCTCCCTCCCTTTCAACCATCTGCTGAAACTCTTCTTCGCTGAGAACGGTTACCCCCAACTCCTGCGCCCTCGCCAGTTTGCTGCCGGCTTCCTCGCCGGCCACGACGAAGTCCGTTTTTTTGCTGACCGAACCACTGGCGCGGCCCCCGAGCTTTTCTACCAGCGTCTGCGCCTCTTTGCGCGAGAACAGAGCCAGGGCCCCGGTAAAAACAAAGGTCTTGCCGCTAAAGGGGCCGCCGGCTCGGCGTTGCTCCCGTTCGGGATGCACGCCGAGTGTCGCCAGGTCGGCGAGAATCTGCTGATTCTGGGGGGAGGCGAAGAAGCTGGTGACGCTGCTGGCCACCTGCGGCCCGACTTCGTGAATGGCCAGCAGATCCTCCTGTCTGGCCCGAGACAGCTCCTCCAGAGAGCCGAACTGGCTGGCTAGCACCTTGGCCATGTGGTCGCCGACGTGCCGAATGCCCAGGGCATTGAGAAAACGGGAGAGGGGGCGTTTTTTGCTGGCCTCGATGGCGGCCAGCAGTTTCTCCGCCAGTTTGTCCCCCATGCGATCAAAACGGAAGAGATCCTCTTTGCCCAGGCGATAGAGATCGGCCACGTTCTTCACCAGCCCGAGTTGCAGCAACTGGTCGATGTATTTTCCGCCCAGCCCGTCGATATCCATGCCTCCCCGGCGGGCGAAATGTTTGAGGGACTCCTTGAGCTGTGCCGGACACGAAAGCCCCTGGCAGCGCGGAACGACTTCCCCTTCGAGGCGTTCTACCGGCGAGCCACAGGCGGGGCAATGGGTGGGCATGGGCACCCGGGTTTCGTTGCCGCGGCGCTTTTCGGTGAGCACCCTGACGACATCGGGGATGACATCGCCGGCCCTCTCCACAACCACCTGGTCGCCGATACGCACATCGAGGCGGTCAATCTCGTCCCAGTTATGGAGACTGGCGCGGGAGACCGTGACGCCGCTGACTTCCACCGGCTGCAAGAGGGCGACGGGGGTAATGGCCCCGGTGCGGCCGACCTGGAGCTGAATGTCCTCCAGGGTGGTGACGGCCTGGCGGGGTGGGAATTTCCAGGCGATGGCCCAACGCGGCGTGCGGGTTTTTTCCCCCAGTTCCCGCTGCAGGGCCAGTTCGTTGACTTTGACGACCATACCGTCGATTTCGTAGGGGAGGTCTTCCCGCACCTGTTGAAGTGACTGGTAATGGGTAATAACCGCCTCAATGTCGCGGCAACACGTGGTGCCGGCGAGGTTGGTGCGTAATCCCCATTTCTGCAGCTGCTGCAAAAGCTGCTCGTGGGTGCGGGGGGTCTCTCCCTCCAGACGGCCGATGCCGTAGCAGAATATCTGCAGCGGGCGGCGGGCGGTGACCGCCGAATCGAGCTGGCGAAGGCTGCCGGCGGTGGCGTTGCGCGGATTGGCGAAAGTGGGCAACCCTTCCTCTTCCCGCTCGCGATTGAGAGCCTGGAAGTTGTCCAGCTCCATGTAGACTTCTCCCCGTACTTCCAGCAGCGAAGGGGAGGGGGAAGTCAGGACCAGGGGAACAGACGGGATCGTTTTGAGGTTCTCGGTGATCTTTTCACCGGTGGTGCCGTCGCCGCGGGTCGAACCGGTCTGCAGACGACCCTCTTCGTAGACGAGCTCCACCGCCACCCCGTCCATCTTCATCTCACAGACATATTCCAAGGGCTGCTCCCTGGCCAGAAAGCGCCGGACGCGGTCGTCAAACTGACGCATGTCTCCTTCGGTAAAGGCATTTTCCAGCGAGAGCATGGGCAGGGAGTGGCGGACCTGCTCAAATTTCTCCAGAGGCGGCGCGCCCACGCGCTGGCTTGGAGATTCCGGATGGACAAGCTCGGGGAATTGCGCTTCAAGATCCAGAAGTTCCTGGAGCAGCCGGTCATAGTCTGCGTCGGAGATTTCCGGCTGGTCCAGCACGTGATAGAGGTAATTATGCCGATGGAGCGTGCTGCACAACGCCTCATGTCTTTTTCGGGCCTGGTCTGGGGTCATGAAGGGTTCCTTGGGAGGGCTGCCCGGCGGGCAGAAAAGGGTCACTGTGAATTTCGGGGGATTATATAACAGGGAATGTTGGCGTTTCAACAAGTTGCGTGTGATCTGTATTGAATATTCGCGATCTCTGGGATAAACTTCCCTTCACTTGTGATGATGTTGATTCCTGAATGTGTTGGAGATTCCCATGCCTGAACCTGATGATGTCTGGATACGCCTGAGTTTACTGGCCGTCCTTTTTGTGCTTTCCGCTTTTTTCTCCGGCTCGGAAACGGCCCTGATGTCGCTGGACAAGCTGCGCCTGAAATATCTGGTGCAGAAAAAACGCCGCGGGGCCGAGCGACTGGAAGAGCTCCTGGATAGCCCCGAGAAGCTCCTAGGGGGAATCCTGGTCGGAAACAATCTGGTAAATATCGCCATCTCCGTATTCGCCACGGGGCTGCTCGTCCAGCTCTATGGTGAAAAAGGGGAGTTGCTCACCATCCTCCTGGTGACCCCCCTGCTGCTGGTTTTCTCCGAGGTGCTGCCCAAGAGCTACGCTGCCAAACAGTCGGAGGCGATGTCCTTCGCGGTGCTGAGGCCGATCGGGATCGTTCTCAAGGTGCTGGCGCCGGCGATCTGGCTCATCACCGGCGTCACTCGCTTCCTGTCGCGACTTATCCCCGGCGAGCAGGAGAAGCCGATCCTCTCCGAGGATGAAATCCGCACCATTATTACGGTTGGCGAGCAGACGGGGGTTGTCCATATGGAGAAGCACCAGATGCTCCATGGGATTTTCGATCTGGCGGAAATGCGCGTTCGCGATGTGATGATACCCCGTACCGAAGTCGTCGGCATCGAAGTGCATTCGACCTTTGAAGAGGCGCTTCTCCTAGTTCAGCAGGCCCATCATTCCCGTTTTCCGGTTTATGAAGAAAACCTCGACAGCATTGTGGGCATCATTCATTCCAAGGATATCCTGAGTTTCGTGGGGAGCCCTGACAGGTTCTCTTTGAGGGATATCGCCCGGCCTCCCTACTTTGTCCCCGAATCCAAGCGCATCGAAACGTTGCTGCAGTCCTTCCGCCGCAAGCGTATGCACCTGGCGATCGTGGTGGATGAGTATGGCGGGGTCGAAGGGATCGTGACTCTTGAAGATATTTTTGAAGAAATCGTCGGCGAAATTCAGGACGAGTACGATGTCGAAGAAGAGATGCTGCGGGAGCTTGCCCCGGGCCGCTACCTTGTTGATGGCAGTACCTCGCTGCGAACGATCAACAAGCGCTTCCACCTGAAACTGTCCGAAGAGCATGTCACCACTCTGGCCGGCTTCCTGTTAAGAGCCCTCGGCACCATACCCCAGGAAGGCGAAACCTGTGAATCGGAGGGTGTGCAGTTTATCGTGCGCAAGGTGGTGGATCGCCGTATTGAGGAGATCGAAATGTTGCTGCCCGAGTCGACAAAGGATTCCTGATTTCAACTCGCCAACCACCGTTTTTTCCTTAACCCCCTTTTTGGGGGTTTTTTTGTGCCTGTTTTGGGACCTTACCCCAATTCTAAACCCTTACCAGAGAAGAAATATCTCCTTGACAAGGGTATGGGCCACGGCTATAGTTTCCCACAAAGTGTAATTTAGTGACAAATTGGACCAAAAGAGGGCAATGAGCTTCCAAGGCGAATTCTACAATTCGATCGACCCCAAAGGGCGAGCCAGCATACCGGCCCGTTTCCGCGAAATTCTGGCGGATGCCCATGGGGAGGAGCGTCTTTTTGTGACCAAGAACTGGGATGGCGGGCTCAGCGCCTATCCCGTGCCCCTCTGGGAGAAGAATCGTCAGAAGGTAGAAGAACTTCCCCCTGGTCCTCAGCGCAACGCCGCTTTTCGCCTTGTTGTTGCTCCGGCGGTGGAATGTTCCTTCGACAAGCAGGGTCGCATTCTGATTCCGGAAGCGCTGCGGCTTCACGCCAATCTGGAACGGGATATCGTGGTCGTGGGCATGTCGGACCGCATTGAAATATACAGTAAAGACAAGCACGCCGAAGTGACCCAGACGGCGGTGTCTTTTGTGCAGGAAGATCCCCAGTTCATGTCGGATCTGGGATTCTAGGTTTGTCTGGCGCCGAGTTCAGGCATCTGTCGGTGATGCCCAAAGAGGTTCTGGCCTACCTGGCCCCGCAGGCAGGTGAAATTTTTCTGGATGGCACCTTGGGTGGCGGCGGACATGCCCGCCTGATCCTGGAAGCGTCGGCACCGGATGGCCGCTTGATCGGGCTCGATCGCGACCCGGCGGCGCTGAAAAAAGCGGGTGAAGTTCTGGCTCCCTTCGGGGATCGGGCGGTGCTGAGACACGGCAACTTTGCAGAGGCGAACCACATCCTGCCGTCGCTGGGCGTGGACCGGGTAGATGGCATTCTGCTGGATCTGGGAGTTTCCTCCCACCAGCTTGATGCCGAGGAGAGAGGTTTCTCCTTTCGTGCCGATGCGCCCCTGGATATGCGCATGGATACCACCGCCGGTCAGACGGCCGCCGATGTACTTGAAAGTGCCAGTGCGGAGGAGTTGGCCCGTATTTTTCGCGAATACGGAGAGGAGCGCTGGGCGGGGCGCATTGCCCGCCGTATCCTGGCCACCCGGACCGAAAAACCCCTCTTGACCACGGGGCAGTTGGCGGACTTGGTTCGGGACACGGTTCCCGGTGGTTACAAGCCGGCCAGGATTCACCCTGCCACGCGGGTTTTTCAGGCTTTGAGAATTCAGGTTAACGGCGAACTCGATCATGTGGCCCAGGGTATCAGCCGAGGCTTGGAGCTTTTGAAGCCGGGAGGACGTATGGTGGTCATCAGTTTTCACTCACTGGAAGACCGCATCGTCAAACAGTTTTTTCAACGACAGGCGCAAAGCTGCATCTGTCCGCCGCAGCTTCCCTATTGCAACTGCGGTCACCAGGCGAAACTTGAAATTTTGACCCGCAAGGCCGTTCGCGCCAGCGAAGAAGAGATTGCCGACAATCCCCGAGCACGCAGTGCGGTTCTTCGGGCCGCCCGGCGTCTCGACTGATGTGAAGAGGGTAAAGGAGAGATCATGTCTGAACTTATTTTGAGGGCTTTCCCCAGGTTTGGGGGGGTGGCGCTGAGAAAACCGAGCCTGATGCCCGTTATGGCTTTTATCGGTCTGATGCTGGCCATCTCTCTCTTTTTCGTCTGGACCCGCATCCAGGTGATCAACCTTGAATATCAGATTTCCAGCCAGCAGGAGCGGTTGCGGGACATGCACCAGGAGAACAAAAACCTGCGCCTGGAAGCGGCCAGTCTGCGCAATCCGGCTCGAATAGAAAAAGTGGCCGTCAGCGAACTGGGCTTGAGGTTTCCGGCTCCGCAACAGGTCATCACGGTAAGGTAGATCTATTGAGGGATTGTTGTTATGGAATTGTTGGACCCTAAAGAAAAGCAGGACCTGTGGCAGGAAATGCAGGAGCTGCTGGACATAAGAGAAAAGAAGAGGTCGCGCCACCTTGTCGGGGTAGTGGGCCTTTTTTTCTGTATGGGGGTGAGCCTGCTCGTGCTGGGAGCCTGCTATCAGGCCGACCGGGAAAAGACAACCTATACCTCCTTTGATTCGGCTTATGCCGGAAGCGAGACAAACCTGATGCAGCCGTCGCAAGACACCGATCCGCCGACGATCATTCACCTTTAAGAGACGCCGGGTGGGAGTGCAGCTTGGATAAACAGGAGAAATGGGGACGTTATCGCATTCGGTTCATTGGCCTGTGTTTTTTGCTGGCCTTTGTCCTGATTTCCGTCCGTGCCTTCAGTATCCAGGTTTTGAATCAGGAAGAATGGCGCAAAAGGGCCGAAAGGCAGCACCAGAAGGTCATCTCCCTGGCGCCCAAGCGGGGGGCGATTTTCGATGCCCATGGCGAGGAGATGGCGCTGAGCGTGGAAGTCGACTCGATTTATGTCGATGCGCGCAAAGTGAAAGACCTGAACGGAGAGGCTCAGGCGCTGGCCAAGGCCCTGACGCTGCCCGTCGCCGCGGTCAAGGCCAAACTGAGTTCAGGCAAAAGTTTTATCTGGCTCAAAAGGCGGGTCTCTCCCAAAGAGAGCGACAAGGTCAAGGCACTGAATCTGGCCAGCGTCGATTTCATCAAAGAGCATCGGCGCTATTACCCCAATGCGGAGATCGGCGCCCAGGTTATTGGATTTTCCGGCCTCGACCCCGAAGGGTTGGAGGGGGTTGAGCTTCGCTACGATGCCATGATTCTTGGCCAGTCAGGATATCTGGTCACCGAAAAAGATGCTCTTGGGCGTGGTATGGGAGCGGGGGTTCAGCCATTGCAGGAACAAAGCCAGGGCTACAACGTCTATCTGACCCTGGACAAGAACCTCCAGTACATTGCCGAAAAAGAGTTGGCGGCGGGCATAGCGGCGGTCCAGGGTAAATCGGGGTCCGTTGTTGTGCTCGACCCGGAAACAGGGCGTGTGTTGGCCATGGCCAGCCAGCCCGACTATAACCCCAATTCGTTTTTCAATTACAAACCGGCCCAGTGGCGGAACCGGTCGATAACCGATGCTTTTGAGCCCGGTTCCACCTTCAAGGTGTTTCTTATCGCCGCCGCTTTGAATGAGGGGGTCATCAAGGCTTCTCAGAAAATTGACTGTGAGAACGGCAAGCTGGCAGTAGGCGGCAAGGTGATTCATGACCACCGCCCCTACGGAAAATTGAATGTCGGTGAGATTCTCAAGTTCAGCTCCAATGTGGGGTCGGCCAAAATAGGCAAAGCTCTGGAGCGCGAGCGTTATTACCGCTATATCCGGGACTTTGGCTTTGGCGACAAAACAGGCATTGATCTGCCTGGCGAGGCGGAAGGGTTGATCCGCAAGCCGTCCGACTGGTTTGAAATCGATCTGGCGGCCATCTCCTTCGGACAGGGTTTGAGCGTGACGCCGATTCAGCTGGTGGCAGCTACGGCGGCCCTGGCCAATGGCGGCAACCTGATGAAGCCCTATGTGGTCGACAGGGTGGTGGACACCAATGGGCAGATCATTAAAAAGAACAGCCCCCGCGTGGTTCGCCGGGTCGTTTCAGAGGATGTCGCCAGCCGGGTCCGCCAGATGATGGGCCAGGTAACGGAAGAGGGCGGCACCGGAACGATGGGGGCCGTGGCCGGTTATCGCGTCGGCGGCAAGACGGGAACGGCTCAGAAGGTCGATCCGGTTACAGGGGGATATTCAGCGGACAAGCGGGTTTCCTCTTTCGTCGGCCTGGTGCCAGTGGATGATCCCCGCCTGGTCATTCTGGTGGTGGTGGATGAACCGGAGGGGAAAGCCTATGGCGGACTGGTCGCGGCGCCGATTTTCTCGCGCATTGCCGCCAAGTCGCTCCACTATCTGAAGGTACCGGCCACGGCGCCGACCTACGTGGCCTCGACACCTCCCTCTGTGGAGGCTTCAGCCTTTCCGCTGAACAAAAACCTCAAGGCGGCCTGGAATGAAAACGGTCATGAAGGCGTGCGTATGCCGGATTGCCAGGGACAGAGTTACAGGCAGGTGCTCCAGACCATGGAAAGGACCGGCCTGAATATTCAGTTGAGAGGCAGCGGCCGCGTCGTGGAGCAGTCGCCCCGGCCGGGTGAACCGATTCGATACGAACAGGAAGTCTGGGTGAAGTTGGCGCCGCCGGCCTGACCGGATGAACTGTCCCCCTTAGCCAGGACAAGGAATAACCTGACTCTATGAAACTTTTTGAGATGATCGAAAAGATACCGGCCTGCCAGGTAGCGGGGCCCCAGACCCAGATAATCACCGGGTTGTTTTATGACTCCCGGCAGGTGGTCGAGGGTGGTGCCTTCTTCGCCCTGCCGGGGACCAAAGCTGACGGTCATCTCTTTGTCGAGGACGCCATTGCCCGTGGCGCCGTCGCTGTTTTTGCCGAGAAGCCACTGAACCTTCCGGAAGGGGTGACGCTGGTCCGGGTGGAAAATGCCCGACAGGCCATGGCTCTGGCCGCCCATGCGTTCTATGGCAATCCGACTGCCGATATTCCTGTGGTCGGCGTGACCGGCACCAACGGCAAGACCACGGTAACGTATCTGCTCGAAGCTATTCTGCGGACTGCCGGAAAAAAACCGGCCGTCTTTGGAACCGTCAACTACCGCTATGGCAAGGCCGAGTTGCCCTCCAGCCATACAACCCCTGAGTCGGTAGATTTCCTGCGGACCTTGGCCGATTTTCGCGCTCAGGGTGCCGATGCACTGGTCCTGGAGGTTTCGAGCCATGCCTTGGAGCAGTATCGTGTCGAAGGCATTTGCTTTGACGTCGGCATCTTTACCAACCTGACGCCGGAACACCTGGATTATCACGGCACCATGGAGGGATATTATGCCAGCAAGGCCGCTTTTTTTCGCCGGCTGCTGCCTTCCTGTGGCGGCAGGGCGGTGGTCAACATCGATGACCCCTACGGCAAACGCCTGGCCGCCGAACTTTCTGGCGTTTTGACCTGTGGCTGCACGGAGCAGGCGATGGTCCGGGTCAAAGAGGCGCAGCTGAATGTTGAAGGCATCGCGGCCAGAATCAGCACCGCTCAAGATGAAATCGACCTGAAATCGTCTCTGGTCGGCCAGTTCAACCTGCAGAATATTCTCTGTGCGTTTGCCGCGGGATTGGCTCTTAACCTGGAAGCGCCCCTCGTGGCAGCGGGAATTGCTGAGGCGGCCATGGTGCCGGGACGGCTGGAGCGCATCGAAAATGACCGCGGGGCATTAATCCTGGTGGATTATGCCCACACCGGCGATGCCCTGGATAAGGTCCTCTCGACCCTTAAGGATCTGCAGCCCCGGCGGCTTGTCGCCGTGTTCGGTTGCGGCGGTGACCGGGACCGCAGCAAACGCCCGGTCATGGGGGAAGTCGCCGCGCGTTATGCCGATCTGGTGGTGCTGACCTCCGACAACCCCCGCACGGAAGATCCCTTCGCCATACTGGCGGAAGTGCGGCCGGGAATCGAGCGCCACTACCCGCAGGAAATCAGCCTCGACGAGGGCCAAAATGGTTGCCGGGGCTTTGTCGTGCTGGCGGACCGCCGGAAGGCCATTCGTTACGCCGTTTCGACCCTCGGGGAGGGCGACATTCTTCTGGTCGCTGGGAAAGGCCACGAAGACTACCAGATTATCGGTACCGAAAAACATCATTTCGACGATCGCGAGGAATTGCGGCAAGCACTGGCCTCCGAGGAGTGAAGGCATGGAACTGCCTGTTCAGAAAATAGCCCGCATGGTCGCGGGAATCCTGACTCCTCCCCATTCTCAGGTGATGGTGACAGGTGTTTCCACGGATAGCCGCACTATTCGGCCGGGGGAACTCTTCGTGCCCCTGGTCGGCCCGCATTACAACGGTCACGACTATCTGGGCCAGGCGGTCCAGAATGGAGCGGCGGCCTGTCTGAGTGAAGAGGTGGTGGCCGGCCTGCCCGTGCCCATCATCCGGGTAGAGGATACCCTCAAGGCTCTCGGCGACCTGGCGGCGGCGGTTCGCTCCCACTATAGAGGCCCCCTGGTGGCGATCACCGGCACCGCCGGCAAGACAACCACCAAAGAAATGCTGGCCGCCATCCTGTCGCAGACCGGGCCTGGTCTGAAGACGGAAGGAAATTTCAATAATCTTATCGGCCTGCCCTTGACGTTGTTCCGTCTGGAGGCCACCCACCGCTGGGTGGTTCTGGAAATGGGGATGAGCGCCAGGGGAGAAATTGCCCGATTGGCTCAGATTGCATCGCCGACCATCGGACTGATCACCAATGTCGGGCCGGCGCATCTGGAAACCCTGCATGGACTCGAAGGGGTGGCGAGAGCCAAAGGCGAGATGTTCGAGTCGCTGCAGCCTCAGACCACGGCGGTAATCAATGCCGATGACGACCGAGTCCTGGCATTGCCCGTGGCCAACGGCGTCCATCGGATCCTGTTCGGCCTCAATCCGCAGGCCGATGTGCGCGCCGAGGCCGTTGTGGTCCAGGGAGATAAGATCGCTTTCGACCTGGTCTTGCCGAACGGACGCTGGCCGGTCACCCTGTCCGTACCGGGGAGGCACAATGTCGCCAACGCGCTGGCTGCGGCCGCTGCGGCGGTAGCGATGACGGTGGATGGCGAGGTCATCGCGCGCGGGCTGTCCCTTTTTCGCACCATCCGCGGGCGCATGGAACTGTTTCGGTTGGCCAATGGCGCCCAGTTGATCGAGGATAGCTACAACGCCAATCCCTCCTCCATGCGGGCCGCGCTCGACGCCCTGAACGATTTGTCGGGGACGGGCCGCCGCCTGGCTGTTCTCGGCGACATGCTTGAACTGGGGGAAGAGTCCGATGCCCTGCACAGAGAACTGGGGCGGGAGGCAGCCAGCCAGGTAGACGCCCTTTTGTTGATGGGCGAGAAGGCCGGGAAAGTTGCGGAAGGCGCCAAGGAAGGCGGGCTCGATGCCGCGCACCTGCACGTGGTCGACACGGCCGAGGCAGCGTGTTGCTGGCTGCAGTCATGGCTGCAGCCCGATGACAGGATCCTGATAAAGGGGTCGCGAGGCATGCGGATGGAAAAGATCTCGGCCGCCCTGCTGGCCCCTGGATTTTTTCCAATCGAAACGGAAAGGTAAGGGCACCCATGCTTTATCATCTGCTCTATCCATTGCACACGGAGTTTTCGGCTCTCTATGTGTTCCGTTTTATCACCTTTAGGGCCATCTACGCGACGATTACGGCCCTGGTGATCGCCTTTATCATCGGCCCCTGGGTGATTGAGAAGCTCTCCAGGCTGCAGATCGGCCAGACCATTCGTAAGGTAGGACCGGAATCCCACTTCAAGAAAGAGGGGACGCCCACCATGGGAGGGACGCTGATCCTGCTGGCCATCGTCGGGCCGACGCTGTTGTGGGCTGATTTGACCAATTTGTATGTCTGGGTGACCCTGCTGGTCACTGTCGGGTTTGGCGTGGTCGGTTTTATCGACGACTACCGCAAAGTGAAACTCAAGAGCAGCGACGGTCTTTCAGCCCGGCAGAAAATGCTGTGGCTCATGCTGATATCGCTGGCGGCGGCATCCGCCCTGTATGTCTACCCGCCCTTTCAGACGACCCTGGCTTTCCCCTTCTTCAAGGGGGTTGTGCCCGATCTGGGAATCTTCTACATTCCCTTCGCCATGATCGTTATCGTCGGCGCCAGCAACGCCGTGAACCTGACGGACGGACTGGACGGACTGGCCATCGGGCCGATGATCATCGCCTCCGGCACCTATCTGCTCTTTGCCTATCTGGCCGGAAACGCCAGGCTGGCCGAATACCTGCAGATCAGCAGCGTCCAGGGGGCGGGTGAATTGGCGGTGTTATGTGGGGCCATGGTGGGGGCAGGGCTGGGGTTTCTCTGGTTCAACACCTATCCCGCCCAGGTTTTTATGGGCGATGTGGGTAGCCTTTCTTTGGGGGGCGCCCTGGGGACGATCGCGGTTATCACCAAGCAGGAGATTGTCCTGGTCATTGTTGGCGGCATATTTGTGGTCGAGGCGCTGTCCGTTATTTTTCAGGTGACCTCGTTTCGCCTTTACGGCAAGCGGATTTTCCGCATGGCGCCCATCCATCATCACTTTGAGCTCAAGGGCTGGCCGGAACCGAAAATCATCGTCAGGTTCTGGATCATCAGCATCATTCTGGCTCTGGTGGCCCTCTCCACCCTGAAGCTGAGGTAGCATGAAGCGGGATTTCACGGGAAAGCAGATAGTCGTGGTAGGCGCGGGACGCACAGGTGTGGCTCTGTGCGCCTATTTCAGCCGCCGTGGCGCCCGTGTCACCCTGTCGGATCAGCGCTCTGCCGAACGGATCGAAGGCCTGGCGCGTCTGCCGAAAAACACCGCCACCGATTTTGGCGGCCATACGGAAGCGCTTTTCCAAGAGGCCGATCTGATCGCCGTCAGCCCGGGGGTTCCCCTGACTGTCCCGGCCATCGCCAAGGCCGCGGCCTCTGGCGTGCCCGTGGTTGGTGAAATTGAAGTCGCCTATGAGGAGCTCGAGGCTCCGCTGATCGCCATCACCGGCACCAACGGCAAGTCGACCACGACGACGGTCATGGGCGAAGTGCTTCAGGCCTGGGGAAAAGAGACCTTTGTGGGGGGGAACCTGGGAACGCCGCTGATCGAGGCGGTCGATGCGGGACCCTGGCAGTGGCTGGTGGCCGAGCTGTCTTCGTTTCAGCTCGAAGCGATCCAGCACTTCCGCCCCCGCTACGCTCTGCTGCTGAATATCAGTGAAGATCATCTCGACCGCTATGCGGACATGGATGCTTACGTGCAGGCCAAGGCGCGGGTCTTCGCCAATCAGACCGACGGCGACGTCGCTGTGCTCAACGCCGAAGACAACGCAGTGTGCGCCCTTGGCAAAAACCTCACCGCCCGGCATGTCTATTTTTCCTCGGCTCGGGTTCTGGAGGAGGGGATGGGATGTGACGGAACGCATATCGTCTGGAACTGGCAAGGGAAAACCCATCGATTTCCTCTGGCCGAACTGCGGCTCAAGGGACTGCACAACGTCGAAAATGTTATGGCAGCTTTGATCCCGCCCCTGCTCGAAGGCTGTCCGGCTACGACGGCCTGGCGGGCAGCCTGCCAATTCGGTGGTCTCGCCCACCGCATGGTGCCCGTTCGCACCCTGAACGGGGTGACCTGGTACGACGATTCCAAGGGGACCAATGTCGGTAGCGTCGTCAAGAGCCTTTCCGGTCTGACGGCACCGGTCACCCTGATCGCTGGCGGTAAGGACAAAGGGGGGGATTACCTGCCCCTGGTTGAGGTGGTCAAAGACAGGGTGAGCCACCTTATCCTCATCGGGCAGGCGGCGGAGCGTATCGCCGAGTCTCTGGGAAGCTTGACGCACACCGTACGGGCGGCCAGTCTGGAAGAAGCGGTGCGCCTCGCCCATGAACTGACACCTGAGGGTGGAACAGTGCTGCTTTCCCCCGGTTGTTCGAGTTTCGACATGTTCTCCAGCTATATCGAGCGAGGAGAGCGTTTTGCTGCCCTGGTCATGGGCCTGCCGGAAACGAAGAGAGACTGACATGGAGACACGGGGGGGATTCGACAATACCATTTTGCTGCTGGCGGTCGTGCTGACCTGCCTCGGCGTGGTCATGGTCTATTCCTCGTCCTCGATCATGGCGGACAAGCGTTATGCGGATGGCTTCTATTTTCTCAAGCGCCAGGGCGTCTATGCCATGCTGGGGTTCGCCCTTATGGCCGCGGTGATGCATGTTGATTATCAAATCCTGAGGCGACTGGCTGTGCCTTTCCTTTTTGGTTGCGTCCTGTTGCTGGGGGCGGTCTTTCTGCCGGGACTGGGTTCGAACGCCGGCGGTGCCTCGCGCTGGATTCGGCTGGCAGGCATCTCCATTCAGCCGTCGGAACTGGCCAAGCTGGGGCTCATCCTCTACATGGCCCATTCCTTGGCCAAGAAAAAGGACAAGATCAAGAGCCTGACCTGGGGATTCCTCCCCTATATGCTGGTGCTGGCGATGCTCCTCTTTTTCCTTCTGCTGCAGCCGGACCTGGGCGGCGCCATTACGCTGGGCTGTGTGGCCATGGTCATGCTCTTTGTGGCGGGGACGCGCCTCGTCTATTTTCTGTCGGCGATCATTCTGACGACGCCATTTCTGTATTTTCTGGTGATGAACGTCGACTACCGCCGTCGCCGTATTTTTGCTTTTCTCAATCCCTGGGATGATCCGACCAATACCGGGTTCCAGATCATTCAGAGTTGGATTGCCTTCGGCACCGGCGGTCTTTTCGGCAATGGCTTGGGCGAAGGAAAACAGAAGCTGTTTTATCTGCCGGAAGCCCATACGGATTTCATCTTCTCCGTCATCGGCGAAGAACTGGGGTTCGCCGGCGTTTTCATCGTCACCGCCATGTTCCTCCTTTTGGTCATGCGAGGCATCCGGGCGGCCATGGCGGCGCCGGACGATTTTGGAAAATACCTCGCCTTCGGCATATCCCTCCTCATCGGCCTGGAGGCATTCGTCAACTTCGCCGTCGTCATGGGGATGCTGCCGACCAAGGGGTTGGCTCTTCCCTTCCTGTCCTATGGAGGCACCAGCCTGGTGACAACCCTGCTGGCTGTCGGTGTGTTGCTCAGCGTATCCCGCCAGGCGAAAGGAGAGGGCCTATGAGACTTCTGTTGGCCGGAGGAGGCACCGGTGGCCATCTTTTCCCCGCCGTGGCGATTGCCGAACGGTTGAAGGAGAGCGACCCCGAGGCGGTGATCCATTTCGTCGGCACCCAAAAGGGACTGGAGGCCAAAGTCCTGCCGACCTTGGGCTGGCCCCTGTCCACTATTGACATCGGCGGGTTTGTCGGCAAGAGCCTCGGCACCAAACTGGCTCTGGCACCCCAGTTGATAAAAAGCATCCGGCAGTCTATGCGTCTGCTAGAAGAATTCAGACCGGATGTCGTCATTGGCGTAGGTGGCTATGCCTCAGGCCCCGTCGGGGTTGCGGCTCGCCTCAAAGGCATCCCGTTTATTTTGCACGAGCAGAACGCCTGGCCAGGACTGACCAACCGGCTGCTGTCCCGCTGGGCCGACAAAATCTGCATCTCGTTTCCGGAAGCCGCGCAGGCTTTTCCGGAAGGCAAGACCGTGTTGACGGGAAATCCGCCCCGACAGGGGATGGAGCAGTGTCCGGCCCCGCCCCAGGGAAAACCGACCCTGCTGGTCTTTGGCGGCAGCCGGGGAGCGCGCGCCATCAATGAGGCCATGGTTGCGGCTTTGCGGCATATGCAGGATCTGCGCGACCGCCTGCTGATTATTCACCAGAGCGGCGCCGAGGATCTGGACAAGGTCCGGGCCGAGTATGTCGAGGCCGGTTGGAGCTCGGCGGAGGTGCTGCCGTTTATCGATGACATGGCCGCTGCCTACAGTAAAGCGCACCTGGTGCTCTGCCGGGCGGGGGCGACGACCCTGACGGAACTGACCGCCTGCGGTCGTCCGGCTATTCTCATCCCCTATCCCCATGCGGCGGGGGATCACCAGAGCGCCAATGCCCGCGCCCTGGTCGTCAAAGGCGCCGCCCTGATGGTTCCTCAGTCGGAGTTGCGCGGTGAGAGTCTGGCGACCCTGATTCGCAACATGATTTACGATCACCACCAGCTGGTCACCATGGCCAGCGCGGCCAAAGCCCTGGGTATTCAGGGCGCTGCCGACAGCATCCTGAAGCAGTGCCGGGAAGTGATCGGCTGAAAGAGGGTTTCTTATGTATGGGAAAATCAGGAAAATCCATTTTGTTGGCATCGGCGGCATCGGTATGAGTGGCATTGCCGAGGTTCTGTTGAACCTCGGGTACCAGGTGTCCGGCTCCGACCTGCGCGAGTCGGAGATCACCAAGCGCCTGGTAGAATTGGGGGGAGCGATTGTCTACGGCCATCAGGCCGAGAATATTGGCGACGCCGATGTGGTGGTCATCTCTACCGCAGTGCGCAAGGACAACCCCGAAGTGGTGGAAGCCCACCGTCGCCTGATCCCGGTGATCCCGCGGGCCGAAATGCTGGCTGAACTGATGCGCATGAAATACGGCATCGCCATCGGCGGCACCCATGGCAAAACTACCACCACCAGCATGGTCGCCACCATTCTTTCCCACGCCGGCATCGACCCCACTGCGGTGATCGGCGGGCGCCTCGACTCCCTGGGGTCCAATGCCAAACTCGGACAGGGCAAGTTTCTGGTAGCGGAAGCGGACGAATCGGACGGGACGATTTTGAAACTGTCCCCGACCATCGCCGTGGTGACCAACGTCGATGCGGATCATCTCGATTATTACCGCGACATGGATCATATCCGCGACACCTTCGTGGAATTCATCAATAAAGTGCCATTTTTCGGGCTGGCGGTTCTCTGTCTGGACGATGCCAATATTCAGGCCCTGATCCCCCGGGTCAAGAAGCGTTTCGTCACCTACGGACTGGCCAGTCAGGCCGATTTTTACGCCACCGATATCCGGCATGAGGGGCATCGCACCTCCTTCGTCCTTCACCAGGGCTCAGAGGAGTTGGGACGTGTCTCCTTCAATATGCCGGGTCGCCACAACGTACTCAACGCCTTGGCCGCGATCGCCGTGGCCAGCGAGCTCGATATCCCCTTCGCCACCATCGCGGAGGGCTTGCACGATTTCGGCGGGGTGCAGCGTCGATTCCAGGTCCGCCACGACGACGGCAAAATCATGGTGATCGACGACTACGGCCACCATCCGGCCGAAATCAAGGTGACCCTGGCGGCGGCCCGATCGGGTTGGGATCGGCGGGTGGTGGCGGTATTTCAGCCTCATCGCTACAGCCGCACCAAGGCGTTGTTTGATGATTTCGTCACCGCGTTCTATCAGGCCGATCATCTGGTGGTCATGGATATCTATGCCGCCGGCGAGGAGGCGATTGAAGGGGTGGAGGCCGCGGATCTGGCGGCCGGGATCGCCGGGCACGGCCACAAGGATGTGCATTATATCGCCGGTGCCGATGCGGTGGTCGATCATCTGGCCGGCCTGGTGAAGGAGGGGGATATCGTCATCACCCTCGGGGCCGGCAACGTCTGGCAGGTCGGCGAAAAATTAGCCAAGTACCTGCAGGATAAAGGCTAAGGTGTCATCGCTCTTTGAAAGCTTAAAAGATTCCCTGCGGGGATCGGTCCTTAAAAATGAGCCAATGGCCGCTCACACCAGCTGGCGGGTGGGAGGCCCGGCGGATCTCTTTATTCAGCCGGCCGACCGCGAGGATGTGCTGACGGCCCTGCGGTTATTGAAGGCGGCGCACTGTCCCTGGCTGGCCATCGGCAGCGGCAGCAACCTGCTGGTGCGGGACGGAGGCATCCGGGGAGCCGTTCTGAATCTCGCCAACCTTCGCCAGCTGCAATTCCAGGAGAACGGGAGGGTGGTGGCCGAGACCGGCCTGCCGGTGACGCACCTGATTCGACTCTGTGTGGAAAAGGGGTTGAAGGGGATGGAAGCGATGGCGGGGATCCCCGGGAGTCTGGGGGGAGCGATAGCCATGAACGCCGGGGCAGGAGGGCAGGAGATGGCAGGTGTCGTGACAGAGGTGGTGCTGGCCACTCCGGAAGGGGAAATCAGCCGTCCGGCGGCCGCTCTTTCCTTCGCGTATCGCCGATGCGAGCTGCCCCCGCAATCGCTGCTGGTTGAGGCAACCCTCGCCATGACGACTGCCGAGCCGTCGGCGTTACAAGCTGTTTATCGGGAACGCATGGCGCACCGCCGTCAGGCCCATGCCGTGGGTGGCGCCAACGCCGGTTCCGTTTTTAAAAACCCGACCGGCAGGCAGGCCTGGCGACTGATTGATGAAGCCGGCTTGCGCGGCGCTTCGCAGGGGGGGGCCAAAGTCTCCGAGCGGCACACCAACTTCATCGTCAATACGGGGACAGCCAAAGCCAGAGATATTTTGAGTTTAATCGACCAGATCAGAGAAAGGGTGCGAGCCTGTCAGGGCGTCAACCTCGAACCCGAAGTAAAAATTATCGGCAGCGACGAGCTGCCTGCCAGGGATGAATGGATATGACACGGCAGGAGTTGAAGCAGAAAAAAGTAGCGGTTCTCATGGGCGGACTCTCCGCCGAACGTGAGGTGTCCTTGCGAACGGGCAAAGCGGTTCTTGCCGCCCTGCAGGGGGCTGGATACCAGGCCGTGGGGCTGGATGCCGGCAGAGATATCGCGCTGCGTTTGGTCGAAGAGCAAATAGAAGTGGCCTTTATTGCGCTGCACGGCCGCTATGGCGAGGACGGCACCATCCAGGGTCTGCTCGAAATGATGCAGATCCCCTATACAGGGAGCGGTGTGCTGGCTTCGAGTTTGGCCATGGACAAGGAAACGACCAAAAAGATACTCCTCTACCACGAACTGCCGACGCCGGCTTTTCAGGTGCACAGAAAAGGTGAAAACCTGGAGGCTTTTCTCCAAAAATGCCGTCACTTCCCTCTGGTCGTCAAGCCGGCCCGGGAAGGCTCCACCATAGGCATCAGCATCGTCCGGGATGAACAGGAGCTGGCGGCGGGATTGCAGGAAGCCCTGCAGCATGACGATCATGTGCTGGTGGAAGATTTTATCCAGGGTATGGAGATCACGGTAGGGGTGTTGGCAGGGGAAGCCTTGCCCATCATCCAGATTGCCCCGAAAGGGGGATTTTACGACTACCATGCCAAGTACACGGCCGGTCAGACGGAGTATATACTCCCCGCCCCCCTCGACAGTGCGCTGTACCACCGGGTGCAGCAGGTGGCGAAAGACGTTTATCGGGTGCTGGGCTGCTCCGGGGCAGCGCGAATCGATTTTATGGTGCGCGAAAAAGAATTCTACTGCCTGGAGGCCAACACCATTCCAGGGATGACCGAAACAAGCCTGTTACCCAAAGCGGCACAACAGGCGGGATTGGATTTTGCGGAACTGACCCAGCGGATTCTGGAAGACGCCGGACTGGGAAAATAGGCAGAAGCGCGAACGGACAAGACGGGGATCATGCGCGATTTAAAGGGACAGAAAAAGAGCCGGGTGAAAGAAAACCGGCGCCGCCGGGAGAAGCAGCCCCGTGACTGGGGAAAGATCTTCCGGCGCACGCTGCGCTTCACCGTCTTTGTCGGCAGCGTCGCCCTCATCACCAGCGGCAGCTTCATCGGCCTGCGCATGATCTTCAGTTCCGATTATTTCCGCCTTGAAACCATTCAGGTTGAACAGGCGCAGCGGGTCAGCGAAGAGGACATTCTGGCCCTGTCCGATATCCAGCCGGGCACCAGCATTTTTGATCTGGACCTGGCCTTGATCGGCAGCAAAATCGAGGAAAATCTGTGGATTTCCCGCGCACAGGTCGAAAGGGTGCTGCCCAGAACCGTGGTGATTCGCGTTGAAGAGCGGAAACCCCTGGCTATTGTCAGTCTCGGCTACCTCTACTACATGGACGCCGATGGCACGTTGTTCAAGGTGCTGGAGTCGGAAGACCGGCTGGATTATCCGGTGATCACCGGTATTGATCGCGGTTTTTTGCTGGAAAAGCCGGAAGAGTCACGCAAGCTGCTGCGCGAGGCTGTCGGCCTGATAAGAATATTGCAGACCCGGAGCCGTTTCGGGCTGGAAGATGTGTCCGAGCTGCACCTTGATCCGGCTTCCGGCATCGATCTGTTTACCTACGTGGGGGGCGTGCCGGTGCACATGGGCCACGCCAATTACGAACTCAAGCTTGACCGCCTCGAAGAGATCTACAAGGAACTCGAACCGAGGCTGCCGGGACTGAAATATATTGATCTCAATGTACTGGACCGTGTGATCGTGAAGGTGGACAACCGCACCACCACACAAAAGGGCTAGTTTTAAAGGAAGGGGTACGTTATGAGCACGAAGAAGGACAACCTGATCGTCGGCTTGGACATCGGTACCACCAAGATCTGCGCCATCGTCGGCAATATGACCGACGAGGGGCTGGATATCGTGGGGATTGGCACCAGCCCGTCCAAGGGGTTGCGCAAGGGGGTGGTGATCAACATCGAAAGCACGGTGGAGGCCATCCGCAAAGCCCTGCGGGAAGCCGAACTCATGGCGGGTTGCGAGATCAAGTCGGTCTTCGCCGGCATCGCCGGTGGACATATCAAAGGCTTCAACTCCCAGGGAGTCATCGCCATCAAGAACCGCGAGGTGAACGACGACGACATCCGCCGGGTGATCGACGCCGCCAAAGCCATCGCCATCCCCATGGACCGGGAGGTCATCCATATTCTGCCCCAGGAGTTCATCATTGACGACCAGGACGGCATCAAGGAGCCTCTGGGTATGAGCGGCGTGCGCCTGGAAGCCAAGGTGCATATCGTCACCGGGGCCGTGGCCAGCGCCCAGAATATCGTCAAAAGCTGTAACCGGGCGGATGTGGATGTGGCTGATATCGTCCTGGAGCAGCTCGCTTCCTCGGAGGCCGTGCTCTCCCCCGACGAGAAGGAGCTGGGCGTCGCCCTGATCGATATCGGTGGCGGCACCACGGATATCGCCATCTTCGTGGATGGGGCCATCAAGCACACCTCGGTGCTCTCCCTGGGCGGGAATCACCTGACCAACGATATCGCCGTCGGTCTGCGTACGCCGATGGCCGAGGCGGAAAAGATCAAACAGGCCTATGGCTGCTGCCTCTCTTCCATGGTCGGCAAGGATGAGACCATCGAAGTGCCCTCGGTGGGTGGGCGCGAGCCTCGGGTGCTCTCCCGCCAGCTGCTGGCCGAAATTCTCGAGCCGCGGGTGGAAGAGATTTTTTCCCTGGTGAATCGGGAGATCGTCCGCAGTGGCTACGAAGACCTGATTGCTTCGGGTGTCGTCATTACCGGTGGCACCTGCATTCTGCCGGGTATGCCAGAACTGGCCGAACAGATTTTCAATCTGCCGGTGCGGCGCGGCGTTCCCAGGGATATCGGCGGTTTGACCGACGTTGTCAACTCGCCCATTTACGCTACGGGCGTCGGTCTGGTGAAGTATGGCAGCCGGAACATGAGTAGCCGCAATTTCAGCATCGGTCAGACCAACGTCTTCGACAAGGTGGTGCGGCGCATGAAAGAGTGGTTCGACGAATTTTTCTGATTGGCAAGAAGCAGTTCGGGAAGTGAATCTATAAACGGGGATAACCGGTTGCGGAGAATCGGCCCCCAAACCAGAACGGAGGGAGCTATATGTTTGAATTTGATGAAAGTATCGACCAGAGAGCGAAAATCAAGGTAATCGGCATCGGTGGCGGCGGGGGCAATGCGGTCAATACCATGATCTCCTCGCAGGTGGAAGGGGTGGAATTCATCTGCGCCAATACCGATGCGCAGGCGCTGAGAACCAACAAGGCTCCGATGAAGATTCAGCTGGGCTCCAAGCTCACCAAGGGCTTGGGCGCTGGCGCCAATCCCGAGGTGGGACGCGAGGCGGCTCGGGAAGACAAGTCCCGTCTGCAGGAAATCCTCGATGGCGCCGACATGGTCTTCATAGCGGCCGGACTGGGCGGCGGCACCGGCACCGGCGCGGCGCCGATCATCGCTGAAGTCGCCCGGGAAATGGGGGCATTGACCGTCGGCGTCGTTACCAAGCCCTTCTCCCGCGAAGGCAAGCAGCGCATGAAAAAGGCCGAGCAGGGCGTCGAAGAGCTCAAGGACGTCGTCGACTCGCTGATCGTTATCCCCAACGATCGCCTGCTGGGCCTGGCTGGCAAGAACATGAGCATCCTCGATGCTTTCAAACCTTCGGATGACGTTCTGCTACAGGCTGTCCAGGGGATTTCCGACCTGATCACCACCAGCGGACTCATCAATGTCGACTTTGCCGACGTCAAGGCCATCATGAGCGAGCGCGGCATGGCCATGATGGGCATCGGTCTGGCCGAAGGCGAAAAGCGGGCCGCCGAAGCAGCCCACCAGGCCATCAGCAGCCCGCTGCTGGAAGATATCGACATCTCGGGCGCCAAAGGGGTGCTGGTCAACATCTCCGGTTCCTCCAACATGACCATGGAAGAGTTCGACGAGGCTTCCCGCATCATTCACGAGAAGGTGCACGAGGAAGCCAACATCATCACCGGTCTGGTTATCAACGAAGAACTCGGCGACCGTATCAAGATTACGGCCATCGCCACCGGGTTCGGCCCTTCTTTCGAGAAGAGCGGGCGGCATGCCGAAGAATTGAAAAACCGGGCGGCTGCCACCCTCGGAAAGGTCGATCGCGATCTGCCCACGTTCATTCGCGACCGCCAGAAAGAAGTCCCCTTCAGCCTGCGGGCTTCCGGTGGCGGTGAAGAAATGGAATACGACATTCCGACGTTTCTGCGCAAACGGGTCGACTAGGCCCGGCCAGAATAGATCTTTGATCTCTAGCGGTTCGATGCTCGTGGTTTGAAAAAACGCCGAGCAGGGCCGTAGATGGATTTCCTTGTGCCGTGCGGGCGCAATACCTTCTGACAGCGGATCTCCGCCTGCTGCCATAAGGAGCCGTGCCGGCTGTATTTGGTCACTCATGAATTGGTAGACTCCCTCGTCTCGGGGACCGCATTTGCGGTCCCCTTTTTTTGTGCGCGCCTCTTTACCCGGCTCCCGAATGATGCCATAGTGCAGACAACGTCAGCCCCCAGGATGATCCCCATGTCACGACACTTGATCTCTCACGCCAAAAGCCGCCTAGAAAAAGAGAAGGGCAGCCAGCCGAAACCCTGGGGTGGCCGCCTGACCATTGCCCTGGTCTTTCCCAACACCTATTACCAGGCCATGAGCAATCTCGGTTTTCAGACCGTCTATCATCTGCTCAACAGCCATGACGACATCCTCTGCGAGCGCTTTTTTCTCCCAGATCCCGCCGATCTGAAGGAACACGAAAAAACTGGGACGGCGCTCTTTTCCCTGGAGTCCCAGCGGCCTCTGGCCGACTTTGATGTCGTGGCTTTTTCCATCTGCTTTGAAAACGACTACGTCCATCTGCCGACCCTTTTCCGCTTGGGGCGCCTGCCTTTCTACGCGTCCGAGCGCGGAGACAGCCATCCCCTGATTATTTGTGGCGGCGTCTGTGCTTTTCTGAACCCCGAGCCCCTGGCCGACATCATGGATCTTTTCGCCGTGGGCGAGGGGGAGGTGATTCTGCCGCCCCTGCTTGAGCAACTGACCCGCCTGGAACTGCCGAGGGGCGAGCTGCTCAGAACCCTGGCTGCCATCCCCGGCGTCTACGTGCCCTCCTTGTACGAGGTGACCTACGGCGAGGACGGCAGCCTGGCGGCGATAGTGCCTCAGGCCGGGGCGCCGCCGCAGGTACAGCGCCAGTGGGTGAGAGAGCTTGATACCAGTGAAAGCCGTTCCTATGTGCACACCCAGGACACGGCTTTCGCCGACATGTCGCTGGTGGAGATTTCCCGTGGCTGCTCCCGCGGCTGTCGGTTCTGTGCCGCCGGTTTCATCTATCTGCCGGCCCGCGAGCGCTCCCTGCAGTCCCTGCTACCGCAGATCGAACAAGGGCTCTGTGAGCATCGTAAGATCGGCCTGGTCGGTGCCGCCGTGTCGGATTACTCGGCCATCGATGACCTGAACCGGGAGATGTTCGAGCGGGAAGGGCAGGTCTCCGTCGCCAGCCTGCGTATGGATTCCCTCACCGCCGACGAGGTGCACGCCCTCCGCAAATCGGGGCACCGCACCCTGGCCCTGGCGCCGGAGGCCGGCAGCCAGCGCCTGCGCGACCTCATCAACAAGGGAATCGACGAAGAGCAGATCCTGGCGGCTGCCCGTCTGCTGGCCGCCGGGGGCATCCTCAACCTCAAGCTCTATTTCCTCATCGGCCTGCCGACGGAAGCGCAGGATGATATCGACGAATTGCTGCAACTGACCATGAAGGTGCGCGAGGTCTGGGTGGAGGAACAGAAGCAAACCGGTCGCCTCGGTACCCTGACCCTGTCGGTCAATCCCTTCATCCCCAAGCCATTTACCCCACTGCAGTGGGCGGCCATGGACAGCGCCAGGGAGCTGGAGAAAAAAATGAAGAAGATTCGGGCCGGCATCGCCCGTCTGCCCAACTGCGAAGTCATCTTTGAGTCGGTGCGCAGCGCCGTATTGCAGGCCTTTCTCTCGCGCGGCGACCGCCGGATGACCGCTGTCCTCCCTCTGTTGGCCGAGGGTATGAACCTCAAGGCCGCCTGCCGCCAGACGGATCTCGACCCTGATTTTTATGTCACCCGCGAGCGAGGTGAATCTGAACCTTTCCCCTGGGAGATTATCGACAACGGTGTGCGCCGTGACTACCTGTGGAGCGAGTATCGCCGCGCCGTGAGGGGACAGCTCACCCCCCCTTGTTTTCCCGGCTGCCGTCGTTGCGGGGTCTGTACCTAGGTTTTTCCGGCCCTTTGCTGCAAAAAGAGGAGAGTGCGTTATAATCCTTGACAAGTTTTGCAAGCCTGTTTAAATTATAACCAATTCAATCCTCAATTGACCAAAGGAGAGACTCATGAGCGAAAAGCGCAGTGGTGTCATTACTTTTAAAGGCAACCCCGTTACCTTGGTCGGTCCTGATGTCAAGGTCGGTGATAGCGCCCCCGATTTCCACGTGGTCGACGGCACCCTCACGCCCGTGACCCTGGCCGATTCCAAAGGAAAGGTGCGCCTCATCACCGTCGTTCCTTCTCTTGACACTGGCGTCTGCGATACCATGACACGCAAATTTAATGAAGAGGCGGCCAAACTGCCTGAGGACGTCGTCGTCTACACCGTCAGCGTCGATCTGCCCTTTGCCCAGAACCGTTGGTGTGGCAACGCCGGCATCGACCGGGTGAAGACCCTGTCCGATTACCAGGATCGTTCCTTCGGTCTCAACTATGGCCTGCTGATCGACGAGCTCAAGCTGCTCGCCCGCGCCGTACTGGTGGTGGATGCTAACGATAAGATTGTCTATCGGGAAATCGTCAAGGAAGTAACCACCGAGCCCGATTACAAGGCGGCTCTGGAGGCGGTCCGCAAGCTGGTTTGATGGCGGCTGTGCTGTAAGAAAAAAGCCCCTGCCAGCGGTTCGGCGGGGGCTTTCCTTTTGGAAGTGGGAACGCACGACTCAGGGCTTGCGATCCTTTTTGCCGAGGATGGCGTCGACACGGAGACTGTCCCTGATGTCCTGCTTGGTCTGCTGCACCGTCCGGTAGGTGCGGTAGGCCGACTCCGCCAGACGGCGCGCCGGGCCGACGCCTAAGATGAGGACGATGAGGCCGGCGAGCAAAGCAATTTCCAACAATCCGAGTCCGAACATGTTCGTCTCCAAGTCAATGAAAGGCTGTGGCCATCCTAGGGCAAAGAGACCTTTACGGCAAGTGGTGATTTCTGGGATGCTGCTTGCCGGGGTGGACAGCGCCAGGTTGCAGGCATTATGATTCAGCTGCCAGACACCGCCCGAGCGGAAGCCGGCAGAAAGGCAAAGCGATGAATATCGAACAGATGAAAACGGTGCTGCGCGAAATCCTCACCCGCACGGACCTAACCCCCTGCGTGGTCGGCCACCGCGGCGTCGGCAAGACGGCGGGTATCCTGCAGGTCTGTCGGGAGATCGGCCGACAGTACGTTCCCCTGCGGCTGGGGCAGATGGAAGTCGGCGACCTGGTGGGCATTCCCTACCGCGAGGGGGAGGTCATGCACTGGTCGCGTCCCTCCTGGTGGCCGTCCGAGCAGGACGAGCCGACCATCATTCACTGCGACGAGCTTAATCGGGCCCAGCAGGAGGATACCCTGCAGGCCATTTTTCAGTTTGTCGAGCTGCCGGCGGAGGGGCAGCGCCGCGCTCTGCACACCCACAAGCTGGCGCCCAAACATAAGGTGGTGGTATCCATCAATCCGCCCGACGGCACCTATCAGGTGGCGACCCTCGACCGCGCCCTGCTCGACCGCATGGTCATGATCACCGTCGAGACCGATTACCCCTGCTGGGCCCGCCACGCCCGTCAGCGTGGTTTCGATGATGGGGTACAGCAGTTCCTGGCGGCGTTTCCGCAGCTGCTGGCGCATCAGGGCAGCCCCGTCGACATGCAGATGGAGCCGACGGAGCGGGCTTGGGAGATGGTCAGCACCCTGCGCCGCCACTGCCGTTTTTCTGCCGAGCTGGAGATGGAAGTCTATGCCGGCATCGTCGGCAAAGAGGCGGCCGTGGCCTTTTTGCGCTGGTGCGCTGAGCAGAGCGAGCGCCCGTTGACAGCCGCCGATATTCTCGACGACTGGGACCGCGTCGCCGATCAAGCGGCCAGCCAGCGCGATGATCAGCAGGCCGCCACCCTCAATGCCCTGGTTACGGCCCTGGAGACTTCTGCCGCCATGACCCTGGCGCAGGAGCGCAACCTCGTCGCCTACATCGACGTGCTCCCCCGCGATTTGCGTTTCGCCCTGGTCAAGTCGCTGCTGCGCCTGCCCCAGGTGGCGCAGACTCTCAGCAAGGACGAGTACGACGGGGTGATTTTTGAAGCCATCAGCGAAATCAGCCGCGAGGCCTCCTGAGGCCATGACGGCGCGGGTGCTGGAGAACGCCGTGGTGCGCCTGCTCAAGACGCACCCCTTTTATGGCCAGTTTCTGCTCGGCTTTCGCCGCTGCGAGGTGGCGGGGGACAAAGCCCTGGGGGTGACCTTCCGTAACGGCATCCCGACCCTCTGTTTCAACCCCGAACGACTGGCCTCCTTTGAGTCGGCGCAGCAGCGAGCCTTGCTGGAGCACGTCATCAAGCACGTCCTGCATCTGCACATGTTGCGGCGCAAGGAGCGAAACAGTCATGATTGGGATTTGGCCTGTGATCTGGCCATCAACCCGGGTATCGCCGACCTTCCCCCGCAAGCGGCCCTGCCGAAGCGTCTGCGGCTGGAGGAGGGGTTGGCCGCCGAGGAATATTATCGTTTGCTGGAGCGCCCCTTCGACACCGGCAACCAGCAAGGGCAGGGGCTGGGCAACGCCGAGCAGGATGCGGGCGAGCATGCTGAGGCCGGAAACGAGGAGATCGAGCCGGCGCTGAACAGTCAGCCGCAGATCCATGACGATCACCAGGTCTGGCAGGAGTCCGACAGCACCCCGGCCGCCCTGGCGGAACAGGTCATACGCGACCTGGTGCAGGACGCCTGGCGCAAGAGTCACGGCGAAGTCCCCGGCGATGTGCGCGAACTGGTGGAGGGCCTGCTGGCGCCCTCGCCCATCCCCTGGAAGCAGGTGCTGCGCCAGTTTGTGGCTACAGCCGGTCGCGTTGGCCGCCAGAGTACCTGGAAGCGGGAACATCGCCGCTTTGCCCACGAAACCCCCGGCCAGCGCAAGCGTCGGCGCCTGAATCTGCTGGTGGGGGTCGATGTCAGCGATTCGACCAATATCCGGGAATTGCGCGAAACTTTCGCCCATGAACTGCTCAGTATTGCCCGCAGTCGCGACAGCCACCTCACCGTCCTCTACGCCGGCAGCCGCGTGCAGCGTATCGACAGCTTTCGCAGCAGCGCCGCCGTGAGCGAAGTCTACGAAGGGGGCGGTTTCACCGACCTGCGTCCCGTCTTCGACTATGCCCGCACCATGCAGCCGCCGCCGGCGGCGATCATCTACCTGACGGACGGCTACGGCGAAGCCCCCGCGGCCATGGCCTATCCCACCCTGTGGGTATTGACCCGGGACGGTCAGAAACCGGCGCCCTGGGGCGTGGAGTTGCGACTGGATGCATGAAACGGAGAGGAGAGTATTTGGATGGATACCGATATCAAACCGATGACGCTGGAATCCGTGCGTGACCTGCTGGTCGAGGCGGGAGCCAAGGTGATGGCCCGTTCGGGGCGCAGTGAACACTACAGCGCACCGCGGGAATTTTCCTTCGAGGTCAAGGCCCTCTTTCCCAACGGCCTCGGCCTGCACATCGTAGCCCGTCAGTTCAACTATCGCGATCCCTGGGAGGCCGAGGGGCGCGTCAACGATCAGGTGGACGTCTCTCTGATGAAGGACGGCGGCTATGCGCCCCTGCCCAAGGGGTACGCCTTTTTTCAGGGGCGGGACGAAGAGGAAGGGGTTGAAGAAGAGCGATTGCGGGAGATCGTCGCCTGCGTGCGCGACCTTAATCCGAAAATCTACCGATTACAGGAACTCACCGGCGACCTCTAGGTCGCCGGTTTTTTTTCAGCGCAGCCACAAGCGGGCTGCCGGGGCGGGCAGTACACGGCCGATGACGAAGGCCTGACCGCCCCCTTCACGCAGCCTGGCACAGAGACTGTCCGCCCTGGCTTCCGGTACGGCCATGAGCAGGCCGCCGGAGGTCTGCGGGTCGGCGAGCAGATCGAGCACGGCGCGGGACGCCTGCTCCGCCTGTTCCACCCGGGGCAGATAGTAGGCGCGGTTGGCGTAGCTCCCTTCGGGCACCAGGCCCATGTCGGCCATCTCCAGGGCGCGCGGATAGGCCGGCAGGGCTTGCCCATTTATTTCCAGGCAGACACCGCTGGCTTCCGCCATCTCGAGGGCGTGGCCAAGCAGGCCGAAACCGGTCACGTCGGTGCAGGCCGAAATCCCCACCTCCATCATGATCTCGCTGGCCCGCCGGTTGAGCAAACACATGCCCTGCAGCGCCTCGGGAATATCTCCATCCTGCAGCACTTCCCCTTTGATGGCCGTGGTCAGCAGCCCAGTACCTAGCGGCTTGGTGAGTACAAGCACGTCGCCCGGCCTGGCTCCCTGGGTGGTGACCATGCGGCGCGGATCGACCAGTCCCGTGACTGCCAGGCCGAACTTGGGCTCGTCATCCTGGACCGAATGCCCTCCCACCACCACGGCGCCCGCCTCCAGCACCTTGTCGGCTCCGCCCTGCAGAATGCGGGTCAGCATCTCCGTCCCTAAGGAGCAGGTGGGAAAACCCACCAGGTTCAGGGCGGTCAGCGGCCGGCCCCCCACGGTGTAGATGTCGGAGAGGGCGTTGGCGGCGGCAATCTGGCCGTAGAGGTAGGGGTCATCGACCACGGGGGTGAAGAAGTCGATGGACTGCACCAGTGCCATGTCGTCGGCGAGGCGGTAGATGCCGGCGTCGGCGAAGGGAATGGCGGCGGACAGCAGATTGTCGTCCTTGTATGTCGGCAGATGGCACAGAACCTGTGCCAGGGTCTCGGGACCCAGTTTGGCCGCTCAGCCGGCGCTGCGGGCCAGGCTGCTGAGGCGTGTCTTCTCGGCCATGGTTGTCTCCATTTTCAGGTTAGGCGGGCGGCAGCTTCCAGGCCACCCGTTCGTCCCCCCGCCGCATGGTGTACTTGAGGGAGTCGAAGTGTTCGAGGACGGCCTGCGTCTGCTTGCGGGCACTCCCCAGAATGTCGCGAAACTGGGCCAGGGTCAGGGTCTGCTGGCTGGCGAAGTGCTGGCGCAGTGCATCGACGGCCCGCTGGTAGGTTTCGAGGTGGAAGAAGGATTCCTCGCTCAGGCGCACCAGCCGCCCCTGGGCGAAGAGGAAGCCGAAGTAGGGATCGGCCTTCTCGGCGCTCAAGCCGAGCTGATCGAGCATTTCACGCTTGTTCTTGGCCAGAAAGCCGGCGCTGCGGTAGGCCTCTTCGATGCGGTTGATCTCCGGGGCCTGGGCCTCGGAAGGGGTCGGCACGTAGCCGTGAACGGCCACCCATTCGCCCTGCTGAGCGAGGAGGCCTTCGGCCACGGCCTGTTCCAGCAATTGCTCGAAACCCTTGGCCGACAGGGTCGCCGGCAGGGTGTTCTTCAGGGTGGCGTGGGGAATGCCGGGCAGCAGCGGGTTCTGGCCGAGAAACCGTTTGGTTTCCTCCTGCAGCTGGTGCAGCCAGGAGCGGATCGATTCGCTGATGGTCCACTGGTCTCCGAGCAGGACCACCTTGCCGTCCTGTTCCAGGGTCTGCAGGTGGTCGGTGATGCGCTCCTTGCCCATGCCGGAGATGAGCTCGAGCTCCTTCACCCTGGCACATCCCTGCTGGCTGAGCTTCTGCAGCAGGAACGATTTCTCCCCCGATTCCAGCTCGGCCAGGGCCGACATGATCTCCTCGCGGAAGCGGCGGTGCTTGACGGGCTTGGGGTCGATGACCTTGCCGCCGCCGATGGTGGTCATGGGGGAATAGGAGCGGATGATGAAGCGATCTTCGCGGTGAGCGACCAGGGGACGATCGAGGTGGATCTGCACGATGGCGCTTTCGCCCGGCTCCATGGTGTCGCGGTCGAGAAGGGCGACCATCCCCACCACCTTGGCGGTGCCGAGGTAGAAGTGCACCGGATCGCGGAACTTGAGTGGGCGAGGGGCATCGGCGAGCAGGGTCAGGCGCACGTCGATGCGGTCCGTCTGCTCGAAGATGCCCGGGGTGCCTACGACCGCACCGCGCTGCAGCCGGGAGCGCTCGATCCCCGTCAGGTTGAGGGCGACGCGCTGGCCGGCAAAGGCGGCGTCGACCTTTTTGCTGTGCACCTGCACCTCGCGCACGCGGGTCGTCTCCCCCGGCGGCAGCACTTCCAGGGTGTCGCCGGGGCGCACCGTGCCCGACAGCAGGGTGCCGGTCACCACCGTGCCGAATCCGGCCACGGTGAAGTGGCGGTCGACGGGGAGGCGCAGGGGGCCGTCGGCATCTTTGCTCGCCAAAGCCTTGACCTCTTCGGCGATGGTCTTGACCAGTTCGGGAATCCCTTCGCCGGTGATGGAAGAGACCCGGCAGCAGGGGGCATCCTTGAGAAAGGTGCCACTGATCTCCTCGCGGACCTCTTCTTCGACGATATCGATCCAGTCCGGTTCGGCCAGGTCGCATTTGGTCAATACCACAATGCCTCTGGGAACCTGCAGCAGGTCGAGAATCTGCAGATGTTCGTGGGTCTGGGGCATGACGCCCTCGTTGACATCGATGACGAGAAGTACCAGGTCGATGCCGCCGATGCCGGCCAGCATATTGCTGATGAAGCGTTCGTGGCCCGGCACGTCGACTACGCCGGCAATCTCGCCGCTGGGCAAACGAAAAGGGGCAAAGCCGATGTCGATGGAAATGCCGCGAGCCTTCTCTTCCTTGAGGCGGTCCGTTTCCTTTCCGGTGAGGGCGCGGATAAGTTCCGTCTTGCCGTGGTCGACGTGGCCGGCCGTGCCGATGATGACGTGATGTTCGGTCTTCAGGCTCATGTCAGTTCTCCAGCGCCTCTTTCAACGCAGTGACCACCAGGGGCTCCTCGGCGGCGAAGATGGTGCGGGGATTGAGGAGCAGGCGCCCCTCCTGCAGCCGGCCGACCACAGGAATGTTTCCCTGGCGTAGCCGGGTGGCCAGCTCTTCCACCGAGCAGTTCCTGGGGGTGAGAGCCACGGCATAGCCGGGCAGTTCGGTCAAAGGGAGAGCGCCGCCGCCGACCTGGGACGCTTCGGCAACAATGGCCGTGTCAACCTGGTCGGACAGAGCGGTGCGGATTTTCTGCTGCAGCCGCCGGGCGCGCTTTTTGACCTCCGCCTCGGTCATGGCCAGCATCTGCAGTACGGGCAGTTCGCGCAGGGCCTCCTGCTGGTCGAGATAGTGACGCAGAGTCGCCTCCAGGGCCGCCAAAGTCAGCTTGTCGATGCGCAGGGCGCGGGCCAGCGGATGATGGCGGATTTTGTCGATCGCCCACTTTTTGCCGACGATAAGCCCGGCCTGCGGGCCGCCCAGCAGCTTGTCACCGCTGAAGGTCAGCACGTCGATTCCGGTCGCTACCGCTTCGCTCACCGTCGGTTCCCGGGGCAGGCCGTAGCTCGAGAGGTCGAAGAGCATGCCGCTGCCCAGATCTTCCATCACCGGGATGTTGTGGTCGCGGCCGAGGTCGACCATGTCTGCGGCGGGCACCTGCGACGAGAAGCCGACGATGCGGTAGTTGCTGGTGTGCACCTTGAGTAGCAGGCCGGTGTTCTCTCCAATGGCGGCGCGATAGTCTTTCAGGTGTGTTTTGTTGGTGGTGCCGATTTCCTTGAGGATCACCCCTCCTGCCGCCATGACATCGGGAACGCGGAAAGCGCCGCCGATCTCCACCAGTTCGCCCCGGCTGACGATGGCTTCTTTGCCTTGGCCAAGCGCTGTCAGTGCCAGCAGTACGGCGCCGGCGTTGTTGTTGACCACGGCGGCAGCTTCGGCACCAGTGAGTCGGCACAGCAGCTCGTCGATATGGGAATAGCGGTGCCCCCGCTGGCCGGTATGCAGATCGAATTCAAGATTGGAGTAGGTGCGTGAGACCTGATCGATGGCCGCCAGGGCCTTTTCGCTCAAGGGCGCTCGGCCCAGATTGGTGTGCAGCAGGGTGCCGGTGGCGTTGATGACGTGGCGCAGTGACGGTTGCAGCTTGCGAGCCGCCAGCCGGGCCGCCTGACGCGCCACGGCGTCCACCGACAGGTCGAGGGTGTGACTCTGGGCGTCCGCCGCCAGCACCGCCTGACGCAGGCCGGCCACGGTCTGCTGCGCCGCTTCGAGTAAAATGATGTGGGGGCAGACCGTCGCCATGGACTGCATGGCAGGAGCGTTCAGCAGGCGGTCAACGGCGGGCAGCTGGCGCAGAAGCTCGTTTTTATCCATCGCGTCTCTCTTGGCTATCAGGGGGAACGAGGAATGGCACCGGGGCAATCCTGGGTTGGATGCCCGTAAAACTGCGCAAAAAACTACCACGAATGGTGGACAATCACAAGCGGTAATAGGTATTTAGGAGAGGTGGGAAAGGTGGGGGGATTCAGGATCCTGCGGGCGCGGTGATCCGGCTTTTTTGCGCCAAGAAAGGAACCGGCGGGAGGCACCCGCCGGTTTGACCTTCCCAACAGCTGACTAATCGGTCCCGAACTTCCACTGCTCGTCCTGTACGCCGGTGCAGATGTAGGAAATATCCTCGAACTCCGATATGCATACTTCTTCGACGTCTTCCTCGTTCACCCAGAATGCCTTGGCTGCTTCTCCCATAACCGGTCTCCTTGTGCAAAGTTGTGCGGGCTGTGCTCCCGCCGCTGATGTGATGGTGTGTAGCTGGTCCGTTAAGAGGGCCTGCCGTGACCTGTTCAAAGCGAAACCCGTGCCAAGAGGATCTGTTTCGTAAACAGCCTAAATCTCTGTAAATCAATAAGAAAGTGTATACGATATAGGCGCATCGGCGGGACAAAATGACGCGGTGGGCGGCAGCGGGGTGGGACAAAATGGGGCACCTGCCCAGGTGGCTTTCTTCCCCCGGGACAGGTGAGAATTTAGCGGTCTGGGCTAAGCCCGGCAACCCAGTCGTCAAGTTTTTCCCTGATGGCTTCGCGAGTCTGGTAGGAAATCTCAGGCAGCTGAACTTCTTCGTCTTTGCTCTACTCAAGTTTAGCTGGTATCTCCTCGCCTGTGTCTGCTAAGGTTGCCTGCACTAGAACGCGAATCCCGGTATTCAGGATATTCTGCATGTTTTCTATTCTTCATCCCCTTCTGGCCGAACTGGCCCGGCTCCCTGGCAAGCTTGTAAAGTTGCAGGTCAGCAACTCGGCCGTGGCTAGCCTGCACCGGGGCTACCCCTGGCTCTACGCCGAACGGGTCAAGGCCGAAAGCCATCGCGGCCACCCCGGCGATCTTGGCGTGGTGTACGACGGCAAAGGGCGTTTCGTGGCGGTGGGACTGTACGATCCCTTCTCACCTATTCGGCTGCGCGTCCTGCTGGCCAGCAAGCCCGGCCCAATCGACCGTGCCTTTTTCGCTGAACGCCTTGCCGCCGCCCTGGCCCGCCGCCTGCCACTGCAGGGGACGCAGACGGACGGCTATCGCCTGGTTCATGGTGAAAGTGACCGATTTCCCGGCCTGGTTATCGACCGTTATGGAGACACGGCGGTGGTGAAGATCTATACACACGCCTGGATTCCTTATCTGCACGACTGCCTGGCGAGTCTGCTGGAATTGCAGCCTCTCGACCGGCTGGTCCTGCGTCTGAGTCGGGGGGTGCGGGAGCATCCTGACAGCCTGCACGGCTTGAGGGACGGCCAGATTCTCTACGGCGAGCCTATCCGCGGCGTAATGACCTGTCCGGAGAACGGGCTGCTTTTTGAAGTGGATCCCATCCATGGTCAGAAAACCGGCTTTTTTCTCGATCAGCGCGACAACCGGGCCCGCGTCGAGCAGCTGGCCCGGGGCAAGCGGGTCCTCAACGCCTTTTCCTATAACGGCGGCTTTTCTCTCGCGGCGGCCCGCGGCGGCGCCGTCGAGGTGACCAGTCTCGATCAGAGCGGTCAGGCGCTGGAGTCGTCGAAGCGCAACTTTGCCCTCAATGCCCAGGTGCCGGCCATTGCCGCAGCCCGTCACCTCACCATTGAAGGCGATGCCTTTCGGGCCATGGCCGAACTGGTGAAACAGGGCCAAAAGTACGACCTGGTGATCATTGACCCGCCCGCCTTTGCCGTGCGGCGCAGCCAGGTCAGGGAAGCGCTGAACGCCTATGGCCGCCTTGCGCACCTCGGCGTCAGCCTGCTCGTCGCCGGCGGGGATATCGTCCTCGCCTCCTGCTCTAATCCCGTAAGCCCCGAGGATTTTCGCGCGGCCGTCTGTGCCGCCGCCGCCCGGGCTGGACGACCTCTGCAGAGGATTCAGGAGACCGGCCATGCCCTCGATCATCCCCTCGACTTTTCCGAAAGCCGCTACCTCAAGTGCCTGTTCGCCCAGGCGTAGGGGAGGGAAAAGAAAAACTTTTACCCGGTCGGTATTTATGTGTTGCTATTGGGAGGTTGCCCGTGATAGGGTGACTGAACTTAGGAAAGTTTGTGTAGGTTTTAGTTGCTCACCAGTTCGACAAGGTGTCAGGCTGGATCAAAAACACAGGCCCACTTCGGCGTGTGTTTTTTCTTTTTTGGGACCAACAGAATTTGCACAACAGGAAAGTTCCCAACGCGGAACATGGAGAAAAAAATGGCAGAAGGTACAGTAAAGTGGTTTAACGATGCAAAGGGTTTTGGTTTTATCGAGCAGGACAACGGACCTGATGTTTTCGTTCATTTTTCTGAAATCCAGGGCGACGGCTTCAAGTCTCTCGCCGAGGGCGATCGCGTCAGCTTTGAGGTAACTCAGGGCCAGAAGGGTCCCCAGTCGGCTAATGTCCGCCGCATATAAATAAGTTCGGACATCCGGTTGTAAAGGAACCCCGCGAGCTTTCGCGGGGTTTTTTTTGGCGAGGGACAGCGGCCGCGCTTCGTTGACAAAAGATTGGTTAGCAAACCGAAAGGGATGATCTTATGGCAAAAAAACCGAACTATGGTTATGAGAAGCGGCAGAAGGAATTAGCCCGCAAAGCTAAAAAGGAAGAGAAGAAAAAGCAGAAAGCTGAAGAAGCCAACCCGGTTGATACCGACCCGGTAGATACCGACCCGGAATAAAGAGCCCCGTCCTGTCCCCAAGTTGTCTTCCTGCCTGATCGCCTGCCGTAAAATGCCATCGCTGACTTTCTTGCTATACTTTCTGCACTCTCTTTTTGTGCTCTGAGCACGATCCGTACCCCTGATACCTTGATTTTTTATGAAGGAGCCCTCTTTGGCCTCGCTCGATTTTGAACAGGAAAAACGCGCTTTTCGCAAATTCTATGACAGCAACAGGAGTCATTTTGAAGAGGCCAAGAATGCCTATGTCCGCGTCATCAAAGCTATGCTCAAAGACTCCGGCATCGAGGAGGTGACCAAGATCGAAGGGCGGATCAAGGAGAGAGAAGAGTGTATCAAGAAGTTTCAGCGCAAATACCAGGGCAAACTCGAAGCCGATGAAACCCCTTACGAGATCAAGGAGTATATTTCGGACCTGCTCGGTATCCGCATCGTCTGTCTTTATGACGATCAGGTGGGCGCCGTCTCGGAATCACTGAAGGAACATTTTCGCATCATCGATGTCACCGACAAGATCACCGCCCTGGAAAGCACCGAGGATCTGTTCGGCTACAAGGGGCTCCACATGGATCTGGAACCCAAGGCCGAAATAGCATCCCGCTTTGGCAGCCATCCCCATGCCGCCTATCCCTTCGAGGTGCAGATCCGCTCGCTGATCCAGGATGCCTGGAGCGTGCTGGATCATAAGATCAAGTACAAGAAGTCGATCCCCAGTGACCTCAAGCGACGCATCAATGTTCTGTCGGCCCTTTTCGAGTTGGCCGACCGGGAATTCCGCGAGATCCGCAATGCCACGCAGGAGCTGCTGCAGCAGGAAAAGGCCACCCCGGTGAATGATGGGACTGCCGGCTCGGGGGGTGTCAATGGCGAAGGTCTGGCGGCGAACAGCGGCAAGACCATTAACGTTTTCAGCTTTTTGCGCATCGCCGGACATTTCTTCCGGGATTTCGAATTTGCCGACTACAAAGTCGACAACTTCGTGCAGGTCATCCTCAAGATGGACCCGGACTTTCAAAAGTCAGACCTGCACAAGAGCCTTATCGAGAACCTCAAAGCGGTGAAGGACTATCGCCAGGATTACCTGGAAGAAAATCCCGACAATACGTTCAGCCCCTATACCGTTATCCGCCACTGCCTGTTTCTCTACGATCGGGATATCTTTGGTCGCATCCTCTCGCGTGGCTCGCGAGAGCGTTTCGAAGCCTGGTTGAGGCAGGCGGAGTAATTTCGGCCCACCATCTTATCCCCGCCAGAGGGTCCAGGGGATATCGTTTTTATCGGTGCTGTGGGTGAATTTCGCCTGGCAGGTCAGGCACTGGTAGTCCTGCTCTTCGAAACCCTGAGGATTTTTTCCCTTGAAAAAACGCGGTGCATCCATCGTGGCCAGCCCGCCATGGGGTTTACCGTTGCGTGATTTTTTGGCCTGCTCTTCACACAGCTCACAAATCTTCATACGTGTTTTATTCCTCTAAAAGGCGGCATTTCTGCGTAGGTCCGTCCGCTATCCTGTTTCCGGTTATTTGCAGCGCATCATCTTCCGGCCGTCCTCGAAGAGGACTTCAATCTTCTGTGTACCCGCTACCCGCATGACGAACCCAAGCCCGAAACGGGGATGGTTGATCTGTGTCTTGGGCTTGTAGGCTGCGGTCATGCTGTATTCCGTCGCCTTGGAGTGGTCCAGCCTGGTGTTCAGAGACTCCCATTCCTGGCGCTCGTTCTCCTGCAGGGTGATCGCTTTTTTCGTTACTGTGGGCGGCCTGTATTTGTGCGTACGCTTGCAGATGGCGCACTGCACGTCGTCTGGCGTATCCCCGGCCAGAGAAATAAGCGTGTGATCCGTGTTTTTGCGGCATTTGGTGCAGCGGGCCTTGATCGTGTTGCCGATCGTCATCGTGGTGCTTTCCATAACGGGCTCCCTGTTTGGGGGTTGACCAATTAGTGACCGATAAAATCCGTCATTAAGAGGACTTTAAAGGGCACAATCGGCGATTGCCATGCAGGGTTTACCAGCATGGCAGCAGAATGATTCACTCCGAAAAGAGGTGTTCGCGGAGGCAAAGGGGTTTGGTGAAAGGAGGGAGAGGAAAAAACTGTTTACATAATACACTTTTGTGGCCCCAAAAGATACGCTCTTGTCGGACCTTGGGGGCACTAAGAAATGGAAGGAGCCGGTTTTACAGTGTTAATCCGGTCAAAAAAGATCAGGAAACATCCCGTCCGCTACCAGAAGAATCTCAGCCGTGGCCGGCGGCGATGACCCCTCAGTCGATAGCAACGGATTGCTGGGGGGCGGGGATGCTGACCTCTTTGAGGCCTAGCTCCTGCCGTAGGGTCTGGGCCAGACTGGTCGCGGCCTCGTCCTCGCCGTGAACGACGAAGGTCCGTCGCGGCTTCTTGGCCATGACCCGAACGAAATCCAGCAGCCCTTCGCGGTCGGCGTGGCCGGAAAAGCCCGTCAACACCTCGATGCGTGCGTTCACGTGAAAATCCTCACCAAAAATACGGATATCCTTCTCCTGCTCCACCAGCTTGCGCCCCAGCGTATTGGGCGCCTGCCAGCTCGTCAGCAAAATGGTGTTGCGCGCATCGCCGATGCGGTTGCGCAGGTGGTGTAGAATGCGTCCCCCCTCCAGCATTCCGCTGGCGCTGATGATAATCGCCGGCACTTTCAGGTTGTTGAGCGCCTTCGACTGCTCCACCGTCTGAGTGTATTGCAGCAAGCCAAAACCGAAGGGATTCTTGTCGTCGTCCGTCAGCAGAAACTCGCGGATTTCGGCGTCGTAGACCTCAGGATGCAGCCGGAAAATCTCGGTGGTGCGGGTGGCCAGGGGGCTGTCGACGAAGATGGGCAGGTCGGGGATGGCGCCGTCGTTGTGCAGCTTGTGCAGGGCGTAGACCAGCTGCTGCGTGCGCCCCACGGCAAAGGCGGGGATAAGCAGGCTGCCGCCACGGCCGACCGTCTCGTTGACGATGCGCTCCAACTCCCGCTCCGAATCGGGGTAGGGCGGGTGGTTGCGGTCGCCGTAAGTGCTCTCCATAATGAGAATGTCGGCCCCCTCCCGCAGGGGTACCGGGTCGCGGATGATGGGGATGTCCGGCCGGCCGATATCGCCACTGAATACCAGGCGCTGTTGCTGCCCCGTCTCGCGGTCATCGATATCGAGAATCACATGGGCGCTGCCCAGCATGTGACCGGCATCGACCAGCGTCAGGTCAATGCCGGGAAAAAGCTGGTGGCGGCGGTTGTAACCCAGGCCCACGAAATAGTCCATGGCACGGGCCACATCCTCCCGCGTATAGAGCGGCTCAAAGAGACGCTGCCGCTTTCTCTGGCGGCGCCGGTTGACGTATTCGACGTCCTTTTCCTGAATAAAGGCGCTGTCCATCAGCATGACGGCGCACAGATCCCGGGTTGCCGACGTACAGAAAATATCCCCCTTGAAGCCATTGCGCACCAGACAGGGGATGCGCCCCGAGTGATCGATATGGGCGTGCGAAAGGATAAGACAGTCGATATCCCCTCCATCGCACAGGGTGCTGCGGTTCAGCTCAAACGCTTCCTTGCGTTTGCCCTGAAAGAGGCCGCAGTCGAGCAGGATGGATTTGCCGTTGACCTCGATAAGATGCTGGGAGCCGGTCACGGTACGGGCGGCGCCCTGGAAGGTGATCCTCATGGCCATCCTTTCGGTCAGACGAGGGTTAGCTGGCGGCCAGGTTAGATGGAACTATCACGGCCGAAATTGCGGAACTCGCCGAGATTGCTAAATTCAGCCCAAGCCAGAAATTGGTTCGGCGCGTTCACGAAGTCGTAGACATTCTGCAGAATATTAAAATGCTTCTGCTCTTCACCGGCGATCTGCAGCAGCAGTTCCTTCACCTTGTTGTCCTGTTCCTTTGCGGCCGCTTCCTCGTAAAAACGAAAGCTATCCGCTTCCAGCTTCATGGCGTGGCGATAGCCGTCCAGATCCCCCGCAATGATCAGGTCCGCCCTGGCGGCGATGAGTGTCTCGAAGACGTTTTTGGCCTGCTCCAGCGCGGTGGATTTCTGCATGGAAGCCGGCGTCTTCTCTTTCAGGCTCTTGAAAATGTCGCGGTGCTTCTGCTCGTCCTCCGCCAGTTGCAGGAAAATCCTCTGCAATCCCTCATGCGCTGTCTGCGCGGCCAGCTTCTGGTAATACGCCTTGCCGTCGTCTTCCATCTTCATGGCGACCTCAAACACATTCATTCCGGCCTCCCCTATCCTTGGGTTCATGGATTGATCAACCGTCGAGATGACCCTTGGGTTCCAAGTTTATCGGTCGTCCCCCGGCTGTCAAGGTGGGCGATTTGACGATATAAAGAGCCGGCTCCAGAAATTTGAACAGCGGTATAAGTGGATAAGCCTTCCTACTTCAGGCATAGTGATGCCAGAAAAG
>JAWSUS010000006.1:0-154063 GCA_033549025.1 Desulfuromonadales bacterium
ACGATCTAACGCCATACGAAAAGTTGCTGGATCATTTCTATGGCTTAAAAGTGTAAACAACGCGTTCAGATCTAACATTTTATTGTTTCCAGTTATTGGTAAATTATATAGGTGTTGAGCTTTTTTTTAATAAAAGTAAAGACCATTTTTGTCAGTTTGTTTTGGTAAATCGCGTTGAAAAATTAAATAAAAAAAGAATTTTTCGACGTGTTTGAAATCTGGCAAGACTTTATTCTTGCGCCTGAAAAGGCGCCGAAAGCGGGGTAGTCACCTGCGTGTTGTGGTGTGAACCTGAAGCGGATCACTTGTGTAAAAATTGAAAACTGGCGACTTGATTACGTTGCCAATCTGCCTCACCGGTCGTTCAACAACATAACGCAAAAGGTGTTTTAAGCGAATTTTAAGGCTGAGATCACTAACCCCTGATTTTTTTTCCGTCAGTGGGGTAACGTCGGTAATGTTGGGGGTACGATCTTACTTTCTTGTATTTTTGAATTTGTGGTGGTGTCAGATTTGAAAACACTTTTTATCTTGTGCTTAGGCTTAGCCATTGAAGTCTTAGATGTTTTGGCCTGGAATAGTCCAGGGAAAATATTTTTTTATAAAAAAATAGTCATATTTTTAGAATTTACATTTCTGTCTATAATTCTATTAAGCGCATTAAGAAAAATTATAAAACAAAAAATATATAAAAATTTCTCATTTCTGTTGATTGCCCTATTAAGTATTGTCGTCATTTTCTTAAACATAAATAGTGTTTTATTTATCCCAGACTTTCATTATGAGAAAATTCTTTTTCTAAAAAAAAATGGGTTTTATTTTTATGTAATAATTATTCTTTTAGTTTTGACATCTTTGGTTTTAATAGAAAGAATATATTATTTGATCCCAAAGTCTGAACGATGGTCAATAAAGTTTGAACTACTCGGCTACGCTACCATTCTTGCTGGATACTTTTTTTATTACAGCCAAGGAATTTTATACAGAGCCATTGATATGAATATGATGCCTGTCCGCGCAGCATCAGTTCTTATTGGTCTGAGTTTTGTTGTTTATTCAAAAACCAGGGGGGGAACTCTAACGACAATTTCTCTGTCAAAAAAAATAGCATTTCAATCGGTCGTTCTACTTTTTATTGGACTCTACCTCATCGGGATGGCTCTTGTTGGTGAAGGCCTTCGGTATTTGGGGGTCTCATCTCCAAAGACGGTTTTCTTTGTTATTGCCCTTCTTGCTGGCGTAGCTGTAGTTATAGTTCTCTTATCGGAAACGCTACGGAGAAAACTCAAAGTTTTTCTTTATAAGAATTTTTATGCCAGAAAGTACGATTATCGAGAAGAGTGGCTTCTGTTTACAGGGAAGCTTTCAAATGCTCAGTCTGAAAATGAACTCTATAGGGCGATTATTTCTTTTTATTGTGATGTTTTTGCTGCCTCCACGGCAGCCTTATATTTGGTGGACGGAAAAGGGCTCTTCAGGCCTGCTGAAATGTACAGGATGGATGTCGACGAGACTTTTTCATCTGATAGCTCTTTGATTGTTCTTTTGCAACAGAAAGACTGGGTTTTGAATGTACGAGATGATCGGAAAACCACCGAACTCAATATCCATTTTTTTAATCACCATGAGGTTACCTTTATAGTGCCTCTGAGGTTTGATCAGAGGCTTGAAGGCTTTGTTGTTTTAGGGCGTTTAATTGATCCATCTGAAGAATTCACTTATGAAGATTTTGATCTGATGAAGGTTCTTGCAAAACAGGCGGTGTCCTCTCTTTTGAGTTTTCGACTGGCAAAAGAATTGAGTACCGCCCAGGAGATGGCTGCTATTGGTAAGGTTTCGGCTTTTGTCCTGCACGACCTCAAGAACCTCGTGTCAAATCTTGGGCTGGTTGTTGAAAACGCGACTGAACATATGGAAGACCCAGCTTTTAGAAACGATATGCTATCCACGGTTAAGGGGACAGTTTTGCGAATGAAAGGCATGATCGCACGCCTGCAGAACCTTGAGGAAAAGCATGGACTTGATCTTGGGGAACATGATTTGTTTGAGGTCGCCCAGGAAGGAATTCCCGATATTGTCTCCAAGGATGTCCGCATTGAGGGGATTCCTGTAAGGGCCATGGTGGATCCTGATGAAATCAAGAAGGTTGTGCTCAATCTTGTCCTCAACGCACTTGAGGCTGGTGGAAGCGCTCCGGTTGTTGTCGAGGTCGGAAACATGCCTTGTCCCTACATACGTGTTGTTGATAATGGCTGTGGGATGTCTGATGAATTTATTCGGCATAAATTGTTCAAACCTTTTCAGACCACCAAAAAAAAAGGATTTGGTATAGGTCTCTACCAATGTAGAAGCCTCATCGAGGCCCACGGTGGCTGTATAGAGGTGGAAAGTGAGCTAGGGAAGGGAAGTTGTTTTTTGGTAAAATTCCCGGCTATGGGCGGATAGGGGTTTGATGTATAAATATGGAATAGCCCTTAATTATGCTGTGATGTCATAAATATACCAATTCCCAAAATATTCTTTTGAGACCAGTAAATGGAAAAACTAAAACTTCTACATATTGAAAGAACGTATAGAGAGGACATTCAGGGCATTAGGGCTATTGGTGCCATTTTGATTCTCGTCTTTCATGTCTGGGTACACAAAATATCCGGAGGGGTTGACGTTTTTTTTGTAATTTCCGGTTTTTTGATGACAAGTCTTCTTCTTCGGCAATACGCAGAACGTGGAGAGGTCGATCTTTTTAAATTCTGGGCAAATATCATCAAAAGGATAGCGCCTTCTGCCTATATCGTGCTCCTGTTTACATTGTTGTTTGGATATTTTTTCATTCCATCACCTTTCTGGAAATCCTCAATACATCAAGTTCTTTATAGTGCTGTCCATCTTGAAAATATTCAACTGATTAAACTTGCAGTTGACTATTTAGCTCAAGGAACTCCTTCTAGTCCTGTTCAAAACTTCTGGGCTCTCTCAATTCAAATTCAATTCTATCTAATATTATCCGCTGTATTTATTTTTCTAACTCCCTTGAACAAACGCGTGAAATCCTTATTGCCTCTTTTTATTGTTTTTATAGTTCTGTTTTTAAGTTCATTTTTATATTCAATTATTGAAACCACAAACAGTCCCAAAACTGCTTATTTTAACACTCTAGCCAGAGGTTGGGAGTTTTTCGCCGGGTCTCTTTTAGCTCTTTTCTTGCCTCATTACAAACCTAGTGCCACTGCCGGACGTTTGTTTGGAATTTTCGGCTTGCTTATTCTTTTTTTCGGGGCTTTATTTATCCCTCGTGGTATTAATTTCCCCGGTTATATAGCCACTGTTCCAGTTTTGTCAGCAGTTATGCTGATAGTTTCTGGTTCTCAAAATAGAAAAACTTTTACTTTTAAATTACTATCTAGTAGATGGTTGGTAGCTATCGGCGGGATATCCTTTACCGTTTACTTGTGGCATTGGCCACTACTTGTTTTTTACCAACATTATATTGGTTCAAAAGATGTCGGTATTTTGGAAGGTTTGATTCTCATTTTGGTATCAATTTTTCTTGCTTTCTTAACGAGCAAGCTAGTCGAAAAGCCGTTCAGGAATATAAAACAAAAAAAACTGGTTTATTCCTATTTTATAGGTGTGATATTTTTTTTCCCTGTAATTGCAGCGGGAATGGTTTGTAGGGAGGCAGTACAAGATATTCAAACTGCTCGAATCGATTATTGGAATAATAAAGAATATGGTCAATTTGAAAGCAGAAATATTGATATAACTATTTATGATATTCCTAACTCAGATTTTATTTCAGCCAGGCAGATTTTACCCGACGTTTATTATAATGACTGCCATCAGGATATATTTGAACCTGATGTTATTTCTTGTGATTATGGTGATGTAGAATCTCTTAAAATCATAGCATTGGTTGGGGGCTCACACGCTGCTCAGTGGTTGCCTGCCCTTGATGATATTGGTAAAAAAGAAGGTATAAAAATTGTTACCATGACTAAAAGTTCTTGTCCTTTTGGAGTTGTTGAAGACTCAAATGAATCGTGCGAAATGTGGAATGATAATATTATCTTCAAACTTAATGAAATCAGACCAGATATTGTGATTACAAATTCTACCAGATCTGGAGTAAATGGAAGTAAAGAAAATATCCCAAACTCGTACGTTGACCAATGGCGTCGGCTGGAGGAATTGAAGATTGATATTGTTGGAATAAGAGATAATCCAAGTTTTGGATTTGATGTTCCTCAGTGTCTTTCCATTAATAGAAACGACCCTTTAAGATGTGCAATAAGCCGAGACTCCGCATATCTGAATGAAGATCCTTCTCGCCAATATTATGAAGAACTTTCCAATTTTATAAGCATTGACGTTAGCAATCAGTTTTGCACAGACACAATCTGCTTGCCTGCCTATAAAGATTTCATAATTTACCGAGATAGCCACCACATATCTGTCCCTTATGTTCGATATCTTACCGGGTGGCTTTCTTCAGAACTCAAAAAAAATAAGCCTGGTTTTTTTGAATCATCTTGAATGTTTGGGTGGTATCGGTACAATTGACGGGTAAATATATTCCCTTTCTAATACTTGGAGATTTCCGGATATGACTCAAGTAAATAAAGTTACGGCCGTTGGTTCTTCCTTACCGAAAAACTTCGCCTTGATTGGTGCTGGTGGATATATTGCTCCTCGCCATATGAAGGCGATTCGTGAAACGGGTAATAACCTTGTGGTTGCACTGGACCCTTCTGATTCAGTTGGCATTCTTGACAGCTTTTCCTACGATGTAGCCTTTTTCACTGAATTTGAAAGACTTGACCGTCACGCCGAAAAGCTAAGACGTCTCGACGGCGACAAGCGACTGCATTATGTGAGTATCTGCTCGCCCAATTACCTTCATGATGCCCATATCCGATTTGCTCTACGCATCGGCGCCGATGCCATATGTGAAAAACCTCTGGTCATTAATCCTTGGAATCTCGATGCGTTGGCGGAAATGGAGCGAGAGTCAGGGCGCAAGATCTACAATATCCTGCAGCTTCGATTTCATCCGACGATATTGGCTCTGAAGGAGAAGGTGGCCAAAGCCAAGAAAAAGGAGAAATACGAGATTGATCTGACCTATATTACTTCACGAGGCCGGTGGTACCAGATTTCATGGAAAGGGGACGTGAACAAATCAGGCGGCGTGGCTACCAATATTGGTGTGCATTTCTTTGACATGCTGATCTGGATATTTGGTGACGTTAAGCTTCATGAGGTCCATGTGTCGGATGAACGTAAAATGGCTGGCTACCTTGAACTTGAAAACGCCAGAGTACGCTGGTTCCTTTCCGTTGATCGCAATGATTTGCCCGCTTCCGTTCGCGAGGGAGGGCAGAGTACCTATCGTTCTATTGCTATTGATGGCGAAGAGATTGAATTCTCTGGGGGATTTACGGATCTTCACACGGTTGTTTACCAGGAGATTCTGGCTGGTCGGGGATTCGGGATCGAGGATGCTCGGGCCTCCGTTAATCTGGTGTATGAGCTACGGAATGCCAAGCCGACAGGGTGCAGCGGAGGGCACTGTCATCCTTTGGGGAAGATCTGAGGGTTATCATAGGAGTTATATTGAGGGGAGGGATTTATGGATTATTTTGTTCACGAATCGTCCTATGTGGACGAGGGCGCACAAATTGGGGCCGGAACGAAAATCTGGCATTTCTCCCATGTTCTGTCAGGGGCCCTGATCGGTGAGCGATGCAGTTTCGGGCAGAACGTTTCCGTTGCGGGCGGAACCGTTATTGGCAACAACGTCAAGGTGCAAAATAACGTCTCGATTTATGAGGGAACGGTCATCGAAGATGATGTGTTTTTAGGGCCCTCCTGTGTATTGACCAATGTTACCAACCCGCGCTCTCAGGTCTCCCGGAAGTCTTTGTATGAAAAAACCCTGATTCGCCGTGGTGCCAGCATCGGTGCAAACTCTACCATTGTCTGTGGCATCACGATCGGGCGGTATGCTTTTATTGCGGCCGGTGCGGTCATCGCCAAGGATGTTCCGGATTATGCTTTAATGGTCGGTGTCCCCGGGAAATTTGTCGGCTGGATGTCCCGTCACGGGCATCGACTGACAAACCCGGATACCTCAGGAGTGATGGTTTGCCCCGAGAGCGGCTTTCGCTATAAGGAAAATGCTTCTGGACAACTTCGCTGTCTTGACCTTGAAGAGGATTTGCCCCTGCCGGAGGCTTTAGCAGTGGGTTTTAAAACTTATGACGAAATCAAACCAGTCAAATAATCCTTTTTAGAGAGGTTTTCCCCCTTGGCCGATATGCCGTCTATTCCGATACTTGATCTCGGACCCGAGGTCGAAGAACTATGGCCGCAGCTAAACGAAGCGATCCAGAAAGTTTTGCGGTCCCAGCAATTTATCATGGGGCCTGAAGTTACCCTCTTTGAAGAAGAAGTTGCAGCCTGGCTCGGTTCGAAACACGCTATCGCTTTGAATTCTGGCACCGATGCCCTTGTAATTGGTCTACGGGCTTTGGGGGTTGGAGCAGGGGATGAGGTTTTGACCTCGCCTTTCACTTTTTTTGCAACCGCTGAGGCCATCAGCAGTGTCGGGGCGACGCCTGTTTTTATTGATATCGATCCGCAGACCTTCAACCTGGACCCTGAAAAACTTGAAGAATATATCACTCCAGAGACGCGAGCTATTATTCCTGTCCATCTCTATGGCCAGGCTTGTGACATGGCCAGAATTAAGGATATTGCAGAGAAGCATGGTTTGAAAATTTTGGAAGATGTGGCGCAGGCTTTCGGCGCAACTTTTGGTCACCGCAAACTCGGTACGCTCGGACATGCAGGTGCTTTTTCCTTTTTCCCTTCCAAGGTCCTAGGATGTTACGGTGATGGAGGCCTCTTAGCCACGGATGACGACAATATCGCTCAAGATGCACGTATGCTTAGGGTTCACGGGGCTCGTAGAAAATATTTCAACGAAGTTGTTGGCTATAATTCACGCCTTGATGCCTTGCAGGCAGCCATTCTTCGAGTCAAGCTTCCCTATGTGGACCAATGGTGTCGCGACAGGCAGGGGGTGGCCTCCATTTATGATCGGGCTCTTGCCGGGGTAGCCAATCTTAAGGCACCAGTGGCTGCTGGGTGGGGCGAACACGTTTATCATCAATATACGGTGAGGATTGCTGGCGGACTTCGTGATGCTGTAAAGAACCACCTTGAAAGTGAAGGTGTCAGCACCATGATTTATTATCCTGTTCCTGTGCATCAGTTGCCGCTTTACCAAGGTTGCGGAGCGACAGTTCCGGTTGCGGAACAGGCAGCAAGGGAAGTGTTGAGTCTTCCGATCTGGCCCCAGATGGGTCAGGAGATTGTCGAACGGGTGGCAGGTAGCCTTATTTCTGGAATGAGGGCTGTTGTGTCATGAAGATTGTCACTGTGGTTGGGGCGCGTCCCCAGTTTGTCAAGGCGGCCTGCGTAAGCCGTGAGATTTCAAGACGATCAGGGATCCGTGAGATTCTTGTTCATACTGGCCAGCATTTCGACGCCAACATGTCTGATGTTTTTTTTGAAGAGATGGAGATACCAAGGCCGCATTACCATCTTGATGTTCATTCAATGAATCATGGTGCCATGACGGGCAGAATGCTCGAGAAAATCGAAAGTGTCCTTCTTGAGGAAGATCCCGAAGTTGTTCTTGTTTATGGAGATACGAACTCGACCCTTGCAGGGGCTCTCGCTGCCCGTAAACTTCACATCAATGTGGTGCATGTCGAAGCTGGTCTGCGTAGCTTTAACATGCGGATGCCTGAGGAGGTCAACCGTGTATTGACCGACCGTATTAGTGATCTTCTTTGCTGTCCCACACAAACCGCCGTTGAAAATCTTGACCGCGAAGGGTTTTCACATCTACCGTGTGTCGTCAGTCGCACTGGGGATGTGATGCAGGACGCGGCCCTGTATTACAGCCGCCTATCCGCCGATCGAAGTTCAGTTCTCAGTGATCTGGGACTTGTTGGTAAGGCATTTGCTCTTTGCACAGTACACCGGGCTGAAAACACGGATGACCCAGTCCGTCTGGCTAATATCGTTGAAGCCCTCAATTCGATCTCCGCTATGCTGGAGGTTGTAGTTCCTCTTCATCCTCGAACGGCCAAGGTTCTGGCTGCCTCGGGTCTTAACACCTTTTTTAAAGTGATTCCCCCGGTTGGTTATTTTGACATGATCGAATTGCTTAAGGCCTCGCAGATAGTGTTGACAGACAGTGGTGGCCTGCAGAAGGAGGCTTTTTTCTTTGAATCCCCCTGTGTCACGCTTCGCGATGAAACGGAATGGGTTGAGTTGATTGAGAGTGGTGTGAATGTTTTGGCGGGAGCTTCGAAAGAAAAAATCGTTTCGTGCTTTAATCTGATGATGCATCGAGCCGTAGACGCGACTCTGGATCTTTATGGTGGAGGACAGGCGGCCGTAAATGTTGTAAATGAAGTGTTGTCCTTGAAATCGACACCAGGCTAGAAAGGTTCGGGAAAGGACCGGAGCAGATGGAAACCCTTCTTATTGTTGACGACAACCAGGAACTCATTACGCAACTTAAATGGGGCTTGGGGAAGGACTACAAGGTTGTTCTGGCTGAGGATGCGGTAGGGGGACTTGCGGCCCTGGATAAGCATCAACCACGGGTCATGACCCTGGACCTTGGCCTTCCACCTGATCCGGATGGTTCGTCAGAGGGGTTGAAGTTGTTGTCTGCTGTTTTGCAGCGATCTCCTGAAACCAAGGTCATCGTAGTTACCGGACGTGGCGAGCGTGACGTGGCCTTGAAAGCCATTCAATTAGGTGCCTATGACTTTTATCATAAGCCAATCGACCTGAGTGAACTTAAGGTGATTCTGGCAAGGGCGTTTCATCTTGCCGATCTCGAGGCGGAGAACCAGCGACTTCAATCGGCCTTGGTTGCCGAGCAAAACATGCAGGGCATATTCGGTCAATGCCCGGCGATGCAGGAAGTCTTTACGACAATAAGCAAGGTGGCGACTACCAATGTCTCTGTTTTGGTTCTCGGCGAGAGTGGGACAGGCAAGGAGTTGGTGGCCAGGGCTATGCACAGCGAAAGCCTGCGCGCCAAGGCGCCATTCATCCCTATCAACTGCGGGGCCATCCCTGAGAATCTGCTGGAGTCGGAACTATTCGGCCATGAAAAGGGGGCTTTTACAGGGGCACAGAGCCGGGTTCATGGCAAGGTGGAATATGCCCACGGTGGCACCCTGTTTCTGGATGAAATCGGGGAACTATCGGCGCCTTTGCAAGTCAAGTTGTTGCGTTTTCTGCAGGACGGGGTCATGCAGCGGGTGGGCGGCCGCGAGGATATTGCCGTCGATGTGCGGGTGATTGCCGCGACCAATGTGGATATCGAAAAGGCCATTGCCTCGGGGGCATTCCGTGAGGACCTCTATTATCGCCTGGGGGTCATCAGCCTCTCTCTGCCGCCCCTGCGCGAACGGGGGGATGATATGCTGCTGCTGGCCAATCTTTTTCTCCATCGTTACTGCGACAGCTTCAAGAAAAAAGTGAGAGGCTTTAGTGCGGCAGCCATGAATCAGCTGCAAACCTATGCCTGGCCTGGAAACGTGCGTGAGTTGGAGAACAAGGTGAAACGAGCGATCATTATGAGCGATGGCCCTCTGATCACCCCGGCGGATTTAGGCTTTGAGAGCTCTACGGCCAATCTGGAACCGGCAATGAAAACGACTGGCATGTCTTTGAAAGATGCCAAGGACAGGGTCGAGCGGCAGATGGTGCTGGCGGCCATTGAGCAGGAGCAGGGGAATATCGCCAAGGCGGCTGAAACCTTGGGTATCAGCCGCCCGACAATATATGATCTGATGAAAAAGCATGGACTGCATGTCAGCCCCGAGGGCTGATTTTGGTCCTACGAGTTGGTCGTCGTGAAACTGTAGGTCGAGCTTTCGGTGACCGTTGCGCCATCGTCGGCCACGACTTTCCAGTAATAGGTAGTATTGGGATCGAAATCAAAGATCTCAAAAGTGCTTTCCGTTAAATTATCGACTACATCCGTATATTGAGGCGCAGCGGAGACCGGTTGATCGGTATTCACCGAACCGCTGATCGCGTCATCCCCACCTCCGCCGCCACCGCAGCTGGCCAGCAGCATGGTGGCGCCTACCAGAGCGGGAATCACCGCTTTTCTTATTTTACGACGCTGAGGAATAGCCAGACTGAGCAGCGACAGGGCGGCGATAGCTAGTAAAACTTCCTTGTTCGGATAGAAAGGTTCGAAATTCACGCCGCCCACAGCGCCTGACTGAAGGGTCGGGTCGGTGCCGTAGTAAAGCGTGTAAACGACATCGCGGCCGTCAGTGGGATCGCTCCAGTCGAACTGCACTGTTTGGGGGAGGCCGCTGGCCTGGTTAGCAGGATATTGCAGGGAAGGGATAAAGGGGTCGGGATCCCCGGCGGTCCAGGCAATGATGTTGGAGAAGGGGCTTTCATTGCCGGCGGCATCGTAGGCCACCACCGTGAAGTAATAAACGACGCCGGTGTCTAGCCCAGTCAGTGTTGTAGAGAGAGAGTCCCCTACAATGATAGGAGAGTCACCTTCTAAGGCGCCTGTACCATCAAAAGGTGCCGTGGATGAACCTGATTTGTAGTACATTTTATAGCCGGTAACGCCTGTTGAGGGATTGGGATCCCAGGCCAGGGTCACATCGGCGGCGAAAGAGAGGGTAGCGGTGAGCAGGCACAGCAGTAGGGTGGATAAAGAGAGGACAAGTTTCGTTTTCATTTGGGAACTCCGATCTTGCGGCCTAAGCCATTTATCATTTTGGTGACAAGATTTGTCGTGGACGTTGTTTTTCGGGCTGTCGTACCCGTCGGCGGCATACTTATCAAGTTCCATGCCAGTCCGTACTATCCACTGCTTTTACCGTTTGATCCGGTTGGGCAGAACTTAAGGTCAGCACAATTTAAGTCGTTGAAATCGTTTCGGCGTAAAGACGGTCGACGTGAAAAGGGGAGGGCTGAAAAAGTTGTTATTTTTCGCGGCAATTCGGGGTGGAGCCAACTTTTTGGTGTCGCAATTCTGACACAAGCTCCCAAATATTGCCAAAACACCTGTGCTGCTGCCGTTTTTCGGTTCAGGGCGACATTTTTCAATATGGTGGCGCCAGGGATGGAAGGGGCAACCGACTGTCTTTTTAATGAGTTGGAGGGGGAGGGGAGAGTGTTGCAATAGTGCTACAGCAGGACGGGTTCCGGATACCGTTTACCAAAAACGCCACTGCCCGGTTTGCAGCACGTAGATGCCCAGGGCGAGGTTGGCGATGGCGTGGGCCAGGATGCACTGGGCGATACTGCGGGTTTTGTAGAGCAGCAGATTGAAGAGAGCGCCGGCGATGATGCCGGCGATGAGATAGTGATGTTCAAGACCAAAAAGAACGCTGGCGATTAAGAATGAGGGCCAGGTGAAGGCGCCGATGGCGACCGTGGCGAATTGACTTTTGATGAGGTACCGGAGTAAAAAGGAGCGCCAGAAAAGCTCTTCCATGATGGGTACGACGATGACGGCCCCGGCCAGGCGACAGGCAATGAAGGCGTAGCGGTTGGCCTCTTCGGCGATGGTTTGCGGGTTGAAGCCTGCCGATTCTCCCTGCGAGATGAGACTCCAGTCGAGGTGGATCCACAACGCGAAGATCAGCAGGCCGGTGAGGATGCTGAGCACGGTGGTTTTGAGCTGCAGCCAGTGGCGGAAGTTTATTTCATCGTAGAATTTGCGATAGAAGATCAGCAGGGCGCCGACGGAAAAGACTTTTAGGGCATAAAGAGGATAGAGGATCTGCGTATCGAGCAGGATGAGCTGCTGGCCATGGAGGTGCCGCATCAGCTCTTCGATGCCCACGAAGACCATAAATACCGTGAAGGGAAGGACTCTGGACCAGAAGTTCTGATTCAATGCGCATTCCGTCTTAAGGGGTGACTTGCGGTGGCGAAGAGCGACCTCTTTCCTGCCGTTCCATTGTAAAGGGCTTTGCTGGAAAATCCAGTAGGAATGAATCTGTCTATGAATCTCGATAACGTGGCGGTGGTCCTGGTCGAACCCCAGGGCGCCCTTAATATCGGCTCGGTGTGCCGGGCCATGATGAATTTCGGTTTTTCGGATCTGCGTCTGGTTGAGCCCCAGGTCGATCATCTGGCGGATGAGGCGCGGCGCATGGCCGTCAAGGCCGGCGTGCTGCTCGATGAAGCCCGGGTATTTGACAGCCTGGAGGCAGCGCTGGCCGATTGTCAGTTTGCCTTGGGAACGACCCGGCGGTTCGGCAAGTATCGCGAGGATTTTCTGCACCCGGATGAAGCGGCTGATCAGTTTCTCCCCCTGGCGGAGAGGGGGCGGGTCGCCTTGGTATTCGGACGGGAGGACAAGGGACTACTGACCAATGAGCTGGATCTGTGCCAGCGTTTTATCACCATCCCTACCCACGATGCTTTGCCATCGATGAATCTGGCCCAGGCCGTTTCCCTCTGTCTCTATGAAACCTCCCGGGCTCTTGGCCGAGCGCAGGGAAAGGTCGCCGGCCGCAAAAAATTGGCGACGTCGAAGGTTCTGGAAGGCATGTATGCTCATCTTCGCCGCACCCTTCTCGATATCGGCTTTCTCGATCCGCAAAATCCCGACCATATTCTGCGCTCTTTTCGACGGATTTTCGGTCGCGCCGGCCTCAACGACAGGGAGGTGCGCATTCTGCACGGCTTGTGCCGGAGCATTGACTGGGTGGAAGAAGAACGAAGGAAAAAAGGTGAAAAATGAGTCTACTGCTGGATCGTCGGGTGTTGGAAAATGGTGTTGTCGTCGAGTTTTTTGATCGATCAAATCGTTACTTTGGCGACTATCACCGGATCTGTATCGATGTAAGTTGCCGCATCCCTCTTTCGGTGGAGATTTTCGGAACAGCCGGTGATGCTCAGGAAAAGTACCGCAATGCCCGATCCGCCTTGGGTGAGGAGGCCGTTTATCGTCGCACCCTGGATCGCATGGGGGTGGCGGGGGCGGAGGTGGAAGAAACCCGCCAAAAGATGCTGGACGAATTTTGCAGGGCCAACATTCCCTACATGAGTTCGCCCGAGTTTCCGGCCCGTTTTGTGGCGAAGGAAATGTCCAAAGCCCGCAAACCTCGTCATCTCTTTGTGCCGAAACCATGACCGTCACAATCCGCATAGATTCGCTGGCTTTTGGTGGCCGAGGGGTTGGACGGCTGGATGGCAAGGCCGTCTTTGTGCCAGGTACCGCCCCGGGGGATCTGATTCGCTGCCGCACTGTCCGTGAAAAGAAGCGCCATGCCGAGGCCGAACTGGTCGAAGTGCTGGAACCGTCCCCACTCCGGCGGCAACCCCCTTGCCCCGTGGCCCACGAGTGTGGCGGCTGTCAATGGCAGCATCTGCCTTATGAGCAGCAACTGGTCTGGAAGGAAAAGATCTTTCGCGACATTCTGGTGCGGCAGGCCGGTGTCGATGGGGCCAAGGTCTTGTCGATTTTGCCTTCCGCAAAGGAGTGGGGCTACCGCAGTCGCGTGCAGTTCAAATGCCGCATGACGGAGAGTGGTTTCGTCATGGGGTTTTATCGGGCAGGCAGTCACTATGTTGTCGATATGGCGCGCTGCCCGATTACTGACGAGCGGCTCAATGACCTGCTGCCTGCTCTGCGTTCCTTTTTGGGGACATCCCCTTTTGCCAGCGTGATTCCTCAGATCGATATGGCCGTGGGAGATGATGGGCGCTGCCGGGTTGTCATCCATTTTTTAGGGCCCGATCCCGATGCCTTTCATCGCTGGCTCAATCAGCCGGCTCGAAAGATGGAAGCCTCTCTGTTTGTGCAGTCCGGTCGTAAAGAGACCCTGCACCAGGTCTATGGCGAAACGGATTTACGCATCCAGGTGGTGGAACCTCCCATGACGTTGGCCTATGGCCCTGGAGGATTCGCTCAGATCAATCTGGAGCAGAACAGACGCCTGGTGATGGAGGTGCTCGCTGCTGCCGAACTGACCGGCAGGGAGAATGTGCTGGATCTTTTTTGCGGCATGGGGAACTTTTCATTGCCTCTTGCCCGTCAGGCTGCTTCGGTGACCGGCGTTGAGGACTTTGAGCCTTCCATCGAGAAAGCGCGCCAAAACGCTCGGGACAACGGCATTGCCAATGCTCATTTCCTGGCCCGGCCAGCCGAGGGAGCGCTCCATGACCTGTCACAAGGAGCCCCTTTTGACCTGGTCCTGCTCGACCCGCCGCGCAGTGGCGCCTATGGTGTGGTCAAGGAACTCGTTGCTGCCGAGGTGCCTCGAATTCTTTACATTTCGTGTGACCCCTCGACTCTGGCCAGGGACCTGCAGCCCCTGACTCATCAGGGTTATGCCTTGGCCTGGTCGCGGCCCTTTGATCTTTTTCCGCAGACCTTTCACACGGAAAGCCTGACTCTTTTGGTGAAAGAATGAGGAATGGTGTGGCGTAAGGCTCGCAACTGGCATTCAAGACACCTTGTGTTATAAAGATAGAAATACCCTTAATATCCAACCTTGGAGATGATTATGCCGAAACTCAGGGTTCTTTTTGGTCTTTTTGTGATTTTGCTGGCTTGTAGCTGCACGCAGGATTACCGGGCCAGCATTGCCAGCGACATGGAAAGCCTTGTGCTGGCTGACGACATGGTGTTGGGAATTCGTCTTCCGGGGGATAACTGGAAGATATCGCCGGAACCACCTTTGACCCTGGTCGAAGAGATGGCCGCACACATCGAGCATGAGTTGGAAGAAAAGGGGCAGCTGGCCAGTCCCCCGACCAGAGAACAATTGAAAAATGCGGCTTTGAAAAAGTTGCAGTCCAATGAAGGGTATGTCTTTAATCCGACCACAGGGGCGCACCTCGATGTCGATATCAGTCGCCTGGGCGAGGGTGATATGGCTCCTTCCGCTCGTGGTGTCGAAAACTCCGCCCGCTATGCCGTAAGCTCCCTTGAGGGAGACGAAGGAGTCAGTGCTGTCGTGGCCCGGGTTGAAAAAAACCGTCTGGCCGGAACCCAATATGCCTGGCGCATATCAGCGGACTACAAAATGCACGAAGAGCCGCGCCGATTCGTGGGCATTGTGGCCTTTGCCTCACCCTACTGGGTGTACCTCTACTATACCGACCCCCTGAAAAATGATACGGATTATGGCGAGATGGAGGAGATGCTCCGGTCCGCTGTTCTGGGCTTTAAGGCGACCCCCTGATGTAAATAGTGGTTGCAATTTCCATCTGTTCGTGTTAGGAACATGTTGTTTAATTTGTTCACAGTAAAAAGTGAGCTTCACCGCTCACTTTTTTTGTTTTTCGGAGCTTGATCTATGGTGCAGGAAACAACTCTCGCTCGCGTACAACAATTGGCAGAGCCTATTCTGGCCGATTTTGGGCTGGAGATGGTTGATGTCGAATTCAAGCGCGAAGGAAGAGACTGGTTTCTTCGGTTTTTTATCGACAAGGAAGGCGGCGTTACCCTCGATGATTGCGCCGATTTCAGCCGCGAAATTGGGGCTGTTCTTGAGATCGAAGACGTGATTGATGTGGCCTATCGGCTCGAAGTTTCATCGCCCGGACTCGATCGTCCCTTGAAAAAGCCGCAGGATTATGAGCGTTACCGGGGGCGACTGGTCAAAGTCAAAACCTACGAGAAGCTGGACCCGGACGGTCGCGGGCACGAACGCAAGACGTTCGAGGGGGAATTGCTGGGCCTCCAAGAGGGTCTGGTACGCATCCGGCAGACCGATAAGAAAGGTGGCATCGTCGAGATTGATCTGAATGCCATTGCCAAGGCCAATCTGGAAATAGAATTCTGAGACTTAAAAGGTCTTGATGTAAAATTTAAAATCGACACGCCAAGGCGAATAGGTCAACTTCGCTGCTGCCGGCGGCGAGAAGAATATACAGGGAGATGTCTGGATGGTTACAAATCTTAATCACATCATTGATCAGGTTGTTAAGGACAAGGGGGTGGACAGGGCCATTCTGGTTGAAGCCCTTGAGTCGGCTGTGCTTTCCGCCGCCAACAAGAAGTACCGCAACACCCGTGATCTTGAAGCACACTATAACGACGAGATGGGCGAGGTCGAACTCTTCGAGTTCGTCACTGTCGTCGAGGATGTGCAGGACTCCTATAAGGAAATCTCCGTGGAGGAGGCCCGTGAAATTGACCCCGAGGTTGAAGTCGGCGACTCCCTCGGGATGAAAATGGACGCCAGCAACTTCAGCCGCATTGCTGCCCAGACGGCCAAGCAGGTGATCATTCAGAAGGTGCGTGAAGCTGAGCGGGAAGGGGTCTATAACGAATTCAAGGACAGGGTCGGTGAACTGCTCAACGGCATTGTCCGTCGTTATGAGCGCGGCGATCTGATCGTCGATCTCGGTCGCGCTGAAGCGCTGCTGCCGCACCGGGAACAGGTTCCCCGGGAGAATTATCGCCAGGGAGACCGTGTTCGCGCCTATGTTTCGGAAGTCAAAATGTCTCCGAAGGGGCCCCAGATTATCCTGTCCCGGACCCACCCCGGTGTGGTCTCCGCCCTTTTTCAGGTTGAAGTGCCCGAGATATATGAAGGCATTGTGGAGATCAAGGCCGCTGCACGCGAACCTGGCAGCCGTGCCAAGATCGCCGTCGTCTCCCATGATCCTGATGTCGACCCAGTCGGGGCCTGTGTCGGGATGCGAGGATCCCGCGTTCAGAATGTCGTCTCTGAGCTGCGCGGTGAAAAGATCGATATTATCCCCTGGTCTCCCGACATCGCCCGGTTTGCCTGTGCGGCCCTGGCGCCTGCTGAAGTAACCCGTGTCTACGTTGATAACGAAGAGCAGGCCCTGGAGATTATCGTGCCTGATGATCAACTCTCCCTTGCCATCGGCAAAAAAGGGCAGAACGTCCGTCTTGCCGCCAAGCTGACGGGCTGGAAGATCGACATCAAGAGCGAATCGCGGGCAGCTGAAGCAGAGATGGAGGAGCTCGGCGGTGAGGCCGATGAGGAAAGCGCAGGTAAGCCCTCGTCTTCAATGTCTCTGGGGTATGATTCTCTGTCCAGGGATGAGCTTTACGAACTGGCCAAACAGCACAATATTCCCGGGCGCAGCTCCATGAACAAGGACGAGCTTGTTGCCGCGCTCAAAGGCCTTTCCGCTGAGTCGGAAGCGCCTGACGAGGTCTTGGAAGAAGGGGGAGAGTAGCCCGATTGGCTGCCAGCAGTCATAAAACCGAGCGGACGTGCCTCGGTTGTCGCGAAACCTTTGACCCGCAGCAACTGGTAAGGTACGTTGTAAGTCCTCAAGGTGAGATTCTGGTGGACTACCGGAAGAAGCTGCCCGGCCGAGGAGCCTATACCTGCCTGAAGCGGCAGTGTATCGCGGATGCAGTGAAAAAACGTCAATTCAGTCGTGCTTTTCGAGGTAAGGCTGAAGATGTTTCAGCCGAGACGCTGACGGAATTGTTGGTGACGGAAATCAGGAGCCGGATTCTTTCCCTGATTGGGATGGCTCGCAAATCAGGCTGTCTGGTGACCGGCAGCAATCTGGTTCTGACGGCGCTGTCGTCGCCTGATTCCTTGAACTCCATTATCCTCTCTACCGATATTTCTGAGGGGATTGGGGATAAGATCAGAAGCAAGGCCGGTCATCTTGGGGTTCCCTGCTTCGCTTTTTCCACCAAGGAAGAGTTGGGCCATCTGCTGGGCAAGGAAGAACGGAGCGTTGTCGGGATCAAACCCGGCGGGCTGGCAAATTCGATTATTGAGGAACTATCACGATATAAGCACATCGCAGGGGAGTTTTGATGGGAAAGACAAGGGTATACGAACTGGCACAGAAACTCGGGCTTGAAAACAAAGATCTTCTGGAGCGCCTTCAGGAAGCGGGAATTGACGCCAAAACCCATATGAGCGTTCTCGAGGAAGATGACGTCCGCAAGTTTGAGGCGGCCTCCACTCCTGCAGTCGAAAAGATCGAAGAAGAGAGGATCACGCCAGGAATTATTCGTCGTCGTCGCAAGGAGGTTCCTCCTGCGGCCACAGCTGCGAGTGCTGAAGAGCCATCAGCCCCTGAAAAGGTTGAGGAGACTGCTGCTCCCTCTGAGGAGAAAGTCGCCAAAGCAACCGCCGAGACCCCGGTGAGTGTGGCGAAGAAGGATGAGCCTGCCGCGCCTGTTAAGGCTAAGGCGGCTGATAAAAAGGGTGATGATACACCAGTGAAGGAGGCGACCGCCGAAAAGGTTGTGGCTGAAACCGCTGTTGAGGAACCTGCCCCCAAAGCCGCCGCTCCGGCGCCCAAGGCTGAACCCGAGATGCCCGCCAAGGCGCAGGAAACAGTCGTCAAGGCTCCCACCGCAGCGCCTTCTGCCAAAGAGCAACCCCCCGCTGAAGAGAAAACTGTTTCCGCACCCAAGGCCACCAAGCCGACGGCTTCCCGGGCTAAAATCCTTGGCCGTGTCGAGCTGCCGAGACAGGCGCCCGCGCAACAGCCAGGACGGCGCGCCGAGGCTCCCGCTGCCCATCGCGGTGAAGGTGGTGCCCCTGATCGTGGAGCGCTCCGCCGCGAAGCCGGTGCTCCTGCCAAGCGGCGTGGAGACATGGGCGCCGGGCGTCCTTCCGCTCCGACCCTGCCGCCGCCTTCCCTGGGTGAGCCCTTCGCCGGGAAGGAAGTTCGCGGCGGCAAAAAGAAGAAGAAGGGAAAAGGGGCCGATTACAGCGAGTCGCAGGGGGATGGTCTGCGCCGTAAAGGGCGTCGCGAAGTCTTCGAACCCGATCACGCCGATCGAAGCCGCCGGGGTCGTAAGGCCGCGAAGCCGATCAAAAAGACCGAAATTACCGTTTCCAAGGCGATCAAGCGGATTATCAAGATCAGCGATGTCATCACTGTGGGCGAACTCGCCAAACGCATGGGAATCAAGGCGAATGATCTCATCCGGGAATTGATGCGGCAGGGGACGATGGTGACGATCAACCATCCTCTCGATTTCGACACGGCCGCTATTCTCGCCTCCGAATTCAACTACGAAGTCGAGAACGTTGCCTTTGATGAAGAAACGGTTCTCGAACACGCCGGGATCAAAGAGGGTGAAAAAGAGAACCCTGAAGATCTTAAAGGCCGTCCCCCCGTGGTTACGATCATGGGTCACGTCGACCACGGTAAAACCAGTCTTCTTGACGCCATCCGGGCGACCAACGTAACGGAAGGTGAGGCCGGCGGCATTACCCAGCATATCGGCGCTTACGATGTTGAGCTTGACGGCAGGAAGATCAGTTTCCTTGATACCCCGGGCCATGAGGCCTTTACGGCCATGCGTGCCCGTGGGGCCAAGGTAACGGATATCGTTATCCTTGTTGTTGCTGCCGATGACGGCGTCATGCCGCAGACCAAGGAAGCGATCAATCACTCCAAGGCGGCCGAGGTTCCTATTATTGTCGCCATCAACAAGATGGATAAGCCGGAAGCCAACCCGGATCGCGTCAAGCAGGAACTCACGGAATTTGGCCTTGTCCCGGAAAGCTGGGGTGGTGAAACGATCTTTGTGGAAGTCAGCGCGAAACAGCGTCTTAACATCGATCAACTGCTGGAGATGATCCTCCTGCAGGCTGAGGTGATGGATCTCAAGGCGAATCCGGATAAGCACGCCAAGGGGGCTATTGTCGAAGCCCGTCTTGACAAGGGCCGGGGTCCTGTCGCGACGGTGCTTGTTCAGGAAGGCACCCTGCGCATTGGTGATCCCATAGTCAGCGGCGTTCATTTCGGCCGGGTGAGAACCATGACCGATGACCGCGGTGGACGCGTTACCGAAGCCGGGCCTTCTGTGCCCGTCGAGGTTACCGGGCTGTCCGGTGTTCCTGATGCCGGTGATACGTTCCACGCCGTCGATGACGAAAAGACGGCCAAGGATGTCGCTCAACATCGCCAGCAGAAGCTTCGAGAGGCGGAACTCGCCAAAACGAGCAAGATTTCTCTGGAGCAGCTGTATGCCCGAATCCAGCAGGGGGATGTCAAGGAACTCAAAGTCATCATCAAGGGGGACGTTCAGGGCTCCGTCGAGGCGGTCAAGGACTCTCTTCTCAAGCTGTCTACGGATGCCTGCCGCCTGCTCGTCATTCATACCGGCGTTGGCGGTATCACCGAAAGCGATGTGACTCTGGCCACCGCTTCAGACGCCATCGTCCTTGGATTCAACGTGCGTCCCGAAGCCAAGGCTACCTCGCTGGCCGAAGCGGAAGGGGTCGATATTCGCCTGTACAACATCATTTATGACGCGGTCGCCGATATTCGTGACGCCATGGAAGGTCTGCTGGCGCCGACCTTCCGCGAAAAGCATCTGGGGCGCGCCGAGGTCAGGGAGACTTTCTCCATCTCGAAAGTTGGCACCATTGCCGGCTGCTACGTGGTGGACGGCAAGATTCTTCGTTCCTCCCAGGTTCGTCTTGTTCGCGACAGTGTTGTCGTCTGGGAAGGCAAGCTGAGCTCCCTGAAGCGTTTCAAGGATGATGTCAAAGAGGTGGCCACCGGCTATGAATGTGGCATAAGTCTTGAGAACTACAATGATATCAAGGTCGGGGACTTCATAGAAGCCTTCGAGATGGAAGCTATCAAGACCACTCTTTAAAGAGGGCTTAAGTCATGGTTGTCGGCATCATGAGGATTGATCTTCATTTGCATGCCCCACAGAATCTCAAGGAAAAACGCAGTGTGGTCAAAAGAATCATCGGCCGCTGCCGCGAGAGATTCCCGGTGTCCGCAGCCGAGGTTGGCAGTCAGGACCTTTGGCAGCGGGCCGAGTTAGGGGTCTGCATGGTCGCCACCAACGAAGCCGATATCCAGACCGTATTCAGTCACATTGAAGATGAGATTGACCGTCTGGCGCTGGCTGATGTACTCGACCAGAACACGGAATTCTTGCACTATTCATAAAAAGAAGGCTTTATTCAGTGGATTCGAAACGCACACAACGGGTAGGAGAGGAAATTCAAAAAGAAATCTCCTCTCTCCTGCTCAACGGACTTAAAGATCCCCGCATCGGCTTTGTCACGATCACCAGTGTCGATGTCACAGCGGATCTCCAGATCGCCAAGGTCTATTTTACGGTGCTGGGCGACGAAGCGGCCCGCAAGAACTCGGAAAAAGGCTTAAACAGCTCTATTCCTTTTATTCGCCGTGAACTTGGTAAGCGCTTGCGTCTGCGTCATGTTCCCGACATCGTTTTCAAATATGATACCAGTCTGGAATATGGCAATCGTATCGAGACCCTGTTGAAAGACATTCAATCCGAAAGTATCGATGATCACGAAAATCAGCAGGATAATTAAAGAAAAAAAGCGCTTCCTGGTCGCGTCCCACGAAAGTCCCGATGGGGATGCGATGGCTTCGACCCTGGCTCTGACCAACGCTCTTCTTGAAATGGGGAAAGAGGTTGTCGCTTACAATCGCGACGCTGTTCCTGCCGATTTCACCTTTCTGCCTGGCTCTGAAAGGATTGTTCATCATCTGGACGGTCTTGAACCCTTTGACGTCGGGTTTGTGCTGGATGCCGGCGAACTGCGCCGGGCCGGGTCTCACCTGAAGGAGTGCTGCACCACCCTGGCCAATATCGACCACCATCCTTTTTCTGAAGATTTCGGCTCGGTGTATTTTGTCGATGAATCGGCCAGTGCTACCGGGGCCTTGATTTACCGTATTCTCAAAGAGATGGATCACCCCATTTCTTCTTCGGTCGCTTTATGTATTTATACGGCCATTCTGGCGGATACGGGTTCCTTCCGTTATTCCAATGCGGACCCTGAAGCGTTTTCCATTGCAGCTGAAATGGTCGCAGCCGGCGTTTCTCCCTGGGATGTGGCCTCCGGCCTGTATGAGAGTCAGGACGAAAAGAGGCTTCGGCTGCTTGGCACCGTGCTGAACACCCTGACTGTTTCGGGCTGCGGGCGCTATGCTTCGGTGACGGCCACCCTCGACATGATGGCCAATACGGAAACCGGCCCGGAATACACAGACGGCTTCATCAATTATCCACGCTCCATTCGGGGTGTTGAAGTCGCTCTTTTCTTTCGAGAGGTCTCCCCGGACCACTACAAGGTGGGGTTTCGCTCCAAGGGGAGAATCGATGTCGGTGCCCTGGCCAGGGAACTCGGTGGCGGTGGGCACCATAATGCCTCCGGCGCCATGGTGCAGGGGGCTATCGAGGACGTCCACCTGAGTGTTTTTACCCGCCTGGACTCTCTTCTCGTTTGACATTCATGCATGGTCTTCTGATTATTGATAAACCCCAGGGCCTGACCTCCCATGACGTGGTCCGGCGGGTACGGCGATTTTTTCGCACGAAGCGCGTCGGCCACACCGGAACCCTCGATCCCATGGCTACCGGTATATTGCCCGTCGCCATCGGCGAAGGGACCAAGCTCGTTCAGTTTCTCATGGCCGGGACAAAAAGCTATCGTGCCACCCTTAAGCTGGGGGAAACGACCGATACCTACGATGCGGAAGGAACGGTTCTGCAGCGACGACCCCTTCCTCTCCTTGCTTCGGCCGACATTGTGCGCTGCTGCCAGAAGTTTATCGGGAACATTCAGCAGACCCCTCCCATGTTTTCGGCCATCAAAAAGAATGGTGTTCCTCTTCACCAACTTGCCCGGCAGGGGATCGAGGTGGAGCGGGAGGCGAGAAATGTGGAGATTTCGCGGATTGAAGTGTTGGACGTGAGCCTGCCTTATGTTACCCTTGAAGTCGATTGCGGAAAAGGCACCTATATCCGGTCCCTGGCCCATGATCTCGGCGAAGAGCTCGGCACGGGGGCTCATCTGACGGCCTTGCGTCGTACGCGCAACGGTTTCTTTGACGAAGCGGACGCTGTTCCGCTCGATCGGCTGGAGACGTCGGTCGTTGCAGACATCCCGCTGCTTTCTCCGCTCGAAGCCATGAGAGGATTCGCTTTGCTGCAGGTGTCCAGCGAAGCCGCCCGCGCCTTGAAATTCGGTATTCCTCCCGTCCTGGACGCCATTGAAGGGCCATGTTCGATCGCCGAGGGAGATACCGCAGGTCTTATCCATGGTGGACGTCTTTTGGCAGTGGTTCGATTCGCGCCGGGAAGGCAGAAGGAGCGCCGGGGGGATTTTGAATTGCTGCGGGTGATGATTCCGGGAGATAAGGATGATTAAGCCTTTACACCTCTCCGGTTTTTATGGTAAAAAGTCCGATGTTTTTGAGCCAGCTAATAGACTGGTATATTCCAGAAGAAGAGTTTGAAAGGAGGTGGCAAGGTGTTAGCCACGGAACGCAAGCAGGAAATCATTGATAAATTCAAGACCCACGAAGGTGATACCGGTTCCCCGGAAGTACAGATCGCCCTTCTCTCTGAGCGGATTACTTATCTTACCGAGCATTTCCGCACTCACAAGAAGGACCATCACTCCCGGCGTGGACTGCTCAAAATCGTAGGGCAACGGCGTCGGCTTCTCGATTATCTGAAGAAGAAGGATGTCGACCGGTATCGCACGGTCATCAAAGAATTGGGAATCCGCAGGTAATACAGGGCAGCACGCTCTCGGAAGTATGGGGGCCTGCTGCCTTTTGTTTTGGCCCGGCATCGGAGGTTGTCCCGAGAGAGCATCTGCGTTCCTCCCGAAGAGGAATCCAGGTACTGTCTCAGGCCATCCTCCTTTTGCCATTTGAGAATGCACACAAAGAACAGATGCTTCTTTCCCATTGTTTGGGAGGGAAGAGAAGGAGAACAACATGGCTTATCACAAGGTAGAAGTAGAGTTTAATGGTCAACCCCTTACTATCGAGACGGGAAAGATGGCCCGGCAGGCTGACGGGGCCACGGTTGTCACTTACGGTGAAACCCAGGTGCTGTGCACCGCGGTTTCTTCGACGAAGCTGCGTGAGGGACAGGACTTCTTCCCGCTGACCGTGAACTATCAGGAAAAATTCTATGCGGCCGGCAAGATTCCGGGCTCCTTTTTTCGTCGTGAGCGCGGTACCACCGAGCGTGAAACCCTGATCTGCCGTCTTATTGACCGGCCCATGCGGCCTATGTTCCCCAAGGGATATCTTTTCGAAACGCAGATCATGCCCACGGTGATCTCCGCGGATCGCGTCAATGACCCTGATACTCTCGCTATTGTGGCCGCTTCGGCTGCTGTCCAGGTGTCAGACATCCCCTTCAATGGCCCCATTGCCGCTGTACGCGTGGGCAGAGTCGGGGGGCAGTTCGTGGCCAACCCGACACTCGAACAGATGGCGCAGAGCGATCTCGACATCATCGTTGCCGGTTCCCGGGACGCTGTTATCATGGTCGAGGGTGAATCCGAGTTTCTTTCTGAAGATGATATGCTCGAAGCGATCTTTTTTGGCCATAAGGCCATGCAGCCTTTGATTGATCTTCAAGCCAAATTGGGCGAGCTCGTTGGCAAGTCCAAGCGTGAGTTTCAGGTTCCACAGACCGATGAGGATCTGGCTGCCAAAGTGGCAGAATTGGCGGAAGACAAGATTCGCGAGGCTTTTGCCATTCGCACCAAGCAGGAGCGCTATGCTGCCCTGGCCGAGGCAAAATCCCAGGTCAAGGAAGCCCTCGCCGCCGACTTCGCCGATCGCCTTGACGAGATTGGGGAGATCTTCGGCAAGATTGAGAAACGCGTTGTTCGTCAGATGATTATCAAGAGCAAGGTACGCATTGATGGCCGCGACATGAAAACGGTGCGGCCGATTACCTGTGAGATCGGCAACCTTCCCCGCGCTCACGGCAGCGCTCTCTTTACCCGCGGTGAAACCCAAGCTCTTGTGGCTGTGGCACTGGGAACAGCGGTGGATGAACAGCGCATGGACAATGTTCAGGGGATGGAGTTTAAAAAGTTCTACCTGCACTACAACTTTCCCCCTTTCTGCGTGGGAGAGACCAGCATGCGTCTCTTCCCGGGGCGTCGCGAGATCGGTCACGGCATGCTGGCTGAACGCTCGATCTCCAAGATTCTGCCCGCACACACGGATTTCCCCTATACCATTCGTATCGTCTCCGACATCCTTGAGTCCAACGGCTCTTCCTCTATGGCCAGTGTCTGTGGCGGTTCCCTGGCTCTCATGGATGCTGGTGTGCCGGTCAAGGAGGCCGTCGCCGGCATCGCCATGGGACTGATCAAGGAAGGCGACGATGTGGCTGTGCTCAGCGACATTCTGGGTGACGAAGACCATCTCGGCGATATGGACTTTAAGGTGACCGGTACCCGCAATGGGGTGACGGCTTTGCAGATGGATATCAAGATCACCGGTGTTACCCGTGATATCATGAAGCAGGCGCTGCAGCAGGCCCGGGAAGGTCGCATCCATATCCTCGATAAAATGGCGGAAGCCATCAGCTCTGCTCGTGGAGAGCTTTCCCCTTACGCCCCCAGAATCACCACCATTTATGTCAAGTCCGACCAGGTGCGTACGGTTATCGGCTCGGGGGGTAAAACAATCCGCAGCATTATTGAGGCGACGGGCTGCTCCATCGATATCGAAGATGACGGCCGCATCAACATCGCTTCGGCCGACGGCGAAGCCAGTCAGCGGGCCGTCAAAATGATCCGTGATCTCACCCAAGAAGCCGAAGTTGGCAAGCTCTATATGGGGACGGTGCGTAAAATCATGGAATTTGGCGCATTTGTGGAGATCTTCCCTGGGACAGATGGTCTCGTACATATCTCCGAGCTGGCCAAAGAGCGTGTTCGTAATGTTACCGATGTGCTTCAGGAAGGAGACCAGGTTCTGGTCAAGGTCCTGGCCATCGACAAACAGGGGAAAATTAAGCTCTCCCGCAAAGAGGCACTTGACCAGACTCCTCCTGCGGAGTAGCTTCATCTGCCATCCATGATAGAAAAGACGACCCTTGAAAACGGGATCCGCATAGTCACCGAAAATGTCCCCACTGTCCATTCGGTGACTATCGGGATCTGGGTGGAAAGCGGTTCACGTCACGAACATCAGACGCAAGGTGGCATTTCGCACTTTGTCGAGCATCTGCTCTTCAAAGGAACCAGCCGCCGCAGTGCTCTTGAAATTGCCAGGGAGATTGACTCGGTTGGTGGAGTGCTTAACGCCTTCACCAGCCGGGAATACTGTTGTTTTTACGCTAAGGTGCTGGCCAGGCATCTCCCCCTGGCCATCGACCTTCTTGCCGATTCGCTCCAATCCTCCGTATTTGATCTCGATGAGATTGAAAAGGAACGTCGCGTTATCCTCCAGGAAATCAGTATGGTGGAGGATACTCCCGACGATTTGGTGCACGATCTCTTCAGTCAGACCTTTTGGGGTAATCATCCTCTCGGGCGTCCTGTTCTGGGCTCTCGGAAATCCGTTAAAAACATGCGCAGAGATGATTTTCTTGCTCATCTCGAAAGCAGCCTCGTTGGGGAGAACATTCTGGTCTGCGCTGCCGGCAACCTGGACCATGGCGACGTCGTCGACCGCATCGCCCGGGCCTTTGGCCAGATAGCCCCAGGCGCCAGGAAACAGACTCAATCTCACCCTGACTATCGACCGGGTCTGAGCTTTACCCACCGGGATCTCGAACAGGTGCATATCTGCCTCGGCACCAGAGCCCTACCCCAAAATCATCCCAACCGGTTCTCCGCTTATATCCTGAACACGATACTCGGGGGGAGTATGAGCTCCCGACTCTTCCAAACGGTGCGCGAAGAGCAGGGATTGGCTTATTCCATTTACAGCTATCTCAACAGCCACTCCGATGCAGGCGCTCTGGTGCTCTATACGGCCACCTCCACGGAGAATGCCCCCCAGGTCGTTCGGATGATGTTGAAAGAGATGCAGCGCTTTAAGGTGGAACCCGTTTCCCGTGAGGAGTTGAAGGCAGCCAAAGACCAGTTGAAGGGGCATCTGCTGCTGTCCCTGGAGAGTACGGATAACCGGATGACGCGACTGTCCAAAAACGAGATATATCTTGGGCGACAGCCTTCCTTGAAACAGGTTCTTGGTGAATTCGAAAAGGTCACGGCCGAAAGTCTTCAGCGGTTGGCGCATTTTCTTTTTCAGGACGACTATCTTAACCTTCAACTGCTTGGCCAGATCGACGAAAAGCAATTCCCTTTGCTTGATCTGACGCTGGGCTAGTTGTGTGATTGGCTTCAGGACAGGTAGAAAATGAAACCTATTACAGTGCGTATCAAAAAACTTCGGGATGATGCGATTGTCCCGCGGTATATGACTGACTTGGCGGCGGGGATGGATCTTTTTGCCGCTCTTGACTCACCTGTACGCCTGGCCCGGGGGCAACGCCTGCTGGTGCCGACCGGCATCGCCTTGGCGATCCCGGCTGGTTTTGAAGGGCAGGTGCGTCCGCGTTCAGGTTTAGCTTTAAAGAAGGGGATTTCTCTGGTCAATTCGCCAGGAACCATTGATGCCGATTATCGAGGAGAACTCGGGATTATTCTGATTAACCACGGACAGGATGAGGTGACCCTGTCTCCTGGCGACCGCATCGCCCAGCTGGTCATTGCCCCTGTTCGGCAGGCCGTTATGCAGGTGGTGGAAGATCTTGAGGCCACCGAACGCAACACGGGTGGCTTCGGTCATACCGGTACGAGCCTTGAGGTTTAATATGGAGTCATCCGATAGCCTCATTCAGTTTCCTTGCGACTATCTATTCAAGGCCGTCGGCAGTGACGAGGGGGAGGGGGGCTTTCTGCAAGCGGTACACCATGCCGTTTCCGAGGTCGTCCCCGTACCCTTGGACTCTCTCAAGTGCCGGCCCAGTTCGCAAGGCAACTATCTGGCGGTGTCTGTCCTGGTTCGTCTCCATAACATGGAACAGGTACATAATATTTACGCGGCCCTTCGCGGGGTGGAAGGCCTCAAGTTTCTGCTGTAAAAGCTCTCAGCCTCCTGGGGACAAATCGACGCTGTATGTTAGTATTGTGAGGTAGACTGGGCAAGCTGCAGAGACAACAAGGTTTACGATGGCTGTGATGATTTTTCAGGTGGAGATTTCCCATGATGTTGTCTATTAATCCGATTAATCCGCAGCAGAGACTTGTCAATCGGGTTGTCGAATGCCTCAAGCAAGGGGGAGTTATTGTGTATCCGACCGATACCATTTACGGCATCGGTTGTGATATTTTCAATAAAAAAGGGGTCAAAAAGATTTACCAGATCAAGCAGCGCGATCCCCGTAAACCTTTCTCCTTCATCTGCTCAGATCTTTCCGATGTCGCCAACTATGCTCAGGTCAGTAACTTCGCGTTTAAAACGATGAAGCGCAACCTGCCTGGTCCTTACACGTTTGTCCTCGAAGCGACCCGCATTGTTCCCGATCTGCTGACTACCAAGCAGAAGACCGTCGGCATACGCATCCCCGACAACCCAATTGCCCAAGCCATCGTTAAGGAATTGGGGCATCCGCTGGTGACCACCAGCGTCAATATAAGCGGGGAAGAACCCATACACGACCCGGCCGAGATCGAGAAGAGTCTGGGCAAAATGGTGGATATGGTTGTGGATGGCGGGGTTCTGCTGGGTGATGCCTCGACCGTTATCAGTCTTATTGATGATCAGGTTGAAATTCTGCGCCAGGGTAGCGGGGATACGTCCTGGATCCACCAGCGATGACTTTGACCATTCAACCTGTGTAGAGAGTTTTGCTGGATATGTCTCTAAAACAGATTACGGTTGCCTTTTATCGCTGCAGGGCGGTTGAAGGCAAAAAAAATTATGGTATTGATAGGGATTCCATGGACGCCATGCTGGATGATTTAGCTCGAGAGTTGTCCGGTTACGATATCCAGCTGAATTACTGCGATGATGACGCCGTTACCCTGGATATTAACGGATATGGCGACCTGCTGAACGCTGTGCGGCTACGCTCTCCCAAGGATAATATTTTCAACCTTTGTCTGGGGCATGTCATTGGGAAAAGCGCGCATTTGGATATCGTTGAAGATGTGCAGCGAGGGGTCAATCGGGTGGCTTTCGCTCCTGAAACGGTCGAGCCGGAAGGAAGCGCCAAGATTGTCTGTCACAACTGCGGTTGTGGCTGTTGAGGTAAATAGGACACTGAGTAACAAAAAAGCCCGGTCAAAAGACCGGGCTTTTCATTTATTTGGTGCCGAAGGAGAGACTCGAACTCTCACGACCAATTGGCCACCACCCCCTCAAGATGGCGTGTCTACCAGTTCCACCACTTCGGCTTGGACGGGTTGTATATATACTGATTTAGCCCGAAGGTGTCAACAAGAAATTAAGCCTGTTTTTTAATTTTTTGTCTCTTCAGGTTGTGCTACGGCGGGAGCTTCTGCCGGCGCTTGTGGTGCCGCCTGTGTTTGCGGAGCTAGGTTTTCAGGCATGACACTGCTGGTTCCCGGTTGACCGTGGAAATAGGCCAGAGTAAGGCTGGTGAGCATGAAGATAATGGCGGCGCCCGCGGTCATTTTGCTCATGAAGCTTTGACCTCCGGAAGCCCCGAAAACCGTGTTGCTGCCGCCGGAACCGAACGATGCGCCGATTTCGGCGCCTTTGCCGGCCTGCAACAGGACGATGATGATGAGGGCGATGCAGACAACAACGTGAATTACGAGAAGCAATGTGGACATGGTTCAACTCCTTGGGAAATCATCTATAAACCGCGGTAAGCTAGCATAGTTTCTTCTTTTTACAAAGAAAAAATGTTATTGCTGGACGGGTTCGCTACGCTGATAGCGTACAATGCGGATGAAGTCCTCGGCGACCAGGCTGGCTCCACCGACGAGGACACCGTCGATATCTTCCTGAGCCATGAGTCCATCGACATTGCCGGGTTTGACGCTCCCCCCGTACAGAACGGCAGTGCTTTCGGCGACATTTTCATTGAAGATTCCCTGCAGCAGACCTCGTATAAAGGCATGCGCCTCTTCGGCCTCCTCGTTCGAGGCCGTTTTCCCGGTGCCGATGGCCCATACAGGTTCATAGGCCACGACAACCCTGGTCATATCCTCAGGGGTGAGGCCGGCCAGTCCTTCTTTGACCTGCGCGGTAAGAATGTCATACATACGGCCTGATTCGCGCTCTTCCAAGGTTTCGCCAATGCAGAAGATGGCGCGTAGACCGGCGGTTAGCAGGGCTTTAACCTTGTCATTGATTAAAGCGTTGGATTCACCGAAGAGTTGGCGTCTTTCCGAGTGCCCGACTATGGCTCCGACGCAGCCGACGTCTTTGAGAAGAGCAGGCGATACTTCGCCGGTAAAAGCGCCTGAAGGTTCGGGATAACAATTCTGTGCGGCAATGGCTATCGGGCTGCCCTTGGCGGCGGCCACCGCACTCTGCAGGGCTGTGAAGACGGGGGCTACCACGATTTCCACGTCTCTCACATCCTGCAATCCCTCTGCCAGGGCCGTTATGAGCTGACGGCTCTCCTCAACTGTTTTGTGAAGTTTCCAGTTGCCCGCGATAATCGGTTTACGCATGAGATACTCCGTCCTTCAGCTTTTGTCGGTCAAGGCAGCGATGCCGGGAAGTATTTTACCCTCAAGGAATTCCAGGGAGGCTCCCCCTCCGGTGGAAATGTGGGTCATTTTATCGTTGAGGCCGGCCTTGTTGACTGCAGCGACCGAATCCCCGCCACCAATGATGGAAAGGGCCTTGGACTCCGCAAGGGCCGTGGCGACCACAAACGTTCCTTTGGAAAAGGCCTCGAATTCGAATACGCCCATGGGACCATTCCAAATGACGGTTTTAGCCTCCTGCAGCACGGCGGAAAAGTTTTTGGAGGTTTCCGGGCCAATATCGAGGCCCATCCAGTCTGCCGGAAAATCCTGATTGGAGCAAGTTTTGTGCTGGGCATCCTCCTTGAATTCGGAGGCGATGACGTGGTCTGTCGGCAACAGCATCTTGACCTGTTTCTCCTCGGCCTGACGCAACAGCTCGCGCGCCAGTTCCAGCCGATCTTCCTCCACCAGGGAACGTCCGACATGGTGGCCCTGAGCCTTCAGAAAGGTGTAGGCCATGCCGCCTCCGATGAGAAGGCTGTCCACCTTGCTGAGCAGGTTTTCAATGACCGCTATCTTGTCCGATACTTTGGCACCACCGAGAACGGCCACGAAAGGGTGGCCAGGGTTGGCCAGCGCCTGACTGAGGTAACGGATTTCTTTTTCCATGAGCAAACCGGCTACCGCAGGCGAAAGGAGGCGCGCCACGCCCTCGGTGGAGGCGTGGGCCCGGTGGGCTGTGCCAAAGGCGTCATTGACGTACACTTCCGCCAGGTCGGCCAGTTGGCGGCAGAAATCGGGGTCGTTTTTCTCCTCTCCGGCGTGAAAACGGAGATTTTCAAGAAGGATGACGTCGCCGTCTTCCATTTGGTTGACCAGCTTGGTGACCTGAGGGCCGATACAGTCTTCGGCCATGGCAACATTCCTGTTGAGGAGTCCGGAAAGGTAGGGCGCTACGGGAGCCAGGCTGTACTTGGGATTTTTCTTTCCCTTCGGACGCCCGAGGTGGGAGGCGAGGATGAGTCGAGCTCCCTGATCGACGATGTGACGTATGGTGGGCAGGGCCCCGAGGATGCGGGTATCGTCGGTAATCTCACCCTCCTCATTCAGGGGCACATTGAAGTCAACGCGGCAGAAAACTTTTTTCCCCTTCAGATCAAGATCAAGCACAGATAGTTTTTCAGGCATGGATAGTCACTCCTGTCTGGTGAAATTTTATCGAAGCAGCGCAGGTGTAGGACAAGTCAAAGGCCGATCCCATAGGACCCGCCTTTGATTTGTTCTGCCAGTTTGACGCTATTTAGAGGCGATATAGCTGACCAGGTCGAAGATGCGATTGGAATAGCCCCACTCGTTGTCGTACCAGGACAAAACCTTGACCATATTGCCTCCAATGACGGCGGTGGATGGGGCATCCACGATGGAAGAAGAGGGATTGCCGTTAAAGTCCCGGGACACCAGGGGGATGTCGCAGTATTGGAGAATGCCCCGCATCGCTCCTTCGGCAGCCGTTTTCATCGCGTTGTTGACTTCTTCGACCGTCGTTTTTTTTTCGGTCTCTACGACCAGGTCAATGAGGGAGACGTTTGGCGTCGGGACGCGGACCGCCATGCCGTCCAGTTTCCCCTTAAGTTCAGGGAGCACCAGGGCGACGGCCTTGGCCGCTCCTGTCGTGGTCGGGATCATGGAAACAGCGGCAGCCCTGGCCCGGCGAAGATCCTTGTGAGGCAGATCGAGGATTTTCTGGTCATTTGTATAGGAATGCACAGTGGTCATCAGCCCCTTAACGATACCGAATTGCTCGTTCAGGATTTTTGCCACAGGAGCGAGGCAATTGGTGGTGCAGGATGCGTTGCTGATAACTTCATGGCGATCGGGCTGGTAGTCGCCTTCGTTGACCCCCATGCAGACCGTGATGTCTGCATCTTTGCCCGGGGCACTGATAACGACCTTTTTGGCTCCGGCCTGCAGGTGCTTTTTCGCCTTGTCGCGATCGGTGAAATGTCCTGTGGCTTCGATAACGATGTCGATGCCAAGTTGCTTCCAGGGCAGGGCGGCCGGGTCAGTTTCCTTGTAGACCCGGATGGTTTTCCCGTTGACGAGGATATTCTCACCGTCGGATGTCACTTCGGCCTGAAAAATTCCGTGGACGGAATCGTATTTAAGCAGGTGAGCGAGGGTTTCGGCATCGGTCAGGTCGTTGATTGCCTGGATGTCGATATCCGGTGAATTCAATGCAGCCCTGAAAACATTCCGACCGATGCGGCCGAAACCGTTAATTGCAACTTTGGCAGCCATGGCGGTGATCTCCTTGGTGAAAAGGGTGATGGATAAAAATGGGGACCTTCATGGTCTTTTGGAATATCAGTTACTTATCAAAGCGCAGGCACTGGTGGATGATATCGGATAGCTCCCATGCCCGTCAACCTTTTTGCCAGAGTCCGTTATTTGCAGGAAGCGGTTTGTTATATTGCCCTTTACTGACTGATATGATATTTAAGGCGGGCAATAAAAGAGGCTGGGCGCACGGACCCTGGAAAATTCCGACCCAAAAGCAAACTTCTCTCAATTTACATGGCTTTTTCCAAAAATCAACGCATGCGGCAGTCCTTGACGATCTCCTTATTGTCCCACAGGGAATTGCTCAGAGGTTGATGACTTATCTTTTCCCGGAATGGCTCTGATTTTTCTATGAAAAACACCCTGGAAAAGCGAATCCTTTTATTTGCCTTTCTTGTTTTGACCCTGACCATTCTGGTAAATACGGGGTTCAACATTGAAGGATTCCGGCGTGACTATCGGGACGGCATCGTCCTTCGCTGTCAGAACCTTGCCGGAGAGCTGAAGAGCTCTATCGAAAACGTGGTGGCCCTCGGTGTGCCCATGGAGGAACTTGATGGCCTCAACGCGCGCTTTCAGGGAATAGTCACCACCGACCCCGACATTATTTACTGCTTTCTGGAAGATCAGGGCGGTCAGCCACTTTTTGCCAACGACCCCTCCTTTCACTTTATCAGCGGGGTGGATTTTACCTCTTCTTCCAGCACCGGCGTTTCTGTCGTCACCTTTCCGCAATGGGGTAAAACCTACGATGTCTCCCTGCCCATCAACAGTATCGGCGGTGAGACTGTCGGAACCATCCGTCTTGGCTTCCCTGATGCCGTGCTTGATGAAAAACTCGCCGCGGTCTATCAGCGCTCCATGGTCGTTCTCGGGTTCGCTTTTCTCATCGTATTTGCCCTGATCGTCGTTTTCGTCCGACGCCACCTCATCGGCCCCATTGACCGTCTCTGCTCCGTCGCCAAGGAAATTGCCTCTGGTCATTTTCGGGTCGCTATCCCCACCATGCCGACCCGTGACTTTGCCGAGCTGGCCACGGCCCTCAAAGATATGTCTACCTCTTTGCAGGAACGGGATGAAAAGCTTCAGGAGGGCTATCAGGAGCTGGAATCCACCAATCTGGAACTGCAGAAATCCTACGAATATCAGGAAAAAATCGGCACGGAACTGCGTCGAAGTCGTGAGATGTACCGTTCACTGCTTGAGGATGCGAGCGACGCGATCATGGTAACCGACGACGAGGATCGCGTCGTCCTGGTCAACAAAGCTGCCGAGATCTTTTTCGGGGTCAAGAAGGAGCGGGTCGAAGGAGCCAATTTCTTTTCTGTTCTGGAAATGCTGCATTGCGACCAGCTCGAAACCCTTTATGACATGCATCAGAGGATTCTCGCCGGCGAGACTCTTGAAGCGCAGATTGACTACATTCGACTCGATGACCAGCGTCCTGTCGTTGGCTGGGTGCGTGGGTCCCATGTCGTCGGGATGGATGGGCGACACATGGTGCAGACTATTGTCCGGGATGTCACCAAAGAGAAGGAGATCAAGGATAATCTGGAAAAGAGCGCTTGGGAACTGCAGCGCCTCAATCAGATGAAGGATTCCTTTTTGGGGGTGGCTTCTCATGAACTGAAAACCCCCCTGACGGTGATCGTTGGGTACGCCGACTTGATTTTGAACGAAAAGATCGCCACGTTGGATGGGACGGTGGCAGCGATGATTCAGAATATCGCCGATGCCGCCCAGCGCCTTAGCGGCATTGTCAGGGATATGGTCGACGTCTCCATGCTGGACAGTAAAAATATCCACCTGAAGACAACGCCCCACAATCTGAACCAGCTTGTTCGCCAGGCAACCAAACCTATACTGCGTTCTTTTGAGCAGAGGAATCAGACCCTGGTCATGAACCTGCAGGAGGCGTTGCCGGATATCTACTGCGACGGCGAGCGTATGGTGCAGGTGGTCGGTAATCTTGTGGGGAATGCGCTTAAGTTTACCCCGGACGGCGGCAAGGTCTATGTAGAAACCCGTTTTCTCAAGACCCTTCGACCCCCCTTTACCATTACGGCCGCAACCAGCCCCGGACTCTGTCCTTTGACTTCTTCACCCATGCCCTATGTGGAAATCGTCGTCCGAGATACGGGGATCGGCATCGCCCAGGCTGACCAGAATTACATCTTCGACAAATTTTATGAGGCCGGAACCATTGAAGAACATTCCAGCGGCAAGGTGTCTTTCAATGGGAAAGGGGCCGGTCTTGGCCTGGCGATTGTCAAAGGAATCATCAATATGCACGGTGGAGAAATCTGGGTCGAGAGTGCCGGGCATGACCCCGAAAATTGTCCGGGGAGCTCCTTCCATGTCCTCCTGCCGCAGTATGGCGGTGCCGACCTGGTGCTTTCCTGAGATGAGGGGTTTTTGACCCCCTTTTCCCTTGCAGCGCGCGGATAATTTCGGTATATAGACTGCGCTTTCATCAGGCTTCGGGAGGTTTTTTTTGCGGGTATGTCTTCTCGCCAGCGGCAGCAAGGGCAACGCCATCTATGTGGAAAGCCGGCGCAGCCGCATTCTGATCGACGCCGGACTTTCTGCCAGAGAAATTCGCAAAAGACTTGCGGTTATTGGCGTCCATGCGGAGGACCTTGACGCCATTTTCGTGACGCACGAACATAGTGACCATATCCGTGGTCTGGGGCCTCTGGCCCGGATGTGTCAGCTACCGGTCTACCTACACCACCAGACGCGTGCGGCCTTAAGCGATATCGGGAGCTTGCCGATTGTCGAAGAGTTCGATGCCGGTGAAAATCTTGCATGGCGTGATCTGGCGATCCACAGCTTTCCTGTTACCCACGACTCGGTGGCTCCCGTAGGCTTTGTTATTGAAACGGACGAGGGAAAAGTCGGGGTCGCCACCGATCTCGGTATTGCCACCCGTCTGGTTTCGGATCGCCTTAAAAATTGCCGGGTCCTGATTCTGGAATCCAATCATGATGAGGATATGCTGCGGGATGGTCCCTATCCCTGGCCGCTCAAGCAGCGGGTACGCAGCAACCACGGGCACCTGTCCAACAACGCGGCGGCTCACCTTCTGGAAAGCGTACTCTGGGAGGGGCTTGATGCCGTGTTTTTGGCCCATCTTAGTGAAACCAACAACCACCCCCAACTCGCCGAGAGGTGTGCCAGAGAGATCCTGGAAAGTCAGGACAGGTGCCGTCCTCATCTGGTTGTGGGAGCGCAGCACGAGACCAGTTTCTGCTACCAGGTCTGAGTTGGGCTGCACGACAAGAATCGCCTTGATAGATCCGTTGCGCATCAGGGTGTATCAAAGAATGGATATTTGCTGAGGAGAAATTATGGCCTGGAGAATTACGGTCGGTTTACAGGACGGTGTCAAAGATGCCCGTGGCGAAAGAATCCGACGTGAACTTAAAGAACATCTGGGAGTTGAACTCGACAGCGTCCGCACGGTGGATGTATACACCGTCGATGCCGAGCTGACCGACGCCGAGATCACGGCCGCTGCCGGCGGCCCCCTGTCCGACCCCGTTATCCAGGAGTATGCCGTCAACCGGCCCGTGGCCCACGACTTTGACATCCTGATTGAAGTCGGTTTTCGCCCCGGAGTTACGGACAATGTCGGGCGTACCGCCAAGGAAGCCATCCAGTATATTACGGGACGCCCCTTCCGTGGCGGCGAGGGGGTTTACACCTCGACCCAATACCTGCTGTGTGGTCAGATCGACAAAGCACTGGCCGAACGGGTCGCTGCTGAATTCCTGGCCAATGGTCTTATCCAGCGGTGGACCATCGTGTCATCCGCCGAATTCGATCGGGACAAGGGGATTGCGCCTTACGTCCCCAAGGTCGTCAGCGATGCCCGGGTGGAGGTCCGACAGATAAACCTCGATGTGTCCGATGAACAGCTGATGCAGATCAGCCGTGACGGCATGCTCGCCCTGAATCTGGAAGAGATGAAAACGCTGCAGGCTTATGCGGCCTCGCCTGAAATCAAGGCGCGTCGAAAGGATGCCGGGCTGAGTGAATTGCTGACGGACGTCGAGCTCGAAGCGTTGGCGCAGACCTGGAGTGAGCACTGCAAGCACAAGATCTTTTCCGCCCGTATCGACTATGAAGACGAAAAGGGACAGCGGGAAAGCATCAATTCCCTGTTCAAGACGTTCATTGTCGGGGCGACCCGGGACATACGAGCCCAAAAAGGGGCGGGGGATTTTTGCCTGTCCGTCTTTAAGGATAACGCCGGTGTAATCCGATTCAATCAGGACTGGAGCCTCGTATTCAAGGTCGAAACACACAACTCGCCGAGTGCCCTGGACCCCTACGGCGGCGCCCTCACGGGGATTGTAGGTGTCAACCGCGATCCTTTCGGTACCGGTATGGGGGCCCGCCTGATCTTCAATACCGATGTCTTCTGCTTTGCCTCCCCTTTCTACGACAAGCCGCTGCCCCCCCGGTTGCTGCATCCCCGCCGCATTTTCGAGGGGGTCGTTGAAGGGGTGGAACACGGCGGTAACAAGAGCGGGGTGCCGACGGTCAATGGCTCCATCGTCTTTGATGAACGGTTTGCCGGCAAGCCCCTGGTTTACTGCGGCACGGCCGCCATGATGCCGGCCCAGGTGAACGGTCAACCCGGCCACGAGAAAAAAGCGCAGGTGGGTGATCATATTGTTATGTGCGGCGGCCGCATCGGCAAGGACGGGATTCACGGCGCCACGTTCTCCTCCGAGGAATTGCACGAAGGCTCTCCCGTTACTGCCGTGCAGATCGGCGATCCCATCACCCAGAAGAAGATGTTCGACTTCCTGCTGATTGTCAGGGACCGGGGGCTTTACCATGCCATTACCGATAACGGCGCTGGCGGTCTGTCTTCTTCCGTCGGCGAGATGTCGGAGGATACCGGCGGCTTCGAGCTTCATCTGGACCGCGCTCCTCTGAAATATCCCGGCCTGCAGCCCTGGGAAATCCTCATTTCCGAGGCTCAGGAACGCATGACGCTGGCCGTACCACCTGAGCATCTCGAAGAATTTATCGCGCTGGCCCGGGAGATGGATGTTGAGGCGACGGATCTGGGCCGCTTTACCGATTCCGGTTACTTTCACTGCCTTTACGAAGGGAAAACGGTGGCCTACCTTGATATACATTTTCTGCATGAAGGGGTGCCTCAGCTCGTCATTCCCGCGCGCTGGGAAATCAAATCCCGTCCGGAGCCGGCCTTGGCCGAAAATCCCAACCTGGCTGATTTGCTCGCCAAGTTGCTTGGCCGCCTGAATATCTGCTCGAAAGAATCGGTGGTACGGCGCTATGACCACGAAGTTCAGGCCGGCACGGTCATCAAACCGCTGCTGGGCGTGGCGAACGACGGTCCTTCGGATGCCGCTGTGGTCAGACCGCTGTTCGATTCTTTCGAGGGGGTGGTCGTGGCCCATGGTATCTGCCCGAGTTACAGCGACATCGACACCTATCATATGATGGCCTGTGCCATCGACGAGGGTTTGCGAAACTATGTTGCCGTCGGCGGCGATATCGATCATGTGGCCGGGCTGGACAACTTCTGCTGGTGTGACCCGGTCAAGAGCGAGAAGACGCCCGATGGCGAATACAAGGCGGCCCAACTTGTGCGGGCCAACAAAGCTCTTTATGACTATTGTGTCGCCTTTGGGGTCCCGCTGATCTCGGGCAAGGATTCCATGAAAAACGATTACCAGGTCGGGGATACCAAAATATCGATTCCGCCGACCGTCCTCTTTTCGGTGATCGGCAAAATCGATGATGTGCGCCAGGCCGTCTCCATGGATGTCAAGCGGGCCGGCGATCTGGTCTATCTCCTCGGTACAACCCGCAATGAACTGGGTGGGTCGGAATATTATGCCCAGTTGGGGGCCATCGGTCAGACCGTTCCCCAGGTTGATGCCGAGGTGGCGCTACAGAGATACCGCAGCCTGAACCGGGCCCAGAAGGCCGGCCTGGTTGCCTCCTGTCACGATTTGTCCGACGGGGGGCTTGGTGTCGCGCTGGCGGAAAAAGCCTTCGCCGGCGGCTTCGGTATCCGGGCCGACCTTCGCCAGGTGCCGGCCGAAGAGTGCGGACGGGATGATATCCTGCTCTTCTCCGAGTCTCAGAGCCGCTTGCTGGTGACGGTCAGACCGGCCGACAAGGATCGATTTGAAGAAATTTTCGCCGGTCAGGGCTTTGCCCTCATCGGTGAGGTGATTGAAAACCCTGTGCTGGAAATCACCGGCTGCGGTGGGCAGATGGTTCTCCAGGCCGATATTCAGGCACTGAAAGCGTCCTGGCAGGCGCCCCTCAAGGAGCTTTAATCATGGCGAAAGAAGTCAGAGCCATAGTGATTGCCGGCAACGGCACCAATTGCGAACGGGAAGTCGCTCACGCCTGCCGGCTGGCGGGGGCCGATGTCTGTGATATTGTCCACATCGCCGAACTTTTGGCCGGACGGGTCAGCCTCGACGATTACCACTTCCTCAACCTGGCCGGCGGGTTTCTCGACGGCGACGATCTCGGCAGCGCCAAGGCGGGTGCCAACCGCCTGCTTCAGGCGGCGGTCCGCGGCAGCGAGGAGCATCTGGTTGACCAGATTCAGCGCTTTGTCAAGGCCGGCAAACTGGTTATGGGCGTTTGCAACGGGTTTCAGTTGATGGTTAAAATGGGGCTGTTACCGGCCCTGGGCGGCGACTATCAGAAGCAGTCGGTCACCCTGACCTTTAACGATGGCGGCCGCTTCGAAGATCGCTGGACCTATCTCAAGGTTGACGAGGCGTCTCCCTGTGTTTTTACACGCGGTCTGCAGGGGATCTATCTGCCCGTGCGCCATGGTGAAGGCAAACTGGTCGCTTCTTCACAGGCGGTCCTTGATGCTATTGAAGGCCAACACCTGGCGGTGCTAAAATACTGCAAAGAGGATTACCGGGACGCGACCATGGAGTACCCCTGGAATCCCAATGGTTCGTCCCAGGCGATTGCCGGGCTCTGTGACGAGAGCGGCCGGCTTTTCGGGCTGATGCCCCATCCGGAGGCTTACGTGCACCGCACACATCATCCCCGCTGGACCCGCGAGGAGGAACTGCCGGAGGAAGGGATGGGGCTGTGGCTCTACCAGAACGCCATCCGGTTCATCCGGGAGGAATTGCTGGCTTAGGCGGTTATTTAAGAAAGATGCCCCTGGCCTCGGCCCGAGACCAAGGATGTCTTGACGACGGGAAGTCCGGATTCCTTGGGGATTTTTCCAGGAACCAACGAGAAGGAGTGCTCACTTGGCTTTCGATAAATTTGAAGATGAATGCGGGGTTTTCGGTATTTACGGCCACCCCGAAGCCGCGAATCTGACGTATCTCGGTCTCTATGCCCTTCAACATCGCGGGCAGGAAAGTTGTGGAATCGTCGCCTCTGATGGCAGTCGGTTGCGAGCCCACAAGGGGATGGGGCTGGTGGCTGATGTGTTCAAGAACGACAGCATCTTTGAAAGCCTGCCAGGACCCAGCGCCATCGGACATGTGCGTTATTCCACCGCTGGCGGCAACGACATGAAAAACTGTCAGCCGATCATGGTTGATTATGCCCGCGGCAGCATTGCGGTCGCTCACAACGGCAATCTGGTCAACGCCCAGGAGGTCCGCAACGACCTGGAGCAGCGCGGCTCCATCTTTTCCACCATAGCCGACACCGAAGTCATTATTCATCTGCTGGCCCATGCCCAGAGCGACTCCATTGTCGAACGGATTACCGAGGCTCTTGAAATAGTGCGCGGCGCCTACAGCCTGGTCTTTTTGACCGAAACACGTATGGTGGCTGTGCGTGATCCTAACGGGTTTCGCCCCCTTGTGCTGGGTAAGTTGGACGGGGCCTATATCGTGGCCTCTGAAACCTGCGCTCTTGATCTGATCGAGGCTGAATTTATTCGGGAAATTGAACCGGGAGAAATGATCCTCATCGACAAGTCGGGGCTCAAGAGCTTTACCCCGTTCAAACCGGCGCAGCCTTCCCCCTGCATCTTTGAATTTATCTATTTCGCCCGCCCGGACAGCGTCATTTTCGGCAAACAGGTTTACGGAGTGCGCAAGGAATTCGGCCGGCAGTTGGCCCGTGAACACCAGGTGGAAGCGGATGTGGTCATTCCTATTCCCGACTCCGGTGTGCCCGCCGCCATTGGCTACGCCGAACAATCGGGCATACCCTTTCAGCTTGGCCTGATCCGCAATCATTATGTCGGTCGGACTTTCATCGAACCCCAGCAATCCATCCGGCACTTCGGGGTCAAGATCAAGCTCAACCCGGTGCGCGAAGTGATCGAGGGCAAGCGGGTCGTAGTGGTGGATGACTCGGTCGTCAGGGGAACCACCGCCCGCAAAATCATTAAGATGATTCGCAACGCCGGCGCCAAGGAGATCCACATGCGGGTTTCCAGCCCGCCCACGAGCTACCCCTGCTACTACGGTATCGATACGCCGACGCGCAAGGAGTTGATCTCCTCCTCCCATTCAATTGAAGAGATCAATCGCTATATCACCTCCGACACCCTCGGGTATCTTTCGCAAGACGGGGTGCGTGCCGCCGCCGGAGCCCCAGCCGGGTGTTCCGGTTATTTCTGCGACGCCTGCTTCAGTGGCTGCTATCCGGTAAAATTTCCCCGCTTGAAGGCAGACACGCAGCTGGGATTGTTCTGAACAGACGGTTGAGTTAAGGCTGGCGGGAGCTCATGACTTTTCCCGTTCGTCTCTGGATTAATGATTATTGACAGGAGGATGATGTGACCCAGTCGGAGAGAAATGAATTGATGCAGATTGTTCGGGAGCTTTCCTATGAGGAAAGGGAAGTGACCCTGGCTTCCGGACGAAAGAGTAACTTTTATTTTGACGGCAAACAGACGACCCTGCACGCCAAGGGCGGCTTGCTGGTCGGCAAGGCCTTCTACGAAGAGGTCAAACAGTTTGAAGGTCGCATTGATGGGGTCGGGGGGCTCACTCTCGGTGCCGATCCTATCGCCACCGCAACTTCCATCGCCGCGTCACTGGCTGGTGAGAATATCCACGCCTTTATTATTAGAAAAGAGCCTAAAGGGCACGGGACGGGCCAATGGCTGGAAGGTCGAAAAAACCTGCCTAAAGGTTCTCGTGTCGTTATCGTCGAAGACGTCACCACGACGGGTGGCTCTTCCATGAAGGCTGTTGAGCGGGCCCGGGAGGAGGGACTGGAGGTCGTCGGTATCGTGACCCTGGTGGATCGAGAAGAAGGGGCCCGGGATAATATTGAAAAGGAAGGGATCATCTTGCGGTCGGTCTTTACCCGCAGCCAGGTGGTCGGCTGATTTCTTCTGGGCCTCTTTACGTGGTTCCGAATCCAGCCCGTCCTCTTCGCAGGGGACGGGCTGTGTTTTTATGGCGCCGACCTTCGTAAAAGTCAGTGGGTCCACAGAGGGGTTTCGGGTGCTGCTCCTCCCGACGGCGGACCTAATCCCGGCTGATTGATGCGGGCCAGAAATATTCTGACCAGGTCGGGGTCGAGAAAGGTCCCCGCCATGGATGCAATGATGTCCATGGCTTCGTTCAGACTGTAGACCTGCTCCCGATATGGTCGACGGGTGGTGATGGCGTCGTAGACATCGGCAACAGTCACGATGCGTGCCTCCAGAGGGATGTCATCACCCTTGAGGCCAGAGGGATAGCCGAGACCATCATAGCGTTCATGGTGGTGAAGGATCGTGTTGATGACGCCGGCCTGCAGGTTGGCCTGTCTGGCCACTTCCGCACCCCAGGTAGGGTGCATTTTGAGGACTTCGAAGTCGGGGTGATCCAATTCGCCCTTGAAGTTCAGGATGTTTTCGGGAACCCCGATTTTGCCGCAGTCGTGAAGCCAGCTGCCGTGACGGATATGCATGAGCTGGTCTGGAGTCAGGTGCAGCGCCTTGCCGATCAGCAGGGCAAAGCCGGCGACGCGGTCGCAATGGCCTTTGGTATAGGGGTCTTTCAGCTCAATGGCTTGTCCGAGGGATCGAAGGGTCGCCTCGTCGGCTTCTTTAAGAGCCAATACGACCTCGTGGCGGTAAAGGGCGTCTTTCATCGTCTGTCGCAGCGTTTCCGGTTCCCAGGGGCGAACAATAAGCCGAAAAATCTCGCCGCTGTTGAGGGCGGGCACCGATCGGGTCAGGTCGTTACTGTGGACGAGGAGGATTTTGACGGCATAGGGCGCGACGCTTTTCAGGCGCATCAGGGCTGAGGGGATATCGGGGGGAGGAATCACATCCCCGAGAACGATGGTGACTACCATTTCCCGATGCAGGACCTCCAAGGCTTGCTTCAGGCTTTCCGCCCTTCGTAGACGGATATCTTCATCGGCAAAAAGAGGGGAGAGTGCCTCGGTTATTTTTACATCCTGGTCCAGAATCAAAATGACAGGGATCATAAGATTTCTTTCCGTCAGCAGAGAGGATGGATGATTTTTTATGGGTCGCTGAGCTCTTCGCTCTATTATAAGGCAGAAACAGCGACAGTAAACCATCTCCACCACATAAGAGGCAAGAACGGCCCGGCGGGTCGGTGAATCGGGATAAAGTTTTTCGATTTGCCTGCCATTCGAGGTCCATTTGACCTTCCTTGACAAGGTATTGGCGTTTGATTACTCTGTGCCCGACTCTACGTTCGCGAAAGGACTTATCCCCTATGGTTGTTACGGCGATTATCCCGGCCCGATTCGCTTCAACGCGTTTTCCCGGAAAACCTTTGGCAGACCTTATGGGAAAGCCGATGATCCAGTGGGTTTACGAACGGACCATGCAGGCTGAAGTCGTTAACAGGGTCATTGTCGCTACCGACGACCGCCGCATATATGACGCGGTTCAGGCGTTCGGCGGTGAAGCTGCCATGACCCGCAGCGATCATCCCACGGGTACGGACCGTCTCGCCGAGGTTGCCTCTTCATTGAAGTGCGACCTCATCGTCAATGTGCAGGGAGACGAACCGCTCATCGAGCCAGCTATGATCGAAGCGGCCGTCAGGCCTCTTTTAAACGATCCCGCCATTGCCATGGGGACACTGAAGACTCCCATACGGGATTCGCGGGAATGTTTAAGTTCCCATGTCGTGAAAGTGGTGACGGATCAGAACGACTTTGCGCTTTATTTCTCCCGATCGCTTATTCCTTTTCCTCGGGATTTTTATGACGAAATTGAGGCGAATCCCCTGAAGGTGGGAGCCTTTAAGCATATCGGGCTGTACGTTTACCGCCGGGATTTTCTGATAGACTATCCTCGTCTGGCTGTGACGCCGCTTGAGCGAACCGAAAGTCTCGAGCAATTGCGTGCTCTGGAACACGGGTACCGCATCAAAGTCGTGACCACGGATTTGATTTCTCACGGCGTCGATACCCCGGAAGACCTGGATCGCGTTCGGGGGTTGCTGCAATCGTCTTGACCGTACGCGAGGATTTGGGTTTCCTTTTTAACCCCATGCGTGTAAGATTTCTCGTTTTTTTACATTCGCCGCAAACAGGCTGGAGGACATCTGATGAAAACCAAATTTGTATTTATTACCGGCGGGGTTGTTTCTTCACTGGGCAAAGGGCTCGCTGCCGCTTCGATAGGTGCGCTCATGGAGGCGCGGGGGCTGCGGGTTTCAATGCAGAAAATGGACCCGTATATCAACGTCGATCCTGGCACCATGAGTCCGTTCCAGCATGGTGAGGTCTTTGTCACCGACGATGGCGCCGAAACGGATCTCGATCTCGGGCATTACGAGCGTTTTACTACCGCCAAACTGACCCGAAAATCCAATTTCACCACCGGGCAGGTATACGACTCCGTCATTCGCAAGGAGCGGCGGGGCGATTACCTCGGTGGAACGGTTCAGGTCATCCCGCACATCACCAACGAAATCAAGAGCAAGATTCTTGAAAATGCCAAAGGGGTTGATATCGCCATTGTCGAGGTTGGCGGAACGGTAGGCGATATCGAATCGCTGCCTTTTCTGGAAGCCATTCGCCAGTTTCGTACCGACCGGGGCCACGAAAACGTCATGTATGTGCACCTGACCCTCGTCCCCTACATTCAGACCGCCGGTGAGCTTAAAACCAAGCCGACACAGCACAGCGTCAAAGAGCTCCGGGAGATCGGCATTCAGCCGGACATCCTGCTTTGCCGCTGCGACCGGGAAATTCCCCGGGATATGAAGAGCAAAATCGCCCTTTTCTGCAATGTCCGTGAAGAGGCGGTCATCACCGCCCGGGACGTGGCCTCCATCTACGAGGCCCCCATCGCCTTTCACGAGCAGGGTCTGGACGAACGGCTGGTCGATTATCTCAATATCTGGACCAAGGCTCCCGACCTGTCCGGCTGGCAGCGCATTGCCAAGAGGGTCAAGGAGCCGGCTTCTGAAACGACCATCGCCGTGGTTGGCAAATATGTGGAACTGACCGAAAGCTATAAGTCCCTGGCCGAAGCGCTGATTCATGGGGGCATTGGCAATGATTGCCGGGTCAAGCTCAAATATGTGGACTCGGAAGCCCTTGAGCGTCACGGCGTCGGCGATGTTTTTGACGACATTGACGGCATCCTTGTGCCGGGTGGTTTCGGTGAGCGGGGCAGCGAGGGGAAGATCGAGGCTATTCGCTATGCCCGTGAAAACAAGGTTCCTTTTTTCGGGATCTGTCTGGGGATGCAGATGGCCGTGGTCGAGTTTTCCCGGAACGTCTGTCAAATCGACGATGCCTACTCAGCCGAGTTCAGGGAAGATGCCAAAAATCCCATTATCCACATTATGGAGAGCCAGAAGAGCCTGACCCGCAAAGGGGGAACCATGCGTCTCGGGGCCTATCCCTGTGCCCTAAGCGATGGCACGCTCGCCCGCCGCATTTATGGGCAGCAGAATATCTCCGAGCGTCATCGCCACCGCTATGAATTCAATAATGCCTACCGCCAGGAACTGCAGAAATGCGGTATGGTTTTTTCCGGGCTCTATCCGGAGGCCGATCTGGTGGAAATCGTTGAACTGGCTGAACACCCCTGGTTTCTGGCCTGTCAGTTCCATCCGGAGTTCCGCTCACGTCCCATGGCACCGCATCCGTTGTTTGAGTCCTTTGTCGGTGCCTGTCTGAAGGCACGGGGAGAAAAGTAGATGACCCAAGAAATCGCGATTGGGAATGTTGTCCTGGGGGGCAACCGCCCCTTGGCCCTCATTGCCGGCCCCTGCGCCATCGAGGACGAGGGGCTCACTCTGCGCATTGCCGAATATCTTCAGAAACTTTGCGCCGAGCTTGGCATCGGGCTGATTTTCAAGGCTTCCTATGACAAGGCCAACAGGACGTCCGTAACGTCCTTCCGTGGTCCGGGGCTTGAGGAAGGACTGCGTATCCTCGCGCGTGTTCGTCGCGAATTCGACCTGCCTGTTTTGTCCGATGTCCATGACGTCTCGCAGGTCGCAGCTGCGGCCGAAGTTCTTGACGTCATTCAGATCCCCGCTTTTCTCAGCCGTCAAACCGACCTTCTGGTGGCGGCCGGCGAGACAGGCAAGGTGGTCAATGTCAAGAAAGGTCAGTTTCTGGCCCCCTGGGACATGAAAAACGCCGTCGGAAAAATTGAATCGACGGGCAATCGCCAAATCCTGCTGACCGAACGCGGAGCCTCTTTCGGGTATAACAACCTGGTTGTCGACATGCGCTCGCTGGTCATTATGCGTGAAATGGGGTATCCCGTCATTTTTGACGCCACCCACGCGGTTCAGCTGCCTGGCGGGGCAGGCGGTGCTTCCAGCGGACAGCGTCAATATGTCGGGGCCTTGTCCCGTGCCGCGGTCGCTACCGGAATCGACGCGCTCTTCTGGGAGGTTCACGAAGATCCTGACCGGGCCCTTTGTGACGGGCCCAATTGCCTGCCGCTGGCCCAACTGAAGCAGTCGCTGCAGGAAGTCATGGCTATTGACCGTGTCGTTAAGGGAGTAGCGATATGACCAAAATCCTCGAAACGGCCCAAAGGGTATTGCATACGGAGGCGGACGCGGTTCAACGGCTTGTCGATCGTCTCGACGACCAGTTTGTCAAGGCGGTTCAGATGATCCTGTCGTGTTCGGGCCGCCTTGTTATCAGCGGCATGGGAAAGTCGGGACTCATCTGTCAAAAAATCGCCTCGACCATGGCCTCCACGGGGACTCCCGCGCTCTTTCTGCATCCCGCCGAAGGCATCCATGGAGACCTGGGCATGCTGATGAAGGGGGATGTTGTTCTGGCAGTCTCCAACAGCGGTGAGACCGAAGAAATTCTGCGCATTCTGCCGGTGATCAAGCGGATGGGGCTGCCTCTCATTGCCATGAGCGGCAATGCCCGCAGTTCGCTGGCTCGCGCCGGCGATGTTTTTCTCGACATCTCGGTCCGGGAAGAGGCCTGCCCCCTGGGCCTGGCGCCCACGGCCAGTACGACCGCGACCTTGGCCATGGGAGATGCCCTGGCTGTTGCCCTGCTGATTGAACGGGGTTTCCGGGAAGAGGACTTCGCCCTCTTTCACCCCGGGGGGGCTTTGGGCAAGAAGCTTCTTCTGCGGGTCGAGGATCTGATGCACACGGGGGATGACATTCCCATGGTCGGCCAAAATACACCCCTGAAGGAAGCCTTGTTCGAAATTACCAGTAAAAAGCTCGGTATTACCGGGGTGGCGGACGTCCAGGGCGAACTGGCCGGGGTCTTCACCGATGGCGATTTGCGTCGTTCCATTGAAAAGGGGCTGGATGTCCTTAATCAGCCCATCGAAAACCTGATGAACGCCAATCCGAAGCGCATCCTGAGATCGAACCTGGCCGCCAAGGCGGTGCAGAGGATGGAAGAGTTTTCCATCACCTCCCTGTTCGTATTCGAGGACGAAAACAGCCGGGTTCCGGTAGGCATCATTCACCTGCATGATCTGCTAAAATCGGGGGTTGTCTGATGAAGGACAGGCTTGCCAAAATACGGCTGCTGCTGCTGGATGTGGACGGCATACTCACCGATGGCCGGATTATCTACGATCACGACGGGGTCGAGTCGAAGATGTTTGATGTCAAGGATGGTCATGGCCTCAAACTCATCCAGAGAGCCGGAATTCGCGTCGGGATCATAACCGGGCGCTCCTCTGAGGTCGTTGCCCTGCGCGCGCGTGAATTGGGGATCGATATCGTTTATCAGGGAGCCAAGGAGAAGATGGTCCCTTACCGGGAGATTCTCGAGAAACTGGGTCTTGAGGACGATGAGGTCGCCTACATGGGGGATGATCTGGTGGATTTGCCGGTCCTGTCCCGGGTCGGATTCTCCGCGACGGTTGCCGACGCTGTCGAAGATATCAAGCCGTATGTTCACTATGTGGCTCAAAAAAAGGGGGGCCGTTCTGCTGTCCGGGAAGTGTGCGATCTTCTCCTGAAGGAAAGCGGGAGGTGGCCCGAGGTCACCCGCCGTTATTTTCCCTGAGACTCTATTCAAATCCCGTGCCAATCGGCGAACATCCCTCTTTACAGGGTCGGGACAATGATGCTAGTATGAGCACACCATGGCCGGAAATGTAAATATTCGCACCATCTTGGGGTTTGTTATCGTGGCTCTCGTCGTCGCGTTGGCGGTGATGATTGCTCGTAATTTTAAAGGGTTTGAGACAACTGAAATTCTGGATAATCTGCCGGCCAATGTCGATTTGGCCATGAAGAGAATTCAGTACACGGAAACGCAGGACGGCGTGCCCCAGTGGACTCTTCAGGCCGATTCGGCCACGCACAGTTTCAGTCAGGGTGCAACGGACATTGAAAATATTCACATGGTTTTTTACGATCAGGGTGAACTTGGCGATGTAACCCTGACCGCTGACCAGGGCAGGTTTTTTTCTGAGCCCCAGGTGGTTGAGGTTCAGGGAAATGTTGTGGTGAAAAGCCCGGAGGGCTATACCTTTTATACCAATTCCCTCACTTTTACCGCTGAAGACAGGCATATTCGAACGGATGATGATGTACGCCTTCTCTCCGGAGCCGCCGACATTAAGGGAAACGGTATGCTTCTGCATGTAGATACCAGGAAAATTACCATTCTTCGCGCTGTCTCCGCTGTTATCGAAGGGCAGGGGGCTTGACCATGAAAATCTGGGTTGCGTTGTTCATGCTGTTGACCTGCCTGCTGGCGATACCCTGTGGGATTTTCGCGGAAGAAAATGCCGCTGAAAGTCTCGGTGGTCGCGATGAACCGATCCATGTGGTTTCCGACCAGCTCGAAGCCGACCAGGCAGGGAAAGAGGTTCGTTTTATCGGGAACGTCGTGGCCCGGCAAGGCGAGGTCGTCATGTACGCTCAAGAGATGCGCCTGGTCTACGATAGCGAAACCCGCGAGGTTGAAAAGGTCGTCGCCACCGGTGATGTGCGAATCGTGCAGGGCGACAGAGTGGCAACGGGTCAGCAGGGCACTCTCTTTAATGCCGAAAAGAAAATGGTTCTGACCGGAAACCCCAAACTGTTTCAGGGTGAAAATTCGGTAAGCGGCGACGAAATCACAGTCTATCTCGAGGAGGAGCGAAGCACCGTGAGCAGTGCCGGGGGCTCCAGGGTGCAGGCCATCTTTCATCCGAAAGAGGAAAGCCCGTGAGTCACAAGTTGTCAGCTCGGGGACTCAGTAAGGCGTACAAGGGCCGGCAGGTAGTTCGCGGTGTGGATCTAGCGGTTTCTTCCGGTGAGGTTATCGGCCTCCTCGGGCCCAACGGCGCCGGCAAAACGACCTCCTTTTACATGGTTGTTGGGCTGATACGCCCTGATTCCGGACGGGTTTTCCTCGATGACCTTGAGTTGACGGATTTTCCCATGTTTCAGCGCGCGAGGGCCGGTATTTCGTATCTCCCTCAGGAAGCTTCGGTTTTTCGTAAACTGACCGTGGCCCAGAATTTACTGGCTATTCTGGAAACCCTCAACATCCCTGCGGCCGAATGCAGGGCCCGGAAAGATCGTCTCCTGGAGGAATTCCGTCTCAGCCACGTAGCCGATACCTATGGATATGCACTGTCCGGTGGCGAAAGAAGGCGCCTTGAAATCGCCAGGGCCCTGGTTATTGAACCATCTTTCATCCTGTTGGATGAGCCTTTTGCCGGAATTGACCCCATTGCCGTCATGGATATTCAGAACATTATCTCTGATTTGAAGGCCCGTGGTATCGGCGTTCTTATTTCGGATCATAACGTACGTGAAACCCTGGGTGTTTGTGACAGTGCCTACATCCTTAACGAAGGGGGAATCCTGGAACATGGAACCCCCGCTGAAATTGCCGGGAGTGAAAAAGCTCGGGCGATCTATCTTGGGGATAAGTTTAAACTTTAACGGCCCCCTTGGACCTGGCGAAGAAAGGGTCCAGACTTCTCTTCGGGAGTGACATGGCTTTAGAGATTCGGCAACAGCTTAAACTGAGTCAGCAACTGGTCATGACGCCGCAACTGCAGCAGGCGATCAAGCTTCTTCAGCTTTCGCGCATGGAGCTTGTTGACATGGTGCAGCAGGAACTCGAGGAAAATCCGCTTCTTGAGGAGGGGGTCGAGTCCGTCGATGAGATCGAGAAAAACCCGGATTCTCGCGATGAGGCGGAGATGGTGCAGGCCTCCTCCGAAGAGGTGAAAGAGGTCAAGGGAGAATCGGAAGGCCTCGGAGATATCGACTGGCAAACCTACCTCGAAGGATACAGCCTTGGCGGATCTACCGCCGACTACTACGAGGAAGACGATGATCGCCCCTCCTACGAAAATCTTATCACCAAAAAGGGGACCCTCACGGATCATCTGCTGTGGCAATTGAACCTGTCCCCTTTTGACGAAAGGGAGCGCCAGATTGCCGAAGAGATTATCGGCAACCTGAATGAGGACGGCTATCTGATCGCGTCTTTGGAGGAAATTGCCGAGCAGGTGCACGCTGAAATTCCAGACATAGAGTCTGTTCTCAAGAAAGTGCAGGATTTTGATCCCGTCGGCGTGGCCAGCCGCAATCTTCAGGAATGCCTTCTGAAGCAGGTGGAACAGCTTGAACTGGATAATTCCACCGTTGTGGCTATCCTGGAAAACCACATAGGGGACCTGGAATCCCGCAAGTATCCCGCTATTGCCAAAGCTCTTGGTGTCACTCTGGATGAGGTTCTCGGTGCCGCCAAGGTTATTTCTCATCTTGACCCCCGTCCCGGCAGACCCTACTGGCAGGAAGACTCCCACTATATCGTGCCGGACGTCAGCGTATACAAAATCGGGGACGAATATGTTGTCGTTCTCAACGACGAAGGACTGCCCAATCTTCGGATCAACTCCTTCTATCGCAGTGCGCTTTCAGGCGGTTCCGATATTGACGCGAAGGCCGGTGAGTACATTCAGGAAAAAATGCGCGGAGCCATGTGGCTGATCAAGAGCATTCATCAGCGGCAGCGGACCATCTACAAGGTGACCAAATCCATTGTGAAGTTCCAGCGCGATTTCTTCGACTGGGGCATCGAACATCTCAAGCCTCTCGTTCTCCGTGATGTCGCGGAAGATATCGAAATGCATGAATCGACTATCAGCCGGGTAACAACGAACAAATATGTCCAGACCCCGCAAGGGCTATTTGAGTTGAAATATTTCTTCAACAGTGGAATCAGCACAACGCAGGGAGAAACCATCGCCTCTGAAAGCGTCAAAAGCAAAATCAAGGAAATCATCAGCGGCGAAAACGTGAAAAAACCTTATTCTGATCAGAAACTGGTTGAGCTTTTGCGCGGCCATGGAATCGATATTGCTCGACGGACAGTAACCAAATATAGAGAAATGCTGGGGATTGGCTCATCCACCGAACGTAAGCGTCACTTTTGATGGGCCTCGGCGTGGCCATCCCCGTAATCGGGGTTATAATTCAATAAGAAACGACTTGATCCCTCAGGGATATTTTCAACAGGAGGTATTTATGCAGATTGCCGTAACATTCAGACATATGGAAACCAGCGATCCCGTTCGCACCTACGTGGAAGAAAAACTTGACCGCGTCAAAAAGTATATCGATGAGCCCATCGATGCACAGGTGGTCATTTCCGTCGAAAAGAAAATCAGGCATCGTGCCGAAGTCAATCTCGTAGCCAAGGGGATCACCATCAAGGGGTCGGAAGAGACCAACGACATGTATGCGGCCATTGACGCCGTGGTGGATAAAATCGAGCGTCAATTGAAGCGCTACAAGGAAAAACTCAAAAAACACAAGCCGCTTTCCGGGCGTGAAAGACAGGTGCAGAAAACGGTACTCGCCGCTGAAAGTATCGATGAGGGGGCTGAACAGCCCGTCATCGTGCGTACCAATCGCTTTTCGGTGAAGCCGATGTCCGTCGAAGAGGCCGTCATGCAGATGGATCTTCTGCACAAGGAATTCCTCGTTTTCACTGATGACAAGACCGAGGAGATCAACGTGGTGTATCGCCGCAAGGATGGCAATTACGGCCTGATCGCACCCGAAAGCAAGTAAAAAGTAAAACAATTGCGATGGGGGGAAGGATAGTGTATCCTTCCCCCCACTGATTTGAGCGAACCCTGAAAGGCTGCTTGAAGAAACATGAAGATTGCTGATTTCTTAAACGCTTCCGCTATAGCGGATGACCTGAAGGCCAGGGGCAAGAACGATGTTCTTGCCGAGTTGACGGACACCATCGTCCATGCCGACAAGAGCCTTGATCGCGACGAAGTGATGCGAGTGCTCCAGGAGCGGGAAAAACTGGGAAGCACCGGGATCGGTGATGGGGTTGCTATCCCTCACGGGAAACTCAAAAACATCAGCAATCTTTTGATTTCTTTTGGACGAAGTCGTGATGGGGTCGATTTTGACTCCATGGACGGCAAGCCGGCTCACCTCTTCTTTCTCCTGATTGCGCCGGAAGAATCGGTCGGCATTCACCTGAAAACCCTCGCCCGCATTTCCAAGCTGTTGAAAAACCCCGCAGTGCGGCAGAGGCTCCTCCAGGCCGAGAACGCAGGCGACATCTATTCCATTATCCTTGAAGAGGAAGAAAAGCTGTAAAACAAACTCCACTCAGGTTTCTTTCAGATTGTTCGGTCATTTCTCCATCGACTTCTTTCGTATAGGGAAAATCCCATGCCAGGTCTGAGCATCCAGGAATTATTGAGTGAAAAAGAGGCTGGACTAGACCTGGAGCTGCTCGCGGGTGAAAAGGGACTGAGCAACCTGGTCACCGTGCCCCGCATCCAGAAACCAGGACTGGCGCTGGCCGGATATATCACCAATCTCCATCCTGACCGCATTCAGGTTCTGGGGTCCACCGAACTCAGCTATCTTGACCATCTCCCCCCCGATACAGCCGCCTCCAACTTGCGACAACTGATCGCGCTGGACAACTCCTGCTTTATTATTACGAAGGGGCAGGATGCTCCCGAAATGCTCATCCGGGAGACGGAAAAACAAGGCACGCCCCTTTTACGAACCCACCATCAAAGCTCCACCTTTATTTCTCTTATTACCAAATTTCTCGAAGAACGCCTGTTGCCCGCAACAACCGTTCACGGTGTTCTTGTCGAAGTGGCCGGGGTTGGCGTCCTTATCCTGGGTAAAAGCGGCATGGGAAAAAGTGAATGTGCCCTTGACCTGGTTTTGCGAGGGCATCGACTTGTGGCCGATGACGTTGTCAAGGTTCGGTTGAAGCTTCCCGCTGTTCTTTTTGGCGAGGGAAGCGACCTGCTGCACTATCATATGGAAATACGCGGTCTGGGTATCATCAACATCAAGCACCTTTTTGGGGTGGCGGCAATCCGTGAACGAAAAAAAATAGATCTCGCTGTGGAACTGGTGGAGTGGGAGGAAGGGCGGGAATATGATCGACTCGGACTGGAAGAGCAAACCTACAGCCTTCTGGGTGTTGAAATTCCCCTTCTCAAAATCCCTGTGCGTCCCGGTCGGAACATGACCTCCATTGTCGAAGTGGCCGCGCGCAACCAGATACTCAAGGAAATGGGATATCACAGTGCCATCGAATTTCAGGACCGCCTGGAAAAGCGCATGGCAGAGATGGCCCGCCTTCACGCTCATACCATCATAGGGGACAATCTGGAGTAATTCTGCATGCGCCTGATCATTATCACGGGGATGTCCGGTTCTGGGAAAAGCACCGCTGCCCGTGCCCTTGAAGATGACGGTTTTTTTGTCATAGACAACCTTCCGCCGGTGATGCTGCCCACATTTCTTGAGGTGACCCAGGAACAGAGGACTGACGCTCAAGATATTGCTGTGGTCATGGATGTTCGCAGCCGCAGTTTTCTGCATGGCTGTGAGAGAGTTCTGGTCTCAATGGCGCAGCAGGGGCATGAAGTTGAAATCCTCTTTTTTGAGGCGACGGATGAAATGCTCGTTCGGCGGTACTCGGAAACCCGTCGCCGGCATCCCATGTCTCTTAACGGAGGGGTCCAGGAGGGCATTCTGCGCGAACGAATGCTTTTGGACCCTCTGCGAAAATTGAGCACCACCCTCATCGATACGACCCAACTGAGTCCTCATCAGTTGCGCGACAAGGTCATCAATGCGGTCTGTGGTCATGAGGGCAGTACTCCTTTGGCCGTATGTCTGCAGTCCTTTGGCTTTCGCTACGGTATCCCGCCGGGCTCCGATCTGGTTATCGATGTCCGCTTTCTGCCGAATCCTCATTTTGTCAAAGATTTGCGGCCATTTACCGGCAAGGATGCCGCCGTGCAGGAGTTCGTGTTGAATCAACCGGTCTGCCAGGAGTTTCTCGAGCGTTTTAAGGGGTTGCTCGAATTTCTGCTGCCGCAGTATCGTTCCGAAGGTAAAAGCTACCTGACCCTGTCCATTGGCTGTACGGGGGGGCGGCATCGCAGTGTGACGCTTGTTGAAGCACTACGGTCTGTTTTTGATATCGAAGGAATTTCACTCGAAGTTGTTCATCGGGATATAGCGAAAGGATAGCTCATGGTCGGTCTGGTTATCGCGACCCATTCCAATCTGGCCGAAGAATTCATCCGGGCGGCGGAAATGATCATCGGGCCGGTCAAAAACGTCAGGGCCATCTGTATCCGGCAGGAAGACAGTGTCGAGACGATCCGGGAGCGCATCGACCAGGGCATCGAAGCGGTGGGAGGCGATGGTGATGGCGTTCTGGTTATGACCGACATGTTTGGTGGGACTCCGGCCAATATTGCGATCTCCTTTCTTGAAAAGGACAGAGTCGATGTTCTGACCGGCGTTAATCTGCCCATGATCATCAAATTGCTCAACAGCCAGGAATCCGTTTCCTTTCATGAATTGGGTGCCATGCTTAGGGCCTATGGCCAGCAGAGTATTTATCTGGCCAGCGATATGCTTTCCTGAGGTACGATTTCTCGGAGAATCCTGTTTTATGAGCATTGTATTGGCTCGCATTGATAACCGTTTGATTCACGGTCAAGTTCTCGAATCCTGGGTGCCCGCCACGCGGGCTGATTGCATCGTCGTGGCCAGCGATTCACTGCCCGAGCAGCCTTTTCAGAAGATGCTGATGAAAGCGGCTGTGCCCAAAAATATTCGCGTTGAAATCGAAACCGTCGACGCCGCCGTTCAATTGCTGGCTTCGGACGACCTGACCGGCAAGCGGGTGATGATCCTTTTTGCCAACTCAGCGGACAGTCGCCACGCGCATGAACTGGGGATGGTGTTTTCGGAGCTCAATCTTGGGAATATGCACGGCGGCACCGGCAAGTTTCGAGTCAGCTGTACGCTGGCCCTCAATGATGAAGATGTGGAGAACCTTCGTTCTCTGGAAAAGGACGGAATCGATATCGTTTCCCAGTGCTTTCCGTCGGACAGAAAACAGAGATGGGATAAGCTGATCAAGGCTCCCATAAAATAATATGCCTATCGATAAAATTTTCCTTGCCAGTCTTGTGGCCATCTTTGCCGGAATCGATAGGACGGCCATGTGGCAGTTCATGCTTTCTCGCCCCATCGTCGCCGCGCCGCTGACAGGTGTTCTGCTTGGCGACCCCGAAGCGGGTTTGCTTGTGGGGATGCTGGTCGAACTGCTTTGGCTGGGGCGCCTTCCCGTGGGGGCAGCCATCCCGCCGGACGATACCCAGGTGGCCGTGGCCGCCGTCGCCCTGACCGCCATATTGGGCCCCCTGCAAGGGTATGAGGGGCCGGCATTGGCCATACTGGCGACCATCGTCACGCTACCCCTCGGCAAGGTCGGGCAGCTTTTCGACAGGGCGGCACGTCATGGCAACGGACGCCTTTTAACAAAGGCGGAAGAAGCCGTGGCCGAGGGAAGAGTGGACCAGATTGAAGGATTTCACCTCAGGGGGCTGGGAAACTTCGCCTTGGCTGCTCTTGCCACCTTTGTTGTCCTCTTTGTTTCGGGGACGGTCCTTATGACCTGGCTTGGTCCATTGGTCTTTCCACTGATTGACCAATCGATCACCTGGTGGATTGTCGCCTTCCCCTGTATCGGGGCGGGCGCTATCATCGGCACCATCAATGTGACGCGCAAAGCCACTTTGTTTACGGCCTCTTTTGCCACGGTATTCCTTACTCTCTGGCTACTTTAACGGATCAACGGCATGAATCGTAAACTGCCTGCCAAAATTATCGCGCAAATTCTGCCGCGACTCTTTCTGCTCCAGGCCAGCTGGAACTTCGAGAGGCTGCAAAGTTTGGGGGCTCTTTACGTCATGGCGCCGGGATTGCGATTTCTCTACCAGGGGAAGGATTTGTCCATGGCTTTTCAGCGACATCTTTCATATTTCAATACCCATCCCTATATGGCTTCGCCCGTGCTCGGGGCTGCCCTTGCTCTGGAGGAGTCTGGCGCCAACGGACAGGATTCCATGCTCGGGGTGGATGAATTCAAGGAAATGACCATGGCGCCCTATGCCGCTATGGGCGATGCCCTTTTTTGGGGGGCTCTCCGTCCCCTGGCCGCCGGCGTCTCACTTTTTTTCGCGGTCAAGGGATCTCTGTGGGCGCCCGTGGTTTTTTTGCTCCTTTTCAACGCACCTCACTTGTGGATGAGGGTCGGCGGCTTTTTCCGCGGCTATCGCCGTGGTCTGCAGGTCGTGGAAGTATTGCAGAAGCGAAGTCTGCCCGACCTGGCGCTCCGGATCAAGGAGGCGACCGTTGTTCTGCTAGGGGGGCTGACCGCCTTCTTGTCTTTTCAGCTTATGGAAACAGAAGAAATTTTCCCCTTGTGGGGGTTTGGAATCCTGGCCGCCATCGGCGGCGTTGCCTGGATGATTCACCGTCGGGTCTCAGTTTTATTCATGGTTATGTTTGGTGTTTTTTTACTGATTGTGATGGCATGGTTTGGTAGCTAGGGGGAGGCAATGGACGGCAAAGAATTCAGAATCCGAAACAGGCTCGGTTTGCATGCCCGGGCGGCGGCTCAGCTTGTGCAGACCGCCAACCAGTTCAAAAGTGAAATAACCGTCAAAAAAGACGACCTGGAGGTTAACGGAAAAAGCATCATGGGCCTGCTCATGCTGGCTGCACCGCAGGGCTCGACCATTTATGTGTCCGCTGACGGCGCCGATGAAGCGGCGGCGATGACGGCGATTGGAAAGTTGATTGATGACGGCTTTGGAGAAGACTGATCTGTTGCAGGATACGATGCTCATTGGAATCGGTGCATCACCCGGCATCGCCATCGGGGAGACCTATATGGTCAACCGGGCGCGTATGTCCGCCGTGGAACGAACGATCGATGAGGAGTCGGTCGATCAGCAGATAGCGGCCTTTATGGACGCAGTCAATCTGTCCAAAAAGCAGCTCGAAGAGGTCAAGCAAAGTGTGACGGACAGGTCCCTGTCCGAGCATATCTATATCATCGACACCCACCTGATGATCCTTGAGGACCAGATGCTTCTTGACGAAACCAGGAAGCTGATCCGCGAGGAAAAGATCAATGCGGAAGGGGCACTGAAACGGACCCTGGATAAATTTCGCAAGGTCTTTGAAACGATTGATGACGAATATCTCCGGGAACGGCGCTCCGACATGGATTTTGTGGGGGAAAGGCTTTTGCGGAATCTCCTGGGTGAACATCAGCAATCCCTCAAGGATATCGATCGCAAAGTCGTCGTCATCGCCCACGACCTTTCTCCCGCCGACACCATGCAGATGGACAAAAGCAAGATTGTCGGATTTGTGACCGACGTCGGCGGCAGAACCTCGCATACCGCTATCCTGGCCCGATCTATGGGTATTCCCGCCGTCGTCGGCCTTGAAAACGTGACATCCTTTGTGCCGGGTGGCACGCCTGTCATCATTGACGGCACCGCCGGCATCATGATCCTGCATCCGAGCCAAGACCTCTTTAAGGAATATTTGCGGAAAAAACAGGTCTTTGAGTATCAGGAGCGTGAACTTCTCAGCTACCGGGATTTGCCGGCGATCACTCTCGACGACCATCGCGTGGCCTTGCGCGGAAATGTCGAAATTTCCGAAGAAGTCCCTCTGGCCCTGCAGCAGGGGGCTGAAGGTATAGGCCTCTATCGTTCGGAATTTCTGTACATGAACCGCCTGATTCCCCCTTCAGAGGAGGAACAGGTCCAGGCCTATCGCGACATCGTCGAACAGATGAAGCCTCAAGTTGTGACGATTCGTACCCTGGATGTCGGCGGGGACAAGTTTGTTCCCGAGATTAATCTGTCGGATGAATCCAACCCCGCGATGGGGCTTAGGGCCATACGGTTCTCCCTCAAGGAACGACGTCTTTTTAAAACCCAGTTGCGCGCCATTCTCAGAACTTCTGCCTTTGGGAAGGTTCGCATCATGTTTCCGATGATTTCCGGTGTGACCGAAATAAGGACCTGCAAATCCTGCCTGGAAGAAGCCAAAGCCGAACTGGTGGCGGAGGGAGTTCCTTTTGATGAACAGATTCCCGTAGGGATCATGATCGAGACCCCATCAGCCGCTCTCATTGCTCACCTGCTGGCCCGCGAGGTTGATTTTTTCTCCATCGGAACTAATGATCTGATTCAGTACTGCCTGGCCGTCGACCGCAGCAACGAGCATGTGGCCTATCTTTACGAGCCGCTGCACCCGGCCGTGCTCGAGGCCATCCGTATGATCTGCTCAGCAGCAAAAGCCGCCGACATCGAAATAGGCATGTGCGGTGAAATGGCGGGTGAACCTATGTACGCCCTGGTGCTCCTGGGGTTTGGTTTCACCGAACTGTCGATGAACGCCCCCGGTATCCCCCGGGTCAAACGCATTCTTCGACAGGTTCGGCGAAGCGAAGGGGATAAATTGCTGCACGATCTGATGAAGCTTTCCACGGCCAGTGAGGTGAAGCAATATCTCGAGGATGTCATGACGAGGCGATTTCCTGACCTCTTTGAACAAAAAGCCTTCTGAGTCGGCAACCATCTTGACAGTGCTGGACATTTTGGTTACAGTTTCGCGTTTCGAGCGTTCATTGTTCACTACCTGACAAGGGAGACTAGAACCCATGCCAATGACTGATTTCCTGTTCACATCCGAATCGGTAAGCGAAGGCCACCCGGATAAAGTGGCCGATCAGATTTCGGATGCCATTCTTGACGCCATTCTCAGCCAGGACACCAAGGCCCGCGTAGCCTGTGAGACTCTCGTGACCACAGGTATGGCCATGATCGCCGGCGAGATCACCACGAGCGCTTATGTCGATATGCCGCAAATCGTGCGGAATACGATCAAAGAAATCGGTTACGACGATTCTTCCATGGGGTTCGATTACGAAACCTGTGCCGTCCTGACTTCTATTGACCGCCAGTCGCCCGACATCTCTCAGGGGGTCACCGAGGGAGAGGGCCTGTACAAGGATCAGGGCGCCGGGGATCAGGGTCTCATGTTCGGTTATGCCTGTGACGAAACGGCGGAACTGATGCCTATGCCCATCATGTTTGCCCATCGTCTGACCAAGCGTCTGGCCGATGTGCGCAAGGGCAAGTTGGTTTCCTTTCTTCGCCCTGACAGCAAGTCGCAGGTTTCCATTCAGTACATCAACGACAAGCCTATCCGGGTCGATTCAGTCGTCATTTCCTCCCAGCATACCCCTGACGTAAGTTACGACACGCTCCGGGAATTCATCATGGAAGAAGTCATTAAGCCGATTATTCCTGCGGAACTTCTCGATGAAAAAACCAAGTATTTCATCAATCCTACCGGACGTTTTGTCGTCGGCGGACCCATGGGTGACTGTGGTCTCACCGGGCGTAAAATTATCGTCGACACCTACGGCGGCCAGGGCTCTCACGGCGGCGGGGCTTTTTCCGGCAAAGATCCCAGCAAGGTCGATCGCAGTGCCTCGTACATGGCCCGCTATGTCGCTAAAAATATCGTCGCTGCCGGCCTCGCCAGTAAATGCGAGGTCCAACTGGCCTATGCGATCGGTGTTGCCGACCCCGTCTCGGTGATGATCAACACCTTCGGTACGGGGAAAATTCCATCCAACGACATTGCCAGCATCGTTCAGGAAGAATTCGATATGCGCCCGTCCGGCATCATCAAGACCCTTGACCTGCTGCGGCCAATCTATCGCAAGACGGCGGCTTACGGGCACTTTGGCAGGGAGCTGCCTGAGTTTAGTTGGGAAAAAACCGACCGCGTCGACTCCCTGCGCAAGCGCGCCGGCATGTGAGGCGTTAGAGAGTGAAAACAAAAAGGCGGACCTTGCGGTTCGCCTTTTTGTTTTTCAGGAGGATGTCTTGGAGCTTTTTTCACCCGCTGAGCCTGCTCCTCAACTGTGCGTTATCGTGCCTGTCTACAACGAGGCAGCGACTCTCCCCGCTCTTTTTTCTAACCTTGAAAGTCAGGCGGGCATACGGTTTGAAGTGATTCTGGTCGATGGAGGGTCGGCCGATGATACCTTCGCCTTGGGCGAGAAATTCGCTGCCGCCGTCCCCTTTGAATGCCGAGTTCTCAGGGCCAATAAGGGGAGGGCGTCCCAACTCAATGTCGGCGCCTGCCATGCCACAGCTCCTGTGCTGCTCTTTCTCCATGCCGACTGTTGTTTTTCTCACCCCCTGGCGTTGGCCGGCGGCCTGGAATCCCTGGCGACAGCCTGGGAACACTGTGGGCATCGACGCCTTGCCGGGCGCTTCTCCCTACGGTTTCTGCGCCAAAAGGACAAACCGTACCAGGGGTACTTTTACTACGAAGCCAAGGCACGGCTGAATCGTCCTCAATGCATCCACGGGGATCAGGGCTTCATGATGGCAGCCGACTTTTTTGACGAACTGGGCCGGTTTGATGAGAACCTCCCTATTCTTGAAGATACCCAACTGGCTGACCGTGTTCTGGCCGTGGGGCAGTGGCTGCTTTTTCCGGCGGATATTCTGACCTCGGCCAGACGTTTCGAAACTGAAGGTCTGGTTGCCCGCCAATGTCTCAATGCTTTAATCGTCAATTTCGCCATAATCGGATTCGATGCCTTTTTCGAAAAGGCGGCCGCCCTCTATCGCACCCACGACCAAAGCCGCCCCCTGCATCTTCGGCCCTTTCTCAGGCTCGTTCATCAACTCGTGAGGCAACAATCCCTTCGGCGTCAACTGGGGATATGGTATCGCACCGGTAAATACGTTCGTTCGCAGGGCTGGCAATTGGCGTTCTGGGCAGATGTCAGTCGGGCCTTTAAGCGTGGGGTTGCGCTTCCCGAGATTCGCACCCCTTTTCTCAAACGCTTCGATCGTGTGTGGGATGCGTTCACCGACCACCCTTTAGGAAACGGGTTGGCGACAGTGTTGACCGCGATCGGCTTTTACCTGGCCTTTGCCTGGCTGGCCATGACGGAAAGCCGTTTTTTCATCAAGGTGATGCCGTTGATCAGGGGAGGAAAGTCATGAATGTTCCATCTGCTACAATCGGGTCCATCAATGCCATTCCGCTATTGAAAACGCTGGGTATTGTCGCTGAGGAAATCGGCGACCGGTATGCGGTTATGCGCGTCACGGTCGATGAGAGACACTTGAATTACTATGGCGGCGCTCATGGCGGTCTGATCGCCACTCTGGTTGATACGGTCTGTTTTTTCCCGGCGCCTCTGTTGCCTGCCGGACTCGCGGTTACGACCTCCAGTTTGAATGTGAATTACCTGCGCGCCGTTCAGCCTGGAGAAACGCTGGTGGCCAGATCCGAAATCGTTCACCTGGGCCGCCGTACCGTCAGCCTGCGCGTAGCCGTTCACAGCGAGGAAAGGCTCATCGCTCAGGGTATGGCGACGCTGATTGTACTGAACCCATCGACGGATTAACGCGAATCCATCGATGAGGAATTTATTGTCACCCTTCCTGTCATGACATATCCCTTGACCTGGTTCTTGGCATATGATAGATCAAGAATTCCTGATTTATATAAACCGGAATTTTTGATTTGGTCCTTTCACTCTTAAAATCTCTCGCCGATTCAACGCGTCTGAGGCTTGTTTCCCTGCTTTACCGGGGGGAATTTACCGTTCAGGAACTGACCGAAATTTTGGGCATGGGTCAGTCGCGGGTATCGCGCCACCTCAAACTTCTCCTGGATGAAGAGATTTTGAGCGTGCGGCGTCAAGGCACCTGGTCATACTATCGTGTCTGCCAGGAAAATGCGCTGTTTGTCGCGATGTGGCCGGCCCTTGATGCTTCTCTGGCCGAGGAAACCTCCAGTGGGGAAGATTTTCGGGCCATGGCGGCGATTTATGAAAAAAGGCGTCGAAAAAGCCAGGATTTTTTCAACCATTACGCCAGTGAATGGGACGGACTTTCCCGCCGCCTGCTTCCTACTGTCCCTTACGGTGAGCATCTTCTCGCTCGCATTCGTCCCTGTGAAAATCTCGTGGAGGTTGGCGTCGGTACAGGCAATCTCCTCCCTTCGCTGATGTCCCGGGCCCAGACAGTGATTGGCGTGGACCAGTCTCCGGCGATGCTGGCACAGGCCCGTCATCGTATCGGTCAGAAGGAGCATGGGCAGGTCGAACTGCGCCTTGGCGAGATGTCTCATCTGCCGGTTCTTTCCGCCAGCGCGGATACCGTTCTGGTGAGCATGGTTCTTCATCATGCCGCCGACCCGGAAAATGTCTTCAAAGAGTTTGCCCGGGTGATGAGGGAGGAAGGGACATTGGTGATCGCCGACCTGCTTCCCCATCAACACGAATGGGCCCGCGACAGCCTGGCTGATCTCTGGCTCGGCTTTGAGCGCAATGATATCGAACGATGGCTGGAGGCGGCGGGACTTCTCCTGACAGGCTACGTGGAAATTCAGGGAACAGCCGACAGACAGGGTATTTTTATTTTAGAAGCGACCAAAAGAGGGATAAACCAGACAACCAAGTGAAAAGGAGTCTTTTATGGCAGGCAAGGATTTTAAGGTTAAAGATATGTCTCTGGCCCGGTGGGGCAGGCAGGAAATTGAGATTGCCGAAACGGAAATGCCGGGACTGATGGCGCTTCGCCAGGAGTTCGGTGCGAGCAAACCCCTCAGGGGCGCCCGCATTGCAGGCTGCCTGCACATGACTATCCAGACCGCCGTGCTGATCGAAACCCTCATTGAACTGGGCGCCGAAGTGCGCTGGAGTTCCTGCAATATTTTCTCAACCCAGGACCATGCCGCCGCCGCTATCGCTGAGGCCGGGATCCCCGTGTATGCCTGGAAAGGAGAGACGGAGGAAGAATACTGGTGGTGTGTCGAGCAAACGATTGAAGGGCCTGATGGCTGGCGGCCGAACATGCTGCTTGATGACGGCGGCGACCTCACCCAGGTGATGCATGAAAAATACCCGGAGCTCATGGCGCAGGTCAAAGGGTTGTCTGAAGAGACGACGACTGGAGTTCACCGCCTCTATCAGATGGAAAAAACCGGCACCCTGAAGTGCCCCGCCTTCAACGTCAACGATTCGGTGACCAAGAGTAAATTCGACAATCTGTACGGCTGTCGCGAGTCGCTGGCCGATGGCATCAAAAGAGCCACGGACGTCATGGTGGCGGGCAAAGTGGTCGTCGTGGCCGGCTATGGTGATGTCGGGAAAGGATGTGCCCAGGCCATGCGAGGTCTCGGGGCCCGCGTGCTGATCACCGAAATCGACCCCATTATTTCCCTGCAGGCCGTTATGGAAGGCTATCAGGTTGTCACCATGGAAACGGCGGCTCCCCTCGGCGATATTTTCGTCACCACGACCGGTTGCCGCGACGTCATCACCCGCCAGCACATGGACGCCATGCGGGATCAGGCCATCGTCTGCAATATCGGCCATTTCGACCTGGAAATCGATATCGCTTCGATTCGCGACCTGGAATGGATCAATATCAAGCCGCAGGTAGACCATGTCGTCTTCCCCGACGGTAAGCGGCTGATCGTGCTGGCCGAGGGGCGCCTGGTCAATCTCGGCTGCGCCACCGGCCACCCTTCTTTTGTCATGTCGGCGTCCTTCACCAACCAGGTCATGGCGCAGATGGAATTGTGGACCAACCCGGACAGCTACGAAAATAAGGTCTATATGCTGCCTAAGGTTTTGGATGAAAAGGTGGCCCGTCTCCACCTGGGCCGGCTCGGCGTCGAATTGACGACTCTGACCCCGGCGCAGGCTGAATATCTCGGCGTGCCGGTGGAAGGCCCTTTCAAGCCGGAGTTCTATCGCTATTGATAAAAGGACCATTTACGGAACAAACAGCAAGAGCCCTGCCATGGAGCAGGGCTCTTGCTGTTTGAAGCAAACGGTTTTTTCCAAAAAGGTTAGCTGCGGGTCGACAGCAGCATCCAGCCGCCAATCAGGGCAAAGAGGACATGGGCGGACCAGGCGGCTACCGCGGGGGGGGCCACGCCCGAATAACCGAAGGCCTGCATGGCGGCCATGATGACATAGTAGGCGAAGCCGATGACAATGCTCAGGGCCACTCCCGTGGCCACATTGGTCTGCCTTCCTCTCTGGAGCGCAAAGGGAATGCCGAGCACGGCCATAATGACGTTGGCAAAGGGGGTGGCGAGGCGCGAATGCATATCCACTTTGTAGCGGACCGGGCTGTGACCCTCGCCTTCCATTTTACTGACCAGAGCTGAAAGCTGACGAAAGTTGAGGGTTTCCAGGTCCGGCTCGCTTTCTTTGAAATCTTCGGGTGTCTTGGACAGGGGCAGAACTTCCTGGGCCAGCTTTTTCTCGCCGAACATTTCGCCAGAGTGGGGCTCAAACTCCCTGTGGGTGACCTGCTGGAAAGTCCAGCCGCTATCGGCGGTATAATGGCCGGAAGCTGCATCGGTGCGCCGGGTCAGCCGAAACTGGTCGTCGACATGATAGATGGTCAATCCGGTTATCGTTTGATTCTCCGGCTCGACCAGGCTGATATTGACGATGTCGGACCCTTCCCGGAACCAGAGTCGATCCCGTTTGAAGACGATGGACTTTCGTCCTCTGACCTCTTCCTCGTAAATCGTGTTGGCGGTTTTGACGCTTAAGGGGAGGACGTATTCGTTGATAGCCAGGATGGTCATGGCCGTCAGCAGGGAGGCCAGAAGCAAAGGCCAGGTCATGCGGATGAGGCTCAGCCCGCAGGATTTTATGGCCGTCAATTCATTGGTCCGGGTCAGGCCGCCAACGGTCATGAAGACAGCCATGAGGACGGCCAGCGGAGTGACCTGGCTGATGATCAACGGGATTTTGTTGCCGAAATAGAGGAGGTACTGGGAAGCGGAGGCGCCATGCTCAATGAAATTGTCCACTTTTTCGAAAAAGTCGACCAGCAGGTAGATGCCCACAAAAGTGGTGCTGGCCAGGAAAAAGATCCGGATGTAGATGGATAGGATGTAGCGGTTGAGTATGGTCACAGGCCTATCTCTTGCGTTGAATAAGGCGGCGGAATCGATCCATGCCTTCCAGAAGAAGATCGAGAAGAACGAAACGTCTTTCCATGGCCGCTAGATGCAGAAGGTAGAGGCCGCCGGCCAAAAAAAGCACCGTCGGGGTCCACATCGTGGGAATTAACGGGAGAATCCCTTCGGTGGCCAGTGTTTTGGTGAAAGAAAAGAGGATGTAATAGACCAGGAAGATGATCAGCCCAATGGCGAATCCCCCTCCTTTGCCGGAGCGATGGGACTGGATGCCAAGCGGGATGCCGATGAGGGCGAAAAGTAGCGGAGCCAGGGGCAAAACCAGGCGTTTGTGCCACTGGACGCGGTAGCGCAGGCTTTCTTCCTTGGTTTTTGCCTCCCTGATCGCTGTCGCCAATTCGGAACGGCTAAGGTCTTTATCCTTTTTTTTGACAGTCTGGCCGGCTTCGAGTTCTTTTCCCATGTTGAGGCTGATGTCGTAGGCGGAAAAAGCGATGGTCTGGTAGCTGTCTCCCCGGGTTGATTTGGGAGACCGGTGGATGTTACCGTTTTCGAGGCGAAGAGTCAGGGTGTATTTTTCCGCGTCCGAAAAAATACGGCCTTGTTGCGCGAAAATCGTCGAGGCATCGCTATCCGTGCGTTGGTCAGAAATAAAAACGCCGGTCATCAGGCCGTTTTGTGCATCAAATTCGTTGGTATACAGCACGAGTCCGTCAAATTCATCGTTGAAAATTTTGGGGGCGATACCCACCGTGGCCCGGCTGGTGGCAATATCGAACACTTTGCTGCGAAAAGCCGTATTTCCGGCCGGTTCGCCATAGAGGGTGAGGGCTCCTGTCAGTACGGAGGCCAGGGTTGCCAGCAGAAAAACGGGTTTGAGCATCCCGTACAAGCTGATGCCGGAAGCCTTGAGGGCGACAGTTTCACTCTCGGAAGAGAGCCGTCCGAACCCAAGCAGTACCCCCAGCAGAAAGGAAAGCGGAATGGTGATGACCAGAAATGCGGGAAGCAGATAGGCGAAAAGGAGGAATATTTCTGTCGCCGGCACCCCTTTGTTGAGCACCATCTCGACCAGGCGGATAATCCTGCCCATGAGGATCATCAGGGTAAAGACGCTCAGGCCCAGCAGGGCAGGGACCGCGATTTCCTTCGCAATGTATCGGTGAATTCTGGAGGCTGGCATGGCTGCAGATAATATCGGGTTATCGATGCCTTGTAAACTGTAATCCTGAAATTTTCCTTGAACTCCCGAGGTGGTCATGGTATAGACACGCGTTATCCTAAAACGCACGTCCTCGGATCCGGCCGGATGGTGCCCCCTGATAGGACAGGGGGATCCGGAGGAAAAGAAGAGGGCGGAGGCAATCAACCACAAGAAGGAGTAAAACATGTCCCAGATCAGCATGAAGCAACTGCTGGAAGCCGGCGTCCATTTCGGCCACCAGACCCGTCGTTGGAACCCCAAGATGAAGCCCTACATCTTTGGGGCGCGCAATGGTATCTACATCATTGACCTGCAGAAAACCGTTCGTTACTTCAAAAGCGCCTACAGCTTCATCAAAGAAACCGTAGAGCGCGGTGACAAGGTTCTTTTTGTCGGGACCAAAAAGCAGGCCCAGGACGCCATCAAGGAAGAGAGCCTGCGGGCTGAGCAGTATTTTGTCAACGACCGCTGGCTCGGCGGTATGCTCACGAACTTCTCCACCATTAAGGGAAGCATCGACCGCCTCAAGAAGATTGAGGCCATGAGCACCGACGGTACCTACGATCTTCTGCCCAAAAAGGAAGTTCTGCAGCTTGAGCGGGAAAAAACCAAGCTTGAAAAGAGCCTTGGCGGCATCAAGAGCATGGCCAAAATGCCCGGGGCTATTTTCGTGATTGACCCCAAGAAAGAAACGATCGCCGTCAAAGAAGCTCGCAAACTCGGTATCCCTGTCGTTGCTGTCGTCGACACCAACTGCGATCCTGATGATATCGACTATCTCATCCCCGGCAATGACGACGCCATCCGGGCGATCCGTCTGTTTACGGCCCGTATCGCCGATGCCTGCGTGGAAGGTGGCCAGGCCCGGGAAGCTGCGATTCGCACCAAACAGGAAGGCGCTGACGAGGCTCCGGAAGAGGTGGCTGCCAATGAGGCCCCTGTTCAGGAAACTCCGGCGGAAGCCTGATCCTTCAAATCGAGTTATTTTTTCCAGGCGACCGGTATCCGGTCGCCTTTTCTCCGAAATAAGGGGACGGTCTTTGATGGCTTGATTGTATCAAGCCGGGCGAATGTCCCTAATCATACAAACAGAGGAGGATTTCTGTGGCAAATATCACGGCATCAATGGTTTCCGAACTGCGCGCCAAAACCGGCGCGGGGATGATGGATTGTAAAAAAGCGCTCACCGAGGCCAACGGTGACATAGAAGAAGCGGTCAGCATTCTACGCAAGAAAGGCCTTTCCGCCGCCGCTAAAAAGGCAGGACGCGCTGCGGCTGAAGGGATGGTTGTGGCTGAAGGCAACGATTCGGTCGGTGTGCTGGTTGAGGTTAACGCCGAAACGGATTTTGTGGCCAAAAACGAAGCTTTTCAGAAATTCTGTGCTGGGGTTGCCAGCCTTGTGGTCGAAAAGGCACCGGCGGATCTTGACGCGCTGATGTCTCTCGATTACCCCGGTAGCGGCCGTACCGTTCTGGAAGAGCAGAATCATCAGGTGGCCACCATCGGTGAGAATATCGGTGTGCGTCGCTTCGCCCGTTTTGAGTCCCCTGCTGCCGTTGAGGCCACCTATATCCACGGGGCTGGTAAAATCGGCGTGCTGATTGAGTTGACCACCGACAAAAAAAGCGAAGCCAAAGTCGCCGATGTTGCCCGTCAGTTGGCCATGCACGTGGCTGCCGCCAATCCCCAGTACCTGAACCGGGAGGCTGTACCGGCCGAGGTGGTCGAAAAAGAAAAAGAAATCATGCGGGTTAAAGCGCTTAACAGCGGCAAGCCTGAAAAAATTATCGAAAAAATCATCGAGGGGCAGATCAACAAGTTTTTCGGTGAAGTGTGTCTGGTCGAGCAGGCTTTTGTTATCGATCCTGATCTGACGATCAACAAGGTTCTGGCCAATCTCGGCAAGGAGATCGGCGGCGATGTTCAGCTGTCGCGCTTTGTCCGTTATCAGCTTGGCGAAGGTCTGGAGAAGAAACAGGACGATTTCGCTGCGGAAGTAGCGGCTCTGAGCAGCAACTAAACGGAGATTTCATGGCTTCAGACAAACCGATATACCGGCGGATCCTGCTCAAACTCAGCGGCGAAGCCCTGGCCGGAGAGCAGGGTTACGGCATTGACCCCGATGTTATCTCCTCCATCGCCGCTGAAATCAAGGAGCTTGTCGACCTTAAGATACAGGTCGCCTTGGTGATTGGCGGGGGCAATATTTTCCGTGGGGTGGCCGCGGCTTCCCGTGGAATGGACCGAGCCAGTGCCGACTATATGGGGATGATCGCCACCGTGATGAACAGTCTGGCTCTCCAGGACGCCCTGGAGAAGAACGGTGTCGTCACGCGGGTTCAGTCTGCCATTGAAATGCAGGAAGTCGCCGAACCTTATATCCGCCGGCGCGCTGTGCGCCATCTGGAAAAAGGGCGGGTGGTCATCTTCGGTGCCGGTACCGGCAACCCCTATTTCACCACCGATACCGCTGCCAGTCTGCGAGCCATGGAAATCAACGCGGATGTCATTCTTAAGGCCACCAAGGTTGATGGCGTCTACAATGCGGATCCCGCCAAGGACAAATCCGCCGTCAAGTTCGACACACTGACTTATCTGGAGGTTCTGCAGAAAGGGCTCCAGGTAATGGATGCCACCGCCACATCCCTGTGTATGGACAATAAACTTCCTATTGTGGTATTCAATCTCACCCAACGGGGCAATATCAAAAAGGTCGTGCTGGGTGAAGAAATTGGTACTGTCGTCAAAGGAGAGTGAAACCCATGTATAAAGATGTGCTTGACAACACTCGGCAGAACATGGACAAGGCTCTTGACAATCTTAAACGGGAGTTTTCCCGTGTTCGTACGGGCCGCGCCAACGTCTCGCTGCTCGACGAGGTTCGGGTCAACTATTACGGCACGCCCACTCCACTCAACCAGGTGGGAACTCTCACTGTGCCCGAACCCCGGCTGATCACGATTCAGCCCTGGGAAAAACAGTTGATTCCCGAAATCGAAAAAGCGATTTTCAAGGCCGACCTTGGCTTGAATCCCTCTTCTGATGGGCAACTGGTACGCATTGCCATCCCCCCTCTGACCGAAGATCGACGCAAAGAGATGGTCAAGCAGGTCCGACGCATGGGTGAGGATGCCAAGGTGGCTGTCCGCAATGTGCGCCGGGATGCCAATGAGACCCTCAAAAAGCTTGAAAAGGATAAAGAGATTTCTGAGGACGATCTCAAGCGGGCGGAGAAGGAAGTACAGGACATCACCGACGCCCATATAAAGAAAATTGACGAAACTGTCACCCACAAAGAGACAGAAATCATGGAGATCTGATCTCCATCATTAATCACCTGAAGGAGAATGAATATGGCTCTTAAAATCACTGACGAATGCATTGCCTGCGGTACCTGTGTTGATTCCTGCCCTGTCGGCGCCATTGTGGAATCCGCTGATAAGTACGCGATCACCGATGACTGCACCGAGTGCCAGGCCTGCCTCGATTCCTGCCCGGTCAACGCGATCACCGCCTAGATCAGTTGAAGGGGCGCTCCCGTAGCGCCCCTTTTAATTTGTTTTGAACGGTTTTTTCTCCCCATCCCCTTTCCCTTGATATATATCCTTTCCCCCCCCTGCCCATAGCCTGCCTTAATCGGGATTTCCCTTGTCAAATCCTCATCCTGACGGTATCCTACCGCTCATTTCATGAATCTTTGATCTAGGAGCGCCGCGTCATGCCCGATCGAATACTGGTCGTCGATGATGAGAAAATCATTCTTGAACTCACATCCATGATCCTCAAGAGCAAGGGCTTTGATGTCTTTACCGCTGGGGGTGGCGACGAGGGGCTGCAACTCGTCGAAGAACACCGCCCGAGCGTGGTCCTGCTTGATTACATGATGCCGGTCATGGACGGCATGACAGTTCTCAAGAAGATTCGGAAAAGTTTTCCCGATACGTATGTGATTATGTTCACCGGCAAGGGCAGTGAAGAGATTGCCGTAGAACTCATGAAAGCCGGAGCCTCTGATTACGTTCTCAAGCCCTTCAACAACCAGGATCTGGTTGAACGCATCGAAAACGTCCTCAAGATCAGGCGGGTCGAACTTTTAAACAAGGAGCTTCGCCTTGAACGGGAACGTCTGCTGCGGGAGATCGAGGAGTGGAATCTCGAACTTGAGCGGCGCGTTGCGCAAAAATCCTGTGAACTTGAAAAAGCCCACGCAGAAATCGTGCAGGCGGAAAAACTGGCGACCCTGGGGCATCTGTCGGCCGGCATGGCCCACGAAATTCGCAATCCTCTCAACTCCATCAGCCTCTTTGCCCAGATTCTCAAACCGGTAATGGCCGAAGACGCCGAAAAGGCTTCCTATATCGATAAAATCCTGAAAGAAGTGGATCGCATCGATGACATTCTGGTCAAATTGCTTGCAGCCAGCAAACGTCCGCGATTTGAACTGCAGAACCTGTCGTTGGGCGAGGTTATCCAAAATTGTCTGTCAAGTTTCCAGGAACAACTGACCAGCCAGGAAATCGAGGTCAAACTGGATTTGCGTCCGTCCTCTCCAATCCTGGCGGATCCGGCCGAACTCGAACAGGTCTTTAACAATCTCTTCGCCAATGCCATTTATGAAATGCCGCAGGGGGGGACGTTAAGTGTCTCTCTGCAACAGGACAATACGCATCTGGACATCACCGTATCGGACACCGGCGGTGGAATTTCACCCGAACACATCAATATGATTTTCGATCCTTTCTTCACAACCAAAAAGAAAGGCACGGGGTTTGGGCTCTCCGTTGTTCTGCGCATTATCAAGACCTACAATGGTCATATCTCCGTCGATACCCAGGAAGGCCAGGGCAGTGTATTCAACATCCGGCTGCCCTTGGCTCAAACCTCAACCTGATCCCGCTTCCATGTTCTGCTGCCACGCGACCTTTATAGACCGATCGGCGGGTTTTTCATTGATAAAGGGGAGGATATGCCTCTTCGATTGAGGGATCTCACCCTGAATCTCGATCAGGATGAATCGCTGCTTGCCTCTCTTGTCGAGAAAGAACTCGGACTTAAGAGGGGAGAGGTGCAAGACCTCCGTGTTGTGCGTCAGGGGATTGATGCGCGCAAAAAGCCTCGCATTTTCCGGGTTTATACCGTTGAGTTTCTTGTGGGGGACGAGGCGGCCGTTTTAAAACGGCATGGGCAGAACGCTCGTTTGGAACGGGCGGTTCCACCACCACGCTGTGAGGCGAAAAACTTGTCTCTGGCAGGCAGGATTCTGGTTGTTGGCATGGGGCCGGCAGGTCTGTTCGCGGCTTTGCGGCTCGCTCAGTACGGTTTTTCGGTGACCCTGCTGGAAAGAGGTCGACCCGTTGAAGACCGCGTCAGGGATGTGCGGGATTTCTGGTCAGGCAAAGGGCTCTGTCCGGAAAGCAATGTGCAGTTTGGGGAAGGGGGCGCCGGAACCTTTTCCGACGGTAAATTGACCACCCGCGTCAATCATCCCTGGACGCGGCATGTGTTGGAGACTTTGGTCCGTTTTGGCGCGCCCGCTGAAATTCTCATCCAGGCCAAACCCCACGTGGGGACGGACAGGCTGCGCCTGGTTCTGATCAACTTTCGCCATGAACTCACCCGGCTTGGGGTCGATATCCGCTACCAGGCTAAACTTACGGGTATACTGACGCATAAAGGGCAGATTTCCGGGGCGCTGCTTGGCGATGGTCAGTCTATCCATTGTGACGCTCTGGTATTGGCGCCGGGCCACAGCGCCCGCGATACCTATGAGATGCTGGCGTCCGCCGGTGTGCGTATGCAGGCCAAGCCCTTTGCCGTGGGGGTCCGGATCGAACATCCGTCCGAGTGGATCAACACCATTCAGTATGGATTTCCCCACCACCCCCGTCTGCCTGCCGCCGAATATGCGCTGACCTGCAACAATCCCCAGAGCGGGCGAGGAACCTATTCCTTCTGTATGTGCCCTGGCGGCGAGGTGGTGGTCGCTTCTTCCGAGGCGGGAGGCGTGGTCGTCAACGGCATGAGTTATCTCAGCCGGTCCGGTTCTTTTTCCAACAGTGCCCTGGTCGTGAGTGTACGCCCAGAAGATTTCAACGGCGATGATTGTCTGGCCGGTATGCGGTTCCAGCGCGAACTGGAAAAAAAAGCCTTTCAGGCCGGGGGGGGCGATTACAATGCCCCCGCCCAAAATCTGATGGATTTCCTGGGTCTTGACAAGCTGCCGCTGCCTTCTGCCTCCAGCTGCCGACCGGGCATGCGGCCGGTTGAGCTTGAGACCCTGCTGCCGGCCTTTGTCACGCAGGAACTGCGGCAGGCCTTACCGGTCTTCAATCGCCGCATGAAGGGGTTTATCTGTCCTGAGGCTGTTCTTATCGGCGTGGAGACTCGAACTTCGGCTCCCTTGCGTATTTCGCGCGGAGAGGATGGCCAATCCCTTTCCCATCCCGGGCTTTACCCCGCCGGAGAGGGCGCCGGCTATGCCGGCGGCATTATGAGTGCGGCTCTGGACGGGTTGAAAGTCGCCGAATATATCGCCCAGAAAAAAAAGGATGAACATGGAACTGTCTAAAACATACATTGCGAACATTCGAGAGCGGGATTTTGTCGACAGCCCTTTTCTGGTCAGAGACAAGGTCATGGCCATGGCCAAAAATGGCAAGCCCTATATGACCTTGAAGCTTGTGGATCGCACCGGGGAAGTCGAAGGCAGGGTCTGGGACCGGGTGGACGAGTTCAATGGTCTTTTCGGAAAGGACGACTTTATCCGGGTCAAAGGCAAGGCCAGCGTTTATCTGGGGAAAATGCAGCTGGTCGTGCAGGAAATTGAACGGCTGGATGAAAAAAGCGTCTCTCTCGCCGACTTTTTGCCGGTAAGTTCTCGGGATACCGAGGTTATGGCCGCTGAATTGCGGCAGAAGGTCGAATCCCTGGGGAATCCCCATCTCCAGGCTCTGCTGAAAGCTTTCCTGGATGATGCGGCCTTTTTGCAAGCCTACTGCAAGGCGCCTGCCGCCAAGTCGATGCACCATGTTTATCTCGGCGGCCTGCTGGAGCATTCCCTGGCCGTGGCCGATCTTGCGGACGATATCTGCAGTCGTTATCCTGAACTGGACCGTGATCTTCTGGTCGCGGGTGCTCTGCTTCACGATATCGGTAAAGTCGATGAGCTTCGTTATGTCAGAACCTTCGATTACACGGATGAAGGCAAGCTTCTGGGACACATCGTCATGGGCGTCGAAATGATCGACGAAAAACTCCGGGGACTGGAAAGTTTCCCCCGTCCGCTTGCGTTGCTTCTCAAACACCTGCTCTTGTCCCATCATGGTCAGTACGAGTACGGATCGCCCAAGCGTCCCAAAACCATGGAGGCTGTGGTTCTCAATTTTATTGACGACCTGGATGCCAAAATCAACGGTGTTCGGACTCATATTGAAAAAGAGCCGGACAGCGACAGTGCCTGGACAAGCTATCATCGGCTGTATGATCGCTATTTCTTCAAACCACAAAGCCCGGCCGAGCCGACGGACACTCCTAATGAAGAGCAGGAAAGGGAGGCGGTCATGGCACCGGCGCCTCCACCTCGGCCGGCGGCCCGCCCCAAAAATGACAAAAAGCCTTCTTTCGGCTTTTCTCTCGCGGATCAATTGAAGGGCAAGAGTCTGGATCTTTTTGCCGCCAACCCGGAAAAGGAGGAAGGCGATGATCGTTGAATGTCTGACCGTTGGACCATTGCAGGTCAATTGTTTTATCGTTGTGGACGAACCTTCCCGGACGGCCATGGTTGTGGATCCGGGGGATGAGGGAGAACGCATCTGGCAGTTTCTTCAAAAAAAGGGTTGGACTCTGACGGCTATCGTCAACACCCACGGACACTTCGATCACATCGGTGGCAACCGTTTCCTGGTTGAAAAAACCGGGGCGTCTCTCATGATTCACCGTGATGATTTGCCTCTTTTGCAAAATGCCGCACAGCACGCCGCCATTTACGGGTTGAAAACCGTTTCATCGCCAGAACCCCAGAGTCTGCTGACGGAGGGAGATGTGCTGAGACTGGGCGATCTGGCCTTTTCCGTGTTGCATGTGCCCGGGCATTCTCCCGGCGGTATCTGCCTCCATGGTGAGGGGCATCTTTTTGCCGGCGACGTTCTTTTTGCCGGCTCCGTGGGCCGAACGGACCTTCCCGGCGGGGATCACGACACCCTGATTCAGGGCATCAAGCGGAAGCTGCTGGTGTTGCCGGAAGAGACCGTCGTGCATACCGGCCATGGCCCCGATACGACGATCGGGAGGGAAAAGAGATCCAATCCTTTTGTCGGGTTCGGCAGCTGAAACTTTTAAGGCCGAAGGGAGAAAGTGGGATGCTGAAAGGGAAAAAGATCGTTCTGGGTGTATCCGGTGGCATTGCCGTCTACAAGGCCGTCGAGCTATTAAGGCTTTACGTGAAGGCTGGGGCGGATGTCTTTGTTGTCATGACTAAAAACGCCCAGGAGTTTGTGACCCCCCTTACTTTCCAGACCTTGTCCGGCAATCCTGTTCACACGGAATTGTTCGACCTTTTCCAGGAAAAAGAAATAGGCCATATTTCGCTGGCCGACCGGGCGGATTTGTTTGTCGTGGCCCCGGCTACGGCCAATCTGGTGGGCAAAGTTGCCGCCGGCATAGCCGATGACCTGCTGACCACCACCATTATGGCCACCAAGGCCCCTGTTCTTTTCGTGCCTGCCATGAACGTGAACATGTGGGAAAATCCCATCTATCGCCAAAATGAGGAGAAGCTCAGATCTGTCGGCTACCAGGTGATGGAGCCCGCCCTGGGGATGCTGGCCTGCGGCTGGGAAGGGAAGGGGAAGCTTCCCGATCCTGCCGATATTTTCGCCGAAACCGAAAGACTGGTCCATCCGCGGGACCTGGCGGGAGAAACGGTCCTCGTCACGGCTGGTCCTACCCGCGAAGAGATCGATCCGGTTCGCTATATCAGCAACTATTCTTCCGGGAAAATGGGATATGCCATCGCTCGGGCTGCGTTTCTGCGCGGCGCCCGTGTTGTTCTGATCTCCGGTCCGACCTGTCTTGCTCCACCCTGCGGCCTGGAGTTCCATCGTGTCGGCAGCGCCCGTGAAATGCAGCAGGCCGTGCGGCAATTTGCCGATGAGGCCAGTATCCTGATCAAGGCTGCCGCCGTGGCGGATTATCGTCCCGCCCAGACGTCAGTGCGGAAAATCAAGAAGGAGCAGACCGACAGTCTCCATCTGGCCCTCGAAAAAAACCCCGATATTCTGACTGAACTCGGGCAAAACAAGGGGCAGCGCCTTTTAATTGGCTTTGCGGCAGAGACGGATGATCTGTTGGAAAACGCCGCTCGCAAGCTTCGGGATAAAAATCTGGATTTGATCGTTGCCAACGATGTCACTGAAGCGGGTGCCGGCTTTGATGTCGATACGAATATCGTCCGGTTTCTTTTCGCCGACGGCAGTCAGGAGGCTTTACCGCGGATGAGCAAGGATGAAGTGGCCCATGCCTTGCTCGATCGGATAAAATACCTGAAGGAACAAACCAGGGATTGAGTTAGCCGGCGATCAGGTCTGGGAAAGCATGGCGAGGAGCTGATCAGGCTGAGTGATGCCGGATCGAAATTGCGGGCGCAGTTCGGCGATGATGTTTTCCGCTTCTTTTTCCGGCAGCTTGCCGTCAAGCCAGAGCAGGTTGAGGTTTTTGCGGATCATTTTGGCGGCATGCAGGGCCCGTTCTCCCGTCGGGTCGGCTTTCCAGTAGGGACTTCCCTCGCCGTGGACCAGGATGCTTTCCGTCGCCTCGCGGGCCAAGCCGAGATATTCCTCGTGATATTCTTCGGGAAGCACCCATTTGGATGTTGTGGACAGGGAACGGATCATTTTCTGCCATTGCTGCAGGCGGTTAAGCAGCAGCAGGGAATTGAAAAGCCTCTTGTTGGTCGTGAAGGAAAAGATGGTGTCCGAGAGCACCGATCGCAGCATGCGGTCATTGTCCTGAAAGTTTTTCCGGGCCACTGTCCGGGCCAGTTCCCAGATGGCCGGATCGACTTTGGCCTCCAATCGCAGCTCCCAATAGGCGTGTTTCAGCAGGATCGTGTTGAAGGTGCGCACCATCTTGAAGGGGACGAAATAGGAATGCGCCACGGTGTCAGCGGCCAGGTGGCTCAGATAGCCATAGGCGCAGGCCAGCTGGGAGTCGCTTTTGGCGGCTTCAAGGACCTTTTTGCCCATTCGCCAGCTATGGCAATGATTGAGATAGTGGGTGTGCTTTTTGCCGAGGGTGATGTCGGCGCTCATGCAGCCATAGAGGTAGTCGTTGGGGTAGGCGGTGAGCAGAGTCTGCAGGGCAGGGGCCAGGATGGAGAGGTTGGATAGAATATGCGACCCCAGTTGCAGGTGCACCCCGACCCCCCAGGCGTAGGCATCTGCAGGCAGTAGAAGAATCGTCAGAAAGAATAATAGGATAGAAAAAGCCATAGGCTGAAGAGTCTCTGTTTTTCTTAAAGATTAGTCCACCACCGGCGTGATGTAAAGGGCTTATGGGGAACGATGTAAAACAACAAATCCTGGAAATTTTAGGCCAGGCGAAAAGCCTGCTCGAGGATTTATCCTTATCAGGAACCCACGAAATCCCCGTGATTCCCCGGGCTGAAGCCTTGCCGCGCTGCGAGCTCCCCCCAGGTGGAGGAGGGCAGGGGGCGGCTGTGCTTTGTCAGCGCGAGAGTCTTGAAGAAATTCTGACGGATCTCGGTGATTGCCGTCGCTGTCCCCTTTGTGAGGGTCGTAAAAATATTGTTTTTGGTGTGGGCAATCCGCAGGCGCGGTTGGTCCTGGTCGGGGAGGCGCCAGGGCGTGAGGAAGATGAGAAGGGAGAACCTTTTGTCGGCGAGGCAGGGCGACTCTTGGACCGGATTCTTCGCGCTATGGGGTTCGGGCGCGATCAGGTCTACATTTGCAACGTGGAAAAATGCCGCCCCCCTGGCAACCGCGATCCGCGACCGGAAGAAATCGAGGCCTGCGAACCCTTCCTCATCCGCCAATTGGCCTCCATCCGGCCCAACGTGATTGTCGCTCTTGGCAAATTTGCCGCCCAGACTCTGTTGCGGGACCAAACCCCCATCACCCGGCTCCGGGGGACCTGGAAGGATTACCACGGTATTCCTCTCATGCCCACCTACCACCCGGCCTACCTGCTCAGAAATCCCGCTGGAAAACAGGAGGTCTGGGAGGATATGAAGCAGGTTCTCAAGCGGCTTCAGCAGAGCGAGGACGGATGACGGCAGCCAAGGGATCCTGGTTGGAGGCGGAGGGCGTCGGCGTTACACGCTGTGATGCCAAAGGATCGCCCGTAGAAATTCTCAGGGGAATCGACATGCGGGCTCAGCCCGGCCGGCTGACTGTGGTCTTCGGCCCTTCCGGCGGCGGAAAATCAACCCTTATAAGGCTCTTGAACAGGCTTGAAGAACCAACCGCCGGCAAAATACTTCTCGGTGGAGAAGATGTCATTCGCATGGATCCCATTCGGCTGCGCCGGCGTGTAGGGCTTGTGCCGCAGCGGCCCTTCATGTTTCCGGGCACTGTACTGGATAATCTGCAACGCCCTTTTCTCTATCGTCGTCAGGCTCCGCCCGCCGTGGATGATTCTGAGATTCTCACGGTTTTGGACGCTTGCCGCCTTTCCCGCGAGATGCTGACCCAGCCGGCCCGCACGCTGTCCATCGGGCAACAGCAGCGTGTTTCCCTGGCGCGAACGCTCATAACCGATCCGGAAGTACTGCTGCTCGATGAACCGACCAGCGCGCTCGACCGGCCGACAGGGGACCGCCTGGGGCAGACGCTGAAAGACATCTGCCGGAAGCGCAACCTGACACTGGTTCTGGTCAGTCATGACCTGCGCATGGTCGAACACATCGGGGATTACCTTTACTACCTTGACGGTGGCTGTATCCTGGAGGAGGGGAGCGTCGGCGAGGTCCTGAGCCGTCCCCAGACAGCCTCTCTGCGCCGCTTCCTGGCGGAGCCCTGGGAACGGACAGTGGAGGAGTAGGATGGAACAGGCGGAACTGATCGCTCTCGGCACCCTTGACCTGGTCTGGGCCTACGGCTTGATTCTGTTGACCTTCGGTCTGGCGAGGCTGCAGAAGGTCGGGCAGGAAAAACAGTTCCTCTGGGCCTCTGTGCGCATGGTGGCCCAACTGTTGGCTATCGGCTATACCCTGCACCTTGTTTTTGCCATCCGCAGCCCTTTACCCGTTCTTCTCATTCTGCTTGTCATGGCCGGGTTTTCTGTCCAGGTCATGGCCGGGCGCGTCAAAGCCAGGATGCCCGGCTTTTACAAGGTCGTCGGCGTCGCCATCCTTGTTGGCTGTGGACTCGTCTCTTTCTATTTCTGCCTGGTGGTGGTGGGCTTCACCCCCTGGTACGATCCGCGCTATCTGATTCCCCTGGTCGGGATGATTATCGGCAATTCCATGAACGGCGCCAGTCTGGCGGCCGAACGACTGCACAGCGAGCTGGCGGAGAGAAGGGACGAGATCGAAACGGCTCTTTGTCTGGGGGCGACGGCACGGCAGGCCTCTCAGGAGGCCATGCGCAGTGCCTTTCGGGCGGCCTTGATCCCGGCGACCAATACCATGGCCGCCATGGGGATCGTTTCTCTTCCGGGCATGATGACCGGCCAGATTCTGTCGGGCACTGAGCCCGTCGTGGCGGTCAAATACCAGATCGCCATCATGTGCGCCATTACCGGTGCCGTGGCCATCACGACTTTTCTGATTGTACACCGGGGCTATCGTGCCTACTTTTCCCGGGCGCACCAGCTTCTCGATCTTACAGCGCCAAGGTCCTGACGGGATGACGGGCTGGCCCCTGCGTGAGCAAATAGATCAGGCGCGGCTCGACTCGGCCGTTCGCGTTTTGTGGTGGGGGTTGTCAAGGCTCAGCCGCTTCATCTTTTCCACCAGGGTCGTGCGGTTGATCTTCAGCAAGGCTGCGGCCCTGGCCTTGACTCCCTGACCCAACTCCAGCGCTTCCAGAATCATGCCCCGTTCAATATCCGCCAGAACCTGCTCCATGTTAATCCCCGATTCACTGACTTTGGGGGTCATGAAGGCCGGCCCTGACCTTTTATCCTCGCCACCACCGACGTGCTGAGGCAGATCCCGTCTCTCGATGCGCTCTCCGTCGGTGAGGGCGACTGTCCTCTCGATGACGTTTTCCATTTCGCGAACATTGCCCGGCCAGTCATAAGCCTCAAGGGCCTGCATGGCTTCGGAGGAGAGGGCCATGAGTGAACGCTTCATCTCCTTGCAGATTTTCTGCAGAAAGTGCCGTGCCAGCAAGGCGATGTCCTCGCGTCGGTCACGCAGCGGCGGCAGCAGGATTGGGATGACGTTGAGGCGGTAATAGAGATCCTCTCGGAACAATCCCCTTTTGACCTGCTCCTCCAGATTGGCGTTGGTCGCCGACACGACCCGGACGTTGAGTTTGATTTTTTTACTCCCGCCGACCCGTTCGACTTCCTGTTCCTGCAACACCCGCAACAGCTTCATCTGCAGATGCATCGGCATGGTGCCGATCTCGTCCAGAAAGATCGTCCCGTTGTTGGCGACCTCGAATTTGCCGGGTTTGTCCAGCACCGCCCCGGTAAAAGAACCCCGCACATGGCCAAAAAGTTCGCTTTCGAGCAGGTCGGCCGGAATCGCCCCACAGTTGATGGCAACAAAGGGCTGCTCCTTGCGGCTGCTGTTGTAGTGGATGGCGCGGGCGACGAGTTCCTTGCCTGTCCCCGACTCTCCCAGGATAAGAATTGTTGAATCGGTCTGAACGATTTTTTCCATGCGGGAAAAAACCTGCTGGATGGCCAAGCTGTTGCCAATGATGTTTTCAAACTTGTATTTGCCGCGCAGTTGCTGACGCAGATACAGGTTTTCAGCGACCAGCTGGCTCTTTTCCAGCGCCTTGGCCACCAGCACCTTGAGCTTTTCGATATTGAACGGTTTGGTGATGTAGTCGAAGGCCCCTTCTTTCATGGCCTCGACGGCCGTTTCGGCGGAGGCGTTGCCTGTAATCAGGATGACATTGGTGTAGGGGGAGTCGGCTTTGACCTTTTTGAGGATGTCGATACCGCTGACGCCCGGGAGAAAAAGATCCGTTATGACGATCTCAAAAGGTGTGCTCTGCATGATCTGCAGCGCTTCTTCACCGGAATCCGTCGCCTGGACCCGGTAGCCGGCGCTGGTCAGCAGCATGGACAACGCATCCCTGTTGTTGGCTTCATCGTCGATGATCAAAATCTGTGAAAGGTCGTTCATGGCATCTCCAGAAAGGAGGGAAGGGGCGTCATATCTTTGACGGTTGGTACCTTAGCACAGCGCGCATCGGGAGGCAAGCTGCCTTGCCGTGGTCATAAATGGTTCATTGCGCCTGTTTTGACAGGCCTAAGGGCCTGGGGTAAGCTTTTCAGCATGAATCGATATGTGCGAACATGCCTGCTTTTGGTGCTGTTGCTGTTTTCCTGGGTCACGGCGTCGGCTGGAAATGGTGCCGATGGTATCCGCGTTGTGCGCGTCAACGGGGCGATCACTCCCCCCGTAGCCGATTTTATCGCGACTGAACTCAGCGATGCCAATAAGAGCGCGGAAAAAGCCTTCCTGCTGGAGTTGGACACGCCGGGCGGCCTTGACACCGCCATGCGGGACATTATCAAGGCGATGCTGGCCTCGCGCATTCCCGTTATTGCTTATGTCTATCCCGCCGGCGCGCGGGCGGCGTCTGCCGGAGCACTCATTACCCTGGCGGCTGATTTCGCGGTCATGGCCCCCGGTACCAATATCGGTGCCGCTCATCCGGTGGCCGTCGGCGCAGGCGGCCAGCAGGACACGACCATGATGGACAAGGTCCTTGCCGATGCGGTTGCCTATGCCCGCAGTCTCGCCGAGCAGCGAGGACGGAATGTGGACTGGGCCGAACGTATCGTGCGGGAGAGTATTTCCACCTCTGCCTCCGAAGCCTTGCAACTCAAGGTTATCGATATGATCGCCGCCGATGAACAGGAACTGATCGAGGGGCTTCATGGTCGTCGGTATCTTCGCCAAGGGCAGGCCCTGGTTCTGGATATTGCCGGGGCCGAGTTGAACCTGGCCGAGATGAGCTGGCGGCAGAAAATCCTGGCGACCATCAGCAACCCCAACGTCGCCTATATGCTCCTGATGCTCGGGATCATGGGGATATTTTTCGAGATCTCCCAACCCGGAGGGATTCTGCCGGGAGCTCTGGGCGCCATCGCTCTGCTGCTGGCGCTCTTCGCCTTCCAAACCCTGCCGATCAACTATGCCGGCGTTCTGCTGATTCTGCTGGCGATCATTCTTTTTATTCTGGAAGTAAAAATCGTCTCCTATGGCATGCTTTCCATTGGTGGACTTGTCGCCATGACGCTGGGATCCTTGATGCTCATCGAGAGTTCCGAGCCCTATCTGCAGATATCCCGGGCCATCATCGCGGCTACCGTGGCTGTTTTCGGCGGATTTTTCCTGCTGGTCCTCTTTTTTGTGGTGCGAACACAGAAAAGCCGCTTTGTCTCCGGCGCCGAAGGCATGGTGGGGGAACGGGGGCGGGCCGTGACGCCCATCCACGGGGATGGCAAGGTCTTCGTCCACGGAGAATACTGGAATGCTTTTTCCAAACAGCCTATCGGCGAGAATCAGGACGTGGTGGTGGTTCGCCTTGAGGGTAATCTTCGCATGGAGGTGGCCCCCTGGCCTGCCAGTGAACCTGTGTTTCACCCTGTAGATAGCTCTATTGACCCCGGGCAGGACGTAACGATGAACAAGGAGGATTTATGATACCTGTTGGCCTCATCGGTTGGGCGGTCGTTTTAGGATTGTTGCTGTTTATTATCGTGCAGGCGGTTCAGATTCTCATGGAATATGAACGGGGAGTCGTCTTCCGTCTCGGGCGATTTTCTTCGGTCAAAGGTCCGGGCCTGCGGTTGATCATTCCCTTTGTCGACCGCCTGGTCAAGATCAGCCTGCGCACGGTAGCCATGGACGTGCCGCCCCAGGATGTCATCACCAAGGACAATGTCTCTGTCAAGGTCAACGCGGTTCTCTACTTCCGGGTTCTTTCTCCCGAAAAGGCTTTGATCGAGGTAGAGAACTATCTTTACGCAACCAGCCAGTTGGCGCAGACCTCCCTGCGCAGTGTCCTTGGACAGTCCGATCTGGATGACCTGCTTTCGCACCGGGACCGCATCAATCAGGACCTGCAGAATATCCTCGACCGGCAAACTGATCCCTGGGGCGTCAAGGTGTCCAATGTCGAGATCAAGCATGTCGATCTGCCGGCGGAGATGCAGCGCGCCATGGCCAGGCAGGCTGAGGCGGAAAGGGAACGGCGTTCCAAGGTGATCCATGCCGAAGGGGAATTCCAGGCTTCCCAGAAATTGTTTGATGCGGCCAAGGTGATGAGTGGGGAGCCGACGGCTTTGCAGTTACGTTTTTTGCAGACTCTCACGGAGGTCGCCACCGAGAAGAACTCGACCATCATTTTTCCGGTTCCCATCGACCTCATCCAGCCTTTTCTGGATTCCCGCAAGAAGGGGTCTTCCTCTCCAGAGTAACCCCCTTCAAAGCCTCCGGAAGAATCACATTGCCGGAGGTTTTGATTTTTTTGGATATGCGAAATATGGGAAGACCTGTGAAATGAGGTTGTTTTGTGCAGTGGAATCAGGGTGTTAAAATATAGAACAATATTTTATATTGACAAGGGTATTTGCCATTTGGTTATATGTGCGTCATCGTGTCTGTAGAGGTAAGCGTTTAAATTTACGTAAAAAAAATCATTGTAACTAAATTTTAAGTACGCCTGTAAGTGTTTTATTTTTGATAAAGACTTTTTTGTGGTTTAAAATTCTTTTTCAGTTGGAGGAGGTTGAATGTCTGTCAAGAAATTCAAAAAAATACTGGCTGCAAACCGTGGTGAGATTGCCATCCGCATTTTCCGGGCCTGTACAGAGTTGGGAATCAGCACTGTCGCCATTTATTCGGAAGAGGACAAACTATCCCTGCACCGCTACAAGGCGGACGAAGCCTACCTGATCGGCAAAGGCAAGGGACCCATTGATGCCTATTTGGGAATTGACGAGATTATCGACCTGGCGCGGCGTAAAGAAGTTGACGCCATTCATCCGGGTTATGGTTTCCTGTCCGAGAATCCTGATTTTGCCGAAGCCTGCGCCCGGGCCGGCATTGCTTTTATCGGCCCCACTCCTGACATCCAGCGCCGCCTTGGCGACAAGGTTTCGGGCCGGCAGGTAGCCCTGGCCTGCGGTGTCCCCGTTGTGCCTGGCACCGAGAAGCCCATCTCCACGGAAGAGGAAGCCCTCATTTTCGCTAAATCGTGCGGCTATCCCATCATCGTCAAAGCCTCCGCCGGTGGTGGCGGCCGGGGGATGCGGGTGGTTCGCAATCAGAAAGAGCTTTTGGAAGGACTCAAATCCGCCGCGTCCGAGGCCAAGGCGGCTTTTGGCAACGCTGCCGTCTTTCTGGAAAAGTACATTGAAAACCCCAAGCATGTCGAAGTGCAGATTCTGGGCGATTCCCACGGCAATATCGTCCATCTCTATGAGCGCGACTGCTCCATCCAGCGCCGGCACCAGAAGGTTATCGAGATGGCGCCGTCCCTCTATCTCACCGAGGAAAAGAGGGCCGAAGTGTGCGGATATGCGATGAAGATCGCCCGCGAGGTGGGCTATGTCAATGCCGGCACCATTGAATTTCTGACAGACCAGGAAGGTAACTTTTACTTTATAGAAGTCAATCCCCGCATTCAGGTCGAGCACACGGTGACTGAGATGGTCACCGCGCGCAACCTGGTCCAGGCCCAGATTCGTATCGCCGAAGGGCACAAGCTGTCCGATCCGGAGATCAGCATCCAGAGCCAGGACGATATCCAGATGCGCGGCTATGCCATTCAGTCCCGCATTACCACGGAGGATCCTCAGAACAATTTTGCTCCCGATTTCGGCACCATCAAGGCGTTCCGCACGGCGGCCGGCTTTGGTGTACGTCTTGACGCGGCGGCAGGTTATGCCGGCGCTCAAATCACGCCTCACTACGACTCCTTGCTCGTTAAGGTCTCCGCCCACGGTCTGACCTTTGCTGATGCTGCCCGCACCATGAACCGGGCTTTGCAGGAATTCCGTATCCGCGGAGTGAAGACCAACATCAGTTTTCTGGAAAAAGTCATCACCCATCCGACCTTTTTGGCCGGCAAGTGCGATACCTCCTTTTTGGACAACCATCCCGAGTTGTTCGTTCTGCCGGCCAAGAAAGACCGCGCCACCAAGATTCTACGCTGCATCGGCAACACGGTGGTCAACGGCTATCCCGGTATCAAGGTTCCGCTGCAGTTCAAGGATCTGCGTGAGCCCGAGGTGCCGGATATCCCTTACGGACAGGCCCATCCGCGGGGCTCGAGGGATATTCTGCTCGACAAGGGACCGGAAGGGCTGGCCGACTGGGCACTGAAGCAGAAGAAACTGCTGCTGACCGATACCACCATGCGGGATGCTCACCAGTCTCTCATGGCGACGCGCTTCCGCACCTTCGATCTCGACCGGATTGCCGAGGCCACCAGCCACCTGGGCGGTTCGCTGTTCTCCCTGGAAATGTGGGGTGGGGCGACCTTCGATGTGTCCATGCGTTTTTTGCGGGAAGACCCCTGGGAGCGCCTCGATCGCCTGCGCAAGAAGGTTCCCAACATTCTGTTTCAGATGCTGCTGCGCGGCTCCAACGCGGTCGGGTACACCAACTACCCGGACAACGTGGTACAGGAGTTTGTGGCCAAGGCGGCCGAAAGCGGCATCGATATCTTCCGGGTTTTTGATTCGCTGAACTGGACCAAAGGAATGAGCGTCGCCATGGATGCCGTGCGCAAGAACGGCGCCGTGTGCGAGGCGGCCATGTGCTATACCGGTGACATTACCGACCCCAAGCGGCATAAATACCCCCTGAAGTACTATGTCGATCTGGCCAAAGAGCTTGAAAAGATGGGGGCCCATATTCTGGCCATCAAAGATATGGCCGGGCTTCTCAAACCCTTCGCGGCCGAAAAACTGATCAAGGCCTTGAAAAACGAGATCGGTATTCCTATCCACCTGCATACCCACGATACTTCGAGTAACGGGGGCGCCATGCTGCTCATGGCGACACAGGCCGGGGTGGATATCGTCGACTGCGCGCTCTCTTCCGTGTCGGGGTTGACGGCACAGCCCAACCTCAATGCCCTGGTTTCTACTCTTAAAGGGACCATCTGGGATCCGAAGGTCGATGAAGAAGGCCTGCAGAAACTGGCCAACTACTGGGAAACGGTCAGACCCTACTATGCGCCCTTCGAGTCCGAGCTGCGCAGTGGTACGGCCCAGGTTTACTATCACGAAATTCCCGGCGGGCAGTACTCCAACTACAAGCCACAGGTCGAAGGACTCGGTCTCGGCCACCGCTGGGAAGAGTGCAAGGAGATGTACCGCAAGGTCAACGACATGTTCGGGGATCTGGTCAAAGTGACGCCTTCTTCCAAAATTGTCGGCGACATGGCCATGTTCATGGTGCAGAACAACCTGCAGCCTGAAGATGTCTTTGAGCGGGGCGAGGAACTCACCTTCCCGCAGGGGGTGGTCGATTTCTTCAAGGGGATGATTGGCCAGCCCTACGGTGGTTTTCCTGAGGAGTTGCAGAAGATCATTCTCAAGGAGGAGGCGCCCCTGACCTGCCGGCCGGGCGAACTGCTGGAACCGGTGGATTTCTCCGCCAAAAAGGCCGAGGTGGAAAAGAAGCTTGGGCATGCCATCAGCGACCGTGAAGTCCTCTCCGCTGTCCTTTACCCCGGTGTTTTTGAGGAGTTCGACCGCTACCGCCAGGAGTACAGCGACACCTCGTTCCTGCCCACCCCCGTCTTCTTCTATGGCCTGGGCGTCGGTGACGAGACCAGCATTGACATCGAACCGGGCAAGACCCTGATCATCAAACTCAATGCCATCGGACGCGTTCAGGAAGATGGCACCCGGTCCATCTATTTTGAACTCAATGGCGAGCCCCGGCAGGTCAGCGTCAAGGATCTCTCCATCGAAACCGGCGAGGTCTCCCACAAAAAGGCGGACCCTGACGATCCCAAACAGGTTGGCGCCCCGATGCCCGGCAAGATTTTCAAGATTCTGGTCAATGTCGGCGACGAGGTGGCGGCCGGAGATACGCTGCTGTCGACGGAGGCCATGAAGATGGAAACCAACGTCAAGGCCAAGAAGGATGGCGTGGTGGGCGAGATCCTCTTTAAAGAAGGGGAGCAGGTGCAGCAGGGCGATTTGCTGATTGTGCTGGAATAATCTGCGCCTGTCTCTCAAACAAAAAACAGGAGGCGACCTCTCGGGGTCGCCTCCTGTTTTTTGTTGCGCAACTTTCTCCAACGTGCAAAAGAAATCAGCTCCTCTAGCCGGAGTTGTCGTCAGACACCGGATTGTCCTCCTCATCTATCTCCTGCCGTTTTTGGCTGAGGGGGTAGATGAAAGCCGTCAGAGCGATTAAAAAAAAGGCGGTGGCCAGCAACACGCCATAGAGGATCAACGGATCTCGGACGATCCGATTGAAGCCGGGCCCAAAAAGAAAGAGCAACAACCCCCCGCATAAAATAACCGCTTTCATGTCAGACCCCGCCGCCCATAACCCGGTAGAGCGTTACCTGATTGGCCTGGCGAGCCAGAAGCGCGTTGATGAGATTCTGCTGCGCGCTGAAGAGGGCGCGCTGAGAATCAAGGACGTTGAGAAAACTGCTGATCCCTTTGCTGAAACGGGCTTCCGACAGCCGGTAGGTTGCCGCTGTCGCTTCCACCAGCGCTGTCTGTGCGGCGATCTCTTCATCAATGGTGCTCCGCTGGGCAAGTGCGTCACTGACCTCCCGAAAAGCCGCCTGAATGGCGCCTTCATACCGCGTGAGCAGAATGTCCCGATCGACCTTGGATACCGCCAGCCTGGCTCGCAAGCTGCCGGCATTGAATATGGGCAAGGTCAGTCCTGGCGCAAAAGTCCAGGCCCGAGAGTCGGAATCAAAAAGGTCGGACAACTCGGTGCTGGCCAGCCCGGCCGAGGCCGTGAGGGAAATGCGGGGGAAAAAGGCGGCCCTTGCCGCGCCGATATTGGCGTAGGCTCCCTTGAGATGGTGTTCGGCGGCCAGAATGTCGGGCCGGCGCAGCAGGACTTCCGAGGGAAGGCCAGCTGATACAAGGTTGATGTCGACGACCTGGCTTAGGCTGTCTGGCAGCCGGTCGGTTGGCAGTTCTGTACCGGTCAGCAGTCGCAGGGCGTTTTCTCCTTCCGCCACTATGCGGGTGTACACGGCGATTTGAATTCTGGCCCCTTCGACGGTGGTGCTGGCCTGGCGCACTTCGAGTTCGGAGGCAACCCCAGCCTCGAAGCGACGGTGGGTCAAGTCGTAGGTCGCCTGGTGGCTCTTCAGGGTTTCTTCCGCCAAGGAGAGCTGTTCGTGGGCGGCAGCCAGTCTGAGATAGCTTGCGGCCACCTCGGAAATCAGGGAAATCTGCGCTGCGCTCCGGGCTTCCTCGCTGGCCAGATAGGCTTCGAGAGCCTGTTTTTTGAGACTGCGAAGGCGCCCGAAAAAGTCGATCTCCCAGGAGCTTAACCCCAGGTTGACATCAAATTGCTCCCATGTCCGTTCGCTGCCGGTCAAAATGCCGGGATCGTGCTGGCGTGAAAATCCGGCCCCGGCATTGACGGCCGGGAATAGCCCGGACCGCTGGATGCGGTACTGGGCACGGGCGCGTTCGATGTTGAGGGTGGCCTCACGCAGGTCACGGTTATGTTCCAGCGCGTTGGCGATAAGGGTGCGCAGGTTCGGGTCGGTGAAGAAGGTCTGCCACGACAGGTCGGCCATCGTCTTGTCCGCTGAGAGTTCGGTCCTGCTTTGGTACGCCGCACCCTGGGGCCAATTCTGCGGTACGGGGGCCTCGGGGCGTTGGTAGTCAGGTGCCAGGGTGGCGCAGCCGGCCAAGGCGGGACCTACGCATAACATCATAATTATAAGTAACTTTCTCATGTCAATGCCCCTTTGCTGCTTGGGCTGCAGCTGCTCTGGCCTCCGCGCGCGCCTTATCCCGCCCGAAGGTCTTTTTGATCAGTACGTAAAACAGGGGAGCGAAAATCGTCACCAGGAAGGTCGAGGTAACGACCCCGCCCAAAACTGCCGTGCCGATGGCCGTCTGCGCTCCGGCGCCGGCGCTGCTGGCCAGCGCCAGTGGTAAAACACCGAAACCGAAGGCCAGCGATGTCATGATGATGGGTCTCAGCCTGAGTTTGGAGGCTTCGAGAGTGGCTTCTATCAGGTCCATGCCGCTATCGACCCGGTCCTTGGCAAACTGGACGATGAGAATAGCGTTTTTGGTGGTCAAGCCCAGAGTCGTCAGCAAACCGATCTGGAAATATACGTCATTGGGTTTGCCGAGCAGAGTCGAGGCGATAACGCCACCGATGGCTCCTAGCGGCAGAGTCAGCAAAATGGAGAAGGGGATCGGCCAGCTTTCGTACAAGGCCGCAAGACACAGGAAAATAACCAGCACCGAAAAAGCGTACAAGAGCCCTGTTTGCGAACTGCCTTGCCGTTCCTGATAAGAGAGGCCATTCCAGTCGTAGCCAACCCCTTGCGGGAGTTTGGTCACGAAATCCTCCATTTTGGCCATGGCTTCGCCGGAACTGTATCCCTTGGCAGGTTCCCCCAGGATGTTAATGGAAGGAAAGCCGTTAAAGCGTTCCAGACGGGGACTGCCGTAACTCCAGTTGCCGGTGGCAAAAGCGCTGAATGGCACCATCCTCCCTTTATCGTTGCGTACATAGAGTTTTTCCAAATGTTCCGGCAGCATTCGGTAAGGCGCATCGGCCTGCACATAGACCCGTTTAACCCGGCCGCGCTGAATAAAATCGTTGACGTATGCGCTGCCAAAGGCCGCGGAGATTGTGTTGTGAATGGTGTTGATGGATACGCCCTGAGCCCCGGCTTTTTCCCAGTCGACATTGACGCGGTATTCGGGTACGTCTTCCATGCCGTTGGGGCGGACCTTGGTCAGAACATCGCTCTGCGCCGCCATGCCGAGAAGCTGGTTGCGGGCCTCCATCAATTTGGCATGACCCAGCCCACCGCGGTCGATGAGCTGGAAATCGAATCCCTGAGCTTGTCCCAATTCAACTACCGCCGGTGGTGCAAAGGCAAACACCATGGCGTTGCGGATTTGAGAAAACTGGCCCATGGCTCGCCCCGCTACCGCGTCCACTTTCAGGCGCGCCTCCTCTCGCAAAGCCCAGTCTTTGAGTTGAACGAAGGCCAAACCGGCGTTCTGGCCGCGTCCGGAGAAGTTGATGCCGGAAATGGTCATGATCGATTCAACCGCATCAGCCTCATCCTGAAGGAAATAGTCCCGCACCTGATCCATGACTTCCTGGGTCTGTTCCAGTGTCGAGTTGGCCGGCAGCAACGTCTGGACCATCAGGGTTCCCTGATCCTCATCCGGAAGATAGGCGGTCGGCATGCGCTGGAAGAGAAGGCCGAGACCAACGACAATCAGCCCGAAAACCAGCATGTATCGCAGCTTTTTACGCAAGGCCTGATCGACGATGCGAACGTAAATTGAGCGACTCTTGTAAAAGATTTTGTCAAACCAACGGAAAAAGGGCCGCAGAAACCAGATGGCATTATCCGAGGGTTCATGACCTTTGGCGATCGGTTTGAGCATCGAAGCACAAAGAACCGGGGTCAGTACCAGGGCTACCACCACGGAAAGCATCATGGCCGAGATGATCGTCACGGAAAACTGGCGATAGATGACCCCGGTGGAGCCGCTGAAAAAAGCCATAGGACCGAATACGGCCGAGAGCACCAGGCCTATGCCGATCAGGGCGCTTGAAATCTCGCCCATTGATTTATAGGTCGCTTCGCGCGGACCGACCCCCTCCTCGGCCATGATGCGCTCGACATTTTCGACTACGACGATGGCGTCATCCACCAGCAGGCCGATCGCGAGTACCATGGCGAACATGGTGAGCATGTTGATGGAAAACCCGAACAGGCCGAGGATGGCGAAGGTGCCGAGAATAACCACCGGCACCGCCATGGTGGGGATGAGGGTGGCGCGGATGTTCCCCATGAAGAGATACATCACCAGAAAGACGAGCAGGATGGCTTCAAACAGCGTCTTGACCACGCTGTCGATGGCTACCTCCACGAAGGGGGTCGTGTCATAGGGATAGACCACCTTCATGCCGGGGGGGAAATAGCGACTCATGTCATCCAGCGTGCTGCGGATGGCATCGGCGGTCTCCAGGGCATTGGCCCCAGCCGCCTGGCGAATAGCGAGACCGGCAGTCGGCATTCCGTTGTAAAACGCCTCGATGTCGTAGGATTCGGTCCCCAGTTCGGTGCGTCCCACATCGCTGATATGCACAACGGAACCATCTTCATTCACCCGCAACGGAATGTCGGCAAATTCTTCCGGCGTCTGCAGCATACTCTGAACAATAATGCTGGCATTGAGGCGCTGCCCCTCAACCGCCGGGGCACCACCGAACTGACCGGCCGAAACCTCGACGTTGTAGGAGCGAAGAGCCGTGACGACCTCATCCACCGTCAACCGATATTCCACCAGTTTGTCGGGGTTGAGCCAGATCCGCATGGAATACTGGCTGCCGAAGACCTCGACCTCACCAACACCCGGCACCCGTGAGAGGGTCTTCTCCAGGTCGGATTGGGCATAGTCGCGCAAGTCGTTGCCGTCCATGCTGCCATCTTCGGAAATCAAGCCGACAACCAGCAGGTAGTTACGGGTCGACTTACTGACCTTGACCCCCTGGCGTTGTACGACCTCCGGTAAGCTTGCCATGGCCAACTGCAACTTGTTCTGTACCTGAGACCAGGCCATGTCGGGATCGGTTCCCGGCGCGAAGGTCAGTTCGATACGGGAAGCGCCAGCCGAGTCACTCGTGGCCGACATGTAAAGCATTCTGTCGAAACCGGTCATCTTCTGCTCAATGACCTGGGTGACGCTGTTTTCCACGGTTTCCGCCGAAGCCCCCGGATAAAAAGACGTAATGGCGATGGAGGGTGGCGCGATGGGCGGATACTGGGAAATAGGCAGATTGTAGATCGCCAGGCCGCCGGCCACCATCATGATGATGGCGATAACCCAGGCAAAAACCGGACGGGCAAGAAAGAATCGTGACAGCATCAGACCCCTCCCTCTTTGCGGGTGGTGGACGCCTGTCCAATGGCTTCGATGACACTTTCGTCTTCATCCTGAATGAGCTCCACCTCCACCCGATCGCCGGGGCGCACTTTCTGCAAGCCTTCCACAATGAGATGTTCACCCACAGACAGGCCGGAGACAATGAGCCATTGGTCCCCTATGGCTCGCCCTACCTCCAGTTGCCTCTGCTCCACCTTGCCCTCTTTGTTTGCCACCATAGCCACTGCCTCCCCTTTGGGATTGCGGGCTACCCCTTGCTGCGGCACCAGAATGGCCTGGTCCATGGTTCCTTCTTTGACTACGGCTCTTACGAACATGCCGGGCAAAAGGAGGCGATCGGGGTTGGGGAAGAGCGTACGCAAAATAACCGAACCGGTACTCGGGTCGACACTGACATCGGAAAATTGCAGGCGACCGGTATGGGGATAGGGTTCCGCTGTTTCCAGGCGCAGAGAAACCTCGGCTGACTCAGGGCCTCCGTTGGTCAATCGACCGCCGGCCAGCTTCTGTTTAAGACTGAGAAGTTCCGAAGTGGAGCGGGTGACGTCGACATAGATCGGATCCAGTTGGTGGATCACCGCCAAGGCCGCAGGCTGGTTGGCTGTCACCAGGGCGCCAACCGTTACGGCGGAGCGCCCTATATGGCCGGATATGGGAGCCTTGACTTCCGTGTAGCCGAGATTGATGCGGGCGCTTTCCAACGCGGCCCGGGCAGCTTCCACCTGTGCTTCGGCTTGACCAAGGCCTGCCTGGGTATCATCGTACTCTTGCTTGCTGACCGCATTGACATCGACCAGTTCACCGTAACGCTTTTCCCGCAAACGTATCGTTCTGAGGTCGGCTTCTGCACGAGCCAGTTCAGCCTTGGCCCGGTTGTAGGCAGCCTGGTACGTCGCCGGATCGATCAGATAGAGGAGTTGCCCGGCTTTGACGTCTTCACCTTCAGTAAAAAATCGCTGTTTGATGATGCCGGTAACCTGAGGGCGTACCTCGGCCACCTTGAAGGCCGCAGTACGCCCAGGGAGTTCTGTTGACAACGATACGCTGCGAACGCTGACATTAACGGCGCCAACCTTGGGTGCTGCCGGGGCTGCCTGTCCGGATGACTGGGGTTCACCCGTTCGCTGGCATCCGAAAAGGGCCAGGGAGAGCGCTATGAAAAGAAAAATTCCGCATCCTGTTAATTTTTTTTGCATGAGACACCTCTGTAATGAAGATAAGCCCCGGCAGAAGCCGGTGGACGACGTGGCCTGGTTTATGATTATTTGCGGACGGCATCCCAGCAGGCGGCCACCGTCTGGTCGATCAAAGATTCATTCAACACAATAAAACCGAGATCCTGGTCCCGGATCAGGCAGATCAAGGGACCAAAAAACAGAGCGCAAAGGATTTCGATGGGTAGGGGTTTGAGCGCTTTTTCTTTCAGGGCTTCCATCAGAATGTCGTGCAGAAAGCCTGATCCTGAGGGGCCCAGCAGGCGATCTCGGCGATAGGTCACGCCGAAAGGCGAATTCTGAAATTGTTCCAAAAAGCGAAAATCCATGGGAGCCTGCTGGCAGTAATCCATAAAGAAACGGCCAATATGAAAAAAACGCTCCTGCATGAGCAGATCTGTTGGCAAATTCTTCGTCATCGCTGATTGAAACCGGTGTTCCAGGGTTTCGTACAAAGCGTGAATCAGGCTTTCTTTGCTGTGAAAGCAGCGGTAAATCGTGCCCATGGCGATCTGAGCCTGACTGGCAATGACCGACATTGGCGAATCGTGAAAACCATGAATGGAGATAACCTCCAAGGCGGCCTGCAGGATTTTTTCCGGTCTGTCATTCGTGTGCATAAACCAAACCTTTAATTAATTGACTAGTCAGTCAAAAAAAGACCGAACCATTTAGACGGTCGACAGTTTTACGGCAAGTTTAACTCTTCAGGGCGTCCCAGCAGGAAGAGATGGTTAACTGAACCATCTCGTCATCGACGGGGGTACCGCGATTGGCGTGTTCTTTGGCCAGCGAAGACAGGGGGCCAAAGGCTAGCGCCTCAAGGCACAGAAGGGGGATGTTTTTAATGATGCGCTGTTCGCGAGCTTGCAGGAGCAGGGTGTGAAAGAGCTGATTTTCCTCACGAAAGCCCTGACCTTGATCGTTGAGAGGGGAATAATGATAGAGTTCAGCGAATTTGAATTCGGCCGGGTTGGTGAGGAAATAACGCAGAAGGTTAAGCAACATGCGGTGGAGTCGTTCCTGAGTGGAGAGGTCGGCGGAAACATCTTTCAAAACCTCAGAATCAATTCTTTCACGAATTTCTTTGAACAGAGAATGGATCAGTTCCTCTTTGCTTTTGAAATGAAAGAAAAGTGTGCCACTGGCCACACCGGCTCTTTCGGCGATGAGAGCGGTAGAGGCCCCGTTGAAACCGTTTTCGGCAAAAAGCTCCAAAGCCGCCTGGAGCAGGGCGCGACGTTTTTGTTCCTTTTTCCCTGACATAAAATCTCCAAAAATGACTGACCAGTCAATTAAAATATGGACGATCAATCCTTTTGTCAAGACAAAATTCAACTGGCCTAAAACCTTTTGACTTCACGGTGTTCTCCATTGGCTGGAGTTTTACCCCAGCAGGAAGGCCTCACGGAGATGATTTCTGCATGAGGACCGTACTGAATTCATCCAGCATTCGGTTGCGGATAACTTGACAGCCGAGCCGTTCGTACTTCTGGCGAACGTCATAGTTATATTCCCAGAGCATCCCAGACAATAGAATATGAGCGCCTGGAGCCGCTTTTGGCACAAGCGCGTCAGCAACGGCGAGGAGAATGTCGCCATAGATGTTCGCCAGAATGAGGTCAAAAGATCCGGCGGCAACCTGGTCCAGAGTGCCGCACAGGTGATCAATTTTATCAACGACGCCGTTGAGATGACTGTGGTGTTGGCAGGTGGCGACCGCCGCTGGATCGATATCGACACAAAGTGCGTGGGATGCCCCGAGTTTGAGGGCCGCGATGGCCAGAATGCCGGTGCCGCTGCCCAAATCGAGCAGGGTTTTTCCGGACAGATCGGGTAGGTCCTCCAGGATTTCCAGGCAACTGGCGGTGGTTTCATGTTCGCCCGATCCGAAGGCTCCGGAAGCCATAACCAAGGGCAGACGGTCCTCCTGAACTGGGGTATCGTCAGGGGGGTGAATACGAAAACGGTGTCCTACGGTAAAGGGGGCGTACTCGCGTCCCATAAAGGAATATCCTTTCAAGGTGATCCAATTCAGGTCACACAGATAAAGTCGTGCTGATCCTTGAAGCCGTTTCGATCAGCCCACTGACGGATTTGCTGCCGAGCGCCGGCGGCACCAACCGTAATGAGCATTTTGCCTTGATCCGTCCGAAGTTCTGTGGGGGCGATGACCGGGGCCCCATGGATGGTCTGGCCCACTTTGCGAGGATCGATATCCACCCAGCGTGCCACGTGAATTCCCTGGCGCAGCAGAACCTTCCGCCAGGCTTTGCCTTCGAGCCCGGCGCCCCAGAGAGTAACCTCCCGCTGGCCCCTTAAGTAGTCCTGACAGAGATAGTGGATTTTGCAGTCCCGCATAGCGGTCAGCGTACAGTTCGCGGCCGTACGGGTCAGTCTGTCGGGGCGGTCTCGCCAGTAGAAGAGGGTGCCGGGCAGGCGCGCAAAGCGGGCACCGGCGCGGATAAGACGAAGCCAGAGATCGTAGTCTTCCGCCCAGGGCAGCGCACGATAGCCGCCCGCCTCCAGGACCGCCTGACGTCGGAACATGACGCTGGGATGGGCCAGGGGGGACTCGACGTAGCGGTCGCGCTGAATATCGTCATGCGTGAGCAGGCTGTTTTGCCAGGCCTCGTAGGTTTTCATCCCCTCCGAAAGTTGGGGCCTAGGAAAATGTCGTATCTGGCAGGAGACGACAGCCACCTCGGGATGGTGTTGCATATACGCGTGCTGAGCGAACAGCCGCTGCGGGTGGCAGATGTCGTCCCCATCCATGCGGGCTACCAGAGGGGCGCGGCACTTTTCAAGTCCGAGATTGAGCGCATCGACAAGGCCCAAAGCGGGCTGTTTTACAACGTGAATTTTATCCGGGTACGTCTGCCTCGCCTGGGCAAGGATTTCTGGAGTACGGTCAGTGGAGCCGTCGTCCACGACTACAAGCTCCCAGTTGGGTAGGGACTGTCTGAATATGGAAGCGAGGGCGGCGGGCAGAAAACGTTCCTCGTTACGCACGGCCAGCAGGAGCGATACAGCGGGAGATGTCATAGTCCCAGGCTGCGCAGTATAAAAAGGGCGACGCTGTAGGTGAGGGCCGATAGCAGGGTGGACATCATGACGATAGAGCCGGCCAGTTCGGCATCGCCTTTCATCTGGTGGGCCATGATGTAGGTCGCGGTGGCGGCGGGGGTTCCTGCCATCAGCACCCCGATCCCCAAATCCATGCCCCGAATCCCCATGCCGTAAAGCAAAAAGGCCCCCAGCAGAGGCAGCCAGACGATTTTAATGCCCGTGGCGAAGGCGGCCCGCACGAGATCTCCTTTGAGCTTTTCGAGGGAGAATGAGCCACCGATGGCGATCAGGGCCAAAGGCAGGGTCATACCGGTGGCGATATCGAGACTGCGGTCCAGAATAATCGGCATCGGCAGGCCAAAAAAGCTCCAGGCAATGCCGGCAAAGGAGGCGATGATGAGGGGATTGAGAGCGACCTGCTTCACCCAGAAGGACAGTCCCCGGTCGCCATCTTGCCCTCGGTGAGGCAGCAGCAGGGCGAGAATGGCGAAAAAATTGAGAACGGGCACCAGAAAACCGGTGAGAATGCCCGCCCGCGTGAAGCCTTCAGGGCCATAGGCGTTGAAAACTATCGCCAATCCCATATAAGCCAGATTGCCGCGAAAAGAGCCCTGGCTGAATGATCCCGCTGCTTCGGGAGGATAGCGGCGAATGAGGGCGTAGCCGTAGGAGGCGAAGAAACCGATGGCAATGATGAGGGCGGACCCGATGACGAGCCTGCCATTGAAATTACTGAAGAAATCGGCAGTGCCGATTTTGTAGAAAAGTAGCAGGGGCAGACAGATGTAGTAGACGAGACGGTTAGTCTGGAAGAGAAAGGTCGCATCGATCAGGTCGAGACGCTTCAGGCCATACCCCAACAGAATGACCAGAAACACCGGTACGACAATAACAAGAATTTCCAGGAAAAGGGACACGGTAATCTCCTCTAATGAAGGCTGTCAGGATACATGAACCCCTTTTACTCTGTCCAATATAAATTGCCAACCCAAAGCAGCCCGGTCGGGGAGCCTTCCCAAGGTTGATGGAACGGGCAGGGAAATTTCTGTCAGGGAAAATTCTTGCGATTGTCGGGGGTATGAATTAAAAATGGTGACCATGAAAAATTACCCGCGGTTTCGCCTGGTGACGATTGTTGCGCTGGTTCTTGTGGTCACCTCCATGCATTATCTGACCACGACCCATCGCCACGAATATCACGATATTTATCGACGTCTCTACTATATTCCCATTGTGCTGGGAGGGATGTGGTACGCCCTGCGCGGCGGTCTGCTGACCTCGATGACCGTTTCGATTCTCTATCTTCCCCATGTTCTCATCCAGTGGAGTCATCATCCGCAAATTCGTCTGGAACAGTATCTTGAGATTCTGCTGTATAATTTGATCGGCCTTTTGACCGGGTATCTGACGTCCAAAAAAAACGAACAGCAGGATCGCTATCAGCAGACAGCAGAGCAATTGCGCGAAAGCTACAGCGAGCTGAAGAACAAGGCCGACCAGATTCTGGAAATCGAGGAGCAGCTGCGTCGGGCTGACCGCCTTTCCGCTCTGGGCGAGCTGTCTGCCGGTATGGCCCATGAAATCCGCAATCCCCTTGGCTCCATTCGGGGTACGGCGGAAATTATTCAGGAAGGGATGGACCCGACGGATCGCCGCTACGAATTCAGCCGCATTATGATTCAGGAAGTGGATCGCCTGAACCGCGTGGTGCAGGATTTTCTCGATTTTGCCCGTCCGGCGCCCCTCGATCGGGATCGGGTGGATGTCAATGCGGCTCTGGCCGACATCCTTATTCTGGTCCGGCAAAAGGCCTCCGCCGCCGGCATCGACATCACTTTTCCGGTTGAGGGCCATCTTTATGTCTCCGGCAAAGAGGAGCATCTCAAGCAGGCATTTCTCAACCTTACCCTCAATGCCTTGCAGGCCATGCCGGAAGGGGGGACGCTCGATATTCGTACCGGTCGGTCCGGGGCTGAAATCGAAATCCGGTTCAGCGATACGGGGGCCGGCATCCCTTCGGAAAACCTCGACAAAATCTTCAACCCCTTTTTCACCACCCGGGAAAAGGGAACAGGTCTGGGACTGGCTATTTCCGCTCGCATTATCCAGGGACATGGCGGACGCATCACCGTGGACAGCCAGCCCGGGACAGGCACGACCTTCACCCTTTGCCTTCCAGCCATGGATGGTCAGGAGTAAGCCTTGGCAGATAAGACGATTTTACTGATTGACGATGATGTCTCCTTGAGACGTGTTATGGAATTTACCCTGCAGGAAGCAGGGTATCGCGTACTGACCGCCCCCGACGGGACTTCGGGTTTGCGTCAATTCGAGGAACAGAAGCCGGCTTTGGTCATTACGGACATCCAGATGCCGGGACTCTCCGGCTACGATGTTCTCAAGCGCGTCAAAGAGCTGAGTCCCGAAACCCTGGTCCTTGTCATCACCGCCTTCGGCACGGTGGAGAAAGCGGTCGAGGCGATGAAGCTCGGGGCCTACGATTACCTGACCAAGCCTTTCGGTCGGGAGGAGTTGCGCCTTACCGTAGAAAAGGCGCTGTCTTTTCGGGGATTGAAAGAGGAAAACCTGCGCCTGAAGGAGCAGATCTCCCATCAGGCCGATTTTAGCCGCCTGGTGGGGACTTCCGATAAAATGCAGCACGTCTTCGACCTGGTGCGTCGGGTGGCGCCGACGGAAGCCAATGTGCTGATCACCGGGGAGAGCGGCACCGGCAAAGAGCTGATAGCCCAGGCGATTCATCGCAGCAGTGAACGTCATGCCGGGCCTTTTGTGGCCGTCAACTGTGCGGCTATTCCGGCAGATCTCCTCGAAAGCGAACTTTTCGGCCATGTCAAGGGGGCCTTTACCGGGGCGATCAAAGACCGGAAAGGCAAGTTTGAACAGGCCAATGGCGGCACGCTCTTTCTGGACGAAGTGGGTGACATGCCCCTCGATCTGCAGCCCAAACTCCTGCGGGCGTTGCAGGAAAGGGAGATCGAACCGGTCGGCGAAGGGATACCGCGAAAAGTGGATGTACGTGTGGTCGCGGCGACCAATCAGGACCTGGAAGCGGCCATTGCCGAGGGGAATTTTCGCGAGGATCTCTTTTACCGGCTGTCCGTCATTCCGGTTGAGCTCCCCCCCTTGCGGGCCAGGAGAGAGGACATCCCTCTGCTCGCCCGACATTTTTTGGGAAAATACGCCGGCAATGTCGCCATCACCCTGTCTGAAGAGGTACTCAGGCGTCTTTGCGACTATGACTGGCCCGGCAACGTCCGTGAATTGGAAAACACCATGGAACGCCTGACTATTCTTCGCCGCTCGAACACGATCGACGAAGAGGATTTGCCGGCGAAAATTTGCGCCATTCAGAGATCCCGCCACGCGGTTCTCCATCTTCCCGACGAGGGATATTCGCTGGAGCAGTTGGAAAAAGAGGCCGTTGAAGAAGCGCTCCGCCGCAACGACTGGAACCAGACCCGTGCTGCCGCTTTTCTGCAGATTCCCAGGCACACCCTTATTTACCGGATTGAGAAGTATGGAATTACGCGTGAAAAATAGCTTGCTTCGCTTTCTGTCTGTTCTGCTTCTGTTCTCGATGTGGGTTTGCGGTTCTTCGGCGCTGGCGGCGGAGCGGCGCACGGCCGTGGTGGCCGCTGTTGAAAAAGCGGGCGCCGCCGTGGTGAATATTCGCACCGAGCAGGTTGTCAAAACGCGAAGCACGCCGTTTTTCGGATTTTCCGATCCCTTCTTCGACCAGTTCTTTCAGGAGATGGTGCCCCAGCGAACCTACACCACCCAATCCCTTGGCTCAGGGGTTATTATCGACCCCAGGGGGTATGTCCTGACCAATGCCCATGTGACGGCGAAAGCCTCCCGTATTTTCGTGGCTCTGCCTGAAGGTGGAGTCGAATACGAGGCCACGCTGGTCGGCCAGGATGACTATAATGACCTGGCTGTTCTGCAGATCGAATCCCGTCAGAAATTTCCCTCCCTTCTTCCCGCTCAGTCCGATGATCTCATGATCGGAGAGACGGTTATCGCCATCGGCAATCCTTTGGGGCTCGGCCATTCCATCACCACCGGCGTGGTCAGCGCGCCCAGACGGCGGATCGCGACAGGGGAGGGTGTGACCTCTTTTTTCATTCAGACCGATGCGCTGATCAACCCCGGCAACAGTGGGGGGCCCCTGCTCAATATCAACGGGGAGCTTATCGGCATTAATACGGCGATTGCCCGACAGGCCCAAGGCATTGGTTTTGCTATCCCTATCGATACCGCAAAACGAATCGCCCGGGATCTTATCGAGTTTGGCCAGCGACGCCACCCGTACCTGGGGGTTTTTTCAGAAACGGTCGGCCAGGCCTTTTCAAAGACCTTCGGGGGGCGGGGTGTTCTGGTAGCTGATGTAAAAAATGGTTCCCCAGCCCAAGTCGCCGGTCTGGAAGTGGCCGATGTCCTTTTGAGCCTAGACGGCCACATCTTGACCTCGCCTGTCGACCTCTACGCTCTGCTGGCTACCTGCACGCCCCAAAATAAGGTTCGACTCGGTCTTTTGCGCGGCACCAAAGAACTTGACCTCGAAGTCGTACTGGACGAGCTGCCAGCAGACGCCGGCAGCTGGCATGCCCTGAAGGCTTTTGGGTTTCAGGTGGATGAGGACCCTGCCGGTTTGGTGATTGTCCACGTGGAAGCCGGCTCTGCCGCCGAGAGAACCGGTTTGCGCCCAGGGGACAGGGTGGCTGAGGTTGCCGGTAGGCGAGTGGCCTCTCAGGTAGAGTTTTCCCGGCACATAATCAGTCTTCGAGGACAGGCACAAACCAAATTTCTAATCGTGCGGGGCAATCGGGGCTATTACATCGAACTGCCTTGAAAAAGGAGATTTTATGGCAGAACTGCTGGTTGACGGCAATGCCCTTCGGCGTTCCGAGGAGACTCAATTCCGCATGGAGGGCTGGATTGCCTGTGCCCCCTGTGAAGACCTGCTGGGCATCCATATCCAAAAGGCGGCGGCGGGCCAGGCTGTTCTCACCATGCCTTTTACCGTCAAGCTGGCGCAAGGCGGCGGCTTCATGCATGGCGGTGCCCTGACAACCCTTGGCGACACGGCGGTGGCGATGGCGATAAAATCCCTTTTGCCGCCGGATACGATCTTTGCCACCACCGAGCTGCACCTGGATTTTGTCGCTCCCGTCAAGGAAGGCACCGTGACGGCAGAAGCGGTCGTCACCGGACCGGTACAGCGAATTTTTCAGGGAGCCGCCACCCTGTTCGATGACGATGGACGGGTTGTTGCGCGGCTGAAAACCCAGTTCAAAGTGGCACGAGGACAAGGCTTTGACGACTGATCAAGGAAACTTTTCCAACTCGGTTTATACGGCTTAACCGCCTATGCGACCTTGACTTTTTTAAAAGCAACGGGTAGAACACCAGCAGTGATTCCCCTTTTTGAATATGACGAAAGGCCCATAGACATGATTCGATTGATGACCGCATTTCTACTTCTTTTCACCTTCATGTTTCCGGGCGGTTCCTTGGCGGCCGAGGCCACCGTACCGACGGGGCGTGTGGTTGTCGGGAGCGTTGCTCCCGATTTTACCCTTAACAATCTGAAGGGCGAACCGGTCTCTTTGTCGCAGTTTCGTGGCAAGGTGGTCTTTCTCAATTTCTGGGCCAGCTGGTGCCCGCCCTGCCGTGAGGAAATGCCCTCCATGGAACGGTTGAACGAAGTGTTCGGCAGCAGCGATTTTGTCATGCTGGCGGTCAATGTAGAGGATGACGGTCCGCGCTCTGTGCCCGAATGGCTTAAAGAAAATCCCTACACCTTTCCCATCCTCTTTGATCCGCAAGGTCAGGAAAAGATGCGCTACGGTGTCACGGCCATACCGGAGACGTTTCTGATCGATAAAAAAGGTGTTGTTGTCGATCGTTTTCTTGGCGCCTACGACTGGTCTTCCGTGTACACTCTTAAAGAAATCTTTTCCCTAATCAACGAGGAATAACATGACTGGTTCCGCTGATATCACCATCTGGATCGCTTTTTCCGCCGGGATACTGTCGTTTTTTTCTCCCTGCGTCCTGCCCCTGATTCCCTCCTACCTGACCTACATTACAGGGCTTTCCTTCGGGCAGCTTAAAGAGGCGCATCCCAGCACTAAAGTCAGAGTGACGGTTTTTCTGCATTCCTTGACTTTCATCGCCGGCTTCTCTGTCGTTTTCATCGCCCTGGGGGCTATAGCCGGGGTGGCTTCATCCACCTTTCAGACTCACATGCGTGAGGGGCTCATCTGGATTCAACGGATTGGCGGAATTCTCATTTTTCTCTTCGGCGTTCACATGAGCGGCCTGTTTCATTTTGGTGTCCTTCTGGGCGAGAAGCGCGTCCATGTCCAACGAAAACCGAGTGGCTTTTTCGGAACCTTTCTGGTCGGACTCGCTTTCGCTGCCGGTTGGACTCCCTGCATCGGGCCCATTCTCGGCGGCATACTCACGCTGGCCGCCAGCTCTTCCGGCGGCTATGCGCGTGGGGTGATTCTGCTTTCCTTCTACTCGGCCGGGCTCGGGATTCCGTTTCTTATCTCCGGCGTGCTTTTTCATGGCTTTCTGTCGTTTTTCAACAAGTTTCGCAAGCATATCCGGATCATGGAGATTGTTACCGGCCTGCTGCTCATGATTGTGGGCGTTATGCTCTTCTTCAATATGTTCGGCAAACTTTCCGGCTACCTCTACCGCTGGATTCCCATGGCTGGTTAGGGATTCCTGCTAAAGAATCTTGACTTGACGCCGTCACCCCTGTTATCTTGAAAATCATTTTCAGGTAAAAGGGGTGACGTATGCAGGAAGTCAAAAAAATCTTTCACGACTACCTGGCCCAGCAGGGGCTTAAAAGTACCCGACAACGGGAGATCATCCTTGACGAGTTTCTCCGTTTCGGATCCCATCCCTCCACCGAAGACCTCTATCTCACGCTACGTAAAAAACATCCCCAGATTGGCTACGCAACCGTACACCGCACGCTGAAGCTGCTGGCCGAATGCGGTCTGGCCGAAGGCCATAACTTTGGGGACGGGCAGACCCGCTACGAGTCCTGTGTCGATGAACAGCATCATGACCACCTCGTCTGTACCGATTGTGGCGCCATACTGGAGTTCTATGACCCGCGCATTGAGAAACTGCAGGATGAAGTCGCCAGGGACCATGGCTTCACGATCCGAAATCATCGACTCGAACTCTATGGTCTCTGCTCCAAATGCACTCAAAAAAAATAACAGCCAGATTCACCATGACCTCATTCATCCATACTCCTGAAGGACACCCCCATGGCCGCCGTTGATAAAGGCCAAGACGCTCCCCGTATTATTCTTGTCGGCAGCCCCAACGTCGGCAAGAGCTCTCTGTTTAACGAGCTGACCGGAACGTACACCACCGTTTCAAATTATCCTGGTACATCCGTCGAAATTTCCCGCGGCCACTGCGATATCGCTGGGACCCGCTATGAGGTCCTCGACACGCCTGGCATGTACTCGCTCATACCGATTTCCGAAGAGGAAAAGGTGGCGCGGGATATCCTGCTGAACGAAACGCCCCACGTCGTCATTCACGTTATTGATGCCCGCAATGTTGAGCGCATGCTCCCCATGACCCTTCAGCTCATCGAAGCGGGCCTTCCCATGATGCTGGTCATCAATATTATGGATGAGGCGGAGCGACTGGGCATCCAGATTGATTTCCCCGCGCTGCGTGAGCGCCTCGGCATTCCCGTGATCGGGGCGGCGACCGCGCGCCGCCGTGGTCTTCAGGAAATTCGGCAGGCGATTGACAATCAGGAATTCGGCGTCGGTGCCCCGTTTTCCTACTCCCCCGACCTCGAAGACGATATTCATGAAATATCAGCCTGTTTTCAGAGCGATTACCGACTCAGCCGCCGCTCGCTCGCGTTGCTTCTTTTGCAGAAGGACACACATATCCAGGCGCTGGTCGGGGACAGGGAAGGGGAGTTGGCTGAGCCGCTGATGGAGTGCGTCAAGAAGGTCTCCTTTGCCCGACGTTCTGATCTTCACCTTCATATCAGCCTGGAACGCAAAAGAATTACCCGCAATCTACTCAACGGAGTTCTGACCCAGGAAGGGGGCAGAAAACCGGCGCTGTCGGACCGCCTTTCTGCCCTGACCATGAATCCCTGGACCGGGTTCCCCTTCTTGTTGGCTACCCTCTATTTCGGGCTGTACAAGTTTGTCGGCGGCTTTGGTGCCGGTACCGTGGTCGATTTTCTGGAGTCGACGCTTTTTGAGGCGTACCTCATCCCCTGGCTCATGCACCTGGGGGATCGCTTTCTGCCCTGGTACTGGCTGCACGAACTCATGGTGGGGGAATACGGCATATTTACCCTGGCCATACGCTATGCCGTCGCCATTGTGCTGCCTATCGTCGGTACCTTTTTTCTCGCCTTCTCCATTATTGAAGATACCGGCTATTTTCCGCGTCTGGCCATGCTGGTTGATCGGATTTTCAAAAAAATCGGGCTGAACGGTCGAGCGGTCATTCCTCTGGTGCTCGGTTTTGGCTGCGACACCATGGCTACGATCGTTACACGCACCCTGGAAACCGTACGGGAGAGAATCATCGCCACAGTCCTGCTGGCCCTGGCTATCCCCTGTTCGGCTCAACTTGGCGTCATTCTCGGCCTTTTATCCAGCGTGCCCGGGGCCTTGGCCGTCTGGACCCTCAGCATGGCTCTTGTCTTTCTGCTCATCGGGTTTTTGGCTGCCCGTCTGGTGCCGGGAGAACAGCCCATGTTTTACATGGAAATCCCTCCCTTGCGCATGCCCCAGTTGCGCAACGTGATAACCAAGACGCTGACCCGGATGCAGTGGTACTTTGTCGAGATATTCCCCTTGTTCATTATCGCTTCCGTGCTTTTGTGGGCCGGCAAACTCAGTGGGGGCCTGGCCTGGGTGGTGAAGGGGATGGAGCCCGTCATGACGATGCTGGGGCTGCCCTCACAGGCCTCCGCCGCCTTTATTTTCGGATTCTTTCGGCGGGATTTCGGCGCGGCCGGGCTTTATGACATGCAGACATCCGGTCTGCTTTCGCCGGTACAATTGACTGTTGCTGCGGTTACTCTGACCCTTTTCGTGCCCTGTGTGGCCCAATTTCTGGTTATGAACAAAGAGAGGGGATGGAAGGTTGCCTTCGGGATTTTTATCTTCGTTACTCTTCTCGCGTTTGGGGTCGGCTGGCTTCTCAATAAGATGCTGCTCTTTACGGGTGTACTGGCATGAAATGTGGTTTTTGCCAGAAAGAACTGCCGGACGACGCTCTTGAAAAACAGCCTCGGTGTGGTCTGTGCCCTGGGGGTTGTCGGAAGATTCACTGCCCCTTCTGCGGCTATGACAACCCGGTTATGCCTTCCTATTTAAAACGTTTGGCCAGGAAAAAGAACGATCAAGGAGGATCCCAATGAAGCTTTCTGAAAAAGCCGAGGAAATTCTTGAGGCGCTGTGGATAGCGACGGAAGAAGAAGGGGAGAATGGCGCCCACTTCCAGACCCTCGGTGTCGGCCCTGATGACGAAGGGCTTCGGGAACTGGATCGCCTGGCCTACATTGAGGTCAGGGGAGAGCGTGTCCACCTGCGTCAGGAAGGCCGGGAGGAGGCCAAAATGACCGTTCGCCGCCACCGGCTGGCTGAACGCCTCATGATGGATGTGCTGGACATCAAAGGGGAAAGCGGCGACGCCAAGGCCTGTGAGTTTGAACATCTTCTGCACCAGGGCGTAGATACCAAAATCTGCACGCTGCTCAATCATCCCACCACCTGCCCGCATGGAAAACCTATTCCCCCGGGCAAATGCTGCCTGGAAGCCCAGGCGCGCGGGGAGGCCGGCGTTGTACCCCTCACGGAGGTCAATGCGGGGCAAAAGGGAGAGATTGCCTATCTGTCCGTGACCGATCCCAAAAAGATGCAAAAACTGATGAGTCTGGGAGTCCTCCCCGGCAATCAGTTGCGGCTGGCGCGGACTTTTCCGGCTTACGTCTTCACGGTTGGAAATTCCGAGTTTGCCGTCGACGAAGACCTGGCCAGGGAAATCTTTGTCAGAAAAATCTGATAAGTCCGGTAAAAGGATTTATGGATATCGTCAGCTGTATTTGCCCGGTGTTCCGAAACTGTGTGAGGCTGCAAAAACGCTTTACTTGATGCATATTTCCTGATAACTATTCACGGGTCGAGTATACGGCACCCCTGACGTTTTCCGACATCACTTCCCTTGGCAGGAGAGTAAGAATGCATGCTGATTTGAAATCTGTTGTGGCGACCGTGGGCGATTTGCCCCCCATGCCCGCGGTGGCCGTTAAGGTTATGGAGCTTCTGCAGGATCCTGAGAGCACCGCTGATGGACTGGCCAATGCCATTTCCGCTGACCCCGCTGTTTCAGCCCGTATCCTTAAAATTGCCAATTCCTCGTTTTACGGATTGCAGCGTCAGGTGTCGACCCTGAAAGCCGCTATCGTTATTTTGGGGCAGAAGACTTTGAGAAGCCTGGTTCTAGCGGCCAGCCTGACCGGGATGCACCGCAAATATGGATTGCAGGAAAAAATGCTTTGGGAAGATTCCGTTGGCGCCGCCATCGCCGGACGGCTGCTGGCTCAGCATCTTCGTTCACTTGATCCTGAGGAGGCCTTTTTGGCCGGCCTTTTCCGTCACATCGGTAAAGTTGTGCGCAGCAATAACAATAACGAAGAATTTACCAGCATTATTCAGGCCGTATATAATGGAGAAGGGTCTTTTTCCGAACTGGAGAAGCACTATTTTCCCCATGACCATGCCGTTGTCGGGGCCGCCGTACTCGACAAGTGGAACTTCGCACCGGCGCTGATTCAAAGTACCCTGCATCATGAAAATCTGGATGTTGACCCCGACGAAGACCCGAACGCCTACCGCCTTACCGCAGCCATTAATCTGGCTGGCGCCATGTGTCGAAAGTTGGGGATCGGACAGCGTTCGCCGGAGGAAGACCTGGATCTTTCCGCGACGGCCGGGGCTAAGGCCCTTGGAATGGACCAGGATGATCTGGATGATCTTGTCGCGCAATTCAAAAAAGTCTATGACGAAAATCGCGGACTTTTTTTCTCCTGATTCCTCTGTCAGTTCCTCCCTGTCAACGTAACCGTTTAAAATTCCGGAAGACCCTGGCCACGCAGGGCTTCCGGAATTTTTTTTCTGGAAAGCATTTAAGTCTGTAACGGGTAAAAGAAGTATGACTCAACGTGTCGATTTTTTGCCGACCTGTCTGGAAGATATGAAAAAAAGGGGGTGGGACGAACTGGATGTCCTGTTCGTCAGTGGGGACGCCTATGTCGATCACCCTTCTTTTGGCGTTCCTCTGTTGGCCCGTTACCTGCTGGCCAACGGTTTTCGTGTCGGGATCATTGCCCAGCCTGATTGGCGGGACCGCGAGGCCTTTGCAGTGATGGGGCGTCCTCGCCTGTTTGCCGCTCTTTCCGCAGGAGCAATGGACTCGATGGTCAATCATTATACCGCTGCCCGCAAAAGGCGCCGCGACGATGCCTATACGCCCGGTGGCCATGCCGGTGCCCGTCCTGATCGCGCCCTCATAACCTATACGGCGGCAGTCAAGTCTGCGTTCAAAGGACTGCCCGTTGTCCTGGGCGGCATCGAGGGGAGTCTTCGCCGATTGGCCCACTACGATTATTGGAGTGATGCGGTGCGGCGGTCTATTCTTCTTGACAGTAAAGCCGATTTACTGATTTACGGAATGGGCGAAAAGCCTCTACTGGAGGTTGCCCGGCGGATGCAGGCCGGCGAGTCCCTCGAATCGATTCAGGATATACCGGGAACGGCGTTTCTTGGCCGCAACTGCCCGACGGGAAGTGTCGCCTTGCCATCCTTTGAAGAGGTCAGCCAAAACAAGGCCGCATTCAACCAGGCGTTTCGACAGGCTTCGGAAGAATCCAATCCCTTTCGGGGGCGCGCGCTTTGCCAGGGTCATGGAAATCGACAAGTCATCGTCAATCCGCCTCAAAAGCCGCTCAGCCAAGAGGAGATGGACCGCATCTACGCCCTGCCTTTTGCCCGACGGCCCCACCCTGACTATGGGGAGCCCATACCGGCTTTTATCCAGATCCGTCACTCCATCACTTCCCATCGCGGCTGTTTTGGTGGATGCTCTTTCTGCGCGATTGCCGGTCATCAGGGCAAGACGATACAATCTCGTTCCGAAGCCTCCGTCCTGGCAGAAGTCAATCGCCTGGTTCATGATCCTGAATTTTCTGGGACCATCACCGATGTCGGCGGTCCCACCGCCAACATGTATGGTCTGAAATGCAAACACCCGGAGGCCGAAACGGCTTGCCGCCGGGTCAGTTGCCTGTTCCCCCAAATCTGTCCGAATCTGGATACCCGTGACGGTAAGGCTGTCCATCTTTTGCAAAAAATCCGCGAGACAAAGGGTGTGCGTCATGTCTTTGTGGCCTCCGGCGTGCGGTTCGATCTGTTTGCCAAGCAGCCGGCCTATTTAGACGAACTGCTCAGGCACCACGTCGGCGGATTGCTTAAAGTGGCGCCGGAATCGGCCTCGGATGATGTTTTGGCTCTGATGCACAAACCACCTGCCCGTATTTTCGAAGAGTTCCTGCAGGCCTTTCGTCAATTCAACCGCTCAGAGGCGAAACGGTTGGGGATTGTCCCCTACTTTATCTCCGGGCATCCCGGCAGTACTCTCTCCGCTTTGGTCGATGGGGCTCTTTTTTTGTGCAGAAATGGGTTGCGTGTGGAGCAGGTTCAGGAATTCACGCCGACGCCTGGCACCCTGTCAACATGCATCTATCACACCGGGGTGGATCCTTTCAGTGGCCAGGAGGTCTATGTGCCGCGCTCCGCCCGTGAGCGCCGGCTGCAGAAGTCGCTCCTCTTATGGCATCTGCCCGAAAGCCGCCAGGATATCCTTGAAGCGCTGAAATTGACCGGTCGGCTGGATGAAGGTGCGGTGCTGCTGGATCAAGCCAAGTTGGGGGGGGGGCATAAGGAAAAAGCCAAAAATCGGCGGCCGAACAGAAAAAGATGAAGGCGGGATGGTGATCCTGTCGGGTCAGGCGCAGTATTTATAGCGGTTTTTACGACAGAGTTCGATAAAGGCCTCTGTGACCTCCGGATCAAACTGGATGCCGGACTGCTCCTCAATCTCTTCGATAGCCAACTCGCAGGAGAGCGCTTTGCGGTAGGGGCGGTCTGAGGTCATGGCGTCAAAGGTGTCCGCAACCGCCAGAATGCGAGCCTCCAGGCAGATGTTGTCTCCGGCTACCCCATGGGGATAACCGTTGCCATCAAACTGCTCATGATGCTGTTCGATGATCTTCGTGACCTCACCCAGAAAACGAATGGGCTCCAGGATGCGAACCCCGATAATTGGATGCTGCCGCAAGGCTTCAATCTCCGATGGGGAAAGGGCTTCCTCTTTATGCAGGATGGTCGCGGCTATCCCTATTTTCCCGATATCATGAAGAATGGCCGCCTGCTCCAGTCGCCTCACGGACAATTCGTGGAGTCCCATGTGCTTGGCCAGTTCGATGCTGTACCGCCGAACGCGATCTGAATGACCGCGCGTATAGGCATCGTTGGCCTCTATCGCCGAAACGAGGGCCTGTACGGTACTGAGGTAGGTTGATTCCTGCTCCTGGTAGAGCTTGGCATTGTTGATTGCCACGCTGGCCTGGGAGGCGATGGTCGACAGAAGATCGAGATCTTCCGAGGCGAAGGCGATCCCGTCTGTTCTGTTGGCCATGCAAATGATTCCGCTGACTTCGTTTTTAACCATCAGGGGGGCATACATGACCGTCTCTCTTTTGAATCCGAAATAACTGAATTCGTCAAAACGAGGCGAGTCCTTGAAGTTCTTGAGCAGGAGAGGGCAGCGGTTCTGGATAACCCAGTTGGATATGCCTCCTACGCGCAAAGGAATCCGGGTTCCAACCGTAATGTGTGGGGGGAGCCCGACAGCCGCTCCTATTCGCAGTTCCGCGCCACCTTCCTCAATCAGAAGGATGTAACCTATACTGGCCCTTACCGCCTCCAGGGTCTTGCTGGTCATGAGTGCGAAGAGTTTTTCGGAATCCACTGTAGAGTTGAGAGCAAAACTCATCCTGTTGAGAGCCGACAGGTGGGAGACGGCCTGCTCGAGCGTCTCATTTTTATGTTCCAGTTCACTGGCCAGGTCGGTAATACGAAAATGTGCGTCCTCGATTTCCTCAAGTCGCTCCTCAAGGGTGATGTTGAGGTATTCAATCTCTTTGAGCCGCTCTTCCAGGGTGAGATTCATCTCCTGGATTTCATCATGATGGGCCAATTTTTCCTGACTGACCGTCAATTCCCGCTCATGCCTGACTTTGGTATCTATCAAGTCTTTCAGGCGATCCACCATTTTATTGAACTTGTTTGTCAGCTCGGACATTTCGGCGGAGCTGTGAATTTCAGTGCGAGCGTGGTCAAAATGTCCGTTTTCGACGAATTCCATGGAACTCATCAGCTTCCGCAGCGGCGCATCCACATAAAACAGAATGAAGGAGGTTATGGTCAAAATCAGTATGGCCAACATTCCCATGGAGGAAAGCAGGGTCGTTTTCTGGCCTTTGCTGCGGATAGCGTCCAATTCGCTCAGAGACATATCCACTTCAAGAATTCCGACGAACTCCCGGTCCGGACTGTGACAACCGTGACAGTTGCTGGAATTTGGTATGGGGATAAGGGTCTTCTGGTGCTCGTTGCCGAAGACAATCCTCGTATAGCTGACCTGACCCTTCTGGTAGGCCATCAGATCCCTGGATGGAACATGCCCACCGACCTCGGTGGGATCGGCGGAAACCAGGATGCGGCCGGTTTCGTCAAATATGCGAACGCCCTTGAAGGCAGGCTCGTTGGCAATCTTTTCAAAAAGGGTGATTATTTCGGTGAGGTTGCCGTGGTCGGTGTTGGTGGTGATGCTGGTGCGGATGGTTTCGCCGAGAATGCGACTGTTTTCCGTGGCGATTTGTGAAAGGAGGGCTTTTTGTGTTTTCAGGTTATGCCAAACCGTCAAGCAAACGGCGCCAATCATGATGGCGATGGTCAGTCCCAGGATTTTAAATTTCAGGGAGTTCATGGCGACCCACAGTGGATCTTAGCACGGCTTAATTATTCGTAATTCCTTCATAAAATTATTATTTCCGACTTTAACGATGTGGGATATTTGTGTCAATTTAAAAATCCGGATTGGGTTTATTATTAAAGACAACCACAGACCCCGATTCTTATAAACCATATATAAAGATGTTGTTGTTATGTATGTATTTCGTCAGAAAGGAAGGCCCACTCCTTCTTGACAGTGCCTTGATGAGAACATAAGATACCTCGCATTTGGTATGGTCCTAATTTGCCTCCAATTGATCGTTGACAGGATCCGGGGTATGAAGTTCTTGCTGGTCGTTTTGGGTGTTGTCCTTGTTTTTGAAGGGGCGCCCTATTTTCTATCCCCTGAATCTACCAAGCGGGTTTTGCGGGAAATGCTTCGAATGCCCGGAAAAAGCATGCGTTTAATGGGGCTTTTGCTCATGTTCACGGGGCTTTTTCTTGTTTATCTCGGGACCGGTTAACCTGCGAAAAGCGTTGACAGTATTAAGCGTTTATGGTTCATTTACACCCTGAATTTTGGGGATGACACTGCCGCTGGTATTTAGATGATGCGTCTTGAAGATTTCGATTTTGAACTGCCGGCCGAGCTCATAGCGCAGTATCCCCCCGATTCCCGCGAAGAATCTCGTCTGATGGTTCTGGACAGGTCTCGCCGGAACATACTCTGTGGCAATTTTCCAGAAATCGTCGATCAATTTCGTTCAGGGGATGTTCTTGTTCTCAACGATACCAAGGTCATCCCTGCCAGGCTTCATGGAACCAAGGCGACTGGAGGCAAGATCGAGGTCTTTCTGGTGCGCCGCCTCGAATCAAACCAGGAAGACTGGGTCTGTCTGACCAAATGCTCCAAGACTCCCAAAGTCGGTAGCCGTCTGCTGCTTGGCGGCGAGATTGAGGGAATCGTTCTCGGCGAGGGAGAGGCCCCTTATAAGGTCATTCGTTTCACCTGTGCCGGGGATTTTCATCAACTGCTGGAAAAGGTCGGACGCATTCCATTGCCACCGTATATTCGCCGGGAAGACACCCCGGTGGATCGGGAACGCTATCAGACCGTTTTCGCCCGTGCGAAGGGTGCCGTGGCGGCCCCGACCGCCGGTCTGCATTTTACCCGGGACATTCTTGCCGCGTTGCAGGAAAAAGGGGTCGAAATTGTCTCACTGACCCTGCATGTCGGCTTGGGTACTTTCTTGCCCGTACGGGTCGAAAATATCCTGGAACACCGTATGCATGGGGAATCGTTTCATATACCAGAAGCGACGGCCGATACCATTAATCTGGCCAAAAAAGAAGGTCGCCGCGTGATCGCCCTGGGTACGACAACGACCCGTACTCTCGAATTTGCCCTGTCCGGCGAAAAGGCTGTTAAGGCAGGTGAAGGTATCAGCGATCTTTTCATTTATCCAGGCTTCAGGTTCAGGATTGTCGATGCGCTGATTACCAATTTCCACCTTCCTTGTTCCACCTTGATGATGCTGGTCTCCGCTTTTGCCGGGCGTGATTTTATCTTGGAAGCATATCGCCGAGCGGTTGAGGAACGTTTTCGTTTTTTCAGCTATGGCGATTGCATGATGATTGTATAGGCCGTAATGCAGCCCACTTTGAATTCATTTAAATTCGATCTTTTACATACCGATCCACACTCCCAGGCCCGCCGCGGCCGCATTCATACCCGTCGGGGTGTCATTGAAACACCCATCTTTATGCCGGTGGGTACGCAGGCTACCGTCAAGGCAATGCTTCCCGAGAACCTCAAGGAAGTCGGGGCTCAGATCATTCTGGCCAACACGTACCATCTTTTTTTACGTCCCGGCCATGAACTGGTTAAACGCCTTGGGGGCCTTCATGCCTTCATGAACTGGGATAAGCCCATCCTGACCGATAGTGGCGGCTTTCAGGTTTTCAGCCTGGGTGATCTGCGCAAAATTACCGAGGAGGGTGTCCGTTTTCAGTCTCACCTCGATGGTTCTTCGCATGTGCTGACGCCCGAATCCTCTATTTCCGTGCAACAGGCCCTCGGGGCCGATATCATCATGGCTTTTGATGAGTGCATTCCTTACCCGGCGACGAGAGAGTACGTGCAGGATTCCACGGATCGCTCCAGTCGATGGGCACAGCGTTGCAAAAAAGCGCACGATTGTACCGATGGCTCGGCTCTGTTCGGTATTGTTCAGGGCGGCATGTTCCCCGATCTCAGAAAGAAAAGTGCCGAAGAACTCATGCACATCGGTTTCGACGGGTATGCCGTCGGTGGTCTGTCTGTTGGGGAAGAAGCCGCACTCATGTACGACATGATGGCGCAGACTCTGCCGCTGCTTCCGAAAGATCGTCCCCGATATGTCATGGGAGTGGGGACCCCTGAAAATCTGATCGAAGGGATAGATCGCGGCGTCGATATGTTCGACTGCGTCATGCCTACGCGCAACGCCCGCAATGGGGTGCTTTTCACTTCTTTCGGGAAAATCAGCATCAAACAGGCCCGTTATGTTGATGATCCTGCTCCCGTCGATCCTGACTGCGATTGTTATGTCTGCCGGCACTACAGCCGTGCTTACCTGAGGCACCTGTACCAGAGCGGGGAAATTCTGTCATCGGTGTTGAATACGTATCACAATGTCCACTATTATCTGAAGTTGATGGAAGGTGCGCGGCAGGCGATCGCTTCCGGGACCTTTCAGGACTACAAAAAAGATTTTTATCGTCGTAGGCAAGGCAATGACTGACACTGTCTATTTTTGACCTTAATTTTAACTCGAGTTTTTATTAACCAAGGAGGAATCAACGATGAATCTGTTCGGCGTATCTGAAGCGTTTGCAATGGCAGGAGGTACCGGTGCCCAGGGAGAACGTCCCGGTTACGAGGGAATTCTCATGCTGGTCATCATGTTCGCCATATTCTATTTTCTGCTTATTCGGCCTCAACAAAAGAGAGCCAAACAGCACAAGCAGCTTATCGACGCGCTCAAGGCAGGCGACCAGGTGGTTACCGCCGGCGGCATTCACGGTCGCGTAGCTGCCATCCAGGAGGGCGTGGTCACTCTGGAGGTGGCGACTGGCGTTAAAATCAGGGTTAATCGCACCTCTATTGTCACCAGCAAACAGGAGCAATAAATTCCTGCCTGTTGTCGACCTGGCTTCTTAAAGCTTAAAGATTCCGAAAGGAGAACGAGACCTCCATGTCCAAAAGCCTAAAGCTGCGGCTACTTCTGATATTCTTTTGTCTTGCGATTTCAATGGTCTCCCTCGCACCGACCTTCTTCTCCAACAGCCTGCCGGGATGGTGGACAAGGAACTTCGATCCTATCAACCTTGGGCTTGATCTGCAGGGTGGTATGCATCTTGTCCTCGGTGTCGATGTCGACAAAGCCGTTGAAAGTCGTCTGGACAGCTTTGTCGATCAGGCGGAATCACTCCTGGTTGAAAAGGACGTTATATTCAAACGAGTGGAGCGTCTCGAAGGTCAGCGCCTGGCCATTACGGTTTACGATGAAAACGCCGGTGCCCAGGTCGATGACATTATGGCCAAGACCTTTCCCAACCTGGAAGCCATGACAATCCAGGATTCCAGCGGGTATATCCAGAAAAATTATCGCCTTACCGATAATGATATCGCGGCGACCAAGGATTACGCCGTACGGCAGGCTCTCGAAACCATGAGAAACCGTGTCGACCAGTTCGGGGTCAGTGAACCGACCCTGCAGAGGCAGAGCGGCAACCGGATACTCATCCAGCTGCCCGGGATAAAGGATCCGGAGAGGGCTATTGCTCTTCTGGGCAAGACGGCTCGTCTTGAATTCAAGATGGTGGCTGAAGATGCCAATATTGAAGACGCGCTCAAGGGTATCCTGCCGCCCGGAACCGTCCTGCTTTACGAAAAAGATGCCGATCCCCGCACGGGTGTTGTCTCCGAACGGCCTATCGTTGTTTACGATAAGACGGTTTTGACCGGGGATCTGCTTGCCGATGCCCAGGTTCGCATCGATACGCGCTTCAATGAGCCATATGTTTCCATTGATTTCAATGCCGTGGGTGCCAAACGTTTCGAGCAGATCACGGCCGCCAATGTGGGTAAGCGCATGGCCATCGTGCTGGATGACTCGGTTTACTCTGCTCCTGTCATTCGTGAACGTATTGCCGGGGGCAGTGCTCAGATCAGCGGCTCCTTCAATGAACAGGATGCGACGGATCTCGCCATTGTCCTGCGGGCCGGTTCCCTGCCGGCGCCGGTTAAAATCCTCGAAGACCGCACCGTTGGTCCGTCCCTGGGGATGGATTCCATCAACAAGGGGATACTCTCCGTCGTCGTCGGCAGTATCCTGGTCATTGCGGCGATTCTGGTTTACTACAATCTGTCCGGGCTGGTTGCCAATCTGGCCCTGATTCTCAACGTCTTTTTCATCCTGGCCATGCTTTCCCTTTTCAAGGCCACTCTGACTCTGCCGGGGATCGCCGGGATCGTCTTAACCATTGGTATGGCTGTCGATGCCAACGTGTTGATATTCGAAAGAATACGCGAAGAGCTTCGTCTCGGCAAAACCCCTCACAATGCGCTTGAGTCCGGGTATGCCAAAGCGTTCTGGACCATCGTGGATGCCAACGTCACTACGCTCATAGCGGCTCTGGTTCTCTTCCAGTTTGGAACCGGCCCGGTCAAGGGCTTTGCCGTAACCCTCTCTATCGGCATCCTGTCCTCCCTGTTTACGGCCATCTTCGTCTCCAGGGCGGTTTTCGACTTTATTCTGGAACGCCGTCACGTCAAACGGCTGAGCATATAAGGAGTTCGAGATGCAGCTTATCAAACCCGATATCAATCTCGATTTTGTCGGCAAACGTAAAATGGCCGCTGTCTTTTCCGTGGCTCTCCTGGTCGTGGGGTTTTTGTCCCTGGTCATGCACGGTGGCCCCAATTACGGAATCGACTTTTCCGGCGGCACGCTGGTGCAGGTTAAATTCAATCAGACAACCAGTGCCGGCGAGATCAAATCGGCCCTTACCGGACTTGACCTGGGGGGCGTCGTCGTTCAGCAGTTTGGTGATGAAGGCAATGAATTTCTCATTCGGTCTCAAAATACCTCCACTGAACTCAAGGGGCTTTCGCTGGAAATTTCAGACGTTCTTGAAAAGAACTATGGGGAAGGGCAGGTTGAGGTCCGCCGGGCCGAAATGGTAGGGCCTCAGGTCGGTAAAGACCTGCGGGAAAAGGGTCTTATGGCCATACTGTATGCCCTTGTTGGCATACTCATCTATGTGACCTGGCGCTTTGAATTCCGTTTTGCTGTTGGCGCCATCATCGCCCTGGCCCATGATGTTTTCATCACCCTGGGCGCCTTTTCGCTTTTCGGCAAGGAGATCGATCTGCCGATTATTGCCGCCTTTTTGGCGATTATCGGTTATTCGCTCAACGACACCATCATTGTCTATGACCGCATTCGTGAGAACATGGGCAAACATGGGAAAGACGGTTTCGCCGCCGTGGTCAACCGCAGTGTAAACGAGACCCTCTCCAGAACGATCCTGACCTCGGGGACGACCCTTCTGGTTGTCCTGGCGCTCTTTACTTTAGGGGGCGGGGTCATTCACAATTTCGCTTTCGCCCTTCTCGTCGGGATCATTATCGGGACGTATTCATCCATATTTGTAGCAAGTGCAATTCTCGTCTTCTGGGATAATTACCGTTCGTCCAAAAAAGCGGCAAGCTAAAGGAAGGAAATGTTCCTCATGAAGAACAAGGAAACTGTACTACTTGTTGTCATCGCCTTTATTGTCGGACTTTTGGTCGGCGTACTCCTCAGCAAGGGAGGCAAAGGCTCTTCGACCGCACCTCCGCCGGTCGCCTCACCCGCGCCCGTTGTCAATCATCAGAAAGAGATCGCTCTGCTGGAAAAGATCGTGGCCGATGAGCCTTCCAACCGGCAAGCCTGGGTTAAGCTCGGCCATAATTTTTTTGATTCGGATCAGCCGATGAAGGCCATAGAGGCCTACGCCAAAGCACTGGAGCTTGATGGCCGGGATGCCGATGTTCTTACCGACCAGGGTATTATGTTTCGCCGGGTAGGATGGTATGACCGGGCCATTGACAATTTTGTCAAGGCCGGCGAGATCAATCCCAACCATGCCCAGAGCTTTTACAACCTGGGTATCGTCTATCGGTATGACGTTCAGGATTTCGCCAAGGCCAAAGAAGCCTGGACCCGGTTTCTGGTGCTGAGTCCGAGCGGAGCCGGTGCGGATCAGATCCGCAGGGAATTGCAGTTTATTGAGGCTCACCCCGCGGGAGTACCGTCAAACTGACCTTGAGTAACACAGCAAAGCCGGGGCTCTCCCGGCTTTGCTGTGTCAGGACTTTGAAGCCTCGTCAATGATAAATCCGGTTGTCAGAAAAAGATGGGCAGAGCGTGGCTCCAGGCCAGAGTCAGGCCAGGTGGCTGCCCTGGTGTCCGCCCTTGGAATCGGTGAGATCACCGCCGGTATTTTATGCCGGCGCGGGATTGTCGAGGAACAGGCGGGGAGAGAATATGCCGAATGCCTGCTGGCTTCCTTGCCCGATCCTTTTTTGCTCCCGGATATGGACAAGGGCGTAGAACGCCTCGCCCGTGCCCTGGAACAAGAGGAAGCGATTGCCATCCATGGGGATTATGATGTGGATGGCATTACCGGCACGGCTTTGCTGGTCCAGGGACTGCGTGATCTGGGGGGGCAGGTCGATTATCACATCCCTTTGCGGCTCAAAGACGGCTACGGGCTTTCCGGGCAGGCCTTGACCGCCGCCTCGCAAAAGGGCGCTGCCCTCGTTGTCTCCGTCGACTGTGGGGTAAGTGCGGTGTCGGAGGCCGCCCTGGCCCTGGAACTCGGGCTCGACCTGATTATTACGGACCATCATCAACCTCCCGAGATTCTGCCCACGGCCTGCGCCCTGATCAATCCTCAACTGCCCCATTCTCATTTCCCCTTTAAATCTCTGGCCGGGGTCGGAGTCGCTTTTTTTCTCCTTGTCGCCTTGAGGAAGCATCTTCGGGAGATCGGTTTCTTTTCAAGGCGACAGGAACCCGATCTGCGCCTGCTCCTTGACCTGGTAGCGCTCGGAACCATCGCGGATATAGTCCCGCTGCAAGGGGTGAACAGAACCCTGACCAAAGTCGGGCTGGGGCTTTTGAACAGCTCTCCTCGACCGGGCATCTCCTGTCTGCAGAAAGTGACCGGCACCCGAGAAATTTCCAGCGGCACCGTCGGCTTTCAACTGGCTCCGCGTCTCAATGCAGCGGGTCGATTGGAAGATGCTGCGCTAGGTGTGGATCTTCTTCTGATGGACGATGGCGAGGGGGCCATGGAACTGGCCGAACTTCTCGATAGTTTTAACAAGGAGAGACAAAAGATAGAAAAGGAGACCTTCGAACAGGCGGTGCAACAACTGGAACAGCCTGGCGGAACCTCATTGTCTCATGCCATCGTCCTTGCTGATGAACGATGGCATCCGGGGGTCATTGGCATTGTGGCCAGCCGCCTGGTGGAACGTTATCACCGCCCCTCTGTTCTCGTGGCCTTGGACGGAGAGCAGGGCAAGGGCTCGGCCCGATCGATTCCCGGCTTTCACCTATACCGGGCGCTGCAGACCTGCGGCCATGTATTGGCCGGGTATGGCGGCCATGAATTTGCCGCCGGCCTTAGTATCGCGTTGGCAGACTTTCCTGAATTTGTTCAGGCATTTGATGCCCATGCTCAAAACGTCTTAAACGAGGACGACCTTAAGCCTTTGGTTTATTTTGATGAAGAAGTATGTCTTGAGGAAATCTCTCTCGAACTGGTCAAAGAACTGGAGATGATGCAGCCCTTTGGCGCTGGCAATCCCGAACCGGTCTTTGTGGCCAGGAAGGTAAGGGCTTTGGGCGTAGAGACACTCAAGGAACAGCATCTGCGCTGGAAGGCCTGCCAGAACGGCGTCGTGCATCCCTGTATTGCCTTCGGCCTGGCCGCGCGCAGTGACGAACTGCGGGACGAGTTCGATATGCTGTTTACCCCTTCCCTCAACGAATGGCGGGGAAGGGTCTCCCTTCAGCTGAGAATCAAGGATATCCGCCCCTGTAGGGATTAGGCGGCTCGGCTCATTTTTGTGTGGTGCCTCGCAGGTAGATGAACCAGTAGGTGAGGGCCACAAAGACGACCCCTCCCAGAATGTTACCCACCGTCACGGGGAGCAGGTTCCCTGTCAGAAAGTTTCCCCAGGTAAGACCGGGTACCTCCCGTCCCAGTTCATCCGCCAGCAGCAGGCCGGTGGGAATGAAGTACATGTTGGCGACACTGTGCTCGAAGCCGCTGGCGACAAAGGTCATGATCGGGACATAGCAGGCCAGTATCTTGCCGGGAATATCCCGCGCTGCAGTCGCCATGAATACCGCCAGGCATACCAGCCAGTTGCAGAAAATCCCCCGAACCAGCGCCACGGAAAAAGAGAGTTCGCACTTGCTGGCAGCAATGCTGATGGCGTAATCGGCGACATTGCCGCTTTTCCAGAGGTCCGAGTGAAGCATAAGCCAGGCGAAGAACAGGGACCCGATCAGGTTTCCTAAAATGACGATGAACCAGTTTTCCCAGATTTTATGCCAGGGGATCTGGCCCTGCAGGGCCGATTTGGTCAGCAGGCTGTTGCCCGTGAACAGTTCGGCCCCGCAGATGACCACCAGCATCAGTCCCATGGAAAAGACACTCCCCGCCAGCAGACGGCTGAGCCCCTGACCGAGGTAGCTGGCGCTGTCCTGCGTGATGACGGTCGCCAGCTGGGCCCCAAAGGCAATATAAAAACCGGCCAGAAGGCTCAGGACCACGGTTCGGGAGACCGGTTGCGTCGTTACGCGCTTGCCGTTTTCTACGATGGCCAGAGCCGTTTCCCGGGGAGGGAGAAATCTTTTTTCCATGGGGGTCCTTTCCGAACGTCCGGACTAGAGGCCAACTTCCTTGGCCAATTTCTCCCAGGCCGGCAGGCTGCGATGGATCACGGCTGTGTCGATGCAGTAGGCGATGCGGAAAAACCCGGGGGCGCCGAAGCCGCTGCCTGGAACCAGAAGGATATTGTGCTTCTGGGCGAGGCGGACGAAGGCGACATCATCGGGCAGGGGAGAGCGGGGGAAGAGATAGAACGCTCCGCCAGGTTTAACCATGGTGAAGCCCATGGCGGTGAGATTGTCGTAAAGAAGATCGCGTTTGGCCTGATATTCCTGGATGTCGACACTTTCTCTTTGCAGAGGGGTGACCAATCGCTGAACCAGCGCCGGGGCGTTGACGAAGCCGAGCACACGATTGCAGAAAACGGCGCCCTCGATAAAAACAGCGACATTGTCCATGGCGGGATTGACGGCCAGGTAGCCGATCCGCTCACCGGGTAGGGCCAGATCCTTGGAGTGGGAAGTGACGATGACGGCGTTTTTCACATGATGGAAAATGCCGGGAACCTGCTGATCATCGTAAAGAATACGGGCGTAGGGTTCATCGGATATAAGGAATATCTGGCGGTCCAGTTCCTTTTCCTTGCGGGCCAGCAGTTGTCCCAACCGCTGAAGAGCTTCGGCCGGGTAAATAACACCCGTGGGGTTGTTGGGCGAATTGATGATTATGGCGGCGGTCTTTTCGGTTATCGCTTGCTCAATAGCCGCCAGATCCAGTTGGAAGGAGTCCGGCTGGGTCTGCACTTCCCGGGTCGTGCCGCCATGATTGTCAATGTAAAACCGGTATTCGACAAAGAAAGGGGCCAGCACGATGACTTCATCGCCGGGATTAAGGACGGTTTTAAGGACAACATTGAGGGCGGCGCCGGCCCCACAGGTCATCACCACATGGTTGGCGGTCAGCGCCTGGGGTGATTTTTCGGAAACCACTTCGGCGACGGCCACCCTGGTTTCTTCATAACCGGCGTTGTTCATGTAGCGGTGCATCCCCGGGATAGGGTTGTTGGCCAGCTTGAGCAGTTCCTCGCGGAAAGCTTCGGGCGGCTCCATGCAGGGGTTGCCAAGCGTGAAATCGAAGACATTTTCATCGCCATGGATTTTGCGGAGCATGGCCCCTTCTTCGAACATTTTGCGGATCCAGGAAGCCTTTTCGATGAAGCTGGACACCTTGACAGATATGGACATGAGTGACTCCTTCGGGGTGATTAAAAAAGGCGCTCAGTTTATCTTTGACGATAGGGCAGGGTCAAGGGGAAAGGGAGGGACGGCAGGTTCTGCCGACCTTGCCGTGTAACTTGCCGTTTCCATATATTGTCCTGGTTTTTATTGCATTTTTCGGTTTGATGTTCTAGATTTTCGGCTTCGGTTTATCTTCCAGATGCAGGGGGCGATATGGGAAAGGAAAAAGGCAGGCTCGATGATTTGCGTCATCGCATCGACTCCATTGATGACGACATTCTGTCTCTGCTGAATGAGAGGGCTAAAGTCGTCATCGAAGTCGGCAAGACCAAAGAGGGCGACAGGCAGGAATTTTACGTTCCCAGCCGTGAGATGGCTATCTATCAGCGCCTGACCGCCCACAATCCCGGGCCTTTTCCTTCTGAGGCCATTCGCCGGGTATTCCGGGAGATTATTTCGGCCTCCCTGGCTCTGGAACATCCAATGAAGGTCGCCTTTTTGGGTCCGCAGGCGACCTTTACCCATGCCGCTGCCCTGCAACAATTCGGTCTTTCCGCCCAGCTCGTGCCGCAAAGGAGTATTCCGGCGGTCTTTGATGAGGTCTTGCGCGGCCGGTGCCATTATGGCGTTGTTCCCGTCGAGAATTCGACAGAGGGGGTTGTCTCTCACACCCTGGATATGTTCATGGATTCGGACCTGCAGATTAACGCGGAAATTCTGCTGGAAATATCCCACGATCTGCTCTCCCTCTCCGGCGACCTTGAGCGCGTCAGAAAGGTCGTTTCCCACCCGCAGGCCTTGGCCCAGTGCCGCAAATGGCTGGAAGACAATCTGCCCGATATCCCTCTGGTCGATGTCGGCAGCACCGCTCTGGCGGCCCAGATGGTAGCCGAAGACGATGCCGCCGCCGCCATCGCCAGCGAAATGGCCGCTTCCCTGTACGGGCTGCGGGTGGCCAAAAAGAAGATCGAGGACAACCCGAACAATTACACGCGCTTTCTGGTCATTGGCAGAAAAAGACCGGCGCGAAGCGGGCAGGACAAAACCTCCATCATGTTCAGTGTCAAGGACGAGCCTGGCATTTTGTATCGCATGCTTGAACCTTTCAGCACACGTCAAATTAACCTGTCCAAAATCGAAAGCCGGCCCCTGAAGAAAAAAGCCTGGGAATATATCTTTTTCCTCGATATTGAAGGACATCTGGAGGATGACCGGGTGAAGGAAGCCGTTGAAGATTTGCGCCAGTACTGCCAATTCCTTAAGGTCCTTGGCTCCTACCCGAGAATCCGATAAGCGTGAAGGATGTTTTTTTGCAATGAAAGATAATCCGGTTTTTATTCCCAAGCTGGCCGTGGTCGGCGTTGGGCTCATCGGCGGATCTCTGGCTCTGGCCCTGAAGTCGGCCAAGGCTGTTGGAGAGGTTGTCGGCATCGGGCGAGGGCTCGCCAACCTGGAAAAAGCGCTCGAGCTGGGTGTGGTGGACCGCATCGAGCAGGATTCCTGCGCAGGCGTCGCTGACGCCGATCTCGTTTTTCTGGCCACCCCCGTCCGCTCACTGGAATCCGTTGCCGCTGTCATTGCCCCGTCCATGAAGCCGGGAGCGGTGCTGACCGACGGCGGCAGTGTCAAGGCCGAGGTGGTCCGGGCCATTGAACCGCTGATGCCCGCCGGCGTCCATTTCGTGCCGGGGCATCCGATTGCCGGCACCGAAAAGAGCGGCGCCGAGGCGGCTTTTGCTACGCTGTACCAGGGCAAACGCTGCATCCTTACCCCGACAGAAGCCACGAACCCGGCCGCTTTGGATCTGGTGAAAAGGGTCTGGGAAAGGGCCGGCAGCGAGGTCGTGCTTATGGATGTCGAAAAACATGACCGGATTCTGGCCGCCATCAGCCATCTCCCCCATATGGTGGCCTATTCGCTGGTCAACTCGGTCGGTTCTTATGACCGCTATCCGGAGAATATCCTGGACTACTCGGCCGGCGGCTTTCGGGACTTTACCCGCATCGCATCTTCGGACCCCACCATGTGGCGTGACATCGCCATGACCAACAGGGAAGCCCTGGTTGAAATGATGGAGAATTTCGAGGCGTGTTTTGCCGAATTAAAAAAGGATGTCCGGGAGGGCGACGGTGAGAAACTTTTCGAGTTTTTCATGCGCTCCAAAAAGAGCCGGGACGCCATTCTCTGATTTTCCCACAAATCGACGCCATCCTTTTGCTTGAAGGAGTTTTCATATGTCGCAATCCAAAACAGTGAGCCCGGCTGCTGGGCTGAAGGGGGAGATTGCTGTCCCCGGCGATAAATCCATTTCTCATCGCTCCATCATGCTGGGCTCTTTGGCCGACGGGGTCACGGTGGTCCATGGGTTTCTGCACGGGGAAGATAATCACGCTACCCTCAACGCGTTTCGCTCCATGGGCGTTGAGATTGAGAACCTGCCGGGGGATGGCCTCAAAATCCACGGACGGGGACTGGATGGCCTGCAAGAGCCGGCCGATGTCATTGACTGCGGCAATTCGGGGACGACTATCCGGCTGATGACCGGCCTGCTGGCCGGGCAACGGTTTTTTAGCGTCCTCACGGGGGATCGTTATCTGCGCAAAAGGCCCATGCGCCGGGTGGTTGAGCCCCTTTCCCGCATGGGAGCGCGCATTTGGGGCCGCCAGGGAGGGCAGCTGGCGCCTCTGGCTCTGCAGGGAGGAAAGCTCGAAGGGCTCGACTATGATTCTCCTATTGCCAGCGCTCAGGTGAAGTCCGCTTTGCTTTTGGCCGGACTTTACGCCGACAGTCCCACCACCGTGAAAGAGCCGCATCTGTCCCGGGATCACAGCGAGCGCATGCTCACGTATTTTGGGGCCAAGGTCGAGCCATTTGCCGGCGGCGTGCGCATATTCCCCCGGCCTGCCCTCAAGGGCCGGGAAGTTCACGTCCCCGGCGACATTTCCTCGGCCGCCTTTTTTATGGTCGCGGCCCTGGTTACCCCCGGTTCCGATGTCTTGATCCGCAATGTCGGTATCAACCCGACACGCAGCGGTATTATCGATATCCTGCAAGCCATGGGCGGCGATCTGCGTGTCCTCGACCCCCGTGAGCATTCGGGCGAGCCGGTCGCTGATATTCATGTCAGGAGCAGCGACCTGCAGGGCATCGACATTGGTGGAGAACTGGTGCCGAGGGCCATCGATGAATTTCCCGTTGTCAGTGTCGCCGCCTGTTTTGCCCAGGGTCAGACCGTTATTCGCGACGCCCGCGAACTGCGTGTCAAGGAAACGGATCGCATAGCGGCCATGACCTCGGAACTCACCAAACTGGGGGCCTCTGTCGAGCCCCGGGAGGACGGCATGGTGATTTCCGGTGGGCAGCCGTTGCAGGGCGGCCACGTCATCTCCCATGGCGATCACCGCATTGCCATGAGCATGGCTGTTGCGGCGCTGGTCGCGGCCGGCCCCGTAACGATTGATGATGTGCAGTGTACAGCGACATCCTTTCCGAATTTTTGGGAATTGCTGGAAGGTATTCGGCTTTAGAAGAATGCGGAGTTTGTTTGCCGCTTTTAACAGCACATCAGTTTGTGCGTATGTGGAGTTTTTTGCGTGAAAAAAGGATTGATTGTAGCCATAGATGGCCCCTCGGGGGCCGGCAAGAGTACCCTTAGTAAACGCCTGGCCGAAGAGTTGGGATATATCAATATCGATACAGGGGCCATGTATCGTGCCTTTGCCCTGTTCGCTCAGGAAAAAGGAATCGACCCCGCCGATGAAGAGGGCCTGGCCCGACTGTGTCCGCAGGTCCTGATCGAATTCTCCCGAGAGGGTGCGCAGGAGAAGGTTCTTCTCAACGGGGAGGATGTCTCCGCCGATATTCGGACGCCTGAAATCAGCCTCCTGACTTCCCGCATCGCGGCCTGCCCCGCTGTGCGACGCACTCTGGTTGATCTGCAGCGCCGTATGGGCGAGAAGGGCGGGGTGGTGCTGGAGGGGCGTGACATCGGCACCGTGGTTTTTCCTGATGCCGAGATTAAATTCTTCCTCGTCGCTACTTCGGAGGAGCGCGGCAGACGTCGCTATGAGGAGCTCAAAGCCAAAGGGCTTGAGGTGGATCTCCCCCAGACCATCGCCGAAGTCGAGAAGCGCGATGCCGATGACAGCGCCCGTGCCGAAGCACCTCTTCTGCAGGCCGCTGACGCCATTGCCATTGACACGACCCGGATGACCATCGATGAAGTGCTGGATGAAATGCTGCGGGTTGTACGACACCGTCTGGCGACAGTATAGGAGGCTTCAGTCTACGGATGAAAATCATTCTGGCAAAAAGCGCCGGCTTCTGTTTCGGGGTCAAAAGAGCCACCAGTATGGCCTTTGACTCCGCCGCCTCCCACCATCGCATCTGTTCGTTGGGCCCTATCATACATTCCCCGCAACTGGTCAAGAAACTGGAAGAGGAGGGGGTCAGCGTGGTAGGGCGTGTGGAAGACATTCACGAGGGGGCCGTCATTATCCGTTCCCACGGCATCACGGCCGATGAGATGGCAGGCCTCGCCACCAAGGGATTGGAGGTCGTGGATGCCACCTGTCCTTTTGTCAAAAAAGCCCAGGATCACGCCGCCATGCTCAGCGCTGAGGGGTATGTGGTCGTTCTGGTCGGGGAGGAGGAGCATCCCGAAGTACAGGGGATTGTCTCTTATGCCGCTGGCGTCGATGTTTACGTCGTCCCCGATCAGGCGAAAGCGGAAAGGATACCTCGCAGCAAGAAAATAGGCGTCGTCGCCCAGACGACCCAGCCGTTCGAGAATCTGCGCCAGGTTGTCGACGTCTGTTTGCGAAAAAGCAAGGAATTGCGCGTTTTCAATACGATCTGCGATGCAACCTCGGTCCGCCAGAGTGAGGCAAGGGATATCGCCAGACAGGTTGACCTGATGCTGGTCATCGGCGGTTTCAACAGCGCCAATACCAACCGCCTTGCCCAGCTCTGTACGGAGATCCAGCCACGAACCTATCATGTCGAAACGGCAAGTGAAATCGATGGCGGCTGGTTCACCGGCGTTCAAACCGTGGGGATAACCGCCGGCGCCTCAACACCACAGTGGATCATCGATGAAGTTGTGGATAAGGTGTCCGGGTTGAAAAAATAAAATAATTTGTTTTTTTAAAGACTTTGTGCTAAGTTCCGACGTCATGGCTTTGGCCATACTGTCTGAAAAATGACAGGAAATTCGCTAGGGGGTAACACTTTAATGGTGGAAAACAACGAAAACGCAAATGAACTGATGGAAAACGAAGACGAGTTTGGGGGCATGGAAGAAAGCTTCGAAGCTCTTTTTGAGAACAGCCTGAAGGAGCTGAAGGCTGGGAACGTGGTCACCGGCACTATCGTTCAGGTCAACCCTGATTCGGTCGTTGTCGATGTCGGCGGAAAGTCGGAAGGACTCATTCCGATCGCCGAGTTCCTCGATGACAACGGTCAGGTGAAGACTGACCTTAAAGTCGGCGACCAGTTCGATGTTTTGATCGAGCGTACAGAAAATGAAAACGGTCTGATCAGCCTGTCGAAAGAAAAAGCCGATCGGATGAAGATATGGAACACCCTGGAAGAAGGGGCCGATGTTGAAGGACGTATCGTTTCTCGCATCAAGGGCGGGCTTTCTGTCGATATCGGCGTGATTGCCTTCCTGCCCGGTTCGCAGGTCGATCTCCGTCCCGTGCGCAATCTGGACAAGATGATCGGCGAAACCTACAAATTCAAAATCATCAAACTCAACAAGCGCCGTGGCAATATTGTCCTTTCCCGTCGCGTTCTGTTGGAAGATCAGCGGGAAAACCTCCGCGCCGACACCCTCGAGAAGCTGGAAGAGGGGCAGGTGTTCGAGGGGATCGTCAAGAATCTTACCGATTACGGTGCCTTTATCGACCTCGGTGGCATTGACGGCCTGCTCCATATCACTGACATGTCCTGGGGTCGGGTCAGCCATCCCTCCGACATTCTGTCTGTCGGCGATAAAATCAAAGTCAAGGTCCTCAAGTTTGACCGCGAAAAAGAGCGCGTCTCTCTGGGCCTCAAGCAAATCACGCCTGATCCCTGGCTGGAAGTCGAGTCCAAATACCCCGTGGGGATGCGTGTCACCGGCAAGGTCGTCAGCCTTACCGATTATGGCGCCTTTGTGGAACTGGATGAAGGTGTTGAAGGTCTGATCCATGTCTCCGAGATGAGCTGGACCAAGCGCATCAAGCATCCCAACAAGGTCCTCAGCATCGGCGACGAAGTCGAGTCCGTCGTGCTGGCCCTGGATATCCCCAACCGTCGCATTTCTCTCGGTCTCAAACAGGTCGAACCCAACCCCTGGGACGTGATTGGCGAGAAATTCCCCGCCGGTACCGTGATCGAAGGCCAGGTCAAGAACATCACCGATTTCGGTATCTTCGTCGGTGTTGACGAAGGGATTGACGGTCTGGTGCATATCTCTGACCTTTCCTGGACCAAGCGGATCAAGCATCCTTCTGAAATCTACAAAAAGGGTGACATCGTTAAAGCGGTCGTTCTCAACATCGATCGCGAAAACGAGCGATTCTCTCTCGGTATCAAGCAGCTGGCCATGGATCCCTGGGAAACCATTCCTACCCGCTACGCTCCCGGTACCATCATTCGCGGCAAGGTGACCTCCGTTACCGATTTCGGCATCTTTGTGGAAGTGGAAGAGGGAATCGAAGGGCTGATTCATGTTTCTGAAATCAGCAAGGAGAAGATCGACTCTCCGAAAAGCTTTGCCAACGTCGGGGATGAAATCGAGGCGGTTGTGCTCAACGTCGACACGGCTGATCGCAAAATCGCCCTCTCCATTAAACATCTGGCTACTCAAAAAGAGAAAGCCGAGGTCGATGCTTTCCTTGGCGCCCAAAAGAGCGCAACCTCCAACTTCGGGGATTTGCTGCAGGGTGCCTTGAACAAGGCCGGCGAAGACAAGTCTGAAGACTGAGCCCTTCTGACGATGAACATCCGGAGCCCCCGCTTGTCAAGGCGGGGGCTCCTCCATCTCAGGCGATTTGCATGAAAAAAAGACCATTTTTGATGGCCCTGATTGTCCTTGGAGCCATCTTTCTTTTTTTTCTTATCATTGTTGGCATTATTTCCAGCATGACGGGAACCTCGACTTCCCTCCCCATCGGTGAAAAGATCGGTGTGGTTGAAGTCAAGGGTGCCATCATGACGTCTGAGGACGTTATCCAACGACTGACGCACCTTCGCGATGACAGCAGCATGAAAGCGGTGGTATTGCGTGTCGATTCCCCTGGCGGCGGGGTAGGGCCATCTCAGGAAATCTATACAGAAGTTCAGAAACTGGCTCAAGTGAAGCCCGTCGTTGTCTCCATGGGGTCTGTCGCCGCCTCGGGTGGTTACTACATCGCCATTCCCGCCCACCAGATCGTCGCTAATCCCGGCACCATCACCGGCAGTATTGGTGTCATCATGGAATTTACGAACTTTCAGGAACTTCTTCAGAAAATCGGCCTTAAAAGTCAGGTCGTAAAGAGTGGCGAGCATAAGGACATCGGTTCTCCTGTCCGCCCCATGACCCCTGATGATCGGCAGATCCTGCAGTCTCTTATTGATGATGTGCACTCCCAGTTCGTTTCCGCCGTGGCCCAAGGACGTGAACTTCCCCTTGATAAAGCGAAAGCTCTGGCCGATGGAAGAATTTATACCGGGAGGCAGGCTCTCGAAGCTGGTCTCGTGGATCGGCTCGGCAATATGCAGGATGCCATTGATCTGGCTGCCGAATTGGCCGAGATCGAAGGTAAACCGCGTGTTATCTATCCCCGTGAGACCAAACCGAAATTGTTTAACTATCTGGTTGAAGAAACCCTTCATTCTATGCGCCAAGGACTTCAGGAACAACCTGTTGGCGGGATGCAGTTTATCTGGGAAGGTTTAAATTAGGAGGCATTTTGTCATGACCAAAAGTGAACTGATCGAGCGTTTGTCTTTTGAGAGCACCTCTCTCAACAAAAAAGAATCGGAACTGATCGTAAATACTATTTTTGACAGTATTGGTGGGGCGCTCGTTGATGGTGAACGCGTTGAAATTCGCGGTTTTGGTTCGTTCACTGTCCGTGAACGAGATGCCCGTGAAGCCCGTAACCCTAAAAGTGGTGAAATCGTCAGGATTCCTTGTAAAAAAACACCTTTTTTCAAAACGGGCAAAGAACTCAGAGAAAAAGTCAATACCGATTGATTTTTTGACACGACAGGCGTGAATGAACTTTCGTGAATCGTCCATTCGTTCTTTTCTGGTGTCATTCAGCAAAAAAAAGCCCTGTCCATATGTCATGGATGGGGCTTTTGAATAGGCGTACAAACGATGGTCATTCAGGCGTACTGCTGGTGAGAAATCCATTTCTCGCTTTGAAGAATGATTTTTCCCTTGGCGCGGGTTGATTATGGTTTTTAGATTTGTTCCCCAGAAAGAACACCGCGGTCAGCGCATCGATCAATTTATTCCGGCGGTGGATGATTCCTTTTCCCGTAGTAAAATTCGTAAAATTATCGATATAGGAGGCGTTCACGTCGCAGGCAGGCGCCTTCGAAAATGTTCTTACCCCGTCCAGACAGGTGAGCAAATCGAAGTTCATGTGGATGGGCGGCCACTCGATATCTTCTCGTTGACCCCCGAAAACATCATTTATCAGGACCCCTATATCGTTGTAGTTAATAAGCCTCCCGGAGTCGAAACCCAACCCACTCCCGCGCGCTATAAAGGCACCCTGTATGAGGCCCTTCTTCGACACCTGGGCAACCCCTTCCGCCCTCAGGATACGCCTGAAATCGGCATGGCTCAACGCCTCGACCGAGATACTTCTGGTGTCCTCGTTTTCTCTATTCATAGCAAAGCTCACAAGAACCTGACCCAATCCGTCGCTTCTCATCAGGTTGAAAAACGGTACCTCACTCTGGTCAGTGGGTGTCCTGAGACGGATCAAGGAGCAATTCGTTCTTTATTAGCGCGCCGACGAGCGGACAACCTCATGAAGTCGGTCGAAAAGGGGGGCAAAGAAGCCCTGACGCGTTATCGTGTTTTGCAGAAATTTCCAGATAGTTCGTTGCTTGAGGTTGAGATCCCTACCGGTCGTTCCCATCAGATTCGTGTACATTTGAAGGAAATCGGACATCCCCTTCTCGGAGATACCCGGTATGGTGGTCCGGACCGACTGGGTCCTTTGTCTATTGGCCGACAGATGCTCCATGCCTGGACGATTGTTCTTCCTCACCCTGTTCATGGAGATGTCCTAAAATGGGAGGCACCTGTGCCGCCCGATATGAACAGTCTGGTTGAAACCCTCTCTGGTTTGGCCCAGGCGGAATAATTAAGCCTTGTTTTGAAGGAATGATACCTATTTTTAAGGACACCCCATGTTGACTTACCCTCAGATTGATCCGATCATTTTTCAAATCGGGCCCCTTGCCGTTCGCTGGTATGGCATGATGTACCTTTTGGGGTTCATTATTTCCTATTTCATCATAGGGCATTTGTCTCGCCAGCGCGGTCTGGGAATGGACCGGGATGGGGTGTCTGATCTTCTTTTCTATGCCGCCCTTGGAGTTATCCTGGGGGGACGGCTTGGATACACGCTCTTTTACAAGTTTTCCTATTATCTTTCCCATCCGCTGGAAATTCTGGCCGTATGGGAAGGGGGGATGAGTTTTCACGGGGGTCTGCTCGGTGTGGTGGTCGCGGTGATGTTGTTTTGCAAACGTCGACAAATTTCCGTGTTGTTGACTGGTGACATCCTGGTTACTGCCGCTGCGGTTGGCCTCGGGTTGGGGCGGCTCGGCAATTTTATTAACGGGGAATTGTGGGGGCGGGTGACGGATGTGCCCTGGGGCATGGTTTTTCCGCAGGCCGGCCTGCTGCCCAGGCATCCCAGTCAGCTTTATGAGGCTTTTCTGGAGGGGCTCGTCCTCTTTGTGGTCCTGTGGCTGTTTCACCGGAAAAATCCCCGCCCCGGCATTCCTTTTTTTACCTTTTTTCTATTGTATGGAGTGTTTCGCTTCGGGGTCGAATTTTTCAGGCAACCGGACGAACATCTCGGTTTTCTCTGGGCCGGTGCCACCATGGGGCAGTTGCTTTCCCTGCCAATGGTCCTGGTCGGCGTGATTGGTCTGTGGGTCATCCACCAAGGAAATAAACGACATGTCTAAGGTTCGCGGCCTCATCTTTGATTGTGACGGGGTTCTTTTTGAAAGTCGGGCTGCCAACCTGGCTTATTACAACCGGGTTCTTGCCCACTTTGGCGCCGAAGAAGTCACACCGGAAGACACAAGCCGCGCCCATCTCTGCCACACGGCAGCCAGTCCGCAGGTTTTTAAAGGCCTGTTGGGGGCGCCACTCGTGGCAGATGCCCTAGAGGTCGCCTCGCAACTCGATTACCGGCAGTTTATCCCCTTCATGGTCCCAGAGCCGCAACTCTATCCAACCCTCGAAACTTTGGCGCAAAATTTCCCGCTGGCTGTCGCGACCAATCGCGGCAACAGCATGGAAGAGATTCTACGCCATTTTGAACTGGACCGTTTTTTCCAGGTGGTGGTGACCAGTCGCGACGTACCCAGGCCCAAGCCCTATCCGGACATGCTTTTTCTGGCGGCGGAGCGCCTGGGGCTGCCCTGTCGGGATCTGCTCTTTGTGGGTGATTCAGATCTGGACCACGAAGCGGCCCGGGGGGCGGGGGTCCGATTCGTGGCCTATAAGGGGGCGATGGCGGGGGATCTCACCATCCATGAGCATGCTGAACTTGTGTCTTACCTTGCCTGCTAATGAAACTTCTTTTCCATGACCAGCACATGGCCCTTGCCGTGTTTACGGTAGACAACCTGATCCATGAGAGCGCGAATAATATAGACGCCCCGGCCGTGCTCATCGAGATTTTTGAAGTCAGGTGAGGGAAGGGAGTTGATGTCGAACCCTTGTCCCTCATCATAAACGAGGATTTTGAGGGTTTTCTCCATGATGGAGATGGTGATGTGCAGCTCCTTGCCAGGATCGTCTTCGTTGGCGTGTCGTATGGCATTGGTCATGGCTTCCGTCAGGACCAGGTTCAGATGATAGGCCAGCTCTTCGCGATCTCCCTTGTATCGCTCCAAGGTCATGGCAAGGCCTTCCCCGATTTTCCCGATCAGGCTCAGGTACCGTGTTTGATTGGGAACCTTAATGTCCACCTCTATTTTTTCCATTGTAATCCCCCCGGAAAATGGATGTTTAAAAACTGCTCAGGGCTTCTTCCGTTCCCGGGAAAATTTCAAAAACGCGGTGAAGACGGGTCAGCTCAAACATGGAACGGACCTGAGGTTGTAAACCGCTGAGTTTAAGATTGCCGTTGCGGGCGCTGGCGTTTTTAAAACCCGAAACCAGAGCGCCGAGCCCGGAGGAGTCGACAAAGCGGACTTCGCCCAGATCCACCACGATGTCATTCTTGCCCTCCTCAAAAAGATTGAGCATCTGGGCTTTCAGGTCGCTGCTGTTGTGGGCATCCAATCTCTCTTCCTTGATCTCAATCAGTACGACTGCGCCTTTGTCTTCGATGTTCAAAATCATGGTTCGTCTCCTGTCGATGATGAATGGGGCTGAATAACCTACCGAAATATTTATAACATATCCGACACTTTATTGAAATCGGCACGTTTTCCTTTTTAGGCGTTGATCTTTAGCACAACGAGGGATACATCGTCATTGAAATGACGATTCCCGGTGAACAGGCGAATCTGGTTCAGCAGGCTTTCAATGATCTCGGCTGGAGGAAGTGTTTCGGAAGCTTCCAGCAGTTGGCACAGGCGCTCCTCTCCAAAGAGCTCACCGTCGGCATTGGCCGCCTCCGTTAGGCCATCCGTGTACATGAGCAACACGTCCCCTTTTGTCAGCAGGGTTTTCTTCTCTTCAAATTCCACAGTTTGTTTGACACCGAAGATGAGACCTTCGGCATCCAGCCGTTCGCAGGTTTCCCGATCCCTGTTGGCAATAAGGGGCGGGTTGTGACCAGCATTTGAATAAATGAGGGTTTTGGTAACTGGGTCGAATTTGACATAAAACATGGTGATGAAAAGTTCGGCGCGAGTGAGGTCTTCATAGAAAAACTCGTTGATCGCCGTCATGACTCCGCTGGTGTTGCCTATGCTCTGTGTGCGGGACTGAATGAAGGTCCGGGTTTCAGCCATAATCAGGGCGGCACCAATGTTATGACCGGAGACATCGGCTATCACCAGGTCCAGTTTGCCGTCATCCCGGGGAAGAAAATCGTAGTAGTCTCCACCCACCTGCCGGGCGGGTACGCACAACCCCGCGAGGCTGATCCCGTCTATCTGGGGTGTTTTGGTCGGCAGCAGGCCAAGCTGGATGGTTTTGGCAATTTGCAGTTCCCGTTCATGCTCCTTGGCCTTGATCAGATCCTCAGTCTGTTGGGCGTTGCGCCAGGCGATGCCGATTTGCCCGGCCAGACTGTCGAAAAGTTCGATAAATTCTTCGGTAAAGATCCCCTTGGATGAACGGGAAAAACAGGACAACACGCCAATGGGCTGCCCCTCGATGGAAATGGGGGCATGGGCGAAAGACTGGAAGCCTTCGGGCCCGGCAATATTTTCGGCTTCCGGTTTGTCCAGCAAGTCGCAGTCGTTTTCAATTTTGGTTTTATTGTCCAGAAACGCCTCGCCGATACAGGTTTCACGATTCAGGTCCCGCGGCGAGAGGGCGCGCTTGGTGCGCGCTTTGCCCCGTTGGCTGACTACGCTCAGGGTGTTGGTCTGGTCATCCAGAAAGCGGACGACGCATAAGTCGAACTTGAACTGCTGAAGGAGAAGTTCAAGAATATTGTCCAGGATAATCTTCAGGCTTTCCCCGCTGGCCACCAGGCGGGCGGATTCATACAGGACGCTGAGCTGGTCGCGACTGGCCGTTCTGCTGAGGGTGACGGTTCCAAAGATGTCAAAAACGTCCTCCATCTTGCTGCCTTTGGTCGCCAGATAGTTTTCAATGATGATCCTGGCGGGGGCGGCCCCGACGGATCCGGCCAGCGTCCGTTCGGTGAACCTTTTCAGGGCGGGCAGTTCATATTCCGACAGGCTCCCTTTTTCATCGATATCCCGGTCATGGAGGTATTCCGCCATGGCGGCATGGGCCTGCTTTTCGCCGATGAACTTGGTCATGAGTTCGATGAACTCAACCAGCGTAGGTGCCCCGCTGAGTCTCTTGCGCTGGGGGGGCTCTTTGGCAGGTTCAAAGGCATTGATGAACTTGTCGGCCTGGCCGATCTCTCTTTTGCAGGGTTTGGTCAGTAGCGAGAAGGTCAAAAAGGCCCCGAGATTGAAAAACATGGTCCAGAAGAGGGCGTGTGTCCAGGTGTCGAATCCAGAGAGACCGAAAAGCTCTTGAGGCCTAAGCAGGGTAAGTCCAAACAGGCCGTCGGTCAGAATGTGGCTCTCCAGCCACCCGGCCTGCACAAATGCGGGCAGCAGCAGCGTGTAGAACCAGAGGGCGAAACCAAAAATCAAACCGGCGGTAGCCCCTTTGCGGGTCGCTCTTTTCCAGAAAAGACCGCCCAGGATGGCCGGCGCAAACTGGGTAGCCGCCATGAAGGAAATCAGGCCGATATTGACCAGGGCGCTGTATTCGCCGGCCAGTCGGTAGTAGAGATAGCCCAGAAAGATGACGGCAAAAATGCCGAGCCGTTTGATGTTGATCAGCAGGCGGGAGAGATCCCGTGCGCCGAAATTGAAACGGTTGATGACCGGCATGACCAGATAGTTGTGCACCATGGTGGAGAGGGCGACGGACTCCACCATGACCATGCCGGCGGAAGCGGAAAATCCCCCGATAAAGACCAGCATGGCCAGCCAGGGATGTCCCGTGACCAGCGGCAGGCTGACGACAAAGTAGTCGGCGCCGGCGGATTCCCCTCCGGTAAGGAGCAGGCCGCCAAGGGCGATAGGGATGACGAAGAGGTTCATCAGGAACATATAGGCGGGAAAGCGCCACATGGCATCCCGAATGTGTTTTTCATCCGAGTTCTCAATGACCATGATATGAAATTGGCGGGGCAGAAACATCACGGCCATCATGGAAATAAAGGTCAGGGAGAACCACATGGGGTAGGGGATGGAAGCCGTACCGAGCAGGAGAAGATCCTTGCGCTCTGGAAAGGTTTCCATGAATTTGGTGAAGATGTCGGCAAAACCGTCAAAGAGCCCGTAGGTGACAAAAATGCCGACGGATACAAAGGCCACGATTTTTACGAGTGATTCCAGCGCAATGGCCGCCACCAAGCCTTCGTGGCGCTCAGAGGCATCGAGGTGTCTGGCGCCGAACAGAATACCGAAGAGGGTCAGCACCAAAGCGACGATAAAAGCGGTGTCAATGTAAGGAGGCAGGACGGGAATAAGATCGCTGAGGCCGTGTCCAATGGCTTCCGGCGGAGCGGAGAGCAGATCAAAGGTATAGGCAACGGCCTTAAGCTGCAGGGCGATGTAGGGCATGACGCCAATGACGGCGAAAATCGTAACGACCGCCCCCAGAAAGGCCGATTTGCCGTAACGGCTCGCTATAAAGTCGGCAATAGTGACGATATTCTGATCTTTGCTGATGCGGACCATTTTGCGCAGGATAATCCACCAGCTGAAGGCTATGAGTGTTGGGCCAAGATAGATCGGGAGAAAATCGAGACCGGAGGTGGCGGCCCGACCCACACTTCCGTAAAAGGTCCAGGAGGTAAAATAGACGGCCAGGGAGAGAGAATAGATGTAACTGTTCGAAATGATGCTTTGCCCGGCCTTTCGCTTTCTGTCGGCGTAGTAAGCGACAGCGAAGAGCAGGCCGAAGTAGGCGAGAGTGACAGATGTGACTAAAGCGACGGGCAGCACTCAGCGAGCATCCTTTTCGTCTTCAGATTGGGTGGGGGCGCCATTGTGGCCGGTCTTGAGGGTACGGGTGAAAAAGTAGACTACGGCAATGGAGGCAGGCCATCCCACGAGGAGGTAGAGGATAAGCAGAGGTATCCCGAAGAGGGTGGTTTCTTTATTGAAAATATGGATGAAGGGGTAGTTGATCATCACCAGGCCCAGGATGAAAAAAAGGATCCAAGCGTCCCTGAGCTGTATGGGATAGTGTTCTTTCATGAGTGAGACCTCGCCGTGCCTAGGATGCGCTGCAAGATTTTCTGAACAGTATAATCAACATCTTGTGATGTGTCGACTCTTATAACCTCGGAGCCCTTATGGACCGGGTCAAAACTGGCGGCCTGCTCGTCGTACAGCTCCCGGCGGCCATCCGAGGCATCCATCGCCTGTTCTTTCCGCCGGTCGAGACGGCTCAAGGCTGTTTCGGCGGGGCATTCCGTGACGATCAGGAAAAGAGGAACGCCTCGTTGGCGGGCCATCTCGAAAAAACGGGAACGTTGGTCGTACTGGGAAAAAGATGCGTCCACGACCACAGATTGTCCCTCCTGTAGGGCCCCTTCGGCCCTATCAAGAAGTGCCTCGTAGGTTCTCTGGGTGGCACTGCGTGCGTAGAGGCCCTGGTTGAAAGCATCTTCATGGCGGCTTAGAACCGGCAGCCCGTGGAGTTTTTTACGGACCTCGTCGGAACGCAGATGCCGGGCGTTGATGGCCTGGCATAGCCCTTCCGCCAGCGTGGTTTTTCCCGTTCCCATAAGGCCGCAGGTTAAAAGCATCAGTTGAGGGCAGAGATAACCCAGGGCCAGGTTGAAATAGCGGCGCGCGAGAACTTTCGCGTCCAAGCGGACGGATTCAGCGGCCTCCGACTCTCCCGCTAGGATTGAATCGACTTTTCCCCTTACAAAAGCCCGGTAAACCTTGAAGAAGGGCAGCAGCTCCTCCCGGCCGGCGCCCAGGTCTATATGGGCGCTGTAGGCCTCTAAAAAGGCGCTGGCCAGATCCCACCGCCCCCTGAATTCCAGATCCATCAATAAAAAGGCGGTATCTTCCACAATATCACCGATACGAAAGCGGTCACTGAATTCAATGCAGTCGTAAATACAGATCGGGTCGGTCAGGCAGATATGCTCGGCGTGCAGGTCTCCGTGCCCGTCGCGCACGAAGCCCTGTTCTTCCCTGGTTGTCAGCACGGCCCCTTTCTCTTTGAGAAAGGTTTCAACCCAGTCCTGGAGAATGGTCTTTGCCCGGGCTTCTATCGTGAAGCCCACATAGGGTTCGATCTGGGAGAAGTTTTCTTCCCAGTTGTATGCGGTCTTTTTTCTATAAAAAGGGGGGGACTGGCGGACTATCTCAGCCGATTTATGAAACAGGGCCAGCAGGCGGCCTAGAGGCGCCATGTCTTCTTCGAGGTGAGGATCCTTGATGTTGATCTGCCGGTCGAGCATCCGGTCCTCAGGCAGTCTTTTCATGAGGACGGTATATTCCTGGATTTCCCCGGGCCCCTTTAGCTGATAGCCCTTCTCGCCGAAATAGATCGGAATCACGCCTAGGTAGGTTTGAGGGCACAGGCGGCGATTCAGACGGATTTCTTCAAGGCAGTATTGATGACGTTGGGCAAAGCTGGAAAAGTCAACAAAACCAAGATTTAGGGCTTTTTTGATTTTATAGACGTGTCGGGAGGTGAAATAGAGGCGGGAAATATGCGTTTCGGTAAAAGTCACCGGACCTTTTTCATCAGGATAAAAGGCCGATGTGAGCATCGCTTTATGGAGAAGAGCCTGTGCATCCATGGAAAGCCTTGTTCTGTATGAGAGACCGGAAAATTTTAACAGACGAAAGAGGGGTGTAAAGGGATGGGACCGGTCTGGAAAAAAATTGACGCCCCAAAGTGAGTATGGTATCGTTTTGCCTCGTATTTTCAGTGGGTTTGGCAGTTTTAAGGGGTCGCAGCCCCATGGCTGGAGTTCATCTATGAATCTTCGGATATATGTTGTTTTGTCCCTTCTCGTCTTGCTGGCTGGCTGTGCTTCGACCACTGCCACTCCGCGGGAAGAGCTCCGGGAGGCGCCTTACGTTTCCCAGGTAACCGACAGCAAGGCCAAAGCCCTTCACTACTTCAGCCTTTACCGCCTGGCCGTTGCTGACCGGGATCTGGAAAGGGCGCAGGAAATGCTGGATGGCGCTCTTAAGGCCGATCCCGAATCCGCCTTCCTGAAGTATGCTCAGGCCCAGTTGGCCATACACCAGGGGAATGACGAAGGAGCGCTCAGGGCGGCCGAAGACGCCGTTATTCTTGATCCCGACTATGTCGATGCCCTGCTGTTTCTGGGCAGTCTCCATTTTGCCAAGGGCAACAACCGGCAGGCCGTCGAAAACCTCCAGCGGGTGGTTGACCTGGATCCCAAGGAGGAAAATGCTTTTTTGGAACTGGCGGTCTCGTACGCCCGCCTCGGCGACACCGAAAAAGCCATCGACCTTCTCACGCAGGCGATTGCCGATAACCCTGACTTTCACGCGGCCCTGCTCACCAAAGCTCGAATTTACCGCGAAATCGGCCTGACCGTTCCGGCGGAGGAGTCCTATCGTGAATTGATACGGAACAGGCCTGATCTCGAAACGGCCTACGTGGAGCTCGGCAGTCTTTATGAGGGGAAATCAGAGTCCTCCAAAGCCCTGCAGCTCTATCGTCAGGGAATAGCCGCCTTGCCTGAAAGTTTTGCTCTGCTCAACCGCCTGGCGCGTCTTTATATTCTTGAAAATCGCCTGGACGAAGCGCTGTCCGAGCTGCAGAGGATCGTCACCTTGAATCCGGGCGAAGCGGAAGCCTGGCAGAAGATAGGCCTGGTCTATCTGGAGCAGGAACGGTTCGCAGAAGCGGCAGCGGTCTTCCGGACGTTGCTGAAAAACAATCCTCATCTGGAACAGGCGAGCTTTTACCTGGGATCGGCCCTGGAGAGACTGGAAGATTGGCAACCGGCGCTTGAGGCTTTTTCCGCCATTTCGGAAGAATCCGAACTCTATGCTGATGCCCGCTACCACATGAGTTATCTTTATTTTCGTCTGGGAAGCACAGCGCAAGCCATCACGGTTCTGAACGATGTTTTTTCTCACGGGGCCGGGCGTCCCGACGCCTATGCCTTTTTGGCTTCGCTTTATGAAGGTGAAAAGCGTTACGAGGAGGCGCTTTCAACCCTGCAGGAGGGGCTGACACTTTTTCCCGAAAGTGCCGACCTTTATTATCAGCTGGGACTTGTGCATGAAAAAGCCGGACAGCGAGCAAAGGCTCTGGAGGCTATGCGACTGGCATTGGGTGTTAACCCTGAGCATGCCGAAGCCCTCAATTTTATCGCCTATCACCATGCGGAAATCGGTGAGAATCTGAATGAAGCTCTGGAGCTGGTGCAAAGAGCCCTGTCTATCAAGAAAGAAGGGCACATCGTCGATACCCTGGGTTGGGTTTATTTCAGGATGGGACGCTTCAGCGAGGCCGTGACGGCGCTGGAAGAAGCCGCTGCCTTTTTGCCCCAGGATCCGGTTGTTCTTCATCATCTGGCCGATGCCTATGCTGCCGCCGGAGCCATCGACAAAGCCCGGCAGACCTATGAAGACGTCCTCCGTCTTGATCCTGAGGCGGCAGGGGTTCACGAAAAGTTGCGGGGACTTTAAGGGTGTCGCCGATGATCGTTGCACTGAAGATGGACAGACGCCTTATGCGTCCGGGTGTTTTTTTTCTATTCCTGGTTTTTCTGGCGAGTTGTGCTCCGAAAGTGGCCTTTGTGCCGCCACCCATGCCGGCCAATATCGAAAACAGCCTTCTGGACCGGCTGCAGGAATCCAGCGGTTATTTTCAGTCATTGAAAGGTCTGGCGAAAGTCCAGGTTTCCACCCGGGATCGTTCGATCCGCGTCAACCAGGTCGTGCTGCTGGAAAAGCCTTACAACCTGAGGACTGAGGTGATGGGGCCATTTGGCCAGACTTACATGGTTCTTGCCAGCAACAGGGAGCAACTGTCCGTCTATCTTCCCCATTCGGCTGAATTCTATGAAGGCAAGCCCTCCTCTGAAAACCTGGGGAAGTTTTTGCGACTTCCCTTTGAAGTGGAGGATCTGGTCAAGATCATCCTCTACCAGGTTCCCCTGGTCGATTTTCAGCGTACCGAGGTTTCCTATACGTCGGAAGGCAATTACCGTCTCACGCTTTATGCCGAAGATCAGTATTCCCAGGAGGCTGTTTTCAACCCGGATCTGCGTCTGCTGTCTTCAGCTTATTTTCGGCAGGCAGAAAAGCTGCTTTCTGTCTCCTATGCCGATTTCGATGCGAACTCACCGGCCTTTCCCCATCAAATCGAGGTAGAGATTCCGGCGGGGCAGACCCAGGCCGAGGTGAGCTTTTCCGATATCGATGTCAATATTCCGATTGATCACGAACGTTTCAAGATGACGGCGCCGGCTGGTGTCGCCATAAAGCCTTTGCCTTGATTGTCCGGAGACTCTGCATGAGCCGCTTCTGTCTTCTCTTCGCGCTGATCTTTCTTCTGCCCGGCTGCGACCCTCAGAATATAACGTCTCCGGACGGCGAGGTTCCCAACGAACCGGCTTACGGTGACACGATCGTGATGGGCTCCATTGGCGACGCCAGCAATTTGCTGCCTGTGCTGGCTTCCGATTCCTCTTCTTCCGAAATCAACGGGTTGATCTATAACGGCCTGGTGCGTTACGACAAAAATTTCAATATCGAGGGTGAGCTGGCGGAGTCCTGGGAAATTTCCGACGATAACAGAACCCTTACTTTCAAGCTGCGTCCCGATGTACGCTGGCATGATGGGACCCCCTTTACGTCGGCCGATGTCCTGTTCACTTATCAAGTATACGTCGATCCCAACACACCTACCGCCTACGCCGAGCAATATCGGCTGGTCAAAACGGCTGAAGCTCCTGATCCTCTGACCTTTCGGGTGTCTTACGAGGAACCGCTGGCGACCGCTCTCATCAGTTGGGGCGTCGCCATTATGCCCAGACATCTGCTGGAGGGGAAGGATATCACCCAGAGCCCCTTGTCCCGTTCGCCCGTGGGTACCGGTCCCTACGTGTTCAAAGAATGGAGTCCCGGCGAAAAGATCGTCCTGGAGGCCAACGAGGATTACTTTGAGGGGAAACCCTACATCAAGAGGGTTCTCTACCGGGTCATTCCCGATCAGTCGACCATGTTTCTGGAGCTCCTTTCCGGCGGTCTCGATTACATGGGACTCAATCCCATCCAGTTCGAGACCCAGACGGAAACGCCGGCCTTCCGGCGCCGCTTCAACAAATACCGCTATCCCTCATCGGGCTATACCTATCTGGGCTACAACCTGCGCAAAGCGCTTTTTCAGGATAAAAGGGTGCGGCAGGCCATCTCCTATGCGATTGACGAGAATGAGCTGATCGATGGCGTCCTGCTTGGGCTCGGACAGGTGGCAACGGGGCCTTACAAGCCGGGATCGTGGGCCTATAATCCGGAGGTAAAGACCTACACCTACGATCCTGAGCGGTCGCGGAGCCTGCTGGCCGAAGCCGGCTGGCAGGACCACGACGGTGATGGCATTCTCGATAAGGAGGGAAAACCTTTTTCCTTTACCATCGTCACCAACCAGGGCAATGATCAGCGCATCAAAAGTGGTGAGATTATCCAGCGGCGGCTGCGTGAGGTGGGGATCGAGGTTCGTTTGCGGGTGATCGAATGGGCTTCGTTCCTGAAGGAGTTTATCAACCCCGGCAACTTCGATGCGACCATTCTGGGGTGGACCATTCCCCCCGATCCTGATTCGTACAACGTCTGGCACAGCAGCAAGACCCGACCCGGCGAGCTCAATTTCATCCAGTTCCGCCACCCCGAGGTCGATGAACTGCTGGAGAAGGGGCGGCGGACTCTTTCGCAGGAAGAGCGCAAGAAGCTTTACGACCGTTTTCAGGAAATCCTGGCTGAAGAGCAGCCCTACACCTTTCTCTATGTTCCTGACGCTCTGCCCGTTGTGGCCGAGCGCTTCCGGGGGATCGAGCCCGCCCCCGCCGGCATAATGCATAACTTTATCGAGTGGTATGTTCCCGATGGTCAACATAAGTACACGCGTTGATCTTTTGCCGGCGGTCAGGTAAGAAAAGCCCAGGAAAGGACCGATCTTGTTCCAGTATCTCCTTAAACGACTCCTTATGATGGTTCCGCTGCTGCTGGGGATCACTCTGATCTCTTTTGTCGTGATTCACCTGGCTCCCGGTGAACCCACCGATATGCAGACCGACCTCAACCCGGAGGCGAGTGTCGAGTTGAAAGAGCGCCTGCGGGCCCAGTATGATCTCGACAAACCTTTGCTGGTTCAGTATGGCAAATGGCTGGGGAGACTCGCACAGCTCGATTTCGGTGACTCCTTTTCGCAGGATCGGCGTCAGGTTCTCGACAAGATTCTGGAGAGACTGCCGATTACCATTCTCATCAATCTTTTGTCGATTCTCCTCATTCTGGCCGTCTCGGTGCCGATTGGCGTCCTGGCCGCCACCCGGCGCAATTCTCTGTTCGACCGTTTGACCACTATTTTCGTATTTGTCGGTTTTGCTACTCCCTCCTTCTGGCTCGCGCTGCTGCTCATGGATTATCTTGGCGTGCAGTTGGGATTGTTCCCGATTGCCGGCATCAAATCACTGGGGCACGAATATCTTGGCTGGGCCGAGCAGATTTGGGACCGGGTGCATCACCTGATTTTGCCTGTTTTTGTGTCGGCCTTTGGCGGCCTGGCCGGTTTTTCCCGCTACATGCGCTCCAATATGCTCGAGGTCGTGCGCCAGGACTACATTCTGACGGCGCGGGCCAAGGGACTGGCCGAAAGGGCGGTTATTTACAAGCATGCCTTGCGCAACGCCCTGCTTCCCGTCATCACCATTCTGGGGTTGTCCGTGCCCGGCCTCATCGGCGGCAGCGTTATTTTCGAAACGATTTTCGCCATTCCCGGGATGGGCAAACTTTTTTATGATGGTGTCATGATGCGTGATTATCCTCTGATTATGGGCATTCTGGTCATGGGCGCCATATTGACCCTGGTGGGCAATCTTATCGCCGATTTGAGCTATGCTCTGGCTGATCCGCGCATTCGCAAATCCTGATCGATAGCGGCCTGATCTGGGTCGCCGTCCGTATCCTCGTTAGCTGAAACAGGCCGTATCTATGGGTAGAGGCAAAAAACAATCCTTCATTCTCGATGTCTTCTGGCCGCGGTTTCGTCGGAACCGCATGGCTCTGGCCGGTCTGGCCATTGTGCTGGGGATGTTCTTTCTCGCTCTTCTGGCCCCCGTGATCGGCGGTGATCCCGGTGCCATCGACATCCCCCATCGGCTGCAGTCTCCTGGCCTGGCCTATCCCCTCGGAACGGACGATCTGGGGCGCGACGTCATGACGCGCATTCTCTATGGGGCCCGGATTTCGCTGCTGGTCGGTTTCGTCGCTGTCGGCATCGCCACCTTGATCGGCATCTTTGTCGGCGCCCTGGCCGGTTACTATGGGGGGTGGGTCGATGCCGTCATCATGCGCTTTGTGGATATCATGCTCTGCTTTCCCACTTTTTTTCTCATCCTGGCCGTCATCGCGTTTCTGGAACCGTCGATCTGGAACATCATGATTATTATCGGGCTGACGGGCTGGATGGGCGTCGCCCGGCTGGTGCGGGCCGAATTCCTCTCCCTGCGCGAGAGAGATTTTGTGCTGGCGGCCCTGGCTCTGGGCGGTTCGGATCTGCGGATCATTTTCCGCCACATTCTGCCCAATGCGCTTTCGCCCGTCCTGGTTTCGGCCACCCTGGGGGTTGCCGGTGCCATCCTGACCGAAAGTGCGCTGTCCTTTTTGGGGATAGGGGTGCAGCCGCCCACACCATCCTGGGGAAACATGCTGATTGCCGGCAAACAGACCCTGGGCACCGCCTGGTGGCTTTCCGCTTTTCCCGGGTTGGCTATTCTCGTTACGGTGCTCGGGTATAACCTCCTGGGGGAGGGCATTCGGGACGCCCTTGACCCGCGTCTGAAGGAATAAGGCAGGCCGGGCTGTTTTCACCCTTTTTTCAAGGTTTTTTATGGGAGCCAAAATCAGTCGCAATGATCTCTGCCCCTGCGGCAGCGGTAAGAAATACAAAAAGTGCTGTTTGCTGCAAAGGCAAACGGCAGGGGATCTCCGTGGGCTCTCCCCCGCCGGTCTGGTCCGTGCGAGAGCGCACGCCTTCGACGAAGGCAATTTCGGCCTGATTTACGACACCTACCACGGCGATTCCCATTTTCGGCAGCAGTTTCCCGAGCGCGACGCCTATATCCAATACGGACAAGCGAACCTGTCCGCTGATTTCTCTATCAAAAAGTGCCAGATTATCCGTGAGGACATTGCTGAATCAGGTGCCCACGTCATCTTTTATCTCGAGACAGTTTATCGAGGAACTGTGAATGAGAGTTTCGAACTCTCTCTCTTCTATCGGGAGGATGGGGAGTGGCGGTACCATTCCAGCCAAAAAATGGGCCGGGAAGACTATGACGGCGCCGTGGACGATCTGGATAGGGCGGCCTTCGATCGGGTCAAGGATAAGATTTACTTCTAATTCGAAGAGACAAGGATCACATGAACAGCTCTACCGTGCGGGGGCAGTGGGCCAGTCGGCTGGGCTTCATCCTGGCTGCGGCCGGCAGCGCCATAGGCCTTGGCAATATCTGGAAGTTTCCCTACATTACCGGTCAGAACGGTGGCGGCGCCTTTGTCCTCGTCTACCTGATCTGTATCCTGCTGGTTGGTCTGCCGATCATGATGGCCGAGTTGCACATCGGCCGACGGGGGCAGAGGGATGCGGTCGGCTGTTTCGCTGTTCTGGAGAAAAAACGGACCCCTTGGCGCTTTATCGGCTGGCTGGGGGTGTGCTCGTCTTTTCTGCTGCTGTCTTTTTATGCCGTTGTGGCGGGCTGGAGCTTCGATTACGTCGTGCAGGCCGCTTCAGGTGGCTTCCGAGGACGCAGTGCCGAGGAAATCAACGCTCTTTTCGGTCAGCTCGTTTCATCGCCGGCCCAGGTTATTTTTTGGCAGGGGAGCTTTCTGGTGGCCACCGTCGGCATCGTGGTTGGCGGTGTCCGCGGCGGTATCGAACGCTGGAGTAAAATCCTGATGCCGCTGTTGTTTCTGCTGCTGTTGCTGCTTTTTCTGCGCGGCATGTTCTCGCCGGGGGCCAAAGCCGGTCTCGAATTCATGTTTCGTCCGGATTTTGCCAGGCTTACCCCCGCCGCGCTGCTCGATGCCCTGGGCCACGCCTTTTTTACCCTTTCACTAGGCGCCGCAACCATGATCACCTACGGCTCCTACCTGGACGAGAAGGCCGATCTGCTCTCTTTGTCCTTACGGATCACCCTGCTCGACATCATGGTAGCCCTCTTGGCCGGGTTGGCGATTTTTCCCGTTGTTTTTGCCGCTGGCCTGGAACCGAACAGCGGTCCAGGCCTCGTTTTCCAGACCATTCCCATCGTCTTTTCCTCCATGCCTTTTGGCTCCATTCTCGCGGTTCTCTTCTTTCTGCTTCTCTCTTTTGCCGCCTTGTCCTCGTCCATCTCCATGCTTGAAGTCTCGGTTTCGTATCTGGTCGATGAAAAAGGCTGGGGGAGGGGCTTATCCACTCTGTTGCTCGGAGGGGCGGCCTTCGTCGTCGGGATTCCCTCGGCGCTTTCCTTTAACCGTCTTGCTGGGTTTACCCCCTTTTTCGGGCAGACCTTCTTTGATTTCGTCAATGCCCTTGTCTCTTCGTACCTGCTGCCCCTCGGTGGTTTTTTCGTCGCCGTTTACGCGGGCTGGTTCTGGAAAGGTTCCAGAAGACAGGATGCTCTTGACGGCGGCAAAGATCGGCCCTGGCTCTATCCCGTGTGGCATGTTTTAATAAAATATCTCGCACCGGGCGCTGTCGCCGTGGTGCTGCTCAATCAGATAGGCTGGTTTTCGCCCTGATATGCCGGAACTGCCCGAAGTCGAAATCACCCGACAGGGGATAAACGATGCCATCCAGGGTCGGCTGGTGCGCCATTTTGTATTGCGCAACGGGGATTTGCGCTGGCCGGTCGACCCCCAACTTGCTCATATTCTGCCTGGCCAGGTGGTATGTAGAGTGGAACGCCGCGCCAAATTTCTGCTGCTGCGGATGCGTGGCGGCACGCTGCTGATCCATCTGGGCATGAGCGGTTTTTTCCGGGTGGTTCCGCCAACCAGCCCGGTCGGTCGTCACGATCACCTTGATCTGGTCTTTGAAGACGATACCTGCCTGCGTTACAACGATGTGCGTCGTTTTGGGGCGTTTCTCTGGACTCAGGACGAACCCGCGCGGCATCCTCTTCTGGCCGGACTTGGCCCGGAACCTTTCGACAAAAGGGTGGAGGGCTCTTTTCTTCAGGATCGTTTCAACGGGCGTGCAGCCCCGGTAAAGAATGTCCTTATGGATCAGAAGGTCGTGGCGGGTCTCGGCAATATCTACGCGAATGAAGCTCTCTTCGCTGCCGGAATATCGCCTCTGCGAGCGGCCGGTCAACTGACTCGCGCCCAATGCGATCGCCTTTCCGTGGCTGTGAAGGAAGTCCTGAACCGTGCGATCGAGAGCGGCCAACAGTCTCTGAACCGTTTTTACGAACCGGTGACAGGTGAAAAGCCGGGATATTTCCCTTTTGTTTTCGCTGTCTACGGCCGTGATAACCAGAACTGTTCCCGATGCGGAAAGCCTATTACCAAAATCGTGCAGGCGGGCCGCTCTACTTATTTCTGCTCTTCCTGCCAGTCATGAGTGTCGGGTCGGTCCGAATTATGTGGATAAACCTGAAGGTTTGTGGAATCATGCCGGCGCAGTCAATGGGCAATTCACGGATTTTCAAAGTTGAGGGGCAATGACAACTCTACTCTGGTGGCATTGGGTTCTGGTGGGGATCATCCTGGTGCTTCTTGAACTGGTGGTTCCTTCCTTTACCATCTTCTGGTTCGGCCTGGGGGCGCTTTTAACCGGTCTTTTAGTGGCGGTTCTGCCAGGACTGGCTCTTGAATGGCAGTTACTGGTTTTCTCCCTCTCCAGTATTTTTTTCACCTTCTTGTGGTTTCGCTATTTCCGCCCGCGCAAAAGGGCCTCATCCTCCGCAATGGATGAGAACCTCGCCGTCGGCCAGACCGGCATTGCCGCCACCAGAGCTCTGGTTCCCGGGGAGAGCGGTCGCGTGGTTTTTTCCGTCCCCGTCCTTGGCTACGAATCCTGGGCGTATACCGCCGATGAACCGATCAACACCGGGGACCGTCTCCGGGTGGTGGCCGTGTTGAGTTCAGCCGGGGGAGAGGAGGATGGCACGGGGCATGAAAAAATCCTCAAAGTTGAGAAGGTTCATTAAGAGACGGTGCTTCTGGTTTAAACACGTTTGTTCTGTCCCCGCCATCTGACGCCGAGTCTGTTTGAGGCGTGACCTATTATCGTTCCAGTTGAAGGGAAAATCATGGATATCGCACTGATTATCATTGGCGCCATTTTGCTGCTTGTCGTCATCACCATCTCCGCCGGAGTCAAGATTGTCCCGCAGGGCTACGAGTTTGTCATTATGCGTCTTGGCAAATATCAGTCGACGCTGAAACCGGGTCTGAACATCATTATCCCCTACATCGACACCATCGCCGCCAAGGTCACACGCAAAGATATCTCCCTGGATATTCCCAGTCAGGAAGTCATCACGCGGGATAACGCGGTGATCATTACCAACGCCATTGCCTTCATCAATATTCATACCCCTCACAAGGCTATTTTCGGGATCGATCATTACGAGCATGCCACCCGCAACCTGGTCATGACCAATCTGCGTGCCATTATCGGCCAAATGGATCTGGATGACGCGCTGAGTTCCCGCGAACAGATCAAAGTCAGGCTCATTCAGGCCATTTCGACAGATCTGGAAGATTGGGGCCTGACGGTCAAGAGTATCGAGATTCAGGACATCAAGCCGTCATCCACCATGCAGGCCTCCATGGAACGGCAAGCCGCGGCCGAGAGGATTCGTCGGGCTGCCATCACCGAGGCCGAAGGCGAAAAACAGGCCGCCATCCTAACCGCCGAGGGCAAAAAACAAGCCTCGATTCTGGCGGCGGAAGGGGATCTGGAAGCTTCTCGACGGCAGGCCGAAGCCCGTATCGTCCTGGCCAACGCCACCAAGGATGCTCTGGCCCTGGTACAGCAAGGCATTGGCGCCGAACAGCTGCCGGCGCTCTATCTGCTGGGGGAAAAATATATCGCCGCTCTGCAGGAGTTGGGTGTCTCCGACAACGCCAAAACGGTGATCCTGCCGGCCGATCTGCCGGCGGCATTGCAGGGAATGTTTGGGCTCAAAGGCATGAAGTAATGAACGGTCTGCCAGCAGGGTGACGTCCCAGAAGGTTCAGCCTGCCGCTTTGACAGAAGAAACCTGTTCATTGGTTTGGAATACAGCAGCGGCCAACTTCCCCAGCATGGAGGTTGGCCGTTTTTTTGTATTTTTGAAAGACAGTTTAAGGCGCCGCTTCGCCTGGGGGTTTTCCTGTTTTGTCGTCTGGACACTTTCTGTTATAGTCATTTCAACCTTTCATGAGAAATTGACCCTATGACCAGAGTAAAGGAATCAGGATCCTTGAATGCAGAGGCAGGACAACCCTCTGCGCCGACATTAAAAAATTTACGGACATTTCTGCTCAAATTTGTACTTTCCCTTGCCATTTTGGTTCCGCTTTTTCCCCTGAGTCAGCACAACTATCTTCTTTTTCATACCATTGTCGAGATGCTGAGTGTCGGTGTTGCCATCACGATTTTCAGTATCGGTTGGAACACCCGTACCTTTGCCCGCAGCAGTCCATTGCTGATGATCGCCTGCACCTTTCTCGGGGTAGCCGGCCTCGATCTTTTGCACACCCTGGCCTATAAGGGGATGGGCGTCTTCCCTCCCTGGAACTCCAATCAGCCTACCCAGTTCTGGATCGCCGCCCGCTATTTTCAGAGCGTGGGTCTGCTGGCCGCCGCTTTACTGGTTGGCCGTCACAAGCCCCTGTCGGCGGCTTCAGCCTTTGCAGGGTCCCTGGCGGCTGCGACGGTTTTGACGGTTTCCATCGTGCAGGGATGGTTTCCTGACTGCTTTCTGGTGGGGCAGGGGTTGACCCCGTTCAAGATCGCCAGCGAATTTATTGTTTCCGCTTTATTCATCGCGGCGGGCATCCTGTTCTGGCGCCGTCGTTCGCGATTCGCATCACGCATCGTGCCGCTGCTGGTCGGTTCTCTCGCCCTGACCGTGCTCGCCGAGATGAGTTTTACCCTCTATGCCGATGTGTACGGCTTTTTTAATTACCTCGGTCATGTCTTCAAGTTCTTTGCGCTGCTTCTCATCTATTATGCTCTGATTCGGGGTGCGTTACGATACCCTTATCGCAGTCTCTTTACGGATCTGATGCGGGCCAAGGAGAACGCCGAGGAGGCAAGTCGGGTCAAAAGTGATTTCCTGGCGGCGATGAGTCATGAGATTCGCACCCCCATGAATGCCATCATCGGCATGACCGAATTGACCCTTGACACCCCCCTGACTCGCATGCAGCGGGATTACCTGGAGATGGTCCGATCTTCCGGGGAGTCTCTCCTCAAGGTTATCAATGATATTCTGGACTTTTCCAAAATCGAAGCGGGGTTTCTGGAACTGGAGGCAAATCCTTTTACTCTGCGGGACCTGGTGGAGGACACTTGTCGCGCTCTGGCCGTGCGCGCACACCAGAAAGACCTTGAACTGGTTTGCCACATTGCCCCAGACGTACCCCGCACCCTGGTTGGCGATTCCAGTCGTCTGCGGCAGGTGCTGAATAACCTGATCGGCAATGCCATCAAGTTCACGGCGCAGGGGGAGGTTCTGGTCGAAGTGGCCGTGGCCGGGGTAGAGACGGATAACAGTCTATACAGCCTGCGTTTTTCCATAAAGGACACCGGAATCGGTATACCTGCGGACCGCCTGGACCGTCTCTTCCGGAAATTCAGTCAGGTAGACAACTCGGTTTCCCGCAACTATGGCGGGACAGGCCTTGGACTGGCCATTTCTCAACAGATCATCGAAGCCATGGGGAGCCAGATCCAGGTTGAAAGTCGCGTAGGGCAGGGCAGTCTTTTTTCTTTCATCCTTTCCCTGCCAGCAGCCGAGGCTGGGGACGGCTCTTTGGTTCAGACCCGTCATGGCGATCTGGAGGGGATCAGAGCCCTCATTGTCGACGACAATCAGACGAATCGACGCTTCCTCACCGAAACGCTGGCGGGATGGGGTATCGAAGCTGCTGCCGTGGCAGGGGGGGATAGAGCTATCGCGTCCGTGCGGGACGCCGCGGCCCAGGGACATCCCTTCCAGCTGCTGATGATCGACGAAGACATGCCGGACCTCCGTGGCAAGGCTGTCGTGGAATGTCTGCGTCGGGAAAATCTTCTGCCGGATCATGTCATCCTGTTGCTCCCCTCGACGGAAGTGGGGTCCCACACCGAGGGACCCTGGGCGAGGGAACCGGCAAGTATCCTGATCAAGCCGATCCAGCCCTCAAAACTCTTCAATGCCATTATCGAAAACTTTCATTCTTCCGATGAAGACATCGAGGGGCAGGTGGCGACCGCCGATCATCGGTATAGCACACCTGTTCCCGCCTGCATCCTCCTGGTCGAAGACAACAGCATCAATCAATTGCTGGCCAGAACACTTCTGGAGAAGCGCGGGTGGACTGTTCGACTGGCTTCGGATGGCAGTAAGGCCCTGACGCTGGTTGAACAGGGGGGGATTGACCTTGTGCTGATGGATGTGCAGATGCCCGGCATGGACGGCTTGCAGGCGACCCGGCTGATTCGAGAAGCCGAGGCAACACGAGGGGAACACCTTCCCATTGTCGGACTGTCGGCCCATGCGACCGAGGCGGATCGCCAAAAATGCCTGGATGCCGGCATGGATGACTACGTCACCAAACCGATCCGGGTTGAGGCTCTCTATAACGCGGTAGAGCGTCTGCTCCCGGTGCCAAAGTCAAAGGCCCAGGCCGCCATCGATCTGGAGGATGTCCTCTATGCGGTCAATGGCGACCACCGTTTACTCAAAGAGCTGGTCGACCAGTTTCGGCGTGATTATCCACAATCCCTTCATAATCTTCTCAAGGCCTTCAGACAGGGGGACGGGCAAAGCGCTGAAAAAATAGCCCATTCGCTCAAAGCGGTCGTTGGTATTTTCGGAGCCGCCTCGGCGGTGGAACTGCTGCAGAAGATCGAAAGCCTGGCCGAATCGCGGCACCTGGAGAAGGGGGAAGAGTTGCTGAAGCTACTTCAGGCTGAGATGGAGAGGGTAGAAGGAAGTCTAGAGGACTTTGTGGTCTCGGGTCGGGCGGGGGAGCCGACTGGGGCATAGATCTGGCGGGTGGAACATGAGCGTATCCCAAAAAGGAAGGCCCTTGTCGAGAGGGCCTTCCTTTTTTAATGGGGGAATCAGGCTTCGGGGGTGGTCTCGAAGCAGAGAGCTTCGTGCAGGTTGACCGTATGGTTTTTAATGCGGCGCAGAGCCACCGCCATGTCGCTGAAAGTCAGACCCGGCAGGGCGCCACAGGCACCGGCTTTGGTGCGGGCGAGATGAGCGTTGCGTATCTCGTCGGCCAGATCATTGAGCCGGCTGGCTTCCAGGTGGATGCGGGCCGCATCCGTGGGCTTTTCCTCCTTAAAGGAGTCGCTGACGTGGTTGTAGAAAGCCAGCACTTCGTGGTGGAAGCGGATGAGGTCTTTCCAGGCGTCATCGCTGAAGTCCAGTTCATGCTTTTCCAGGCGCTTCATGTAAGAACAGATGGAGGCCGTGTAATCGGCTATGGATTCGAGTTCGTCGGCCGCCCGCACATAGCCGTAGGCCATGTCGGACTGTTCCTTGCTGGCTTTGCCGGCCTGCATGAGAGTGACGGTAAAGGTCGTGATCTCATGCTGCATGACATCCGTTTGCTGTTCGATTTCCTTCACCTTCTGGTAAAAACGATCCCTGCCCTTAAGGTCGCGATGAAGCAGGCTTCCCACGTGGCGCAGGGCTTTGTGGACGCGGTTATGCATGCGAATCAGTTCCTGCAGCACCATGGAGGTTCCCATGGCGACCGGCATGCTGCCCGGCGGGCCGATGTATTTGAAAGGACCCTTTTCCATTCCCCCCGTTTCGGGAATGATGCGAACGACAAGGCGCTCGAGGTATTTGAGAAATGGCAGCATCGCCAGGGTGGCGGTCACGTTGAACATGGAATGGGCCAGGGCGATGTGGGCCGCCGCATAAGGGTGGTTGCCCTCCGCATTGATGAAATTGGCGGAGCCAGGCACGATCATTTCTACCAACCCGACAAAGGGGGAGAAAATCACGATGATGATGAAAACCCCGAGGACATTGAAGGTGCTGTGGGCCATGGCGGCGCGGCGGGCTGCCACGGTGCTGCCGATTGCGGCAAGCTGGGCGGTGATGGTCGTACCGATATTCTCACCCATGACCAGAGCGATGGCGGTGTGAATGGGGATCGCTCCTGTCGAGGCCAGGGCGATGGTAATGCCGAGCATGGCGGAACTGCTTTGCACGATCATGGTCATGATGCAGCCGATGACCACGCAACCCAGCAGACTCCACAGCGACTGCGCATCCAGAAGCAGCATCAGGTTCATGAACCCGTCATGGCTGCGCAAGGGTTTGAAAGCGTCGCTCATGATCTCCAGGCCGAAAAAGATAAGACCCAGAGCGACAAAAACCTTGGCTATGGCGGAGATGCGCTCGTTTTTGGAGAAGAGCATCGGAAAGATGCCGAGAGCGACCAGCAGCAGACCGTATTTGCCGACCTTGACCGCCAGGATCCAGCCGGTGATGGTCGTGCCGATATTGGCGCCGAGGATAACGCCTATCGCCTGGCTCAGTTGCATGAGCCCGGCGTTGGTCAGGCCGACGACCATGACGGTGGTGATGGAGGAAGACTGTACAAAGGCCGTGATGGACAGGCCGACGATCACCGCCAGGATGCGGTTGGATGTCAGGGAGGAGATCGCTTTGCGGATGAGGCCGCCTGAGAGCATCTGCAGGCTGTCGGAGAGATATTTCATTCCGAGGATGAATATCCCGAGGCCGCCCAGGACCGTATAGGTCATTTTAAAAGGTTCGAGCATAGGGTAGGTCTCTCAATCGTTTTAGCGGTTGGTGGACAACGTTACGCCATGCCTTTTAACCGGAAAAGGCGGCCCTGTCAAGGTTGTTGTCGTGTGCCCTTATTAAGATTTGCGGCATGAAAAAGCCCCGGGATGATCTCCGGGGCTTTTTGAGGTAAAGTGTTAGATCTGAACGCGTTGTTTACACTTTTAAGCCATAGAAATGATCCAGCAACTTTTCGTATGGCGTTAGATCG
>JAWSUS010000007.1:0-149521 GCA_033549025.1 Desulfuromonadales bacterium
TGTTCGGTCATTTTCAACCTCCTTGGACATGGGAATATTATCCCAAATCAGTGTCCAAGAAAACTGGAGCCGCCCCAGGATTACTTGGCTTCGCTTGTCAAAAATAGTCTACAAGAAAAAGAACTGCGGCATCTTGAATATAAACGACTCTTGTCAATCCTTGGACTACTGAACGATGTACAGATCATTATTTTAAAATACTATTCCCTGGAAAGATCGAGGGGGGGTGATTTTGAAGAATTTCAGAATAAGCACAGAGATCTTATTAGAGCACCACTCGTCCACATGGGCTCAACCCCAGAAGATTTTGACCGCAAGGCGATATTCGATGCTTATCGCTCCCAACTCTTAGAATTAGGCTTGATTAAGCCACGCTTCAAAAAGCCGAAGCGTGGCGAACTCCCTGAGTTTGATGAAAACACAGGAATGGTCAAGGCTCAAGGGCTTAGTATCACCCATCTTGGGCGGATGCTTTTACGATTAATTGATCAGGATAATGGGCAGAAAAATTAACCCAATGATGGACCAAACAGGGCACATTTCCTGTGGGACCAGCAAAGGCTCTACATCAAAACAACACCTGATTACCCCCTGCTTTCGTTTTCTGATATCTCTAAATGGTAAAACAATGAGCAAATCTCCTGCCGGAAAAACCAACAATTCAATCGAGATAGCAAGCCAGAGGGGAGCCATATTTGGATACCCCTTGGATGTTATTATTGGCTGGCAGCACAATAAAAGTGGATCACCGACGGTTCCTCATGAAAGGAGGAGACAAGAGGGAGGTCAACCCGGCAACCCTCTGCGACGATTACCAAAAAGAAGCCGATCTCGGGAAATCGGACAAAGGCATAAGTGGATAACGCGCCCGTGAAAACATTTTTACTCATGTCGCAGCATCTTTTGATTTGTCGCAGGAACTTTTGATTTTAACACCCGCCGATGAGGCCGGCATCGGAGATGGTGTGGTGGGGGCTGCGAAAGGGCCGTACGTTGAGCAGGGCGTTTTCCCTAGGCAGCAGGCCGATGATAGAATGGATCTTGGTCGTTTCCAGCGCTTCCTCAAAGGTCAGCGGCGGCAGAATGGTTGGCAGGCGGCGGGCCAGCATCGTCTTGCCGCTGCCGGGCGGACCGATCATCAGGAGATTGTGGCCCCCGGCGGCGGCCACCTCCAGAGCCCTTTTGACATGATCCTGTCCGCGGACCTCGGAGAAGTCGTCGCAGCCGGCGGGTAGGGCGGCCAGATCCGTTTCGTGATCGGCCTGGTGGGGTGAAAGGGCTCTTTCGCCATTGATGAACTCGACTACCTCGGCCAGGTCGCGCACACCATAGACGGGCAGGGCTTCGACAATGGCGCCCTCGCCGGCGTTCTCCCAAGGTACGATAAGTCCCTCCGTCTGCCAGTGGCGGGCGGCGACGGCGAGGGGGAGGGTGCCGCGGACGGGCTTGACCAGGCCGTCAAGGCTGAGTTCGCCGATCATGACGTATTTGCGGAGGTTCTCGCTTTTGACAATGCCGATAGCGGCCAGAATACCAATGGCCATGGGCAGATCGTAGGCCGTACCCTCTTTTTTCATGTCGGCCGGCGCCAGATTAATGGTGATGCGCCGGGTGGGAAAGTCGTACCCCGCATTTTTGATCGCCGACTTGACGCGATCCTTGCTCTCCCGAACCGCCCCTTCCGGCAGGCCGACCGTGGCGAATTGGGGTAACCCCTGGGCGATATCCACTTCTACATCAACAGGAAACGCTTCAATGCCATTGAGCGCTCCGGATAGTACCTTGGCCAGCATGCTCCCTCCCTAAAAATGAACCTATTAAAATTAAAGAACGCTTAATCTAAACAGAAAAGCCCCGGATCGCAAGCGATAATGCTGCGAGCCGGGGCCTGGGTTCGAAAAGAGAGGAAAAGGCGCTACTGGCGATCCATGATGTATTTTTCCGCCATAATCGCGGCAACAGCGCCGTCACCGACGGCGGTGGCGATCTGTTTGAGGATCTTCTTGCGCACGTCGCCGGCGGCAAAGACCCCCTCCATGGAGGTGCGGCATTCGCCGTCGGTGAGGATGTAGCCCTCTGCGTCGAGGGTGAGGGTGTCGGCGAGAAAGTGGGCCTTGGGAGTGACGCCGATGGCGACGAAGAGGCCGGAAACTTCGAGCAGGCGCTTGTCGCCATTGGTCGTATCGGTCAGTTCGATGCCGGTCAGGCCGGAGTTATCCCCTTGCGTGCCGGTGACCTGGGCGTTCCAGAGAATCTCGATCTTATCGTTGTTTTTCAGGCGATCCTGCAGGATGGAGGTGGCCCGCAGCTGGTCGCGCCGATGAATGAGGTACACCTTTTTGGCAAAGCGGGTGAGAAAGAGGGCTTCTTCGGCGGCCGTGTCGCCGCCGCCGGCAATGGCGACAATCTGGTCGCGGAAAAAAGCCCCATCGCAAGTGGCGCAGTAAGATACGCCGCGACCAGTGAATTCCTGCTCACCGGGAATGTCGAGTTTTTTCGGTTCGGCCCCGGTGGTGATGATGACGGTGCGGGCGAGGACGGGTTTGTCGTCTACGGTGATACGACGCACTTCGCCGAGATCTTCCAGGCCCTGTACTTCGCCGTACTGAACTTCGAGGCCGAACTCCTGACAGTGCTCCTGAAAGCGCATCATAAGGTCGGGGCCATCGATGCCGCCGGGAAAACCGGGATAATTCTCGACCTTGGTGGTCGTCATGACCTGGCCGCCCATGATCATGCGTTCGACGAGAAGGGTATCGAGTTTGGCGCGGGAGGTATAGAGCCCGGCGGTCAGGCCGGCAGGGCCGCCGCCAATAATCAGGGTATCGTAAATTTTTTCGGTCATGGATCTCTCTCCTGGGAAAATTTGGTCGCCAAGATAACACAGTCGGAGAAAAAAGTGAAAGGCCTCTTAGTTTTGGTGGCGCGAAATGGCCATCAAGGAGGCCCTTGATTTCCCCCGGGCCTCTGGCTAGTATGGAGGCGTTTTGCACGGGGAAAAACGTGGGTTTGCAGGTACAGCGAAAGGTTTCGGATGTTATGAAAAAAATGACGGGGTTTTTGGTCTGGTCACTGGTCTTTCTGCTGGTGCTGCTGGCTGCCGATCAGCTGCTGGTGCATGTGAAGCTTGAAGGCAAAGGGCTGACGGCCGTCCAGACCTTCTACCTCGATTTTCGCAGTCGCCTCTTTGCCCTTGTCGACGGCCAACCGGCCCCGAGTGTTGAATCCCTCATCGAGCAGGCAGAGACTCCCGCCACCAAACCTGCCGGCCCCCCAGCGGCCGAAAAGTCCCCCCGCTATCTCTACGTAGACCGGGATGGCGAACTGCATTTCGCCGAGAGTCTGCATGAGGTGCCGGCCGAGTTCCGCCAGGAGGCCCAGGCCCTGTCCGAGTGATGCCGGCTCCCTGGCCGGATTCCCGGGGTGGACTGCCTAGGGCAAATGGCCGTAGATTTCAGGGCGGCGGTCGTGATAGCAGCGGATCTGGGAGCGATATTCTACCAGTTCGCTGAAATCAAAGGTCGCCGCCAGTTCGGTGTTTTCCTCCCCCCCTTCGGCCAGAACCTCCCCCCGGGCTGAGAGCAGCAGGCTCATGCCGAAAAAGTCGAGCTTTCCCTGAATACCGCAGCAGTTGGCCGCGACGACGAAAAGCTGGTTCTCAATGGCGCGGGCCCGCAGCAGGGTGCGCCAGTGCTCCTGGCGCGGCTTGGGCCATTCGGCCGGCAGGCAGATGATCTCGGCCCCTTCCAGGGCCATCTTGCGGAAGAGCTCGGGAAAACGCAGATCGTAGCAGATCGCCACGCCCAGGCGACCGACAGAAGTCGATACGACCAGAGAATGGTCCCCTGCCGACAGGAACCGATCTTCTCCCATGGTGGAGAAGAGATGCAGCTTGCGGTAGGTGCCGGCGACCTTACCCTGGTCGATAACGTAGGCCGTATTGTACAGAGCCTTCCCCTCTTTTTCCGCCAGACTACCGACCAGCACCATGCCCGACTCGGCGCTCTGTCGGCAGAGCGCCTGCACGACTTCGGGTGTTCTTTCGGCCAGTTGACCGAGGCGCTTGTAGTCGTATCCCGTGCTCCACATCTCCGGCAGTACCGCCAGCTGCACGCCCTGGGATGCCAGTTTTTTCAGAGAGGCAAGGGCCTGGGACAGATTGGTGTCAATGTCGCCGAGAGCTATGTTGAACTGGGCGGCTCCGGCCGTAATCTTACGGGTCTGTGACATCATGGGAAAATCCTGTCTGCAATGGCTAAACCGGTGGTTGACAAGGGTTTTACGGCGATGTTTCGGGGCGCAGTATAGCCCATCGCCGGGCCATTCGGCAAGAGCCCCGATCGTTCAAAACATCTTTTGATAATAATGCCCGCCTTTGAATGATGTCAGAATGGTCTCTCGGGTTCGCTGCGGGTGTGCAGGCCAGGGACAGGCTGGAATTCAAACTTAACAGCCAAGCGGAGAGCGAAAAAGGAAGACGGATATGAAAAAATTGTTGCGTATCTGCCTGGGATTCTGTTAAAAGACACGATAAAACATCGTTTGTTTTTAAGTGGTGTTCCGGCGTATAAATTTAAACGATGGCCCGTTCCTAGTTTTCTTGACCCCCGCTGGGAAGCATGCTAAGGATTTAGTCGCGTTCGGATAAAAAAGAAGGGTTTAAGGAACCATCCTTTCCCTTTGCAGGGATGATTTCCGTGCATTTTTGACGTCCACCTTTTTCGATGGATGATTTGACATGGCCAAGGTTGCCACTTTTTTTATCATGCTGGTTTTCTGGGTCCTTCTTTCGGGGATGTTTGACGCCTTTCACTTCACGCTCGGAGTGATCTGCTGTCTGCTGGTGGCCCAGTTCAGTCACAATCTGCTCTTTCCGGACGGAATGGGCGGCCGCTGGCTTCGCGATGTTTTCGGAATGCTTCTGTATCTGCCCTGGCTCTTCTGGCAGGTGGTCGTCGCCAATTTTCAGGTGGCCTATATCGTTATGCATCCCCGCATGATGGATCTGATCGATCCGCAGCTTATCCGCTTCAATACCCATCTCAAGCGCCCCTTTTCCAAGGTGACCTTTGCCCAGTCCATCACCCTGACGCCGGGGACCATTACCGTAAATGTTCACGAAGACGAGTTCACGGTTTACGCTCTGACCCGCAGCGGGGCCGAGTCCCTGCCAGGGGAAATGGAGCAGCGCGTGGCCAAGGCGCTGGAGGATAAAGCATGATCACCCACATTGTCATGGCGGGGGCCATTTTTATTATTATGCTCATGGCCCTGTGTCTGATTCGGGTCGTCGGGGGCCCCACGGTGCTCGACCGTATTCTCGGAGGCAGTGTCATCGGTACCAAGACGACCGTCCTGCTGCTGCTTATCGGCATGATGTACGGCAATGTCGGCATGTTCGTCGATATTGCCTTGGCCTACGCCCTGCTGAACTTTATTGCCACCCTCGGGGCGACCAAGTACTTTTTGCGGCGCCAAACGGTCCATCTCGACGGCGAGTCCTGAGCGGGAAAGGAAAGAATTTAACCTATGAGCATTGTTTCGGCGGTTCTGATAGTGGGAGGCCTCTTCTTTTTCGGCGTGGGAGTCGTCGGCATCCTGCGCCTTCCCGACTTCTACACCCGGCTGCACGGGGCCAGCAAATGCGACACCCTGGGCGCTTTTCTGATCCTCTCCGGGTTGGCACTCCATGTGCTCACCGTCTTTGACCTGGCCAATGTGCTGGTCAGTCTGAAAATCATGGCCATCGCTATTTTTATCTCAATCGCCAGTCCGACAGCGACCCATGCCATCACCGAGGGCGCACTGATCGCCGGCGTCGAGCCCTGGCGCAAGGGGAAGGGGGCAAAATGATCTGGCAAGTCGATCTGCTGATCCTGGTGCTGGTCGTTATCTGCGCTCTGGCGACCATAACGATCAAGGATCTGCTCGGCGCTTCGGTTATTTTTGGCGTCTACAGTTTCATGATGTGTCTGCTGTGGGCTGAGATGGGCGCGGTCGACGTAGCCTTTACCGAGGCGACCGTCGGCGCCGGTGTCAGTACAGTCCTGTTTATTGCCGCCATTTTACGGACGACCCGGAGGAGTAAAGATTGAAAACCGTCGCTTTGCTCGCAACGCTACTGACAGGGGCCCTGCTGTTGTACGGCACCAAGGATTTCGCCCCCTGGGCGGATCCGCAGTCGCCGGCCAGCACCCACCTGTCAGCTTATTACGTTGAGAATGCCGTGCGGGAAACCCATGTTCCCAATCTGGTGACCGCTGTTCTCGGGGACTACCGGGGCTACGATACCATGTTCGAGACGGTGGTTATTTACTGTGCCGGTTTGGCGGTCATCAGCGTGCTCAGGAGGCGCAAATCATGAAGACGCTGAAGCAGCGCTATGAGGCGCGAGGGCTGGGGCAGGATCTCATTATCCAGACCTCGGTGCGCTTGATGGTTCCCTTTATTCAGTTGTTTGGCCTTTACGTTATCGTTCATGGTCATTACAGCCCCGGCGGCGGCTTTCAGGGTGGGGTGCTGTTGGGAGCATCCTTTATTCTGCTGGCCCTCGCTTTTGACCTCAAGATGTCCATGCGGCATTTTTCCGAAAAGGTCAATAGGATTCTCGGCAATACCGGGGCCCTGATATATGTGGGGACGGGCGTGCTCTGTGCGCTGGTCGGCGGTTTCTTCCTCGATTACAGCGCTTTGGCGGCCCTTATCCCCATGGATCCCATCGAGTGGCGTTCTTTCGGCATTTTTATTGTCGAGGTCGGTGTCGGGCTGGCTGTCGCAAGTATCATGCTGTCGCTCTATTGGGATCTCAGTTCCAACGGCGACCTGGAAGAGGGGCTCTAGCATGGAAGCGTTTATGGCGGAAGTGGTGGCCAAGTACAACTATTGGCTCTATGTGGTGCTGATGATGATCGGTTTTTACGCCATGATCGGCAAGCGCAATCTGGTCAAGAAACTGCTCGGCATGAATATTTTCCAGACGGCGATCATCCTGTTCTTCGTCTCTACCGGAGTCAAGCGCGGCGCCGCCATCCCCATCGTCGACAAATATGCCGCCCTCAAACAGGGGGTCGACGCCACCACCATCGTGAACCCTCTGCCCCATGTGCTCATGCTGACGGCCATCGTCGTCTCCGTGAGTGTGACCGGAGTCGCCCTGGCGGTGCTGCTGCGGATCTATCGTGAATACGGCACCCTGGAAGAGGATGAAATTCTGGAGAAGATCGGCCAATGACGAGCACCAACCTTCACCTCTATGTGCTGGCCGCCCCCTTGTTGACCGCTTTTGCCGTCAACCTGCTGGGGCGTGCTTCTCGCCGATGGATTGCTCCCCTGGCTCTGGGGGCGCTGAGTTTTTCAGCCATTGGCGCCGTGCTGTTGCTGTTGCGGGTTCTGCGTGACGGCGGCTTCTCCTACACGGTGGGTAACTGGCGGGCGCCTTTCGGCATCGAATTGCTCATTGATCCCCTGAGTGCGCTGATGCTGGTGCTGATCGCCGCGGTGGCCCTGCCGGCGACGGTGTCGGCGCTGAAAAGCGTGGAGCAGGAACTCCCCGGGCAGGAATATCTCTTCTTTACTCAATATCTTATCCTGATTGCCGGCCTCATGGGTTTGGTGGTCACGGCCGACGCCTTCAACCTGTACGTGCTGCTCGAGATCACCTCCATCACCACCTACGGTCTTATAGCCATGGGGAAGGGGCGGGCGCCGCTGGCCAGCTTCAACTACATCATCATGGGGAGCATCGGCGCCTGTTTTTACCTGCTGGGGGTGGGTTATCTCTATATCCTCACCGGCTCGCTGAACATGGCCGACATCGCCGGCATTCTCGGCTCCATCCAGGAGAGCCCGGCCTTGGCTACCGCCTTTGCCTTTATGCTGGTCGGCCTGTGGGTGAAGATGGCTTTCTTCCCGCTGCATGGCTGGTTGCCGCAAGCCTATTCCCTGGCGCCGACGGGGGCTGGTCTGCTCATTGCTCCCCTGATGACCAAGGTGACGGTCTACCTGATGATCCGGGTCATTCTTTCGGTATTCACCCCAGGATATGCCTTTTTTCAGCATGCGGTGGTGCAGTCGGGCATCGTCTGGGTGGCGGCCGCCGCTATCCTTTGTGCTTCGGCCCTGGCCCTGGCACAGCGGGATATGCGCCGGATGCTGACCTATATCATCATTGCCGAGGTCGGCTATATGGTGGGGGGCGTCTGGCTGGCCAACGCCAATGGTCTGACGGGAGCGATTCTGCATATCGTTAACGATGCGCTGATGACGCTCTGTCTCTTTCTGGCCGCTGCCGCCATCATCTACCGCACCGGCAGTCTTGAATTTTCCAAGTTGCAGGGGCTCTATCGCAAGATGCCCATCACCATGGCCGCTTTTACGGTGGGGGCTTTCTCCATGATCGGTGTGCCGCCGACCTGCGGGTTTTTCAGCAAGTGGTACCTGATTCTCGGCGGCATCGATGCAGGCCAGTGGGGGTTTGTGGCGGCCCTGGTCATCAGCAGTCTGGTCAACGCCATCCTCTTTTTCCGCATCATTGAAAAGGGATTTTTCTTCGCGCCCGGCGAGGAGCACGGCCATGGTGACACGGGACATGACGAGGTGGTGGCCGAGGCACCGGCTCAGATGCTGCAGCCCCTGGTTCTGGTCGCGGTCGCTCTTATCGTGGTGGGGCTGAGTTCGGGAACCCTGGTTGAAAAGGTAATCCGGTTGGCCATCCCAGCCTCGTTCTGAACCGGATTTTAATGTTTCCATGTCGCATGACGGAATGAAATAGGAGCCCATGGCATACTCATCTTCAATATGGCCGCTGCTGGCTGTCGGCATCTCTCTGGTGGGGACGGTTCCCATCATGCTGTCGGGGCGCAAGCCCAACCTGCGTGAGAGCTGGACCCTGCTCATCGCCATCGGCAAATTTCTGCTGGTGTTGTCCATGCTGCCGACGGTGCTGGCCGGCGGTACCTTTAGCCTGACGATCGCCGAGGTCTTTCCGGGGGTTCCCATCGCCCTGCACGTCGACGCCATGGGGATGTTTTTCGCCCTGGTCGCCTCTTTCCTGTGGATCTGTACGTCGGTCTATTCCATCGGCTACATGCGCGCCCTCGAAGAACATGGTCAGACGCGCTATTTCGCCTCCTTTGCCCTGGCCATCTCCGCCACCATCGGCGTCGCTTTTGCGGCCAACCTGTTCACCCTCTATCTCTTTTACGAGGTGCTCAGTCTTTCCACCTATCCCCTGGTCACCCACGAACAAAATAACGAGGCCCGTTTTTCCGGTCGCAAATACCTGACCTATATCCTTGGCACCTCCATCGGGCTGGCTCTGCCGGCCATGCTCATCACCTATGCGCTGGCCGGGACGCTTGATTTCCGTCACGGCGGCATTCTGGCCGGCAGCGGCGCCTCGCCTTATCTGCTGGCCCTTATCCTGGTCTTTTTCCTCTTCGGCTTCGCCAAGGCCGGCCTCATGCCTTTCCACGGCTGGTTGCCGGCGGCCATGGTGGCGCCGACACCGGTGAGCTCCTTTCTGCACGGGGTGGCCGTCGTCAAGGTTGGGGTCTTCTCCATCCTGCGGGTGGTGTTTCATATTTTCGGTCCCGATTTTTTGCAGGAGATCAACCTTGGGTTCATGATCACCACGGTCGCTTCGGTTACGCTGCTGGTTGCCTCCTTGGTAGCCCTGACTCAGGACAATCTCAAGCGCCGGTTGGCCTATTCCACCATCGGCCAGCTCTCCTACATGGTGCTGGGGGCCGGTATGCTCAGCGCCGCTGGTATGACGGGCGGCACCCTGCATATCGCCATGCACGCCTTTGGCAAGATCACCCTCTTCTTCTGCGCCGGTGCCATTTATGTCGCCTCCGGCAAGAAATATATCAGCCAGATGGACGGTCTGGGCCGGCGAATGCCGGTGACCTACTTCGCCTTTTTCCTCGGGTCTCTCAGCATCATCGGCATGCCCCCTCTGGGAGGATTCATCAGCAAGTGGAACCTCGCCATGGGTGCCCTGGAAGCCGGGCAGATCACCCTGCTCGTTGTGCTATTGGTGAGCTCTCTGCTCAATGCGGCCTATTTCTTCCCGATCGTGTACCGGGGATTTTTCGCCCAGCCAGCAGAGGGCGAAGATCGCGAAGAGGTTCGCGAGGCGCCTCTGCTGGTTGTAACCCCTCTGGCCGTCACGGCCTGCTGTTCCGTGCTGCTTTTCTTCTTTCCCGACGTATTTATCAAGCTGGCCAAGCTGGCCCTGGCCCTGTGATCCTGAGGGGTCGTTGGCGATAAGGATAAAGGGAGGCTCCCGTGCACTCTAACGACAAAAACGAATCGGAAGAAATCATGATTCTCGGCCACGATCCCTGGCCGGGATATAGGCCGGTGTTTTACGTGGTCTTTGCCATAGGGGTACTTTACTTGGCTTTTATCTTCCTGAATACACTGTAATCAAGGGGTCCCGAAGCATGAAGAGACAAGGGGAAGCGGACAACCGAAAACATGTTTTTGACAACCCCCGCAACGTGAGACGATTGCTGGTCATTTTTTATACCTGTGTCGTGCTGTTGCTGAGCCTGGATTTTTTCCATCATAAGCATGCCTACTTCCCTTGGGAGGAAGGCTTCGGGTTCTACGCGGTATATGGGTTTGTCGCCTGTGTCGTACTGGTGCTTGTAGCCAAGTACATCCTTCGTCCCCTGGTGATCCGGAAAGAGGATTATTATGATTAACGCCCTGCCCCCGGCATTGGTCCTCATAATCGGCGCCCTAGCGGTTCCCTTTTTGCGGGGGAAGGTCAGAAGCGCCTGGCTTCTCCTGCTGCCCGTGCTCAGTTTTGTCAATCTTCTGGGTTTGCCAGAGGGAAGCCACTGGATCGTACCGTTCATGGGGCATGAGCTGGTGTTGTCCAGGGTAGACAAGCTGAGCCTGATATTCGGCTACATTTTTCACCTAGTTTCCTTTCTGGCTATCCTCTATGCGCTGCACGTGGATGACAATCTTCAGCACGTCGCCGGTCTGATCTACGCCGGCGCTGCCCTAGGGGCCACTTTCGCCGGAGACCTGTTCACCCTCTTCGTGTTCTGGGAAGCCCTGACCATAAGTGCCACCTTCCTGATCTTGGCCCGTCGAACCTCCAAGGCACTGGGCGCCGGCTTCCGCTATTTCATTATGCATGTGGCGGGTGGACTTTGTCTTCTGGCGGGCATCGTGCTTTATGTCAACGAGACCGGTTCGTTCGCTTTCAACTATATCGGTCTGGGGGGTCTGTCCTCCTATTTGATCTTTATCGGTTTCGGACTGAACTGCGCCTGGCCGATGCTACACACTTGGCTGAGCGATGCCTATCCCGAGGCGACGATCACGGGGACGATTTTTCTCAGCGCCTTTACGACTAAGACGGCCATCTATGCGCTGGCCCGAGCTTTTCCCGGCGCCGAGCCACTGATATGGATCGGCGCCGTTATGGCGGGGTTCCCCATTTTCTACGCGGTCATTGAAAACGACCTGCGACGGGTTCTGGCCTACAGCCTGATCAACCAGGTCGGATTCATGGTGGTTGGCATAGGGATCGGCACGCAATTGGCGATAAACGGGGCCGTGGCCCATGCCTTCAACGATATCCTGTTCAAGGGGCTGTTGTTTATGAGTATGGGGGCGGTGATGTACCGCACTGGCAAGATCAATGCCACGGACCTGGGCGGGTTGTATAAGTCGATGCCCTGGACTTGCACGTTTTGCATCGTCGGCGCCGCCTCAATTTCGGCATTCCCCCTCTTCAGCGGGTTCGTCAGTAAGTCGATGGTCATGGAGGCCGCGGCGATAGGAGGGATGCGCTGGATCTGGTTAGTCCTGTTGTTCGCCTCGGCGGGGGTTTTTCACCATGCCGGCATAAAGATCCCCTTCTTCGCCTTCTTCTCCCATGATTCAGGGCTGCGCTGCAAAGAAGCTCCCCGTCATATGCTGCTCGCCATGGGGATAACGGCGATACTCTGTATCTTCATCGGCACTTTCCCCAAATATCTCTACAGCCTGCTCCCCTACGCCACGGAGTATCAGCCCTATACCGCCAGCCACGTTATCGCCCAGACCCAATTGCTGTTCTTCTCGGCTCTGGCGTTCACCCTGCTATTGCTCTCGGGGATCTACCCGGCGGAGATGCGCTCAATCAATATCGATTTCGACTGGTTCTACCGCAAAGGGGGGAGGTTCTTCTACGCGCTGTCTGCCCATGTCTTTAATGGCCTCAATGCCTGGGCGGACAGGATTTTCGTGCAACGCCTGCCAGCGCGCCTGGCCAGCTTTTTTGCCGAACCGGGTGCGAATGTACAGAAATACGCTCTGCGATTGCTTTCCGAGGGAGCTGGCGATGACGGGGAGTATGCCGAAGGAGCCCGGCAGATCGACCGCCGCAGTCGCGCCGGTGCCTATCCGGTGGGTTTATGGGTTCTGCTGGCCGTCGTCTTTCTGGCCATCATGTCTGTGCTCTTTTTCGCGGTGTAGCTAAGGAACGGACCGCTCAGGCGGGCCGGCCCATCAGGGAGGTAACATGGTGAACCGATTCTTGCTGGCTCTTGATCCCTCACCCCATTCTCGTCAGGCCGCTGAATACCTCGCCGCCATTGCCGGTCAACTCAAGGGCAGCCAGGTCGTGCTGTTGAGTGTTCTGCCCACTTGGCCATCCGGCGTGAGCAGTCCGGTCACCGATGAGCCCGTCATGCTGACCGGGGAAGTTCATGGCGGGGAGGACGCCGGCGAACGGCTCGGCCAGGCCCAGGCATTCATGGCGGAGATCGTCGCGCTGTTTCAGCATCGCGGCCTCGAGGCGGACCGGATTCAGCGTCTCATCGTTCCCCAGGACAAGGGCGTCGCCGAAGACATCGTCGCCGCGGCCGAGAAGCACGAATGCGACACGGTGGTGGTGGGGCGGCGGGATCTTTCGGCCGTGCAGTCCATCTTTCTCGGCAGTGTCTCGTCCGAGCTCGTCAAAAATCTGGAGGGGCGCACGGTCTGGGTGGTGGAATAGCAACGCGCCAAGCTTCCTCTCCGCACATTTATGAAAGCCCTCTATCTCCACATCCCCTTCTGTCTGCGCAAGTGCCCTTACTGCGATTTTTTTTCGGTCACCCGAACATCCCCTCTCTTTCAGGAATTCCCCCGACTGCTGATGGCCCATCTGCGTCTGCAGGCTGAACGGGACCAGGCCGGCCCTTTTTCCACCGTCTTTTTCGGCGGCGGCACCCCTTCGCTGCTGAGCCCGTCCTCCGTGGAGGCGATCCTGGCGGAGGTGGATCGTCTGTTCGGCCTCGAGGCCGAGGCGGAGGTGACCCTCGAGGCCAACCCCGGCACCCTGAGTCTCGACATTCTCTCTGGTTTCAGGGCGGCCGGAATCAATCGGCTCTCCCTGGGGCTGCAATCCCTCCGGGATGACAAGCTCCAGACGCTAGGGCGTCTGCATACGGCGGCAGAAGGCCGGCAGGCGGTAGGGTGGGCCAGGCAGGCGGGATTTGACAACCTGTCCTGCGACCTCATGTTCGGCCTGCCAGCGCAGTCGCTGTCCCAGTTGATGGCTGATGTGGAAGCCGTCCTCTCCCTGCAGCCCGAACATCTCTCCTGTTATGGCCTGACCGTGGAAGAGGGCACCCCTTTTGAAGAACTGCAGCGCCAGGCGTTGCTGCACCCGGCCGCCGAAGACCTCGCCACCGAAATGTATGTGGCGCTGCATGAACGCCTGAGCGGCGCCGGCTACGACCACTATGAGATTTCCAACTACGCCCGGCCGGGGCACGCCTGCCGGCACAATCAGGTTTACTGGCGGCGCCAGGGTTATCTCGGCCTGGGGCCTGGCGCCCACAGTTTCAGCGACCAGGGCTGGGGGGAGCGTTGGGAGGTCCCCCCGGATATCGGCCGCTATGCCCGGGCCCTGAAGGAGGGGCGGGATCCGCGAACCCACCTCGAGACCTTTGACCGGCGCGGGGCCATGGCCGAAACCCTTTACCTCGGCCTGCGCGAGGCAGCGGGAGTCGACGAGGCGTGTTTCAGGGCGCGCTTTGGTCAGGGCGTAGCCGAGGCCTATCCCACCGCGGTACGCAAGGCGTCACCCCATCTGCTTTACGAAAACGGGCGTTGGTATTTTGCCCTGTCAGGCTGGCTTCTCTACGATCATCTCATTCAGAATTTCCTGTAAAAAGACGCGATTTTCTCCCGGGTTTTGCCCTTGACAAAGCCAGGGGCCGTTGTTATGTTGTTCACCGTTAGCACTCATAGGGTTCGAGTGCTAACAGGGTGTGGCAGGGCCGGGTCAGCCGGCTCCTGTTTTTTGTGGGACGGTGCGATATGGCAGAAGACCTGAATGAACGTGGTCGCCTGATACTGGAAGCCATCATCGAGGATTATATCGAGTCGGCTGAGCCGGTCGGTTCGCGCAGTGTGACCCGCCGCCATCAGATGGGGCTGTCGCCGGCGACGGTGCGCAATGTCATGGCCGACCTCGAAGATATGGGTTATCTCGTTTCGCCCCATACCTCCGCCGGCCGGATTCCGACCGAAAAGGGCTATCGCTTTTACATCGATTCCCTTCTGCAGATTCGGCAACTCAGCCTGCGGGAACGCCAGGACCTGGAGCGCCGCTACCATTTCAGGGGGCTGCGGGTTGAAGAGCTTTTGCAGGAGGCGGGCAAGGCGCTGTCGGCCATCTCCAACTACACGGGGATCGTCATGGCCCCCCGTCTGGGCTCCACCGTCTTTCGCCATATCGAATTCCTGCGGCTGTCGCAGGGCAAGATTCTGGTGGTCTTTGTCTCCCAGAGCGGTCTGGTGCAGAACAAAATCATCGAGGTGGAGGAGCCCATCCGCCAGGATGAACTGGAAAAGATCACCAACATGCTCAACCATACCCTGACCGGGAAGACCATCCAGGAGATCAAGGAGAAGATCCTGGATGAAATGTCCCGGGAGAAGGCCCTTTACAACCAGCTCCTGCAAAGAGCGCTGCTGCTTTCGGGCGAGGCTCTCAAGGACGAACTCGGCGGCCAGGTCTTTATCGAAGGGGCGTCCAATATCATGGAACAGCCCGAATTCTCGGATCTGGAGCGGATGAAACGGTTGTTCCGGACCTTTGAGCAGAAGAGTATGCTGGTCGACCTGCTCGACAAGAGTCAGAAGGCGCAGGGTGTGCAGATTTTTATCGGAAGCGCGACGGAATACAGTGAAATCGAAGGGTGCAGCCTGGTGACTTCCTCGTATTCCGATCGCCAGGGAACCATCGGAACCCTTGGGGTTATCGGCCCGAGCCGCATGCCCTATTCCATGGTCATCCCCATAGTCGACTATACCGCTAAACTGGTAAGCCAGATTCTGGCTATCGAATCGGAGTAGGAGAGCAAGACAGTGTCAGAGACCAAAAAGGATAATCAGGAGATGCCCGCTGCGGGTGAAAACGAAGAGATGCCGGCCGCTGAGGAGATTCCCGTCGGGGAACCCGGTGCCGAGTCGGCTTCGGAAGCGGCCCTGGCCGCCGCCAAGGAAGAGGCCGCCCGCCATTATGATCAATACGTGCGGGCCTGCGCCGACCTGGAAAACTATCGCAAGAGAGCGCAGCGGGAGAAAGAGGATCTGGCCCGCTTTGCCAATGAAAATCTCATTCGCGAGTTTTTGCCGGTCCTGGACAATTTGGAGCGTGCCGTCGAGCATGCCTCGACGGAAGAAGAGGCCGCCAAGGGTCTGCTTGAAGGGGTGCGCATGACCATGGACCAGTTCCGGAAGGCCTTGGCTAAATTCGGCGTCGTTCCCATTGAAGCGCTGGGCAAGCCCTTTGATTCCGCCGTTCATGAGGCCATGGGGCAGATCGAAAGTGCGGACCAGCCCCCCAACACGGTCGCGCAGGAGCTGCAAAAGGGCTATCTGCTGAACGACCGGCTGTTGCGTCCGGCCCTGGTCATGGTGACGCGCGCGGCGGCAAAGACGCCCGAGACGGAGACTCCCTGAACATTTCGGCAAAGAGAACAAACAGCTAAACGTCTAAAGGAGGATATATATCATGGCTAAAGTAATCGGTATCGATCTGGGAACGACCAATTCCTGCGTGGCGATCATGGAAGGTGGCGAGCCCATTGTCATAGCGAATTCGGAAGGATCCCGCACCACCCCGTCCATGGTGGCTTTCACCGAAAGCGGCGAGCGGGTAGTCGGCCAGCAGGCCAAACGCCAGGCGGTGACCAATCCCGAAAACACCCTGTTTGCCATCAAACGTCTCATCGGGCGCAAGTTCGACACGGAAGCGGTGGCCAAGGACATCAAGATCAGCCCGTTCAAGATCACCAAGGCGGAAAACGGCGATGCCTGGGTGGAAGCCCGCGGCAAGCAGTACAGCCCCCCGGAAATCTCCGCCATGGTTCTGCAGAAGATGAAGCAGACGGCGGAAGACTATCTCGGCGAGACGGTCACCGAGGCCGTCATCACCGTGCCCGCTTATTTTGACGATTCCCAGCGCCAGGCGACCAAGGATGCCGGCAAGATCGCCGGTCTCAACGTGCTGCGCATCATCAACGAGCCGACGGCGGCGGCCCTGGCCTACGGCCTGGACAAGAAAAAGGAAGAGAAGATCGCCGTTTTCGACCTGGGTGGAGGCACCTTTGACATCTCCATCCTGGAACTCGGCGACGGTGTTTTCGAGGTCAAATCGACCAATGGCGACACCTTTCTCGGTGGTGAGGATTTCGACCAGCGCATCATCGACTACATCGCCGATGAGTTCAAAAAAGATCAGGGCATCGACCTGCGCGGCGACAAAATGGCTCTGCAGCGCCTGAAAGAAGGGGCTGAAAAGGCCAAGATCGAGCTGTCGTCCTCCATGGAGACCGACATCAATCTGCCCTTTATCACCGCGGATCAGAGCGGCCCCAAACATCTCAACCTCAAGCTGACCCGGGCCAAGCTCGAGAGCATCTGTGCCGACCTGCTCGACAAACTGGTCAACCCCTGTAAGGTCGCCCTCAAGGATGCCGGCCTGTCGGCTTCCGAGATCGACGAGGTCATTCTGGTCGGTGGCATGACCCGCATGCCGGCGGTGCAGAAAAAAGTGCAGGACATCTTCGGCAAGACGCCCAGCAAAGGGGTCAATCCGGACGAGGTCGTGGCTATCGGGGCGGCAATTCAAGGCGGTGTCCTCAAAGGCGACGTCAAGGATGTGTTGCTGCTGGACGTCACCCCGCTCTCCCTGGGTATTGAAACCCTGGGTGGGGTCATGACCAAGCTGATCGAGAAGAACACCACCATCCCCTGCAAGAAGAGCCAGATTTTCTCGACGGCTGCCGACAATCAGCCCGCCGTCTCGGTGCATGTCCTGCAGGGTGAGCGCGAGATGGCCTCCGACAACAAGACCATCGGCCGTTTCGAGCTCGTCGGCATCCCGGCAGCCCCCCGCGGCGTTCCCCAGATCGAGGTGACCTTCGATCTGGATGCCAACGGCATTCTGCACGTATCGGCCAAGGATCTCGGCACCGGCAAGGAACAGTCCATCCGCATCACCGCCTCTTCCGGTCTGTCCGAGGAAGAAATCGAGAAGATGGTCAAGGATGCCGAGAGCCACGCTTCCGAGGACAAGAAGAAACGAGAGCTGATCGAAGCCCGCAATCAGGCGGACAGCCTGGTCTACACCACCGAGAAGTCCCTCAAGGAGCACGGCGACCAGGTGGACGCCGACACCCGCAAGAAGATCGAGGAGGGCCTCGAAGCGCTGAAAAAAGCCATGGAGGGCAGTGACGCCGACGAGATCAAGAAGAAGTCGGAAGAACTGGCCCAGGCCAGCCACAAGCTTGCCGAGGCTATGTATGCCAAGGCCCAGGCGGCAGAGGGCGCGGCTCCGGAAGAAGGCGCCGCCGGTCCCAAAGACGCGGGTCCCGACGACGTGGTCGACGCCGAGTTCGAAGAAGTCGACGACTCCAAGAAATAACTGGATTCCACAGTTTATCTGCAGCCCGGTAGGGGCACGGTGCGCCGTGCCCCTACCACCATTTTGACCCCAGGAAAAAGGATCGACTCTTGGCCAACGGCAAACGTGATTATTACGAAGTACTGGAAGTCAACCGCAATGCCAGCGAAACGGAGATAAAAAAAGCTTATCGCCGCCTGGCCATCAAGTTTCACCCGGACAAAAACCCCGGTGACAAGGAAGCGGAAGACCGCTTCAAGGAACTCTCCGAGGCCTACGCGGTGCTTTCCGATCCCCAGAAACGCGCCACCTATGACCAGTACGGCCACGCCGGTCTCGGCGGCGGCGGTTTTTCCTCTGAAGGGTTCGGTTTCGGCGGCAGTCCCTTTGAAGATATTTTTGGCGACATTTTCGGCGATATCTTCGGTGGCGGCACGCGACGCGGTCGGGGCAGACGCGGCGACGATCTGCGCTACAACCTGACCATCTCCTTCGAGGAAGCCGCTTTCGGCGTCGAAACCAAGATTCAGATCCCCAAGTACCAGAGCTGCGAGGCCTGCGACGGCTCCGGAGCCAAAAAAGGAACCAGCGCCAAAACCTGTCCCACCTGCCGTGGGGCCGGACAGGTGCGTTACCAGCAGGGTTTTTTCTCCCTGACCAGACCCTGTCCTGACTGTGCCGGTGAAGGGAAGATCATCGACAGTCCCTGCCCGGAGTGCAAAGGGAGCGGACGCATCAAGGGGAAGAAGACGGTTTCCCTGAAAATTCCGGCCGGGGTGGAAACGGGCAACCGTCTCAAACTTAACGGGGAGGGGGAAGCCGGCTCCCAGGGCGGCCCCCCAGGCGACCTATTTGTGGTGATCACCGTGAAGGAACATCCCCTTTTCCAGCGCGAGGGGCAGGATATCCTTTGCGAGACGCCCATCTCCTTCGTGCAGGCCGCCTTGGGCTGTGAGTTTGAGGTGCCGACCCTGGAGAAGAAGGTCAAGATCAAGGTTGCCCCCGGTACTCAATCGGGAAAGGTTCTCAGGCTGCAGGGTCTGGGCTTCCCATCCCTGCAAGGGTATTCCAGAGGGGATCAGCTGGTGGTGCTGCGGGTGGAGACGCCCACCAAGCTGACGGCGCGGCAGCGGGAGCTGCTCGAAGAATTCGCCCGGGAAGAGGGTGAGGAATGCCATCCCATGGGAAAGAGTTTCTTCACCAAGGTCAAGGAACTGTTCGGCTAGTGAGAACGACCATGAAAAGAGCTTGACGTGGCCGTTTTGGAAGGGGGAGCGATGAAAGGCATTGTAATCGGGTTCCTGGCCCTGTGGGTCGGTCTGGCCGGCGTACCAATGGCACTGGCTGTGGAAGAAGAACTATCGGCGATACCGGTCACGGTAGCGGCCGCACCCGACCTGCAGGCCTTTGAGGCGGGCAAGACCTTGTTGTCTCTGGGCCAGCCGGAGGCCGCCCTGGCGGCGCTGCGAACTTTTCTGGAGGATTATCCCGCTTCCGATTATGTGCCTCAGGCCCACCTTCTGTTGGCCCGGATATTTCAGAACCGTGGAGAGACAGATCTGGTTTTTCTGCACCTGGACCGTGTCCCGGAAAGTGCCAAGGGACCGGAAGGCCGGATCGTTGAAGGAGCCGCCCTCGTATCGGCCGGTCACCTTGAACGCGGCCTGGCTTTGTTGACGAAGGGGCAGCCCGCCTCTCTGTCGCCCGAAGTCCGGATGATGCGCCTGAACGCGCTGGCTGAGGCACATGCCCTGCAGGGCAGGCATCTCGAAGCGTTGGTGTTGATGCACCGGATGGGGGAGCTGGATGCGGCGGTGCTCGGTCGCGCCCAGCGCGCCATGCGTGAAGAATTACGTGATGATGAGCTGGCCGAGGCCGCCTTCATGTTTGCCGGCGGCCCCTTAGGCCTTGAAGCCGATTACGTGCTCGCCTCCCGCGCTTTTGAGCGGGGAGAAAGGCAAAGAGCCGGGCTTGTGCTGGAGCGACTCGCCCAGACGAAAAAAGACTTTCCCTCCCGGGCGGAAGCCCTGAATCTTCTGGATCGGATAACCGGTCGGCCCTGGCTGCAGCGAACCATTGGGGCGGTGCTGCCTTTGAGTGGAAAGTTTGCCCCTTTTGGCGAACTGGTTCGTAAAGGCATGGCGCTTGCCGCTAACATCGAAGAGGTAGGCGCTTCGGAGGTCAATCTGGTTTTTCGTGATGGCGGAGGCGAAGCCGAGACCGCGGCCGCTGCCGTCAGAACGCTGGCCAGGGAAGACCGCGTCATGGCGGTAGCCGGTCCCCTGTCCGGCGTGGCCGCCGAAGCCGCTGCCGCGACCGCGCAGTCGGAGGCGGTGCCGCTCATGGCTCTCTCCCCGCGGGACGGGCTGGCCGCGATCGGCTCCTACGTGTTTCGAAATTCCCTGACCAGCCGCCTGCAGGCGGAGGCTTTGGCCCACTATGCCGTGGTAGAAAAAGGTCTGCACGGTTTCGCCGTTCTTTACCCGGAAAATAGACTGGGGCGGGAGATGGCGGAACTCTTCAGCGCGGCCGTGGAGGCACGCGGCGGGGTTGTGGTGAAGACCCAGGGCTTTCCAACGGAAGGCACGGATTTTCGCCGCTCCATCAAATTGCTGCTGAACCAGGATCCTGATGCACCGGAAGAAGAAGCGGCGGAAGAAGGGGAGTCGGTCGAAGAAGAGACGTCTGCCTGCGCCACGCTGGATTTTGAGGCGCTCTTTATTCCGGATTACGCCGACCGCGTCGGCTTGCTGGTGCCCCAGTTGGCCTATTACGAGGTTGAGAATGTGCAGCTTCTCGGCATCAACGGCTGGAATTCACCGGAGTTGATCCGCGTGGCCGGCGATTATGTGGAAAAGGCCGTTTTTGTCGACGGCTTCTTCCCGTACAGCCCTTATCCCTTCGTGCAGGATTTTGTCGCGCGCTATTTCGAGGTCTACGGAGAAGAGCCGTCCATCCTGGAAGCTCAGGGCTATGACGTCGCCACCCTCTTGCTGTCGATTCTGTCGCGTCCGGAGATAAGGACGAGAGAAGACTTTCGGCAGGCACTCATGCAGGTCGTCAACTATCCCGGTGTCACCGGGGCGACCTCTTTCACCCCGGAGGGGGAGGCAGAAAAGGTTCTCTTTCTGCTGCAGGTTCAGAACGGAAATATCGTGCAGATCAATTGATTATCGCGAGTTTTCCCGCGTCAAGGGGCCTTGCCGCTCAGCTCTCTTCGCCAAGTTGCAGCAGGGCAAAGAGCAGGCGGGTTTTTGCCATATCGACCTGCCTTGCCGCCGCCAGGGACAGGGCTCTGCCGTAGATGGCGTCCAGCTCAAGGGGGCGCCCTTCCTGCCGATCGATCATCATGCTGGGGCGATAGTCGCCCATCGTTTCGGTTACCTCCAAAAGACGGGGAATAACCTCGGCCGCGTCAATAGGGGCACTGAGGCCCTGCGCGTTGGCGCCGGCGATGACTTCTCGCATGATGGCTTCCACCTCCTGCTGTACGGCGGCTGAGGCAAGCAGGCCGCCCGTGGGGCGCTGGGTCAGTGCGCAGAGTCCGTTGAAGGGGATATTCCAGATCAGTTTTTCCCAGCGGGCCTTGGCCAGATCAGCGACCGCCTCACAGGGGACGCCGGCCTTCCGGAAGAGTGCCGCTGTCTCTTCCGCCCGGGTCGAAGCGCCGCCCCTGAATTCTCCCAGCCGTATGGCCCCCTGCCCCAGATGGTGGACAGTGCCGGGTTCCCCGCGATTGGAGCACAAAAACGCCACACCCCCCATGACACGATCGTCGCCAAAGGTGGCGGCCAGCCGTTCTTCGTTCCCCAGGCCGTTTTGCAGGGTCAGAAGGGCCGTGTTTTTGCCCACCGCCGGTCGGCAGAGTTCGGGCAGTTGATCATTGTGAAAAGTTTTCAGCCCGACAATGACCAGATCAGCAGGATCCAGGTTGGCGGCCGCCCTGACTCCGCGCACCTCAGGGAGATGAAAGTCGCCATTTACCGAGGTGACGGTCAGTCCTTTCTCGCGGATCGCCGTATAGTCCCGCCTCAACAGAAACTGGACGTCATGGCCGCTTCGCTGCAGCATGGCCCCGTAGTAAAGACCGAGAGCTCCAGCTCCGATAATGGCTATTTTCATGATCCGAGCGTCCTTTCGTGAGCAGTGAATACCAGGTTGCCCTAAAGGCACAAAATAACACGAACAACTAGAAATGACAGGTCAAAATGCGATGGCGGCGGGGTAACGCCAAGGCTCAAACCATCTGCACCTGTTGACCAAAGTGGCTGACTGTGGTATATTTTCAAGGTTTCCGAAAGGGGAAAAAGCATGTTTAAAGTCGGTGATAAGGCAGTATACCCCGCACAAGGGGTAGGGGTGATCGAGGCGATTGAAGCCAAGGAGTTTGCCGGACAAAAGCATGAGTTTTATGTCCTTCGGATCGTAGACAGCGATATGCTCATCATGGTCCCGGTGTCCAATGCGGGCAATGTGGGTTTGCGGGGTCTGATCGGCAAGGACCAGATTCCCTCTCTTTACGATGTGCTCGGCGACAAGCAGACCGATGCCAGCGGCGGCGTCTCCTGGAGCAGAAGACAGCGGGAATACAACGAAAAGATCAAGTCCGGCGATCTCTTTGAAGTGGCGGAAGTTCTCCGGGAACTCTATCTCATCAAGGAAGGCAAGGAGCTTTCCTACGGGGAGAAAAAGGTTCTGGAGCTGGCCCGCAAACTGCTGGTGAAAGAAATTGCGCTGGCTGAAGGCGCCGAGGAAAACCTGGTCGTCGAACGTCTGGAAAACTGCTTCCTGAACTAGGAGCGTGCCAACCATTTCCATGAAACCGGACGCCTTGGCGTCTGGTTTTTCTTTTTCGCCTTCAAAGGGTCAACCGTTGTAGAGACGGGATTCACGACAGCCTTCAATCCCTGCTCCGCTCGGTTGCGGGGATGCGGCTCGTCTTTTTCGGAGCAGCATGAGTGTCATCGTTCTGATCCCCGCCGCCGGCCTGGGGCGCCGTATGGGAGCCGCTGTCAACAAGCAGTACCTCCGTCTGGCGGGACGACCCATTCTGGCCCACACCCTCGCCTGTTTCGACTCTCATCCCCTTATTGATGCGATTTATGTCATCTCCCCTGCGGCTGAGATCGCCTTCTGCCAGGAGGAGGTGGTGCGCCGCTATGGTTTCGCCAAGGTGCGAGAGGTCGTGGCCGGCGGCGCCCAGCGTCAGGATTCTGTGCGCCATGGCTTGCTGGCCTGTGGCGCGGCCCCCGGCGACATCATTCTGATTCATGACGGGGTGCGTCCCTTCTTCCCCGGCCACCGTCTGGCGGATCTCGTCGAAAGCGCCAAGCGCACCGGCGCCTGCCTGGCGGGCGTACCGGTCAAAGACACCATTAAAGAAGTGCGCCATGGGATGGTGTCTGGCACCCCGGATCGCAGCTGCCTCTGGCAGGCGCAGACCCCCCAGGCCTTCCGTTTCGAGATTATCGCCAAGGCCCACCAGCAGGCCCTGGCGGATGGTTTTCTCGGCACGGATGACGCCAGTCTGGTGGAGCGACTGGGACTGCCCGTCGCCATGGTCGAAGGCGACTACCGCAACATCAAGATCACGACGCCGGAAGATTTGGTGGCCGCCGAGGCCATCTGGCAGGCCGGTCAGGAGGATTCCCCATGCTGAGAGTCGGTCACGGCTACGATGTCCACGGCTTGGTGCAGGACAGGAAACTCATTCTCGGTGGCGTTGAAATACCCTATGAACTCGGACTGCTGGGCCACTCCGACGCCGACGTCCTTCTCCACGCCATCTGTGACGCGATCCTGGGGGCGCTGGCTCTCGGGGATATCGGCCGGCACTTTCCCGATACCGATCCGGCTTACCGGGGCATCTCCAGCCTGGTCCTGCTCAGGCATGTCATGACCCTGGCGGCGGCAAAGGGCTACACCATCGGCAATATCGATGCGACCGTCATCGCTCAGCGACCCAAACTGGCCCCGTATGTCGGGCAGATGGTCAGCCATATTGCCGAAGCCTGCGCAACGGAGAGCACCAGAGTCAACGTGAAGGCGACCACGACGGAAAAACTGGGATTCGAGGGGCGGGGTGAGGGCATTTCGACCCACGCCGTTGTCCTTCTGCAGAAGATCAGGGACTAAAAGCACGGCTTTTTGATGGCCTGAAGGGCCTTTTTTACAGAACACAGGGAAGGATTCCTTATGAGTACGCCAGACGCTGCACCGGTATCTCACTTTATCCGCAACATCATCAGTGCCGACCTCAAGGAACAACGCGTGGTGGGGCCGGTGGTGACGCGCTTTCCGCCAGAGCCCAATGGCTATCTGCACATCGGCCACGCCAAATCCATCTGTCTCAATTTCGGCCTGGCGGCCGATTTCGGCGGTCGCTGCCATCTGCGTCTGGACGATACCAACCCGGAAAAAGAAAGCGTCGAGTATGTCGAGGCCATCAAGGATGCCGTGCGCTGGCTGGGTTTCGACTGGGGAGAGCACCTCTACTACGCCTCGGATTATTACGAACAGCTCTACGACTTTGCCTGCCAGCTCATTGCGGCCGGCAAGGCCTATGTCGACAGCCTCAAGCCGGACGAGGTCCGCGCCATGCGGGGCACCCTGACCGAGCCGGGACAGGAGAGCCCTTACCGCAGCCGTTCCGCCGAGGAGAACCTGGACCTTTTTCACCGCATGCGGGCCGGCGAGTTTCCGGACGGCGCCCATACGCTGCGCGCCAAGATCGATATGGCCTCGCCCAACATGAATCTGCGCGATCCGGTCATGTACCGCATCCAGCGGGCGAGCCATTACCGTACGGGCAATCAGTGGTGCATCTACCCCATGTACGACTTCGCCCACCCCTTGTCGGACGCCATCGAAGGGGTGACCCATTCCATCTGCACGCTGGAGTTCGAAGATCATCGACCCCTCTACGACTGGTTTATCGATAATCTGAGCCTGCCCAGCCGTCCCCGTCAGTATGAGTTTGCCCGTCTCAACCTCGAATACACCGTGATGAGCAAACGCAAGCTGCTGGAACTGGTGCAGAAGAAGGACGTGGCGGGCTGGGACGACCCCCGCATGCCCACCATCGCCGGCCTGTGCCGACGCGGGTTCACCCCGGCGGCTATCCGCACCTTCTGTGACCGTATCGGTGTCGGCAAGAGCGACAGCTGGATCGACATGAGCGTCCTCGAGGATTGCCTGCGCGAAGACCTCAATGAAACGGCGCCCCGGGTGATGGGCGTGCTTCGCCCCCTCAAGCTCGTCATCGAGAATTACCCGGAAGACCAGGTGGAGGAATTCGAAGCGGCCAATCATCCGCAGCGCCCCGAAATGGGCAGCCGCCTCGTACCCTTCTGCCGGGAGGTCTATATCGACCGGGAGGACTTCATGGAAGATCCGCCCAAAAAGTTTTTCCGGCTGGCGCCGGGGCAGGAGGTCCGCCTGCGCTATGGCTACATCATCAAATGCGAGCGCGTCATCAAGGACGAGCAGACAGGCGAAGTGCTGGAACTGCGCTGCAGCTACGATCCTCAGACCAGGGGGGCGGCGCCGGCCGACGGCCGCAAGGTCAAGGGGACGATCCACTGGGTGTCGGCCCGGCATGCGGTGGAGGCCGAGGTGCGGCTTTACGACCGTCTCTTCAGCCAGGCCAACCCGTCCGGAGACAAGGACGGCACCGACTATCGGAGCTATCTCAATCCCGACTCCCTGGAGATCCTGGTGAAATGCCCGGTCGAGCCTTCGCTGGCGCAGGCTGCGGCAGGGCAGGTCTTCCAGTTTGAACGTCAGGGCTATTTCTGTGTCGATTCACGGGATTCCGCGGCCGGAGCCCTGGTTTTCAATCGGGCGGCCACCCTCAGGGATTCCTGGGCCAAGGCGGGCAAATGACCCTCCCCGAGAGTCCGTTGATCCGAAACCCTTGGTCAAATGGGGTTTCCATGACTGATATCCTGTGCTATTAAGGTGAGACCGTCAGCCCCGCGCTGGCGGCTCTCAATTTAATAGCACAGACAAGGAGAGTCTTTTTTCATGACCTTGCGCGTTTTCAATACCCTCACCGGCAACAAAGAAGAATTCGTGCCGCTGCAGCCCGGCAAAGTCGGCATGTACGTCTGTGGCGTCACAGTCTACGATTACTGCCACATCGGCCATGCCCGGGCCAATATCGTCTTTGACATCGTCTACCGCTATCTGCGTTTTGCCGGTTATGATGTCACCTACGTGCGCAATTACACCGACGTCGACGACAAGATTATCAAGCGGGCCAATGAGCGGGGGATTTCCAGCAAGGAGCTCTCCGAAGAGTTCATCCGGGCTTTTGACGAGGATATGGCCGCTCTGGGCCTGGAACTGCCAACCCACCAGCCCAAGGCGACCGAGTTCATTCCCCAGATCCAGGCCATTGTTCAGAGACTGATCGACAAGGGCATGGCCTACGAAGCGGATGGGGACGTCTATTACGCCGTCGATAAATTTCCCGACTATCTCAAACTGAGCAAGCGCAACATGGACGAGATGCGGGCCGGCGCCCGTATCGCGCCCGGGGAACGCAAGCGCAACCCCATGGATTTCGCCCTGTGGAAGGCCGCCAAGCCGGGGGAGCCCGCCTGGGAGTCGCCCTGGGGACCGGGACGGCCGGGCTGGCACATCGAGTGCTCGGCCATGTCGGTGGAATTTCTCGGGGAGTCCTTCGATATTCATGGCGGCGGCAAAGATCTGGTCTTTCCCCACCATGAAAACGAAATAGCCCAGAGTGAAGGTGCTTTTGAGCAGCCCTTTGTCAAATACTGGCTGCACAACGGCTTCGTCAACGTGAACCAGGAGAAGATGAGCAAGTCCCTGGGCAATTTCTTTACCATCCGCGACATCCTGAAAAAATACGATCCCGAAGTGGTGCGCTTCTTCATCCTGTCGGCCCACTACCGTTCTCCCATCGATTTCTCTGACCAGAACCTGGAGGACGCCAAGGCCGGGCTGACCCGCTTTTACGAATCCCTCAAAGCGGCCCACGATATCCTCGAGAAGACGCCGATTCCCAGCCAGGTCCCCTGTGAAGTAGTTAAAGACGAGGAACGGGAGGTCTATGACCGCATCGAAGCCCTGGAAGACCGCTTCTGCGAGGCCATGGACGATGACTTCAATACCGCTCTGGCCATTGGCCATCTCTTCGAAGCGGTTCGCGGCATGAATCGCATCATGGGCGAAAAGCGTTTCGACGAGTGCCCGCTGTCCCTGCTGGTTCTGAAAGACGGTCTGACCAAGGTCGAGAAGCTGGGGGGCGTCTTGGGACTCTTCCGTTCCGCACCGGCCGCCTGGCTTGCCAAAACCCAGGAAGAAGGTCTCGCCGACAGTGGCCTGAGTCCGGCGCTGATCGAAGGCTTGATCGAGGAACGCAAGCAGGCCCGAAAAAACCGGGATTTCGCCCGGGCTGACGCCATTCGCGACGAGCTGGCCGCCAAGGGCGTTCTTTTGCTTGACTCGCCCGAGGGAACAACCTGGAAACTCAAGTAGTGGACGAAGGATAAACAGCGGCAAAAAGGCAAGACTGGGGGCGAATGAGCCCCCTTTTGCGTTTGGGACGCCCGCCGGCGAAAGGGTGCAGCCATGGCACGATTCGAACTGAAATCTGACTATCAGCCGCGCGGCGATCAGCCGCGCGCCATCCAGGAACTGGTGGATGGAGTCCAACGCCAGGATCCGCACCAGGTCCTGCTTGGCGTGACGGGGTCCGGCAAGACCTTCACCATGGCCAACGTGGTCGCCGAAGTGCAGCGGCCCGCGCTGGTGCTGGCCCATAACAAGACCCTGGCCGCCCAGCTTTACGGGGAGTTCAAGGAGCTCTTCCCCAACAATGCCGTGGAGTATTTCGTCTCCTACTACGATTACTATCAGCCCGAAGCCTACGTTCCCTCCACCGACACCTTCATCGAGAAGGATTCCTCCATCAACGAAGAGATCGACAAGCTGCGCCACAGTGCTACGCGCAGCCTGCTCAGCCGGCGGGACGTCCTCATCGTGGCCTCAGTCTCCTGCATCTACGGTCTCGGTTCGCCAGAGGCCTATTACGGGATGCTGGTCGGGCTGGAAGAGGGGATGGAACTTCCCCGCGACGAATTGCTGCGCAAGCTGGTGGAGATCCAGTACAGCCGCAACGACGTCGATTTCCACCGCGGTACCTTCCGGGTGCGGGGCGATACCGTCGAGATCTTTCCCGCCTACGAAGAAGATCGGGCCCTGCGCGTCACCTATTTCGGTGATGAGATCGAATCGATCAGCGAGGTCGATCCCCTGCGCGGCAGGATCATCGACCGCCTGCCGAAGACGGCCATCTTCCCCGCCAGCCACTACGTGGCCACCAAGCCGACCCTCGACCGCGCCATCGTCGAGATCCAGGACGAGCTCAGGGAACGCATCCAGTATTTCCGCGCCAACAACATGCTGCTGGAAGCGCAGCGCATCGAACAGCGCACCCTCTTCGATATCGAGATGATGGAAGAGATGGGCTACTGTCAGGGGATCGAAAACTATTCCCGCTTTCTCGACGGTCGCCAGCCCGGTAAGCCGCCGGCCACCCTCTTCGACTACTTCCCCGAAGATGCCCTGCTTTTCATCGACGAGAGCCATGCCACGGTGTCTCAGATCGGGGCCATGTACCGCGGCGACCGCTCGCGCAAGGAAACCCTCGTCAACTTCGGTTTCCGCCTGCCCTCGGCGCTTGACAACAGGCCGCTGACCTTCGAGGAGTTTGAGGCCAAGGGGATACAGACGGTGTACGTTTCAGCCACTCCCGCCGACTATGAACTCCAGAAGGCGCAAGGGGTGGTGGTGGAACAGATCGTGCGCCCGACGGGACTCGTCGATCCCCCCATCGAAGTGCGTCCGGCCGGTGAGCAGGTCGACGACCTTATTCACGAAATCCGGGCGACGGCAGCGGCCGGCGAGCGGGTGCTGGTGACGACCCTGACCAAGCGCATGGCCGAAGATCTCACCGCTTATCTTGAAGAGCTCCAGATCAAAGTCCGCTATCTCCATTCGGATATCCACACCGTGGAGCGCATGGAGATCATCCGTGATCTGCGCCAGGGGGTTTTCGATGTCCTCATCGGCATCAACCTGCTGCGGGAGGGGCTCGATATCCCGGAAGTCTCCCTGGTGGCCATCCTCGATGCCGACAAGGAGGGTTTCCTGCGCAGCGAGCGCTCGCTGATTCAGACCTGCGGCCGGGCGGCCCGCAACGTCAACGGGCACGTCATCATGTATGGCGACCGCATCACCCGCTCCATGCAGGCCTGCATCGACGAGACCCAACGCCGCCGCACCGCCCAGCTGGCCTACAACGAGGCCCACGGCATTACCCCGGAGACGGTCAAGAAGTCGCTGCGCACCATTCTGGAGGATATTGCCGAAAAGGATTATGTCGAGGTACCCCTGGCCGCGGAGGCGCCGGACAAATATCGCAGCGCCAAAGAAATCGAAAAGGAAATCAAGGAGCTGCGTCAGCAGATGCTGCAGGCGGCCGCCGAACTTGAATTTGAAAAGGCGGCCGAATACCGGGATCGCCTGCTGGCCTTGGAAAAGCACGATCTGGGGTTGAAGTAGAAAGCGTGCCGCCGAGCGCAATGGCCTCGAAGCAAGCCGGGGAAAACCTGTTAAGCTGTTAGGACGAATGGACAAACCCGCATGTGATGGAGGTTAACGATGAGCAAGCCGGGCATGGAAGAAAAACGCTCCCTGGAGGTGGCCGAAGCGGCCCGGGAGACGGAATGGCAGTTGCCAAGCTTTGTCGGCGAGATGTTCATGGGGCGGTTCCGTCCCGACCTGATTCATCCCTACCCGGAACAGGATCCGGAAGACCGGCGGGCCGGCGACCGCATACTGGAGAAGGTAAAACTATTTCTGGCGGCGGAGGTTGACGCCGATCGCATCGACCGGGAGAAGGAGATCCCGCCTGAGGTAATTGACGGGCTGCGGGATATGGGCTTGTTCGGCATCAAGCTGCCGACTGAATACGGCGGGCTCGGTCTGTCCCAGGTCAACTACAACCGCATCGTGCAGCTGGTGGCCAGCCACTGCGCCTCGACGGCGGTGCTGCTGTCGGCGCACCAGAGCATCGGGGTACCGCAACCGCTGAAGATGTTCGGCACCGATGAGCAGAAAGAAAAATATTTGCCACGGCTGGCCAAGGGGGAGATCAGCGCTTTTGCTCTGACCGAGCCCGGAGTCGGCTCCGATCCCTCCAAAATGACCACCACCGCGGTTCCCACTGCCGATGGCGAAGCCTACCTGATCAACGGGCATAAGCTGTGGATCAGCAACGGACCGGTAGCGGACCTGCTCATCGTCATGGCCCGCACCAACGATCCGGCGGAAGAGCGGCCGGAGATCACGGCTTTCGTGGTCGAAGGGCAGTCGGACGGGCTGACCACCGAACACCGCTGTGATTTCATGGGCCTGAAGGGGATTCAGAACGGCCTGCTGCGCTTCGACAATGTGCGGGTGCCAAAGGAAAATATCGTCCTTGGCCTCGGCACGGGGCTGAAACTGGCGCTGCAGACGCTGAACACCGGTCGGCTCACCCTGCCGGCGGCCTGCGGCGGGGCCATGAAGCAGGCGCTGGCCATGGCCACGGAATGGGCCAACGAACGCAGGCAGTGGGGGGCTCCCGTGGGGCACCACGAAGCGGTGGCCGCCAAGCTGGCGACCATGGCGGGCGAGATCTTTGCCGTGGAAAGCCTGGCCTGGCTGACCTCGGCCATGGCCGACCGAGGGGAGATGGATATCCGCCTCGAAGCGGCCCTGGCCAAGCTCTATTGCAGCGAGGCCCTGTGGCGTACGGTGGATGCGGGGGTGCAGATCCGCGGCGGCCGGGGGTACGAGACCGCCGAGTCGCTGCAGGGAAGGGGTGAGGCGCCCATGCCCATGGAACGCTTGCTGCGCGACGCCCGCATCAACCTCATCATCGAGGGGACGAGTGAAATTATGCGCCTGTTCATTGCCCGCGAGGCGCTGGATCCCCACATGCGCGTCGCTGGCGCCTCGGCGACCTCGTCCAAAATCGACGTGGTGGGGGCCGGCAAGTTCTATGCACGCTGGTATCCGATGTTGTGGCTGCCGCGCTTCAAGGGCCCCGAGGGCTTCGAATTGCGGGGTTCCCTGGCCTCGCATCTGCGCTTTGCCGAGAGAGCCAGCCGCCGTCTGGCCAGGGATCTTTTCCACATGATGATGGTTCATCGGCAGGGTTTGCAGAAAAAGCAGATGATCCTCGGCCGCCTGGTCGATACGGGAGCCGAGCTGTTCGCCATGAGCGCGGTGCTGTCCCGCTGTGCCTCCCCGGGTTGTCCCGCCGGAGCCGAGGAACTGGCCGATCTCTTCTGTCGCCAGGCCAGAAGGCGGATCAAGAGATTCCATCAGGAGGTCTATTGCAACGACGACACCCGTACCTACCGGGTGGCCCGCCAGGTGCTCAAAGGCTCTTTCCCCTGGCTGGAGGGCAACATCGTCAGCACCTGGAAGCAAAAGGCACCTAAGGACGAATGACTCGGGACGGGTCGGAGGGAGCCGGGCACGACCGACCTGTCGCCACAGGGCTGAATCAGACGGGGAGGGGACGTCTTTCCGCCAGGAATATCCAGCCCTTGGCGATGCGGTAGATGAGCCAGATGGCGGCCCCCGTCAGAATGAAGTAGCCGATAACGACGATGAAGGTCAGCGCCCCCAGGAAAAGCCAGAGCAGGGTGAACCAGAAAGTGCGCATCTGCCAGCGGAAATGGCTTTCCAGCCAGGTGCCGGCGACGTCCTCCTTTTTGATATAGTTCACGATGACGGCGGCAAAGAGAGAGATGCCGAGGAAGAAACTGGCGGCCTGCAGGGCGTAGACGGCATGGGTCACCTTCACCAGCGGGTCCAGGTTCCGGCCGGTTTTAGGCTCAATTTCCAGCACGGGCGCTTCAGTCTGTTCGGTCATACTTTCCTCCCTTTGATACCTTCTCATCTGCCGAGATTAAACCCATGCCCGGCAAGATGCAAGGACGACGGAATCTCCTGTTGAAATCTCCCAAGCGGTTCGGTAAGATGCGCTATTTCATCTTGTGTGAAAGGGCGTTACAAATCAATGGGTTATAAAAACCTTCGAGAGTGTGTCCGCGACCTGGAAGCCCGGGGAGAACTTGTTCGCATCGAATGCGAGATCGATCCGAACCTGGAGGCGGCCGCCATCCAGAGAAGGGTCTATCAGGCGGGGGGACCGGCCCTTTACTTTGCCCGCGTCAAGGGCAGCCGCTTTCCCATGGTCGGCAATCTCTTCGGTACCCTGGAGCGGACCCGCACGATCTTTCGTGATACTCTCGATACCCTGGCTCGCCTGGCCGATCTCAAGATCAATCCGGCCTCCTTTCTAAAAAACCCCCTCAAATATGCCGGTGTGCCCCGCGGGGCTCTGCACCTGCTGCCCAAGCGGGTGAAGTCCGGCCCCATACTGGCCGGACGCACCAGTCTGAGCCAGCTCCCCCAGCTCAAGTCCTGGCCCGATGACGGCGGCGCTTTCATCACCCTGCCGCAGGTCTATTCGGAGAGCATCCGCAACCCCGGTTGGCGCCAGAGCAATCTGGGGATGTACCGGGTGCAGATATCCGGCGGCCATTACCGTCCCGAGGCGGAGGTGGGTCTTCATTACCAGATCCACCGGGGCATCGGGGTGCATCATGCCGAAGCCCTGGAACAGGGGGTGCCCTTTCGCGTCAATATCTTTGTGGGCGGGCCGCCGAGCCTGACGGTGGCGGCAGTCATGCCCCTGCCGGAGGGAATGCCCGAGCTCTCTTTTGCCGGAGTCCTGGGCGGGCACCGAATTTCGCTGGTGACACCACCGGGCCAACTGCCCATGCCGGCCGAGGCGGATTTCGTCATCACCGGCACCGTCGACCCGCAGCGTACCCTGCCGGAAGGGCCCTTTGGCGACCACCTGGGCTATTACAGCCTTGCCCATGATTTTCCCGTGGTGCAGGTGGAACAGGTCTACCATCGTCACGGCGCCATCTGGCCCTTTACCAGCGTCGGGCGACCGCCGCAGGAAGATACGAGTTTTGGCGCTTTTATCCACGAACTGACGGGCGACCTCATCCCCACCGTGCTGCCGGGGGTGCATGCGGTGCATGCCGTCGACGCGGCCGGGGTGCACCCCCTGCTGCTGGCTATCGGCAGCGAGCGTTATGTCCCCTACGCCCGACAGCGGCGCCCCCAGGAACTGCTGACCATCGCCAATGCCATTCTCGGTCAGGGCCAGCTGTCTTTGGCCAAATATCTTTTGCTGACCGCGCGGGAGGATCAGCCCGATCTGGATGTGCACGATGTCCCCGGGTTTTTCCGTCACATTCTCGAGCGGGTTGACTGGCGCTGCGATCTGCACTTCCAGACCTGCACGACGGTGGATACCCTCGATTACTCCGGCAGCGCCCTCAACGCCGGCTCGAAAGTGGTGATCGCCGCCGCCGGGGAGGCGCGCCGCCGTCTGACCGCCGACCTGCCGGCCGAGCTGAGCCTGCCTGCCGGTTTCTCAAATCCGCGGGTGGCCATTCCCGGGGTGCTGCTGATACAGGGGCCGACCTGTTCGCGTGCGCGACACACCACCGACCCGAGGATGGAGGCGTTCTGCCTTTCCTACGCGCCGGAAAGCGCCATCAATCGCTTCCCGCTGATCGTGGTGGTCGACGACAGTGATTTTGCCGCCGCCAGCCTGAACAATTTTCTGTGGACCGCCTTTACCCGCTCCGATCCGGCCCTGGATCTGTACGGCATCGGCGCGTCGATCACCGGCAAGCATTGGGGGTGTGCGGGGGCGCTGGTTATGGACGCTCGCAGCAAACCCCATCATGCCCCCCCTCTCATTGATGACCCCGCTGTGGAAAAGCGGGTGGATGCCCTCGGCGCTCCGGGCGGCCCTCTGCACGGGATCATCTGATTTTCGCCCTCTTCGGAAAGGACAACCATGTCCCTCAAATTTCTCGGACGTTACAAGGATTTTGGCTTGCTGCTGCTGCGCGTCGGCATCGGCGTCATGTTTCTCTTTCATGGTGCGCCCAAGCTCCTGGGAGGTCCGGATAAGTGGACCAGTCTGGGCAGCGCCATGCAGTATCTCGGGGTCCACGCTTTTCCCATGTTCTGGGGTTTTTCAGCCGCCGTCACCGAGTTTTTCGGCGGCGTTTTCCTCATTCTGGGGCTCTTTTTCCGGCCGGCCTGCTTTTTTCTGGCCGTGACCATGGCCGTGGCGGTCAGCATGCACCTCGGGCGGGGCGAGGGACTTATGGCGGCCTCTCATGCCATTGAAAACGGGATCTTCTTTCTTGGGCTGATCTTTATCGGACCGGGACGCTACAGTGTGGACAGGGGCTGATAGGCCTCGGGGAAAGGACATATGAAGAAGCACGGTTTTGATCTGATCCAGGCCATCGGGGAAACGCCCCTGGTGGAACTGACTCGGCTGCAGCAGAATCCCCGGGTGCGGATTTTCGCCAAACTGGAAGGCAACAATCCTGGTGGTTCGGTAAAAGACCGCCCCGCCGCCTATATGATCCGCAAGGCCGAGGAAGCCGGGATTCTCGACTCCGGAAAGGTGATTCTGGAGCCTACCTCCGGCAATACCGGCATCGCCCTGGCCATGATCGGTTCCTCCAAAGGATATCGGGTGAAGCTGGTCATGCCCGCCTGTGTGAGCCTGGAACGACGGGCCATCCTGGAGGCTTACGGGGCCGAAGTCGTCCTCTCGCCGGCTGACGAGGCCACGGATGGAGCCATCCGACTGGCCCACCGGATTCTGGAGGAAGAACCGGACCTCTACTATATGCCCAACCAGTATGGCAATCCGAACAACCCCCTGGCGCATTATGAAACGACGGGACCGGAGATCTGGCGGCAGACGGGGGGACGCCTCGACGCCTTCGTCGCCGGGATGGGAACCTCGGGGACCCTCATGGGCGTGGGTCGTTATCTGAAGGAGCAGAGGGGGGAGATTCAGATTGTCGGTGTCGAACCGCGCCTGGGCCACAAGGTGCAGGGCCTCAAAAACATGCAGGAGGCTATCGTCCCGGCTATCTATCACCAGGAGCGACTGGATGTGAAGCTGACGGTGGAGGACGAGGATGCCTTCGCTACGGCCCGGCACTTGGCCATGGACGAGGGTATCTTCGCCGGCATGTCAAGTGGGGCCGCCGTGGCGGGGGCCCTGCGTTACGCCGAGACCCTGGAAGAGGGCATTGTCGTCACTCTCTTGCCCGACCGGGGCGACCGCTACCTGAGCACCACCCTCTTTCGTTCCGTCTGTGCCAACTGCCCGCCCTGATTTTTTCCTCGCCTTACATCGTCGGCCAGAGCTTTTCAATCTGGCTGGAAAAGCGGCTCACCGAGACCTTTCGGGAGCCGTTTTTATTTTTACGGCGGCGAAAAAGGCCGAGTTGACAGGCCCCAAACATCCGTTAGATTGAAGGAGTATGCCAACTCAACAGGAGGTGACGTCATGAAGCGAACCATAGCCATGGTAGTGGCCGGGGGAATCTGGCTGCTCATAGCGGGCCTGCCGGTTCTGGCGGCTGAATTGCCCCTGGGCTTGCCGCCCGTGCCGATTCCTGAGGACAATCCCCAAACACCGGAGAAGATTGCCCTGGGTCAGCAGCTTTACGAGGATAAACGGTTCAGTGCCGACGGCACCGTGGCCTGTGCCAACTGCCATCTGCTGGAAAAAGCCTTCGTCGATGGACTGCCGGTCTCCGAAGGGGTTGGCCAGCAGAAAGGCACCCGCAACGCTCCTACGGTGATCAATGCGGTGTATTACAAGGAACAGTTCTGGGACGGCCGCCGGCCCACCTTGGAAGAGCAGGCCAAAGATCCCTTTGTCAATCCGGTGGAACATGGCCTCGAAACTCACGACCCCATTCTAGAGATTGTGCGCGCCAATCCGGACTATGTAAGACAGTTTGAAAAGGTGTTCGGGCTAAAGTCAGCTGAGATCACTATCGATCACGTGGTTAAGGCTATTGCGAGCTTTGAGCGTACCATCATCTCGGGAAATTCGCCGTTTGATCGTTACCAGTACGGGGGCGACAAAACGGCCATGTCCGAGGCGGCCATTCGAGGGCTGAATATCTATCTCGACAAAGGGCGCTGCCAGAGTTGCCACACCATCGGTGAACAAGATGCCCTGTTCACCAACAACGATTACCATAATCTGGGCGTGGGGCTCGCCAAGATTGAACCACGCCTGAGGGAGATCGTCACCGCCTTCCGAAAAGCTCAGGCTGCCGGCGAAAATGTCGATGAAAAAGTGCTTACGGACGCCGACGTCTCTGAATTGGGGCGTTTTGCCATCACCTTGCGTCCTGCGGATATCGGCAAGTTCAAGACTTCGGGTTTGCGGAATATTGCCGTGACCGCCCCCTATATGCATGACGGCAGTCTCAACACCCTGGAAGAAGTGATCGACTTGTACGACCGGGGCGGCGAGGCCAATCCCATGCTTGATGGCGGTATTCGGGTTCTCAATCTGACCGATCAGGAAAAGGCCGACCTCATTGAATTTCTGAAGCACCTGACCAGCCCGGAATATGCTCATCTGGCAACCCAAAATTGATCAAGGAGGCATCATGAGCACGAAGGTCAATCGAAGAATTTTTCTGAAGCAGCTGGGGGTGGCCGCGGCCATGACGGCAGTACCTTTGAATCTGGTCGAAGTCGCTTGGGGCCAGGAAAAGGGGGAGAATTTCACTTTCGCGTACATCTCCGACCCTCACATTACCCACATCAGCGGCAGCAAGTTTGTCAACAATTTCGACAAGGGCCTCGAAAAAGCCATTGCCGAAGTCAACTTCATGTGGCCGCAGCCCGATTTCGTCGTCTTTGGCGGCGATCTGGCCCAACTGGGAAAAAAGGAAGAGCTCGATCATGGTTTGGAAATGATGTCCAAGCTCACAGTTCCGGTCAAATACGTCATCGGCGAACACGACTATTATCTCGACCTGGGACAGTACTGGGAAGAGAAGATCAGCAAGCTTTATTACAGCTTCGATCACAAGGGCGTGCACTTTGTGGTGCTTAACAGCATCCTGACCGATGATGACTGGACCCACAAACGCTGGCCGACGGCCATGGAACGCATGCTGCAGATGGCCCGACTCGATAATCCCAACGGGTCGCCCTTCATGGTCAAGGAAGCGCAGCGCCAATGGCTTAAACAGGATCTCGCCAACGTGGAAAAAAATAACCCCGTCGTGGTGATGTCGCATTCCCCGCTCTACAAGGTGTACAAGGGGTGGAACTTCTGGACGGAGGATGCCGAAGAGGTGCAGACCCTCTTGAAGCCTTTCAAAAAGGTGACCGTTCTACATGGGCATGTCCATCAGATCATGTACAACCAGATCGGCAATATTTCTTTCCACGCCATGATGTCCACCGGTTGGCCCTGGCCCTATCCCGTCAGTTACAGTCAGGCTGCCAATGCCGTGCCCAAGATGACCGTGTTTATGAACCGGGCCGATCCCTTCCATGAGCGGGATGCCACGGGCTGGTCGGCAATAAACCTCGAGAATGGCCGGGTTATCAACAACCTGGAACTCTGGCAGAACACGCCCCGTTCGGTGCGCTTTGACGAAAAGGCCAAGCAGCCGGTCGACAGCCAATACCAGGATCCGGCCGACCAGATACCCCCTCAGATTCATTACTGATTTTCAGAAAAAGGAGGATCACCCATGGGAAAATCTCTGCTCCGTGGTGTTCTGGCCTTGGCGATGGTCTTCGTGATGATGCCGGCGGCCATGGCTGATGAGTTCACCAAAGAAGATCTGGCCAAGTGGGAAAAAGATTTTATGGCCGTCGTCGAGGAAGGGGACAAGCTTTTTCATAGCGCTTTGGGGAGTAATGCCGTTTCCTGTGATATGTGCCATCCCAACGCGACCAACACCCATCCCGAGACCTATCCAAAAGTTCAGAAGCAGCTGGGCAAGGTCGCCTCGCTCCGGGACATGATCAACTGGTGCATCAAAAATCCTCTTGAAGGTGAGGGGATGGAGCTGGCAGCTGACGACCCGAAAATGATTGCCCTGGAGGCCTATATTCATTACGAGCGTCGCGGTGTTCCGCTGGCGCCGGGCAAACACTGATCCCTTCTGAAGAGGGGTGGCTCACTGGAGCTGCCCCTCTCTAAGAACCCGGCCTGACCCCTTTGATGAGCGATCCCTCCATTCTGCCTTTTCCTTTGCTGGTTCACGCGAAACACCATAATTGCTCTGAATTTTCCTCGAAAATTCTGGTATTCTGAAAAAACCCTGTCGGAAAATTTGCGATGAAGTGCGGAGACACCATGCTAAAAAAGCTTCTGTCTATCCTGATTCTGCTCGTTTGCGTTTTATCGGCCCATGCCGAAGAGTCCACTCCTGAAGAGGAGTCCGCCGTCGTTTACCCGGGGGTGGCCGAGGTTGTGCCTTCTTTAGCCAGACTTCAGACGCAGACAACCAATGCTCTCACCAAAACGCGTGATCTTGAAAATCTGTCGGACACGAAATCTCAGATCGAGCAGCTTCGCGTCAGGCAGGAGAAGCTTGGGCGCTGGATAAAAGAACAGGGCGATCCTGCCGGGTGGAATTACGACCGCTTGGCTGAAACGGTGTCCAAATTGACGGCACAAGAGGTCGAACTGGACAGGATAATGTCCGCCCTCGTCGAAAAAGTAGCGGAATTGGAGAAATTAAAAGAAGCATGGAAAGAGCGTCAGATTTATTGGCGGGATTGGCAGGATTCATTGACTTCTTCCGAAGCGAAGGTGGCGACGGAATCATTCAATAACGCCTCGGATCTCACGGCGGAAGTCCTTCAGGCCATTGAAAAGGCGATGCCAAGCCTGGTCGATCGGCAGAAAGAAGTGACCGCCCTGCAAGCGGCCAGCCGGGAAATGAGAACCGAAATCGAGTCCTACATGAAGGATTTTCGGCGGCAAACCTTCAGTAAAACAGGGGCCCCTTTTTATTCCCGCCAGTTTTATGCGGCTTTCAATGCTGACCTGCTCGATGCCGTGCTGGCTGGAGTGCACTCCGTGAAGGGGCAAGCCACGGGGTTTTGGCAGCGACAAGGCTGGGTTGCCCTTTTTCAGGCCATGCTGGCCCTGGGGTTGGCTGGCTTTATAAAGAGGTACAGGCGCTTGGCCGAGGTTACTCAGGAGTGGCACTTTATTCTTGACCACCCCTGGGCGACAGGAGTGTTCGTCTCCATCGTTTCTCTCGGTTTTCTTTACACCGATGTCCCGGGACCTTACCGCCTGGGGCTTTGGGCCTTGGCCGCCTTTTCCGCGGCGGTTCTGACGGCAGGCCTGCTTAAAAATCCCCGAAAAATTGCCATGGTTTACTCCGTGGCGATCCTTTCTGTTCTCTCAGTGGCCTTGCAGTTGATCTCCTTGCCCTCGCCGCTCTACCGGCTTTACCTGGCCACGATCGCCATGGTTGGCATTCCCTTCCTGCTGTTTATGGCCAAAGGCAATCAGAAGGTTCACAGCGGTCGGGTCAATGGCTTTACCTTGCTGCTTCGTCTGGGGGCGGGTGTCCTGCTGGTTTCTCTCGTCGCCCAGATTGGCGGTTTCAGTAATCTGGCTTCCCGTTTGATTGAGTCCAGCGTTGAGACCATTTTTCTCTACATTTTTACGACCATGAGCATTCGGCTGGGTCATGGCGGAATCGATTTTCTCTTCAGTCGGCCCGCCTTCAGGACGAAACTTTTTTTCATCCAATTTGGCGTCGAGCTTCAAAACCGCCTGAAAGGGCTGGTAAAGGTCGCCTTCCTGGTCTTTGCCATCCTCTATTTGAGCCAGATCTGGGGCCTCTATGCGTCTGCCGGGCAGGCCGTGGATCAGATTCTGGGCTACAGTTTTACCCTCGGCGAAATCACGATTTCCGTCGAAATGATTTTGCTGGTGGCATTCACCGTTTATGTCTCCATTGTAGTCTCCTGGTTTTTAAAAGCTGTACTTGAAGCGGAGATTTTCCCCAGAAAACACTACGATCGAGGGGTACGAGATGCTATCAAAAAATTGCTCCACTATTCTCTGGTTCTGCTCGGCTTTCTGTTGGCCCTTAGCATTGCGGGTATTGAACTGAAGAACCTGGCCGTTGTTCTTGGCGCCTTTGGTATCGGCATCGGTTTCGGTTTGCAGAATATTGTCAATAATTTCGTCAGTGGCCTCATCCTGCTTTTTGAGCGACCGGTCAAGGTGGGTGACACTCTCGTTGTCGATGACGAGTGGGGGCTGGTCAAAAAGATCGGGTTACGCTCGACCATTGTGGAAACCTATAACCGGGCCGAAATCATCGTCCCCAACTCGGACCTGATCTCCCAGAAGGTAACCAACTGGAGTCTTTCCACGCGGGTGGCGCGGGTGGTTCTCCCCGTGGGGGTAGCGTACGGAAGCCATGTTGAGAAAGTACTGAGCATTCTTGGGGAGGCAGCCAGGGCGAACCCGGATGTCCTGAGTGATCCTGAACCATCTCCCATTTTTACAGGATTCGGTGACAGCTCGCTTGACTTCGAACTCAGGGTCTGGGTCGAGGATGTCGGCCAGATGTTGGCGGTGAAAAGCTGGCTGGGCCAATATGTGGACAAACGTTTTCGTGAGGAGGGGGTGGAGATCCCCTTTCCGCAGAGAGATCTTCATGTACGATCCATCGACTCGGTGGTGCTGTCCAGCTTGAGAGAGAATACGCCGAGCCGTCAGGACGAAAAAAACCCGCAAGAAACTCCTGCCTCCGGGCAGGAGTCCTTGCGGGAGTGAGTTCAAAAACTTTTCTGGTGGATAAAGGCTGTCAATCCCAGTTTTTGGAAAGTTTCTTTTTTTGTTTTTCCAGGGATTTCTGGCCGCTCTCGATGGCATCGACGAATTGACGGCGCCATTCCTCGGCGACCTCTTCTCCCTGGCTCAACATTTCGCTCGTTCGATCGTTGAGGTCTTCGACAAAATCCGCCAATGAGTGGACCGTGTCCTGAATCCGGGCTTCCGCCTCGTTCCGAACTTTTTTGGAGTAGCGGACGATCTGTTTTCGCGTTTTTTTGCCCGACTGCGGGGCAAAGAGCAACGCCAGGCCTGCTCCAATGACTCCTCCGGCGACCAACATCATGGCCCCCACGGTAGCGTTGTTTTCCCTCTCGCTCATGGCATCCTCCTTATTTTTGAGTGGCATTTTCATTTAATCATAAAATAGACCTCCCGCAAGAAGCTTTGCTGATAACAAATAATGGGGATCGACCCAACCAGGTGTTGAGAGGGGGAGAGAAACGTGCTAATTTGTCGCAGCCAATGGCAGGAAGGGGTTGCGAATGAATAAGCGTCCTTGCATGGAAGTTCTCGGTACGGGACGGGCGGTGCCCGAAAAAATTCTGACCAACCAGGATCTGGAGAAGATGGTAGACACTTCAGATGAATGGATTTTGGCGCGAACCGGCATTCGGCAGAGGCATATCGCCGAACCGGGGGTGCCTCTCTCTTTCTTTGCCGCCCGGGCGGCCCGGGAAGCTCTGGCTGATGCCGGAGTCGCCGCGGAGGAGATAGATCTGATTATTCTCGGTACGGTGACTGGGGACAGCAAGTTTCCCGCCACCGCCTGTGTCGTTCAAGACCTGATCGGAGCCAAAAAGGCGGCCGCTTTTGATATCTCGGCGGCGTGCGCCGGTTTTCTCTACGGACTGCAGCTGGCCGAAAGTATGATGGTCATGCAGGGGTATCGGCGGATATTGTTGATCGGGGGCGAGGTCCTTTCTTCCATGGTGAACTGGAAGGACCGCGATACCTGTGTGCTATTCGGCGATGGGGTGGGTGCCGTCGTGCTGGGTCCCACGCAAGATGCCAAGGGAGTGCTTGCCACCTATCTTCGCAGTGATGGCGCTTTTCGCGATCTTCTTTACAGCCCGGGCTGCGGCAGCCTGAATCCCCCCAGCCATGAAAACGTCGACAAGATGCTGCATACCATTCGCATGGAAGGTCGCGAGGTGTTCCGCCACGCGGTGACATCCATGGCCGATGCCCTCAATCAGGCTCTCGATCAGGCCGGCCTTGTCGTGGAAGACCTGGATCTGCTCATACCCCACCAGGCCAACCTTCGCATAATCGAGGCGGTAGGCAAGCGCTTTCGGCTTTCTGCGGACAAAATTTACGTCAACGTGGATCGCTACGGCAACACCTCGGCCGCCTCCATTCCTATAGCGCTGGACGAGGCGCGCAAAACCGGGCGTATTGCTTCAGGTTCCCTTGTCGGCATGGTGACGTTCGGCGCCGGCTTTACCTGGGCGGCCGCCGTGATCCGTTTCTGACCCTCTCTTTTTGTCTCCCCTGCTTGCCTTGATATCTTTTTGCGGTAAACTGAAATCAAAAGGAAAGGAGGACTAAGGGAATCGAGACATCACAAACGGACATAGAAAAATCGTCCCCGATGGGGGATATTCATCGTTCTGCCCCGCAGGACGAAGATGCCGGCAGTAAAAACCCGGCGGAAAAGTAAAAGGCCTCTCGACGGTACATCGAGAGGCCTTTTGACGTCAAAAAGGATTACTCGCCCCGCAGTTTTCGAAGGACCTCCGGATTTTCTTCATCTTCAGCCAGAATGACATGACAGGTCATGCAGTCGCCGGAAATCGTCTGACCATCCTCGCTTTCGTGCATGTCGTCATGGCAGCGAAAGCAGCCAATATCAAAGTTTTCCCCATGCCCAATATGATTGATGTAGGTGTTCCAGGCAATATTCATGCTGGGCCAGACGTTTTGTCGGTAGGCCGCCTGGGTTCCGCGTATGGCTGTCTGCAGCCATTGGGGTTTAGACGCCAACAGGTCGGGGTATCGTTCTTTGTACCAGGTCGTCAGGCGCTCGGCGATGGCGGTTTCCGCTTCATCCTGGCTGGTGTAGCTGGCGGTGATGGCGACAAGAGCCTGCTCCTTGATGAAAGGCAATTGTCTGGGAATCGCGCCGGAGAGGAGCTTTTCATCCAGGGCCGCCTCTGGGCTGCGATAAATGTGAGTGGGCCGATTGTGGCAATCGATACAATCCATCTCTCTTGTTTCCAGGTGTTCCGTATCTTCTTGGGTGCCTGAACGGAAAACGGTCTGGGTGCCGTCGGCCCGGGTCAGGGTGACTACCGGTATAGTCAGGCGTTTTTCGTCGGATTGATAAGTAATGGTGTTTTCAGGCGCAACGTGCCAGTGGATGCCGTGGGCATTTTCTGTCAGGTTTCCCGCCGAGCCGATTTTCATCAGCATTACCGTCTGAACGTGGGTGTTTTTGTCGTCAGCCAGGAACTTGTCGTTGACGATGAGTTTTTCGCCGTGGAACTTTTCGGGCTGATGGCATTCTTCGCAGGTTTCGCGGGCGGGGCGCAAGCCATGAACCGGCGTCGCAATCGGACGCGGATAGGTGTCGAGAGCGACGGCGAACAACTGCCTGGCCCCGGATATTTTAGACTTCACGAACCAGGTGGCACCAGAGCCGATATGGCACTCTACACAGTTGACCCGCGAGTGGGGGGAATTTTGGTAGGCGGTATATTCCGGTTCCATGACTGTGTGGCAGAACTTGCCGCAAAAGGCATTGGATTCGAGGTAGTGATAGCCGCTGTAGCCGAGCAGGGAAAAGATGAAAAGGTTGGCACCGGTCAGAAAGATGCCGAGAAAAATGAGTTTGCGTACGCGGGCAAACCGCGTTTCGTCCGTAAAATGTTCTTTCAGGTAATCCAGCGTAAAAAGACGGACCTCCTCTTTCCCCTTCAGGAAAAACAGGCCCACAAAGACCATTGCCAGTCCCCCCATGAAGGCGGGCCCGAGAATCATGTAAATGATGGCCCCCATGTAGGGATTGTCAATGTGCCACAGGGAATCGATTATCACCAGTCCGAGCAGAAAAGGGAATACCGCCGTGGTGATAATGGCTCCGACCAGAGAAACTCTGCTGCGAGCTATGCCTTTAAAAAATGCATCCAGGATGTTTTTCAGGTTTCCCATGCCGTTGCCTCCTGTTGTGGGGGTGGAAAGGTGTCAGCGCCCAGTGTTTCGATGTCATATCATAAGTATAGCGGGTTTCAGTCAGGATAGCGTCCCGCCAGATCTCGGCAGGCCTGATTGTAAAAAAAGGCTACAACCCCATACTGAGTTGCAGCCTTTAATGTCAACACCCTGAAAATACATAGATAGAAAGCGTATACAACGAAAGAGAATGTGACCTCAGGGTGCTTTCGAACGCCTACAGGTTAAAATCCTGAAATGGCACTGAACCAACCTTGGGCGAGGCCGATAGGGCCTCCGGCGGCGATAGCCCCCCCCACGAGACAGGCAATTCCCCAGATGCCGATCAGGGCGGCGAAGGCCAGGGTCAGAATAAAGGAGACCCTGAAGGTGATTCTCATCAAAACCAGGCCCAGTTGCGAATGAACCTTTTCTTGGACTTGAACAGCAGCCTGAACGTTGCTCATAGGGTTCTCCTTTCTGTAAAAAAGTGCGGTTGATCTGCCCACTATTGTCTATCGGTTGAAAAAAGAATAACAGCCCAACGACAGAGTGTCAACAAAAAAAGATAATAAAAACGAGTATTTAGCTATCAACCCTGGTTTTCATGAAAAGAGGAAAGAGGGCCTGTCTATTTTTGATGAAACCGTAAATTGCAATATATTGGAAATTCTAGTTGTAAAGAGGTTCAGGCTCTCTGGCGTAGAAAAAAGTCAGGGCTGAAGTGCTGGATGTGGGCGCTTTGGTCCGGTGCAATCGGTGGCATAACCCTGTCGTTGCAAAGGTGGTGACGACCTAAGAATGTTCAAAATGATGGGAAAAGGTGAAATTAAAATTTCCACTTAAGCGGTCAAATCGCTTGCACGCAAAACCTCCCTGTGGTAATTAGTTTAAAAAAGGTTGGTCGGGCTTGGAAACATTCCTCGAATGGTGAATTTCTGATCGGACTTTTGAGGCCGGTTGGAGCTAAAAGCTTTAGGAGAAGACCATGAAGACAGCCTATCAGGTCAGGGCAGGAAAAGCGGTAACCAATTACCTTGCTTCCGCTAGCATGATTGGACTTTCCATTGCAGTCGGACTGGCAGTTTCAAGCGCTTTGGTTGCAGCTCTTTGGGCTCCGATGACCGTAGTGTTAAGCGGTCTCTTCTAGTTTTTGTTTTAAGCGCAAAGCGGCGACTACGATATCGAACCTCCCCAGGGTCTCCTGGGGAGGTTTTTTTGTGTGAATATGGCGCTTCGCTGAGCCTTGGGGCCACCCTGTGTCAACTGTGACCCACCGGTGAAACCTGTACCTTTAAATCCTCCTGATTTAGGTAGTTTATTATTGCAATAATTCAAACACTGTGATAAAAACCGCTGCATCTGCAACACTCCTCACCACCCTTTAAATGCTCTGCAAATTATATATGTTAATAAAAACAGCTTGTTAGATGCGTTGCGCGGCGCTGTGCAACATGTTGGCAGTGCGCAACGAATGGCGAGCTAAAAACGCGCGGGGACCAAAATTTGGCTTAGGCTAGGAGTGGGGCTGTACGCCGGGTTTCCGTAAAGACTTTTCAGGTTAGTCAACAAATAGGTGGAAAGGGAAGGAAGTTATGGATCAGATGCCAAAAACCCAGAGAATGACCTTGAATGAGATTGAAAGCATTGTCTCCGGACGACTGCTTTCCGGTGGTGCCGGATATTATTTTGGCGTCATCATTTCCGCGCTACTGGTCGTGGCAGCGCTCGTAGCCGGTGTTCACTCCTTTATTGTTGGACATGAGCACACTTACGGGGTAACCAGAGAGGTGCCCTGGGGGATTCTCATTGCGACTTATGTCTTCTTTGTCGTCACTTCCACGGGACTCTGTCTCGTGTCCTCGATCGGGCATGTTTTTGGAGTCGAGTCCTACATGCCGATAGCCAAGCGGTCGGTCTTTCTCTCCATCGCGACCATTCTGGCTGGATTTTTTGTTATTGCCTTCGAAATTAAAATCCCTTGGCGGATGGCGATTTACAATGTCATTTCTCCCAACATCACCTCCAATATCTGGTGGATGGGTACACTCTACGGGGTTTACCTTGTCCTGATGATATTTGAGTTTCTCTTCCTCAACCTGAACAAACACAAACTGGCGGTGGCCATGGGTTTCGGTGGCGCGGTTGCTGGTATCGCCGCGCACAGTAACCTCGGCGCCGTTTTTGGCCTCCTTATGGGCCGCGAGTTCTGGCACGGTCCCTACATGTCCATTTACTTCATCGCTTCGGCCATGATGACCGGTACCGCCGTAATTTTTCTTTTCCACTATCTTGCCTACAAGGTTAACGGCGAAGACCTGAGCCTTGATGGACCGATGGTGGCCTCCCTGGATGTGGTACGTCGCCTCGGGATCCTCCTCATCTGCGTCATCATATTCTTCACAACCTGGAAAATGGTTGCTGGTGTTGCCGGCATGCCCGGTGGCAAGTACGAAGCGGTCATGGCTCTGGTCAAAGGGCCCTACGCCATTAACTTCTGGCTGTTTGAGGCAGGGTTCGGCCTGATCTTCCCGCTGCTCCTTTTCATTCTCTCCAAGGGTAAAAACCTGATGATGATGTTCGTTGGGTCGGCGATGATGATTGTCGGTATTTTTATCATGCGCTACGACCTGGTGATCGTCGGCCAGATTGTTCCGGTTTATCATGAGCTCGGCGTCAATGAGTTCAGCCACCTCCTGTCCTACACCCCCTCCTTCCACGAGATCATTATCACTTTGGGTGGTTTTGGGGTGGCGTTCTTTCTCTTCCTGGTGGGAGAGAAGCTCTTTGCCGGACACAAAGTCGAACATCATTGATGAGTTTCAGGTCTACTAGCGATAAGCATTTGAAGGAGAATATAGCATGAAGAAAAATAAGGTCGAATTCGACGGCTTGCAGAATGAAGGAGTGGAGAATGCTCCCGTAGAGGATCGACGTCGTTTTCTGAAAATGGGCCTTGCCCTCACCGGTGTCTTTGCCGGCGGTACCCTTTACTCCGCCACCTCGGCGGTAAACAAGGTTTATGCTTCAGCTGGCGAGTATGCCAAGAAATATCCGTACAAGCCTCATTACAGCATGATCATGCACCAGGATCGTTGTATTGACTGCGAGCGCTGCATGGCGGCTTGTGTCAAGACCAATAATGTGCCCGAGTATGGTTACCGAACGACGATCCTCGAAAGAGAAGTCAAGGATGCCGTTGGCCAAAAGCGGGAATTTATTCCCGTCCTTTGCAATCACTGCAACCTTCCCCAGTGCACCAGGGTTTGCCCGACCCGGGCTACGTATAAAGATAAAGCCACCGGCATCGTCATGATGAACGCCGCTAAATGTATCGGGTGTTTGACCTGTCAGCAAGGGTGCCCCTACAATGCGCGCTATTTCAGCGAGGAAAAACATGCGGTCGACAAATGCAATTTCTGCATCGATACGCGACTGTCCAAAGGCGAGACCCTGACGGCCTGCTCTGAAGCCTGCCCTGCTGATGTCAGGGTGTTTGGTGACCTTTCGGATCCCAATAGCCGTATTTACCGTGAGGTTCATCAGATCGAGAAAACCGTCTGGGTTCTGCGGCCTGAGGCCGGTACGCGACCCAATGTTTTCTATACTCGCGGCTAAAGACTCGAGCCTGATTCCCAAAGGCTCTGACCCCATTTGTGAATAGCGGAGGTTTAATCATGAATAAGTTCATGTTGCGCGCATTTGGCGCCATATTGTTGACGTTGTTGGCGACGGCTCCGGCCCTTTGGGCCGAGGAAGAAGATTTTGGCGGTCCGGAGATCGCCTATGAGCAGCCGGTCAAAGGGGTATCTTTCAGCCACAAAACGCATGTGGGTGACTACGGTTTCTCCTGCGACAGCTGTCATGACGGTATCTTTGACATGATGGTCGGCGCCGCCTATGAAAATGGCGACTTTACGATGGACAGCCTGTATCAGGGCAAATACTGTGGCGCCTGCCACGACGGGTCCATGGCTTTTGCCGCCAATACCCAGTGTGCCTCCTGCCATGTGCAGGATGGTGGCGATGTTATCTATACCGAGCCGGTCAAAGGGGTTCTTTTCAGCCATGATGTTCACGGCCAGGTCGGGCTGGATTGCGCCAGTTGTCACGATGGGCTCTTTGAAATGCGCTCTCTTGCTGCCCAGGAAAATGCCAACTTTGTCATGGAGGCTCTCTACGAGGGCGAGTATTGCGGCGCCTGCCATGACGGTTCTATGGCGTTTGCCTCCGATACCCAATGTGCGACCTGTCATATTGGCGTCAAGGGATTGCGTCGCGCTACTGGTTCCGCAACAAAAGAGCAAGCCGCTCACTAAGTTAACAAGAAAGATCAGGGAGGGGTGGTCTCTCCACCCCTCCCGCTTTTAAAGCCATGGCAGAGCCGAAAAGACTGGCGCTAAAACTTATCCGGTTTGTGGTTATCATGATAGTCGCCTCTGTCATGACGGCGGCCGTGCTGATTCTCGCTGTGCCCGACCTGGGCAAATGGCCCACGGTTATAAGCGCAGTGGGGATCGCCCTTCTCGTCGCCATGTATGATATGGGTCTCTTTAAGGGCGACTTTGAAATCTGATTCGCAATTTCAGGCTACCCTGCCAGAATTTTCGCGTTTCGTGCCGAGTTTCCGTGCCCCTATTCCACCCTCTAGCTTGCTTCCTCTGTATTGCTTATGCCCAAAGTAGACCACTGTAAACAGTTGACTGTCATATTGAACAGCGTCGCCGACGGTGTCTTCACCGTTGACGATCGTATGCGGATTACCCTTTTCAATAAGGCGGCCGAGGAAATTACGGGGTTTACCGAAGAAGAGGCGATGGGCAGGCATTGCCATGATATTTTCCGCACGGATGTCTGCTTTACGTCCTGTCCCGTCAAGGAAGCCCTGGAATCCGGCCAGCCCGTTATAAACCGCGAAGTTGATATCATCACGAAGGAGGGGAAGAAGGTCCCCATCTCGATCAGTGCCTCGGTGCTGAAGGATGAAAATGGTAAGCCTCTCGGCGGTGTGGAAACCTTTCGGGACCAATCCCTTATCTACGCCCTCAAAAAAGAGATAGAAGAAAAATACACCTTTCATGATCTGGTCAGTCGCAATCCCGCTATGCGACGTCTTTTCGATGTGCTGCCCGATATTGCCTCCAGTGAAGCGACCGTGTTGCTAAAAGGAGAAAGCGGGACCGGAAAAGAACTTTTTGCGCAGGCCATTCATGATTTAAGTCCCAGGCGCAAGGGGCCTTTGGTCATTGTCAATTGTGGGGCTCTGCCCGAGCCTCTTCTTGAGGCTGAAATATTCGGGGCCCGGCGAGGAGCCTATACCGGGTCCATCGAAAATCGCCCAGGACGCCTGGAGATGGCGGAGGGAGGCACTCTTTTTCTTGATGAAATTGGCGATCTGCCTCTCCCTTTGCAGGTTAAGCTGCTGCGGGTCCTCGAGAACCATGAATATCAGCCCCTGGGAGCGAGAAGCCCACAGAAGGCCGATGTCCGTTTTCTCACGGCGACAAACTGCGACCTCGAAGATATGGTTGAAAAAGGAACTTTCCGCCGGGACCTGTTTTTTCGCATCAATGTAGTGGCTTTGCAGATTCCGCCTCTACGTGAGCGTCCGGAGGATATTCCTTTATTGATCGATGTTTTCCTTGACCGTTTTAATCGGACCTACGGGAAGAAGATCAGGGGATTTTCTGGAGAGGCACTCCAGCTTTTACTTAGTCATCAATATCCCGGCAACGTCCGGGAGTTGCTTAATCTTGTGGAGCAGACGGTTATCCTCTGTCGGAGCGGAGAAATTGGCGTTGAACATCTTCCGGCCGGTTTCCTTGAGGCCAGCGACCGTGATGAAGATGTCAGCTTCGGGAGACGAAGTCGGATCAATAAAGCCATTCTTCAAGATCTGCTTGCCCGCTACGAGGGGAACCGGACCAAGGTGGCCAAGGAATTGGGAGTGGATCGAACCACCTTGTGGCGATGGATGAAAAAATTTGATTTAAGTAGCTAGACTTTCAAGCCAAACAAAAAAATAGAGCGCGTCTTCCTTTCAGGAAGACGCGCTTTTTTTTATGTCTGGCGGGTGTGCAACAATCCTGTTGCAGTCATTTGGCGTTGCATTAAGCAACATGTTGCAAATATGTTGCAACGATAGACTGTGGCGCTAAAAGGGCCCTTGCCGAGGGTCTGGACAATTGCAGGATGCATCAGTGTTGCAGGGCGCAACATGAGGGTTGAGTTAAATTCTGAGTCAAGCAAGAGATTAGCCAATGTAAGTCCCCGAATACACTATAAAAAATCAAATAAATTTATAAAAACTGTTTTTGGCACAACTCTTGGAATACTAGAGATCAAACAACAGCGGCACGGAGATAAGCCATGGGAAGTCAAAATCTTAGAACGAAATCGGGTGAAAAAATAGCAGTGCCCTACTACGGAGCCCTGGTAAGACCTAAATCTGGCTTTGAGAGTCTCTATCTTGTTGCAGATGTTGCAGCAGGAACAACTACAGCGTTGCAATTTGAGGTTTGCGTCTGGGATAAAAACAGGCGACCTAAAATAGCCGAGTGGTTGCAAGAGATAGGGGTAAAAGGCGTAATTTGCAGCGACGAAAAAGTGGAAATGGAAGAACTTTTGGCCTGTGAAGGGATCTGGTTGGAAAAAGGCAAAATGGGAGATGCTACAGACCTGGTAGCCATGTATGTCAACAGTATTAATAGCATCGGAAACATTAACTAACAGCAAAGGAAGGTGTCTTATGAGAGTCGAAAACAGCAAAAGCAAGCCGGTAAGTGACAAGTATCTTCGAAACACTCTGATGGCCATGGGCGTGGTCGCACTGTCTGCCAGCCTTTACGTAGCTTGGCCAGCCCTGGTCCATCTGGGCAGTAAAATGATTTAAGACGATCATTCAAAAAGCATTTAAAAAAACCTTTAAAAAACGGAGGACATTATGAGAACCGAGAATCTTATCACTGATCCGATCAAAGCCACCTACAAATATGGCGTCTATAGTGCAATGGGCTTCGTTGGACTCAGTCTTGCGGCCTTTATCGCTTGGTCCTTTACCTGCGCCGGCGGTGCCTTGGTCGAAGTGATTGGCAAAATGGTGTAGCAGATCAAATAAACTTACAGGATAGGAGGCAGCTATGAAAACCGAAAACATTATAAGTGAACCCATCAAAACAACGTATAAGGTTGGCGTTTACAGTTCTGTGGCCTTTGTAGGTATTTTCCTGGCAGCCTTCATATCCTGGTCTTTCTGCTGTGCGGGCGGCGCTATTATCGAAGGATTGAGCAAGCTGATTTAAGAGGGTAGAAAAAAGTTTAAGAGAACGACAGAAAGGGGGCGGTGATGATGTTGTACACAGGTAATAAACCAATAGGTTTGGGAGCTGGTATTGGAATGCTTGCCGCGCTTGTGTTCATAGGGTTTATCACCTCCCTCTTTCTGCTGTGGTCGGTGTCCTGTATTGGTGGGGGCGCAATTGTCCTGGCGGGTGGATTTTGCTGAGAATGCTTTAGGGCGTGTAGCGCCAGCGGCGGGTGTTGCAAAAAACAAGCAATGCATCAATTGTTGCACTTAAGTGAAACGCTTAAGTGGCCCATCTGCAAATAAAAACAAGATGGCCAGCCGCGTAGACTCATACGACATGTTGCAAATGTAACGTCTGAAATTGGCCATATTTAAAGCGTCATAAGAAACAAGAGTCTAAGTAGCCGAAATCAAATCGGAATAAGAATTGGAAGAAATCTTAACTTATGGCATGACTTTTGGAGTAGGTGAGAGACGGTAGAAAAGAGGGGGTCTATGAGAGCTGAAAATAGTGTAACCAAGCCCCTTTCAGGTGTTTATAGACACTTGTTGGAAAAAGACGAGTGCAATCGAATCGCCATCCCCTACTACGGCGCCATCATGAGGCCGGGGGTAGGTGTCGAGAAGCTTTATTTTATTGCGGATGTTGACAAGAAAAACTCATCTTTGAAGCGCGTGTTTCTGGAGGTATGGAATTCGAAGATTTCACCAGAACTCCCAAGCTGGTTACGTGATAAGGGTGTGAGTGGGCTGGTCTGCCGGGATGGTTGTCAGAGTTATCTTCAGCCGATGGAAGCAGCTGGAATCAAAGTGCTGTTGGACAAGGCCCTTGATCTTGCCTGGATTGAAGGTATGGCTACAACATCACGAAGATAGAGTGCTGGTTAACCAAAGATGAATGTTATTGAGCAAGAGGTGGAACGACGTGAGGATCGCCATTACAGCCAGAGGGTCCCACCCTTCCAGTGAAGTTGACGAATGTTTTGGACGGGCCTATTGGGTTTTGATTTTTGAGACCAAAACCGGAAATTATACGGCAATCAATAATTCAGAAATTCGAAATTCCCAGGAAAATGCGGGAGTCAAAGCGGCAAAACTGCTTGAGAATAAGAAGGTCGATGTATTGTTGACTGGGGAAACTGGCCCGAAAGCTTTCAGATCCTTGGTCGAAAAGGGAATAAAGGTGTTCCATGGAGCGTCTGGTTCAGTCGAGGAGGCCTTGAACACCTGGCTCAGAGGGGAGATGAAAGAGGCTGAACACGCCAATAGCCCAGGTAGTCCTTATTGCCTGGTTGTTCAATCAAAAACAACGCAGGTCGATGCACCTAAGGTTCTGCTTGACCTGCTGAAGACATAGAAAGGTTTTTCCGCCGCATTCCCAAAAGGCGGAAACCATGGAGGTGAATATGAAAAAACACCAAAAATTCTTTAAGGTCCTGAATTCATTTTACAGAATCGGTTTATACAATATTGTCGCGGCCATGGTTGTGTGGTGCTCGATTTTTGTCATCTGGTCGATTGTCAACTTTGTCGTGACCTCAAAAGTGGGCACGGGTGTTTTTATTTAAGTTCATTGAATATTGAGGTTATTTGAATGAAAACACAGTTCGTTCTTCCCATTGAAATCAGGCACGTTTTTAAAATCGGCCTTTTCATCGTTATATCAATGATTGGGCTTGCCGTGTCTGTCTTCATTCTTTGGGCGGTTTTTTGTATGGGGAGCGCCTGCATTCAGGTGCTGGCCACTGGCCATTAGCCGACTGTGCTCTTTGGTAAATAAAGAGGCTGATCAGGAAATTAGGCAATAGTAAAGAGACCTGGCTTCTCGATTCGATAAGTTGATCTCTAAATTTTTTGTGCTAAATGATGAAATGAACCACTTATCCGGACCTATAGATTTTTGGACCACGGATTTATTCCAGAGTAATAAATCAGCGGACAGTGTTCCTGGAAACGAATGTCCATGTTGCGGATCCATTAAAATTTATGCTCTGGGTGATGGCCGGAAAAAATGTGGGATTTGTGGGAAAAAGTTCAGTCAAACTGCCAGAAAAAGGCGAATTTCCAAGGTTCTGTTAAGGCAGGTGGTTGAGCAGTTCGTTGCCATGGTGCCGGCAAAGCAGGCCGCTGGAGTTGTTGGGGTAAATCATAAAACGGCCCTAAGGGTTTACAGGGATATACGGAGGGCTCTGGTCCGAAAAAATCAGCAATTGGCCCTCCGGTATATGGAGGAATGTCAGTCGACGACAGATATTTTCGCCTGTAGCCCTGGAGAGGAGACTCTTCCGTTATTTGCTGTGGCAATTCAGAACCAGAAAATAGTGCTCTTACCTGCTCGATACCAAGGGTCGTGGATCAAGGTTCATTTCCCTGCTTCGGTAATTTATGCTGATCGCATGACAGCGATGACCCTTGATTTTGAAAACTTTGATCAAAAAACGCTTGGAAGCCACGCGGCATCATGGCCTGTAAAACCCTGGTTTTTTTGGCCTTATGCCAAGGAGCAATTCAAGATTTATCACGGCGGAATGAAGGTCAACTTTTGGCTTTTTTTGCACGAAATGGCCTTTCGATTCAATTTTTCCCTTTCTGGCGATCAAGAGGAGGGCATCATCGATGACCTTGTCGCCTGTTTATAGAAAGACCGTTTTAAACGGTCATGTGTTTTTCACTTTTAATGGAGGAGCGATGAAATGAAGTTCTGCCGAATTCTCACTGTAGTTCTTGGTGTTTGGCTACTGGGTGCTGCTGTTCCTGCCCTGGCCAAAATGGCCCCCGATCCGAATGCCTGTCTTCAGTGTCATGAAGATGTGGTATCAGCCGCCGAATTTATGGATTCGGTCCACGGGAAAAATGCCTGTACAAGCTGCCATGTAGAAGTTACTGATCTGGATGAGCACTTGGCAGGGAATATTGAAATCAGCCCTGTAAATTGCGCGACCTGTCATTCCAATGAGGATAAAGCCCACGTTGACAGCGTGCATGCCGAAAGCGGTATCGGCTGTGTTGAGTGCCACTCGGACATTCATGGCCAGCAAAAAATGGATAGTTCCAAAGTGGCCTTGGTGGAAAAATGCAGTGAGTGCCACGATGTCGAAAGCTATGTCCAGTCAAGCCATGGTATGGCCATTGCGGCCGGTAAAAATGATTCCGCCGCCTGTAACGATTGTCATGGTGTTCACAACATAGCCAGGGTTCCGGACCCGGACACTGCAGAAGGTGGCGCCTTCAAATCAGCACCCTGTATTGCATGCCATGCTGATGAAGAAAAGATGGAGCATGCCGGGGTCAATGCCCATGCGGTAGAAACTTACCTCGAAAGTTACCATGGAAAGAATTACCGCCTTGGTTTTCCTCAGCAATCCGCCGGCTGCGCCGATTGCCACAGTAGTCATGGTGTTCTGCCGCCTAGTCATGCTGAATCAACCATTGGCGAGGCGAAGATCGTCGAAACCTGTGCCACCTGCCATCCTAAAGCCACATCGCAATTTACCAAATTTTATGCACATGGCGATCATGGCGATCGGGAAAATTACCCGATCATGTATTACACCTTTATCAGTATGACGGGTCTTCTGGTCGGAACGTTCGCCGTCTTCTGGATTCACACCCTCCTGTGGATGTTCCGCGGTTTTGTTGAAAACAGACAAAAGGCAGCCGCTCTAGCTGCGGGACACGAAGAACATCATATCTCCGAAGCCCACAAACAATATCGACGGTTTGAAAAACGTCATATTTTCCTGCACCTTACCGTAATAATCAGCTTCCTCGGGCTGTCCCTTACCGGTTTGCCTCTGAAATTTGCTGATCAGCCTTGGGCCCAAACCATGATGTCGTTCTTTGGTGGGGTCCATTATGCTGGCCTTATTCATCGAGGGTGCGCGATCCTGACCTTCTATTATTTCGTCGGCGCCATCCTGATGAGCATCGACTTCCTGTTTGTTCGCAAGGACATTAAAGCTCATCCCTTTGTCAGGCTGTTCGGCCCGGACTCTTTGATGCCAAACTTCCGGGATGTCCGCGATGTGACCGCGATGGTGCGCTGGTTCTTTTTCAAAGGGCCCAAGCCGACTTTTGAGCGGTGGACTTACTGGGAAAAATTCGATTTCCTCGCGGTCTTTTGGGGTATGTTTGCCATCGGCGGTTCCGGTCTGTTGCTGTGGTTTCCGGAAATTTTCGGCACCTTCCTGCCGGGCTGGATGTTCAACGTGGCGACCATCATACATTCCGATGAAGCGCTGTTGGCCACCGGGTTTATTTTTACTGTTCACTTCTTCAACACCCATGGCCGTCCCGAAAAGTTCCCCATGGATTTTGTAATCTTCAATGGGCAAATGTCCAAAGAGGAATTTGTTGAAGAGCGTGGCGATCAATGGAAGCGTTACGAAGAGGAAGGTACGACGGAGAATTACGTTGTCACCAAACCCAGCGGGGTGTTGTATGACTTCTTCTTCAAAGGATTTGGTTTCCTCGCCTTCTTCACGGGAATCACCCTGGCCATCCTGATGCTCTACGCATTTATCAGCGGATAGTCCGTATCGTTTCGGCATATATAAAAAGGCCCCTGGGGTATCCGGGGGCCTTAAAGGAGTAGCGAATAATGGCAAATAAACAGGGAATCGGTTTGGCTGTAGTCGCTTTTGCCCTTTATATCATCGGTGGAGTCAGTACTTTCGGTGGGCTCATTCTTATGGGAATGATGCGGGACCAAAATGTGCTGGGGTGGGGCGATGGTACCGGTATCGGCAGTCTTTTTCTCGCTGCCGGACTGTGCCTTTCCATTCTTGGTGTTCTGCTTATGCGACTTTTCCGCAACAGGGGCTTTGCTTGAAAATCAGTATCCTTTGTGGAATAGCCTTTTAAGAGCCGGTGTGACGACTTTCCGGAGCCACAGCATTAACCAGCCAAGCGGTGTCCCTTTAAGACGTATTTCATCGAGCAGTATTTGTTTTTCCGATAGGGCATGCTGGTCATTAGGGTTGATGGCCAGCGCTTTATCGAGGTAGGTTAGGGCTTCCTCCTCCCGACGCAGCCGGGAAAGAGAAACCCCCTTGTTCCGGATGGCATGGGTATTTTCCGGCTCGATATCTAAAACGCGATCGAAGCACTGAAGGGCCAGATCGTCCATCATCAGTTTGGATAGGCAGACGCCCTTCTGGCCTAAGGCAGTCACGTTTTTATCGTTCAGTTGCAGGGCCCTGTCCAGCATGGCAATGGATTCCCTGACGCGCGCCAAAATAGAGAGAACGACCCCGTAATTGGCAAACAGAAAATCCGCTGCCGGGGCTTTTTCAACGGCCTCCGCCAGCAGTTTCTCGCCCTGCTTTAAATCCCCTTCCAGGCAAAAGGCTTCCCCCTCAAAAAACAGGGCAAATCCTACATCGCCATTGTCTCGGGCTTCTTTGGCTACCTGCCGAGACAGAGCGATGGCGTCATCAGAACTGGTTTCTTCCAGGTCGGCAATCTGTTGGAATGCCTCAAAGTATTTCTGAATGTCCTGAGCCATGGTATGCCTTTCCTTTCGGTAGGTTGGTGGACAAGCTCGATGATAGCAAATCAAGTGTTAGGCTCAAACCAAAAAAAGGGTGCATCCCGAGGAATGCACCCTTTTCTGTCGACCAGTGGAACGAACCTTACTTCGCGAGAAGCTGCAGAACGTTTTCGGTGAAGGGGTTGGCGAAGAGGATGATCATCGCTACAACGAAAACGTAGATAGCGAGGGACTCGATCATCGCCAGACCGATCATCATGGTGGTCAGGATTTTGCCGCTAGCGCCGGGATTGCGAGCAACACCTTCAACAGCGCTCTTAATAGCGAGACCCTGGCCAAGGCCGGTTCCGAAAGAACCGATAGCCATACCGAAACCTGCAGCGATCATGCACCAAGCAAAAAATTCCATGTTACTTCTCCTTCTTTTCTGGGTTTATTGTTCCTATATGATATAGGACCTGGGTTTGACAAATATTAAGAATTTAGTGGGCTTCCTCAAGCGCGCCAGCAATGTAGATCATGGCCAGCAGCGTGAAAACAAAGGCCTGGATAAAGGCGACCAGAACGCCCATCAGCATCATTGGTACGGGGAGGAGGAAAGGCACAAGAGCCAGGAAAATCATAAGGACGATTTCATGCCCGTACATGTTTCCGAACAGACGCAGAGAAAGGGACAGCGGCCGAGCCAGGTGGCCGATTATTTCAATGATGAAAATAAGAGGAGCCAGCACAAGAATGGGCCCCATGAAATGCTTTAAATAACTGATGCCATGCTCTTTAAGGCCAATGATATGCGTCATGGCGAAGACGGTCAGAGCCAGGGCGCCGTTTGTGTTGAGGTTGGCCGTCGGCGGATAGAAGCCGGGGATGAGAGCGATCAGGTTGGAAACCAGGATGAACAAAGCAAAAGTGGCGATCAAGGGAAAGTAGGCTTTGCCCTTGGGCCCCATGGTTTCCTCGATCAGGTTTTCTACCCCGGAAACGACGGCTTCCATGAAGTTCTGCATCCCTTTGGGGACGATTTGTACGCTACGCGAAGCGAGAAAGGCGACCAGGAGAAGCAGGATCATGACGAACCAGGTGTAGGTCACGTGTTCACCGATGTGAACGTGAAGTTGCTGTTCAAGCCATTGCAAAAAGAGAAACGGGTGAGTCATGACAGTTTATGCCTCCTCGCTCAGAAAGAACGTTTCAGGGTCGTCCAGATAATGTTGATAACCACAACCGACAATCCCAAGGCCAGGCCGACTGGATGTACCTTTAGTACGACAATCAGGACAACCAGGATGGCAGCTAAGGCTCCCAGCCGAATAAAATAGCTGAGTTTAAAGCCCCTGGCGGATTGTTGCTGTGGATCTCCTATAAGCTTTTTCAGTGAAAAGTGCAGCCAGTGGTAACCCGTTATGGCTACAAGTCCCCCGGTTAGCACACCGAGAACAAACGGGAGTGATGTGCTGAAACTGCTCAGGGCAACCAGGATTCCGAGAATGAGCCAGTTGCGGCGGGACAGGTCACGCAGCAGGGTGTCGTCATTCATTTCCGCTGGAGTCCTGATTTTCCTTCTCCTGCCGTTTGAGCTCGCGGTCAGTCAGAATGTAGATATTCCGAAAACCCGAGATGATCCCCAGAAGAAGAAATATAAGGGTAAACCAGGGGGAGGTATCAAGCCACCTGTCCAGGTAGTATCCCATGGCCAGGCCGATAAAGGTGCTGGCAACCATGGATATTCCTACACTCGACAGGAATCCGACGGTCTTGATCAGTTGACGTCTATCTTCAGCCATGAACCCCTTTTGGGCCTACCACTTACACCGCCCCATAAAAACCAGCCCTTATTAGCACAGGGACTATTTCATGTCAACCACGTTTATGGTGGTTAATCAGTTGGATCCACGTTTTCTGCCTTTCCAGTCGCGGAGGCTCCAGGACAGTTGGCTGCAGATGCCCCTCAGCAAAGCATGGTCCTCTACGCTAAGTCCGGCCCGGTGCGTGAGTTGACGTATCCGATGCATAACCGCGTCAGGGCGAGATGGATTGAGGAAGGCCGTACGGGTCAGAATTGATTCAATCTGGCCAAACAATTCCTCTAGATCTCCCTGGCTGGGGTGGGGGGACGTGGTGGTCGAAGAGGTGGGTTTAGGGGTGCGGGCCATCTCGTACAGAAAGAGTATGACGGCTTGCGCGAGGTTGAGCGAGCCAAGTGTGGCGGAGGTCTCGATGGTGGCGGCATGGGAACAGAGGGAGACTTCTTCGCTGGTCAGACCCGAGTCTTCGCGGCCAAAGACCAGACCGAATCGGCCCTGCGGGGGCAGATTTTGCTGCAAAGCCGGAACTTCCGTAATGTCTAGAAGTTCACCCCTAAGCCTGCCCGAGCGCCGTGTGGTGGCCACCGAAAGAGTTAGATCACTTACGGCGGCGGCCAGATCGGGGAAGAGGCGGGCCTCGCCGAGCAGGTGGTTGGCCGCCACCGCGAATTTTCTGGCTTCGGCATGGAGGTGTTGGCAAGGGTTGACCAAGCGAAGATCGCCGCAGCCGAAGTTGGCCATGGCTCTGCACACCATGCCGATGTTGCCGGGGCTTTGCGGTTCGACCAGGATAATGCTGATATGGGCCAAAGAAGGGATCATAACCGCCGCCGATGAGACAAAATAAAAGGGCCACCTCTGGGGATCCGGCCTCAGAGGTGGCGGCATGGAATTTAATGGTCGCGGAGAATCGGCCGGTTAAGCCCTGTCATGAAGGGCTTTAAAAGAGGCCCGGGCCGCCTCAATGGTCTGGTCAAGGTCATCGGTGGAGTGTTCCGCGCTCATGAAACCGGCCTCGAACTGGCTCGGCGCCAGATTGATGCCTCTGTCGAGCATCGACCGGAAGAATCTTCCAAAGGATGCCGTGTCGCTTTTGGATGCATCGGCGAAAGAGTAAACGGGTCCTTCGGTGAAGTAGGTGCAGAACATGCCGCCGACGCGCTGCAGACAGGTGGCAAAGGGGGCCGATTTGGCTGCTTCGACAAGGCCTTTTGCAAGATAGGCACTTTTCTCCTCAATGCGCTGATAGAATCCTTCTTCCTTTAAAAGCTGCAGAGTGGCGATGCCCGCACTCATGGCCAGAGGATTGCCTGAGAGCGTACCGGCCTGATAGACGCCCCCTTCAGGGGACAGCTGTTCCATGATTTCCCGTTTGCCGCCAAAGGCGCCCACGGGAAGGCCGCCGCCAATAATTTTGCCCAGGCAGACGAGGTCACCCCGGACACCGAAGCGTTCCTGGGCGCCGCCATAGGCCACGCGGAAGCCGGTCATGACTTCATCGATAACAAGGAGTATGCCCTCGCGATCGCAGAGAGAACGCAAGCCGGCCAGAAAGCCCTCTCTGGGGGGGACGCACCCCATGTTGCCGGCGATCGGTTCAAGAATAATGCAGGCTACCTCGCCTTTGTTGGCCTCAGCGAGGCGCGTGACGTCATCGAGGTCGTTATAGGTGGCGGTCAGCGTGTATTTGGCAAAATCCGCCGGCACGCCGGGGGATGTCGGAACGCCAAAGGTGGCCGCCCCGGAACCGGCTTTCACGAGGAGGGAGTCGGCATGGCCATGGTAGCAGCCATCAAACTTGATGATCTTGTCCCGGCCGGTGAAGCCACGAGCCAGACGGATAGCGCTCATGGTCGCTTCGGTTCCAGACGAAACCATGCGCACTTTTTCGATGTTGGGATAGGCTTCACAGACCATTTCAGCCAGGGTGATCTCTTTCTCGGTGGGGGCTCCGAAAGAGGCGCCGCTGTCGGCGGCCGACTTGATGGCTTCAACCACCTTGGGATGGCAGTGCCCGAGAATCATCGGTCCCCAGGAGCCGACGTAATCAATGTAGCTGTTGCCATCGACGTCGTAAAGCCGGGATCCCTGGGCGCGACTGATGAAAACAGGGTCACATCCAACCGACTTGAAGGCTCTGACGGGACTGTTGACCCCGCCGGGTATGCTTTTCTTCGCCTGGGTAAAGAGTGTGGTGGACTTCTCGTGGTTCATGGGGCCCCCTTTTTCGCCCGGAAGGCGTGTTGAGAATGATGGATGTGACTTTTTGTTTGAGTCAAGGTGAGTAGAGGACTTGCTTAACACAGGGGCCATAACATGTCAAGAAGGTGAAAAATAACAGGAAGTTGTCAGCAGGTGCCGGGAGCCTTGATGGGGTGTGAAAATCGTGACAGGCGATTCGGCGGCAGAGGACTCCAGTTTTTAATCTGGCTGTCCGGGCGCATAACAAGTTGACAATGTTACGGTCTTATCTTATAAAAACCGCTCAGACCAATCGGTATTTTTTGGGCTGTGTCCGCAGCCGCGCAGGGAGTATGCATGGCCGAGCTTTTACTGATTCTGGTCGGTGCCATTTTCGTCAATAACTTCGTTCTTGCACGATTTCTTGGCATCTGTCCTTTCCTCGGAGTTTCCAAAAAAGTCGAAACAGCCCTCGGCATGGGGATGGCGGTCACTTTCGTCATGACCATTGCCGCCGTGGTTACCTGGTTCATTCAATATTTCGTTCTCAATCCCTTTGGTCTCGAATACCTGCAGACCATTGCCTTTATTCTGGTCATTGCCTCGCTCGTCCAGTTGGTTGAGATGGTCATTCAGAAAGCCAGCCCCGTTCTCTATCAGTCGCTGGGCATTTTTCTTCCCCTTATAACGACCAACTGTGCGGTGCTGGGGTTGGCGGTGCTGAATATTCAGAAAGAGTACACCTTTCTGGAAAGCGTCATTTTCGCCATCGGGGCGGCGCTGGGCTTCACACTGGCCATGGTTCTTTTTGCCGGCTTGCGTGAGCGGGTCGATATGTGTCCCGTGCCGCGGAGTTTTCAGGGAACGGCCATCGCTCTGGTGACGGCAGGATTATTGTCGCTGGCATTTATGGGTTTTGCCGGGCTGGTCAAAGGATAGGCCTCAGGCTGGAGGAAGACGAGTCGCATGTTGGAAGCTGTAATCAGCCTGGGTGGAATCGGATTTTTGGCTGCTGTGGCCCTGGGGGCTGCCGCCAAAAAGTTTGCCGTCGAGGTGGATCCCCGTGAAGCGGCCATTCTCGAGGTGTTGTCGGGCGCCAACTGCGGTGCCTGTGGATACCCCGGTTGCGGTGCCTACGCCAAGGCCGTGGCTGCCGGTGAGGCTGCTCCCACGCTCTGCCCCGCTGGCGGGACAGAGACCGTTCGGGAGATTTCCCATATCATGGGGGTCGAGGCGGTTGCGGCAGAACCCGAAACAGCTGTGGTCCTGTGCCAGGGAGACAACGAGTCCGCGCAACTGAAATATCGTTATCTCGGCCTGGAGGATTGCCAGGCCGCTCAAAAGATTGCCAATGGTCCCAAGAGTTGCCCTGGCGGCTGTCTGGGGCTGGGATCCTGCGTCCGTGCCTGTCCCTTCGATGCCATAGAGATAACGGCTCAGGGCCTTGCCGTCATCGATCGGGAGAGATGCACGGGGTGCCGGAAATGCGTTTCTGTCTGTCCCCGTGACGTTATCCGCATGACTCCGAGGGTGGCGACGACCCATGTGTTGTGCAACAGTCAGGACAAAGGTGCCCTCGTGCGGAAATATTGCCAGATCGGCTGCATCGGTTGTCAGATCTGTAAAAAAACGGCGCCGGAAGCCTATGCCATTGAAAACAACCTGGCCCGAGTCGAGTATGCGCATCATGAGGCCGCGGCGTTGGCTGTAGCCAAATGTCCGACCAAGTGCATCCTGGATTTTTCACAGGCATATCCGCCGGGGAGCCACTGTGCCCCATCTTCCCCGCAATCCAAAGCAGGCGCCCTTTAACGGGTCGGGTTTTCAGGTTCGAGAAAGATATCGGTGCATGAAGTTCACAGCTTTTTCGGGAGGAGTTCATCCCCCCGACAACAAAAAATGGTCTGCCCATAAGCCTATTGAGGATTGTCCGCTGCCCGAGGAGCTGGTCATTCCTCTGTCTCAGCATATCGGCGCTCCGGCCAAGTGCTGTGTGACGCCGGGGGACCGTGTCTTTAAAGGGCAGGTGGTGGGCGAGGCGCATGGATTTGTCTCTGTCCCCGTCCATGCCTCCACCTCCGGTGAAGTCATCGCGGTAGAATCCAGACCCCACCCCTCCGGGAGCCTTCTTCCCGCCGTCGTTATTCGTCCTGACGGTGAGGATGTCTGGGCTTCGAGCCTGTCTACCGCCGACCCTGACGCTCTTTCCTGCCGTGAGATTGTGGACCGTATTCGTTCGGCCGGTATCGTCGGCATGGGCGGAGCGGCTTTTCCCGCGCATGTCAAACTCAGTCCTCCCGATGAAAAGCCGATCAACACCCTGATCATCAATGGTGTCGAATGTGAGCCCTATCTGACGGCGGATCACCGCCTGATGCTTGAGGAGACGGGTAAGATTGTCGACGGCATGCGGATTGTCGAGAAGGCCCTCGGAGCTGATCGGGTCATCGTTGGCATAGAGGCGAACAAGCCGGATGCGATACACGTGATGATGGAAGCCTGTCGTCCTCATGGCATCGAGGTGGCGAGTCTGCCCGTGATGTACCCGCAGGGGGCTGAAAAGCAACTGATTGTGGCGCTGGTCGGTAAAGAAGTTCCCTCCGGCGGTCTGCCCATGGATATCGGTGTTGTCGTCCAAAACGTAGGGACCTGTGCCGCGGTATCCGATGCGGTTCGTCTTGGCCGTCCGCTGATCGAAAGGGTGGCCACGGTTACCGGTGATGCGGTTGTCGAACCCAAGAACCTCCGCGTCCGCGTCGGAACTTCCCTGGCGCACATGGTGGCGGTTGCTGGTGGGAGCCAGGGGGAGGTCGGAAAAATTATCATGGGAGGCCCGATGATGGGGGCTGCCCAGCTGTCTCTGGATGTACCGGCAACTCGGGGGACATCCGGCGTTCTACTATTTAGTGAGGGGTTCGTCGATCCTCAGCCGGAAGGCCCCTGTATTCGTTGCGGACGCTGTGTTCAGGTCTGCCCATCCCGTATTCTGCCCACATCGATTGCCGCTTACGCCCGGGTTGATCTTATCGATGAGGCCGCCGGTCTCGGTGCCATGGACTGCATTGAATGTGGTTGTTGTGCCTATTCGTGCCCGGCCCGGATTCCTCTGGTGCAGGCGATCCGCTCTGCCAAAGGCGCCATCCTCGCCAAACGAAGGAAGCTTTAACGTGGAAAAACAGCTGTACCTTTCATCGTCTCCCCATATCCATGCCGGGGAAACCACCGAAAAGATCATGCGAGCTGTTATCTACAGCCTCCTGCCTGCCTGTGGCGTGGCGATCTATTTTTTCGGTTTCAGGGCCCTGCTGATTCTGCTCCTTTGCGTTGCTGGCTGCATGGTTGCTGAAGCGGTCTGTCAGAGGTTGATGCATAGGCCGGTCACTATTGCCGATGGCAGCGCTGCCCTTACGGGAATTCTGCTGGCGTTGAATCTGCCGCCATCCAGCCCCTGGTGGCTGGCCCTTCTGGGCGCCGTTATCGCCATCGTGATCGGCAAGCAGGTCTATGGCGGGCTCGGCTACAATCCCTTCAATCCGGCGCTGGTGGCCCGTGTCGTTCTGCTGATTTCCTTTCCCGTGCAGATGACCGCCTGGACAAGCCCCGCGCCGCTGGGTTCAAAGGTCGATGTTGTTACCGCCGCGACGCCGTTGGGAGAAATGAAAACCGCGGTGATGCTTACCGGTGAACTGCCCCTTGCCGCCAAACAGGGGTTCTCGGATTATTTCATCGGCCACATGGCCGGATCTTTGGGTGAAATCTCCGCTTTGGCATTGCTTCTTGGCGGCCTGTTTCTGTTGTGGCGACGCATTATCACCTGGCATGTGCCTGTATCCTTTATTGGCTCCACCTTGGTTTTTTCCGGTATTTTCTGGCTCGTCGATTCCAGCCGCTATCCCAGCCCCCTTTTTCATCTGCTCACCGGCGGTCTCATGCTCGGGGCTCTCTATATGGCGACGGATATGGTGACCGGTCCGGTGACTCCTAAAGGCCTCATCGTTTTCGGAGCGGGTTGCGGGATCATCACGGTGCTGATCCGGCTTTTCGGCGGCTACCCGGAGGGCGTCTCCTTTGCCATTTTGCTCATGAATGCTGCCACCCCTTTGATTGATCGCCTGACCCGGCCTAGAAAGTTCGGCCTGGTTGAGGCGAGGCGTTGAGGGAAGAGTGTGATTATGAAAGAAATCGGACGTCTGGCCCTTGTGTTGACCCTTATTGCCGCTGGTGCCGCCCTCATTCTCTCGCTGGTGGAAGCGGTGACCAGGGCACCCATCGCTGAAACCCGTCGTCAGGAGACCCTTAAGGCTATTCGGGCCGTCTTGCCGGCTGACATCAATAACTCTCCCGATGAAGATACGGTGGCCCTGATTGCCGGCCAGGATAAAAAAGGGCGCGATGTGGTTAACACCTTTTATCGTGGGCGAAAAGAGGGGCAGATGGCTGGGGTGGCCTTTAAGGTTGTGGCGCCTGACGGCTACAGTGGCAATATCACCATTATGGTTGGTGTCCTGCCCGATGGCCGTGTTCATGGCATAGAAATTCTGTCTCATGCCGAGACCCCCGGTCTCGGTGATGCCATAGAGTTGCCCTGGTTTAAAGAGCAGTTCAGCGGCAAAAGCCTTGAAAGTGCTGACTGGCGGGTGAAAAAGGACGGTGGGCAGTTCGATCAGATCACCGGTGCCACCATTTCGCCCCGAGCCGTTGTAGGTGCCGTCAAAAAGGGACTGGAGTTTTTTTCTTCCAACCGGGCTGAGATACTGACTTCCGGGGAGGGCGTGAAATGAAGCTTGTCGCGGAATTTTCCAAGGGGATATGGAAAGAAAATCCGGTATTTAAGCTCGTCCTTGGCATGTGCCCGGCCCTTGCCGTGACCACCAGCGCCGAAAATGGTTTGGGCATGGGCTTGGCCACCACCTTTGTCCTTGTGTGCTCCAATATCGTCGTTTCGCTTATGCGCCGCCTCATTCCCTCCAAGGTTCGTATTCCCGCCTTCATCGTGGTCGTGGCTTCCTTTGTCACTGTTGTGCAGCTGTGTATGGAGGCCTATTTATACGACTTGTATAAAGCCCTAGGCCTGTTTATTCCCCTCATCGTGGTTAACTGCCTCATTCTGGGGCGGGCAGAAGCCTTTGCCTCCAAAAACCCATTGTCTGTATCAGTAATGGATGGGATCGGCATGGGGCTTGGATTCACGTTGTCCTTGTTTCTCCTTGGGGCCGTGCGTGAAATCCTGGGCGCCGGGGCTTTGTTTGGCTACAGCGTTTTCGGGGCGACCTATAAGCCTTTCCTTCTTATGATCCTGCCTCCGGGTGCGTTCATTGCTCTGGGATTTCTCCTGGCCATGATGAATCGCCTTGAGTCCAGAAGACCATAGTCCTGAAGCCCCTCTGCTGCCGACCGAGATTCTGTACCCTCCCGGTAGGGGAAGCACCCAAGGGATGCAAGCAAAATAATTGACATAACCTGTTGTTAATACGCCGAAATGATAGAGATAATTGCATACAGTATACTGTATTTTTTCCTTGACAAAGGAATCCAATTATCCTAACTTGCAGTCGGCCAAGCCCGGCGGTGTGCCGGGGTTTTACTTGGATAAATGCTATAAAACACTGTTGGGAGGAGCCGTTTCATGTTAGACAGTTATCTGCCGATACTTGTCCTCATTGCCTTGGCACTGGCGTTCGCGCTGGGCTCGGTTGTGTTTTCCTGGTTGATTGGACAAAAGAAGCCGAGTGCGGTCAAGTTGGCCCCTTATGAGTGCGGTATGCCGCTTGTTGGTACGGCTCATCAGCGGTTCTCGGTCAAGTTTTACATTATTGCGATGCTTTTTATCGTGTTTGACATTGAGGCGGTCTTTCTCTATCCCTGGGCAGTTATGTTTAAGCGTCTTGGGGTTTTTGGATTTGCCGAAATGGCGGTCTTCATCGGTATCCTCCTTGTCGGTTTTGTCTATGTATGGAAAAAAGGAGCACTGGAATGGGAGTAGATCAGACTCTTGGAAACAATGTCATAACCACAACGCTGGATAAGGTGGTCAACTGGTCCAGGGCCAAGTCCCTGTGGCCGATGACTTTTGGTCTTGCCTGTTGTGCAATTGAGATGATGGCTGCCGGTGCTGCCCGTTTTGACCTCGACCGCATGGGGATACTCTTTCGCGCCTCACCCCGTCAGGCTGACCTGATCATCATTGCCGGGACGGTAACCAAAAAAATGCTGCCCGTCATCAAGGTCGTCTACGAGCAGATGCCCGAGCCCAAGTATGTAATCGCCATGGGCGCTTGCGCCTGCTCCGGCGGTGTTTTTGATACCTACAGTGTCGTGCAGGGGATCGATGAGGCTCTTCCGGTCGACGTGTATGTTCCTGGTTGTCCTCCCCGTCCCGAGGGCCTGATGTTTGGCCTGCAGAAGCTGCAGGAAAAGATCATGAAAGAGAAGAACTCTTTCGGTGCCTCTATAGGTGTGGGTGACAGGGTGCTCGAAGCATAAAGTCGGGCCATGCAACTGGATTACTAATTAGGGATAGAGATATGAGTGAAAATGCCGCCGTTGGCAAATTAAAGGCCAAGTTCGCCAGTTCAGTTCTGGATGTTGTGGAGTTCAGGGGTGAGACAACTGTGACGGTAAGGAAAGAAGATGTCGTCGCTATTTGTTCCTTTCTGAAAAAGGAAGTCGGGTACAACTTTCTGACGGACCTCTGCGGTGTCGACTATCTTGGAAAGACACCCCGTTTCATGGTGGTTTATCAACTTTACAACATCAGCACCAAGGAGCGTCTGCGTTTAAAGGTGCCGGTCGAGGAGAGTGATGCCACGGTTGATACAGTGTCGGGGGTCTGGTCGACCGCCAACTGGCATGAAAGGGAGTGTTGGGATCTCATGGGGATCTCCTTCAATAATCACCCGGATCTGCGCCGTATTCTCATGGCGGAGGATTGGGAGGGGCACCCGCTGCGCAAGGATTATCCCGTGCAGGGGCCCGGCCGTCGTCCCTATCAGGGACGGGTTTCCTGATCGATCTGTGAGAATGTTCACTTATTTCCTATAGATGAGGCATGTGATGGCAATGACCGAAACAATGACCGTGAATATGGGCCCCCAGCACCCCTCGACTCACGGCGTACTGCAGTTGATCCTCGAGTTGGACGGGGAAGTGGTAAGAAAAGCAACTCCTCATATCGGCTTTCTGCATCGTGGGGTGGAGAAGCTGTCCGAGTATCGCACCTATCACCAGACTATACCCTTGACCGATCGCCTCGACTACTTGGCCCCCATGAGCAACAATCTCGCCTATGTTCTGGCTGTGGAGAAGTTGCTCGGCATTACCGACCAGATTCCTGAGCGCGCCAAGGTTGTCCGGGTTATGTTGGCTGAATTGACCCGTATCAAGAGCCACTTGGTGTGGTTGGCCACGCACGCTCTCGATATCGGTGCTATGACGGTTTTCCTCTATTGCTTCCGTGAGCGTGAACGCATCATGGATATTTATGAGAAGATCTCCGGCGCCCGGATGACGACCAATTACTTCCGCGTGGGTGGTCTGTCTGCCGATCTTCCCGATGGCATTGTGGAGGAGATCAGGCAACTCATCGATGAGATGCCGGGCCATATCGATACCTATGAAGGGCTTATCACCGGAAATAAAATCTGGCAGAAGCGTATCATGGGGATTGGTGTTATTTCCGCCGAGGACGCTATTGACGTCGGTCTAAGTGGACCCGCCTTGCGCGCCTCCGGGGTTGATTGGGATCTCCGTCGCGATGACGCCTACAGCGGCTACGAAGATTACGACTTTAAGGTCTATACCAGTCAGGATTGCGATACCTGGGGGCGTTATCAGGTTCGTCTCCTTGAGATGCGCGAAGCCTGCAAGCTGATCAAGCAGGCCATTGCCAAGCTCAAGCCCGGTCCCGTTGTCGCCGATCTGCCAAAAGTATGCCTGCCCCCCAAGCAGGATGTCGTCAATACGATTGAAGCTCTTATCCATCAGTTCAAACTCATCTCCGAGGGTTTCAAGCCCGAGGTTGGCGAAGTTTACCAGGGATGTGAAAACCCGAAGGGAGAGCTTGGCTTCTACTTGGTTTCCGACGGCTCGTCCCACCCCTATCGTATGAAGATCCGCTCTCCCTCCTTCGTTAACCTGCAGGCGTTGCCGCAGATGGTTGTGGGTCGCATGATAGCCGACGTGGTCGCCATTATTGGTACTCTCGATATCGTGCTTGGCGAGATCGACCGTTAACTGATTGCTGGACAAAGGGGTTTAGGTTATGAGCAATGCCGCGGAAACTGTTCAGGAAGAGGAAATCGATCTGACCGCAGCCAATCAGGTCATCGATAAATATATTGATATGCATGGGGCTCTCATGCCCGTTCTGCAGGAGGTGCAGGAGGCCTACGGATACATTCCGGAGCCCTGTGTGCATCTCATCGCCGAGCGTCTTAACGTCTATACAAGCCAGATCTACGGTGTTTTGACCTTTTATGCACAGTTCCATCTTGAGCCACGAGGTAAATACATCGTCAGGGTGTGCATGGGAACGGCCTGTCACGTAAAAGGGGCTGGCCGCATCGCTGACACCCTCAAGGAGAGACTGGGTATCGGCCATGCTGAAACGACGGAAGACCTTAAATTCACTGCTGAATACGTAGCCTGTATCGGGGCTTGTGGCATGGCTCCCGTTATCATGGTCAACGATGGCACCTACGGCAGTATGACGGTTCAGAAGATGGACGAGGTTATTGCCAAATACAAGGCAATGGACTGAGATTTCTTTTACAAACCCAATCCTAAGGCGGGGATGAATCCATATGGCCGCGAATGCTGAAAACATAAAAGTCCTTATCTGTCAAGGCACCGGGGGGTTGGCTTCCGGAGCCAAGGCGGTAGCCGAGGCTTTTGAAGAGGAATTTGCCAAAAAGGGCGTAGAGGCCAAGGTTGGCAAACGTTGCGAAGTCATCGGAACCGGCTGTCGAGGTCTCTGTGCCAATGACGTTCTGGTCGACATTGTTATGCCAGGGCAGGAAGGGGTCACCTACGATTTTGTAACCCCTGAAATCGTGCCCCAGATTGTCGAAGAACACGTTATGGCCAATCAGCCTGTTGAAAAAAAGAAGGCTGGCCCCTACTACGAAAAGTTCCTCGAAAAACAGCATCGCGTTGTTTTTTCGCGGTGCGGCACGGTTAACGCCGAGAGTATCGATGACTTCATCGCCCACCGGGGCTTTGAGGGCATTAAGAAGGCAGTGACCATGTCGCCGGCCGAAGTCATCGACGAAGTTAAGCGTGCAGGGCTCAGGGGCCGCGGGGGCGGCGGATTTCCTACCGGCGTTAAGTGGTCCTTCTGTGCTGCCTCTCCCGGCAAAGAAAAATATTTGATCTGCAACGCCGACGAAGGTGACCCCGGAGCTTTTATGGATCGCTCCATTCTTGAGGGTGATCCCTATGGGCTGATAGAAGGCATGATGATTGGCGCTTACGGCATTGGTTGCACTTTTGGCTATGTCTACTGCCGGGCCGAATATCCCCTCGCTATTAAGCGACTGCAGAAAGCGATCGATACCTGCTACGAAAAAGGTATTCTCGGCAAAAACTGCATGGGGCTCGGCTTTGACTTCGATATGCGCATCAAGGCTGGTGCCGGTGCATTCGTCTGCGGCGAGGAAACCGCTCTGATGGCCTCCATTGAGGGGCAACGAGGCATGTCCCGACCCCGTCCTCCTTTTCCTGCGGTGCGCGGCCTCTGGGGCAAGCCGACCAATATCAACAACGTCGAGACTTTCGCCAACGTCTCGTACATTTTCTACAATGGAGCCGATTGGTATTCCAATATTGGCACCGAGGGCACCAAGGGGACTAAGATTTTCGCCCTCACCGGGAAGGTCAAGCACACCGGTCTTGTGGAGGTTCCTGCCGGCACCACCATGCGCGAGGTTATCTTTGACGTCTGCGGCGGAATTTTGAAAAACCGCAAGTACAAGGCTGTACAGGCCGGCGGCCCTTCGGGTGGTTGTCTGCCTGGCGACGCCCTGGATGCGCAGGTCGATTACGACTCCCTTATCAAAGCTGGCGCCATGATGGGTTCCGGTGGTCTGGTCGTCATGGACGAAACGACCTGCATGGTTGATATCGCCCGCTTCTTTCTGAACTTTACCAGGGTGGAGTCCTGCGGGAAATGTATCCCCTGTCGTATTGGCCTTAAGATCATGCTCGAGATCCTTGAGCGCATCACCTCCGGGGAAGGTCGCGAAGGTGACATCGAGATGCTCGAGGATATGGCCTACGACATTAAGAAAAGCTCCCTGTGTGGCTTGGGACAGACGGCACCTAATCCGGTTCTGTCTACCATTCGTTATTTCCGCGATGAGTACGAAGCCCACATCAAGGATAAATACTGTCCTTCCCATTCCTGTAAGCCGCTTCTCAAATTTGAAGTCATCAAAGAGGCCTGCAAAATGTGCGGCATGTGTTATAAGGTCTGCCCTGTCGATGCCATCATTTGGGAAAAGAAGCAAGTTGCGGTCATCGATAAGGAAAAGTGCACCAAGTGTACATCCTGTTATGATGCCTGCCCCTTTATGGCCATTGAATAGCCAGGTCCCTAGCTGATTTGATACGAGGTTAAGATGGTAAATCTTACTATTGACGGCAAGCAGATCACTGTAAAGAAGTCGGCTACAATTTATGAAGCCGCCAAAGAGGCCGGGATCAACATCCCGGTGCTCTGCTATGCTAAAAAACTTCTCCCTTACGGGGCTTGCAGGGTTTGTCTCGTTGAAGTTGAGCAGATGAAGGGGCGCCTGATCCCTTCTTGTACGACCCCCGTCACCGAGGGGATGGTCGTAACGACAACTTCACCTGAAATAACCAAGGTCCGAAAGACCGTACTGGAATTCTTGCTTGTCAACCATGTTGTCGAGTGCCCTGTCTGTGACAAGGCGGGCGAGTGTGATCTGCAAGATCTCACTTTTGAATACGAGGTCGTTAAGAACCGTTTTAGCGGCGAGAAATTTGATCTGCCGACGGACGAAGTCAATCCCCTTATCGAGCGCAACATGAATCGTTGTGTCCTATGTGGGAAATGCGTCCGTGTTTGTGATGAAATTGTCGGGTACGGTTCTTACTCATTCATCAACCGCGGTTTTGAGACTAAAATCGCCACGGCCTTCGATCGCGGTCTCAACTGCGAATTCTGCGGACAGTGTGTTTCCATGTGTCCGGTCGGAGCCATACTGCCTCGTCCTTTCAAATTCAAGGCGAGACCCTGGCAGCTCAATGAAGTAGATACGGTCTGCGGGTATTGTGGCAATGGCTGCACCGTTACTCTCGGCGTTCTCAATGACAAAGTCGAAACTATCCGCTTTAATGACAAAACTGGCGTCAACGATGGCAACCTCTGCATTCGTGGGCGTTTTGGTTACGGCTATATTCATCATGAAGACCGGCTTCGCAAGCCCTTGATTCGCAAGGACGGACAACTCGTCGAAGCCGAATGGGAAGAAGCTATTGAAGCCGTAGTTCAAGGCTTCGATCGGGCCCGCAATGAAAAGGGTATCGGTGTATTGGCAGGGGCGCGATTGACCAACGAGGAGTTTTTCCTGCTGAAAAACCTCGCCAAGACCCTTGGCACCTGCAATCTCGATCATTCCGGCGGCGAATGCTATAAGGGGGTCACCGAGGGCTTGTTCGAAACCCTTGGCGTAAAGGCGTCTACCGGCACCTTCCCGCAGGTTGAGTCCTGCGAGACCATTTTGGCTATCCGCTCTGACTTCTATGAAACGCACCCGGTATTTGGGATGGTTGTCAACCAAGCGGTCAAGCGGCATGACGCCCAACTCTTTATCGTCTCCGACAAAAAGGGCAAGTTTTCCAAACTGCCCCACGCCCAAACTCTTCTTGGAAAACCTGGTACGGAGATTGAGGTTCTCAATGCCATGGCCCGCGTTCTGATCGATGAGGATTTGGCGGTGACCGACGGTATTGAGGGGCTCGAGGAACTCAAGGCCGGTCTCGCCAAATTTGCGCCGACCGATGTGGCCGAAAGAACCGGTGTAAGCGCTGAGGCAATTCAAACAGCGGCCCGTGCGCTTTCCAGCGCCAAGAAAAGCGCGATTCTGCTGGCCTACGGTTTACCTTACACGGCCCAGAGCAAGGAGCTCGCCATTGCCGCCGCGAACCTGGCCATCCTTACCGGAAACGCCGGTCGTGAAGGGTCTGGCCTTTATCTTTGTGGTGAAAAATCCAACAGTCAGGGCGCTATTGATCTCGGCATCCTGCCCGAGAAAGGGGCTCTGGGCGCTAAGGCTATGCTTGAGGCTGCCAAAAGTAGCAACCTTTCCGCTCTCTATGTGGTCGGGGAAGATTTGCTTACCTCCTATCCGGACCGCAGCCAGCTGGAAGCAGCGCTCAAAGCTGTTCCCTTTGTCGTCGTACAGGACATTTTTCTGTCGCCGACCGCCCAGCAGGCTGATGTGGTTCTCCCTGCCACCTCATTCGCTGAAAAAGACGGTACCTTCACCAACGCTGAGCGTCGCATTCAGCGTGTACGCCCCGGTGTGAGCAGCCCGGGTGAAGCCAAGACCGATTTTGAAATTTTCGAAACGCTCTCAACGCGTTTTGGTCGCAACGTCTCTTACACGAGTGCTGCTGACGTCTTTGCAGACATCGCTGCCAACGTTCCGGAATACGCCGGCCTCCAGTTGGAAGCCATAGGGGCTCAAGGTGTCGTCTGGGGCGGGGACATCCTTGCTCCCAAGAAAAAGCGTGTCGTGGCCGTTGCTGCTGACGAAGTGGCAAACAGCGAATTCCTGCTCGTCACCGGCAGCTCTCTCTACCACAGCGGGACGATGTCTACGCGAGCCAAGGGGCCTCTTTCGGTAGTGTCAGAGCCTTACATTGAGTTTGGTCAGGAAGACGCTAAAAAGCTCAACGTTGTCGATGGGGACATGATTACCGTCAAGGCTGAAGGAGGCCAGATCAAACTGAAAGCCAAAATTGATCGTCGTCTTCCCCAGGGTGTGGTCTTTGCGCCCTATCATTTTGCCTCGGCTGAAATCAATCGACTCTACAAGGGTGAGGCGGTTGTCCCGGTGCAGCTAAGCAAGTAAGGCTCTCATTCCAGGCGGAGGAGCTATGGAGTGCCCACAGTGTAAAGCCAGCGTTTCCGCCAAGGCGAGGTACTGTGAACAGTGCGGCATTAATCTAGATCAAAATGCCGAATTTCTGCATGAGAAAGCACTCGAGCTTTACCACCGGGGGCTGATCCACGAAGCTTTGAATCTTTGGGATCGGGCTGTAATTCTCAAGGAAGATTTCGCCAAGGGTTACTATTATAAGGGTCTGGCGCTTTATGACCGCGGTGACTTGCAGGATGCGGTCGATGCTTTTTACAAGGCCCTGAACGGTAGAGAAAAGAGCTTTCGCGTTTATTTCAAGCTCGGTATGGCCCAATACGGTCTGGGAGATCTTGACGCTAGCATCCAAAGCTATAGAGAGGCCTTGAAACTCAACCCTGGAAGCGCGGAAACCCATTATCGGCTCGGGTTGTCCTATCTCAGGAATTCGGACCTCGAAAAAGCCGAAAAAGCTCTGACTGAAGCTATAAAGATCAACCCCAAGTATACCCGAGCCCTTTATATCCTCGGTATCGTGTTTTCACAAAAAGGGGACAACGAACAGGCCATCGAGCAATTTAAAACGGTCGTAGATATCAGCCCATCCTATACAGCCGCTCGCTTTGATCTGGGCATGGCTTTTTATCGGGCTGGACAACTGGATGAGGCTGCCGATCAGTTTCAGAAAACGACTGAAGCCAATGAACGTTTTGCCCCGGCTCACTATATGCTGGGTGAGGTATACAGAAAGACCGGAGAGTTCGACTCGGCCATAAGCGCCTACAATCAAGCTGTAAGACTCAACGCCAAGGATGTCGAGACCTATCTTCGACTCGCTGAGTGCAATCTGCAGCTCGATCTGATGGATGCGGCAAGGGAAGCTATCAGCAAGGCCTTGGCGCACAACCCGCAACATCGCGAAGCGTTGTATCTTGAAAAACACCTCAAAGAAATGACCACGCCTCATAAGCCTGGTTTTTAGTTAGCCGTTTTATTGTAATAAAGAGCACGTCTTAATCGATCAAGGAAGAGGATTGTCATTATGCCTGAATTGTTGAGCCTCTCAAACAATGTCCCCCTGTTTCTGGCGACCATGCTGGTTAAGATCCTGGTAGTATTTGTCGTGGTGATTCTCATCGTCGCCTATGCTACCTGGGTTGAGCGCAAAGTCATCGGCCATATGCAGACCCGGCTTGGTCCTATGCAGACCGGTTGGCACGGACTTCTGCAACCGATTGCTGATGGACTTAAACTCTTTTTCAAGGAAGATATCATCCCGTCAGAAGCAACAAAGGTGGCCTTTATCCTGGCGCCGATGATGATACTCGTTCCTGCTTTCATTACCGTCGCGGTGGTTCCCTTTGGGCCCGATATCGAGCTTTTCGGCTATACGGTGCCGCTCCAAATCTCCGATTTAAATGTCGGCATCCTATACGTCCTGGCCATGGCTGGCCTGGGTGTTTACGGTATCGTTCTGGCTGGTTGGTCCTCCAACAGCAAGTACTCCCTTCTAGGCGGAATTCGCTCCTCAGCCCAGATGGTTTCCTATGAACTGGCCGCGGGCCTTTCCATCATTGCTGTCTTCATGCTTTCCGAAACGCTCAGCCTGCGAGGCATTGTCGCAGCGCAAGCCGGACCGCATCCTCTCTTTTCTTTCCTGCCTAACTGGTACGTTCTGTCCCAGCCTCTGGCCTTCGCTCTTTTTGTGGTCGGCTCGCTTGCTGAAATCAACCGAACACCTTTTGACCTGCCCGAGGCCGAAACCGAACTGGTCTCTGGCTTTTGCACAGAGTACTCTTCCATGAAATATGCACTGTTTTTCATGGCTGAATACGCCAATATGGTTGTCATCTCTGCTATTGCCGCCACGTTATTCCTTGGTGGCTGGGCTGGTCCCTTCTTTGGGCCCATAAACCTGCTGATCAAAGTGTTTGCCTTCATGTTCTTCTTCATCTGGCTACGTGCCACTATGCCTAGGGTACGTTATGATCAGCTGATGTTCCTCGGCTGGAAAATATTCTTGCCGCTGTCCCTGGCAAATATCCTGATCACCGGCATCATCGTTCTTATGATGCAGTAATTTACAACCTGACAAGAGGATAGGCCCATGTTTAAAGAGTTCATCAAAGGTCTGAGCATCACCTTCAAGCATATGCTGCCGGGAAATTCGACCACGGTCCAATATCCGAAGGAGAAATTGCCTACTTCGGATCGGTTCCGCGGCCTGCACCGACTGGTGCCGACCCACGAGCGGGAAAAATGCGTCGCCTGCTACCTCTGCCCCACAGTTTGTCCTGCTAAATGCATTACCGTCGAGGCTGCAGAAAACGACAAAGGGGAAAAATATCCCAGGGTTTATCAGATCGATCTGTTGCGTTGCATCTTCTGCGGATACTGTGTGGAAGCCTGCCCTGTCGAGGCATTGGAGATGACCGGTGAGTATGAGCTGGCCAACTACAAAAGGGAAAACTTCACTTTCACCAAAGAGCGACTTCTTAAGTAATAGGTATAGGAGCTGAACCCATGGAACTACTCTTTTTCTATTTGGTCGCCTTGGTTGCGGTCGTCTCCGGTGTTTTGGTTGTCACCTGCAAGAGTCCCGTTAATAGCGCACTCTCTCTGGTTATGACCTTTGTCTGCCTGGCTACCTTCTACGTTATGCTGCAGGCCCCATTCATGGCGGCCATCCAGATCATGGTCTATGCAGGAGCCATCATTGTTCTTATCATTTTCGTCATTATGTTGCTGAATCTTGGGACGGCTACCATGAAAAAGACCTCCCACAGCATCATATGGTCAGCCCTGCTCGGGGTACTCATGGTTTCCCAGGCTATCTTCTTCCTGAAGCGTAGCGCGGTTTCCGGAGTCAAGGGGGACATAACGTCTGAGGTCATTAACACCTATGGCCATACGGAACTTATTGGCCGTAGCCTCTTTACTGACTTTCTCCTCCCTTTTGAGATTGCGTCGATCCTGCTCCTGGTTGCCATCATTGGCGCCGTGGTGCTGGCTAAGAAAGAAGTTTAGTTACCAAAAAGGACAGGAGATACATCATGATTACCGTTCACCATTATCTTGTATTGAGTGCAATCCTGTTTTCCCTGGGAACGTTCGGGGTTTTGACCAGGAAAAACGCTATCGTCATCTTTATGTGCATTGAATTGATGCTCAATGGCGTGAATCTTTCCTTTATTGCGCTCTCCCATTTTCTTGGAAACATGGATGGACAGATTTTCGTCTTTTTCGTCATGTGCGTTGCTGCCGCTGAAGCTGCAGTCGGTCTGGCGTTGATGATTTCATTCTTCCGTAACAAAGAGTCCATTGAAGTTGAAGAATTCAATCTGCTTAAATGGTAACTGCTCCCGGTTTTAAGGGTTTAATCCGCTTAGAGGAGAGATAGATGTACGACAAACTGTGGCTGATCCCATTCTTTCCCCTGCTGGGGTCCATCGTTAACGGACTCTTCGGCTCGAAGATCAAGAATGAGAAGGTGATAGGGACCATCGGTACCCTGGCGATTGCCTCCTCCTTCGTGGTCTCAACCAATTACTTTTTTCAACTTCTCAAGGATCCTGTAAAGGTTCATGAGAACGTGATCGCGTCGTGGATGTCCATTGGTAACCTGCAGGTGGACTGGGGATTTCTCCTCGATCCTCTTTCCACCCTGATGATTATGGTTGTTACTGGCGTCGGATCTTTGATTCACCTCTACTCCATCGGTTATATGCACGGTGAAGAAGGATTCTTCCGGTATTTCTCCTATCTCAATCTCTTCTGCTTTTCCATGCTTATGCTGGTGCTCGGCAACAACGCGCTGGTCATGTTTATCGGCTGGGAAGGTGTAGGTCTTTGTTCTTACCTTCTTATCGGTTATTACTATCATAAGAAGAGTGCCGGGGATGCCGCCAAGAAAGCTTTTGTTGTCAACCGTATCGGGGATTTCGGTTTCCTCATCGGACTTTTTGTGCTCTTCTGGACCCTCGGGAACAATCATGGTGTCTGGACGCTAAACTTTGTTGAGATAGCCAAGCACGGACACCTCCTGGGCACAGGAAGTGTGGTGGTCACCTTGGTTACCCTGTGCTTCTTCCTCGGTGCCACCGGTAAATCCGCCCAGATCCCTCTCTACACCTGGTTGCCGGATGCCATGGAAGGCCCCACGCCTGTCTCGGCGCTGATCCATGCCGCCACCATGGTCACCGCTGGCGTCTATATGATCGGGCGCATGAATGGCCTGTTTGCCATGGCCCCTGACACCATGATGGTCATTGCCATTGTGGGTGCTGCTACGGCCATTTTCGCCGCCAGTATTGGTTTGGCACAAAACGATATCAAACGCGTTCTAGCGTATTCGACCGTTTCCCAGCTCGGCTACATGTTCTTGGCTATGGGGGTCGGTGCCTTTACTGCCGGTATCTTTCACCTGATGACGCACGCCTTTTTCAAGGCCTGCCTCTTTCTCGGGTCTGGTTCCGTTATTCACGCCATGCACCATGCCTACCATCATGCACACCTGCATGATGACGCGCAGGATATGCGCAACATGGGTGGCCTCGCCAAAAAGATGCCTATTACCTATCTCACCTTCCTGGTATCCACCATCGCCATTGCTGGTATCCCTGGATTTTCCGGCTTTTTCTCAAAAGACGAAATTCTCTGGTGGGCCTTTGGCTCGACTCGTGGGCACTGGCTTCTTTGGCTCGTTGGTGCAATCGCGGCCGGTATGACCGCCTTTTATATGTTCCGCTTGGTGTTCATGACCTTTCACGGCAAGCAGCGCACCCATGTTAAAGCCAAGGATCATATTCATGAATCGCCGCTGGTTATCACCATCCCCTTGATGGTTCTTGGCCTGCTGGCCGTTGTCGGTGGTTTCGTCGGTGTTCCAAAAGTTCTTGGAGAGCTTTTCGGGCACATTCCGAATAAGATCGAGCATTTTTTAGCTCCGGTATTTGAGCATACCCAAGAGATCCACCATATCGCTGCACATGGTAGCCACGCTCAGGAATTCGGTCTTATGGGCATTTCCGTCGGCATAGCTGTCGTCGGTATTATCGGGGCCTGGTTTATGTACCTTGCCAAACCTGAACTTCCTGGCAAGTTTGTGGCCGCCTTCAAAGGCCTTCACCGCGCCGTTTTCAATAAATGGTACGTTGATGAGCTTTACGACGCTCTTTTTGTCAACGCCACCAAAAAAGCCGGAACCTTCTTCTGGAAGGGCTTTGATGTGGTCATTGTTGACGGAATTGTCAATGGGGTAGGACGTGTAGTTAAGCTTTGCTCCCGGGGTCTGCGCCTGACCCAGACCGGTTTTGTACACAATTATGCCCTGACCATGGTTCTCGGTGTCGTCATCATTGTCGGCTATTACGTCTTCAAGTAATTGGCGCATAGATCTGCGATAGAAGTGAAATAAGGAGCGAATTCCAATGACCGAACATCTTCTCAGCCTGATGACCTTCTTCCCTCTCGTGGGGATGCTGGTACTGTTGTTCATACCTAAGGACAACGGTGGCCTGCTTAAAGGTTTTACGCTGGTGGTGACCCTGATTACATTTTTAATCAGTCTACCCCTGGCATTTGACGACGTTTTCAAAACCTCAGCAGCCATGCATTACACGGAGTTTGCTCGGTGGATTAGCATAGGCGATTTCTTCCAGATGAATTATAACGTCGGCATTGATGGCATCAGCCTTTGGCTGGTTCTGCTCACCACCTTCATCATGCCGATTGCCGTTCTTTCCACGTGGCAGGCTGTTGAGAAAAACGTTAAGGGTTATATGGCCGTGATGTTGCTTCTCGAGACGGCCATGCTTGGTGCCTTTATTTCCCTTGATCTTTTCCTCTTCTATATTTTCTGGGAACTGATGCTCATCCCCATGTATTTCATGATTGGTATCTGGGGTGGGAAGAACCGCATTTACGCCGCTGTCAAGTTTTTCATCTTCACCGCCGTCGGTTCACTGCTCATGCTGGTGGCCATCATTTTCGTCTACTATCAGGCTTCGGTTGCTGGGCTGGCCAATAACGGCTTTGCCATCATGGACTTTTATCAGCTGACCCTGGATACGGGAATGCAGAAATGGCTGTTCCTTGCTTTTGCTTTCAGCTTCGCCATTAAAGTACCCATGTTCCCTGTCCATACCTGGTTGCCTGATGCTCATACAGAAGCTCCCACGGCCGGTTCGGTTATCCTTGCTGCCATTCTTTTGAAGATGGGCACCTATGGCTATGTGCGTTTTGCCATGCCTTTGTTCCCCGACGCGACCCACCAATTCATCCCTTTCCTGTCTTTGCTGGCTGTCATTGGAATCATCTATGGCGCTTTGGTGGCGATGATGCAGGATGACGTCAAAAAACTCGTCGCCTATTCTTCCGTTTCCCACCTTGGGTTTGTCATGCTGGGCATATTCGCTCTGAATATGCAGGGTGTGGGCGGTGGCATGCTGCAAATGATCAACCACGGTATTTCTACCGGCGCCCTGTTCCTTATCGTCGGTTTCATTTATGAGCGTCGCCACACACGGGCCATTGCCGAATTCGGCGGTATTGCTAAAGTAATGCCGGTTTTTGCGACCATTTTTATGATCATAACGTTCTCCTCCGTCGGACTTCCTGGTACCAACGGGTTTGTCGGCGAATTCCTGATCCTCATGGGCGCTTTCGAGAGCGAGTTGCGTTGGTTTGGAGTCTTTGCTACCACGGGTGTCATCTTTGCCGCGGTGTATATGCTGTGGATGTTCCAGCGTGTGATGTTTGGAGAGCTTAAAAATCCGGAGAATGAAAAACTTAAAGATCTATCCTTGAGAGAAGTCGTTCTCATGGTTCCCCTGCTTGTGTTTGTCTTCTGGATCGGCGTTTATCCCAATACATTCCTCGAAAAAATGAACCCGGCGATCGACCAGTTTATCCAACAGGTCAAAGGCAAACAACAGGTGGCCATCGTAGAGACTGTGGCCCCCCAGCACTATGGTGATCATCACTAAGAGTACCGATGGCATTCGTATAAAAACGCTTCCGAAGGAGCAATTTCATGGAAAATCTGGTGCAACTCGCCATTCAGAACGTAAATTTCGGGGCAATCATGCCGTCACTCATCCTGACGTGTTTCGGCATGGGGCTCCTCCTTGTCAGCGTATTCTCCCGGAAGGGTCAGACCGCGCATCTCGCCTGGATCGCCATTCTTGGTTTGATCGTGACAGGTTTCTACTCGCTTTCCGGTTGGAATAATCCTCAGTGGGGGTTCGCCGAAAGTGTGGTTCTTGACAACTTTGCGACCTTTTTCAATTTCACCTTCCTGATCGCCGCGGGCCTTACGATTTTGATGTCTGACGACTATCTCAAGCGCGAAGGGTATCCCATCGGTGAGTATTATCCACTGATCCTGCTGACAACGGCCGGCGCCATGTGGATGGCCTCTGGCAATGACCTGATGACTGTCTTTCTTGGGCTGGAGGTGCTTTCTGTTTCCCTCTATGTTCTGGCTGGTCTTTTCCGCGGACAACTGCAGTCCAACGAAGCAGGTCTTAAGTACTTCCTCCTCGGAGCGTTTTCCACAGGCTTCCTCCTTTATGGCATCGCACTCACCTATGGGGTGACCGGTACGACCAAGATCAAAGGTATTGCCGACTACTTTGCCGCGAACCCCGACATGCTCGCCAGCCCCATGGCTATAGCCGGCATGTTGTTGATGAGTTCCGGATTTCTTTTCAAGATTGCGGCAGTTCCCTTCCACATGTGGACTCCTGACGTCTACCAGGGAGCTCCCACTCCTGTCACCGCTTTTATGAGTGCCGGACCAAAAGCTGCTGCTTTTGCGGCATTTATCAGGGTCATGACTATCGGTATGGAGGGCATGGAAGCCGACTGGACGGCTCTCTTCTGGGTTCTTGCCGTTCTTACCATGATCATTGGTAACTTTGTCGCCATCTATCAGACTAATCTTAAGCGCATGTTGGCCTATTCCTCCGTGGCCCATGCTGGCTATGCCATGGTCGGTCTGGTCGCGGCCAATGAAATAGGTGTTTCGGGCATCCTTTTTTACATGCTCGCTTATACTTTTATGAATATCGGTGCTTTTGCTGTGCTGGTCCTGGCTGGCAAAACCGGGGAAGAAAATCTTACACTGGAAGGGTTTGCCGGCTTCGGGTTTAAAAGACCCATGCTCGGGGTGGCTATGACCATTTTCCTGTTCTCACTGATGGGAATCCCCCCCACAGCCGGATTTGCCGGTAAATTCTTCATTTTTGCCGGGGCTGTAAAGGCAGGATACATTTGGCTCGCCGTCATTGGCGTACTTAATTCTGCAGTCTCCCTTTACTACTACCTGCGCCTGATGGTTTATATGTACTTCAAAAATCCCGAAGAAGACTTCAGCTGGGTTAAGATTCACGCCGGAGCTGCTGTCTCAATTGTGATTGCCATTGTCGGTGTCCTCTATCTCGGTATTTTGCCCGAGTCGGTTATGGAGCTTGCGAAACTGGCGACCTTCTAATATACGTCTTTTGGGAATCCCGAACCCCGGCCAATGCCGGGGTTTTTTTTTGGGGGGTCCTTATAAGCGTAATGAGCTAGCCAGCCCGGTTTTGTTGTTATACTGAGACCGAACCATTAGTCTGTAGCCATTGAAACCGAAGGACTGCTATGGCCTTAGATGATATTCAGTCGTTTTTGCAGATATTGGACCGTGAAGGTGAGCTGCATCATATTAAGGCCGAGGTCGATTGGGACCAGGAGATAGCTGCCATTACTGACCGTATTAGCAAGCGCGTCGATGGCGGTCCTGGCTTGCGCTTTCATAAGGTTAAGGGTTATAGAACTCCCGTAGGCACCAATCTGTTTGGTTCCCGTCGACGAATGCAGCTGGCTATGGGGGGAATGGCTCCCGATATTCTAGGCAAACGTCTGGTAACCGTGATTCGACCGGAATCGGGTTCTACCAGTTTGCAGAAGCTAAGAAATTTTCTGAGCCGAGAAAATTTTAAACCTCGCCTGGTGGATAAACCTCCCTGCCAGGCGATCATTTTTGACAACAATCCCTCGGTTGAGAAATATCTGCCGGCGCTGAAAACCTGGCCGGCGGACGGGGGCCGTTTCCTGACACTCCCTTTGGTCATTACGAAAGATCCGGACTCGGGTTCACACAACTACGGTCTGTATCGTGTGCAGTTAAAGGGAGACAATAAGCTCGCCATCCATTGGGCTGCTTCCTCTGACGGCGCCCGGCATCATGAGCTTTACCGCCAGCGCCTGCAAAAAAACCCTGTCGCTATTGCGCTAGGCGGAGCGCCAGCCCTTATGTATGCCGCCAGCGCCCCCGTTCCGAAAGGGAGTGATGAAGCCGCCTTTGCGACCTTCCTGAGGGGGGAATCGGTCCCTATGGCGACCAGCCTGACTCACGGGCTCCGGGTTCCCGCGGGGGCCGATTTCGTGCTGGAGGGCTATATCGACATGGAAGAGACGGTAGTCGAAGGCCCTTTCGGAAACCACACTGGTTTTTACGATATAGCGCAACCCGCCCCTCTCTTTCGAGTCCATACCCTGACCTGTAGGGAGGATCCGGTATATACCTGCACCGTCGTTGGTCCGCCTCCCATGGAAGATTGTTATATGGCCCAATATACCGAACGCCTCTTCCTGCCATTAATGCAATTGGATTATCCATGGATCGAGGATGTTCATCAGCCAATGGAGGGCATTTTTCATCAGTGCACCTTTTTGTCCATTAAAAAAAATGGCCCGGGTGAGGGTATGGAGAGAATCAGGCAATTATGGTCGGGACCCTGGCGGCCGCGAGCCCGATTGCTGGCCGTTTTCGATGAGGGGACCAACCTTGGAGAAGGAAGTGAATTACTGTGGCGCCTTCTGAACAGAGTGAATCCTGAAACAGATCTTCTGGTGAGGGGGGATCAGGTCGGCATCGATGCTACCAGCAAATTCTCAAGCGAGCCAGGTTTTGAGGGCGAGCGAAAACCGATTAAAGCAAGCCCCTCTATTCAGCAGTTGCTGGCCAGAAGGTGGCGTGATTACGGCTTTTAAAAGTTCCATGGCCAGGGAGAATCGAGCAGCCCAAGGGCGAGGCCCGGAAATCCCTTGTCTGCCGGTCAGGGGCAGGTGTAGAATTCACTTTTGTTCACAAACCTGAAGAACATAAGGTGACCATAATTATGACGGAAGTAAGTTTTTTTGAGAGAGGGAAAACCCTCCTTGAAATGATCAAGTTTTCCCACACGGTATTCGCCTTCCCCTTTGCCCTGATGGGGGTTATCCTCGCCTCCCTGGCCAGTGCCGCGCTGCCGACCCTGATGCAGATTGTCTGGATCTGCCTGGCCATGGTCGGGGCCCGTTCCGGAGCCATGGGGCTTAACCGCATCATCGATGCGCGCATCGATGCCAAGAACCCACGCACGGCACAGCGTCATATCCCGGCGGGTAAAGTTTCCCTGCGCGAGGCCTGGATCTTTGTACTGGCCTCTTTTGCGCTACTCCTCTTTTCGGCCTGGATGCTCAATCCCCTTTGCCTCAAGTTGTCCCCCCTGGCCCTGTTTTTTCTGGCACTGTATTCCTTCTGTAAACGGTTCACCCCGCTAGCCCATATTGTGCTGGGTATCTGTCTGGCCGCTGCGCCCATCGGGGCCTGGATCGCCTTGCGGGGGGACGTGAGCTGGCAGGTGCTGGTCCTGGGCCTGGCGGTGCTTTTCTGGGTGGCGGGGTTCGACATCCTCTATGCCCTGCAGGATCTTGATTTTGACCGCGAACAGAACCTGCACTCCATCCCGGCCCGTTTGGGTGTGGAGCGATCGCTACTTCTCGCCCGGGCCTTTCACGCTGTGATGGTCTTTCTGCTGGCTCTCCTTCTGTCGATGCCGGGACTGGGTTGGATATACCTGCTTGGGGTCCTAGTGGTCACGGGACTATTGGTTTATGAGCATCTCCTGGTCAAGGCGGACGACCTGTCGCGATTGGATGCGGCCTTTTTCAATATGAACGGGTATATCAGTGTGACCATCTTTGCCTTCACGCTGGTGGACAGCCTGATTTGATTCAGGAAAAGGAATTGGTTTCATGAAGCATATAGCCGTGGCGATGACGGGAGCCTCCGGAGCCGTATATGGCGTGCGCCTGATTGAAGAACTGCTCAGGGCCAATTGCCGGGTTTCACTGGTATTGACCCGATCGGGTCTGGATGTGCTGCATCACGAAACCGGCCTGGACTGGTTGGGCAGCAAGGCACAGCGGCAGGAAAAAATCGTCGCGCACTGTGGCGGCAGCCAGAACCTCTGTGTTTACGAAGAGCAGGATATGTTTGCCCCCCTGGCCAGCGGTTCCGCCGTACCCGAAGCCATGGTGGTCATCCCCTGCTCCATGGGGACAGCGGCCCGCCTGGCCGCCGGGGTCAGTGGGAATCTGGTGGAACGAGCGGCCGACGTGGTGCTGAAGGAGCGCAAGGAGCTGATTCTGGTGCCGCGCGAAACACCTCTGAACCAAATCCATCTGGAAAATCTGCTCAAACTCAGTCGTGCCGGCGCCCACATCCTGCCGGCCATGCCGGGATTCTACCACCGCCCCCAAACCATGGACGATCTGGTGAACCATGTTATTGGCAAAGTTTTGGATAGTTTGGATATAGAACACACCCTGTTCCCGCGCTGGGGACAGCTGCAGGAGTAGCAAGATGGAAGCACTCTATGAAAAGATCAGAGCGAGAATAGCCGCGGGGGAACGAATAACCGCGGCCGAAGCCCTGGCTCTGTTTGAAGCCAAAGATCTGCTGGAAATCGGCGACCTGGCCGCGCTGGCCAATGAGCAAAAAAACGGCAAGCGGGTCTATTTCAACGTCAATCGTCATATCAATTACTCCAACGTCTGCGTCAACCAGTGTACTTTCTGCGCCTTCTGCAAAACAACGGAAGAAAAGGGCGGTTATACCCTGGCTCTGCAGGAGATTCTGGATAAGGCGAAAGAGGCCAGCGATGCCGGCGCCACTGAAATTCACGTCGTCGGCGGACTGCATCCCGAGTTGCCCTATGAATTCTACCTTGAGATGCTTGAAAGCATCAAAAAAACCTGCCCGCAGGTTCATCTCAAGGCCTTTACCGCCGTGGAAATCGATTACTTCAGCAAGCTCTCCGGTCGTTCGGTGGAGCAGGTTATTGAGGATTTGAAGGACGCCGGCTTGGGCTCGATGCCGGGGGGCGGGGCCGAAATATTCGCGCCAGCGGTGCGTGAGAAGATCTGCCCCGAAAAGATCACGGGCGCCCGCTGGCTCGAAGTGGTGGAAAAGGTGCACCAGGCGGGACTTAAAACCAATGCCACCATGCTGTTCGGCCATCTCGAATCCGACGCAGACCGGGTGGACCACTTGGATAAGCTGCGTGCCCTGCAGGATCGCACGGGCGGTTTTCAGGCCTTTATTCCCCTGGCTTTTCAGCCTGACAACACGCGGGTTCCCGGCGCCAAAGGCGTCGGCGGCGTCGATGCCCTCAAAACCCTCGCCATCAGCCGCATCTATCTCGACAATTTTCTGCACATCAAGGCTTACTGGGTCATGCTCGGCCTGAAAATCGCCCAGGTCGCCCTGGCCTTTGGCGTGAACGATCTGGATGGCACCGTGGTGGAAGAAAAAATCGGGCATGACGCCGGAGCCGAGTCGCCCCAGATTCTGGCCAAGGAACACCTGGTGGACATGATCCGCAAGGCAGGCAAGATACCCGTGGAGCGCGATACCCTCTACCGGGAACTGGGAGAGGCGACATGAGCGCAGAACTGTCCCAGGTGGTGGAAAAGGTGCGTCAGGGCAAAGGCATCGACCGGGCCGAAGCCCTGATCTTGCTTGAGCAGGCGGATCTGCTGACGCTGGGAAAGCTGGCCGATGTGTTGCGACGCCAGAAACATCCCCACGGCAGGGTGACTTTCGTGGTCGACCGCAACGTCAATTACACCAACGTCTGCCAGTCCCGCTGCCGCTTCTGCGCCTTCTACCGAAATGCGGAGGCCAAGGATGCCTATCTGCTTTCCCACGACAAGATTCTCGCCAAGGTGCAGGAGTTGGCGGACCATGGCGGCACCCAGCTTCTCATGCAGGGGGGGCTGCACCCTGATCTCAAGATTGACTGGTTTGAAACTCTCTTCCTTCGAATCAAGGCAGCTTTTCCCTCCATGCAGGTGCATTCTCTCTCTCCTGCCGAGGTTATCCATGTGGCCCGTCTTTCCGGCCTCAGTATGAAGGAATGCCTCTTGCGTCTGCAGGCCGCCGGTCTCGATTCGGTACCGGGGGGTGGCGCCGAGGTGCTCGTCGACGAGGTGCGCCAGCAGATCTCCCCCAACAAGATCGGCTGGCAGCAATGGGCGCAGGTCATGAAGGCCGCTCACGGCCTCGGCATGCGCACGACGGCGACCATGATGTTCGGCTCCAGGGAAGGGGCGCGGGACATCGTCGAGCATCTCTTCCGCATTCGGGAAATCCAGCAGGAAACGGGTGGTTTTACCGCCTTCATACCCTGGACCTTTCAGCCGGATAATACGGAACTGGGGGGCCAGGTGGCGACGGGGGTCGAATACCTGAAGGTGCTGGCGCTATCGCGCCTGGTGCTGGACAACATCGACAACATCCAGGCCAGCTGGGTGACCCAGGGGGACAAGATGGCCCAGGTGGCCCTCTTTTTCGGGGCCAACGACCTGGGGGGAACCATGCTCGAAGAGAATGTTGTGGCCGCCGCCGGGGTGACCTTCCGCCTGTCGCAGGACGAAATCATTGCGCTGGCGCGCGAGGCCGGCTTCATTCCAGCCAAACGCAACACCCTCTATCAGATATTGCAGGAATATTGAACGGACAGAAAAGGACGACACCATGAGTTGCCTGCGCCCCAATATCGCCCAAATGGCCGGCTATGTGCCGGGGTATCAGCCTCCGGACAGCGAGGCTTGGATCAAGCTCAACACCAATGAAAACCCCTATCCCCCCTCGCCGCAGGTGGTGGAAGCCATCCGCCGGGAGCTGGGGGAAAAGGGCGACTCCCTGCGCATGTACCCGGATGCCGGCAGCCTTCGGGTTCGGCAGGAGGCGGCGGCGCTCTACGGTTTCGAGCCCACCTGCGTGATCACCGCCAACGGTTCCGACGAGCTGCTCAACAACCTCATCCGCGCCTTTGCGGGAGAGGGCGAAGAGGTCGCCTATATCCATCCCTCCTACTCCTACTACGCGACTCTGGCCCAAATCCAGGGGGCCAAAATCCGCACCTTCGGCCTGACGGCAGATTACCGCATCGCCGACTTTCCGGCGCGCTACGAAGGCAAGCTCTTTTTTCTCACCAGCCCCAACGCGCCCCTGGGCTTTGCCTTTCCCCTGGACTATATCGCCGATATCGCCTGCCGCTGCGCCGGCATGCTGGTCATCGACGAGGCCTACGTCGACTTCGCCGAGACCAATGCGTTGGAGTTGGTCAAGCAGTTCGACAATGTGGTGGTCACCCGGACCTTCTCCAAGAGCTATTCCCTGGCCGGCATGCGCCTCGGCCTCGCCGTGGCCCGGCCGGAGGTTATCCAGGCGCTGGACAAGATACGGGATCATTACCACCTGGATCGTCTCGCTCTCGCTGCGGCCGGTGCGGCCCTGCGCGACCAGGCCTATCTGGCCGAAACCGTGGGCCGGATACATGACACCAGGGAGTGGTTTTCGGCCCAACTGCGAGATCTCGGTTACACGCTGGTCGCTTCACAAACGAACTTCATTTTTGCTTCTCCTCCCGACCGCAATGGCAAGAGGGTTTACGAGGGGCTCTACGCCCGCAAGATCCTGGTGCGCTATTTTACCGACCCGCTGCTGGCCCACGGGCTGCGCATTACCATAGGGAACCGGTCGGAGATGGAGCAGACCCTGGCGGTTCTCAAGGAACTGGGGTGAGAGGAGAACCTTCGCCAGTCAGGGATGCCAGGGTGGAGCCCGACGTCTTCGCCCGGGCTCTGCTGGCCTGGTACAACGATCAGGGCCGGGAGCTTCCGTGGCGGCAGACCCGCGATCCCTACCGAATCTGGCTCTCCGAGGTTATGCTGCAACAGACGGGGGTCGCCGCCGTCATCCCCTATTACCAGCGTTTTCTCGAACGCTATCCTGCCGTCGAGGCGTTGGCCGCGGCGCCGATTGAAGAGGTGGTCGACCTTTGGGCCGGCCTCGGCTACTATTCCAGAGCCAGAAACCTGCATGCCGCCGCCCGCCAGATCGTGGCGTGTTTCCACGGGCGTTTTCCCGCCACCGTGGCGGAACTTCAGTCCCTGCCCGGTGTGGGACGCTCCACGGCTGGGGCCATTGCCGCCCTCGCTTTTGAAAAGCCCGCTCCCATTCTTGACGGCAACGTCCGCCGCATTCTGTGCCGGCTTTTTGCCTGGCAGGAAGTCCCCACCACCGCCGGGGCTCAGCGGCAGCTGTGGGAGTGGGCCGAGGCACTCACGCCGGCGGTGAGAGTGCATGACTACACCCAGGCCATCATGGACCTGGGCGCTACCGTCTGCCTGCCCCGCAATCCCCGCTGTCCCGACTGCCCCGTCGCCTGCTTCTGCCTGGGGCACGCCCTGGGGCTGGAAAAGAGCCTTCCCCAGCGGCAACCCCCCAAAGCCGTGCCTACCGAAGTTCAGGTCGTTCTCGTCCTGGTCTGGGGAGGCCGCCTCCTCGTCCGCCGCCGACCCCTACAGGGTCTACTGGGAGGGCTGTGGGAGTTTCCCGGTCGTCAACCTGTCAGCGGGCAAACCCCGGAGCAGGCTGCCGCGGAGGAGCTGCGGGAGAGGGGGCTGTCGGGGCGATTGCAGGCTGTCGGCACGATCCGGCATGCCTACAGTCATTTTCGTGTGCAGGTCGAGGTCTTTAAAGCCCAGATCCAGAAAATCGACGGCGTGGCCGAAGGGGGAGGTGGCGAACAGTGGCTGCCGGAAAAGGCGCTGTTGGATTTGCCCCTGCACGGCGCCCATAAAAAGGTACTGGGCCTGCTTCATGAGAAGCCGGCTCGTTCATCAGGCAAGGAGAAGACCATTGAAAGTCACAACCGACAGGATTGAGATTATAACGACCGCTCCGGCCCTGGCCGCCTTCGCTCAAAAACTCGCCGGACAAAGCAGCATCGCCGTCGATCTTGAAGCGGATTCCATGCACTCCTACCGGGAAAAGGTCTGCCTGCTGCAATTCACCACGGAAGAGGAGACGGTCCTCGTCGATCCCCTGGCCGTAACCGACCTGGCACCCCTGGGCCCGGTGCTGGCGAACCCGGGAATCCGCAAGATCTTTCACGCGGCCGACTATGATATCCGCTGTCTCTACCGCGATTTTTCCCTGGAGATCAACGGGCTTTTCGACACCATGATCGCCTGCCAATTTTTGGGGGAAGAGAAGGTCGGCCTGGCCGATGTCCTGCTCAAATATTTCGGTATCGAGCTGGACAAGCAGTATCAGAGGGCCGACTGGTCCAAAAGGCCCCTTTCACCGGAGATGATTCGCTATGCCGCCGAGGACACGGCCCATCTGCACCGGCTGGTGATTATTCTGGAAGAGGCGTTGCAGGAAAAAGGTCGTCTGACTTGGGTGCAGGAAGAATGGAGACTGTTGGAAAAGGTGCGCCATAGCGAGCCCGGGGGGCCACTTTTTCTGCGCCTCAAGGGAGCCGGAGCGCTGCCCCGCCGGTCGCTGGCCGTACTGGAGGCCCTTCTGCAGTGGCGGGACAGGGAAGCGCAGCGACGGGATTGCCCCCATTTCAAAGTGCTGGGCAATAAATCGCTCTTGCAGCTGGCGCGAACCATGCCCCATTCTCTGCAGGGGCTGGTGGGCATCGAGGGGATTTCTCCCCGGGTGGTGGATCGCTACGGCAAAAGTCTGCTGGCGGCGGTAGAGGTCGGCAAGGCCGTCCCCGAGGGGGAGCTGCCTTCTTTTCCCCGCACGGAGCGCCGTGTGCGCGACGAAAAGGTCGATCAGCGGCTGGCCCACCTGAAGGCTTGGCGGGCCGAAAAAGCCGCCGAGTTGCAGATGGATCCGGGCATTGTCATCAACAATGCTCTCCTGGAGGAGATCGCCTGGCGCGAGCCACACAACGAAGAGGCTCTGCGCCAGATCCCCGGCCTCAAAAACTGGCAGGGGGAGGTATTGGCAGAGGGCCTCTTGCAGACACTGGCCGGGGCGTAAGTTTTTCCCCCGTCAACCCTTTTTGCCGGGAATACCCGGGGCGGTCATCGGCTGCGGGTCGAGCAGGCGTTCTAATTCCGCCTCGTCCAGAACCTGCTCCTCCCGGGCTACTTCCCGTACGGTTCGGCCGCTTTCGTGGGCTTTTTTGGCGATCTGGGCGGCCCGGTCGTAGCCGATGACCGGAGCCAGCGACGTGACCATGGCCAGACTCTTTTCTACGGTGGCTTCGCAATGGGCCCGGTCGGCCTGCAGGTCTTGCACGCAGCGCCGCGTAAACTGGGTGACGCCGCTGGATAGCAGGGCGATAGATTCCAGCAGGTTGTGGGCGAGGAGGGGCATCATCACGTTGAGCTCGAAGTTGCCCGATAATCCCCCCAGGGTGATGGCGGCATCGTTGCCGACCACCTGGGCACAGACCTGCATGAGGCTTTCGGCCATGACGGGGTTGACCTTGCCCGGCATGATCGAGCTGCCCGGCTGCACCGACGGCAGGATCAGCTCCCCCAACCCGCAGCGCGGCCCGCTGCCGAGGAAGCGGATGTCATTGCTGATCTTGAACAGGGCGCTGGCGCAGGTCTTGAGGGCACCGCTGGCGTAGACCACCGCATCCTTGCCGCCCTGGGCCTCGAAATGATTGGACGCTTCGCGAAAGGGGAGACCAGTCACCTCAGCCAGCCCGGTGATGACCCTGCCGGCGAATTGCGGGTGGGTGTTGATGCCCGTCCCTACGGCTGTACCGCCGAGGGGGAGTTCCATGAGTCCTTCCAGGGCCGTTTCCAGGCGACGGTTGGCCAGCGCCACCTGCCGGGCGTAGCCGGAAAATACCTGGCCCAGCCGGATCGGGGTGGCGTCCTGCAGGTGCGTGCGGCCGATCTTGATGATATCGGCAAAGGCTTCGGCTTTTTCTCCCAACGCCTCCTGCAGGGCGAAGAGAGCGGGAATGAGGCTGTGGCGGATCTCCACGGCGGCGGCTATGTGGATGGCGGAGGGAATGACGTCGTTGCTCGACTGCCCCAGATTGACGTGATCATTGGGGTGGATCGTTCGGTCCCCCTCCCAGCCTTCCAGTTGGATGGCCCGGTTGGCAATGACCTCGTTGGCGTTCATGTTGGTGCTGGTGCCCGAGCCGGTCTGGAAAATATCAAGGACGAAATGGCGGTCGAGTTCGCCGCGGACGACCTCTTCGGCTGCCTCCATGACAGCCATGGCCCGTTCGCTGTCTAACAGGCCCAGTTCCATGTTTACCCGTGCGGCTCTCTCCTTGATCATGCCCAAAGCGCGCAGGAAGGGGCGCGGGAAGCGGTATCCTGAAATGGGAAAGTTCTCCTGGGCTCTCGCCGTCTGGGCTCCGTAAAGGGCGTCGGCGGGTACGACCATTTCTCCCATGGAGTCTCTCTCGAGGCGTGTTTCGGACATGGCGTCTCTCCTTGTAAGTCGCGATAGGCTCTGAAAATTCTGTTCCGTGCCAGGGGTCTGACTTTTGAGAATAGCAATCTCCCCTTTCCTGTCAACGGGTTCTGTTGCCGGAAGCCTAAATTCTCCCTTTAACGGGACCTCTTATTGGCTTTGCCTGCCGCCGAGGCTTGGCGTATGATGTGCCCATGAGCACCCTGGCCCTGCTTCTCATCCTGTTTTCCGCCTTCATGCACGCCTTGTGGAACCTGCTGGTCAAACGCAGCCGGGACAAGACGGTCTTTATCTGGTGGATGTTCGTGGCCTCGGCCGGTTGCCTGCAGGTGGTCCTGCCTTTTTGGGCCGAGCCCTTTCCTCCCCTGAACCCGGCGGTGCTTTTGCTGGGGGTGGCCGGTGCCGCCTGTTTTGTCCTCTATCACCTCTTCAACGGCCGTGCGTACCGCGATGGCGACCTGTCCCTGACCTATCCTTTGGCCCAGACCTCCATGCTGTACGTCCCCCTTTGGGGGGTGTGGCTGCTGGGGGAGCGGATCTCGCTGCTGGGGCTGGCCGGCATTCTCTTGATCCTCTGTGGTGCTTGGGCAGTGCAGTTGCAGCGCTTTTCCCTGCGCGAAATTACCCGGCCCGTGCGCAACCTGCGGAACCCGTCAGTGCAGGCCGCTCTCGCCGCCGGGTTTATCTACTCCTTGGGGGCGGTGGTCGACAAGGCGGGGGTGAGTCTCTATCCCCCCTTTTATTTTACCTATCTGCTGGTCATGTTCATGCTGCTCTTGATGACCCTTAACCTGTTGCGCAGTCCTTATCGCGGTCGCATTCTGAGCGAGTGGCGTCAAAGCAGGAGCCTGGTGCTGCTGTCCGGGCCGGTTATGATGGGGTCGTTTCTCTCTTTTCGTTACGGGCTGAGCCTGGCCCCCATGAGCTATGCGGTGCCGGTGCGCCAGGTCAGTCTGCTGATCGGCGTCCTCATCGGGATCCTCTTTCTGGGGGAGACCTGCGGGCGCATCCGGTTTTCGGCCACTTTGCTCATTCTGGCCGGCGTGGTTCTGATCCGCCTCGGTTGAGTCCGGGCGGTACTTGAAAGGACAAGCACAATGAAAAATCTGGCGAATTTCTTTTTTGAGGTCGGCATGCTCAAGCGCACCCCCCGTACGGGTTTCCAGTTTCTGGGTTCCGGGGCCGAGTCAGTCGCCGAACATTCCTTCCGCACCGCCATCATCGGCTTTACTCTGGCCCATCTCGATGACGGGGTCGATACGGGCAAGGTGGTGCAGATGTGCCTCTTTCACGATATCCCTGAGGCCCGCACCGGCGACCTCAATTACGTGAATAAAAAGTATGTCAAAGCCGACGAGGAAAAAGCCGTGGAAGACCTGGCCCGCACGCTGCCCTTTGGTGACGATTACCGGGCACTGCTGGAGGAGTTCGGTCGCAAGGAGAGCCGCGAGGCTCAAATCGCCCATGATGCCGATCAGCTCGAGATGATATTGGCGCTTAAAGAGCACAAGGATCTCGGCAACCGCAATGCAGACGAATGGTATCCGTTTGCGGTGCGCCGACTCAGAACCGACGGGGCCCGCCGTCTCGCCGAAACCATCTGGACCACAGATTCCAGCCGCTGGTGGTTCGATGACGACGGCGATTGGTGGGTGAACGGCAAGCGCTAACACAGGGTGGAGGCAAGCGGCTTGACTGCCTGAGGCGAAGGTGCTAGAAATAAGGGCTTTTTACAGCCAACATGGGGGTGCGTTCATGCTTGACATCAAATATCTGCGCGACAATCTGGACGAAGCCGAACGGCGTCTGGCCACCCGGGGCGGGGCTCTCGACCTTTCTGCCTTTCGGGGGCTCGATCAGCGGCGGCGCGAGCTTTTGGGGGAATCCGAATCGCTCAAGGCCGAAAAAAACAAGGTCTCCGCCCTTATCGGGCAGACCAAAGATAAAAGTCAGGTTCAGACCGAGATCGCCCGCATGAAGGAGGTCTCCGCCCGCATCAAGACCCTCGATGACGAGCTCAAGGCCGTCGAGGAGCAGCTGCAGGGCCTGCTGATGACCGTTCCCAATATCCCTCACGAGAAATGCCCGGTCGGCGCCTCGGAGGACGACAACCGCGAAGTGCGCGTCTGGGGCTCCCGTCCCCAATTCGACTTTGCTCCCAAGCCGCACTGGGAAATCGGTGAGCAGCTCCGTATTCTCGACTTCGAGTGTGCCGGCAAGCTGACTGGGGCCCGTTTTGCCCTCTACCGGGGAGCCGGTGCCCGCCTGGAAAGAGCCCTGATCAACTTTATGCTCGACCTGCATACAACCCGCCATAAATATATTGAAATTTTGCCGCCCTTTATGGTAAATAGGGTCTCCATGACGGGGACAGGACAGCTCCCCAAGTTTGAAGACGATCTTTTTCATTTAGAAGACCCGGATTTTTTCCTCATCCCGACGGCCGAGGTTCCTGTAACCAATATCCATCGGGACGAGATTCTGGCGGCTGGTACGCTACCGGTCCTTTACACGGCTTATACGCCCTGCTTCCGCAAGGAAGCCGGATCCCATGGCAAGGATACGCGTGGCCTTATCCGCCAGCACCAGTTCAACAAAGTTGAGCTGGTCAAGTTTGTCCGGCCGGAGCAGTCCGACGCTGAACTGGAAAGCCTGCTGGATAACGCCGAGGAGGTGCTCCGGCAATTGGGGCTTCCCTACAGAGTCGTGGATCTCTGTACGGGGGACATCGGCTTCTCCGCCGCCCGCACCTTCGACATCGAAGTCTGGCTGCCCGGACAGGATGCCTACAGGGAAATATCCTCCTGCTCCAACTTCCGCGATTTTCAGGCTCGCCGGGCCGGTATTCGTTTCCGGCGGGAAGAAGGAGAGCGGCCCGAATTCGTTCATACGCTGAATGGATCCGGACTGGCGGTAGGACGCACCCTGGTGGCGATTCTCGAAAACTACCAGCAGGCCGACGGGTCGGTGCTGATCCCGGAAGTCCTCCGGCCCTACATGGGCGGCTTGGAGCGCATCGAAGCCTGATAAAGTGACTGCGGAGGAGTGGCCGAGTGGTTTAAGGCGGCGGTCTTGAAAACCGTTGTACGAAAGTACCGTGGGTTCTTATATCCGCCTCAGAACGCTGCACGTTTTAAAAACAATTGATAATTATTTTTATATAGAACTAGGTGGGCTGGCCGAGTGGTTGAAGGCGCTGGTCTTGAAAACCAGAAGCGATTAACGTCGCTCCGGGGTTCGAATCCCTGGCCCACCGCCAAAATAATAGTAAAAACGGGGACCTAGAGGATTCTGGGTCCCCGTTTTTTTTGTCGTAACTCTCACATTCCCCTCTCCGCAAACCATAGTGCGCAGTAAAATAGCTGCGTCCTGTTGTGTTCCGCTAATCTTCCTATATACTGTCCCTCGAAAGTTACTGCGCTTTATTTCCTCGTCGGAGGGGTCTATGAAAGCCGGCAGACGTTACAAGCACCTCGCACTGCTAAAAACGGCCAAGAACGGAAAACCAACGTTTGCGTTGCTGGCCGAAGATCAGGCCTTGTGTGACTTCTTCGATCATTGGGCATACCTGCTCGCCAAAAATAACAGCCCTAACACCGTCCGTGCCTACTCCTACGCAGTTGCAGATTTTCTCAATTATATCGAAGAGATATCAATTCGGTTCGGCCCCCTCACCCGGGCCTTGCTTCGTGAGGCAATTGACAGCTATGAGAGCTACCTTGTTTTTGGTGAAGACAGCGATGCTGAGATGGCGGCGGCGGCGGCCAAGGTGCTTGGCTCAAGAAGCTTGTCGGGAGGCTCCGTCGAGCAGCACTTTGCTGGTGTAAATCGATTTATCGAGCAAAGCGAGAATCTTCGACAAAGCCTGCAATCTCTCGTAGGTACAGGTTTTTTGTCCGGACCCGCCAGCGCAGCGACAGCGTTGGTGGAGTATGGTTACGCCGACACGCCCGCCAAGGTTCAGGCAGCGATAAAGGGGAACAGTTGGCTGGCTGGGTGTATCAGCGGTGGTTACAAGAAGTTGGCGAAGAGGGGGTTGGGGAAAAAGGCCAAGGCGTCAGGCGTGGCTCACACAAATGAACACGGTGGCGACGATAAGACTTTTCCTTATGATCTCGCCGTCGCCACGATTAAACAGGCCCCTTCTACTCGTGAAATGCTCTTGTGGTCTCACCTCTGCGCTACTGGATGTAGGGTGCATGAGGCTTTAACAACTCTAATCGATGACATAATCATCGATATCAACGACCCAACCAACAATAGTGTTCGTATAGTCGACCCAGAAAAAAGGCGTAATGTGCTCTCTAGGTATCTGACCGAGGAGCAGATCAACATGCTTCCCCATAAAGGTAGACAGACAGAGACAACATATATGATTGAACCCTTTGCCTCAATGTTCTGGAAGTATCTCGATAAGTACATCCAAGAGGAGAGGGGTAAGGACAAAGGAAAAGGAAGGATTGTAACGCACAAGTTTCTTTATAGAAAACTAACCGACGGTGAGCCTTGCGTTAACTCCTACCAAACCCTTTGGGAGCGTTTCCATACTGTTTCCTTAAAGGTTACAGGGGAGTCTTACGGGTTTCACTCTTTAAGGCATATGTATGCCTACTATTTAGTGAACTTTGCCCCTAATCCAAGCGGTGGCTTTGGTTTCGATTTGAAGACCGTTGGTGATTTACTTGGTCAAAAAAGTTTAAGTGCAACAAAAAGGTACGCAAGGAAAGACGCGCAATTGCTTAGCATCGCCATAGGCGCTATGAATTACGAGAGGGATAGGAACCCCCACTTTTCTATTGCAAGCGCAAGACTATCTTTTCTTGAAAAGGAAGTGGAGAAGTTAAAGATGCAGATCGAGTACAATAATGCGGCCGGGGGGAAAGACATTGGTCAACTTAACTGATCGCCCGATATGGAATGTAGACGATTCCGAGGTCGGGGTCAAAATAAGAAGAGCTGTAACCGAGGTTCATCGAATATGTAGAAGCATTATTCCCGTTGGCACAACCGGCAAACAATCAGCTATGGTGCCAACCTTAAAGGTCCTTGAATCGAAAGACCTTAGAACTATTGACACTTGGTCCATTGACAAGGCGAACAAGTTCATAGATAGGGCCGCACACACCAAGGACGTATCCCCTCCAGGGGGGGTAGATGATATTTTTGGCGGAATCGCCAAGTGGGGCGCCACCCGTGGGTTTGGTACCTTCGCAAAGTTGGTGGTGATCCAATTGTGGATTGACGAAGTATTGATCGCCCCGTTGAATTACGGTGCGCCGTCAAACACAGACCATATACTGGATGCTTTGATCGCCAATGGTGAAAACAGCATCCTCGTTGATGTTCGCTCGGTGAATAAACTATCAAAGTTCGAGTATAGGGGGAGCGATAAGTTAGAGGATAGGAATAGGAGGGCCAATCATTGGTTTAGGCTGCTGCTGAATACCTCATTCTATAAGGTCGAGTCTTTAACCGAAGACGATATTAAAGTCCTTTTAAGGGCTGGTAGTGGCGTTAAAAGCTTGTTGCCGAGGTATTACGTCCCCGACTTCCTTTTATCAATTACGGCCAAAAATGCAGAACTAAAGAAAACCGTCTCTGATCTGATTAGTGGCCATAAAGTGTCCGTTGCCGAAGCTTATAGTGCCGGTAGGGCGGAAAAGGCAACTCTGCCACCTCGGGTTAATAAAGGAGAATTAATTCCTAAGCTCTGTCTCGACTATTCAAGTGGATCGGACCCGGACATATCGCTGGAAGATCTGGTTGGCGAGGTTGTTGGGACCATAAACCTTAGGAAGGTTTTCGGTGGCTCCCATGCGGATATGGGTCTGCCCATCTACAAAGGGCTTCCAGATAAGGTAAGGGATTTTTGTCAGTTAATAAACACGACGTTTTCAAGCTTCATTAGGACGGCAGGGCAAATAAAAGGCGACAATTATATCTTCGCCAAAAATATTATGATGTTTTACATATCGGTATGCCTGCCGAGGTTCTATCTGGATAGAGATGGGAGACTAGAAGAGTATCCAACTACGCTTAATGAATTCTCCTGTCCCTATTATGTTACAAGGGACTCCTTGTTGGACGATGTTCTCGATTATGACAAGAAGGCTCCAGACACGCTGATATCATTTGTGAACCTGTATTCAGACCTTCATGATTGGGTAAACGATACTCTCTATGCTCGTGTGCTGATACTGGAAAAGTATTTTCAGTATATAGTTGACAACAGAACACTGATTCCGAACTCCGATAAAGTAACAAACACCTTTACTAAGGCCAATTATCCAAGAACAGCCAGGCGAACAGGAACGGCCAAGAAGCCAATACCAAGGAAATACTTCTCCACGTTCGTCGGATTATTATATACGCTTGAGTATTTGGTGACCCATCTAAACGCCATGGCCGATGGGCTTGCGCCCGGCTCAATTAACGGCAGTCTGCAATATGTGACCAGGGCCGAACTTGAAGAGCGGCATCTGTGGAGGGGGCTGTGGGGTAAGCCGGGGAGTATCGGCGGCCTGCTTGACCTGTCTTTATTGAACTACACGCCGATATATTTACACGGAGGCAAATATAGGCCGCTAAAAAAGTGTCACAGGTTCTACAGTATTTCAGAGTACGAACAGAAAGACGGTGTTCCTATCTCTTACGCAAGCCCTCACGAGATAAGAGCAACCATCCTGATGTGTGAAACAGGTATAAGACAAAAGCACCTACTATGGTTGGACGTCGACCGGTATGACTGTTTTGTCGATAGAAGCCACGACCATGTACTATGCCCGTTGCTTGTAAATACAGACAAGGCCCATGATGAATGGACTGCTATCGTCAGCGCCAGGGTCATTAAAGTATGTGATCGACAAAGAGATTTTTACTTAAACTGTGGTGACCCGAGCTTTGACGAAAATATGTGGTACAGCGAAAGTGAAGGAGCCAAGTTCGGCAAGTTCAAACCGCTGTTCCGCCAGCCAAAGGCCGCAACCAGTTGGACGAACCATATAGCATTCCCCAAACTCCTCTGGACATTGCAGCACATCATTCACGAGGATCTGAAGGAGTATGATGCTCCTGACCTTGTCATGCTTGCGTCCACCACTGGAAAAGGAGAGCGAACCGAAGTCATCGAATATACAGAAAAATCCCTGTCCGGATACAGGATTATCAGCAAGCACACCCCGCATGCGCTTCGGGCGGGCTTTGTGACAGAGGCCATCAGGTTTCTGCCCCCGTCGCTGATCGGTGAGTGTATGACCGGCCAAACGGAGTCCTTGGTCTGGTATTACACCGTCACCGACCCTAATGACTTCACGAGCCACCAGCAGTTGCTGGCCAACTACCTATCCAAAAACGCAGAGGCAATATCACGAGGAGACGCTCCAGAGCTGGCCGCAACCGTGGCGAAGGTAAACAAAAAGCTGATGTCCGCTATTGAGGCCGACCCGGCCGCCGCAGTAGAAAAATATAAGCTTATGAGCCTCACCGGGATCTCGGAAGACAAGACGGGTCTGAAGCTGGTCCTAGCCAAAAAGCACACGAAGCTGGCCTTTAACCCGTCTCATATATGCCCATTCGACAACAGGTGCCCCAAGGAGGTCTTCGAGGCGTACGGGCCGAATAGGCCGTGTGCTCTCTGTACGTATTCGATTCGAGGTGTCCCTCACTTGCCTGCGGTCAGCGCTTGCAAGAGCAAGAACTTTGAGCTGATGGGCGAATATCAACAAAAAATCATCGAATACATTAAGCGGCCGAAGTCGGCCCAAAATGCAAGTGAGCTAGAAAAGCTCAACGATGAACATGACAATGCTATGCGAGAAGCAACGGCGCTAGAAGCGATAGAACAGCAGCTCTATGCCCTGTCAGAGTCCGAAGACAGTAATGCCTACATTGTGCAAGAGAAGGATGCCCTAGTGGCACACTTTGAGAAGGTCGAACTTAACGAGGCAGAGCACCTTATAAAAAGGCTTGTCGACGTGCAGAACTTTCCAGATCTTGACAGTCCCACCATCCAACGGAAATTCGCCTATCTAAGAAAGAAGCTCCTCATTAATGATGGTGACTTGGCCGGTCTTTTAAGTGACTTCGACGGAGAAACAGAGGTTAAATTATTGACATCACAGTTGAAGAGCATGATGGATGTGAAGAAACTTGGAGTAAAGGAGATATTTAAAATAGCCTCTTCAAATCCAAGGACTGAGCAAAACCTTTCATCCGGTTCTTCGATAAAGAATCTCTTGACCTAAAACAGCGTCTGGGGGGGTGTATTATGGTGGCTAAGAAGAAGAGAACGTTTGATCCCTTTGAGGAGCATAGGGAAGGGAAGGTCAATAAAAGACTTCGCCACGTAAGGACTTCCCTTTCGATTTTGAAGAATAGCAAATACAATAGCATGACAAAGCTCGCCGAGGCTGTTGCGGCGCTTGTTACCGAGTTCGAGTTGAGGGATGCGGGGGTTAATGAAAAGACCGATGAAATAAAGGGTTGCGACCCATCGGCGCTGATTCGGAGTGGCTCTAAGTATAGAGAGGCCATACAAGCAGGCTGGGAGATACGTCAGGGCGGTAGTGAAAAGGAAGGCGAGGGTGTTTCCGAGTTAGAGTCTCTAAAGATCAGGTGCGCAAACCTCGCCCACCATAACGATCTGCTAGAAAGAAGGCTTGAGCATAAGGGTCTGACTGCACTGCTCGAGCAGCCTAATGCTGCGCTAGAGGAAAAGGTCAAGGATATTAGGGCCTTGCTTGACATTATCAACGGGGTGTTTGGGCAAGTGGCAGACTTGTTCACGACGGTACTGGAGGGGGATGAAGACTCTGAGCACCCCGAGGCGGGTCTGTACGGGCCGCATGGCCTGGCTGTGGGAATTGAGGCGTTGAAGCGCCTTAAGGGGGCGCAAGATGGACAAAAAGATTAGTCCCCATGAGAAGGGCATCCTGAACGCCAAGAACTACGCCAAGTACGTTAAGGGCCTGGAAGAAAACGGGAAGCAGTTTCCGGTTAATCAGTTTGGCGAGGTCAATAAGGAGGCTGTCGCTGCGGCCTGTGGCTTTAATCGTCAGGTCTTCAACCCAAAGAGTAACAAGAAGATGGCGGATCGCCTGGCGGCCGACGTAGATAGGATCGGGATTGAAGGTGAATATATACCGCCACAAGCCCCGGGAGAGTCAGAAGGTGCACTGGCCAGGAGGGCAAAGAAAAGTGCGGAGACCGTTAGCAAGCTCAGGAAGGATCTGGCCATAGAGAAAGAAAAGGTCACGTCTCTTGAGGTGCAAATAAAAAAGCTCGAATACGAGCTTGATACGCTTAAACAGTCATCTGCCGAGCAGAAGAACAGCTTTGACTTTATGGTTTCCACCGGCAGAAGGTTCACTCTATGAGAATCTCCGAAATCGTCGAAGTCAGAAATGTATGGCCTTCCCCGTTTGGTGGCGCCATGTTTAAGTGCGTAAAAGCCGGAGGAAGTCGACTGTTCTTATGCAAGGCAGGATACAACGTTCTTGCCAGGATACCCAAGGAGTCTGAGTTCTGGAAAATAACCGGAGATATGACCTACACCCAAGAAAATGGTGTCGTTTGTAATGTTATTTCGGCTGTGGTCACCGGCCTGCCATCAGACAAATATGTCGGCGGCCTGTTGAAAACCCATGATGCCTTCAGGGGTTTCGATTTCGGTCTAAAGAAGATCGACCGGCTCCTCGATGCTACCGCCGACTCCGACCTCGTTGATATGCTCAACAGTGGGGATTGGCAGTCCATCTCAAACACCGGGTTGAGCGAGAAGATATCTAAGCGGGTGTGCGAAGAGTGGGGCAAGCTGAAGGAGGAGAGGGATCTAGCTACCTTCTTGCACGACCATCAGCTTGACAGTAGCTTGGCCTCCAAGGTCATCAAAATGTGCTCCCGCAACCCCATGGAGAGGCTAAAGAATAACCCCTTCTCCCTGCTCGCCTTGAGCAACGCTACAATCCGGAACCTGCAAGATATCGCAGGGATAGCCAGCAGGCTGGGCATTGACGAAAACGATGACCGGACTCTTGTTGGCCTCGTAGAGTTTGCCCTGTATGAGGCTCTGGAGGATGGGAGCACCATTGTCGAGGTCGACGCCCTGAGGGCCAGGATCTCCGAACTCAGCAAGCTGGTGGGCACTACCCTGCCACCAGACGCCGCCATCTGTGCAGCATTGAAGATCAAGGCCGTCTGTGTGTTTACGGAGGACGGCAAATACTTTATTCAGTTGATCGGAGTTGCCTACATCGAACAAAGTGTCGAGAAAAAGCTTTCCTGGCTACAAAAACAGCCAATGCAGCTTCGACTGAAAGAGTTGTCTGGGGGCACCCTGACTGAAAAGGTGAGCGCCTACAATAAGCGACTGCGTAACAGTGAGGGATATTCGCTTACAAACCAACAGTGTGATGCAGTTGAAATGGCTCTCTCTAACAGACTTTCCTTGCTGTCAGGTTTTGGTGGTACGGGTAAAACGACTGTTCTTAAAGCCATAGTTGAGCTTGCCGAAGAATTTGAAATACCAGTACATGTCTGTGCTTTAGCTGGAAAGGCGGCCGACAGAGCGCGGCAGTCAATCAACCGTGAAACCTTCACTATTCATGGGTTGATATACGAGATAATAAAATCCAACGGTAAGGTTAATAAGGGGTCAGATCCGCTCATTATCATTGATGAGTCCTCCATGGTCGACATTTCACTTGTCAGGAAATTCCTTTCTTCATTCGGCGATAGCCCATTTAAGGTTCTGCTGGTCGGAGATACTGCACAGTTGGCTCCAATTGGGTTTGGCTTGTTCTGGCACGAGATGGTTAAGTCGGACGTGCCGAAGGTTCACTTGACCAAGGTCCATCGCCAGTTGGCAGGAAGCCCCCTGCATAATGCGGCAATGCATATCAGAGAGGGCCAAATTCACGCCCTGGAGAAGTATTCGGGCCAAGAGGAGGGTATCTACCTTCTCGGAAGCATCGGCGACCCCAGGGTGGCGATACGCGATCTCATGAGGGAGGTGGATGCGGTTACGCTTACTTCGTACTCCAGCGACCGAATCGCTGGCTCATCAAGCCAGCTAAACGCTTACCTGCAAGGCGAACTTAACTCCAAGAGAGGAGTAAGTATGGGGCTTGCCACTATAGCTTTAAAGACTGGCGATCCAGTTATTGCGACGATCAACAACCAGGCGCTGGGCATTTACAATGGTATGGCGGGCTTTGTTAAGTCCATCGTTATTGATGGCGACGGTACAATGGGCTGCAATATCAAGTTTGACGACAGATCAAGCGAGATATTACTTTCGAGGGACGAGTGTTTCGAGGTTGGTCTCGATCTGGGATATGCCATAACTATTCATAAATCCCAGGGCAGCGAATATGAAAGCTGTATTGTCTGCTTGAGTAAGAACCTTGAAAGAAGTGCTATATACACCGCTGTAACAAGGACAAAGAAACTCTGCATTATTGTAGGCACTCAGCAGCAATATAATGATGCCGTCCGGGGGGAGCCGCGATACGAGCAGATCCAGTGTGGGTTTAGGTGCGCAGCCTAGGTCGCCCGGCATCGCTGCCGCCGGCGGTGGCGGCTGGAAAACCAACATTGAGGCATTGACTCGGAAGAGGCACAGAGATGTATCCAATCAAGTCGATCGTCTATTGGCTAGTTGTAGTTTTTGGCGTCTGTTTTTCTTTGAGTGGGTGCGCTGGTCTTATCCATACTGAAACAACACGTATAAAGGTTGAAGGTCTCATTGTTACTGACAGGGAGCATTTAACTGAGTGGTCGGAGTTTTTCAGTTCCCCAGATTCCAGGGTAAAAATTATTTCGGAAGAGGATAGCCTAGTACAAGCCTCGGACTTGGAAGTTGAGAATAAATTCTATCATGTCTCTTATTTGCCATACTACCAAGGGTTTTGCGAAGATTTCCGAAACGAAGGTCTTGTTGAAAAAGTTCAACGGGAATTTAAAAAGAAGAATGAAGGTATTATTGTCGAAAGCGCTAGTGTAGACGAAAAAACATTACAGAATTGCAAGGATGGACTTCAGAGCAGCGTAATTTGGTCGACCAACAACGACTCACACGTAGCCGAATTGCCCTTGACTATATATATGACTCTGGACTCCCTAGTAGAGAGTAAATACAAATATGAGTGGGCTGGAACGCGATGTGCTGATGGATGGATATCCTCTTCGACCGGAAGAGGAGCCTGCTCCTGGCACGGAGGGGTAGCTGGATCTGTGTATAGGAAAAGATACCTAGTTGATAAGAATAGCCCATTATTCCCCTAGCCCTATCGACCGCGCGGTCTACGTTGAGGACATTCCTTCCCGTCTCCTCACGATACAACCCGTTCTATGGCCATACCCTTAAAGGCGCACTGAAGCAAATCAAACGCCTACTTGGCTGGGAAGCCGAAAATGCCTACGTTGACAAGGGCAACCCGAAGCAACTGGGCAAGACCAATGTTCATCTGAACATGGAACTTTATTCGATTGTGGCCTGAAGGCGAAATTTCGAGTTTTTCAGGGACGACTATTGTAAAAGACGACGTCTAAATCGAGATAAGAACAAAAAAGGAAAAAGGGGCTCCCGCTTATTCTCCAAGCGCGTGGACGCCATTGGTTAACATTGCCATACAAAACAAGCATTGACGGGTTGTCGACGTAATTATCTGGAAACCTAGCTATATTTCTCAGGGCTTTTTTGTCTTTTCCGCTGAGGATTCCAGGCCCCGATGGGTGCGTATGCCAATCTCCCAAGTAAAAAATCTGCCCATCTTTTTCATCATAAATCCGCCCCATCTCTTCTCTCTGATAGTCTTCATCGGGGCTAAAAAAGCATTCCCCATGCACAGCATTAAGGCCTGGCCCGACCATGCCTGTGGCAACGATCTCTGTATTGTCTCTTGAGAAGTAACCGACTAAAAGCCCCCCTGTTTCCAGGGGGGCTTTATCGTTCGCCTCATCAAGCATCTCTTGATAAACGTTATTATTTATCCAGATCCTTTTCATTTACCGCACCACGGGTTGCTACAATCAGGATGCTTTTCCAGCTCAAAAGACTCCCACTTTGGGAAGATTGCTTTACCATTTTCACGCAAATGCAGAATCCCAACATCATTATCCATTGCTGGATAGTCGCCAGAAGAACCATCGCACATTATCGATATTGCCATGCGAACACCAGCCAGAGAAATTTCCTGAACATCAAAACTTGTTGCCTTGAATGTTAAATCTCCGCACCCTACCGGCTGAAGTTCATCTCCCTCTGGGTCGAAAGTAGGTTGAGATATTTTGCCTTCCTCTAGCGCCCTTAGGTAGCAGAGGAAGCATCCTTTACCAGACAAAATCCTAACAACACTCCCGCCCCATCCTCCAGGACGTGAAGATACAGCAACATACGGGATACTATACTTTTTTGCCATATCCGCGATGAGATGGTTTATTCCAAGCTCAGCCGTTGCGTCATAAATAAGATCTGCCCCATCTAGCAACCTTTTCAGGCCTTCAAACTGGTCATAATCTGGAGTAACCTGACCAAGAATTATTCTGAAATCATCATTACCTGCATCCGGATAATGATCCGTTCCAATTCGTGTTAAAGGATAATTTTCACGAATCTTTTCAGACAGGAATTGGACCTTGCCCGATGTTATTGCTGACATTCCTTCAGGCCATCGGCAAACTGTTCCGGAACTTACATAGTCTCCATCCCACAATCTCAGTTCAGCAACTCCTGCACGTGCGAACTCCAATGCGCTCGGAGCACCCACACAACCCAAGCCAATAACGGCGACAGTCTTTTCTCGTAATGGCCTTAACTCAGGGACCCGTTGAAAAAGATCATTTTCACCTATTGCTTCCGTTGTTATTACCCAAGTCGCTACCTCGATTTTTTTCTTCCCGCCCTCTTTGTACATTTTTGTCTGATACGCCAGAAACAACCAACCATCCCTGTATCCACCACCGGGGGCTTCTTCCTTGAAACAGAAGCCATGAACTCCGCTTCTGCCCTTATTAATTTCATTATCAATCACACGATAGGCTACCGGGTTTATAGCCCTTATACTTTCACAAAACGTAACACCAGAGCTTAGCCTTGGCACCTTATCAATTCGTGACCACCTGATAGTATCCACACTATTTGTTTTAGCGGTTGCATACGCTCCAATCGCAGGGTTTACGGAGCAGTCGCCTACCACGCTCTTGTCACTCTTCTGTATTGAGTGAACCCATGCTTTAAGCGGTTTATGAGGAGAGATTTTTCTTATGGGGTGGGTTGAAAATATTCTCAAAAGCCCCTCCCTGACTTTTTCAGGCAAGGACCAAGAGCTGTCCATCAAAAATATTTGGTTCTTGAATGGAGCAAAATAAGCACTTTGCGGCTCCGCTTGATGATCCTCTGTATCTAAACGCGAGTCATCAAAACCACGAACTGCCGCCCTCTCCCATTCCGGGAGCATTTCAACAATATGCTTAGCTGCCGTCCTGCAAGGTTGCCACTCTCCGGTACCTCTTTTCAGAAGGCATATTTCGCCGGTATGAGGGTTATAGTGCCGCAGACCACCCCCCAGGCCCAAGCAATTTACTACCGGTCTGAAGTATGGATAAAGCTGAGGATACTCGATCCAGCCATTTTCACCCTGGCCGAATATTGTGAGTTTTATCCGAACAACAGCAAGGCCTCTAGCAAATGATTCATCGTCCTTAACTGGTTGCAAACCAGATTCTTGGAGTGCGGTGAGTTCTTCGTCTAAAACGGCAGGGTACTCATCCCACCACCGCATTAGCCTACCTGTCTTCCTCCACCAGGATTCGGACGATCGGCTGGACGATTCCCGGGATTTTCTGGAGGGGTAGCTGGAGTTGCAGGATTTCCTGGCCCATTAGGGTCTGCCGGTGTTGCAGGATTTCCTTGGCCTTTATCATTGTTTGCCATAACCGAACCTCATCTTTTCGTTAGAGTACAACATATTAATCAAATCCAACAACACCCAAGTTATCACTCCAAAACGAGACCGTCAACCAAAAACACAATATAAAAGTATGAAGCGAAATCCAAACCACTATATATTGTGGCATATATCGAATTAGGTGTTAGAAATCTGAGCGTTGTTTACACTTTTTCGCCATAGAAATGATCGAGTAGCTTTTCGTATGGCGTCATCCCGTCAATGCCTTTGTAGGGCTTGACCGTGTTGTAGAAGTTAGTGAAGCGCAGCAGGCTGATCTGGCGACTCTTTCGATCACCGAACGTTTCCTTCTGGTGCCACATCTCCATAAGCGTGAGGATCGCGCGTTCTGCTTTGCCATTGGTCTGAGGTCGATTGATCGAGTGAATTTTTGGCCAATACCGAGTTCAGCGCAGGTTTTTACAAAAGCGTGTTCGCTGACTCCTCTGAATTCTTTGCCGTTGTCTGAGTAGGTGTATTCGATGGTGTAAAGACTTTCATCGGCAACCTGGCGCAAAAAGAGTTCAGCACTGTATTGGGTCTTGTCCGGGAATATCCCAGCGTAAAGTTCCCGGGAAAAATCGTCAATGGCGACGAACAGATACTCTCTGGGAAGTGACTGATCCTCGCCTTTAATCAACGGGAGACGTTTGCTTTCAAAATGGACCAACTCTCCCGGATATGATTTGTTGTAACGCCTGGCTTCACGTTTGCGCTTTTCTTCAAGCTCGCGTTCAACCTTGGCTAGACGCTTTAGCCCATACTTGAGGCTGCGGAAACGATTATTGACGCTGCGTCTCGGAACGAATTCCTGCTTCCTGGCCCGGGCCAGTGTCTTGTAAATCGTTGGCCGTGAGACGCGATACATTTCTGCCAGGCGACTGACCTTGTATTCGCCTGTCTGCCATAACTGCCAAATCTTCTGGCGGTCATGGGGTGTTAACCGTATGTGTTTGTGCATGACCATGTTTGCAAAATCCTCCTTCACCAATATCGGATTCTGTAAACAATGCGTCAATTTCTTACAAATTAGGTATTAAAATGATTTATGCTTAATTGCCCGTCTTAATGTTTACCCCAACACAATCCAATAGCTAGATTACTTATTTTGGCGTGTTTTTACGTTTTGGGTTGGGATAAGGGTTAAGTGTAACGGGTAAAACGAGAAAGTTATCATACAAAATTGAAGCTGTATGATATGTGTATCTATTGATTGAATATCAAAAACTATTTTAGTCGTCCCTGAAAAATGGTAAGAGACTGAAATTAAGTATATATTTCCTGTTTATTATTGATAAAATCACCAGAAAACAGAGTTCATGCCTTCGCAGCTTTGTTCGTTGAGTTGGGGAATTGTTGAAATAATGGGCCGCTGTTTCTGCCAAGGCTCTGGTCAGCGCTTTTTATCCCTGGCGTTACCTCTGCTTTCAAGGAGAGCGATGTTCTGCCTTAGTCACGGTTGTGGTGTAAAAGGAGAGCTAAATGGAAATGCTTAAATATTATCTGGGGGGACGTGAGCAGGCGTTTATAAAACATGCCCTGCTTAAGGCATATTTGGAAAAACTGTTCATGATAATCGGGCAGCGACAGAGGTGCATTTGTTATGTGGATTGCTTCTCAGGACCCTGGGAGGAAAGCGCAGAGAACCTCATGGATACATCCATAGGTATCTCGCTTGATATAATGGCAAAGTGCCGTAAAGCCTTGGCTGCAATGAGAAACGAAGTGAAGTTCCGTGCGCTTTATATAGAAAAAACAAGGAAGTCATATGATAAACTTCAGGATTTCCTAAAACAAAGCAAGGAACTAGGGGTGGAGACTAGAGCCATAAGAGGAGAGTTCCACAATAATCTCAATGAAATTATTGACTGGTGCGGAAGCAAAGACTTTGTCTTCTTTTTTGTTGATCCAAAGGGCTATGCAAATGTAATTGAACCACAAACACTTGAGCCGCTTCTACATAGAAAAAACTCAGAGATACTAATAAACTTTATGTATGATCATATTAATCGATTTGTCGAATCAAAATCAAATAGGAATTTAATTGTTGATATATTCGGAGAGGTACCTGTAGTTGGTGGCCTTGAACCAAAGAAGAGAGAAGAATACCTTCTTGAATTATATAGACGAAGGCTCAAGAGTGTTATGTCCGAAGTTGGCGGGGTGCCTCGATTCGCATATGTAAGCGTGGTAGACACAGAGAAGAGTAAAACAAAGTACGAAATGGTGTACCTGACTAGGCATGCATTAGGCATATTGAAGTTTTTAGAGGTATCTGAACCTTTGGAGATAATACAAAAGCAAGTTAAACAGAAAGCCAAAGAGCATCGATCAAAGCAGCCGTCGTTGTTCTCCTTCGAGGAGATTCCCGAAGTGAACGAGGGGGTTAGCATTGAAGAAGTGAAACATTTTTGGCTGAGAAAATTGAGCACTGTCCCTGAGCCTTTTGGCTATGATAGGATGGCTGACATGCATGAAGAGACAGGCTGGTTGCTAGGTGATTTTCAGCGTGCCTTCTCGGAACTGCTCAAAGAAGGCAAAGTGCAAAATATTGACATGAGTAAGCCTCGTCGCTCAAGGCCTATCCACTTTGAGGAGAACCGAGGTGAAGGCGAGCGCTTGAGAAAGCTGGTATGAGTACAAAGTCAAAGATCGAATGGACCGAGCAGACATGGAACCCTGCGGTGGGTTGCAGCAAGGTTTCCCCCGGCTGCACAAACTGTTATGCCGAGGTGATGGCAAAACGCCTCCAGGCAATGAAGGTAAACGGCTATCAGAATGGATTCGAACTGACCACGTTGCCGAAACGGCTGGAGGAGCCGCTTATGCGCCAGCGTTCAACAGTTTTTTTTGTCAACTCGATGAGCGACCTGTTCCATGAGGAGATACCCTTCGACTATATTGATAGAGTTTTCGAAGTGATAGCGAAAACTCCGCGCCATACATACCAAGTCCTAACAAAGCGTGCCGAACGCATGGCCACCTATTTTGCAGAGCGTAAGACACCGCCGAACGTTTGGCTTGGTGTGACCGTGGAAGACCGTAAGCATGGTCTTCCACGCATTGATCACTTACGGCAGATCCAAGCCTGCATACGGTTTCTCTCTATGGAGCCGCTACTGGAAGATCTTGGCCCGGTTGACCTGACTGACATCCAATGGGTTATCGTTGGAGGCGAGTCGGGACCGAAGGCAAGGCCAATGAGGCCCGAATGGCCCAAGAGTATTCAGCGCCAGTGTCAAAAGCAAGGAGCTGCTTTTTTCTTCAAGCAGTGGGGTGGATGGGGTCCAGATGGTATTAAGCGGGCGAAGAAAAAAAATGGTCGCATTCTTGACGGCAGAACATGGGATGAAACTCCGGCAATGTTCGGATAGCCCGCACTCTCTCCCTTCTGCCATGTGCCTTCCCTTAGCTCTTCCCGCTCCAGCGGCCGAGTCTCACTTGCCCAAGGAGTCGAGGCGCGCCCGAGAAGAGTGAGCACAAAGAAAACCAGCCAAATAGAGCCGATACAAAAGCCCCTTGGAGCTGAGGTTGTTCCAAGGGGGCTTTTGTGTCGGGCCCGCCCCTACGTGGCGAGGCGAGTATCTTTGCGAAGCTCAACTAGGTTCGATAGCAGAGCCTTTTTACAATGCGCAGTTAAGTGCGCATTGTAGGGGCCGCACTCCGCCCCATTGCCACCTTAAAAACGGATTGACATTAGCAGTGCATTTCAATTAGTATTGCCACCGTCCACGGAACATCGTGGACGCTCTAGTAGGCGAGCCGTTTCTCTAGGCGTCAGGCTTACTTACATACGGTTGGGAAGTGGGATCACCCTGAGCCTTATATAAGGGTTCGAATCCTACCTCCTCCGCCAAATTTAAAGCATAAGCGCACGTTTTACATATCCATAGTAAGTATCCGCAACGGAGAGGTGGCCGAGTTGGCTGAAGGCGCTCGCCTGCTAAGCGAGTGTACGGGGTAAACCCGTACCGAGGGTTCGAATCCCTCCCTCTCCGCCATTTTTAAATCGATACAATTCTCTTCTTTCCTTTCGAGCATTATCCTTCAAGCATTGCATCAAGAGGTGTCCATGTTTTTGGTCCCCCGCTGTGCCGCACTTCTTCTCGTTCTGCTGGCGACAGGGCTTTCAGGCTGCGATTCAAGACCTACAGCCAAGGAGACGATGACCAGTGAGGTTGAAAAGACCACCGGTACAGTCAAAGTCGTCGTGCCACCCGAGGTTGAAGGTCAGTGGAGAGCCGTCACAATAGCGGTTCAAGATAAACAGAACAACACCGAGAAGACCTACACCGTCGACATCGGTTCTTCTTTCAATCTCGATGACGGCGGCATATCCGTCCACACCAAGGCATTTTTGCCGGCCTTCATCATGGATGGAGTAGTGATGACCTCCGCTTCCAACGAAACGGAAAACCCTGGCGTACAGGTCTCCATTTTTGAAGGAAGACAGGAAATTTTTCACGGCTGGCTTTTCAGTCATTACCCCGGCGCCCACGCCTTCAAGCATCCGCGATTCACCTTCACCTTGGTTGATTATCTGCGAGCAGAAAAAAGGGTTGACAATCCGTAAAAAATAAGCGATAAACCTTCTTCTTGATACGCGCCACTAGCTCAGCTGGATAGAGCGTCTGACTACGGATCAGAAGGCCGGGAGTTCGAATCTCTCGTGGCGCGCCACTAACAATAAAGCCCCAGCATTGAAAAGTGCTGGGGCTTTTTGCATCGGGCAAGTCATGGAAAGCGTGGACGAATTCTTCATGCGGCAGGCAATGGGCGAAGCGTTGGCCGCCGAAACGATCGGCGAAGTGCCCGTAGGCGCTGTCCTAGTCAGGGACGGCCACGTCATCGGTCGCGGCTACAACCGGCGCGAAACCAGCAACGACCCCACCACCCATGCCGAGATGATCGCCATTCGCCAAGCGGCCGCGCATATCGGGCACTGGCGCCTCCTTGACTGTACCCTCTATGTTACCCTCGAGCCCTGCGTCATGTGCATGGGGGCCATTATCCTCGCCCGCATTCCGCGCCTCGTCTTCGGCTGCCGTGACCCGCGCGTCGGGGCCGTGGGTTCCATTTACGATTTCTCCCAAGATCCTCGCTTCAACCACCGCGTTGAGGTGACCGAAGGAATCCTCGCCGAAGAATGCAGCAACCAACTCAGCGCTTTTTTCCAGAAACTGCGGGCTCAAAAGAAGGCCGAAAAAGTCAAAGATTCCTCATCCCAGTAAAGTGGGCAACAAAACGCACTTGGCAAAAGGTCTCGTAATAAGGTAGGATGTCGCCCAATTCGTCGACACGCTTCCGGAGGGGTGTCCGAGAGGTCGAAGGTGACAGACTCGAAATCTGTTGTACCGCAAGGTACCGTGGGTTCGAATCCCACCCCCTCCGCCAGTAAAAACAAGGGCTTAGCCATTTTGGCTAGGCCCTTTGTTGTACGGACAATGTAGAATCAAACCCACTCCACCGTGCCATCGGGATGACGCACGCCTTCCACACGATAGCCGTTTTTCTTCTTTTCATGCTCCAGCCACTCGAAATACTCCCTGTCGCGCTCGTCAAAGGGCCAGTCCCGGTCCATATAGCGCACCAGCGCGTACCAGAAGCGCAGGGCCTCTTCGGGCGTGGGCAGAAAAAAGCCGGCGAAGGATTCGAGTTCTCCCGTTTCCGGATCGGGCAGGTCGATGTTGAGCCGTGAACTCGAAGCCAGCCCGGAAGTGGTGATCCCGGTGGTGGAGAAATGCAGGTCGTAGAAATTGACGACCCGGTGCGGCTCATTGCAGCGGTAGAGATACACCTTGCCCGTTGCGCGCTCAAAGATGTGGCAGGCGTCGCGGTCGGCGGTGCGTGCCATGTGGCGGGCGTAGAGGCATACCAAGGCAAGCAAACCAGAGAATAGCCAGTATATGGGCATAAAGCTTTGATGGTAAAGATGAGCAAACCCAAGACACGCTAACACAAATGCCCCCCCCCCTGCCATAATCATGACAAAGCCCCAGACCCGTGATTTGCTGATGATCGTTTTGCCGTAATAGCGGTTAGGGGTTGTTATTGCACAATGATATGCTAGTTCAACCACGTCCCCTCCACCAAGAGCATCTTCCGGCACCTCAAATGGCATGGGCGGGGAATAGGTGCGCTTCCTGCCGGCTTCGGACTGCTCGAAGAGCTCCAGGGTGTGCTGGTAGCGGGCGGTGATCTCAAGGGTCATGCGGCTGCTGGTTTTTTCCGGTTCGATCATGACAATACGGCCTCGGGAAACTGCACCACCGTCGGTATGGGACCGGCGAGGGCGGTGTGTTCAATTTTAATGGGAAGGACCCGACTGCCGTCGCCGTATAGATCGACCAGGGCCTGGGCTTCATAGGTAGCAAAATCTCTGATCGCTTCGAAATCGTAGGCGAGGGTCAGGGTATAGGAGCCGTCCTGATTCGATATCAATTCCCCCTCACTTCGTGGAGAAATCACTTTTTTTTCGGCGGGCTTGCCGAAGCGCAGGGGTGGTAGACCGAAGAGGGTATAGTCGATTCGGGTTTTCCCTTCGAAAATAAGAGGCAGGTGGATTTTGAGAACGATTACATGCTGTCGGAAGCTCTGACACAGAATATGGGGGGCCAGGCGGGGACTGAAGAGAATATTGAAAAGCGTTGCCTCGGCGATGGCGTCATCCCGCCAACATTCAAATTCCCTGGAGCCTGTATAGCGATTTTCCTTGTCCCGGCCGAAGGGACCGCGGGCAAGAAAATGCTCCAGAGGGGTTCTGGAGAAAAAGAACATGAGCGCACCACCCACCAGCATGATGGCGAGACCCGCAGCGGTGCCCGACCGGACGCGACTTGCCTGAAGGCTGCGGCCCAGGGAAACCTTCGTCTTGCCGAACCGGGCGGCTCGAGTCGCTTGCGCCCCCCTGAAACCGCTGGCACCGAGGGTGTTCATCTCGACCACCCCTCCCAGTGTCGTGGCGGCAGCCAGAATGGTGGTCCCGAGGGCGGAAACACCAGCGGCGACTGCACCACTGATATGTCCCTTCTTGGACTCGGCCCAGGCATCGTTCCAGGCCTGGGCTACGACGATCACATTGCCGATGAAACCGAAGCCGTGGGCGCCCCCTGCGACGGAGATTCTCTTCCTTTTTAGAGAATGCTGCTGCCACCGCGGCAACTCTTTGTTATCCCACCCGGCGCCGATCTGCTTGATATCCTTCAGGTAGGTGAAGCCGAGGCTGATCAAAGTAGTAAGTGCCGCAGCAAACTTTGCATCGGCTTTTCCGAACTTGCTTTTTTTTACTCCCGCAACCGCCTTCCCCAGATTCATCACCTCCAGCACGGCGAAGAAGCGCACGGCATTGAGTTTTATCAGCGGCTGGTTCTTTTGCAGCCACTCCACCGAGCGGCCCATGGTCAGATCCATCTGGCGGGACATGCCCTTCTTGATCACCACCCACTGGGCCGCGTCAAAGCGCCCCCGCAGCACGGTGGTAAAACTGTTGCTCAGATAACCTCCCTTTGCGGTAGTCGCAGCGCTTCCCGCCAGTACCGGCGCCAAGTTGAAGTTGCCGTGCTCGAGGATGTATTCGCCATCGGAGATCTGTTCGACGATTTTGGCGAAGAGCTCGAACACCTTCTTTTCCAACTCAGGATCTATTTGGGCCGCAGCCGCCATGTTTTCAAAGAACTCGGCCGCCTTATCGACATTCTTGCCGAGGGCTTCGATTTTCCTGGAGCAGGGGCTGAGGGCACTGACCAGAAAATGATCTGGCTGCTTGAGGCTTGTACTGAGATATTGCCTTCCCTCGCCATAGATGAGGTGTCCGACCAGTTCACTGGAGAGGAGGTGGCCCTGAAACAAACGTTCGACATGGGGGTGTTCATCGTAGTCCTTCATGACGGTATGAATGTCGGGACATCCTTCAACCGGTGCACTGGTAATGAATTGACCCAAAACCACGGCCGCATCTTCCAGCGCATGAAGGTGGGCAATCTGCCGGTCCCACTGGACGATCGCCCTCAGTTCGTCCATGTCGACGAGAGCGGCTGCCTTTGGGGAGTCCAGGCCCATCTGAAAGACAATCTCCGCCATGGCGTTCTTGGTTCCGGCTTCTTCGGCGGCTTGGTTTCTTCCTTCCAAGTAGTTCTGCTTGCAGATGAAGACCTCCGTCGCCAAATCCTTGGCAATGCCGATGGGATCATGCAGATAAACAACCGGAACCTTGCTCTGCCGGAACGCCGCCAGATCATAGCGCAGCGGTATCTCGAACTGGTTCGCCGGGCCGATCACTCCTTCATCCTGGTCGAAATCGGGATAGCTAAAAAGATCGATCTTCTGCAAACGCCTGCTGCGCAGCTTGGTGGCCTCTTCCGAATCCACCCCCGGGGGAATCGCTCCACCTTGCTCCTGCCGGGGATCATCCTCAGCCATTCCGCCCATGGCGTCGATGCGGGCCCAGCTCCATTGCACCTCGGAGTAGGCCATCTCCAGCGCGACCGCTTTTCCCTGAATGGTGTAGGGTACCACCACGCGGCTGTCGCTGGTTTGCACGGTGGCGGGCCGCACATCCTGCCCCTTTTCGTAGGTCAGATTGACGTCGCGGAAAAAGCCTTCCCGTTCGACTTTGAGCTCACGCCAGAGTTGGCCATTGACAAAGACATAGAGCCAGCCCAGATCCTGGCTGCAGCGTGGGTATTGGGCTTTGGTACGGTCGGCGTCGGCCGTTGTGTAACAGCGGGGCAACAGGGGAACCAGGGCCGTTTGCCACCTTGGTGAGGACTCCTCGCTGGAACAGGTGGAGAAGCCCTGCACCAGGGGGATCTGGTAGGCACCGTGCTTTTCATCCGGCTGGTAAAGAAAAAGGTCATACTCACCTTCGGCGAGGTTTTCAAAAATCAGTTCGCGGCGATGGTCGTCGGTGCGGGCCGTGGAACCCAGGGGAACTTCATGGGTGCTGTCTCCGCTTCTGGCAATCAAGGTGCCCTTCATGTTCAGGCTTTGGGTGCCGGCAATCTCCAAGGCGAGCTTAAAGGGTGTACCCGGTTTGTCCAGAGCGTCGACCAAGGCGAGGGCCTTGGCGGGTGCGGGCGAGGCCTTCGGTTGCACCAAGGGCATGGGGGCGGTGTTGCGGTTGTTGGAGACCATAAGATCGCCATTGCGCACGGCCGCTATCCCTTCAATGTACACATTGGGGGAGGCGGTTATAAAATCGGCCTTGCCCATGATGGTGCCGGAGTGAAGTCCCTGGCGATTGCCGGCTTCATCGCCGATGCTTTTGGCGAAGCATGAGTTTTTGGTACAGACGGGATGGCCGTTGATAAAAACCGTGGCAGCGGTATTGGCGGCGTCGCTGGATTTGGCGATATTGGTGTAGGGAATATTGACGACAGCGGGACCGATCTGCGTGCGACAGACATCTACCGTGGTCAGGGTAGCGCAGCTGCCGGCATGCACGGCAGTGCGGCCGTTGATAAGGACGTTGCCGGAGTGTGAAACAGAATTTTTATGCGAGACCTTAGCAGTTTGTATCTTGGTCTGATTTTCGGACATTGGTGAAGTCTTTAGTCTGGATAAATCCTGATCTATTTTTTGAAGCTGAGCCGATGTTATTTTCTCCAATGTTTTTTCATTCCCCGCAACTTGCAAAGGTTCAAGGTCCGAAATTGACGGTTCATACTCCTGTGTCCCCTGTACTTTTTGTAAATAACGCCTGTACCGTGGGATGAGAGGTATAACTGCTCGGTCAGCTATTTGCAAACCACCATATTCTTCTTCCGGCCCATCGTGATGAAATTTATAAACCCATCTGTGAAGTTCAGAATCGGAAATGCCCCTACTCCGTGCCAGTGTGATGTTTTCTGAAGTGAAATCAACCAGCGCTCTCGCTTGAGCATCCATGTTCCACCGATTGTCATCCGAAAGACCGTAGGCGGAACCGGTTCGATTGATGAACTGTCCTAAACCACTTGCGCTGGTAGGTCCTGCCGCCGCATCCGGGTTAAACCCAGATTCGTGTCGTGCGATGGCAAGGGTCATAGCAATTAGGTCATCAGACATCCCTTTTGCGCGGCCAGCCGCTACAATGGCGTCAATAGCTTGTTGTTGTACATCAAGAGAGGCATCCCCGTGTCGGCGACTGAAACCTGAAGGGCGGCCTGGAGTGGAATCGATAGGAGAATGGTAGTGTGACCATTCAGCTACTTGACTTGAGGTGTAGGCTGCACCCCGCGACGAAAATATGTCATCAGTGTTCATTGAACGGCTCCAGGTGAGTCAATGGATTCCTGAGGAAAATAAGAAAAGAAAAAGTCTAATAATCTGCGCTATTCATTGGCGGTAATTTCATCGACTAGGCATTCAATCTTTGACTTCCATGACATGGGTTCATCACGACTTATCGGATATATCTTGGCCGCCAGGAGGCAATTTTCCTCATCGGTACGGTACAGTGGAGAAGCGACTGAAGTGAACCCACGCTTGATAAGTTGTGGTTCATCCAGACGGAATAGCAAAATCTCCCAACAACAACGTGCGCCACCACTAAAAACCGATAAGGCAAAATACTCAACCCCTTGATGGCTCAGTAAAAACCATGGTTTTTCCTGCTCGGGATCAAGAACATAATTGGAGGATTCCCAGAGGAGTAATTCAAGCGCCTTATCGCCACTCCACGTGACGCAAAGCTTGCTATTTTCTTCTGAGGTCTCTGAACTCAAGACAATATGTCCCCCACTTAAGGGTGTAGGAATGTGAACGGCTTGAAGGCTGTTTACTTCACAAGAAGCGCTCATTTTTTGTGAAAGAGGATTTGTTAGAGAGTTTGCGGTTGAGGCACACCCAGAGAAAACTAATAAAGCAGAAAGGTACGAGAGAACTCGGGTACAGGCAATGCGGCGATAGGACTGAGCCACGGTATGAATCATGATGATCTCCCTTGATGTAATCTGCCAAAATGTGTAAATGGATTTCGATCTCTATAGTAGGGAAGTAATTCAAAAACTTTAAAGTTTTATAACGTTGTGGCCTGATTGACCATTGAAATTTCAAATTAAATTTTATGGGAAGGGGATTCTTCCCTGTCTTCACAGCGGAGTAGTCAATATTTTGGATGATTTTCTGGACGTCGCCTCTTCGGGATACGGTGGTTTATGTAGCCACAGCGCCCCACGGGGCGGGGTGTCGCCTGCTTCGCAGACCAATAGGCTGGTGATCGCTGTATAGGTGAAGTCTAGACGGGCACAGCCCAAGGCCACTGACAGCGGCAGGGTCGCTGCACCGATGTCGCCGAGAAAATGGCAGGGGTAAAGTTCTTCTATGGGCTGCTGGGTGCTTGGCCATAGGTTCTGGCGCACTTGATGCCATTCGAGAGTTTGGCAGGCGCTGGCGTCCAAGGGGAGGATGACGGCGGCCGGTTCGGGTGTGTTTTGGTCATCCTGTGTGCTTTTTCTGATGGCCTCGGCGAGTCCCGTCATGCTCTTTTCATCTGCCTGACCGGGAAAGGGTTCCACGGTGGCGGCGAGACTGGTGATGTGGGCAAGGCCTGATGCAGTTGTGGTTTTTTGCAGGAACAGAAAGACGGCGGCTTCGCCGGGAAAGATCCCGCTGCTGCCTGCCGTCAGCAGGGCACGACTTTGCATCACCTCCAAACAGGTGGCGGTATCGACGAGGGTGTCGGCGCCACCGAAGAGGACGGCATCCCACATCCCTTTTTTGAGTTGCTCACAGGCCTCAAGCAGAGCGGACACGGACCCATCCGCCGGGGTCAGGAGGCGGATTTCAACCTGTTCGGCTTCTGGCAAGGTGCTCCGAAGGAAGGCCTGTATTTGCTGGTGATCGACCTGACTGCCTCTTATGGTGTCGATGGGAGGCAAAAGCAGCAGAACCAGCAGGGAGCGGCCGACAGGCAGGGAAGGCTGTTTTTCCAGAAGGTTGTATAGGGCCTCTTCCAGAAGGGTGAGAAGACGATCCTGGGGTGACGTCAAGTCGTCAAACTCCGGTAGGGCGCCAGTGTGGATGGGCTGGAGCTGGTCGGGATTGTTTTCTGCCGGCAGCATCAGGCCGGGATGCGGTCTTGCCGTGGACATATTGGTAGCCACGCCGCCAAAAAGAGCGGCCGTTTCGCTGCCAAAACGGCAGCAAAGACCGATATCCATTATTTGGACGACGGTCTGGGGTTTGGCCACCTCAGGTCGTGAAGGATAGCTGGCGAGGGACGTTTTGCTTGGGCACATCAGGTTAACGCCTCGGCGACGACTGGATTTTTTTCTGACAAAAGATTGCGCAGAATGAGTAAGCCGAATTCTCTTTCGTGCAGATCGAGGACGATCCCGCAACGAAAGATCTGGTGAATTTCCTGACGATCCGTATCGATAACGAGAGTGTCACATACCGGGTCAAGGCGGCTGAGTTGTTCACCTGCGTGGCGAAAAACGGCGGGTTTCAATTCGGGCAGGCGGATGAGAACCTCGTGAGAAGCTTCCGCGAGCAGCCCGGTAACCCTAAGGACCATCTCCCCTTCAAAAGGGGCATCGAAGCGTTGATCCTGGGGGGCGACGTTGTGCATTGTTGCCGGGAGCGGCACCGCCCAGGGGCAAAGGCCCTGGGCGACGGATTCGGCATCGATTTCCCCGACTTCCCGCCAGCGGGGATCCCAGAATGGCGGCAGGGGACCGAACCCCGCGGGCTTCACGCGGCTGGCCGGACTGCTGATAAAGTTGGGTCCAATTTCGATAGCGGGCAGGCCAGGGTTCTTGGTTCGCAGGCCGCGAAAGCTGTAGCCGACGCCAGCCGGGTTGGCGAGGCAGACTTGTTCAGGATGGGCAGGGTCGCTGCCGCCAAAGGCATTTTCGTAAATCAGCGGCACAGGGGCGGTGATGGAGGCAGGTTTCCCCGGCAAAGGAGTCAACATCCTGCGCTGCCAACTGCGGTTTCCGAAGACACGCAGCTCTTTGTGCCAGTAGCGGTTATTGTCCTGGCACAGGCTCAGAGCTACCTGGATGACCGGGCTGCCGCACGGGTCAGGCTGCGCGCTGCCGAACAGGTAGAGTTCGGCCCCCTGTTTAAACGGAACCACTTCACTGCTGGCCACTAGGCTTGAGCACGTTGGTTCGCCCCGGTACTGGTCGGCTTCCACGAGAGGGACTTGAGGCAAATCGGTCAGGTTACCCTGACCGTCAAATTGATAACTGGCCTTAAAGACCAGCGTCCATTGTCGGTAGCCTTGGCGGCTCCAACCGGGATAAAGACCGGCCGCCCAATCCGTCTGGTTCTCAAGCTGCATCAACGGGCCTCCTGTCGGACTCTTTGCGGCGCTTCTTGGGCCAGATGATGCTGACGTTTCACCTGCAGGGCGTTGGCACTGACACCGACCGGGGCCCCCTGCAGGTAGGCAAGCAGGTCAAGCAGGTGATGACTGAAACGCCCGGCCCAATTTAGACACAGCTGCCTGACCCAGGGAATATCCAACGGTCGGCCCATAAGGAGGCGTTGACCGACGGCAAGCTGATCGCGATGCTTGTTCCACCAGCCTGTCGGGCCGTTTTGTCGATCCACGCCCGTCTGCTCGGTTACCAGCTGCAGATGGGGAGAGACTTGGAGGTCTGTGCCGCTCACCCAGCGCCAGATCTGAGCCGAGAGGGCGGGGTCCTTCAGCTGCGGGGTCAGGCTCAGTAGGGCATCGATGGCCTCCCGAGTGCCATGAAGAGCCAGCAGTTCAGCCGCGCGTTCGGGGTGCTTGGCGCCATAGTGACGAATGACTTCGACGAGCTTCGGCTCGGCTGCCAGCGCGCCCAGGCGCAACAGCTGATAGAAGGCTTCGGCCTCACTTTCCGTCTCAATGCAGCGCCACAGATGTTTAGTCGCCTTATCCCCATGCAGCGCGGTTCCCCAGAGGGCTGCCGCCAAGATGAGGCCCGAGGTATTGGGGGGGCGACTGCCGCCCTGCCAACCCTGGAGGTAGGGGGCAAAGAGGTCAAGGCCGCTGCCCGCCTGTCGGCTGGCGTAGTGTAAAGCCGCTACCTGCAGGTGCGAATCAAGACCGCGCAGTTCGGCCGCCGAGGTCAGCGCCGCAGGAACGGCGTAGGGCTGTTCCTGCCAGAGCTGAAAAAGCAAAGCGCGAAGATGGGGGGTCTCCCGGTAGAGTTCGAGCAATTGCTGGCCCTCGGCGGGAATGGAAACCAGGGCCAGGGCCTGAAAGGCCCCCTGCTGAACCTCGCCACCTTCGGCCAGGCAGGTCACAGCCTGTTCATATCCTGCCAGCCGGCGCTGCCTGTCACTGGACAGCAGTTGGCTGGCGAGGCAGACAAAGGTTTCCCCCTCATCGGTCGGATTTGCCGGCGTCTGGGGGCGGTAAGCCAGGACATGCAGATGGATGAAAAGGCGCTGCTCCAGGCCTGCCAGCATGGAGGCATCGACCAGAGGCTGCAGTTGCAGGAAGCACCTTTGAACATAGAGGGCTTGGGCCGATTCCTCATGGGAAGCCAAAAAAGGGATGGTCATGGGGTCAATTGATCTCGATGGTCGTGCCCTGCAGCCGCATGCGGCCATGGGCGATACTGGTAATCTGCCGTCCGTTCAGGCGGATTGAGCCGTCTTTGTGGATTTCCAGCCAACTGTCTCCCACCTGCAGGCGGATACCGGTGGCCGCTTCCAGGTTCAATTGACCGTTGTCTGTCTGTAGACGCGGGGCGGGTTCTTCTCCCTTGGCCCTGAGGCGGCCGCAGACAATCAGGCCGACCTCTGTCGCCATCGTCATGACGGCATCCCCTTCTTTGAGATATTCGGTCTGATGCAGGTGTCCGGCCACGCGATATTTTTCACCGCCCTGTTCCACCAGCAACGCTTCTCCCTCACGAACGGTGAGAACTGTGGCGAGATGTAACGGGAGGTGGCTCGTTGGATGGAGGGCTTTCAGGTTGCTGTGCATGTTTTTCCTTTCCTTATGGCCTCGGCGGGAATCGCTAGGGGGCTCAGTTTCCGCTGATCTGGTTGCCTTTAAGATGAATGCTCTGACCGTTGATGGTGACCTTGCCGGCGCTGATGGTCAGGTCACCTGACGGGGATATCTGAATGGTGCCGTTGCCCTGCCTGATGGTAATGGGGCCGCCACCCTGTCCGAGGAGACTGATGCCCTTGGCCGCCTGAATGCTCAGACCGCCCCTTGCAATGGCAAGTTCCATCTTGTCGTTGCGCACCTGCATAGACAGAGCTTGGCCGACATCGAGGATCAGGTTCTCGCCAGCGCTCAAGGCGATGTCATGCTTTTCGGCCTCGAATTGAATATTCTGGTCGGCCTTGAATTGGATATCGGTGGCGGCCTGCAGGGAAATATCCTTATTGCGGGTCATCAACTGCTGGGAGTTTTCCACCGTGACGATATGGTCACCACCGCTTTCGACGAACTGACTCTCTCCCGACTCCATCAGCAGAGTCTTGCCGGCGTGGATTTCCATGTCGCCTTCGCGGGTTTCCAGCCGCACCTTGTGGGAGCCGGCCTGGGCATCGAGGGTCAGGATATTTTTCCGTTCGGCGGTGAACAGGTCGATGCGTTCCTTCTGGCGGCGGTCGTCCATGCAGAGCTCGTTGCCGCTGACGGTACGGATGATGTTCTGGCTGACATTTTCGGCGGTGACCACATTGGGGGTCTGGGGATTGGACAGGGCACCGAGCATAACGGGGCGGTCGAGGTCGCCGTTGAGGCAGGCGAGTACCACCTCCGTTCCCCCCTGCAAGGGAAAGTGCATGCCATGCTGCTCACCACCATACGGTTGCATCAGCCGCACGGGATGGCTGGCCTGGGCCAGGGGGGCCTCGCCGCGATCAAAGTCGGTACGGATACGATAGCGTCCCTGTTCATCGAGACAGGCATATTCCGTTCCGTCGCTTTCAACCCGGGCGGTAAACAGACCGAGCACTTGCCGATGTTCCGGGACGGGCGACCGAAAAGGAATCTGTGCCTTGATGAGCTGAAGACGGTTGACATAGGTGGGGCCTTTTCCCTCTTCGCCCCGGGCCAGGGCCGCTTCCTGGTGGCCGCTCTGTTCCATGCTGACCACCAGATAGTCGCCATTGAAACTTTCTTCAGGGTGGTCGCTTATTTTAAGCCGGAAGCCGGGAACGATGCCCCGACAGTCCGTCTCCGCCTCAAAGGTCTCCCTGCGGGCATCCAGGGCCTGTCGACGGATTTGCGCCATGTGCTCGCCCTCTTCCGCCGTTTTGAAATGATCGCCGTGGATCGCCTGTTCCCCAACGGCATTATCCGAGGTTGCATTGAGCCTGACATCCAGAGGGGTATCGGGGGTGCGATAATTGTAGTCCGTCAGACGAATGCCTCCCGGCAGCCACTGCGCCTGGGGAGAAAGTGCAAAGACCGTTTCGGCCGTGCGAACCGAACCGGTCTGGGGTCTGTATTTCAGCTGCTCAATGCCCGGCAGCATCGGCCGACGGGTGCTGTCGTCACAGAAAACGACGCGGCATCCCTGCGCCCGGTTGTCGAAAGTGAAGAAGATCCCGTGGCGAGCCAGTTGGCGGTGGAGAAAGTCGAAATCGGATTCAGCGTACTGAACCACGAACTCCCGTTGAGGATAGTTTCCTGTTAATTCGAGACGGAATTCGTCTTTGCCATATCCAGCCCCGATCAGTACCTCTTCGATAAGCTGACCGATGTCGCGGCCCAGAAAGACCCGATTGCTGGTGTTCAGGGTCAGGGGGAAGAGGGGGGAGCTGAGAACGGCCCGGTAGGAGACGCCGTCTGGGGTGTTGCCGGTGCGCTCAAAGCGGGAGATGACCCCGTGCAGATAGACGGGTTGAGGGCCCCAGCTCAGCTCCAGGGTGGCGCTGCGGCCGATGATGGTGCGTGGCAGCAGTTCGGCGTCCGAATGCAGACAAATCTCAAAGCGAAAGTCTTCCGACAGACCCTGAGCGGAGCCGCTAAAACGGGTCAGGGTGAAGGTGTCGTCCGGTACCGTCCGAATGCGCAGGAAAAACTGGCTGCAATTGGCGGCCGGAAAATGAGCGGCGGGAAAATTCATGAACCGTTCTCCTTGCTAACTGGCTGCGGCGAGGGCAGAGGAATCCGCGGCGTCTTCGACCAAATCACTGAACAGGCAGGAAAGGTCTCCCTGCTCATCCAGCTGCAGGGTCATGATCTGCGGCATATCGTCTGCCACCATGAACTGCAGCAGGCTGCGTGCTACCCCGGTCATCACCTGCTGATCGATAAGGGTATTGAGGGAGCGGGCGCCGAATTCAGGGGACTGACACCTGGCCGTCAGGTAATCGATGATCTCCGGGGAACAGCGCAAGGTGATGCCATGACTGTCGCCCAGCCGGCAGGCTATCTTGTCCAGCTTGAGGGCAGCGATCTGCTGCAGGGCCTGTTGGTCGAGGGGGCGCATGGGAACGACCTGCATCCGCGCCAGCAGGGCGGCGGGAAAGTGCCGGGCCAGATCCGGCTGGACGGCTTCGTGCAGTTCGGAGTACCCCGGCGTTTGGTCGGAGGTTTCCTTCTGCTCCAGGACCGACTCGTTCAGCGCGATGATGGCTTCGGTTCCCAGATTGCTGGTCATGATGAGGACCGTATTTTTGAAATCCACTTCACGCCCTTCGCCGTCGCGCATGAAGCCGCGGTCGAAAACCTGGTAGAACATGTTGAGCACATCGGGATGGGCTTTTTCCACTTCGTCGAGCAGAATGACGGAATAGGGCCGCTGACGCACGGCCTCGGTCAGGACACCTCCTTCGCCGTACCCCACATAGCCGGGAGGCGAGCCCTTGAGCTGCGATACCGAGTGGGCTTCCTGGTATTCGCTCATGTTGATCGTGACCATGAAGCGTTCGCCGCCGTAAAGGACGTCGGCAATAGCGCGCGCCGTTTCCGTTTTGCCCACACCGCTGGGTCCTGTGAGCAGAAAGACGCCGATAGGCGCGTCTGCTTCGCCCAGACCAACCCGGTTGCTGCGCAGGGCTTGTCCGATGGCGTGAATGGCCTCGGTCTGCCCAACGATGCGCTGACCGAGCAGCGTTTCGAAGTCGAGCAGGCTGGCAAGGTCGCTCTTGACCATGCGGCCGACGGGAATGCCGGTCCAGTCGGCCACGACCTGAGCGATGGTTTCGGCGTTGACCTCCGGCTGCACCAGGGTCGATTCCTGCTGAATCTCCTGCAGATGCTGCTGCAGTTCTTCCACCTTGGCACTGTCACAGGGCTGTCGGCGCATCGCCTGAATCTGACGGACCAGCTCCAGTTCCGCCTGCCAGCGTCCCTGCAGGGTTTTGACCTGTGTGGCGGTCTCCTCGTGTTGCTGGCGCAAGCGGTTCTGCACGGCTTCATCCACCGGCAGTCCCAGATCGGTCTCCTCTTGCAGGTGGCGCAGACGACGTTCAACAAAGGCGAGCTGCTCCTGGGCACTGTCAAGCTCGGCTGGCGTGGCTGCCTGGCCCATGCAGACGCGTGCCGCGGCGGTGTCGAGCAGATCAATGGCTTTGTCGGGAAGAAAGCGGCCATTGATGTAGCGGCTGGAGAGGCGAACGGCCGCCTCCACAGCCTGATCCGTAATCAGCGCCTTGTGGTGTTCCTGATAGTGGGATTTGAGGCCGTTGAGCATGACGATGGCTGTTTCTTCCGAGGGTTCGTCAATTTTGACCATCTGGAAACGGCGCTCCAGGGCGGCGTCCCGCTCGAAGTACTTCTTGTACTCAGACCAGGTGGTGGCGGCCAGAGTGCGCAGTTCACCTCGCGCCAAGGCCGGCTTGAGCAGGTTGGCGGCATCCCCCATACCTGCATCGCCGCCGGCGCCAATCAGGGTGTGGGCCTCATCGATAAAGAGAATAATGGGGACATCACTGGCGCGGATCTCTTCGATAACGGACTTGAGGCGCTTCTCGAACTCCCCCTTGACTCCCGCGCCCGCCTGCAAGAGGCCCAGATCGAGACAGACCAGCCGCACATTTTTCAGACTATCGGGGACGCTCCCGGCGACAATGCGCAAAGCCAGTCCTTCCACCACGGCCGATTTCCCCACACCGGGCTCGCCCACGAGAATGGGGTTGTTCTTGCGGCGCCGGGTAAGAATGTCGATCATTTGACGGATTTCGTCGTTGCGGCCGAGAACCGGATCGATCTCCCCCGTTCTGGCCTTGGCGGTAAAGTCGGTGGTATAGGCGTCGAGATGCGGCGTGGGGCCCGTCACCTGACCGGGAGACGCGGTATTAGCTGAAGGGGGCGCAGTCGGGGCTGGTTCCAGGGAGGGCTGACCTTCCAAGGAGATAGCCAGAATCTGGGCCGCCTCCGCCTCGATCATTTCTCGGGAAAGGCCGTCCAGCAGCAGCCAGGCCTGCCCGGGGAGCAAGGGGGCGATTTCCAGCAAGGCTTCAAGCAGAGCCCGTGACCGGATTTGAGCCTGTGGGTCGTGCAGGGAGGTGAACGTCCAGGCCCGCTCCAACCATTCCAACAAATGATGGGAAAAGGCGGGCTTGTGATGATTGCCGCAGCGCCAGCGGGCCAGGTCGTCAAGCAGCTTTTGCCAGAGCTGGTCGAGGTTGATGCCGTAGTGGTGCAGCAGCAGGTCAAAATCCCCCTCGCCTCGTTCCAACAATTTGATAACGACATGCTCAAGCCCAATTTCGTAGTGGCCGCGCATGGCGGCAAAACTGGCGGCTGATTCGAGAGCATTAAGACAGTGCGGGTTCAGCTTTTCAAGCAGCCTTTTGATGTGAGTCGATCTCATGATTCCCCCGAAGAGTACGGATTAAAAAATGATCAAGCTGCCAGGTGAAGGCGACCTGGCCCTGATGCTGTGGTGGTTTGACGGCAGGCGGCCAGGCTGGCGGAAGACAGGAGCACGCGCTGGCCTTGAGGTGCCGCCGTGCCCAGCCAGCAGCCCCAGCCCAGAATGAGGTGAGGGTTGCCGAGGCAAGCGGCCTGACCCGTCGCCGGCTGGATGTTCAGCTCCAAATCGTAGTCGAGTCCCGGTTCCAGATAGCCCCCCAGCAGGCTGGCGACGGCCCGGGCCAGAGGCTCTCCCGGACGTAAAGCCAGCGCTTTTTCAAAAGACAGCGGGCCGGCGAGAATGCGGACATGGCTGTTCACATCCAAAAGGCGGTCGCCCAACAGGGCGTTGCTCCCCAGGAGGCACTCTTCACCCAATTTGGCGGGTTCATCTATGCCGATCCAGCGGGGAACGTTCTGCCGCAGACGAACAGGGGCGTCGAGAAAGTCGGCCAGCATGCCGCACAGGGCCTGGCTGCTTCGGATGCGGGTACCAAATACACCGGCGTAGTCGATTCGCCCCGTAGCGGCCGACATGCCGGAGAAGGCGGTCAGATACCGGCTGTAGAGACTTTTTGTGCCGCCGTGGTGGTTCAGTTTTTTCCAGGCCATGAACAGCAGGGTATACAGGCGCTGGCTGAACAGGTTTAAAAAGGCGCTCAGCTCGTCGCTGCCGTCCTTGTCCCGGGCCGTGATGTCGTTGAAATACTGGGGCAGCGGGGAGTCGACGCCGTAGAGCCCCATGAAGTTCAGTTCGAGACGATAGCGCTGATCCCGGTCGCGAAAGCAGCGGCGTATCTCACCGGCGGGATAGGAGAGCTCCCGGGCAGGAGTCAGGACGATGAAGCGATGCAGCTCCTGGTCCCCATCCCCTCCACGACAGCTCATTTCCAGCAGATGAAGCGCCTGAAAAGCGGTGTAGGCTGACGGTCGGGCAAGCAGGTCTTCGATCAGATGAGAAAGTTTTCCCCGAGCAAAGGTTCCCATATCAATTCACTTTTAGACGGGCTCAGCTGTGAGCCAGTTTGCACAAAGGCGTTGACGGTGACATACATGGTGAAAAAATGGTGCAAAATGGTGCCAAAGAGATAGGCATCCGCCGGGGACAGGTAATCCCTTTCAGCCATCTCCAGCTGAATATCCACGCCGCGCAGCAGGGCCCCCCGGTGGACGCGGTGCAGAGGTTTCAGCTGGATTTCGGTGATGCCTCGAATGCGTCGCCGGTTCTGAGGCTGATCGCTCCAGTTATAGAGCATGAGGAGTTGCCGAAGGTTGTCCCGGCTGACCAGGCTGTTGTAGCCGACGCTCAGATGGGTCACCAGAGCCATGCGGTAGTCGGCGCGCTGGGGCGGCAGCCGCATGGGGGTGGGGCGCGTGATGTTACAGGCCGTGACATTGGTCGGAAAACCCTGCCCCGGCGCCCGGATGTCGCCCGTCTGCAAATGGTCCCTGGGGACGTTTCCGTTAAAGACGGTGATGTCGCAGGAGAGAGTCTCGGGCTCTTCGCTCAAGGCGCCCCCGATCGCGAGGTAGGTCTGGGGGCGCAGACCTTCGCGGTGGCGATGGCCGACCTGAAAATAAGATTCATGGTGGCCGCCGTGATCGAACTGGGGCAGGGGAGCATAGTTTTTTCGCAGCCCCGTCCGCGGTTGGGCGCCGGTCACGCCGTTGACGCTGTAGACCTGCAGGCTGGCCGAATTGTTGTTGTTGGCGATAACCGGGTATTCCCATTGGCGGTGATGGCGCTGGATCGGTTCGCTACTGCTTTCAAACAGATTGATGGCCGGGGCGCAATGCAGGCGAAAGTTGTCTTTGCTCAGGCGCAGATCGTCGCCGAGAGGCTCCCGCAGGTGGCAAAGGATCTCGAATTCACAGCAGTCGTCCGGCCAGGTCAGGCGATCCAGGTGATGTACGGCGACGAAGAGATACTTCTCCGGAAAGCAGAAGTATTCGTGCAGGAGGTGAAAACCGGGAAAATCGCGGCCGGATGAAGGAATCATGACCTGGTCGGGATCAAGATGGCAGGGCTTTACGGTTTCTTGCCCTCCCAGCCGGAACGGCGGATTTGGGTGGCCCGGATAGGCGATTTCGACCTGAGCGATCTGTGCGGTGAAGCTGTGGTAGAGTTCCATGGCGGTGGAATGGTCGCCATGGAGATAGATTTTCAGACTTTTCAGATCGAGTTCGTCAGGGGAAACGTCGTGGTCCAACTGGAAGTGCAGGCGGGCCGTCTGGCGGCCGTGCACCGGGGTGTCGAGCTGAAAGTTTGCCAGCCGCAGGGGCTGCAGCTCCACCTCGCTGGTCGTCCGGAAGCGGCAGTGAACCCGTTCGTCCAGGGCTCCTGGCCCTTGTCCCGGCACGTTGATGCTGCCGCTGGAGAGCTGGGTTCCCCGGGGCAGGATCAGGGTCTGCGGCAGCTGTCCCGGCCGGGGTGTGAACTGCATGATGCAGCAGGAGGGAAAGGGCCGTAGAAAGCAAGGGCGCACATGGCTGAGCAGGGCTTCGGACAGCTCGGGGATGTCATTGTCGATGCGCTGCTTGACCTCGGCCGTCAGAAAAGCCATCCCCTCCAGCAGGCGTTCCACATAAGGGTCGCGATCCTTGACATCCAGCAGATTCAGCAGGCGCGCCTTTTCGGGAAAGGCCCGGGCGAACTCCTGGGCCGTTTCCTGCAAAAGGCGCATTTCGGCATCGAAGTAACTACCCATGGTAATAATCTCCTCCGGTCGAAACGGCAATGTGGCCGCTGCGAAAGAGGGTCACCAGGTAGCGGACCCGCTGATGCCCCGGCAGAGCCCCGCAGAGTTCGAAGGCAGTCCCCCCTTGGTTGCCCTCCAGAGCCAGGGCGCGCACTTGCGGATGCTGCAGCCGGGGCTCGTAGAGGGAGACGCTTTGACGCAGGCAGGCCATGATCTGGTCCCGGGAATAGGGGAGGGCCAGGTAGAGCGCCGCGATGTCCGGCATCCCGTAATCGGGGAGGTGGACTAGAGAGCCCCTGCGCGAATTGAACAGGCGCTGCAGATGGTCTCTGACGCTCTGGCAGGCGGCGTCTCGGCCGCTGGTGCGTGAGTTCAACGGCGCGGCGTCAGGGCGCGTGAGTATGTCGAGAATGGTCTGGGTCATAAAATTCGAAGGCCATCAATAAGCCGTACAGGGATTGGCTCCCTGTACGGCGTGGTGGTTTAGCGTCCTTCCGTCCAGGAGTCGGAGAAGGAGATATTGCCGTCCGTGTAGGCCCAGGTGATCTTGGCATAGCGACAAGCGACCTGCTCCAGGTGGGGATACCGTTCCTTGTCCAGATCCTTGACGTTGTGCATCGTCGGTTTGACCGAGGTGATCTTGACGTTCTCCAGGGTGTGGGAGAAATATTCCTCCTCGGTGCCGGTGTCGTTGATGCGATACCATTTCAATTCGATCTTTTTCAGGGTCTGCCCGTTGCTGCAGGCCTTGTACAGATAAGGGGTGGCGTTGTCGAAGGCTTTCAGAAAAATGAAAGGTTCGTGCTTGCGGGTGCCGGTCAGGCTGCCGGTATCGCTGTCGGTCGGGATGCGCAGCTCATGGTCGAAACCGAGAATTTCGATAGTCCCTTCGCGACCGGAAACCTTGACCGGACCCTCTACCTTGGACCCCTGGTCGTCAAGAATGGTCATGTAGCCTGGAATTGCCATACTTTTCCTCCTCTTGGACATTAGTGGCGGTGCTCTACGCACCGGTTATAAGTTGGATGCCCTGTGGCTGGTAATCAGTTGTTATCGCGGGGCATCTGCGCGACAAGCTTGAGCTGTACATCCACCCCTTCGATCTGGAAGTGGGGCTGAACAAAGAGATCAACGCTGAAATAGCCCGGGTTCTCCGGGATTTCCTTGACCGTAACCTTGCCGTCGCGCAGGGGGTGCGTGGCGATGAGTTCGGGTTCCGGGTCTTTCATTTTGGTGACCAGGGTTTGCAGCCAGCCGTTCAATTCGTTTTCCAGAACCTGGCGGCTCTTGGATGAACCAATATTCTCCCGCTGCAGCACTTTGAGGTAGTGGGCCAGCCTGGAGACCAGAAAGATATAGGGCAGCCGCGAATTGATCATGCTGTTGGCATTGGCGCTGGCATCGGCATATTCCGCCGGTCTCTGTACCGAATTCGCCGAGAAAAAACAGGCGAAGTCGCTGTTCTTGTAGTAGCTCAGGGGGATAAAGCCGAGGTTGGCCATTTCCAGTTCGCGCGTTTCGGAGATAAGCATCTCCGTCGGCATTTTCATCTGCATGCCCTTGCCCGTGTCGTGCATGTGGACCGGCAGGTTGGCGACCTTGCCGCCCGCTTCCGGACCACGGATGTTGACGGCCCAACCGTGCTGAGCGAAGCTCTGGGCGATGTTGCCGGCAAAGGCGAAGACCGGGTTGCCGAACAGGTAATTGTGGTGATCCTGGCCACTGACGTCTTCTTCGTAGTTGAAGGTTCGCACGGGTGTGCTGTCCTGGCCGTAGGGAAGGCGAAGCAGGAAGCGGGGCGTCAGCAGGCCGATATAGCGGGCGTCTTCGGTGGCCCGGAAACTTTTCCAGCGGGTATATTCGGCTTTTTCCATGTAATTGGTGAGATCGTTGATCTTGGCGATTTCGTCGACACTTTCCTTGCCGAAGAAGCGGGCACCCACCGAAGCCAGAAATGGACAGTGCGCACTGGCGGACACCTTGGAAATGTCACGCAAAAGGGCGGTGTCCTGGGCCGAATTGTCGAATTCATAGTTGCCGATGATGGATGAAAAGGGCTCGCCACCGGGGGTGTCGTATTCATTGACGTAGACGTGACGATAGAGGCCGGTCTGAATAATTTCCGGGGCTTCCTCGAAGTCCTCCCGCAGATCCTCCTTGGTGCAATCCAGAATTTCGACCTTGGTGTTGCGGCGGAAGTCACAGCGATCCACCAGAAACTGGAGTCCCCGCCAGGAACTCTCGATCTGCTGGAAGCTGGGATGATGCAGAATGGCGTCGAGTTGCCCGCTGATGGTTTGATCAATCTGGGCGATATAGCGATCCAGCAGCACCTTGTCGATGCGCTCGATCTGGGCGCTGTTGCGGGCGGTCAGGTCAAGAAACACCTGGATGCCGGCGGTGAGGCGTTGCTGCAGAGAGATGTCCGCCATCTGCGAGGCATCGGCGAAGCGGGTCAATTGAATGGATTCCCGCAGCGGATCGATATCGACCAGTTTGCACAGGCGTTCATAGGCGTTCTCGGCGTCGAGAACACGTTCTTCCGGGCTTGCGTTTAACTTGGCGACGGCTTGCTGTGTGCTCATAGATATTTTCTCCCAGGGGATTAAATGCTGCGAATGTCCACGGCGGCGGTCTGTTCGGCCTGAACGAGCCACTTTTCCAGTTCTTTTTTAAGGCCTTCCAGCTGCGGTTGATTGCCGACGATCTTTTCCAGCTCCTTGCGGAACTTGGCGTTGTCCAGCAGGTTGGATTTGAGATCTTTCAGCAGATTGCGCATGGCCATAAGACTGTGCAGTTCGGGAATCTGCTGGGCGACATGGTCGGGGCGAAAATCCTTCATCGACTTGAAGGAGAGACCAACTGAAATTTCACTGCCATCGTTGGCCAGCAGATTGGGCACGTCCACCCGGGCCGAGGGAGCCAGATCGGCCATGACGGATTCAAAGTTGTCTTTGTTAATGGTGATCCTTTCCCGGTCCGCCACTTTGCCCTTGGTCTGGCCGTTACTGAAATCTCCCATAACCAGCATTTTCAGGGGGAGTTCCATCTTCTTTTTGTGGCCGCCGGATTCCACGTCCAGGGACAGGTTGATGCGGGCCTTGGGTATCTCTTTTTGATAACTGTCACTCATCCTTCGTCTCCTTCACTGCCGGGGGGTCCGGCGGGTTGTTTAATAAGCAAAACGGATTTCAGACAAAGCTGGCCGCCGCCCCGACATCGATGCGGCAGGCCAGTTTCTGCAGATGTTCGATCTGTTCCGTCAGCCGGCTTTTGAGCTCCTTCTCGGCGCCCTTGAGCATGCCCTGTAACAAAGCCGTGTGCTGGCGTAGTACTTCGACGGTTAGTTCAGGCTCCCAGGTCGACAGCGGCTCCTCAAGCAGGCGCGATTCCATCTCTTCGAACAGAACCTGGGCAATGGTCGCCTTGCCGGCGGCGAGGCAGAGTTGCGCTTCGGTCATCTTCTTGTGCAGACGCTGTTTTTCGGTCCCCATGGGAAGGGATCGCAGGCATTGAAGAGCCTCGGCGAGCTTTTTGTTGCGGGCCAGGGGCAGGGCTTCAGCCAGAACTTCATTCCGGATGGCCTCTTCGGTGTCGCTTTCAGCGCAAGTGTGGGCCCTCGCCGGGACTTCCTGCCAGGTCTGCATCCACGTCTGGCAAGCGGTTCCGGTAAAGGGTGTGCCGTCGGCAAAGCTCAGCTCGGTCAACTGCGGATGACGCTCCAGCAGATCCCGCAGGCTGTTACGGATGAAGAGAGATATATCCGCGCGGCCCATCTGGTCCGCCGCGCTGGCGGCCTGCCACTGGAGGTCGAAGTAAAGGTGAAATCCGGGCTCGAAAAAGAGTTTTTCGCAGCAGCACAGGGCCTCGATACCCGAGTCGGCTGTCAGCTTCTGCTGCAGCTCGGCCCAGCCGCTGGGTCTGGGCGGCGGGATGCGGGTCAGGCCGTTTTCGTCAGGGGGGACACCCAGGTTGCCCCAGCGCAGGGCCCGTGAAAAACCAAGGGCCCGCAGCCATTCCCCGCCCTCCAGCAGTCGGGTGTGCAGCTGGCGTGTCACCGTGGTCAGGTCGTGCTCAGAGGCCAAGGACAGCGTCGCCGTGGTCGGCACGGAAGCCGGCCCTCCCGAGGGCTCTTCCGAGGCGGCGGGACGCGAAACGGAGGCCGCGGCCGGTGCTTCAGGTGGCCGCTGTTTGAGGCGTTTATCGAGCCAGCCAGCCAGGGAGCTCAGGCGAGGAACTTCGTCGCCCAAGTGTTCCGTCAACAGGTGGTTGATCGCGGCGGTTTCCTCCTGAAGGTTCTGCAACAGAGCCGTTTCGGCCTTTTCTTCGTGCAACTCGACAAAAGAGACCAGCCGGGGATTGTTCAGCAGGCCCAGGGCCGCCACGCGGGCATTTTCATGGCGGGGAAAACAGTCCGCCCACAGATTTTCGAGCAACCCTCGGTAACAGCGCAGGGCGTCCAGAAGGCCGGCCGGACCATCGACATAAGTCGTTGACAGCAGATGGTAGCCAGCCAGGCGCAGATCTTTACTGGTCGCGCTGAGAAGCTTGCGGCAGAGTTTGGTCACTTCCGGATAGTCGGTGCCCTGGAGTTTGTCGAGCTCTTCCTTGATGAACAGGAATTCGTCCAGATAGCGGGGATCGGTGCCGGCCGGCGAGTCGCTTGTCAGTGGACGGCATATATCGGCTACCCAGGGTTCAGGTGAATAGGTCATCCCAGCATCTCCCGGCGGCCGGTACGGTAAAGCACGTCCAGCATGCTGGCGTCATCCTTGTCCAGCAAATTCCTGAGGTCGACGCGGCTGGAAAAAGAAGACAGCTTTGGCCATTCCCGACCCAGATCGAAAACCGCGTTGTCGTCTAGTTCGTGATTGAGCAGCGGCAGCAGGTAGGATGGGAGCAGTGGCCGGAAAAAGAGCGTCAGACTGGGCTCGCTCTCTACTGTTCCTTCACTCCAGAAGTAGTGAGCCCGCCAGAAGCGATCCTCGAGGATTGATTCGACCATTTGGACCCAAAAGACAACCGAAGCTGTTTGTTCCTGCGCGGGTAAGGGCAGGCGTATGCCCCAGTGGGTCCGGCTGGCCCCGCGCTGCAGGACGGTTTTCAAGACGTTGTAGAAAGTCTGCCAGAACTGTTCGCGATTCTCCTTGGCAATAGGTTGCCGCAGCCCGTTCCAGTAGTGTTCCATCGTCAGCTTGTCAAAGCCGCGTATCTGGCTTTCGAGCAGCTCGCGTTGTGTCAGGGCCGGGTTTTCAAAGTTTTTCTGGTCCAATTCGCCTAACAGTCTGGCCAGCGTGACATTCTCACGCTGCAGGTGCACCGGATGGTCGCCGTAGTCGAAGCAATGGTCGAAGACAAAAGGCGCTGTAGCCCGATGTCCGTGCAGTAGCGGCGCGGGGGCCACCCATAGCAGGGCAAAGGGATAGATACGTCCGCTCTTGTCCTGGCTGGCGCGCAGCGTACCAATCAGGTTGTGCTCCTGTTCGCCCCCGGTCAGGACAAAATGAAGCCGGGCAAATTGACGGTATGCGGGCGGCCAGCCTTTTGGATGCAGGCGCGTGATGGTGCCCACCCCTTCTTGCAGCCACTTTTCGAACGCGGTGGTCTCGCGGCAGCAGAGGTTGTGGCGAATGAAATCGCCGTGAAGGGGCAATTTGCCGAAGCAGGCCGTACGCAGCCGGGACGACGGGTTGATGTTTGCCCTCGTCTTTTCAAACAGTCCAAACATGGAGGAGCCCTGTCAAAAAATAGTGGCCGGCAGCCGGAAGTCTGAGAACAGGCCGCTGACGAAGATATTGCTGTCACGATCGGGGCGAAGTTTGAGCTGAACGGTCAGGGTGTGGCCCGGAGCCGATTCCAGATCCCAGGCCAGCATGTAGCCATCGGGGTCGTTGGTGATTCGCGCCTGTTTGAGCAGATGAAAGAGGCTCCAGTCGCCGGCGAAGTCGAGCTTGCCGAGCGCGCGATTGCCACTGGTTGTCCCGCCGACGACAGCAAGGGGCATCTGCTCATCGCCGGGCCACTTGAAGTGCCGCCATTCCTGAGGCTCGTTTTGGTAAATCATCTGCTGTCCGCTGGCTTCAAAGCGCACCATGCGCAAGCCGCGGCTAGGAATGGGGTAGATGGAAAAATGTACGTCCGGATGGTTTTGCCCCTGCCGGAAGAGACCGGAACTGATCTGCGATGCCTGGGTCAGCGAGCGCAACAGAGAGGGGTTGAGTTTGACGCCGATCCCAAGCCAGGACTTTTCTTCCCACTGATGACGTTTTTTCCGCAGAAAGGGTTTGAGCTGTTCGTCGGTGAAGCTCCAGATAATGCCGTTGTCTGGACGAAAGAAGTCGGAAACGTCGTTAAGTGAGGCGTCAGAGCCAGTGAGGCTGAAGGGAAACCGGTCGACAATCTTGCGTTTGTAATGAAGGAAAACCGTGCTGTTCCATTGGTTCTGCAGATAGTTCCGGGTTTGCTCAATGGTCATCAGCCAGGCCTGCTGAATCGGATTGGTAAGAACCTGCTCGGCCACCTTGCGGGTGCGGGCTTCAATGCCGTTGAGAAGACTTTTGGTGGAAAGCCAGCATTTGTACAACTCCGAATCGTTGGCGCCGCTGCCGCCCAGAATGCCGGCCGCATAGTGAAAACAGTCCTGCTGAACATCAATGGTGGCGGCCAACTGCTCAATTTCCGCTTGGGCCGAGGTCAGAGCCAGCAGGTATTGATTGATCAGCAGACTGGTGTTCATTTTATCGCCGGCATCTGCGAGTTTGCGCAGGTCATGCAGGGGCGCCTCCAGTTCCGGCACCAGGCTGCTTTCCCGGGAACCTGAGAAAGCCTGACTCTCTTTGCCTTCCGAAAGGTTGATATTCCTGGACACAACTTGCATGAGCTCGGCGATGGGCCCATCGTTGCGCGCAAGGAGCAGCATCTTCTTGCTGGCATCGTCCAGGGAACGGAAAGGATCCAGCCGGGTTCCTTCCAGCATTCTGAACCAATGTTCCGCATACTCAGTGAAATAGAGGCCTCGGATTTCCTGCTCTAGCTGGCGGGAAAGTTCTTCATTCACAAGGTTTGAATCGGTGCTGTCATCCGCTGTCTGCAGGTAGCCGGTCACCCAGTCGCCACGGCTCGCCAGGGCGACGAGATCCTGTATTTCTGCTCGAGTGAATTCGTGCCACCCCTTGGCGGTATACATAAAGGGGACCGCATGGGTGCTGCTGAGAAGACCACGCCCAGGCCCTTTAATCATCTCCTGCAGGCCGAGATCACGGGCCTGCAGTCTGCCCTTGTTGCGGATCTGCGCATACAGCCGTTTGGGATCCGGCAGGGCTTTCAGGTGGTTCTGAGCCTCGACCACCAGGGCCTGATCCACCTGACGTGGCTCCACAAAGTCCGGATGATCCTGGGGAACCTGCATGTGTGAGAGGTAAGTTCGCAGCAGGACTTCGAGATCTCGATTGTTTTTTTCTTTAACGGGTTCGTCGGCGCTGGATTCCGGCAGCGTTTTTTCCAGGCGCGACAGGAGGATTCTTGTCGCTTCATCAAGGTCAAGGCGGTCCGGACGGTTGAGCATCAGGTAGGCTTTGAGTCCATCATAGTAATCGTCGCGAATGGCGTCCTGACGTTTGGCCGACGAGGCGAGCCACTGCTTGCCGTAGGTGGCCAGTTCGATCTCGAGGTCGTCCAGGGCCGGCTGAAAGAACAGGCGTTCGAAGGACCCAAGCAAGAGGGAGCGGATTGCCGGAAGTTGCCTGTCCCCTTCATAGACGCCCATTGTCAGAGAGAGGGGGAGTTTTTCCTCGTACGCCTTGAGTTTCTGATAGTGTCGCAACACCTCGGTCAGGGCAGAAAAACGCTCCGAGGGGGCAGACTGTTTCGCTTCGACCACATCGGCAAGACGTTTGGCGGCCTCGTCCCCTTTTTTCAGCAGCAGAGTGTTGGCGGTCAGGGTGGTGCTCAGCAACATGACACTGCCGGCAATCAGGCCGAGACAGCCGACGATACTGGCTGTTTTCAGGGTGCGGTGTATGATTCCCGATTTTTTGGTGCGGCTGACATCCTGGGCATTGGGAAAGACGACGGACTGAAAGAAGTTTTTGACAAAGAAGCTGGTGGGTTCGGCAAGTTCCGTGGCTTCTCTGTCTTCGACAAAGCCGAAAGCCTGGCGCATTTTTCCCAGGATTTTTTGAATGGGTGTTCCCTCCTGGGTGGCACTCGTCAGATAGATGCCGCAGAAGTTGGGCGTATCCTGGTAGGGATTTTCCTTGGTCAGACGGGTGATGAAATCGACCAGCCGGTTTTGGGCGGCCTCGAATTGACCGGGAAAATCGAAGAGCTCGTTTTTGGCTTGAATTTTCCGCACGAGAGACAGCTTGTACAGGCGCATTTCGGTCAAGCGGCGGTGCAATTCCCCCATTTTGGTGCGGAAGAGGTCGCCAATGTTCTGGGGTGCCTCGTGGCCCAGCCAACAGCCCCAGACCTGGTCCCGCTCTTTGTCATCGAGATCGGCGAAATAGGAGGTGAAGCCATGCAGGAGGTCGCATTTGGTAAATACGACATAAATGGGAAAAACGCAGCCAAGGCGGGAGGTCAGTTCATCAATGCGATCCCGGATGATTTTGACATGCCGCTCGATTTCCTGGTCGTCGGCAGTGAGCAAATCGGCCAGACTGATCGCCACAATGGCGCCGTTAAGCGGTTGGCGGCGACGGTGCTTGCGCAGCAGCGCCAAAAAGGCCAGCCATTCCGGGCGATCGTCCTGCTCGGTGGTGTAGCGTCCCGCCGTATCCAGCAGGACGGCGTCGTTGGAAAACCACCAGTCGCAGTTGCGTGTGCCCCCGAAACCGCGAATATCGATATCGTTGTCGTGAGCATAAGGGAAGTGGAGCCCCGAGTTACGAAGCAGCGAGGTTTTACCAGCGGCTGCCGGGCCGATGATCATAAACCAGGGCAGAGCGTACAGCGCGGCGTTGCCGCGGTGTTGTGAACCCAGTTCTGACGATTTGAGAGAGGCGATGGCCTGGTTCATCTTGCCGCGCAGCTCTTCTATCTCGGCCTGTCGGGACTGGTCCTGTTCGATGTGCGCATCGAGGTCTTTGCGAAACAGGTTGGAGCGATTCTTCACGACCATGCGACGGATCAGCCAGACGCCGACGAAAAAGACCAGAACACCAATGATCAGGTAGGCTCGGAGGGTCGTCTCCGTCAGGCCGACATAGGGGCCGGCCCACCATATCAGTGAGAGAATCAGCATGAGACCCAGGATGCGGGAGCCGAGGCGGCCGAAAAGATACGCCTGAATGATGAGCAATATGTTTTGCATGGAATTGTCCTGAAATGTTGATGAAGGGGCTAATAGAGGGCGGAAGAGCGTTTAAAAACGGATTTCTGCTGTTGTTGGATATGGTCGACGCTGGCCTGGGCCATGTTGCCGGATACCAGGGAGTAGCCGATGTAAGTAAAAAAAATGACGGAAATGGTCACTACAGCGATAACCCAGTAAGGAACCTGTCTTCGCATCCTGTTGATCAGGGCGTGTCCGGGAAGGCCGACCGGAGCCAGCTGGCGTGGCGGCTGACCCCGGTACCCATCGATCTGGCTGCGCAGGTCCACCTGTAGGGCCATCAGCTTCTCAAGGCCTTTGACTTTATAGGCGCCTTCGAAGCCAAGCTGCAGACAGTAGTAATAAAGTTCCAGCAGATGAAGATTCTCCTCCCCGCCCTGACGCAGGTTGCTCAGGCGCGTAAAGAACCCTTCGCCTGCCGTATGTTCCCCAAAAAAATCGAGCTGAAGAGGTTTGGCCATCCACTCCAGACGGCCCGGCCAGGTTGAGCTCAAGACCATTTCATCGATGAAAGCGGCCATGGCGTAACGGGCATCTTTCTGCTCCACCATGCCGATCTGCAGGTCAAAGGCCTTTTTCTCCAGGGCGGTAAACTCCGCCAGAATGCGTTCACGAAAGCTGTCATCCAGAGTGGCGGCTTTCTGGTCATTTTTCAGGGGCGCCACCAGGGAAAACAGGATTTCACAGCATTGAAGAAGGGGGTTGTGGGGCGCGGTTCGGGATTGCGTTTGCATGTCAGTTATTCCTCAACCGTTACGAGTTTGACATCTGCCGTGCTGAACAGGTGGGGCAGATAGATCGCCAGGGTGCCCTCGGCTTTAATCTGGGCCCAAAAGTCACCCCGGGCTTCGAGCCGAAAATATTCATAGCCGCTGCGGGTGGACAGCTTTGCCGGCGGCCGCTGGGTGTGAATGAGTCGTACCCCGGGCAGGGCCGTGGCCACCACGGTTTCGATGACGCTGCGAGGCGTCACCTTGACCTGGCGGGCGAAGTCGGTAATCCAATTGGGGTCATCCGACTCGAAGAGCGCCTCCAGAAAGAAGGTGTGCTGACTGAAGACCGCTTCGGGAATTTCACGGCAACACAGAAGGCTGCTGCTTTCCCTTTCAAGGTCGAGCGACGACGGTTTGCTGGTGTTTTTGATCTCCAGCAGACTCGTGAGAATACCCTCAAGTCGTTGGAATATTTGAGTCAGTTCTTCCTGGTTGTAAGGCGGGATGAAGTCGATGGTCAGTTCGCTGTGCTGGGTGCAAAACGCCCCGAGGCTCTGGCACAGAACCCGGTACAGCTGTTCTGGGTGCAGGTCGGGGTTTTGGTGCAGATGTCGCAGCTGCGGGATCGCCATGTTGAGGTTGCGCAGCAGATTGTCGCTGCCGGGGTCGGCTTTGGCGAATTGGGCCGAGCCGCCGTCGCAGCCCGCCCGAGTCTGCTCAATCTGTTTCCGTTTGGCGTTCAGGGTGTCAACCATGCGGCCAAGGCGCTGCAGCAGTACCGGCGAGGCGGCTATCCGGCAGACGGGGGGAATGAACCCTTCCGTCAGTCGGTAGTGATGGTCGCCGTCGTGGATGACTTCGGCGATTTTAAGGCGCAGAAAGGGCAGCGTGGCCTGTTCGCCGGATAGCAGATGCAGATTGGGTTTGGCCAGCAGAATCTCCCGCTTGCGGCTGGCATCGAAACTGTCCTCCAGGTCGCGATAGTCCGCCAGCCAGCCACTGGCCTGGTTGCGTTGTGGATAGCCGGAGATTCCGGCGACGTGCTGGTTGGAGGGAACCGCCAGATAAATGGCCAGAGGTTCGCCGGCCGGCGCTTTCAGCTCACAGGAGAGCGGCTCATCCACCGAAGAGTGATATTCGGCCAGCCGTCCATCCTGAAAAAGTATTCTGGCCTCAAGCAGTTGAAAACGCCTCAGGCTCAATGCTTCCTGGTCCGTCGCCAGGGAGATGAGCCCCCAGCAGAAGGGGTTCAAAAGGGACTGCAGCATATGTTGCGCCCGTTCCCGCTGGCTATCCCATGCCTGAAAGTGCTGTTGGCTTAAAAAGAGGCCTTCGGCCCAAACGACTTTATTCATACAGCGCTTCCATGGCCGGCCCGGCTTTGTCTTTTGAAATCATCTTCCGTTGCATGGGTGCCCTCAGTTCACAAGGCGAAGACTGTTGTCTTGTAGCAAGGCTTCAAGATTGGTGGAAAGATCGATCCACAGAAAAGAACGGTCGGCCCGTTTGATGGCCCGCCAATTATTGTCCGCCTGATTGTGAAAGGCGGCCATGACGCCGACGAATTGGGCCTCGTCATGGCGTTCAATTTCCAGTTTCTGTTGGGAGGCCGGATCCAGGGTCATGATTTCTTTACGCAGCAGTTGGTTGCCCAAAACAGAAGTTTCCGATTTCCACAACTCGTCAAACGTGGCGCTTTCAAACGCTTTGTTATCGCGAAGCTGGTAGATGCGTACCACGACCGGCAACGCCTCTTTGTGCTCGTTCATGTTGAGGGTAGCCGTGGAGGACAGGCTGACTTTCACCTTGGGGGCGGAACAGCCGCCCAGCAAGCAGGCGGTCAGTACAGCGAGAAGAAAGATGATCATGGAATGATTTTTGTTCATGGCGGCTCCTTGAAGGCAGATAGCTATTGGACCGGAAGAGGGTTGGCGAGTCGATTCCGGTACGCGATGTATTCTTTAACGAAACCACTGACGATCAGTTCCTGGTGGCGAAGATAGTCGTTTTCGCGGTAGTTGCGGTGCAGGCGGCGGTAGCTCAACCAGGCGAAGGGGCGCCAGCCGAAGAGACTGAAGGTGCGGGAACGGATGCTGGCGGGAGACAGCTTCTCAAGCGATTCCTTTGCTACGCCGTCGAGGGCCCCATGCAGCGCCAGCTGATGGGCAATCAGGTCGTGCAGGACCCCTGAGAGATTCTTTTGCCCTTCCTCCTTGTCGGTCAGCCAGCCCAGCAGTATCTGCTCAAATTCAGCTTGCCCAAGAGAGGCGGCCTCATGGCTGAAGACGCGGCTGTGAGGCAGGCCGAATTCGACGGAGAAGCGCCGCTGTCCTTCGATTAATCTGGCCAGTCCGCCACAGACCGTCAGAAGGGCGCTTTCAGCCGATGACTTCACCTCGACGGGCCGATTTGAGGTTTTATGGCGACCAGAAATGGCACGGTTCAACATGGCAGTTCGTCCTTAATGTTGGCCGAGTATTTTGCCTCGACCACTGCTGGCTTGCAGTGTTGTCTCTTAATATTAAAATACCTAAATTTGCGAGCTTTTTTATTACATCATGAAGCGACGGATAAAAACCTTGTGATTACAATTGGTTGCCATGGCTTAAAAATTAGAGAAAGCTTAAATACCTTCTTTCGAATATTGTGTCAAGCATATAAAATAAAAATTGATTAATTTAATAGAATGAATTATAAGACGCCTTTAAATTTTATTGCCCTGCCAAGGCCCGGCTTTAGCCGCACCAGGGAGGCAGGAAGGAGGGGTTCATGGAGGCGATGGCACACCAGTCGCGATTGCTGGTCCGGGTTGGCTCGAAGATGTTCCCGGTAGTGGCGCTGGTCGGAAAAGAGACGTTCAGCGAACCTTTCATGTTTCGCCTGACCGTTGTGTTTGCGCAAGAAGAGCGTCTGGCGTCCCTGTTGGGTGATTCGGCGGAGCTGATGATGAAATCGACAGACGGGTATGAGCGCCGCGTCAATGGGGTGGTCAGCGCCGCCAAACAGACAGCGGCTTCAGAAGACGGGCAGAGTATAGGTGAATTGACGCTTGCGTCCCGATTGGCGAGTCTGCAACGGCGCACCGATTGCCGCTTGATTGTGGACCTCACCCTGCCGGAGATTGTCGAGCAGACCCTGTGCCGACATGGAATCCCTCAAAGCAGTCTCCACACCCATTGGAGTCGAAACTATCCTGTCCGTTCCGCCACCTTGCAGGCGCAAGAGAGTGATTTCGACTTTTTAACCCGCCTTTGCAGTCAGCAGGGGATCTTTTTCTGGAGTGAGTCCGTCGAAAGCGATGAGTTGATTCACCTGGCAGACCATGACCAGGATTTCAGCTTCCTTTCCCGTCCTCCCCTGCGTTACCGGCAGACGGCGACCCCGGTGACTGATGGTCACGCGGCGCCCAGCGATGCCATTGTCTCCCTGAGCCTCAGCGCCAGTCTGACGCCGGAGCGCTTTATCGTTCATGATGTCTGCGAGAATCAGCCGGGTGAGTCCCTGGAAGGGCAGAGCCTGGCGCAAGTGGCCGAGCGAACGGGCCAAAAAACAGTGGATGTCCGTTTCGGGGTTGGAGCCCTTCATGTGGAGGAGGCGGAGCATGCTGCGCTGGTGCGGTCTCAGCAAGCGGCTCGGCAGGCGATAGAGCTGCGATTAAGCAGTCATGCCGCCGATCTGCAAATCGGTTGTCTGGTGCATATCGAGGCCGATGAATACGGGGCTGGTATCAGCGGCGACTACCTCATCACCGCCATCGAACATCAGGCCAGTCAGGCCGCCGGGCTGGGGCTTGGCGGTGAAAAGGACTGTCCCTACACCAACACCGTAACACTTATTCCGCGGGGAACGCCTTGGCGAAGTGCCTGGCACGGTCACTGTCGCCTGCCCATGACCTTTTCCGCCCGCATCGAAAGCCGCCAGGAAACACCCCTGCTCGATGAATCCGGACGCTATCGTTATCGCCAGGTGGCCAGCAGCGAAGTAGGGTCCCCTGGTGAACACTCCGCCTTTGTGCGGCGCCTGCAGCCCTATGTCAGCGGAGGAAGAAATGAGGCAGCCGGCTGGCACACGCCTCTGCATGACCAGGCTGAAGTATTGGTGAGTTGCCTCAACAATGATCCAGACCGCCCCATGATTGTGGGTAGCTTGCCCAATCCGGATACCCCCTCCTTGGTCAACGGCGAAGAGCCATGGCTCAATCGACTGGTGACTGCCGCAGACAACGAACTCTGCTTCAGCGATCGCCGTGACGCCAGTGCCATTACCCTGCGCACCTTCGCGGGCCAAAATATCCTCCATCTCGATGCCGCTCTGGCCGAACACCGCCTCCGCCTGGCCAGTGAACAAGGGTTGGTTACGTTCTATGCCAATAAAACCCAACACATCCACAGTGGGGACACTTTCACAGAGAAGGTCGGACAAGACCGCGTACAGACCGCAGAAAGTAGTCATGCGACCAGAACGAAAAACGGCAAGATTCATTATCAGTCGGCCCGGGATGCACACTTGCAGGCAGCCGCCGGCATCCAGCTGCAGGCAGGCAGCCATATAGAAGCCCGCTGCCGGGAAGATCTGTGTCTCGACATTGAGCAAAGCACTCACGTAAACGTCCAGCACGGCAACGCCGTCATCCGCGTGGACAGCGGCACTCTCACCATACAGGCCGGTCAGGCCATCGACATCAAAGGCGACGGCGGCGGCCCCATCACCATCGGCCAGAACGGCGGTGGGTTTGAAATGGCCCCCAACGGCGATGTCACCCTGTTTGGCAAGGCGGTGACTTTTGCCTGTCTGGGCGGCGTCCGGCTCAACGGTAGCATTCATATGGATGTGGCCAGCCCGCCAACCCTAGTGTTGCCCACGGCAAGAAAGCCAGGAAATGTCCGAGAAATTCAGCGATTACTTGCCTTGGAGAGTGCAAAAATTTTCAATCTGGCATGGAGTCAGGCTCGGGTTACCGTGGGGGAGGAGGTAGGGGCCTGTTTCGCTGTGAGGAATTTCGAAGGCGGTGAAAAAATCGAGGTAACTGTATTCGAAGCAAAACCTGGGGGTGAGTGGCAGGAGGTTGACCGTCTGTTTGGGACGCTGCCTGATGGCTCAGGACATTGCCAGCTTCTTTGGCAACGTGAGGAAAAAGAGGTGGCGCAGGATCTCATCATGGACGAAGTGGCGGGTGATCAGCGTCCCCTGATATACGCATTTAAGGTAGCTATTAACGACGTCATGTCAGAGATGTCACCGCAATTGAATCTGTGTGCAGATATCCAGTTTTCAGTCGAGGATGAAAGTGGCCATTCTCTGGAAGACGGTGCCGAAGTCCGCCTTACGGATGCTGAAGGCCAACAGCACTTTTCACAGGTAAAAAAGGGAATAGCTCTGTTTGAACGCGTTCTTCTTGGTCCTTGGCAGGTTCATCTGGACACCGACAACCTGATCATCGCACGAGGAGGTCAGCCATGAACGCAAATGCCTTTGTTCCCACCGCCAGTCCCGTCTTTCGACCGGGCTGTTTCAAGAAAAGATATCAGTTTAAAGTCAGGCATTTGTTTCCTCCGGTGATTGTCAATCTGCGAGAGGATGCAAATCCTGTACTTGATTCTAACGCCCGCGACCACCTCAGGCCGGAGGAAATCCGCTATTTTAAAGAGAATGGCAATAATGCCGTCATTTTTATTCACGGATTCAATGTTGAATACGGACAATATTCACATCATGTCGAGCTGTCCCAGTGGGGCTTTGATACAATTCGCAATCGCCCCATGGAGCCGAAGATAATTTATTCTTCGAGGCCCGCTAACACTTACCGTGATTTAGGAGTTCTCAAAAATCAATATGCCCATTGGCAGGTTGAGAATCCAAACCTATTTAACGATATTGCCATGGCGGATCTTAATGGCACAGGCGCCCATGCCTGGTATCTTCATATGGAAGACAACCTCAATCGCGCTACTGGCCAATTTGACCGGACCAACTATCAAAAATACTCTCGCATGATCCATCTGTCTTGGTCCGGCGATGTTTTTGCCCTCGACTACATGGCTGCTGAAACCACTGCCAATAAAGCGGGATTCGGATTGGTGCATCTGGTCGATCAGCTAGTCTCAGAGGGCATTTCTGTTAACATCATCGCACACAGCCTCGGCAATCGTGTGCTGCTAGTAGCCATGAATATACTGGGGCAGATGCCCGGACGTCATGAGAGTATTGCCCACGCTTTTATGTGGCAGCCTGCCGTGCCTGATACGGCCCTGTCCAATGATCCTGAAAAGGATACGAGTGTGCTACGCAACTGGAATTTCGTACACGCCCATCGCGCCGCCAAGAAAATCGTGGTGCTTTATTCCAGCCAAGACAACATTCTTGGGCCCTACAAAGACAAGGATTCTCGCCGTGAAGACTGGGAGGCCGGCCAACACGGTGAGGCCAGAAGTGGACAAATCGGCGGTATTTATCGTATTGCAACCAGCGCGGGGGTTCCAGGAACACAACTGTTTTATGCACCTTGGAGTGTCTCAGCGCTTTATGCACGAAATCTGTTGAAGGATAATCTGCCCAAAATCGAGCAAGCTCTTTATGAAGAAATCGCCAAAGATACCAATGGGCTTTTTAACGAAAGTCATATCCCCATTTGGCCGCCTAAAGTCTTACCGGCTTTGGGGGCGTTGATTTATTTGTTCCACATGAGCCGGGAAATGGCAGATGACGCTATGAAAACCTTTCGGGCACTGGCTAAGGCAGATTATGAAGTCAAACAACCGCGTCCGGCTATGGGGTATGGAGGGCCGGAGATGGATAGTGATTTGTTCATTCAAAGACTTGTTCGTGAGGAGAAAATCCTCCCGGTGGATCAAAGTCTCTGGTTGTTCGATCATTCGGGGATGAAGATTCCAAGTGATTTGCTGTTTGAGAAGGTTTACAAGGAAGAAATTGTTGAAAGAATGAAACGTTCAACAGGTTTCGGGAGCTTTTGATGAGCAGGCGGTTATTTTTCTGGCTTTTTGTTTTATTAGCTTTCTCGGCATGCAAACCCCATTCTCAAGAGGCTGCGGCGCAGAGCGGCGGGCCCGCCGTGGTCGTAAGTGTATCCAGTGATGGTCGCTTCGCTCTGAGTTCCCACCTGAACAATCGCATTGTGCTTTGGAATCTGGAGCGCAAAGAAAAATTTCTCGTGTCAGACAATGCCAATATCTACAGCGCTTATTTCGTCCGTGGAGCCGAACTATTTCTTTGGCAGGGTCTCGACGATGTAGTTCATGTCCAGGGGGTGAATAAAGAGGAGTTCGACTCATTTCCTCATTTTCAAACCTATGGGCACGTGTTGAGCTCCGATCTGAAGCATTATGTGAGTTGTGATGCGGACTGGAATCTTTTTTATGATTCAGGGGATGCCATGAAACACGTGAAGCAAGATGGGGGCTCCCCAAGTTTTTTAGGACAAGGAAAGTTGCTTAATCTTACACTTGCCGATGAGGGGAATTTGCTTCTTTCGGCAGGGAGAGGCTTTGATATCCCCGATAATCTTCCGATTACTGCTGAAGGAGCCATTCGCCCCGAGCAGATGTATTCAGATTATGCAGGTGTTGTTCTGTGGGACCTTTCATCAGGAACGCCGCTGTTTAAATTCCCTGGAAACTCTGCAAAAACAAACGCTACCTTGAGCCCCGATGGGCAATATGTTGTCAGTGGATGTGAAAACGGCATGTCTTTTGTTTGGAAAACAAAAACCGGCGAACTTTATCATGAGCCTGCAAGTCTTTATCATGGGTTGTTGAACACGAATAATAGTGAAAAATCAGAAAACTGGACCTATGACAAAACAGGCCTTATCTCACCCCCTAAGGATTTAGGAGGCAGAGGTGGCGCCACTCTCGCCATCAAATTCATCGACCCGCAACACTATCTTCGCTTCCTCACCTATTCCCCCTACGCCGTTCTTTTTCACATCGACAACCCCCTGCCGCTGAAATACCTCTACCTGGGCCGCGATCCATTGCCCGCCGTGCGTGACTACCATCGCAACGCTGCCATGGACACCGCGCCCGAAGCGGGCATCCTGGTCATGGGCCAGCAGTACGGTGGCGGTATTATTGTCTATAAGTACGATTCCGAAACACAGGAACTCAACAAAGTGTGGGAGGCGGATCGGCAGTAAAGGCAAACTTTTTTACCTGGATACAACCGGTCAATCTACTTGATGGCCTTTTTTTAACTGACCTGAAGCATGGGAAGCTGTCGAAATTTTACGGAGAGTTTATGTTTTTTGATTTTATTCCAAGAGCTTATCGCATGGTATTGATTGTTTCAGCATTGGCACTGCTCGGTTTCTCAGCCATGAGCACTATTGGCAATCTGGCCCTTTTCGCAATGGTGATGGGAGAACCCTTGTCTGTTCTGTTGCATGCAACGGCCAACGCATTCGGGGGGGGTCTTGCTCAGTCTTGTTTCCTGTGTCTTTTTGGCTAAAAAAGCTACAAAGTTCCAGCAGTTTAAGTGCCACCGCTTTGATTGCGCAGGTGATGAGCATTACTGGTTTTTTCCTCGCCATTCCTTGGCTGTATCACGCCATGACAGCTTCATATTCATGGCGGCAGCATACGCGTTATGGTCTTGATGCCCCTTTTGCCTTCTGGGTATACCTGCTGGCAGCGGGGATCATTCTTCACGAAATCTCGCAAATGCAGCCCTTCAAGGTCGAAATGGAAAGGATGCCAAAATCGAATAAGCCAGAAATAATAAGTCCCAATAGCCCGCAAGTAGGCGGCGACAAAGGCATCCTCTTTCCGTAACGGCACGCAAAGCGGGGACAGACTGGTTTTTTTCAGGGAAAAGCAGCCGGTCACCGTTTTTGTCCTTGACCGAATTTGACGATCTATTTCAACTACTTAACCTCACCTGTTATTTCCATTGAATTAGCTATAAATTTAGCAAATTTGCTAATATCTCCATGAGAGCTTGCCGCTTCCAATGCCTCCATGTATTCCTCTCTGGTCTCCAGGCGGATAACTGTCCATGGATAGCCGCCCGAAGCGAGCATGGTGTTCATTAGGAAGCGGCCAAGCCTCCCGTTGCCATCAAAGTATGGATGGATGTAAACAAACATAAAGTGCCCCAGTACCGCACGTACTGCCGCATGCGTTTCCTTTTCTAGAAGATCGCATAACTCGGGCATCATATCGCGAACTGCCTCAGGCGAAGGTGGGACATGCAACGCGTTCCGAATAAATACTTGACCGGAGCGGTAGCCGGCAAGGTCCTGAAGTCTGAGGAAGCCCGCATCAACGTTGGGGGCAAAAAGACTTCTATACCATGTCCCGTGGGCCACACTGAATGCTTCGCCAGGGTTCGCGCCGTTTAAGATAGTTCTTATTGTGGCTTTAACGTCATTGTGCGCGAGCCAATAACCATGAGCAGCCATTGCATCCTTTGTTTGTCTATCTGAATCGTTGTCACCAGGGCTCCAGTTGCCCGTCGCCACCTTTCTGATAATCTCATCTGTAACCCGATACCCTTCTATTGACAGGGAATGATATGCATCCGTTTGATACCTCTCTTCAATGTCGGCCATGAAGCGCTCAACATCTTGAGGTAGGCCAGGTTCTTTTGGGAACTTACTGATGACACTCTCTCTCATGTCTTTCCAAGAGCCGGCTCCAGAAATTTGAACAGCGGTATAAGTGGATAAGCCTTCCTACTTCAGGCATAGTGATGCCAGAAAA
>JAWSUS010000008.1:0-123904 GCA_033549025.1 Desulfuromonadales bacterium
GCGTAAGACCTGCTCCGGCAGGCCGCCGCCGTCGATCCTTGGAATCCCGGTCACTTCAGGGCCGGGAGGATGTCAATATGCTCTTAACATAGTATGGGCAGCCATAAAGTCAATCGGAAAGAGAAAATATCTCGGTGACATCCTCGCGGTGTCTATCTGAGACGGTAAGGATGTCACACCTTTTTTAAACTGTCTGAGGAAAGTCGTAAGCTTCACCTCTCTTACCGATACGCCTCATCATGGCTCCCGATATCGAGCAGAACAATCTCCCGTTCGGTAATGAGCAAGGTCAGAGTGATGCGATAGCTGTAGGTGAGGCTGACGGCATGGCAACCCGAAAGTTTGCCGGTCAGGGTGTGGAGTTCCAGATGGAGCTGAAACGGGTCGTGTTGCAGATCGGCCAGCACCTTGGCAAATGTTCATAGATTACCTGATCGGTCACCGGCAGCAATTGGCGCTGGTTGCAATCGCCGCATTTCACAAGGGGCTTATGGCAGACGCCCTGTTTCCACTCGTTGCCGCAGGCCGGTAAATAGCCAGATGTGCCCTTGGTAGACTCCCAGCGCTGCAGGTAGACATCGTCCCGCCAACGGAACAGACGGCAGAACAAGGCGATCTTGTCGTCGGTAGGGAAATGGGCTGGGGCTGATTCGGTTGGGGCGGGGACTGATTCAGGGATGGGCGGCTCTTCCCAGGCGATACCGTGCTGGATCAGCAGCCCCTTGAGGCGGGCGTTCTCCTCGCGCAGACGCCGCAAAAGTCCTGTTCATTTCATCAGTTCAACTTCTGCAGCCAAATACAAAAAACCCCCTCGATTTCTCAAGGGGGTTTTTGTATTTGGTGGAGGGAACGCCGACCTACCGCAAAACAGTCTCAAAGCCCGCACTCCTCGTAACTCATTGATAATAAACGCCGAAGTCATCTCCCACAACCACTTCCCGCCAACCCGACCAGAGAAACGATTTTCTCCCCCGATTTCCCAGCACCTGACGAGGGTGACGGGTTTGCAGTAAAACCGGACACCTGGCGTTGAGCCGCAACAACTTCGAATCCGGTTTTCGGACGCCGGTTCGGTTCCCAAATCGGAATCGAATTGGCCCGGGCAATTTTTATCTTGCCTTTTACCTCTGTTCTCTATAGTCTCACTCTCTCAACTCACGGGTCTTTGTCCCAGCATTTCGGATTCCCCATGTAAACTTGAAAGTTCTTTTTTGCTCAGTCATTATCCCAACGAAGTTTTTCCATTTATCATCGATCTGCAGACCCTTTACTTCGACGCCTGCCTGTTTTTTCGATTGACTCCGTTCTGATCGGTTAAACCTCCTCATATCGTCTGTTTCCACTAAGGCAAAGTTTTCTTCATGCTGTATCCGGCACGCCCGATGCGGCTTGGGAGCTTTTGTCCAAATTTCTTCTTCGTGTAAGGTTCTTTATCCCATGATTCACGCTTTTCGTACTATCCGCAATACCTGGTTCTCCAACCTGCGCGGTGATGCCCTCGCCGGCATCGTCGTTGCCCTCGCCCTGATCCCCGAGGCGATTGCCTTTTCGATTATCGCCGGGGTCGACCCCAAGGTCGGCCTTTATGCTTCGTTCTGTATCGCCGTGGTCAGCGCTTTTGTCGGTGCCCGCCCGGGGATGATTTCGGCCGCCACCGGCGCCATGGCGCTGCTGATGGTAACCCTGGTGAAGACCCATGGTCTGGAGTATCTGCTGGCAGCGACCCTGCTCACAGGCATGTTGCAGATGCTGGCCGGCGGCCTGCGCCTCGGTTCGCTGATGCGTTTCGTCTCGCGTTCGGTGGTGATTGGCTTCGTCAATGCTCTGGCCATCCTCATTTTTCTTGCGCAGATTCCCGAGCTCACCGCTGTTGCTTGGCCGGTCTATGCCCTGGTCGCGGCCGGCCTCGGCCTGATCTATCTTTTCCCCTACATCACTCGGGCCGTCCCATCGCCGCTGGTGTGCATCGTGGCGCTGACCGCCTTCACCATGCTGTTCGGGGTAGATGTGCGCACCGTCGGCGATATGGGCGCGCTACCCGACAGTCTGCCGATCTTTCTGCTCCCCGACCTGCCGCTGACCTTCGAAACCCTGGCGATCATCTTCCCCTATGCCGTGACCCTGGCCGTTGTCGGCCTGCTCGAATCGATGATGACGGCGACCATCGTCGACGACCTGACCGATTCGCCCAGCGATAAAAACCGCGAATGCGTCGGCCAGGGGGTGGCCAATATCGCTTCCGGTTTTCTCGGCGGCATGGCCGGCTGTGCCATGATCGGCCAGTCGATCATCAACATCAAATCGGGCGGTCGCGGCCGCCTCTCCACCCTGTTATCCGGGGTTTATCTGCTGCTGATGGTGGTCTTTCTCGGCGACTGGGTGGCGCGCATTCCCATGGCGGCGCTGGTGGCGGTGATGATCATGGTGGCGATCGGCACCTTCAGCTGGGAGTCGATCCGCAACCTGCGCAAGAACCCGGCGAGTTCGAGCATCGTCATGACCTCCACCGTGGTCGTGGTGGTGGCGACCCACAACCTGGCCCTGGGCGTTCTGGTCGGGGTGTTGCTCAGTGCCTTGTTCTTTGCGCACAAGATCGGTAGAGTGCTGCATATCGGTTCAAGTCTCTCGGCGGACGGCCTGACCCGCCACTACCAGGTGACCGGCCAGGTCTTCTTTCCCTCGGCCGAGCGCTTCATCGCTTCCTTCGATCTGAAAGAGGCGATCGAGAGAGTGCAGATCGATGTCAGCCGCGCCCATTTCTGGGACATCACCGCCATTGGCGCCCTCGACAAGGTCATCATCAAGTTTCGCCGCGAAGGGACCGAGGTGGAGATTGTCGGCCTCAACAAGGCCAGCGAGACAATGGTCGACCGCTTCGCGGTCCACGACAAGCCCGAGGCCATCGAAGCCTTGATGGGGCATTAAGGGGAACTGACATGAAAAATCGCATTTTGGCCTGTATTGACGGATCGTCCTATTCTACTGCTGTGTGTGATGCAGCAGCCTGGTCGGCCTTACGGCTCGAAGCGTCGTTGACCTTCCTGCATGTGCTGCACAAAGAGCAGGCTGCTCCCCCGGTCGACCTGAGTGGTAGCATTGGCCTCGGTGCCCGTGAGTCACTGTTGGAGGAGCTGGCGGTACTTGATGAAAAGCGCGGTAAGCTGGCCCGGGAACAGGGACAGCAGCTGCTTGGTGCGGCCAGATTGCGGGCTCGCACTGCAGGTGTCACCGATCCCGAGGGGCTGCTACGCCTTGGTGGGCTGGTGGAAACCTTGACCGGGCAGGAAGAGAGCACTCGGCTGTTGGTCTTGGGCAAACGGGGCGAAGCTGCGCAGGTGGCCTCCGAACATCTGGGCAGCCATCTGGAACGGGTCATCCGCTCTTTGCAACGGCCCATCCTGGTGACCCCTTCCGAATTTCGTCCACCGCAGCGGGTGATGCTCGCCTTCGACGGCAGCCCCACCGCGCGCAAGGCGCTTGATATGGTGGCGGCAAGTCCTCTGTTTCGTGGCCTGCTCTGTCATCTGGTGATGGTTGGAGCCGATACCACCACTGCCAGCGCCGACTTGGCCCGCGCCCGGCAGATTCTGGAAATGGCACGATTTGAAACAGTGGCCGTTATCCTCCCCGGAGAACCGGAAGCCGCGCTTAGTCGCTATCAGCAGGAGCAGGGCATCGACCTGATGATCATGGGCGCTTATGGTCACTCGCGTATCCGCCATCTACTGGTCGGCAGCACCACGACCGCCATGCTGCGCAAATCGACCATCCCTTTGCTCCTTTTACGTTAGTTTGACCTCACCTCTCCTCTGCTCTCGTCAGCTTTTTCGGAGCAGTGCAGAGCAGAGGAACCCCAAGTTGAACTTTTTAGCTGGTTGTGCTACTTTTTGTGGCATTCAATTTCTAGGAAGAGTCATGCTCAAGTTATTCGCCACACCATCATTTACTCTGATCACCAGTGTAAAACTCCCGCCGCCTTAATTCCCCGGTCTATCCATCCGTACCCACAGCGCACAATCCTGAGGCCTTTTAGTTTTGTAGCTTTACGGCAGATGCTGACGGGCACCTAAATATTCATTATTGTCGCCACCGCTTTTAGCCGTGGCGACGAATCAGCCCAGATCCCAACCCCCTTTGCCCGTGTTCTTATCGCCTCAGATGAGCGCAGGGGCCACGAGGTTCAGGATGCTCCGGCATCAACGAAGGAAGGATATGGAAAGTCAACCATTAACAGAAATTCAACGTCGCCGTACCTTCGGCATCATCAGCCACCCTGACGCCGGCAAGACAACGCTGACTGAAAAGCTGTTGCTGTTCGGGGGCGCCATCCAGATGGCGGGTGCCATCAAGGCCCGCAAGGCCGATCGACATGCCACCAGCGACTGGATGGCCATCGAGCAGGAGCGCGGCATTTCGGTGACCAGCTCGGTGATGAAGTTCAACTACCGCGATTTCGAGATCAATCTGCTCGATACGCCGGGTCACCAGGATTTCTCCGAGGACACCTACCGCGTGCTTACGGCGGTGGACAGCGCGGTCATGGTCATCGACAGCGTCAAGGGGGTCGAGACCCAGACCCGCAAGCTGATGGAGGTCTGTCGGATGCGCAACACGCCGATTCTGACCTTCATCAATAAGCTCGACCGTGAGGGGATGTTCCCCCTCGACATCCTGGCCGACATCGAGGAGACCCTGCAGATCGAGTGTGCGCCGCTGTCGTGGCCCATCGGCATGGGCAAGCGCTTCAAGGGGACCTACAACCTCTACCGCAAGGAGCTTAATATTTTTCTTCCAGGCCGCAATCGACTGGTCGATGAAGTGCTCACCATCCAGGATCTGACCGATCCGCTGCTCGACGAGCTGTTGGGGAGTCAGGCCGACGAACTGCGCGGGGACGTGGAATTGCTGGAGGGGGCGGCCAACCCCTTCGTGCTGGAGGAGTATCTCAAGGGGAACCAGACGCCGGTCTTCTTCGGCAGCGCGGTCAACAACTTCGGCGTGCGCGAGATGCTCGACGCTTTTGTCGAAATATCCCCTGCCCCGATGCCGCGGGCAACCACCACTCGCATGGTCGCGCCGGAGGAAGAAGCCTTTTCCGGCTTCATCTTCAAGATCCAGGCGAACATGGACCCGGCACACCGCGACCGCATCGCTTTCTTGCGCATCTGCTCGGGGCGTTTCCAGCGGGGGATGAAGGTGCGTCACCACCGCATTGGCAAGGACGTGCTTCTGGCCAACCCAATCATCTTTATGGCCCAGGACCGGGCTCTGGTGGAGGAGGCCTGGCCGGGGGATATCATCGGTTTGCACAACCACGGCACCATCAAGATTGGCGACACTTTCTCCGCCAAGGAGCCGCTCAAGTTCACCGGCATCCCCAGCTTCGCCCCCGACCATTTCCGGCGGGTGCGGCTGAAATCTCCGCTGCGGGCCAAACAACTCCAGAAGGGACTCACCCAACTCGCCGAGGAGGGGGCGGTGCAGCTGTTTCGTCCCCTGCTGGGAAGCGACTTCATTCTGGGAGCGGTCGGCGTGTTGCAGTTCGATGTGACCATGGCGCGGCTCAAGGCCGAATACAATGTCGACGCCAGCTATGAGGGTGTCGATTACGCCACCGCCCGCTGGGTGCGCTGCGCCGACCCGAAACGATTGGCCGCCTTCGAGAAGGCCAACCAGGCCAATCTCGCGCATGACGCGGAAGGGAACCTGACCTATCTGGCGTCCAGCGAATGGCGGCTGGGTTTCGTGACCGAACAGTGGCCGGAAATCACTTTCCTGAAAACACGCGAGCACGAATAAGTGACGCATTCATGCTGAGAAAAAATGCTCTCTGCTGGCAGCCCGAGCAGACGACAGACCTGCATGAGGAACGTTTGAACAAGGTGGTACAAACCCTGTTGGCGCGCAATGTTCTAAGCGTGCTCGATCTCGGTTGCGGGCCAGGCGAATTACTGGTGCGTCTGGCCGGAGAAATGCAGTTCAGGACCATTGCCGGCATCGACTCCTCGCAGGAGGCTCTGGCCAAGGCGAGAGCCCGACTCTCTTTTCATGATGAGGGGCTCACCGACCGCAAGATGTCCCTGTATCTTGCGTCTTACACATCTCTGGGCGAGAATTTTTGCGGATTTGACGCAGCGGTCATGATCGAGACCATCGAACATGTTGCGCCGCAACGCTTGTCGGCGGTCGAGCAGGCGGTTTTCGTCGGGTGCCGGCCGAGGACGGTCATCATCACGACACCCAATCGCGAATACAATGTGCTGCACGGCATCTCGGATGACGTGTTCCGCCACCCTGATCATCGCTTTGAATGGACCAGGGAGAAATTCAGACGTTGGGCCGATGGCGTGGCACGACGCAACGGTTACCAGGTCGTGTTTGAGGATATTGGTGCGTTCGACCCCCGCCATGGGAGTTCGACACAGATGGCAACCTTTTCGTTGACGCAAAACTGAAGTTCTCGGGCGGTAAGGTAGACATGATTATTTACAGGAACTACACACTTGATTGATCAAGAGAGAACCTTCTGAAGATGAAAGATTGGTCTGGTAAAAAACTTTGCTTTGAATGCATAAAGACTTTGGGCGCCAACATCAATATTGGCCTGAAGATGAATGGCCGCTGCCAGAGATGCCATCGTGAGCAAACAGTATTTAAGGTAACGAATGTTCCTGTTATTGTTGCAGGACAAGTCAATGTCTGCCCTGCATGTGCCCACTCCGATGGAGTTCATGCCAATGACTGCCCGTACTCTGAAAGACTTGAAAAATTGACACAGGAGCGAGATGAGATCGTCCGTCTGTTACAGCTTTTTGACTTATACGAAGCGGATACACCGCTGGCGGAACAAATTGAAAATGTCCTTCGGCAGTTCTCCCAAAAGAGCCGGGTAGAAAGCCCTTTATGATTGAATTGATGAAAGTTTTAATCTGGTGCGGATAGAAAGAAATGGCAGATGGACCCTTTGATTTCTTGGCTCGATGCCGTCATTCTCGGCACGGTTGAAGGCCTCACCGAGTTTCTGCCGGTTTCCTCGACCGGCCATTTGATCCTGGTTTCAGAATGGCTGAACTTGTATCGGAACCCTGCCACTAAAGCTGGCGTCGATGCTTTTGAAATTGTCATCCAGTCCGGGGCACTGCTGGCGGTCATCGGTATTTACATCACCCATATCCGGGCGATGTTGCGGGGTTTGCGCGGGCAGGACAGCGAGGGGCGTCGTTTGCTGCGTTTGCTGCTGGTGGGTTTTCTGCCGGCGGCCATCATCGGTGTGCTGGCCGGAAGCTGGATCAAGTCAACGCTGTTCGGGATTGGTCCGGTCATTGCCGCCCTGGCGATCGGCGGATTGCTGATGGTCGTCATCGAGCGCCGGTTTCGACGGCAACTCCTAAGGAAACCGAGCCAGGAGGAGCTACCCCTTGCTGCCATGACGCTTCGATCAGCTCTGGTCATCGGCCTGGCCCAGTGCCTGGCTATGTGGCCCGGCACCAGCCGTTCCATGGTCACCATCATGACCGCTCGGCTACTCGGCTATCAGCCCCGTGCCGCCGCCGAATTCAGCTTTCTACTGGCGCTGCCGACCCTCGGTGGCGCGACCGCCTACGAACTGTTTCATCAGGGTCCTGTCCTGCTGCAAACCAGCAGCGCCGCCAATCTGACCATCGGCCTGGGTGTGTCCTGCCTGGTCGCCTGGCTGGCCGTCAAGGGATTTCTGGTTTACCTCAATCGCCACGGCATGGAGCTGTTCGGCTGGTATCGGATTGCTCTGGCCTTCGGTATGGTGTTTTACCTTTCTTAACTGTATTTGTAAAATCGCAAGCGCCCGGCTGATCATATTTGGGACGGATCAACGCCACCATGTCTCTGACGGCGCGGTCGAGGCCCACCAACATGGCGCGAGCGATGATGGAGTGCCCGATGTTGTATTCCTCGACACCTCCCAACGCGGCCAGGGCTTGGATATTGGTATAATCAAGCCCGTGCCCGGCGTTAACGCCAAGGCCCAGCTTCTTGGCGAATTTAATCGCCGCATCGATCTTCCCGAGTTCCTCCATCCGATTATGCCAGCAAGAGGCGTTAGCGTAGGTTCCTGTGTGAATTTCGATGCAGTCGGCTCCGCTCTTCTTGGCGACCTCGATTTGTTCGGGGTCGGGATCGACGAACAGGCTGACGACGATACCTTCTTCTCGCAACGTCTTGACCACCGACGTAACGGCGCCGCAGTTGAAGATCACATCCAGGCCACCTTCTGTGGTCAGTTCCTGGCGTTTCTCCGGTACCAGCGTGACCTGCTCCGGCTTGGTCATAAGGGCGATACCGACCATTTCTTCCGTAGCGGCCATCTCCAAATTGAGCCGGGTCTTGACCGTCCGGCGCAGAATTTCCAAGTCTCGATCCTGGATGTGACGGCGATCCTCTCTCAGGTGGATCGTGATCCCGTCGGCCCCGGCCAATTCACCGATCGCCGCCGCCGTCACCGGATCAGGTTCCACGCCGCCGCGCGACTGACGAACGGTGGCTATATGATCAACATTCAATCCAAGTTTTGCCATGTGTCTTGAACCTTTCATCGTGGTTGGTTTCCGCGCCGAATGGCGCAAAAAAGCTCTTTGCTGTTTTTTGGTTTCCCTTTGACTATCGGTTTGGGCAAGGACTTCGAGCGGGGATGTTTCGCTTAGCCTGTCAGGAAAGGCGAAGGTTCGCCAGAGTGGGTCAGCACCAACTGGTGCATTGCGCGGGTGCAGGCCACGTACAGCAGATTGCGATCCATGGCGGTGTGATAATTGGCGGCGCTGGTCTCGGGTACGATCACACGGTCAAATTCCAGCCCCTTGGCCATGTGGGCGCTGCAGACGGTGATCCCGGTGGAAAAAACCGCACTGGCGGCATCCAGCAGGCGAACCTCGGTACCCTCTTTGTGCAGGGCTGCGGCGATCTTTTCCGCCTGCTTCTGCGTCTTGCAGATGATTCCCAGGCTGTTGTGCTCCGAATCAAGAAATTCAGCCTTCAGTCGGTGAATCTCTCTGATCTCTGCGGCACGGCTGCGACAGCTCAAGACCTGTGGCTCTTCGCCAGGGCGTTCCATCGGTACCAGGTCGGGGTTGGGGCAGATTCTCTGCGCGAACCGCATGATCGGCAGGGTCGAACGATAGCTGCGGGTCAGGGTCATGTAGTTCGCGCCGGCAAATGGCTTGCAGATCTCCTCGGCCCGTGGGGCGCTGTAGGGATTCACCGCCTGGGCCACGTCACCGAGAATCGTCTTGCGGCAGGCAAACAGGCGTGCGAGTACCGCATACTGCACCGGCGTGTAGTCCTGCATCTCGTCGATGAGCAGGTGCTTGACCGTTCGGTAGGGATTGTCGACCCCCTCCAGGCGCAACTTGAGGTGGATAAGCGGAAAGACATCGGCGTACTCCAGCTTGCTCCCCTTGGCCGGCTTGAACAGTTCCGGCCGACCGAGCCAGGTATAAAACTCCTGGTAAGTTTTGCGCAGAGTGCTGGTCCGGTGCATCGTCTTCAGAGCGGCGCGAAGAATGCGCCGGTCTTCGGCATCCATGTTGTAATGGTAGGTCGCCGCCATCTTGACATCGACCGTCTGAACCACATGGGTCATGCGCTCGGCCAGACTCTTGCCGCGATATCTGGCAAAGGTCTCGGCGAGAAACCAGCCCGGCACCAGACGGCGGCAGAGGTAGACGTCCTCGGCCACGAACCGGGTTGCTTCCACGTGCTCGGCGTAGGCATCGAGCTGTTTGAGAAAATCGACGGAGGACTTGAAGATAATGCGCTCACGCATCGCTTCGTCCGGCGACTCCAGCAGCAGGGCGGTCTGCTCGAAAAAACTCTGAAAGCGGATTTTGTGTTCCAGCAGTTCGTCGGCCAGCCTTTCCATGCCGATCTCGGCCACTGACTCTTCGCCCAGTTCGGGCAGCACGTTGGCGATGTAGCTGGCAAAGACCCGGTTCGGCGAGATAATCAGGATGTCTTTCGAGCTCAAGGTCTCTTTGAACCGGTAGAGCAGAAAGGCGATGCGGTGCAGAGCGATGGAGGTCTTGCCGGAACCGGCGACCCCCTGGATGATCAGGGTCGGGGCCTGATCGTCGCGAATGATGGCGTTCTGGTCGCGCTGGATGGTGGCAACGATGTTCTTCATGCCGTCGTCAGAGGCGCGGGCGAGTTCCTGCTGCAGCACATCGTCGACGATGTTGAGCCCGCTCTCCAGCATGAACTCCATTTCGCCATCACGAATGCGGAACTGACGCTTGAGCCTAATTTCGCCGCGGACCGTCCCGGCCGGTGATTCATAGGCGGCCGCACCGGTCTCGTAATCGTAGAACAGGGCCGCGACCGGCGCCCGCCAGTCGTAGACCAGATGTTCTTTTTGCTGCTCGTCATGGAAATGATGCACCCCGATATAAAACGCCAAGGGCGCGTCCTGACCGTTCTGGGCAAAATCGAAGCGACCAAAATACGGCGAGCGAACGAGTTTGAGAAGGCGCTGCTTTTGCGCTGCGAGCGCATCGCCGGACATCAGCATCTGCTCGATCGCCTGGCGCGTCGTGACCTTCTCGACATGATCCATGCCGGCCTTATTCTCCCACAGGTAGGTTTTCTGCTCCTGGATATCCTGTTGGTAGCGCGCCAGGCGTGCATCGATGCCTTGCACCGTCCGGTGCAGTCGGCGTTGCACATCGTCGAGACGCAGACGCTCTTCACTTTCCGGGTCGTGTTGGTTCAAGGCCTGGGTATCGGTGGTTTTCATCCGGCGAATCCTTGCAGATGTTTCTCTTAGATCAGCGCTTTGCGGCGGCGGGCTCGCAGCTGTCGCAGGTCAGGACAGTCGGATTGGCCAACAGCCGGCTCTCACCGATAGGACCCTTGCATTTGACGCATTCCAGATACTCATTGTTGTGGATGCGCTGGAAGGCAAAGTGGATGAGCAGGCGCTCGGTTCCCGTGTGGGTTTGCTCGCGGACTGTTCCTTCACGTCTTTCCAATGAGTCCATACGAGCCGAGAGCAAACGCTCGAAACGTTCCAGTTGTGGGGCTTGCTTTTCCTGAGAATTTTTCATGGTTAACCGCTCCGTTCCTGAGGACTTCTGAATCTGCAGGTTGATTGTTGGGCACTTTGTCAGAGGGCCTTTCATCTCAACCTGTTCATCATCAAAACTAAATCATATTGTACTGCCAGGTTCACATCTCCCGCAGGTCAGAACAGCCGGATTGGCAAGCAAACGCTTCTCGGCAATCGCGCCTTTACATTTAACGCATTCCAGATGGGTCTCCATGTGAATACGATTCAATGCGAAGCGGATGCGCAGCATTTCAGATCCTTGATACGGGTTTACTCCTGTCCCCCGCTCCATGGCTTTGAGTCGTGCCGTCAGCAACTTTTTGAAATGTTCCGGTTCAACTTTTCGGGATAACTGTGCTGTTGTGATTGTCATTGTCTTAGTCCTTTCTCGAAAAAGAATCTAAATTTTTGGGGATGTCTTTAAATCGTCACCGGATTTTTCTATCATGCAGGCCTCGGTAGTCAGCATCAAACCGGCAATGGATGCGGCGTTCTGCAGCGCCGAGCGCACCACCTTGGTCGGGTCGATGATGCCGGCCTTGACCAGGTCGGTGTATTCGTCGGTGGCCGCGTTGAAGCCATAAGCGCCCTTCTTGCTCTTGACTTCGTTGACCACGATCGAACCTTCCTGCCCGGCATTCGCGGCGATCTGGCGCAACGGCTCTTCGAGCGCGCGCTTGACGATATTCACGCCGAATACCTGCTCACCCTTGACATCGACCTTGGCAACCGCTTCGATGGCGCGGATCAGGGCGACGCCGCCGCCGGGGACAATGCCCTCCTCGATCGCGGCACGGGTGGCGTGCAGGGCGTCCTCGACGCGGGCCTTCTTCTCCTTCATTTCGGTCTCGGTGGCCGCACCGACCTTGACCACGGCGACGCCGCCGACCAGCTTGGCAAGACGCTCCTGCAGTTTTTCACGGTCGTAGTCGCTGCTGGTTTCTTCGATCTGGGCACGGATCTGCTTGACGCGACCGGCGATATCCGCTTCGGTGCCGGAACCATCGATGATGGTGGTGTTGTCCTTGTCGATCACGATCCGCTTGGCCTGACCGAGCATGTCGATGGTGGCGTTCTCCATCTTGAAACCGACTTCCTCGGAAATGACGCGGCCACCGGTCAGGATGGCGATGTCTTCGAGCATGGCCTTGCGGCGGTCGCCGAAGCCGGGGGCCTTGACGGCGGCGATATTCAGGGTGCCGCGCAGCTTGTTGACCACCAGGGTGGCGAGCGCTTCGCCTTCGACGTCCTCGGATATGATCACCAGGGGACGGCCCTGCTTGGCCACCGGCTCGAGCACCGGCAGCAGGTCGCGCATGTTGCTGATCTTCTTGTCATGGATCAGGATCAGGGCGTCTTCGAGGACCGCTTCCATGCGCTCGGGGTCAGTCACGAAATAGGGGGAGAGATAGCCGCGATCGAACTGCATCCCTTCGACGGTTTCGAGGGAGGTTTCCATCGACTTGGCTTCCTCGACGGTGATGACGCCTTCCTTGCCGACTTTTTCCATGGCCTCGGCGAGAATGTTGCCGATGGTCTCGTCGCTGTTGGCCGAGATGGTGCCGATCTGCGCGATTTCGGTATGGTCCTTGACCGGCTTGGAGAGCGTCTTCAGCGATGCTACGGCGGCTTCAACGGCTTTGTCGATGCCGCGTTTGATTTCCATCGGGTTGTAACCGGTAGTGATCAGTTTGAACCCCTCTCGGTAAATGATCTGGGCCAGGACAGTGGCGGTGGTAGTACCGTCGCCCGCCAAATCCGAGGTCTTCGAGGTGACTTCCTTGACCAGCTGTGCCCCCACATTTTCGTACTTGTCCTCGAACACGATCTCCTTGGCGACAGTCACACCGTCTTTGGTGATCAGGGGTGCGCCGAAAGATTTCTCGATGACGACATTGCGACCTTTTGGGCCGAGGGTCACTTTGACCGTGTCTGCCAACTTATTAATACCATCGCGAATCTTGAGTCGGACATCCTGCCCGAAATTGATTTCCTTGGCTGCCATCGGTCTCCTCCTTGTTTGGGTACAGATTTGGGTTACATCTCCTAAAACTATTGCAGTCTTTGAGTTTTAGAAGCACATGCGTAGTAATATCTTTGAGATGCGGAGAGAGAGGCGGCAGTTCAAAACAGCCCGTACCGCACCGAGAACTCTCCAACTACGCCACGCAAACGATCATCGAGCCGCTCCAAGGCCGTTTCCCGAATGTTGTCGGGCACTCCGCCGTAATAGGCTTCGGCGATACCGCCGGCGATACATGCCATCGTGTCAGCATCCCCACCCAGGGAGATCGCGTTGCGCACCGCATCTTCATAGCTAGTCGACTCCAGAAAGGCGATGATCGCCTGGGGCACCGACCCCTGACAGGAGACGTCGAAGCGGTACTCCTTGCGGATGTCGTCCAGCCGCCCGCTCAAGTCATAACCGAAATCCCGTTCGATATGAGCTTTGATATCGGGCTTATCCAGGCCCGTGCGGGCTAGAAAGACGGCGACTGCCGTCGCCTGGGCGCCGCGTACCCCTTCGGGATGGTTGTGGGTGACCTCCGCGCTTTGCCTGGCTTCCTTCAATACGTCATCGAGCGAATCGCAGGCGAAACCGATCGGGCTCACTCGCATTGCCGATCCATTGCCCCAGCTATTGTAGGGATGACGTTTCCTGAATGCTGCCCACTTGATGAAACTGCCGCCGTACCCGGCGCGGGGGTAGGCATAAAAGTAATCATGAAACAGCTCAATGTAGTTACCGCCGTGAAGAATTTTATCGGCAACGGCCACGGTCAGGATGGTGTCATCGGTAAACCGGCAGTCCTCGGCAAAGAGCGGGAAATCCTTGGTCTTGGTGCCAGCCCCTTCGTGGACCGAGCCGATAATGTCGCCCGCAATCGCGCCGATCAAGAGGTGCTCCCGAAACTCAGTTGCGTTAACGTTTTCTCCATGGCTCCTTCTTTTTGCCCTGGACTTTTCCCATCCGGCAAAACCCGATAGTTGTGCTTATTTCCCTTCAGCGGCCCGCGCGCACTCGATACAAAGCAGAGTCGCTGGGTCGACGTTCAGCCGCTTTTCAGCAATCTCTTCGTCACATTTGACGCAATAACCGTAATCCCCTTTACGCAAACGACCAAGGGCGGTCTGGATGCGTTGCCGTTCGACCTCAGTGCGACGAGCAGACGCCTGAGCCATGGCTTGTTGCTGCATGGCATCCATACGGGAAAGACGGCCGACCCTGGTCTGATCAAGCTCTACCGGAACCAGCTCTTTGTCTTGGGCTTCACGTCCCTGTTGAAGAGCGATGAGCCTCTCCTCCAGCCGGTTTTTATAATCGTCAAGATCCAATTCAGTACGCATAACTCAGGACTACCTCCCTGTTCTGGGCCACATAAATATGATGCAATCACAAAAAAGATCGGACCGGGGATCCCCTGTTTTAGGGGTTTTCCATTGCCCGAGAGCAATCGAAGCAAATCGAAGCGGCCGGGTCAGATTGGAGTTGCCCCCTGGGAATAGGATTTTCGCATTTTACACACTGGCCATAGCCCCCAGATTGCAAGTTATCCAGTGCGGCCTTGATGCGCTGCAGCTCAAGCTCAGTGTCACGGACTGTTGCCTGAGCCATGGCCTGACCGTGGTCAATGGCTTCAAGCCGCTTTTCCAGCTGGCGTTTAAAATGATCTAAATTCAAGTCATCGCGCATGGCTGAAAAATCTCCCGTTCTCCTGGCGACCCCGCTTCGAAAAGGTGGGCACCGCCGTTACGCGGGGGCGACGAAGGGCGAAGTAAAATCCGCTGATAGTCATTTCGTCTTTGTCGTCGAACATTTCAGGCAGACCAAGGTCGTTGGATCGGCCAGCAGACGTTCATCGCCAATCTCCCCACTACAATCCATGCATCTTTTGTAATTGCCCCATCTGATGCGGCTTAAGGCAACTTCGATGCGTTCTTCTTCGGATTTGACCTGTGCCGAACCCTTCCTCTTTCGTAAAGCACCGAACCTCTTCAAAAGAAGCTGTTGGAAGAACTCCAAATCCGGATTCTTACACTCTTCTGTCTTGTCCATCGTTGCAACTCCCTTGTTCAGAAAGTACTTCAAGCCGGCACTGCCGTGGCCGTCTGGACGAGACGGCAGCGAACCAGCAGTCCCGCAACGACCGCCATAAGTCCCAGCACGGCACATCCGGGCACGATCACCGTAAAGGGCACGCCGGTCTTGAGCAGCCCGCCGACCACCACCGGCCCCAGGGCGGTGGCAAAAACACCGATCGTCGCTACAGTCCCCTTGGTTGCCCCCAACGATTCGACACCGTAGACTTCCGCCCACAACGCCGTCATCGTCGGCCCGTTGATCCCCTGACTGAGCCCGGCGAGGGACAGATAGATCAGGGCGACCCAGGGTGCCGACCCCAGGGTCAGAACGAGCAGGCCCGCGCAGGCCGGCAGCAGAGTCAAGGGGAACAGATTTTGTGCACCACAACGGTCGATCCACGGACCGACCAGCAGCGAGCCGGCCATACGGGCCGTGGCAAAGCCGATGAAAGCCGTTGCCATGGTTTTGACGGACCAGCCATACGCCTCGGCCAGGGGAATCTGATAAAGGAACAGGGCGGTCAGGACCAGCGGCAGAAAAATTGTGCTCGGCAACAGCGCATAAAATCGACCGTCACCGAACAGCGCAAATCTGCGGGGTGCAGATGGTGCCTGTGCCGCTGACGTTTCGGGGCTTTTCTGGCTCTCACTCCGGAGCAGAAAAGACATGGCTGGCAGCAGCACCAGAGCGATGAAACCACCGAGAATCCCCCAGCTCAGGCGCCAGCCCACACCTTGAGCCAGCAGCACGACTCCTAACGGGAGCAGTCCCTCACCCAGGGGATAGCCGAGTGCGGAGAGACTCAGGGCCCGGCCGCGACCCTTTTCGAAGACCCGCGCCATGGTAATCGATGCAGTCAGACTGAGCAGCCCTTGCCCGGTCAGACGCAGTCCAAGCAGGGCGACAAACAAAAATCCGACATTCGGTGCCAAGGACATCGCCAGACATGCCAGCACGAGACCCAATCCTGCGGCTAAACTGAAACGCTGCAGCGGGACCCGGTCGAGAAGACGACCGAACCAGGGAAGACTTGCGGCCGAAGTGAGGGTTGCTGCGGCATAAAGCGCTCCAAATTGTGCCGTATCGAGGGCAAAGACGTCCAGAAACTGCGGCACAAAGATCGAGATCAGAAACGTCTGACCGAAACTGGAAAAGAAGGTCAGGATCATACCGAAGATCAGAATATGTGGATGGGCCTGCAGGAAAGAAAAATATCCATATTCTTGCTTCGGTGTTTTTGGGTTGACTCGATCCATGTTCACTTTCACGGGCCTCCGACTCAGCGTGCGAATCAAACCCGTATCCCCCGGGCAACAAGAGCTCTTTTCAATGCAGTAACCCGCAGCGACCGCCCTTGTCCTACCAGTTTGCCATCGATAAATACTGCCGGGAGCGCCCCGATTCCCTTGGCATGCAAAAGCTCGGCAACTCCAGTATGTGCTGCGAAAGCCAGGGGGGCACTGTCGAGGCCATAACGCTGGAGTTCGATACCGGTCTCCTGCAAATATCTGAAGAATGTCTCAATTTCTCCCCAGGTCGCGGCGGCGAATGCTTTGTCCTCTGCCGCCCCACCACCTGTCTCTGGTACGTTTTCAGAAAGTTCAAAAATTTCGATTCTCAATGATGTAGAACTCCTCAAGGCACTGGATAAACGGCCCTGTAGCTGCCGTTTCGAAACTTTTATCACGACCCGCAATCAGTCGGGCGTGATACAAACGACATTCAAAACCGTCCGGCTGATCGACGACTTTGCGACGTTTTTTTTAAACTGTGTAGAGGTTTTCGGGTGATGCAGGATAAATTGAAAACGGAGGTGAACAGGTGTCCTACTCGTTCAACTTTGCCAGACTTTAAGGTGGCGTAAGAAATGCGGCAAGGGGGGCGTGAAACTTATCACCGCAGCTGATGACTGGGGGTATTTTGGAATAAATTACATTCATAATGCTGCGAATTATAAACAATTATTGTTACAATGTAAACTTGTAACTTTTCGGTTTTGAGAATCCGCCAGCAGACCGTGATCAGGGGGGAGGCGTTGTTGCCAATTTTCACGCCAATGATTTTCGGAAATATCTTGCGGTCGATGATCCCATGTCAGCCTTTCTGGTTTGTTTTTTCGGAGAGTCTCGACCCATGTCAAAGCGTTGCCTCGGCGGGCCTTGTCTTCACGACTTTCATTCCCGCCTTGAATAAGCCTTTCACGGAGTAATGGAATCGCCGCATCTGATAGTCGATTTAGTGGCGACAGTGCTTATCTAAGCGCATTCGTATCTACCCGGTCATCTTTCATTTGTGCCCAGCACGTTAGATGATCAATGACCGTCCTGTTATACGGACGGTCATTGGTAGCTTGTTCGACGAACTCTCTTCCTGCAACCGAGCAACGAAATCCATTGAACCTAACGCTGTCTGACTCGACAAATCCGAGAGCTGCTAATGACTGGACGGTCGCCATCCGCATGGGTTGCGTAATATAGAAATTTCGTTGCCGCACACGCCGGAAGCTAAAATCATCCTTACCTTGCAATCTGGTTTTCCCGCGCAAGCGAGAATCACGGCTCCAGCCATTGCTGTTGAAGGACAGCCAACAGGCCAGCGCTTCAATAGCGTTGGCCACTTCGATATTCTGAACATTCGCCCCACGACCGCGTTCGTCTTCCGCCACCGCCACACCGAGCAATGCCAGCAGCAATTGCTTGCCATACCAGCCCCCCCCATACCGGGAACGGCAAGGTCATTAAAGGAGCGCACTGACGCACCCAGACCAAGGGATCGAGTGCGGCGTGTTTTCGGCAAGAATTCAGGCCCAAGAAGCCCCCATGTCCCTTCCATCAATTTTTGCTCCGACATTTAAATGGATTTGTCTGGATTCAGAATATCCTGGTTTGTTTCCACATCATGCAACATGGCTATTCCTTCATTGTATTTTGGTGGAGGGAAAATTCTTCATCAATTTCAAAAAGATCAGGCGTCGAGCGATGGACGCCGATGCCGTGTTCCATAAGCAGCATCACAAGCTGTTCCCCGTTCATTAGGGCGATGGGGGTTTTGTCTGCCTGGGCAGCCTCCTTGACGGCTCCTGGGCTGAAGTCGCTGGTGGTGATGATCAGGCCTTGCTCGTGCGCTCCGAGGCTGCCGCGCACCTGCTGCACCACCGGAGCCTGGATGTTGTTCTTGAGCTTCCACTTTTTGACCTGGACGGCCATCTTGATGCGGACCACGTCACCGACCACCAGGGTGCCACGGACATCAATGCCGCCGTCGCCGCTGAGCTTGGTCACCTCGACCATCTCGAAGCCCATCTCAGCCAGCAACTGCGAAATAAGCTCCTCGAACTCGCCGGGCTTCATGGCCAGCAGACGTTCGCGCAGGACCTTTCGAATCTGGTGGTTGTGCTGCTCGATTTGGAACGCCAGGCCTCGCCCCATCCACTGGCTGAGGCCCACATAGCCACGGCCGTGCTGAACGAAGCGGGGCCGCTCACCGCGTTTCTGTTGGCGCTTGATCTCGGTGATCACCTGGGCGTACATGGTGGCCTCGGGCGTTTTGCCGCCTGTCACCAGCCAACCTTTTTGCAGGGCCTTCTCGGTGATCTCCTTGTAGTGCATCGGCTTCTTGCCGCCGAACTCCTCGAGCACCTTCTGAGCGCAATCGGTAAAGGAGAAACCCGCGTTCGGATGATGTTTTGGGGCTTCTTCGACGGCCACAGGAACCGACGCAGCGCCGCTCGGTATTTCAGTGGAATCCCGAAGAGCAAAGGTCTGAGGGCCGACCTTTACAAAGGGTGACTTGTCTCCGTTGTTCTTGATGTCGGAGTAGAGCCGGGCGCTGACAGTGGCGTCTGGGGTCTTGCCATCGGACTGCCAGAGACCGGCAGCCATGATCTGCTCGGCGATGTCCTTGGCGTGCAGCGCCGTTCCAGCCTGCTGCAAAACCTGCGTGGCGGCCGTTTTAACGTCCATGGTGTCCCCTCTCTGCTTTTGCCAGTTTCGCCGTCATCGTCATGTCCTCAGGTCAGGCCGAAGAAACGTTCGAAGAACGCACCCAGCTTGTCCAACACCGTTTGCTTCTTCACCGCATGCCCGTTGTTTTTGTTGAACCTTGAAACCGGCGGCAGAATCTTCGTGATGGCGGTGCCGGTGGCAGGGATCGCGCCATCCCGAAACGCGTTGTCAACAAACGCCTTCGTCTCGTCCACATTGAGACCTTCATCCACGATGATCCGGTCAAGTTCCTCCGCCTTTTTGGCCGTAATGAAGGCGACCCATTCCGTATCGACCTTGGCGCTCACAGAGACGGAATCCACAAATTGTTCGATGAGGTCTTTTTTGTTGCGCAAGCTGGGGCTGGCATTGATCGCACGTTCGATAGTCGCCCGAATCTCTTTGTCTTCGCCCGAGCCTTTCTTCTTCAGGTACTTTTCGACCAGCATCAGAATGTAATCAACGTTGATCTCGACCTGCTTGATCAGCTCGATCTCGAACACCACATCGTCGTTGATCGACTCCTTTTCCGCTTCCGACGTGCTGCGGAACTCAGCGTATAGGTTGAGATACAGGCTCTGGTAATCCTGGAAGTCGCGCTGGCTCAAGATTTCGTTGCCTGCGAAATCGTCGAATGCCGTGAGAATATTTTTCAGTCGCAAGATCGAGCCAAAGAGCTTGATAAAGGCCTTCTGGGCCGCTTCGCCGACGATGGCCTTGCCGAGCGGAAATCCACCCACCAGCTCGCCAACCCGTTTCTCGTACTCCTTGTAGTACTCGGCGTAGGGCTTGAGCAGCACAATGCCCTTGGCATCCTTGTTGCCGAACAGGGCCAGAGCGTCGTTGGTTTCCTGTTCGAGATCGCGGAAGGAGACGATGTTGCCGTAAGTCTTGACCGAATTGAGGATGCGGTTGGTGCGTGAGTATGCCTGGATCAACCCGTGGGCACGTAGGTTCTTGTCCACCCACAGGGTGTTGAGCGTGGTGGCGTCGAAGCCGGTCAGGAACATATTGACCACGATCACCATATCCAGCTCGCGTTTTTTGAGACGCTGCGACAAGTCTTTGTAGTAGTTCTGAAACTTGTCGGCCGAAGTGTCGAAGCTGGTGCCGAACAGGGCGTTGTAGTCTTTGATCGCGGCATCCAGAAAATCACGCGAGCTTTGATCAAGCCCTTCGGTTTCGAATTCCTCCTCGCTCAGAAGACCATCGACTTCTTCCTCATTGGCGGCAAAGCTGAAGATCAGGCCAACCTTAAGACGCCGCGCGGGCGGCAGCTCTTTTTCTTGCGCGGAAAATTCGACGTAATAGCGTTTGGCGGCATCGATACTGGCTGTGGCAAGCAGCGAATTGAACCCGACCAGACGCTTGCCATCATGGCGGTAGCTGGCACTGCGCTTGGTTTTCTGGTCGAAGTGCTCTCGGATATAGCTCACGACTTGGGTGATACGTTCCGAAGCCAGCAGCGCCCGCTCTGTGTCAATGGACGACACCTTTTTGTCCTTGATACTTGGGCGTGACTTGATCGTGTTGATGTAATCGATGCGGAAGGGCAGCACATTCTTGTCGTTGATGGCATCGACAATCGTGTAGGTATGCAGCTTGTCGCCAAAGGCCTGCTCAGTGGTGCGCCGCAGCGGGTTGCCGCCGGTTCCCGCATTGTCGGCGAAGATCGGCGTGCCGGTGAAGCCGAACAAGTGGTAGCGCTTGAAGACCCGGGTGATTTCGGCGTGCATGTCGCCGAACTGGCTGCGATGGCATTCGTCGAAAATCACCACCACATGGGCATCATAGACCGGGTGCTTCTTGTTGCTCGCCACAAAGCGGGACAGCTTCTGAATGGTGGTGATGATGATGCGAGCGTGTGGATTTTCCAGCTGTTTTTGCAGCACCGCCGTCGACGTGTTGGAGTTGGCCGCACCTTTTTCAAAGCGCTCGTATTCGCGCATGGTCTGGTAATCCAGATCCTTACGGTCCACCACAAACAGCACCTTGTCGATCTCCGGCAGACCCCGCGCCAGTTGCGCCGCCTTGAAACTGGTCAAAGTCTTGCCGCTGCCGGTGGTGTGCCAGATGTAACCGCCTGCGGCAGTGGCCCCCAGTTGCCGATGATTGGTACTGGTCGCGATACGTTGCAGAATCTGTTCAGCCGCCACGATCTGATAGGGCCGCATCACCAACAGCTTGCGGTCTACGTCGAACACGCAGTACCGGGTCAGGATGTTCAGCAGCGTATGCTTGGCGAAGAAGGTCTTGGCAAAGCCAGCAAGATCCGTGATCGGCTGGTTTTTCGCGTCGGCCCACCAACTGGTGAAGGCAAAACTGTTGGAGGTCTTCTGGCGCGAGCGTTTGCTGCGTTGCTCCGCCAGATGGCCGTCGCGAACCGTGTTGCTGTAATACTTGGTCAACGTGCCGTTGCTGATGACAAACAGCTGCACGTACTCAAAGAGGCCGGAGCCCGCCCAGAAGCTGTCGCGCTGGTAGCGGTTGATCTGGTTGAAGGCTTCACGGATGTCCACGCCACGGCGCTTGATCTCCACATGCACCATCGGCAGGCCGTTGATCAACACCGTCACGTCGTAGCGATTGGCCCGTTTGGCCCCGCCTTCAACTTGTGGCACCTCGTACTGGTTGATGACCTGCAAGCTATTGTTGTGGATATGCCGCTTGTCGATCAGGTAGATATTCTTGACCGTGCCATCGTCGCGCTTGAGCACCTGAACATGGTCCTCCTGAATGCGCGTGGTCTTTTCCACGATGCCGTCATTGGCACTGGAAATACAGGTACCGAAAAAGCGTTCCCACTCCGCATCGGAAAAAGCGATCTTGTTGAGGATTTCCAGTTGGAGGCGCAGATTGGCGACCAGATCGGCTTCAGAGGTGAACGGCAGGTAATCATAGGCCTGCAACTTCAATTGCTTGATGAAGGCTTTTTCCAGCTCGGCCTCAGACTGGTAGGCTGTCTCCCGGACCCTATCGGGCATAAATTCGGCGACGACCGTGCTTTCGTTTGAGAGAGCAATCGGTTCGATGCGGTACGGGGTGAGGTCTTCGCTCATGCAGCCTCCCGGAAATCGAGCAAACGGTCGCGGTAGTGCTCGTACTGCTGACGGCGGGCCTTGATCTCGGCGGGTAGACCGCTCCCGAGGTCGTTCACCAGGGCATCGAATTTATCGAGAATGGCGACGATGCGTTCTTGTTCTTCTATCGATGGAACTGGAATGCGAATTTTGGAAAAACCATCCATTAGGAGCGTGTTGACCTTGGTGCGAGCTACATACTTCGCCTTTTCTGCGATGAATGAAGTTGTTTGCATGCAATAAGAAACGAACTTTGGATTCATCGAGTGACGGAATGCATAGCAGTGGTCATGTATCGCCACTTCTTTGGTGCCAATCCATGCGACGGCTTTACCAACATCCTCGACAGTTTCGCCAACATCGGTGATCACCACATCTCCTGGCTTGGCAAAACGCAAAATTGCTTTCATCTCGGGCCGCACATGCGAAATAACTTCATTCGCTGAAATCCCGTAGTGGGTGTAAATCTCGCCATAGTGAATACAGCCGACTCCGTCCTCGACGTAATCCGCTTTTGTGAATCGCCGCCCGCGAATGAACTTGCCAATCTCACCCAAGGTCGCCCACCCTATTCTTGCTTGCTTGCTTGCTTGCTTGCTTGCTTGCTTGCTTGCTTGCTTGCTTGCTTGCTTGCTTGCTTGCTTGCTTGCGCTCGCTACGCTCGCCTCATTAAAATTCAAGAGCGCGTCGCGGTAGTACTGGTACTGCCGCCGCCGTGCCTCCAGCTCCGCCTCCAGCTCCGCCTCCAGCTCCGCCTCCAGCTTGGTGAACGTGTCCAGCACTTTCACAATTTCGCGCTGCACTTCGATGGGTGGGATGGGAATGCGTAGATTGTTTAGTACAGTTTTTGATAATCGTGGAACGCTTGCTCGACGAACCTGCCCCGCAATCTGATGCCGTTTTGTTAATAAAAAATAGTAGAGGAACTTATTTTCTACATGGCTTGGTGTTACGAGGAAGTGAACATCATCGGCAGCCCAAAAGGCGGTTTCGCTATAACCGATTTCTCCTGCAGCACCTGCGCAAATAACAAAAGTCGTATCACCCTTGACATTGCTTTCGTGATAATACCCCAGAGGGATCAAACTATTCTGGTAAACTGCAAAATCGCCTGATTCTTCTAACTGGCTTTTAACCAGTCTTCTGCCGCGTTGCAGATTAACCACGTCCCCCAGTTTATTAAACTCCACCCCCTCCGGACACAATTCGGCAATCAATTCATCAATCCGGCTCATGCGCCACCTCCCTGCAATTCGCGTTCAATCAGTTCGATGCCGGGCTGGCTGGCGTTCACGGGTTCGGGCCATTGTCCAACAGGCTGTTGGATAAATTCGGTGTGCAGTTTCCGGGTCATTTTTCGCCTCCGTCCAGCTTGCGCACCCCGGTATCCGCCAGCAGCAGTTTCATTAAGGACAAAGCAGTTCAGACCCGCCTGGTTTTTAATTCCCTCGAATTCGGGGGAATTAAAACCGGGATTGTAAATTTCTTCCCAAATACCCAGGAACTCTATGGTGTTTTTGTTCCGCAGCCATTTTTCAATCAGCGCCAACCCGTTTTCGATATCACGCACCATGTCGGTCAGTGAAATGAAATCCATGTCATTGTCGGTATAGACAGTGACGGAGGTTCCTTTGACGTCAATCCTGGCCATGGGCGCACCCCTGTCCGTGAACCTGTCGGAATTCCCGACAGCTTGCTGTTTCAGCTTTTTTCATGCCTCTCCCCCCTCCAGATCGGCCACGATGGCATCAATGGCGGTTCGTAACTCCATCTGTCGCGCCACAATACGGGCGATCTCGGCATTCAGCGTTTTGATGTCCACCGCTTCGCGGTTGTCTTCCTGCTCCACATAGCTTGAGACGGCGATGTTGTAGCCGTTTTCGGCAATCTCGCTGTTCTCCACCAGCCGTGCGAAGTAGTCGATGCTCTTGCGTTCGATATAGGCATCCAGAATTTTCTGCTGGTGATCCTTGGTCAGCTTGTTCTTGGTGCCGCTGCGGGTGAATTCGCTGGATGCGTTGATGAACAGGGTGGCGTTGTCGTGTTTAGATTTTTTCAGCACCACGATGCAGGTGGCGATGGTGGTGCCGAAGAAGAGATCCGGCGGCAGCTGGATAACCGTATCGATGTAGTTGTTGTCGATCAGGTACTGGCGGATCTTTTGTTCCGCGCCGCCGCGATAGAGCACGCCGGGAAATTCGACGATGGCCGCCGTGCCATTCACCGCCAGCCAGGAGAGGATGTGCAGGGTAAAGGCGAGGTCGGCCTTGCTCTTGGGGGCGAGCACACCCGCCGGGGCGTAGCGCGGGTCGTTAATGAGCAAGGGGTTGGTGTCGCCATCCCATTTGATCGAGTAGGGTGGATTAGAGACGATGGCCTCGAAGGGCTCATCGTCCCAGTGCGCGGGGTCGGTGAGCGTGTCGCCGTGGGCAATGTCGAACTTCTCGAAGTTCACGTCGTGCAAAAACATGTTGATCCGGCACAGGTTGTAGGTAGTCAGGTTAATCTCCTGACCGAAGAAGCCCTGACGTACATTATCCTGCCCCAGCACCTTGGCGAATTTGAGCAGCAGCGAGCCGGAGCCGCAGGCCGGGTCGTACACCTTGTTAACCTCACTCTTGCCGACCACGGTGATGCGGGCCAGGAGTTCGGAGACCTCCTGCGGGGTGTAAAACTCACCCCCGGATTTTCCAGCGGTGGAGGCATACATCTGCATCAGGTATTCATAGGCGTCGCCGAACAGGTCGATGGTGTTGTGCGAAAATCCGCCACCATTGCTCAAGGGCAGGTCGCCGATGGCATCGAGCAGCTTCACCAGCTTTTCATTGCGCTTGGCCACCGTGGGGCCGAGCTTGCTGCTGTTGACGTCCAGATCGTCGAACAAGCCTTTGATGTCGTTTTCGCTGTCGCTGCCTGTGGCCGAACCTTCGATGGCGGTAAAGACGCGGCTTAAGGTTTCGTTGAGGTTGGCATCATGGCGGGCCTGCTGGCGCACATTGGCGAATAGGTGCGAGGGCAGGACGTAAAAGCCCTTTTCCTTCACCGTCTCGTCGCGGCCGAATTCGGCATCAATATCACCGAGCGCGGCGTAGTCGAAATCCGGATTGCCCGCCTTGCGTTCCTGTTCATTGAGGTAGCTGGTCAGGTTTTCGGAGATGAAGCGGTAAAACAGCATGCCGAGCACATAGGTCTTAAAATCCCAGCCGTCCACACTGCCACGCAGATCGTTGGCGATGCGCCAGATGGTTTTGTGGAGTTCCGCGCGTTCGGTTTCCTTGTGGTTGCTCATTCTGCCTTATCCTGTCTGCTCTTGTCCGCCGCGCCGCCAGCCTTCACCCACTCGTCGACCTCATCTTTCTTGAACTTCCAAAGACGGCCCATGCGATGGGCGGGCATCGCATGTTTGTCGATCCAGCGGTAAATGGTGTCACTGCTGACACCGAGGTACTTGCCTATCTCGTCTACTGATAACCAGCGGTCTTCTATCTCGGCCATATCTCCAACTCCTCAAGGGCGATTGGTTTTCTTGCCACGCCAGAGGCGGTAACGGGGACGCTGGTCAGAGCTTCCCCAAGTTAAAACGTCCTTTAATATATTTAGGCAGGGGCCGATTGTCAAACGTTTTCGTCCGGATAAGGCCGCAAAGGTCTGCTCACGGGCGTAACCACTGGCCGCTGGCGACTCTCTCCGTGTAAGACGGGCATGGCATCCAGTAAGTCCAGGCGGCAATCGAGGTGCGCCCGCGCAGCACCGCCACCATCACCCGCTGGTACATGCTGTGCCCGCCGGGCCGAAATCCTTCCAGCCGGTCGATGGGCGGCAGGTCGCGCTGCGGGTCGGTGAAGGTCACCAGCTCTCCATGGATCAGATCCCAATCTCCGGTCGGGCGGCCGAAGCGCGGTGTGCCGATCTTCTGCTGCCTGCGGGCGTCGGCCAGTGGATCGGCGGTGCCCCTGGCCAGGATCAGACCTTCGGGCACCTCGATGGCCGGGAACCCGGCATGAAGGTGATAGAGCCTGCCCCAGACTACGGCTGGTTCGATGCTGCGGGCCTGGGCGCAGAAACGTTGATGGTTCCAGTAGCCCCGTTTCAGGGTGCCGTAGACGAAGAGTCGGAGGTTGGTCTCGGGACTGTCCTCCGGGTTTGTGTTCAGCTTTACGGTGTCTCCAATGTTCATGCATTCACTCCTTCGGGCAGTGTCCCTTTGCGCTCCTGGGGTATAAAGCGGAATTCGCTGTTGCTGATGGCCCGCACATCCTCATGGCGGATGGTAAGCATGGTCATGGGCGGCACCTCCAGTTCGCGCCAGCCCTTCTCGTTGTCCACGGCAAAGTCGATGAAGGCGGCCTCCGAGGCGTAGAGCACCACCCGGTGCTGGCGGTGGATGCGCAAGCAGAGCGGCTTGTTGCCCTTGAGCACGGTGATGGTGCCGGGGTCGAGCCGCGAGGCCAGCACGGCGCTCATCTGGCCGCGACAGAGGGCGAGCGCTTTTTTCAGCCCCTCCTGATCGATGGGGCCTTCGGGCGCGAAGCGGTGGGCCAGGCGGAAGATCAGCTCACTGTCCACCTCGGCGTAGCGCGGTAGCCCGAGGCGGCGGAACAGGTGGTCGGCGTTGTAGATGGTGCCGTTGTGGGTGCCGATGACGATCCCGGCCCGGATGGGATGGTTGTTGCGGTTGTTGAACTCGTTGCCCCGGGTGCGCCAGCGGGTATGCCCCATGAGAACGGTGGTCTCGTTGTCGACCTGCCCGAGCAGCTCCTGGAACGGTTTTTCGTACACCAGCTCGTGCGCCCGCATCGGCCGCTTGAAAATCCGGTGGCTGCCGTCGGTCTTGAGCCAGGCCAGACCGGAGGCGTGCGGGCCGCGCTCCTCGCTGTGCAGCAGCATGCGGATGAAGAGCTCGCACAGGTAATCCCGCTCGTCGGGCCTCCTGCGCTTGCGGCCGAAGATGATGCCTACTTGTCCGCACATGGAGCCGGGTCCTCCTTGCCGCCGAAGTTCTTGCCGAGCGGTCTCGTCCCCTCGAGGACGAAGGCCGCGTATTCGCGCCGGTGGTCGGCCAGCCACTCGGCCACCTCCGGGTAGCCCATCTCGGCGATCAGCCGGGTCACCTCCGGGTGATCGAGCATGTTGGTGCGCCCGGAGAGCCGCACCGTCTCCAGGGCTTCGAGGAAGCGTTCCGGCCAGGGATCGCTGGCCTTGTCGTCAGGCAGGAACTCGATCAGGCCGTGCCGCGCCAGACGGGTCAGAAACTCGGCGGCCGCAGCGGCGGCATCCTCCGGCAATGGCTGGGTCGGCCCGCCTTCGATGCCTGAGAGCACCTCGGTCATGTAGTCCCGGGGTGCTCGGCTGGCGGTAAATGGCGTCTGGCCGCGCATCAGCTCGACAACTTCGAGGCAGTCGGCGGCCTGCAGGGTTTCCCCGCTGCCAGGGATCGGATCGCCGTCCAGCGTGGTGGAACGGAGCAGGATTTTCATTGGGCACCTCCTTAAACAGTGAGGCCGGGAACTTGCCCGGCCTCGTTGGTGAGAGTGGTGGTTGTTTCGTCCGGAAGGACGTCCTCCAGTTTGGGGCGTCCGTTCTTGAAGGCGGCATCGCCGGGCATGTTGGCCATCAGATGCTTGCGGGCGGTCTTGAACTCGTCGCCGATCAGGCCGAGGTGGAGCAGGAATACCCGGAAGTCGTACTTGGCGCTCTGGGGATCGAAGTCCCGCTTGCGGCTGGAGGCTGCCCGGCCGTTGAGCGCCTTGGCGGCGACGGCGAGGCAGAATTGCAGGTAAGCCTTGATCCGCCCCGCGTGGAGGGTCGCCTCGAACCAGCGGAACTCCACCGTGCCCCGGTACCAGACGTTGTGCAGGTTGACCCCGTGGTAGCGGCTGTTGTCGTAATGCTGGGGCTGGCGGTTGTGGTAGCCGTACCAGATGCGGTTGAGCTGGTCCTTGGTGCGGGGGCGATGCTGTTCGATGCGCTGGATCAGCTCGTCGCTGACTGGCCGGGTGTAACGGTTGAGCCGGTCGCGGCTGATGCCGAGGGCGTGGAGGATCAGCGGCTCCTGCTTGTAGACGATTTTGGCCAGGTTACCCAGGTGCCTGCCGTCGAAGGGCGCGGCGTCGATATGGATGTGGATGCCGCACTGGCTGTTGATCTTGCCACCGGCGCGGCGGATGGCCCGGACCACCTCCTGCAGTTGCGGGATGTCGTCGTAGCCGAGCACCGGGCTGACCACCTCGGCCCGCAGATGGGCCGGGACGCTGGTCAGGGAGGCGTCCCCCACCACCTTCCAGACGCGGCCGCGCAGGTCCTCGACCTCCCAGGGGTCGTAGTTGCTGGGGATGCCGACATGGCGGACCGTGCCGCCCACCACCGAGTGGATGGCCCAGGCGATCTGTTCCCGGGTGCGTTTTACGGTCTCGATCTCGATGCCGTACTGGATCTCATTCAGGTTCATGCGTGCCTCCGTCGTTCATGGCGCTTCTAAATCGTTGTCTGGCAAGGCTTTTCAGCCTCTGCTTACACCATGAATGAATGCTTCTTTCCGGACACAAATCAAGTAGAAGAACAGCCGAAGCCGACATTTAACACGTTTATTTTCAATGACTTGCAATTCGAGCCGGTCCTCATGACGCAAGGACGGGAAAACCCCGGACAGGGCTTGCCGTATCCGGGGTTTTGTTGGAGTGGTAAACGGTTGAACCGGTTCAGCCGAGGGCGGTTTCTCCGGTAATCAGGCTGGTGTGCAATTCCAGATTGCGCGACTCATCGGCCCGCATCCGCGTCAGCAGCGCCACGAAGGCCTTCGCTTCGTCGGGTGGCAGACCCGAAGCCCGCTCCAACTGCGCCAGGCGCTGGTGCAGATTCTCCAGCAGGCCCAGGGCGTGGTCGCGGATCAGCCCGTCGCGTTTCTCCTGCGGCGAGGGAATGAACTCGGTCAGGCCACCTGTGCGTCGAACGATCATAGCCATGCCTCCTTAGCTCAGGGTTGCGCCCAGCGAATGGATGCGCGGGTAGATCAGCGGCGTGCCGGTCATCTCGGCCTTGTAGCGGACCTTGTTGCCGGTGTTATCAGCGAAGGTGCGTACCAGGGTGTACTCGGTCCAGTTCTCGTCGATGGGCCGGGTGTCCTGGATGGTCATCGCTTCCCAGGTCAGGCCGCCGTCGTTGCTGGCGAACCACTGCAGGGTGGTGCCGCTGGGGATTTGCATTTGCACATAGGCCTTGGTCGATTCCACCCCCTGGGTCAGTTCGTTCTCGCGGCTCAAATAGGCCCCGATAGGCTTGTTCAGGTAGCCCACCAGGTTGACATCGCGGAAGTTAATAGCCGGGGTGTCGTTGGAGAGCGAGCTGCTCAGACGCACGCGGACCTGAACCCGGGTGGCCAGATTGGGCAGCCGTTCCTCCTCGGCGGGAACCAGAGCATCCCAGGTCACGCCGCCGTCGGTGGAGTATTCCCAATCGAGGGCGGTGCTCTGGGGGATGGCGGAGTATTCGTCGAGGTTGAGGTCGGAGAACTGCACGCCGGTAATCGGCTGGAAGCGGATCATCCCCTCGGACTGGAAGTTGTAACCGTAGATCTTGATCGCCAGGTCGGAGCCGTTGAGCGGCGTCCAGGTCTCGGCGTTGGAGCTCTCCAGCAGCACGCCCTCCATGTAGGTCTGTCGCGTGATGATGCCCCAACGGCCCATTTTGCCGAGGGTGGCGGTGCGGACCTTGTAATTGGTACTGTTGGTCAGCAGCACCACCGCATAGCTGCTGTTGGCTTCGGCATAGAACGGGTCGTTGAAGCGAATCCGGGTTTCGCCAATCAGGCTGATCTCACTGGGAGCCAGCACCTTTTCAGCAAAGACCACACCATTGGGCAGACCGGTAGTGACGCCCCGAATCTGAACCGTGACCGGAATGGACGGGTCTTTGGCGGTGAAATTGAGTCCGACACTGGTGACCACTTGGTTCTGGGTAAAGCTGAAGGTCTGGGCCAGTGGATCGCGAGGCACGAAGATAGTCTGGGTGCGCCAGACCACCTGCACCACAGGCACGCGGATAATGCGGTTCTCGATGATGCGCTCGATGCGGGTGATAACCAGCGGATCGTTGATCTGCAGGCTGGTCCGAGCCGAGTAAACGCCGTCGTTCATCTCCACGATCCGGTTGCCGTTGCGGGCGCTCTCCGGGATGGTGAAGGAGGCGCTGACCCGACCGGCTTCGTCGCTGATCAGATTGCTGGCCATTACCTGGCCGTCGCAGCGCAGCACGATGCCGGACTTGCTCGGGGTGAAGTTGATGCCGGTGACGGCAATGCCGGTCTGGCCGCGCCGCCCAAGGTTGGGCGTGCTCTGCAACATGGCCGGGGGCTTGTCGAACACCGCATAGGGATTGATGTTGCGTTCTTCGGACCAGTCGTTTTGTTCCACCAGCACGGTCTCATTGCCCGGCAACAGCGCCAGGCTGCCGAAGAAACTCGCATTGCTGCCCGCCTGATCGACCGAGAGCACGGTGGAGTGCGGAACACGATCCGGCGCGACGAAGCGGGCGATCTCGTTGACCCGGGCGTCCCACTCGGCGTGGTAGATATCCGACTGGGCGGTGTTCGAGAAGTCGTCCGAGTAGATGCCTTTCTTGGTCTGGGCGTCGCGATTCTGCAGCTCGTTGTTCATCTGGTACTGGGCGTCGTTGTACTTCAAATCTTCGACGTCCTGAATGATGTCGTGGATCTGGTCCATGGTGATGCGGGTCAGACCGAAGTTGCGGATCTGCATGTCGGTGGAGTTGGGCGGGCAATCGATGCTGCACAGCCCCAGGGCGTTTTCCGGCACGATGGGCAGCTTAGGAAAATCCGCCGGAGCGCCTTCGAGCCGCTTGATCTCGGTGGTGGTGGCGTAAACGATGTCACGGCGGCCGAGGTAATAGTCGTAATCCAGGCTGCAGTTGGAGCCGTTCACTGGCTGGTCGCCGAGGCTGCCGCGCCCGAAGTTGATCACGTTGAGATTGCCCAGCTCGAGCTGAACCGGCGACATGGTGAGCCCGGCCGTGTTGGTGGCCGGTGGCGAAGCGGCGGTGGTCTCCTCCACGCCGTCGTCGACGTAGGAAATCGCCTCGCTGCCCAACTCCATCAGGCGCTTGTAGTCGGTGCGTGCGCCGTTGGCGGCGGCCCGATAGACACGGTAACCGGTTGCGCCGCTGACCGGCAGCCAGGAGAGTTTGTTGAGTTCCCCGGCGGCGGTGGCCCGGGCGATCACTGCCCCGGCGTTGAAAGCTGTTTCGCCCGTAGCATTGTAGGCGGTCACCAGATAGAAATAATTTCCGGCCGCCGGATGATTAGGTTGACCGAACCAGCCGCTGTCCGCGTAATCGGTGCCTTTGAGCATCTGCTTGGTGTAGGTCCAGCGCACCGTGTAGGTGGTGCCGATGGCCGGTTCGTTGCCGGTGCCGAGCCAGTCCACATGATTGCCCGACTGCTGCCAGTCCACCCCTTCCTGGAAAATGGACGCCCCCTGACTGACCTCAAGAATGTCCACTACCGGATTGGGATCAAGCAGATCCTCACCGCCGCCGACCGAGCCGCGAGTGACGTTGCGGGTGATCTCGACGATAGCCTCCACCTGGGTCGTCTCCTTGAGCGGCGTGGAGTTGACCGGGTAACGGCGCTTGTTGATGTCGAAGGTCTTCTGCTCGCCGCGCACCGATTTGGTGGCAACCGATTTGGGCACCTGGGTCGAGGTGGGCAGGTCGCGCTGATGCCTGAAGCCCTGGATGTAGGCCCGTCCTGCGTTGGTGATTGCCTCGATGCTATCGTCGTCGGTGCCGCCGATGAAGGTGTCGAAACCTTTCACCAGGTAGCTTCCGGCCTGGTCGAAGGTTCGTTCGGCCAGGTTCTGGATCAGCGAATTGAGGCCCTCGGCGGCGGCGAAGGAGAGCTGGTCTTCCGTAATCGAAGAAACCGTGATCCGGCTGCCGGGGAGCGTGCCCAACAGATCCCGCAGGTAGAGATTGGACTTTTCTTGCACCGTTGGGGTGACATCGCCAGTCTCGCGGTCGAATTTATAGATGGGGATGACTCGGCGCTCGGTGACGTTATTAGGCAGCGTCTGAGCACTGGTATCCACAGCCTTGAGCGACAGAACCCATTTTTCCCGTTCAGCGGTCGGTTCGCCGGTAGCCGGGTTGATCAGGCTGGGGTCCTGGGTGTAACCGTAACTGTATTTCAGCAGTTCGACATAGACGTATTCCGCCCCACCGGTGGTGGCCGGGTCATAGGTCAGCGTTGCGCCATTCACCTGTTCGATATGGCCGTCGATGTAGACCACGCCGGGAGCCAGGTTCAGGACGTTGGCGGCCGCGCTCACTTCCAGCCCGGCCAGAATCGAGCCTTCGTTGAACAGGATGTCGGCGATCTTACGCCGCTCCTGGTTGATGAGATCCTGCTGCTCGTTGAGTTCGGAATCCAGCAGGTCGCGATCCTGGTGGTAGCGGATGCGCTTGTAGTTCTTGGTCGGGTCGAATGTCTCGCGTGAGATGCTCATGATTGAATCCTCCAGTTAGATCTTGATGATCCCGACCAGCTCCACGCGGGTGTCGGAAATCTTGTTGAAGTCGGGAATGTTCTTCACCTCGTAGAGGTAACCGGGATGCTGCACTTCCCCGGTCGGATTGGTGTCCTGATGGAAGACGCCGCTCATGGCGAGATCCCCGGTGGTGCTGGCCACGTACTGCACGTCGCCACCGAAGAAGCCGTATTCGCGGATGGTGATGCCGTTGGCCTCGGCCTCGTCGAAGCGAAAGAAGATGCCGATGGTGTTGGTCTCCTCACCGGTTTCGAGGTAACGCACGCCGTTGACCAGCAGCGCCCCCTCGCCATCCTCCTTGAGAAAGGTTCGCTTGTAGTAGCGCTTGCGGGCGCGTTCGTTTCTGAGCCCGGTCTGGCCGATGTCCGGCGCGGGCGGATTTTGCGGGTCGGTGAAGCTGGCATCCCCGTCTCCGATGGCGCAGTGAGTGATGCCGTCCACGGCCTGGCCGAGGAGGAGTTTGGCCGTCAATATCCGGCCGGTTTTAACGATGAGTCCCAGTGCCATTGCTGTTCTCCTTAAGTTTGAATTTCGTGGTCTTGATCGATGAGCACCGCGAACAGAATCTGCCGCGTGTCTGCCAGCAGCCCGGCCGGAATCGCGATGCGCTGAACGGTGTCGGATTGGCTGATATGAACGCCGGACGTCCAGACGCTGGTATCGATGCTTCGCAGCCAGGGGCGCGTCACCCGCACCGCCGCGTCAACATCGACGCCCAGGCGGCCATGGATGACGAGCCACAGGTCGGTGTTCCGGTTCAGGCGGTTGTGGATGACTTGGCTGGTCCTGATGATCCTTGCGATTTCAGCGAGGACAACCGCTTGAGCCTGCGCGGCAATTTCAATGGAGCGCTGAACGCGACAGGCGAGATCCATCTCCGCGAAGATCCCGCGCAGGAGCACCTGACGGGTGTCCATTTCGCTCACCCGTGATCGGGTCACCCTCGCATAAATATCGATGTCTATCGTAATAGCTGCCATCGGAGCTCCTTAGAGGATCGGGTTTTCCGTGCCCGTCAGACGCAGCTTGATATCGAGCTTGTTCTGCACCGGCGTGCCCGGGAGCACCGTGCAGCGTCGCCAGAAGGACAACGTCAGCTGGAAGGTCTTGTCGCCGAGATTGAGCGGTGCGCCCTGGATGGCGGTGTCGAGATCCACCTGGGTCAGAGCCAGGCGGTACCACACCGATTCGTCGGTGCCGGTCTCGTCGATGGGATCGAGCACCAGCCCGGTGTAGTCATAGCCGGAATAGACGGTCGCCCCGGCGTTGTGCGCGGCCGGAGCGGTGTTGGCAAGGCCTCTCTGCACGGTGAGATTGGCGGTGCCCCCGCCGCTTTCGACGAGCATCTGCTCGCCGTCGATGATGATGAGTTCGCCGTCGGCAAAGCGCGGTTCGGCCAGGGGGATGGAGGTCTGCACCGCGTCGATGGCCGAGGCAAGGCTCGTCTGCTCGTTGGCGACGTAGAGTTGCCGATCCTTGCTGTCGCCGTCGGTGCCGTTGTAGCTCTCGGCCTCGGGGCGGCTAAAATCCCCCTCGGAAATCTGCTGGGTCAATGCTTCGTCAAGATAGAGATGTATCGCCATGGGTTCTCCTTCAGGTGGGCCACTGGGTGGCGCGATAGTTGTTGGTGGCGGCCTCGAACCCGGCCTGCGTCGGCGCGTGCAGATCCTGCTGACGGAACAGCCAGCGGTAGGAAGGCCGCGACCAGCGGAATCCGGCCTGGTTGAGGCGCATGCGGCTGACGCGCATGGGGCGGGTCCGATCCACGGAGAGACGCAGGCCGGTGGTGTTGAGCGGGCTTGCGCCCAGCTTCATGGTCTCGACTCGATGGCGCTGGAGAGAGCCCGTGTCCACATAGACTTCAAGCGAAGCCCGTTCGCCGGTCAGATTCGCATTGCTCAGATACCGGGTGTTCAGGGTATTCGCGTTGAGTTGGAACACAGGCCCTCTCCGCCGCCATCTGTCGATCCGGTCGACGGCCAGGGTGACGTCCGCGTCGCAGCCAGCGGTGGAGGCGAGCAGTAGATTGCTGATGCCGCCCTGGTTGGCGGTGAGGTCGAGACCTTCGTTGAGCCTGGCGCGGCCAAGCTGGAAGCAGAGGCGGTGCCGGGATTCCAAGGGCAGGCGCTGGTCGTACTTGGCTTCCACCCGTTCGACCGGTTCCGCCTGCGTATCGAAGAAGAAATCCTTCTGCCGGAAGCAGTAGCGCAGCTCGGTCTCGCCATGGGTCAGCGGCTTGCGGTTGAGATGGCTCTCGCCCAGCCCGAAGCCGCTTTCCAGCACATCCCCTTCGAAATCGCGGCCGGTGTAGATGGGCGTGCAGAAGGAAACCCGGTCCTCGCCGACGCGGGTGTACGGCAACCGCCAGTCGTTGAGGGCCTTGTGGTTCAGGCGCATCCGGTTCTGGCGGCCGTGAAAACGGGAAACCTTCACGGCGGCCCGGTCGATTTCCGGGAGCATCTCCGTGGTGCTGGTGAGCTGTAGCAGCTCCCAGACTCTCTGCTTGTTGGTCAGGTGGCGGCAGGAACCGAGCGAGGAACGGCCGAGGACGAAGGTTTCGTCGAGAAACGCCAATACGATCCGGCGCACGGCGTTGGCATGCCCGAAGTCGAGCATTGCGCCGCCTTCGATCCATTCCAGGAGAAACTGGAGCCAGAAACAGCGCGTGCCCGCCGGGTGGTGAAACACCAGGGCGTCGCGCAGTCCCTCGGTCTGGTTGAGACACAGCACGCGAAACACGCCGAGGCTGAACACCAGCCCGGGCAGCTTGGCGCTGCTGAGTCGGGAGCGGGCATTGAGACGCAGAGCCGAGCGGAAGGTCTCCTGCAGTTCCCCCTGCCAACCGAGCGCGTCAAAGTCGCGTTCGATGGCCGGAATGGTGCCCTTGCGGCGATAGATCTCGACCGCCTCCCGCACACGGCGGCGCTGGCAGTCCGGCGAACAGGTGCCGTCCACTTCGAGGCCAACGAGTCTCGCCAGCAGCGGCAGGAAGCGTTCGTCGCAGTGATCGACGTCGAAAATGGTCGGGAAGTCGTCGATGGCCTGCTTGAGTTCGTCGAGCGTTCCGGCGGGAAGGCTCAGAAAGGTGCGCAGGTCACCGGCCTCGTCGTTGTGCTCGTAAAGCGGCGGCAGCAGGCCGAGCAGATTGTCCTTGAACCAATCCGACATCAACCGGCCCTCCGCAGATCGAGATTGACGGTGCCGAGAACCGGGATTTCGCCGTGGCGCAGCTCGATATCCTGCTGCGGCGCGTAGAGATGCATGTGGCTGACCCCGCGCACTCCGTCGATCAGGGCCACCAGGTCGGAGAAGTGAATGGTCTGGCCGAAAGAGACTTGGTCGAAGGAAAAGAAATCGGTGAGCGCGGCTTCGATGCGGCTGCGCACGTTTTCCAGCGGTTCACCGGGCCAGATGTAGACCTCGGCGTCGATGGAAACGGGCCGGTAGATCGGATCGAACAAGTTGATCTCGACTGTGATGACCTTGCGGCGTTCGAGAAACTCCGCGAGGTCCCGCTTGAGCAGCGCCGAGGGCATGCCGCCGCCGTTGGGGGCGATGGCCAGTTGGACGTTGTAATAGCGGATGTTCTGGCAGGCATTGGTGTCGAGCACCTTGGCCTTGGCGACGCCGGGGTAACCTTCGGCGAGGGCCTGGTAATCCTCCAGGGTGACGGCCTTCCAGAGACTGCGCAGCTCCGCCGGTGCCTGTCGGCGGGCGTGTTCGAGGGCTTCCCGCGACGCTCCTCCGGTGGCGGGCACCGGGTTGGTGACGGCCAGGGAGACTTGGCCACCATCCAGATAGATCGAACTCAGCAGTTGGGTGATCCGGTTAGGGCCGAGATTGCCCTGGTCTCCGATGGTCTGCAGATAGCTGACGGTGATGGCGCTTCCCTGAGCGGGTACAGCGCCGCTTTGCCCGTCGCCGAAAATCAGGGTGGAGATGTCGAGGGCGTCCAGGTCGGCCATGAAATGACGGCTGTCGGCAATACTGTCCTGAAAATGATCGACCTCGCTCCAGGCGTCGTCCCCCACCGTAACGGTGATGGTGCCCTGGGCGATGACGTCGCCGGTCAGGCGGATGCGCTGGAATGGCAGCCCCGTCGACGTGAAGGTCTCGGTGCGGCGCACGCCTTGACGGGCCGGGATGTCCACAGAGAGCACGTCTCGCGGGATTAGGCCGTCCTCGACCGTCTCGAAATCCGCCTCGCCGTCACTCAGCAAGGCGCGGCAGGCCGTCCCCGCCGGAATGGTCAGATCCTTGCCGAGCGGGGCGGAGAGCCGGAAACGCAGCGTGGTGGTGGAGGCCACCGGCGAGTCCAGCCGGTAGCCGATGAGCTTGCAGAGGTTGATGACGTTCTGCCGCTGGCGGGCCGTGGGCAGGAAAGCCTCCGCCGCCTGGGCATCCAGGTAGTAGGCCAGCATGTCGCCCACACCGCAGAACAGATCGAGCAGGACGACGCCGAGATCGGAGTGGTTGAAATCGGTCCAGCGGTCAGTGAGCTGTGGGATCTTCGCCAGCAGCTCCTGACGGATCGATTCGTAATCCTTGTTGATGTATCCGATGCTTGCGCGGCCCATGGTCTCTCCGGTTTTCGGCGGTTATGCGAGAGCGCCTGATGCTCTCGCCACGCCGGTTACTTACCGGAAGGGGCCTGGATGTGTCGGAGGCGGGATGCCTCAGAGCGGGCCGCGCAATTGCCAGACGGGATTGGGCTGCCCGGAGGTGTTGTTGAGGTAGTGGGATTCCTTTTTGCCCTCGAAATAGAACAGACCGATGCGGCCCGGCTCCAGGGTGGTGATCCGGTGAACGGTGCCAGCGGCGTTGTCTTCTGCCTGACTCTGGGTGTCGAAGCCCAGACCGCTCGCGGCCAGATAGAGGGCGTGCTCGGCCTGGGGCGCTTCCGTTTCTGGCGCTCCCTCGAATGTCAGGTAATGGCCGTGGTTGTCACCCGGATCGCTGACGATCCACTTGCCGTTGCGGTCCTGAAAGGCTCCCTCGATGTAGGCGACTTCGTATTCCCCGGCTGGCCAGATGAAGGAATCAGCCGGATCGGGGCTCATCTCGGCCGCGTCGAACCAGAGCAGATTGAACAGCGAGCGCACGTCTGGCGATAGGCGCACGCTGCGCACTTGCGGCGGTTCCGGCTCGGGTTCCGGCTGGGGATAGCTGGGCGCGGGATTGTTCGGGTCTTCTCTGTAGAAGGGATAGACCAGGTTGCCTTCCACCTGGCTTTGGATCACCCGGTAGGCGATATGTACCAGCAGCAGGTTGCCGTCGATGTTCAACGGCCGGTCGTCGAAGCGCACCTCCGTGATGATCACCCGCTTTTCCCAGCGTTTGATAGCGTCGATCACGTAATGGCGCAGCAGGCCCTTGAGGACCTCGTCGTTCTGTTCGAACACCAGATCCTTCAGCCGGGAGCCAAACTCCGGATTCATGAACCGTTCGCCGATCCTGGTGCCGAGGATCTGCAGGATGCTTTCGCGGATATGCTCGTGCTCCCGCGAGGTGGCGGTCGAGATCTGGGTGCCGCCGGATACCGACTGAAACCGGAACGGGTAGCGCAATCCCTTGCCGAGGAAATCGTAGCTCATCAGATACGCTCCTCGCAGTCGATGCCGCACTGTCCCGAGCAGCCATTTTCCGAAGTGTCGTCGTCGATAGCTTCTCCCGGGAACCGAATCACCAGATCCAGACCGCTCTTGAGTCCCAGATGAATGGTGCCGTCCGCCTCGATCAGCCCGCCGTGGCCGGACAGGCCGCACTGGAATCCCTTGGCCCCGCCGGAGAGCAGACGAATGGCGATGGTTTCGCCGATGCCCTCGATGCGGCCGATGCCGATGATGTCGATTGGTCCGGCCGGATTGATCAGGGTGATGAACCGCTCCCGGTGATCGACGTCGAGGCGGATGCCCTCGGGCAGAACCACCGCGAAGCGTTCCGCGCCCATGGCGGTCGGCTCGATCCCGGCAGGTAGTCCGCTGATACCGGCTGCCTCCTGGGTCGAACGCAGATAGGACTCGACCAGGGTGTAAAGGCGTCCCGGGGCGACCTCGATGGCCGTGCCGGGTCCGGAGGTGACGACCTGCTGTTCTCCTCCGTCGATAACGCAGATTCGCTGGTCGTCCGTGGTCCGCAGGATCATGCCGTCGGGCAAGGTGAAGAGCCGGTTGCCGTCCGGCAGATCCCGGGGTTCGGTGCCCGCTGGTAGTTCGACGAAGGGATAGAAATCGGGCTCCGGCTCGATCTGTACCTGCTCCAGGTACTCCTGGGTCCTGGTCTGCTGGGCTTCAAGATAGGCCTGGGCCTGGCCACGCATCGCCTCCGAGGCGGCGTGACCGGCCTCCAGCAGCGTGCGGATGCCGGAAAGTTCTTCACGGATGCCGGACAGGTGATCGCAGAGCACCCGCAGCACATACTGTTGTTCGCCGGAATCGGTCTGTTCGATGGTGGCCTGCAAGTCGGCGGGTTCTTCGGAAATCATGGACAACCTCCATTACATGCCGACATTGGCGGGTTGGGATTGATAGCTCATGGCGTTGACCGGCGTCACTGTTCCGGTCACGCCGTCTATTTCGAATACAGTCCAGACCGTGCCCGGGGCGTTGGGAACGGTGAAGGTCTGCTCACGGCCATCGCTCAGGAACACTTTCACCGATGCTCCGGACTGCGCCAGGCCGGTGCTCGGATTGGCGTTGCGGTTGGTGTAGTCGTGGACTGCGTAGCGGTAGACGCCGGGAATGAGCCGATGGATGGTGATGGTCTCCGGCCCGTAGGAACTGGTGTCGTCCACGTCCAATTCCGCAGCCTCGTTTTCGATGGTGTGGGAATAGAACACATGGAAGCGACCGCCCGATGGCGTCGGTCCGGTGAGATGGGAATCGAGATCCCGGGGGTTGAGCCCCCACTGCAACACGATGCGGGCGACCTGGCCGTCGAGCTCGGGCGAAAGAACGATCTGGATATCGCCGGAGGTGTTGGGGTCGGCGTTCACCCAGCCATGCCAGGCGATGTATCCCGGCGCGGTGACTTCCACGTAATAGAACCCCTCGGGCACGTTCACCTCGAACCCGCCATAGGCGTTGGCAAAGGTCTGGAACGCCGCCGGGCCGGTTTCCGAGCGGCGGAATTCGATCAGCGCGTTGCCGACGCCGCTGGTGTTGAGGGCGTTGACCACCATGCCGCTGAGGAAGACCGATGCTCCGCTGGCAAAGTCCGGGTGGTCGGCGAACCAGGACGGATCGCGGACCTCCACCAGAATATGGCGGAGGCTGTCCCGGACCGATGATCGCCAGACCATGAGCACGGCGTTGCCGATGGTCCAGCCGCAGCGAATGACACCGTCCGGCCCGATCTCCGCAACCTCCGGATTGCTGGAGGCAAAGACCGGGGCATCCACGTCGCCGCGCAGGGAGAGCGGAACCCGTTGCTCGAACTCGCCAGCGGAGAGGCGGATGGAGCGAGGCTGAACCTCCCAGTGGCTATAGGCTGGCGTGGTCTCGGTCATGAAGGAACCTCCACCGGTGCGGAGACGCCGCCGCCATAGACCTCGACCTGGACGTGACGCAGGCTGCGCCGCTCCGGCGAATCCCAGACCAGGATCATGGCCGCCCCGGGAACGAAGCCGCACTCGACATTGCCGCCCTCATCGACACTGGCCACGTCGGGATTGGACGATTCGAACACCGGCGCTTCGGGTAGACCACGGATCGAGAGCGGAATGCGCTGGACGAATGGGGATCGCGAGACCCGGACCAGCTTCGGGAAAACATCCCAGTAGTGCGGTTCCTGCGGCTGTTCGAGATTGTTCATCGCGTCCCCCTCAGTTGTCGATGGTGTCGGGACTGCCGGTGACGATGATGGCTCCGCAGGCGGTGATGTCGCCGATGCGGGCGTTGGGCAATCCTTCGGTGATGGTGTCGAAGCTGCCGGTCACAATGGGCGTCACGCCATGCCCCGGGATGGGACAGACGTGCAGATCCCCCATACGGGCCGCCGGCATGCCGTTGTCCAGCGTCCGGCTTGCCCCGGTGATGATGACGCCGCCGTGACTGCTGATGTCGCCGAGTCGCGCCTGGGAGCTCATGGGTTCACCTTCAGCAACAGATGGATCAGAAAGCCGATGAGTCCGCCGATGGTACTGCCGATGGTCAACACCAGGCCGACGATCTTCCACATGGTCTCGGTCCCCATCTTGGAGCCGACCCGGGCATGCAGCCGGTCGATCTCCTCGGCGTGCCGGTGCAGATCGGAATAGATCGAGCGGACCAGTACCTCGACGTTTTCCTTGTCCGATTTCTTCTCGATTTCACGCTCGATCTTCTCGAGGCGGTCCTGGATTTCCCGGCGGTGACTTTCGAGGATGCTGCGGAATTCCTCCCGCCAATGATCGAAGGTCCGGGCCAGCAATTCCTCGCTGGCCGAAAGTCCGGAGGGCGTTGTTGTTCTTTCTCCCATGCAATGCTTCCTTCATGTGTTGATCAAGACGGTGTTCGTCGAGCGAATGATGATGTTTCCGGCCACCCCATCCATGAACACGAGGCTGCCGGACTTGTCGGTGGCGCTGATGCTCTCCTGGCCGGGCGCGGCGTTCATGCGCACCACCTGACCGGCCTTGTCGGTGAGGCGGATCTGTTCGGCGGCGGCGGTGGAATCGACGAGGATTTCCTGGGTGCCGTTGAGTCCCCAGATGTGAACCTTTTCCCGGCCCTTGGTGGTGTCGATGAGGATCTTCTGCCAGCGGGAACGGCCCTTGTCGCACGAAAGGATGTGGACCTTCTCCTTGTCTTGCCAGGCTTCGAGGATCACCTGCTGGCGGCAGAGGTCGGTGAGCTGGATGCGGGCGCGGGAGCCGACGATCTGCGAGGCGATGTCGAGCTGGTCGCCCTTCTCGGCGTCCTTCGTGCCTCGGCGCAGGGCGTTGCCGCTCTGCATCTCCGGCTTCACCTTCCCTTCCATGGTGAGGATCTGTCCGGCGCGGTCGATGATCCGCAGCAGCTCGTCGCCGTCGCGGTCATCGGCCAGGATGGTGTGGCCGGTTTCGGTCTTGAGCAGTACCTTCAGGCGCGGGCAGTAGTACGGCGGATGGCCGTGGTACTTCTTGTGTTCGAGATCGTCGTGCCGGTTGGCCTGATGCTCGACCTTGTCCTCGCAGTCATGACAGAAGGCATTGGCGCAGGTGCGCTTGGATTCCTCGGGCTGCTCGCCGGGATTGCTCTTGGCCAGCCAGACGCCGGTCCAGATCGGATACTGGACAACGCCGCCCTCGAACTCGGCCCAGACCGAGGCCCCTTCCTCGGGGACCAGGAACATGCCGGTGTCGTCGTTGCCGCCGTAGGGGAAACAGGGAGCGGCCCATTCGGACCAGTTCTCCCGCCCGCTGCCGAGCACGGCGGGGATCTCCAGCCGGACCCGGCCAAGGCGTTCGGGGTCGTTGTTGTCGCGCACGAAGGCCCGGTACTTGCCGTACCAGCGGTTGCGGTAGCGCTCCTCGGATTGACGGTCGCGGGTTTCAAGCATGCTCCGTCTCCCGTTTTCGACTGGTGTCCCAGGCCAGCCAGCCGCCCAGGCGAACCGCCCAATACATGACCTGCCTTTTCCACAGAGGCACCCCCAGGGCAGCCATCAGTTCGAGAAAGACGCGGTCGGCAGCAAACCGCGAGACCTTGCCGGTGTGGTAGAGGTAGTCGTGAACGACGGCCGCCGGGGAATATCTCCCCCAGGGCGGCACCACGCGCCAGAACAGGCGCGGCACCGAGGCGAAGTCGGTCTCGAACCCAGCGGGCACTTCGATGATGCGGCCAGCGCCGGTGCGGATACGGAACGGCTGGGTCAGCCTCGCGGTCATTCCATTGGGCAGGATCTCCACCCGAAGAGGCCCGGACAGTCCCAGCGCGGTGCCCGAAAACAGGGTCTTGGTTTCGGCGCTCATGACCGCCACCTCGCCTTGCCCGACTGGCGCACATCGAGATGGACCCAGGAGGCATAGACACCGATGCCGCCCTCGCGGAAGAGCGGAATTTCCTCGGCGATGACCGCCAGTTCCTCGGGCGAAACGCCTGCGGGACAGCTCACGTCGGCCGCCATGCCCAGCGTGTGGAAACTCTGCTCCGCGCCGCCCACGGTTTTGTTGTGCCGGTTGCAGCGGAAGCCGCTGGTGATGGACAGCGGTTTGCCGATGCGGTCACGCAACGCCTGCAGGGCCTCGACCAGGTCGGGATGGACCGTAGCCGAATGGCCGCAGCAGTTCTTGCCCTTGCATGCGAATTCCGAACGGTTGAAATTCTTACTGAGATCACCCATTGCCGCCTCCTTGTGTGACCGCGCCGGAATCCGCGTCGATGGTCACCATGGCTGGCGGCTCGTTTTGCGGCGTGGGCGGGGCCTCCTTGTCATTGGGTTTGCCCTGGGACTCGGCGGACTTGTCGCCCGCGCCCTTGCCGAGGGCGTTCTTCTTGAGTTTGAGTTCGCAGAGATAGCCAGCGCCGCTGATGCTGTGGCGCACCGAGTGACAGTAATAGATGCCGGAAAACTTCCGTCCCACGCCCTTGATCTCGACGTTTTTCTTGGCGCGTAGCTGGGGAATGCCGATGGTGGCCGCATCCGCCTCGACCTGGCGCAGCTCGGCCTCGCGGAATTTGCCTTCGGCGCTGTCCTGGGCGGGCTCCTGGCGCGGCTCTTCGTGAAAGCCTTCGGAACGGTCGAAGCTGGGCACGATCTGCCCCGTCTCCTGTTCCTTGAAGCTGCCTTCGCCGGTGTTGCCGTCGACCAGATAGGTCTGCTTGCCCAGGGCCGTCCGCTCGGGCGTGGTGGCGTTGTTGGCCTTGTGCTCGGCCACGTCCTTCTTGCGCGGGTCGATACCGACCGTCTTGGTCTCGACACCCGCGCCCTTGGCTCCCTGGGATTGGGTGCTGGGGCGGAACGAGCGCAGCAGGCCCTTGGTGTCGGTGAAATATTCGAGGGTCAGAAGCGGCGTCTGGTCGAGCTCGCGGGGATGGAAATGGAGTTCGTCGTCCTGGATGTAGAAGACATAGCCGCTCACGCCGTCGCCATCGCGGTCACGGGCCTTTTCCGCCAGCTCCTTGAGGAACTGGGCGTCCGAGATGTTGCTCTGGGTGACGCGGAGATGTGTTCCCTTGGTGGCCGTGACCACCGGGGTGAGGCCGTTGGCGGCGGCGATCTGTTCGGCGATTTCCGAATAGAGGATGCCGGGAGCGGGTTTCTGCCAGACCTTCTGGTTCTCCTTGCCCGCGAGTTTGAAGCCCTTGTCGTAGGCCTTGATGCGGATGGTCGGGTCGCCGTTTTCCGGAAAGTCGTAATCGATGTCCTTGATGACCGCCTTCTTGCGCGGAGAGAGGTTCCCCACGTAGCCGAAGCGGGCCACGATCTCGTTGCCTTCCTGGAACAGCGGATCGTCGACGAACTGCAGGTTGCGGTCGGTCACCGACAGTTCGAGGACATCCAGCTCCTCCTCGTTGTCGGTGAATATGAACGAGGTGATCTCCTGGGTGATGTCCTTCGAGAGGTCTTGCCCCTCGATCTGAATCAGAAATGTCGGTTTGAAGGTATCCAGATCCATGCGTATCTCCGGCGGTTCGCAGTTCCCTGCTTACTTACCGGAAGGCATGGCGAGGTGTCGGAGGTCTCAGTCGAGCAGGCGCATCTGAACGTGTTCGCGGGAGGGAATTCGCAGTGCCAGGCCGGGCTCGAGCGCCAACGGGAAAAAGATGTCGTTGTAGTCGCAGATGATCCACCAGAGCCGGGCGTCACCCAGATAGCGGTGCGCGAGCAGATCCAGACGGTCGCCCTCAACCATGGTGTGCAGGCGGTCGTCATATCTCGGAGTAGTGTCGATCCGCTGGCGCATGCCGAGGGAGGTGCCGTCGCTGTCCCGGTAGAGAACGCAGCGGGCGTAGCGGGAATCACGGCCGATCATGAACGTACCTCCGACCAGTTGATGGAACGGTCCACGTATTCCTCGAGGACGATGTCCACCTCGGCACGTTGCGGCAGCAGGTTGTCCCGGTCGAACAGGCCGAAGAACCGCGCCTTCACCTGACGGACGATGCAGGTCACGCCCGGGTAGAGATCGCCGAAAATCAGCAGTACGCGGTGCGGCGCGTTCTTGAGCATGGTTCCGGCGTGTTCCGAATATTGCAGCGAGCGGAGCCAGTCGACCTTCTGTTTCACCGGCCCCTTGAACAGCTCGACCTTGAAGGCGATCCGGCGCGGTTCCCCGGCGACGTACTGGTAGCGCGGGTGGCTCATACCGGGGATCTTGATCGTCGCGTAGTCGGTCGACTTCTCGTCGCTGATGGAGTTGGGGTTGTACTGGAATTCGAGCCGCTCCCCCGTGTCGGCGTCCACCAGATATCCCTTGATGGGTTGTTGATCCCAGGCCATTGCTTACACCTCGACGATCTCGAGGATCGGTTTGCCCAGTTGTCCGGCCCGGTCGAGTTCCCGCCGCATGCCGTTGGAAATGCCGTTGCCGGTGAACGCCCACACCTCGTCGCAACATTCCATGTAGGCCGGGCCGCAGGCGATGCCCGTCTCCCGCTGCTCGGGAACGCTGTCGTCGGTGAAGGTCGGATACAGCAGATGCGGCGCGAACGGCGCGTGACCGCTTCTCATGACCTGGCGGCAAAGTGCCTCGGCGACCTTGACGTTTCGGGCTATGTCGCCCGCGAACGGGCTGCAGACAAAGATGCGTTTCATCGGTTCTCTCAAAGGGTTTCGTAGTTTCTGATCTTCCGCTCCCGAAGATCCTTGTAGACGGCCTCGGCCACCTTCCGGCCATCGATGTTGGTGGTCACGCTCAGTTCCACCGGTCGGTCGGCCAAGCCATTGAGGCGCGAGAGCAGCGATTCCAGCAGTTCGCGCAGCCCCGGACCGGCTTCCTCTCCGCGCATGGGTGTCGCGGGAGCGGTGCGAGCCGGAGCGATCAACCGCTCGGAAGGCACCGTCTCGGCGAGTCCCGATTGCAGGGGCTTCGCTATCGGAGTCGGCGCGGTTGTCTTGGGCCGCTCGATCCCGGCCGGAGCCAGAGAGGCTTCTACGTTTTCCAGTGCCGGTTCCACCGCGAACGGCTGGATATAGCTCTTACTTACCGGCTCGACGGCCGCCGCGACGGTCTGCACGATGCCGTTCATCGGTTGCGTAGTCGGCGCGGCAGTGGCCATGACCGGCTGGAGCATCAGCATGGCGCTCAGGGCCTTGGGCACCAGGCGCTCGTCCAGACGCGGCACGAGACTCAGCACGCTTTCGATGATGCGTTGCCCAATCGATTCAGCGGGCTGCGCGGTCTTGAGCGGTTGCTTCTGCTCGGCCACCTGCGGAATCGGGGTCCGGACTCCCAGCATGGCGCGAGCGGAGGAGAGTAAACCGTTGGCGATCCCGGCACTGCGATCCTTGATCGCCTGAATGCCCGCGCTCGCGCCGATGGAAAGCCGCTGCCAGAGGGTTTGCCCCCCGGCCCCGGCGCTGGCAAAGATTCGACCGACAGCGCCGGGCACGGCCGACAGCGTGGCAACGATCCGGTCGCGGACATTGACGGCTCCCGTGGCCAGAGCGTCCCAGGCATTGACCTGGGACGGCTTGAGCGCCAAGTCAGGCGTACCGCCAAGCAGGGACTGTTTAAGACCGCCGAAGATGGCACCGGCCTTGGTCGCGACGGTTTGAGCCCCGGAGGTAAACCCATCCCAGAGTTTTCCAGCCATCCGGAAGGGAACCGAGGCGGCGTCCATAAGGTTGCCGCCCGCCGATTTAATCTGCTGCCAGGCTCCCGCAGCGGCCGAGAGAATCCCGCGAGCGGCGAAGCCGAACACTTTTGCGGGCAGCGACTGGGTAAGGCTCATGCCGTCGGCGAGGGTCTTGAGCAGCGCGGAACCGGAGGCGGTCAGGCTGGCGAGTGGTCCCTCGCGGGCATCGGAGAACGGCAGCAGATTGCGCAGCTTGCCCAGGGCGTTCTTGAGCATGGTGAAGGGATAGGTCACCGCCGACCAGATCCCTTCGCCCAGGGTGATCAGCAGCTTTTTGCCCGCCTCGAAGAAAGTGGTGTCCCCGGCGAAGAAGGAGCGCACGGTGGCAAACAGCTCACGCAGGGTGCTGATAATCGGCAGATTCAGAATCGCCTGGCCGATCTGTCCAGCGGCGTCGGCAACCAGGCGTCCGATGGAGGTGAATATCCCGGAAAAGAAATTCCAGACGCCAACCACCACATCCCGCGCCCAGCGGAACGGGGTGGCAAGAAAATCGTAGACCGCGCCGCCAATGGCCTTCAGGCCGTCGAGCAGAGAGATATCTCCGCTCAGCACCTGCCAGACCGCATAGACGATCTTCCCAGCGGCCACGAAGGCCTCGCCGATCATCCGCACGGGCAACAGAAACTTGTAGATGAACTTGGCGGCACCGACCAAAGTGCCGACGATGATCTTGCCGACCCAGACCACGCTGCGCACCACCACCGCCAGGGCTCGCACGATGAGCGACAGGTTCCAGGCCACGATTTTCAGGGCGAACGCCAACCCCTGCAGAAGCACACCGGCGACGGTGCCGATAACCGTGCCGAAGGTGCGCCAGGACGACCCATCGGTGGCGCTGGCGGCCACGCCGAAGATCTCCACCACCGAAAAGACCGCGCTGGCCAGCGCCGCATAGGCACTCATCAGTGTGCGGACGGTCGGTTCGAGGATGGCGCGGATGCGGCCAAAGGCATGGGAGAACGCGCCCCACAATCCGGCCATGGACTCACGAACCCGGTAATAGGCCTTGAAAACGGTGACCACGAAGCCCAACAGCCCGGCGGATTCGAGCTTCTGTGCCAGTTCGGCCGACATCTGCCCGACGCCGCCGCTGAGAGAGCCCACCAGCTCTCTGATCCCCTGGAAGACCAGCGAGACCTTGTTCCAGGCCCCGGTGATGATCTCCTGAATGCCGCCGAAGTTGGTTTCCCAGGCGCGTTTGAGCAGATACACCGACAGGATCACGCCCGCGATGATCGCGGTAACAGGCAGAAAATAGGTCGCGACCGCCGAACCCACCCCGGCGAGCGCGGCGCTTATGGCCACGACCCCGGCCTTGATGGCGGGCAGCATGAGTCCCACCATGCCCACGGCGGCGGTGACGGCTCCGGCCACGACCAAAATGGTGCCGAGGGCCATGGATAGTCCAAGGACCACCCGGGTCACGCCCGGCATCGATTTGGCCATGCGCTGCAGGAACAGAATGACGCGGGAGACGCCGTTGATCACCGGCGTGACCACCGGCAACAAGGTGCGACCCAGGATTTCGCTGAGGTTGGCCATCTGCTGGCGCAGGAGCAGGAACCGGGCTCCGATGTCCTGGTTCATGGCGTCGGCCATCTGTTCGGTGACCGCCGTGCCGGTCTTCATGGCTCGGCCAACCGACTGGATATTGCCTTCGAGGCTCTCCGTGCCCGCCGACATCTGCAGCAGGAACTTGACCGCCTCGTCGGAACCGAAGGCCTTCTTCAGCTTCACCTGGGCGGCGGCGTTGGAGAGATCGGGAAACTGGCGCTTGATCTCCTGCAGGATGGGAACCACGCCCTTGAGACGGCCACTGGTGTCGGTGAAGGACAGGCCAAGCTCGTCACCGGCCTCGGCCGCCTTCATGATGAACGCCTTGTACAGCGTGCCCGCCTCGGAGCCGGGCATGGTGGTCTGGAGCTGGCCGAGCACGGCGAGCTGCTCGTTCAGGGGAATGTTGCTCGCGGCCGCCACCGCGCCGATGTTCTTGATGGCGTCGGCCATCTGGGTGCCGTTGGTCTTGAACGAGGCCACGGTCTGCGCCATGGCTCCGGAAAAGGCGGTCGCCCATTCCATGTCGTTCATGTCGGCCATGATGGGCTTGAAGATCCCGTAGGCCGTGGTGAAGGTGCCAACCATCTCCTGGGTGGTGGCCTTGGTCGCCTTGGCCGTCATGGCGGCCATGGAGGTGAAGACGCCCACCGCCTCGTCGCTGAGGTTGGACAGGGCCGATTTCACATCGTAGGTGGCAGTGATGAACGCCGCCTTGTCGGCACCGGACCACTGGTTGGTGAAGGATTCTGCGGCGTCCTCGATGGCCCGGAGGTCCTGCACGCCGAGGGACGCCAGCTCGCCCAGAGCCTTCTGGGTCGCGGCGGTGGAGGCGACCAGGGCGGCGGGCACTGCCATCAGGGCCAGTCCCGCCCCCAGCATCATGGTCCCTTGCTGGATGCGGTCCAGGTTGCGGGTCATCCGCTCGCTAGCATCCGCCACGGTGGAATCGAGGTCCATCATGGAACCACGGATGCGCTGCGCGTTCTGCGAGAACGCATCCTTCATCGATACCACTATGCCCAGTCCGAGATCGCCGTTCATCTATCGCCGTTCCGTTTGCTCACGTTCAAAATCAAGTTGCCGCTCGAGGGCCTCGACGAACTGACGCCGGACCCCGAGCGGCAGCGAGCGGGTTTCCGACCAGCCCCAGTGCAGTCCGCCGTAAGCGAGAAAGAATGCGTCGCTTACAAGCGAACTCCGGGGAACAAAAAAGCCGGTTCGGCCTCCAGGCGGGTACGGATCTTGGTGCCGCAGCCATCGCAATCGGTCTCGACCGAGGTGTCGATTCCCGCGTCGACCCGCGACATCTCCTGCCGCAGCGCGTTGCGGTCGCGCATCGACATTTCCGCCAGGCTCTTCTTGGAGGGAGCCTTGCCGTCGATGTCGAGGACGCGGATGAGCATGGCCGAGGTGATGTTGGGCTCGCGCAGGCTGGCCAGACGCTTTTCCTTGTGGCCATCGAGATATCCGAAGCGCACGGTTTTCTTCGAGCCGGGCAGCTTGAAGGCGAACTCCCGCTCCTCGCCGTAGGGGGTGACCTTGAGATCCTCGAGATTGATGGTCACAAAGTTGGTCATGCGGCAGGAGCTGTTCGGGCAGCTCAGCTCCAGCTCCACCTCGTCGCCGAGGGAAATCTGGCGCAGGCGGACCAGGGCGAACAGCCGGTCACCCGAGAGCAGGTTCATCACCTCGGCGAGATCGGGATCGGTCTTCTCGCCCAGCCGGACGAAACAGTTGCGGAGCACCTGGTTGATCGCCTCTCCGGAACGGATCAGGCGCTGGTTGGTGAGCAGTTCTTCCTCGGCCCCGGTCATTTCCCGAAGCTCGAGTTCAGTGCCGCTTGGCAGTTCAAAGCTGTACATGGTCGATCCTCCGTTTTAGGTCCAGTATTGGAAGCAGATGGTGAGCTTCTCGATGGTGTTCTCGGTGTTGCCGCCTTCGAGCTCGTCGTATTCGAGCGCCTTCACCCAGGCACCGTGCAGGGTCCAGCGGCGGGTCTCGTTGCCGGTGCGGTCGTAGCGGACAACGTCGATGTCGCGCATGTAGTCGGCCGGAAGGCCGCCGGTGACGGCGTTCACGTCCACCTGTTTCTTGATCCATTCGCGGGCCGCCTCGTCGGAGCCGTCCTGCAGGGTGCCTTTCTCGAGGGTGATGTCCTCGAACTTGACCCGCCCTGCCACCTTTTGGTCGAACATCGAACCGGCCGGGGCAAAGGCCACTTCCTCGAATTCGGTTTTTGGCTCCTGTCCCTTGTGGAACAGGGCCACGTCGAAGCCATTTACCTCGATGGCGAATTGCCAGTTCTGGTAAAGGCTCTTGGGCATGTTTCCGCTTCTCATAGCCGTGTTCTCCCGTTAGATGATTTCTTTGAAGTCCGCGCCGGTGCTGGTCAGGATGAAGTTCAGCTCGATGAACTCCGCCGTCTTGGTCGGCTTGACGAACACGCGGGCCACCATTTCGTTGCGGTCGATGACCGCCGGGGTATTGGTCTCCTCGTCGCACTGGAATGCGAAGTCGTAGAGGCCACCCTTGTCCTTGATGTCCTGCAGGAAGGGGTTGATCAGGCGGCCGAGGGCACGCCAGGTCTGGGGATGGTTCGGCTCGAACACCACGAAGCGGGAGGATTCCGAGATGGCTTCCTCCATGAACATCATCAGACGGCGGACGTTGATGCGATCCACGGCCGAGGGCTGGCTCTGCAGTGTCTTCTGCCCCCAGATGTTGATGCCGGTGTCGGGGAACACGGCGATGACGTTGACCCCTTCCGGATAGAGCACATCGCGCTCGCCACGGCTGGTCTTGTAGGCCAGGGAGAGCGTGTTGAAGATGCGGCCCCGGTCGATACCGGCGGGCGCGTTCCAGACGTTGGTCTTCTGGTCGCTGCGGGCGATGCAGCCCGCCACCGCGCCGCAGGGCGGCACCAGCTTCTTGCGCGAGTTGACCGGATCGCTGATCTCCAGCCAGGGGTAGTAGAGCGCCGCGTAGGAGGAGTTGAAAGCCGCGTGGCTGTACATCCCTTGTCCCTTGCGGAAGTCGACCGCTTCGAGCGGCTCCAGGTGCATGGGCGTGTCGGCGATAAACAGCAGGTCCTTGCGCCCTTCGGCATAGGCGATTCCGGCGTTGATCACCGGCACTGTCGTGACGCCGGGGACCATCAGCAGGTTCAGGGCGTCGATCTCGTCAAAGCCATAGAGACCGGTATGCTGCGAGGGATCGCCGATGAAATCCGCATCGGCCAGATCGGTCAGCCCGTTGTCGCCGCCGCTGAGCGTGAACACGCCCAATCCTGGACGGTCGCCGGGCGTTCCCGTTGCTGTGGCCAGATCCTGGACCAGGATGAAATCCGAGCGGTCGTTGATCGCCAGCTCCACATGGTTCGGCAGCGTCTCGTCCATGCTCAGATCCTTGAACACCTCGACCACATCGCCTTTGTGCCGGACCACCAGGTTGAAATGGTTGGCCGGATCGAGAGAACCGTCCTCGATGGAGATGGAGAGTCGGTCGCCCCAGACGCCTTCGTTCACTGCTTCTATCCGCAGGGTGTCGGCGGGCGTGGCCTCCCGGTTCTGCAGCACGATGGAAGACTTCAGCGCCGTCAGGGTGTCCCGGTCGGTGGGATCGGTGAGATGGGCAATACGGGTGACATAGAGGACCGAGCCGCCGTTGTCGAAAAACGCCCGGGCGGCGTAGGCCAGATAGCTCTCGTTGATATAGGAGCCGAAACGGTTGATGAACTGCTCCCAGCTCGTCACCAGCACGGGCTTGTTGATCGGGCCTTTCTCGGCCACCCCGACCATGGCGGCCGACGAGGTCGAGATCTGCTTCACATAGAAACTGAAATCCGTTTCCCGGGTGTAAATCCCGGGGGATAGATAGGTCGGCATGGTTATTTCCTCCGCTTGCTGGTGGTCTTAGCCTCATCGGTTCCGACGTCCTCGGTCGCCGTGGGCTTTTCCGGCTCCGGTTCCGCGCCGCCGGTCAGGTCGGTGATGCGCACCAGGCCGCGTTTCCCGGCGGTCTTGATCTCGGCGGAGAGGTCCTTGCGGGCGATGCTCTTGCGCTCTCGCGGTCCGAGGTGGAGGGTTCCCTGGCCGGAGAGGTTGAACGTCAGGGGTTGGAACTGCAGGTTTCTGATCTCGATCACGGTTGTTCTCCTTTACGGTTGAATGGTTCGTTGCTCTGTCACGTCGCCGTGAAACTGGAAGGTCCGGTCCCGGATCAGCCGACCGTCGCGCAGGTCGCCGTCGTACACCGGGCAGGATTCGATACGGATGCGTCCGGAGCTTTGCCGGAGGTTGGAGAGGTTCACCCAGGCCAGACCGCCCAGAGGAACCAGTTCGGTGAGGTTCAAGCTGCCCTGGTCTGCGATGGCGATCTCCGGGTAAAGCTGAAGGAACCGCGATACCGACTCGTGAAAACCGAGCAGTTCGGCCTCCCGATCCACGGTTACCACCAGGTCGAAATCGAGGTGATAGAGCCGGGGAAACCGGCACTCCTCGAAAGTCAGCTCCGCGATATTCTTCTCGAACAGGCGGCTCTGGCTGCGGCGGAAACGGTCTTCCGTCAACTTCGGCCCCTGGAGGATGACGCTGGGAGTGCGCTGGACCTCGAACAGGTCATCCGGGAACACCAGCACGGTGTCCGAGTGGATGGCCTGCTTGGCCAGGCGGATCAGGGTTTCTGTGACGGTCTGTATCGTGCTCAAGGGACGCCTCCGTTTTCTGCCTGGTTACTTACCGGAAGCGCTGGCGATGTGTCGGAGGCTCAAAGCGCGGAGCGGATCGCCTCGCGATAGTTCTGGAGGATCTGCTCGCGGTACTTCTCCATCACCGGATGCAGAAAGGGTCTGGCGGGGATGATGATGGTCGCGCCGGGATGGTTGATGGTGGCCCCGTACTCCATGACGGCACCGATGTTCACCATGTCTTCCCCGTCCTTGTTGACGGTGCCGCGCAGCAGGCCGACGAACGCCTTGTCGGCCATGATCTTCTGGGTGATGGCGTTGACGAGAAAGCCGGTGTCGATGAGCGCCTTGCTGGAACCTTTGCGCTCGATGGTGCTTGCGGCGAGTTTCACGAAGGCTTGGCCGCCCGGGGCCTGGGAGCGTATCCCCCGCTGAATCTCGCGCACCAGAAAAAGGGCGTTGCGGATTGTGGCCTGGCGCAAGGCCGTGGCCAGGCGCGGCCCCATGCCGGTGGTCAGCTTGGCGCGGGCCTTGTCCCAGTCTCCGGTCCGCCTAACGCCCATTGAGCTTCACCAGTTGCAGGTTCTTGTGGGTGACTGTGCCGAAGAAGTGTTCTTCTTCCACACTCTGTATGCGATAGGTTTCTCTGTCTGCGGCCAGGCGGTCTTCACCCCGGACGTCGGCATCCGGAAGGACACAGGCGAGCGCGTCGATCTTGCCGCTCAACTCCTCCGGCGGGGTTTCGTTCAGTTCGAGGGGGATGACAGAAACTTCTGAGTATTCGGCATCGTCGGTGCCGTAGAGCCGCTCGCCGGGAACCACGCGCAGAACCCGTGCGGTCTGGCCGGAGGAGAGGATCAGCCGGGCGACATCGGCCACGGCTTCGGCGCGTTCCCGGTCATTCAACAACATCGAGATCGATCCCTTGTTCGTAGATGACCGGCGCAAGTCCGCTCGGAGTCAGGATATAGGCTTCCTGGTCGAGCTGGGTGGCCGGACGCAACTCGGTGAGCCGCTGCCGGTAGTCAGCGAGCAGATCGGCCTCGAGCTTGGCCCAGTGGCCGGGCTGGCCGGTTTTGTCCACCCTCTTGTCGCCGCTGGAAAAGGAGAAGGCGTTGGCGGTGGCCGAACGCATGACCTGGCAGGCGTGGATCTGCGCCATGATCACCAGGAGCTCGCGGACCTCGCCGGTGGGATCGGGGGTGATCTCTCCGGCCGTGATCGTCAGCGATTGGTCGAGGTCGCGGCCGACCCGGAAAACGGCCTTCCGGACGCATCTCTCCAGAGTCTGGTCCTCGAAGAGAGATGCGCCCGGATCGGACAGGTCGAGCCGCAGGTCGGCGATCAGGTCACTCAGCAGCACCTTGCAGGCCCTCCAGACGGCTCTTGAGCGCGTCGATCACCGTGCGGCGTTTCTCGGTATCCATGTAGCCTTTGAGGGTCTCCGGATTGGCCTCCTCGTTGACCCTGGAGATGGCGTCGGTGGCGGAGAGCTTGCTCAGGTCCACCGGTTCCGCGTCCTGGTCGGGCTCTGGAGGGGCGAGCGGTTCCTGTTTCGGTTTGTCGGCCATGGCCAGGCGGCCATTCTTGAGCGCCGCTTGGATCTGCTTGGTGAGGCGTTCCACCTCGACCACCTGGCCGGGCTTGAGTTTCAGCCCGGCGTCGGGGATCACCAGAACGCCGGGACGGATGTTCTTGATTCGATTCATCTCACGTCACCTCCCGGATTACGGAACCAGTTTGACCTTGGCCATGATGTCGGGGCGGGTAATGCCCTGACCGATCTCGGACCACACCAGCCAGCCGGTCTTGAAGCGGGTCTTCTGGTCGATGGATTCCGTCTTCAGGTTTTCACGCACCGGCATCTTCCCGACCTCTTCATCCGGGACGATGATGATCTCGTCCAGCGGCATGGAGGCGGTCAGCAGAATGCCGCCGGTGCCGTAGTTCTTGATGACACCCTTCTGGCGCAGCTCGAGCTTGGTCTGGGGATCGAGGTTCCAGCCGCGCATGTCGTTGAACCGACGGCCACGCATGACGATGTACTTCACCGACAGCTCCAGGTCCTCGATGATCGAGATGGCCTCGTTCAGTGCCTCTTCGGTGAGCAAATCGCCGGTGACCTCGATGGTGTTGGCCGCCGGGATGGCCGAGGAGAGCACCGAGATGGTGCGGCGGTCCATCTCCTTGCGGATGGCGTCGGCGGCGCTGGTCTGGATATCCATCAGCGTGCCGATGTTGCCATTTTTGAGGACGGAAACATCCACCATCGGATTGGAGTGGATGCGGTTGGTTGGGAACTCGACTTCGTCCTTGCCCACCTCCTGCTCCTGGGCGTCGCCGTCCTTGCTGATCCAGTGGGCCTTGACGGTCGGTTTCTTCTGGTAAACCGGACGTTCGCCCTTGGGCAGCGTGTGCTTGGTAAGCAGCAGCGAGGAGATCTCCTTGCGCTTGATCTCCTGTTCGATGGGCGCGGCAATGGCGGCGGCAAGCGCCCGCATGCCTTCGGGCGACTCGAGAGCCTCGCTCATGAGCCGCGCCATGGTTTCCATGTACTCCTGGGAGTGGATCTTCAACTGATTGGTTTTCATGTGCGTTGGCTCCTTGGGTTAGACGAGCAGGCGAAATTTGAGGACGCCGCTCTGTACGGAAATAGCGTGAGCGACCACGTGCTCTCCGGCCGCGACGCCGTTGGTCAGGCGACCGTTCGCCGAAACTTTCAGGTCGTCTCCGGCGACGACGGTCCCTTCGAAGGCGTCGGTCTCGTAGACGCCGCCATCGCAGTAGATACCGGGCATTTCGCCACCGGCGTAGTCCTTGATCAGGATGCCGAAGGAGCGCTTGGTGGGATCGGTGTTGACGGCGAACAGGTCGTCGCCGACCACGCGGACCACCTGGCCGAGCTGGCCGTCGCCCTGGATGTGGCCGTCGCCATAGGCGAGGCTGCGGTGACACGGATTGATAAATGACATGGTGTTTCCTCCTTATGCGTTGATTTCCGAGTGTTCGGGAGAGTCCTCGCCGACACGGTTGCGGTAAGCGGCCATGAACCCGTCGCGCAAGCGGTCCTCGAGCGACACCTTGCGGTCGTCCACATCGTGGGGCCGGACACCGGCGTCGCTGCGCAGCGGGGTTTCCGTCGATGCCTTGGCGGCGGGCTTGCCGCCCTGGTCGCTGTCGGCGGGTTTCTCTTCCTTGTCCTTGTCCGCTTTGGCCGACTTGGGCAGGCGCTCGTAAGCGGCCTCGGTGGCGGCGAAGGCTTCGTCGGACAGTTCGGCCAGGCGTTTCAGCTCGGCTTCCCGGTCCTCCTCGGAAGCGAAGGAGAGTCCCTGCTTCTCCAGACGGGTGAGCAGCTTCTTAGCCCGGGAGCGGCAGGCGGCCGCCTTTTGTTCGGCTTCCAGTTCCTGGACGCGTTTCTGCAGCTCGGCGACCTGGGCCTTGAGCTGCCGGTTTTCCTTTTCCAGGTCGGTAACACGGGCAGGATCGCCTTCCTGCTGGGCCGGTTTCTTCTTGGCCGCTTCGACGGCCTGGTCATCGGTGGGTTTGGTTTTGTCTTCCATCGTGGAATCTCCTTCGGGTTGGGATTGGTCGGGCTGGCTCTGAAGGGACGCCACCTGCAGAATCCTGGCGTTCTCGTCCGCGCCTTTGCGGTCGAGCAGTCCCAGTCCGGTGAAAGTGACGCCGTGCAGAATCTCGAAAACGGGTTGGCCATTGAAATCACGGCCCTTGAATTTGCGCAGGTGGGTGCAGTAGTCGGCCTTGTTCTGGAAGCGCTTGTGGCAGACCGAGCATTCGCCTTCCTGGTAGTCGCACTCCATGGAGACCTGGGAGATGATCCCGCGCTTCATCAGCTTGTAGGCCAGCCGGGCGGCCGGGGTGTCGTGGACGTACAGCTCGCCGACGCATTCCACGCGGCCGCCGTTGTCGTCCTCCAGGTAGTCGGCGGCGACGATGCCACCGACGATGTCGTTGAACTCCTGCGAATGCTGCAGATCGACCTTCTTGTTCACGGCCGTCATGTGCCGACCGGACAACTCCTCGGCGGTGAAGTGGTCGCCGTTCTTGTTGGTCCCTGTGCGGCAGAGCACGAAGCTGAACTGGGGGTCGCCCGCCGATCCGACATCCATGGCCTCGGTCGCGAGGCGTTCACCATCGCCCAGCCGGATGTCCACGGGGATGCTGGTGTGGAAGTTCGCGGCGGCGGCCATCGGAACGGGTTTCTCCTCCCGCTCGGCGCTGGCCTTGGTCCCGGGAGCACAGACAAACAGACGCTCCTTGGCGTTGGAAGCCTCGCCGTGCTTGGAGGTGATGGCGTAGTGGTGATCCTTGGACTTCATCCGGCTCTGTTTGCCGAAGGAGCCGATGATCCGCTTCATCTCCTGCTCGTTGGGATAGGCGTGATCGCGGTAGGAAATCAGCCAGTGCGGAATGTGTTTGGCATTGCCGAGAAAGGTCTGGAAGAATTCGCTGGCGTTGGCCTTGGTGACGGTCTTGTGGTCGGTCTCGTAATACTTGACCTTGGTGTCGGCCTTGATTTCGAGCCCTTCCCAATAGGTCATGAGCCCCTCCACGAAGTGGTAGGCCCGCTCGTAGTTGGTGGTCGAAAACTCGGTGGCGTAGGGCGGATCGAAGTAGGCCAGATCCGCCTTGGCTTTCGGCAGCAGGTCGTTGATGTCCTGCCGGTGGGCCTTGTTCTCCTTGTCGTTGTCGAAGACCAGGGCGTTGATGCGCTGCAGGTTCTTGCGCAGACGATCCTTGAACTCGTCGGGGGTGTCCTGGCGGCGGCCATAGTCGGTGGACGACGAGAAGTGGCCGAAGCCGCCTTTGCCACTCATGCAGGTCTTGCCGAGACCGAACAGGGCGATGTCTTTCTTAAAGCCGGAGAGCTTGTCGCAGTTGGCGCGGATGGTGTCGATCAGCGCATGGACGCCCTTGGCGAAGAAAATGCCCTTGAAGTTGTCCTGAACGAAGCTGCCCGCCTTGGCGTTGTCGGCCAGGAGTGCCTCGATCTCGTCCTCGCTCAGGCGAACCGAGTTATTCTCGATGATCGCCTTGGCGGCGTGGTGGCAGTAGCGGAGCCGGTCGTTGGCGATGACCTGGAGGCCCTTGGTCTTGTACATGTAGGCCACGACCGCAGACCCCGAAAAGGCGTCGAGCACGGTGCAAACGCCTTCCGGGGTATGCTTCCAGATCCAGTCGACGAGCTTCTGCTTACTGCCGATGTAGTTGGTGATGTACTTGGGGCGTTTCTCGGGAGGGAGCTCTTCAGGAGCGGACTGTTCGGCGGCCTCGGTCCCAAGCGCATCGGGATCGAGAGTCAGCGCCGCATCGGCCTCCAGTAGAAACGCCAGCCTTTCCAGGTCTGTGGCGAACAGTTCCATCAACGTCTCCGGTCAGTTTGCTGTGCTCTCCGCGACCTGCGGGGAGCGTTCAGCGGTTACTTACCGGAAGCGTCGGCGATGTGTCGGAGGGTGACGGTGAATTTCAGCGGGCGGGGTTCAGCCGGGCCAGAACGGCCTTACCGCAGGCGTCGATGGAGGGGTATTCGTCGGTCTCGGCGATCTCGGAAAAGACCCCGTCGTAGGGAGAGCGGGACAGTCGGTGGTATTCGAGAAAATCCGCCGGAAGCGAGGTGGCCCCGGCCTCGACCAGACGGTTGACCACCCAGGCAGCCTCATCCTTGCGGTCGGCAAGCCCGTTCGGTCCCCGGTCAAGGTAGTACATCTCCACATCCAGACCGGGACCCGGTCCCTGAACCCAGACGCCCACGGGCACGTATTCCGACACGGTGGCTTGCCGGTCGGCGAGTATCGAGTCGATCATATAGCGCAGTTTCATGACCAGTCCTCTGCGATCCGGAGATGTTCGGCCAGAAGCTGGTCGTCGATCCGGCGGAATCTCTCGGCGTTCTTCTTCCTGTAGGAGATCCAGCGTTGCCAATCCGCCGCGAGTTCGGGCTCCGAGACCGGCTCGATCATTTCGACATGGTGAATGCGGCCCAGGTCGTCGGTCAGATCGACAATCAGCCACCCTTCGGCCGTCTTACCGTCATGTTCGGCTGTCAGTGTGTCTTCGACCCGGACATCCACCACCTTGACGGTGTGGGCGTGCTGGAAGCCCTCGTCGTAGCCGAGCGCCTTCCACAACAGCCAGAAATCGGTGCGCAGATGGTTGCCAGCGGCGTCGAAATGGGGGGCGATCCGGGTGACGGTGAAGCTGTCCACCAGGGTATCCAGAAAGAGATCCCCGGATTCTCTGACCGTCATGCGGCTGCCCCGGCTGTTGAACCAGTGCAGCGATTCTTGCAGCCGCCGTTTTTCCTGCTCGATAAAGTCCTTCATGGTCATTGTTTGCGTTTGCTCCAGCTTTGCGGGGTATGGACGATGTCCTCCACCTTGCGCCCGTCGGGCAGTTTCTTGATGCCGCGCCGGGTGAAACTCTGGATGATCTCCCGGCGTTCGTTGTCGCTTCTGGCCACGATGAACTCGATGTTGTCCAGTAGCGTCACCGAGTATTTGAAGATGGTCTCGTTGCCATGGCGCTGCGAGAACCGCTTCCAATCATCGATGCTGGCTCCCCGGTTGCGCTGCACGTAGTCGTCAATCACCTTGCCGTAGGCGTCATGGTCATAGCTGATGGCGTCCATGCGCCGCAGCATCTGTTTCTTGAAGTAGAGGGCCGGTGAGGCGTCGCTGGCCGGTTGCTTCTTGATTCGGGTGAAGAAATAGCTCGCGCCGCCGGTCTGCATGTCGGCCACCGGGGACATTCCGCCCGGAGCCACGCCCATGCGCATCTTCTCGACCGTGCTGACCATGGCTCCGTTGTTCTCCATGATCAAGTCGATGAAGCCGGACATGCTCTCGCCGTTGGTCAGATCGTGGACCAGCGAATAGCCCTTCATCTGTTTTTCCAGCTCCTCATCGGTGATGTCGAACCGGAACTGGTGCCGGTATCCGCCCTTGGCGTCGCGGTCCAGAAAACCCGCCTGGTATTCGCCCAGCGGGTTGTATCCGGAAAGCTGGGTGATGTCCTGAACTCCCAGTTCCTTTTGCCAATAGCCGCGCAGAGCCTGGACCCGCTCGGTGGTGGTGGCATTGCGGTCGTCGAGGGATTTCTGCAGTCGTTTGTAGTCGGCGCTCTTGTCGGTCTTGCGGATGTAGGCGAGCTTTTCGAGATACATCTGCTCGGCGTTTTCCGCCGTGGCCACCCGGGTATCGATCCCAAGCTGTTCGAGCTTTTCCAGCATCGCCTCGACCCGTCCAGGGGTGGCGTCGCCGTCCAGGATCATTTCCAGCTCGCCGCGCTGGGCATAGAGGTTGGTGTCGGACCAGGGGCGATAGCGGACCCGGGTGCCGTCCTCGAAGGTGACGGTGTACTGGTGCCCGTCCTGCATGCGGGAGTTGTGATTGAACAGCGTCCGGTTGTCGATGTCGTCGGCCTCGACGGTAATGGTGCCGGACCCGATCCTGCGCTTGGTATGGGTCACCTTGCCACGTTCCACCTTGAACGGCGGTTTCTCCTTGGGTTTCTGCGCGTCGAGCTTGGGCAAGTACTGATCGAATACGCCGTTGGTGGCCCGGTCCCAGTCGACGGACTCTTCGATCTCCTTGACCCATTTCAGATAGTGGTCCGCCATCTCCTTGACCTTGGGGTCGGCGCTCTTTTGCAGGGTCTCCAGTTTCTTGCGCAGGCGCAGGGCCTTGTCGATCTTGGTCCGGTTGTACTTGCCGTCGCCCACGTGGAAGTTGACGTTTTTGACGGCGTCCAGAATCGTCGGAAAGAAGCTGTCTTCGACCAGCGGTTGTCCCTTTTCCCCGGCCGCCGTCTGCACATACCTGCGCAGCACCTCGTCGATGCGGCGATCAGTGTCCGGCCGGATCTTCATCTTGACCACGGTGCGCTTCTTCCCCTTGAAGCTCTCGGTGAAGATCAGCGCGTTCTGGTCCTCCACGTCGCCGCTGTCGAAGGGCAGCGTCTTGCCCTGCCAGCCGAGTTTGCGGGCCTCCTCGACCAGGGTCTCTTCGGCGGAGGAGAGCAACTTTTTCTTCCCGGTGGCGGCGCTCAGCTTGTCGAAACGGAAGCCCCGATCCCCCAGCACATCGGCGTAATAGCCTTCGAAGTCCCGCCTGAGATTGTGTTTCCGCTCCAAGACCAGATCATAGAAATGCCGCAGCCCGGCCGGGTCCTTGGAAAACCGTCCCTCGGCGTAGGGCCGCAGCAGATCGAGGTAATCCTCGTCGGCGATCTTTTCGACTTCCTGGATGTAGCGAAAGGTCGGGTTCGGATCGACCCGTACCTTCCCTTCCTTGGCCGCCCGGAAGACCTTGTTGTAAAACGGCTCTTCCTCGCCGCAGACACCGTTGGGGTGATAGTCGAGCGAGAGCTTGTCCTGCCCCAGAAACTTGAATGCCTGGCCTTTGTCGATGCCGTAGACGCGACCGTCCCGGGCGCGGATGAACTGCTTGGAATGTCCGTCGTGGTTGGCGATCAGCCAGTCGACCACATGCTCGCGCTGGATCTGCTCCAGTTCGATGGTGGTCAGATCCTGGGGCAGGATGTTGCGAAAATCGAAGTCGTCCCGCAGATCGGTGCGCCATTTCTGGATGGAGCCGGTGCGGCCGTTCAATTGGATGGTGCGCACCTCGATGGAATGGGGGTCGATCAGGCGGCCAATCTTGTAGGCTGCTTCCTCTCCGAAGGCGATGAACTCATCGTCCTTGCGGCCAACGGGCTTGAACAGCCATTTGTCGCCGTTTTCGTCGGTCCAGAACTCCTTTTCATGTGCGCCGCCGACAGCGGCCTTGCCGGTTTTCTTGAATTTTGACGGCAGACCTTTCTGCTGCCACGCTGAATCGACTGTGGCGAACTCCGCGCCTTTCTTGCCGATCTTGGCCTCGGGCGGCTTGACCGGGCTCGGCTGTGGAGCCGGTTTCGGCGGATCTTTCTTCGGCGTGGCGGGCTTGGCAGGAGCGGTTTTCTTCTTGCCGCCATGCTTTTCGGCCCAGGCGGCGTGCTTGGTGTCGATGCTGGCCTGAACCGCCTTGATTTTCGCGGGATCGGTCTCGGTGAAGAGCGTGGTCAGCTCGTCTTTGTTGGCCCACTGCCAATACTGGACCTTGGTCTCCTTGGCGAGCGTCTTGAGTTCCGTCGATTTCAGCTTGCCGACCTGGTCCTGGAAGAGCTGTTTCTTGAGGGCGATTTCCTTGCTGTGGGCTGCAAGCAGATCCTGGGGCAGATCGGTGCCGCCGGAAACCGCCTGTTCCGCCTTGGCAATCGCGTCGAGGAAATCCTTGTAGCCGGTTGGCGTGTCGGGAACGACCACGGCCTTGGCGGCGTCTTCGAGGGCCGTTTTCTGTTTCAGGATCAACTTCTGCTTGGCCTCGTCGACCGCCTTTTTCTTGACCGACTCGGCCATGTCGGCACCGGCCTTCTTCTGCAGCGCCTCGACGAGCTGCTGTTTGTTCTTGAGGATGCCGATGCCGTGCTTCTGTTTGGCCGCCGCGAGTTCCTTGCCCATCAGGCCGCTGTGGTCCACACCGGGCTCCAGCTTATCCAGCAGCTCGATGGTCTCCTGTTTGGTCATGTTGAGGGAGATGCCGTTCTCCTTCGCCATCTCCTTGAGCTGCTGGGCAGTCATGCCCCCCAGCCCCTCGGCGGGAGGGATCTTCGCCATCTGGGCGGCGAGCAGCTTGGCCTGTTTGAGTTCCGCCTGCTTCAGTCCGAGCAGCTCGACCAGTTCTTCCTTGGTCCGCAGCAGACCGATCTTATGTTCCTTGAGCTTGGCGCTGAGCGCCGCTCCGGCCAGGTCGCCGTGATCGATCCCGGGTTCGGCCAGATCGAGCAACTTGATGAAATCGGCCTTGGTCCGGGCGATGGCCACGCCGTTCTGTTTCGCCAGGGTCTGGAGCTGTTTGACCGTCAGCGAGCCGAGGTCGGCGATGTCGCCGTTTTCAAAGGCGCTCTTGAGCTTGGCATTCTCCTTGGCTTGGGCGTCGGCCATGCCTTCCAGTACGTGGGGCGGGAGAATGCAGGCGTCCCCCTGAGATGCCTGTGCGGCTGCCTTGGCGGCCATCTCGCTGCCGCAGACGGTCATCGGCCAAGCCACGATATTTGTGCAGCGGCAGTGCGGATGCGCGGGTTGCTGGGGGAACTTGTCGATTAGAAAGATCTTGCCGTCCAGGCCGCCGCAGACCGGGCACATGCGCTCGTCCTCCATGGCCAGCCATTCCAGCTTCTGGATGCCGACCCGCTCGTGGAACTTGAGCCTGCCCATGTTGTGGGCGCGGAGGACCTCGGTGCGGGCGATCATCTCCATGCGGTACTGCGCCTTGCTGAACACCCGGCTTCCGGCCTGACGAAAGGAATCCTTGTCGATGATCACCTTGCCCATGTCCCGGACGATGTCGTCGGCTCCCTTGCCCGTGGCGACGCCGTTCAGGATGGTGCGCTTGATGCCGTCTGCGAGTTCGCGGTGGACGTCACCGGCGAGCGTGAGGTTGTACTGAGCCATGAAGTCGAGGGCGTTGGTGTCGACAATGGTGAACACATTGGTGGCCAACTTGTCGATGCCCTCGGGCTTCAGGTCGGCGTAGAACGGCAGCGCCGCGTCGGCGAGCTCTCCGATTCCCTGCTGGATGCCGAGCTTGAAGGAGTCCTTGGTCGTCTTGCGAAAGACCAGGGTCTGCTCCCGCTTGAGCCGCTTCATGGTGTCGTCGAGTTCGAGCTGGAGCTTTTCCAGCCCCTTGAGCGCGGCGAGCTTGTTGTCCGGCAGGGAGCCGAGGGAGCGGTACTGGAGAATGGCGCGGGCGACCTCGTCTTCGGCCTGTTTCAGCGCCTGGGTGAGCTGGGCCGTGACCTGGTCGTTGTAGCGGTTGCGGGCCGTCAGGCTTTTCAGGGTGGCGACCTGGATGCGCTGCTTGAGGTCCGATGGCATCAGCGGAGCTCCCGGCGGTCGATGAAGCGACAGGCCGGGGCGTCGAAGGTGCGCTCGCTGTTGTGGACCCGGCAGTGGTTGGTGTCAGCAATGAAGTGGCTGCACTCGTCGCACACGGCCGCATCGCCGGTGGACTCCAGGTCGCCCGACCAGACCAATGCCGCCTCCGCCGTGGGTTCATCGTCCTCGGCCGGAATCCCGAGCATCTTCCGGGCGCGAGGCACGCTGAGGATGCCGGAGACGACCATATCCACCACCGGCTTCACCTGCTTCTCGTCCATCAGGTCGATCTGCTTACGTTCGGTCTCGCGGTTGGCTGCCTCGATGTCCGGGTCCAGGTCCATCTTGAGCTGAAGGCTGGAGCGGCTGATGAGCTTGCGGTCGTAGAGTTCGATGAGGAGCTTCTTGAAATCGACCGCGTCGCTTGGGTCGAGGTCGTTGAAGATGAACTGGATGCTTTTGTCGCCGTGGCCGTTCAGCTCCATCCAGTCGTCGAACACCCAGTCGAGGAGCTTGCGGGCGGCCTGTTTGATCTCGCGGATCATGACCATCATCTTCTGCATGCTCACCGAGGCGGTGGCGAAATTCGGGCCGTCTCCGGTCACCAGCGAGCGTGACAGCCCCAGGGCCACCACGATGTCTTCCTTTACCTCTTTGACCTTGTCCTCGACGTTGAGGACCTGACCGTCGGTGCCGTGGGTTTCGACGTTGACGTAGAACGGGACCACCAGGCCGCTTTTCATATCCATCTTGTTGACCATGTCGCGAACCTGTTCGAGCATCCGCTGGTCCGGCATCACCATCTTCTGGCCGAACGCGCCGCCCACCTTGAGCAGGCGAAAGGGCGTGGCCCAGCGCTTGGCGATGGCCTGTTCGGCCCGGCGGTAGTCGCGCAGCAGTTCGATGGCTTGAAATGCGGGAAGCACGAGGGAGTTACCCCGGGGCGAGAAGGCCGGAGCATCCCATTTGAGGTGGACCACCTGTTCGACGGGCAGCGGGATGGATTCCCCGCCGCCGGGGGTGTCCTCGGGAAATTGCCGGGCCTCGATCAGCTCGCCCTGGGCGTATTTGACTTTGACCGAAACCGGGTTGACGCAGACCAGTTCCTCGATGTCCTGGCCGGACTTGGTGAAGCGCTTGAAGCCGATGGCGTCACCTTTCACCAGGAGCTGAAGAACCATGTCCTTGATGAATTGCGTGATGTTCAACCGCCAGGCGGCCTCCAGTGCCTGCTCCTTGAGGGTCTCGTCATCGCTGGTGATCTTGATCTCGTCGCCCACGGCGAAGGTGCGCCAGGAGTTGACGCAATTCTTCACCAGCGGCTCCTCGACGTAGTATTCCCAGGCCTTACGGGCGCGTTCTTCCCAGGTGGCCGGAATAGCCTCGGCGGCGTTGACCTTGCTGAAGGCCGCCGAGTCGAGCGCGGCCGCTGCGGCCAGCGGCGCGATGACAAAGCCGGTGGTGTCCAGGCTTTCGGGTTGTTCGTCCTGATGGGCGGTGCTTTCCACGTGATCCTCTCGGTAGTTTCGGCCATGACAGCCACACATCCGGCCCGTGTGGGCCGAACCCGGCTCGATGCCGGTTACTTACCGGAGCGGGGTGGAAAGCGTCGGAGGATGCGATCAGATGAAGACCGGATTGGTGAGCACGGGTTTGAGCGAAACCACCTCTTCGCCGACCGGGTCGAGGTTACCTTCTTCCCGGATCAGCATGGCGCATCGCACCGCGTCGATGATGTGGTCGTTGCCCTTGGAATAGATGATCTTGCCGTCCCGCAGGGTGTAGGTGTGGGTGGTGAATTGGTCTTCCACCTCCAGGTCGTCCGAGGGGAAAATGACCTGCTTACGCTGTAGGGCTCCGTTGATGAGGCTGGTCATCAGCTCCTTGGTTCGCTTCTTGATTTCCTTTCCGTCCCGCACCGCCAGCCGGGTCATGCCGCCGAAGTCGTATCCCTTGAGCCTGCCTTCCAGCTCCAGCCCTTTGTACTTGTCCAGGGTGAGCAGCTCCTGAACCACCGCCAGACCGTTTCCGCCGTTGTCCACGCCGATGCCCGCCGGGGTGTAGTAACGCTCCAGCAGCGCGATGATCTGGGCGATGTGCGGATAGGAAACGTGTTCAAGATGCACGCGCAGGATCATCTTCAGCAGCGTCCGCTCGCCGATCTCCGTCTCCTGGAATACGACGATCTCGGTGGGGTCGTTGGTGTAGCCCAGGTCGCCGCCAACCCAGAACTGCCCGCTGCGGGGCGTGAGGTTGAGCAGCATCTCCAGCCGGTCGTGGGCCGCTTCCTCAGTGTCGCAATCGCGCAGCTCGGAATCGGTGATGACGATCTTCTGATACTCCAGCAGATCTTGCCGACAGAGGTTGAACTGTTCGACATTGAAGGCCCCATAGGAGGGCTTGCCGTGTTCACCGGCCACTTCGTGCTGCCAGCCGGAACTGTCGCGGCCGCCGTAGAACTCCAGCAGTTCGGCCTCGCGATCCTCAGTCCAAAGAGGGTTGAGCCAGGACGGCCAGCGGAACACATGGAACTGCACCGACGAGGTGAGCCGGTAATAGGTGGTGTCGCGCAGGCCGTTGGGCGTGGAGTAGATGCGTAGCGTCCCCCCGGCCTTGAGGCACTGGCGCAGCGCCTTCCAGGCCCGTTCGGTCAGCCAGGCTCCTTCATCGACCCAGACGCGGCCCACGTGCAGGGACCGGAAGGCGTCGCCATAGGCCCCGGCCGGGCGGAAATAGAGCACCGAACCGTTGGTGAACTCCAGCCGGAAGTAGGGTTTGCGGTGGATCTTGGGCTTGCCGTACTTGGTCAGGGCAATGCTGTTCATCAGATCCGGGTTGGTGTCGAGCTGGAACTCGATCTCCTCGATGATGGTATCGAGGTGGCCCTGGTGCGGAGCCGCGATGAGGCCCTGGCCGCCTCGGGTGGTGAAGGCGTAATGGAGCGCGTCGGTCGAGAGCACGATGGACTTGCCCACGTCCCGGCCGTCGAGGTGAATGATGTTCTTGGCCGGGCAACGCAGGTCCTCCACCTGGTGCGGCCAGTAGTCGCGGCCTGAGCCATCCCGGTTGTAGAGATAGGCTTGCCCCCACAACACGGGGTCGCTCAGGGTTGCCGCGAGTTTGCGCTCCTTGTCGGTTACCGCCATCAGTGCATTCCTGTCCTCAAGGCGTTGCCGAGGATGGTGCCCACCAGTTCCGTCAGGATCTGCTGCACGGCCAGGGTGTTCTTCCGGTCGTGGACAGCTTCCTGAATGTCGATGATGGCCTGGTCCAACTCCGCCCAAGCCAGGTACTGCTGCTGGGCCGCTTCCAGACGGCCGAGGGCGTTCTCTATCCGTCCCGCCGCCAGCTCGGTGCCGATTTCGACCAGGGCCTCACCGGCCTGGCGGACGGCATCGCTGTTTTCCTGAAGGATCTCTTTCATTGGCCTGCCTCCTGGTTCGAGCCGTTGGCCCACTGGTCAAGGGCGTCCACGGCGGTCTGCAGGCGCAGGCCGACACCGGTCAGGCGCTCGGCGTCCGGGTGGCCGACCTCGCGTAGCGCCTTGTTGGCCTCGGTCACATACTCGGGTGTGTGGCGGTTGACGGTGGCCACTGCCGACTGGATCTGGGCCGGAGGCCGGTAGGTGGCGCAGCCGGTCATGATCCCGGCAAGGACCAGCGGGATGGTCCATTCGAGTGTCTTCTTCAACATGTTGATCTCCTTTGGTTTATGGGTTTGGGGCACATGCAGAAAGATCTCTGCAAACACTTGATTTCCAACGAAATAGAAGCGTCATTGGATGTGACGCGGGATGGTCCCGCATCCACGAAAACCGGAACCGGAGGCAGGCCATGACCTACGACAGAAACCGCCAGCAGGCACTCAAGGCGTACCGAGAAAAGCAGGAGAACATCGCCCGGCTGATCGAGGGCATTCGCGGCAAGCTCGAAGCGGACGCGAAGCAGCCGGACATCACCTGGGCGAGCGTCGGCTCCCTCGGCCACGTCGAGGAACTGCTGCGGGAGCTGGACGAGTTCCTGTCCTGAACACACCGGGCCACCGACAAAGGAGACATCGACATGACCGAATGCACCGTGCATCAAGCCGCCGAGGCTTTCATCGGCTACCTGCGGGAATCCGGAAAGAAAGAGCGGACCCTTTACACCTACCGGAAGGACCTCGACGCGGTGGAGGCCTTCTTCGGCGCGGATCGCCAGCTCGCCGAGATCCGGCTTCCCCAGGTCGGCAAGTTCTACAAGTCCGACCTGCTGCTCAAACTCCCTGACGGCAAGGAGCGGGCCGAGCGCACCATTGCCAAGACCGTCCGGGTGTTCCGCATGATGATGGTCTGGGCCAGGGAGTCGGGGCGCATCGAGGAGCTGCCGCTGCCCAAGAGCACGCCCATGGGCCACAGCCGGGTAAAGGAGTCCAGCGATGAGCAACCGAACGGCTGACCTCGATCTGACGGGCGCGACAGAGGCGTTCTGTGCCCGCCTGTCGGCCGAAGGACGCTCCCCGGCGACCATAGCCGCATACCGCCGGGACCTCGCCCTGGTAGTCCGCGTGGCCGGGGAGCTGGCCCCTGGGATCGTCTGCCGGGAGGTCACGGTCGGGTTCCTCGACCAGGTGTTCTCCGCCGGGGCGGTCACTGAGAGTGAGCGAGGCCCACGTTCGGCGGCCTCGCTCCATCGGATGAAGGCGGCGGTGCGGGCCTTTTTTGCCTGGGCCGCCGAGACGGGCGTGGTCGGTGACAACCCGGCCCGGTCCATCCGCATGCATCGGTTGCCAAGAAAGCTGCCAGTCTTCCTGACTACCGCCGAAAAGAAACGTCTGCTCAAGGAGCTCAAGGGGCGGACCGATTTCTCCACGCTGCGCGACCGCGCCATGATCGAGGTGTTGCTGGGCACGGGGATCAGGCTTGGCGAGCTGGCCGCGCTCGACATGGATGACATCGACCTCGACGCCAAGCATCTGCGGGTGCGGGCCAAGGGGAATGTGCCGCAGGTCAAGTTCATCAAGACCGACCTCCGCACATTGCTGCGCCGTTACCTGGCCGAGCGTCGTCGACACGGCCGCCCAGAAATGGAAGCCCTGTTCCTGTCGAACCGGGACGGCAGACTCTGCCAGCGGCAGATAGCCAACCGGCTCGCCCACTGGCTGCGGAAGGCCGGGATCGAAAAGGAACTGACGCCGCACGGGCTGCGGCATACCTTCGCCACCCACCTCTACGGCGCGACCAATGACCTGCTCGTGGTGCAGCGGGCCTTGGGGCACCGGGACGTGTCCACCACCCAGATCTACACCCACCTCGTGGACGGTCAGCTCGAGGAAGCCCTCGAACGCCTTTGATCCTTCCGGACCCGACGATGGGAGCGGCCTCGGCTGCTCCTGTTTTCGTTGGGCGAGACAGTGTCGAAGACAGTGAATGACAGTGCCCGCAGAAGAACACATCCGCCGATGATGAATGATCATGACGGAGGGTCTCTACATCCCGGGTGGGGCGGGAAATATCGATTGACCGGAATTTCTCCTTCGCTGTCTGTCGGCCGCACATCGCTATAACTGCTTGGCTTGTGCGCTCCAGTCGCGGAACACACATGGCAATATCTGCTTGGCATATGCGAGGGCCGTTGCCGAAGGAATGGCTGTTTGCGGGGCTTGTCCGGTTCGGCCTGGGTCTCGACATGCCAATATCTACTTGGGTTATGTGAGAGAGCCCCGGCGTGAACATGCCTATATCTGCTTGGCTTATGCGGTTCGGCTTATGCGCACACATGCCAAGCGGATATCGGGAGCTGCTGGAGGAAGTCGAGGAGTGGAAATGATGATCGACGGCCGGTGAATGCCGATTCCGAAAGTGCAAGGAACACGTCTTATCCGCAATTCCTGGTGTAGCTGTCTGCCGCAAGTCGCCGTGTGCCGGGGTCATCGGAAAAGCCCTCCATGGTGTTATCCGCAATTCTTTCCGCGTTTCTTGCGGCCGGAGGTTTTCGTTGCCGGGGCGTTGGCGGCCTCGGCCACCTTCTCGAGCAGCGCCGCCGCCCATTCCGCCGGAGAGGTCTGCGGGCCTTTCGGCTCCTCACCCTCGCGGGCAATCTTGGTGGTCTTGAGATCCTTCATGTGGCAGCGGATCATCCGGTCGAGCTTTTCGGCGGCGTCGGTGTTCCCCTCGATCTGGGCGCGGACCAGCTTCACCGAATAGACGCCCACCAACTCCACCTGCAGGAAGTCGCTGGACTTGTTGAACTCGAAGTCCTGGTTGAGTCGGTCGATGATCGCGTCGAACATGACCTTCTCTTCCGGAGTCAGGCAGCGGTCGGCGAAGATGCCGTGACGCAGCCGGTTCTGGTTGCCCTCGGGCGCACCAGGCCCGCGCCGGGGCGGTTCGGTCTTACCCTCGTTGCGGTGCCAGCGGTCCAGCGTCTCTTTGTCCGGTTTGTTCAGTGCCACGTGGAAATCCTGCCGAATATTGTTTTCCCAAGCCGGGATGCGGGGCGGGAGGCCGATTTAGCCTCCAAACGCGCTCCCGCCGGTTCAGGGGTTACTTACCGGAAGCGGCGGCCAACTGTCGGTCCCGGTCCTGTTTTCGTTCGGCGGCGATGATCTGATTGACCCGGCGAGTGGTCACTCCAGCGAGGTTGGAGATCTCCTGGCTGCTGATCCCCTGCAGATGAAGGGCAAGCACCAGGTCGCGGCGCTCCTGGTAAAACCTGCTCGGTGCAGGAACCCAGAGAATCCCGGTGTAGTGCTTCTGGATCTGCTCGAAGAGTTCCTCGGGCAGGACTTCCTTGGCGTTGGCGTAGCGTTTCTTTTTCTTCACGGCTCAATCCTCCACTTTCTTCATCCACGGCTGCGGCACGTCCGGGTTGTAGAACCGCAGCGTGCTGGGACGCCCGGACTTCGGCCCGTGGATAATTTCGATAGAACGCTCGGTGACCTCGCCAATCTCCTGATCGCCATCGACGAAGCAGACCAGGCCGTAGTCCTCGCCGCAGGGAAACCGGAAGCGGCCCTGGTTCTGATAGAGGCGTGCCTCGGACCAGCCCTTGGCCATGGCCTCCTCACGGATGGCGTCGACCTTGGCGACAGCCTGGGAAGTCACCGGCTGCTTACATTTCCAAGCTTGGTTCCCGGGATAAATCCAGTCCTTTCTGGGAGTTTCGACGGGTTTCTCCTGGGACTCGGGACGAAGCGCGGGTGGCCGGTAGTTCTTCGGGGAAAAGGACTGCAGGACCTCCTGGAGGCTTTCCTTGCCGAATTCCCGGATGGCCAGCTCCTGCAGGGCGTTGAATCGCTGCCGCAGCGTATTCCAGGCATCCTCGGGGAGCTTTCCGGCCTTGTGCGCGGCTTGGGCGGTGACCATGCGGGAACGTAGCCAGGCAAAGTATTCAGGCGACAGACGGCGACACAGCGTGCCGTCGATCTCCATGTCTTCAGGCCAGTCGCGTGCGTCTTCGATCTCGTGGACGTCGAGCCCAGTGGAGACATAGATGGCGGGCTGCGGTGGTTGCGGTGGTAATAATGGGACTTCACATCCGGCCGAGGCGTCCTGACCTCCGGCGGTGTGCTTGATCATGGTTTTCAGAAGGCTCATGGTTTCAGGCTCCAGAAATACGGGTTAATCGCTTTTCCCGTTACTTACCGGATCTGCCCTGAAACCGTCGGTGACCATCTGCTGCGGTGGATACGTGCGGTGGCTGCGGTGGTCGTGCGGTGGAAGGTTTCCTCGTCCCACCGCAGGGCATGGCTCTTTGTTTGTTATTTGTTTTTAGATAGTTATGAAGAAAGAGAAGATAGAGTGCGGTGGTTGCGGTGGTATTTGGGGAATGTCTCTCTCGCTGGGCCGGAATTTCTCTAGCGGGAAACGCCAGGTTGGTAGGAAGGAAAAATATTTCAGCCCATAGGGGGTGAGACCTCTGGGTTTACCACCGCAACCACCGCAAAGGCCATGAAAGCTCTGTCTGGCAAGGGTTTGGCGTGCGGTGGTTATCCACCGCAAGGGACAGCGGTGTTCACCGCACCACCGCAAAAGAAAAGGACGCCCGAGAGCGTCCTGGATGATTTGGTCAGATGGCGTGGAGTTAGAGATTGGCAGTCTTGACGATCCGGTATTCGAAGTTCTTGGTGTGGGCGTTGCGCTGCCGGTCGATGTCAAACCCGGCGTCCCGGATGACGTCCAGGTCGTTGCTGATGCGCCGACCGAGCTGGGCGGGCTTCTTGTATTCGAACTCGAGGTTGAATTCCCGGCCGACCCTGCGCAGCGCCGCGAGCAGCCGTCCCGCCGACACCGGTTCCATGGTGTTCTCGTTCTCGAACCTCACCTGATAGCGTTCGATGAACCCCACCACGTGGTTTGCCCGGTCGTCCTCGCCGTAGCGGGCCTTCTCGTCCAGTTCCACCGCGTTCCGGTAGGCATGGAAGAGCGACGCCAGCGCCGTGGCAATGGGGTTCGACTCCCGGGCCATTTCCTGGCTGGTGTCGTTAATGGAATGGATCTGCTCGATGAACAGCGGGCTCAGCTCCTCGAGTCCGGTGGTCACCTCGTGCTCCTCGGACCCGGCCAGCATCATCAGATACATCAGGCTCAGATAGTCGTTGCACCGGCGCTTGCCATGAGTCGGCATGGTTCGGTGCAGCAGACGCATGACCTGTTTCTGGGCTCCGTCCCGAATCATCGCCAACACATGGCTCGTCCGCTTCATGATGGCCGAAATGATCAGATCCCGGTTCTGCTGGATGGCGGAGATGACCTCCGATTCCAGAAAGCAGTCGCTGGCCTGGTTGGCGAGGTCGAAGTTGATGACGAAGGACCTCGACAGTATCTCCGAAAGCTCCCCGCACAGCGGCTCGATGCCGGTGGTGTTCAGCAGGCATTTGGTCCGCTCGGTGATGGTCTCGCTGTCTGTGCCGCTCTTGCGTTTCTCCTTGGCGATGCCGGTGATGCTGGTCAGCATGAAGGTGGTCAGATCCTCGGTCATCTGCTTGACCTCGATGTTGTCGAGGACGATGAGCGGGTTCTGCGAGCCATCGGTGTAGTTCGCCGCGTCGGTGGCTTTCTTGTGCTGGGGCTCGCCGTAAAGCAGCGTCGACGTGATCTTGCTGGCGGTGGTCTTGCCCGATCCGGCCGAACCCTCGAAGCGGGTCATGGGCCGCGTCCCGGCGAAGTCGATCAGCAGGAAACAGGAGAGCCAGGAAAGGATGAGAAATCGATCCCCCTGCGGACAGGTCATATTGCCCACCAGCAGATCGACCAGGAGCCGGTCCGCCTCTTCGAGGTCGGCGTCGGGCAGGAATTTCAGCGGCTTCATCTTGCGCGAGCCGTCCAGGATGATGCCGTCCTCGTTGCCGCCGTTCTTCATGATCTGAATCTCGTCCGGGGTGATCTTGGCGATCTCGTGCTCCGGATTGTTCAGGTTGAAATAGACGGTGTAGGAGGCCACATCGGTGTGCAGCCAGGAAAAATGGTCGCGCACCTGGCCACGGATCATCGCCAGGCTTGGCAACACCTCGAAAAATGTCCGTCCGCCGTTGGAGGTCGGCACCATGCCCGCGTGCTTATAGAGCATGGCCGCGTAATGGCGCTTGCGGCCCCGGTCCGGCGAATCCATCCAGTAGATGGCGTTGTCGAAATACATGAACGGCTCGCCCTGCAGGGTGTGAAAGAACTGGGCACCGTTGGCGGTGAACCAGTCGTAGGCGGCCTCGGCGGCCAGGGTGTAGTCGGGAGCGCCGTTCTCCAGTTCCGTGTCGATCAGCACCTCGTCGACCCGGGCGCGGCATGATCCGGGCATCGCGCCGGACATCCGCTTGGCCTTCTTCTTTTCATTACGGAACTCGACCTTGCGGTCCTTCTGGATGGCGCGGATCTGCTCTTTCAGGGTGGCCATCGAAACGCCACCGCCGATGCGCTCCTGCACCAGCTTCAGCAGGCGGGCCTGTTCCAGCGGCGACTGCTCGGAAATCTCCCTCAGGATCGGTTCGAGCAGGCGGTTGCGTTCCTCCTCATCAGCGCCCTCGGGTAGCGAGCGCACGCCGAACTCGATGGGCGTGCTGGCTTCTGCGAGCAGGCGTTCGAAATCCTCCCGGGTATGCCCGGCGGCAATGTAATCGTTGACGTCTATCTTGGCGGTGGCGAGAAGCGCCTCGGCCGCCTGAATCTCTTCGGCGGGACGTCCCGCCAGCAGCTTGGCCAGCTCCTTCGGCCCCACGCTCGCCGTCAGGCCGAAGCGTTTGGTCAGCTCCTGCCGGGCCGAGATCTGTGTCTCCGACAAGGGCAGCGTCACCAGGCGGGTGTCGATCTTGTGTTCGGCCAGGGTGCGAGCGGTTTGCAGCGCCCCCTTGAGACCGGCCTGGGAGAGTTCGTTGTCCTGGCAGATGTAGACGGTTTCGACGCCGCGCAGCTTGGGGATCAGGCGCTCCCAATCGGCGGCCCGGATGCGAACGGTGACCGGCGACACGGTGGGCAGGCCCAGTTGCATCAGCGCCAGGCAATCGGTCACCCCCTCGGTGATGATCACCTTGCCGGGCCTGGCCAGCAGGCAGTCCTCGTTGAACAGCAGCGCGTTGTTGATGAAGTCGGCGACGTAGGGCCGCTGGTGCTCGTCGTGAACCGGCAGTTTCTTGTATTTCCCTTGCTCCCAGCCCACGTCCGGGGTCCACGGCGTCTTGCGGCCGATCATGAACACCACCCGGCCACGGCTCCAGTAGGGAAAGACGATGCGGCGCTCGAAAAATGGCGTCAGGCCATCCTGGCTCGTGGGCCGGAAAGCGCCGGTGGCGGCAAGCTCCCGCTTGGAGAAGCCGTCTTCGCCCCGGGTCAGTTGGGCGACCGCGCCGGACGCGTTGTCCGCGTAGCCGATCAGGAGATCGTCGATGGTCTCCTCGCTCAGGGCGTATTTGGATTTCAGCCAGTCGAGGACCTCCGGCGACTCCTTGAGCCTGGCGTGGTAAAGCCTGGCCAGCGCGGTCAGCGCGTCCTTGACCCGCAGTTCGAAGGCGCGGTCGGCCTCTGTCTGGGCCAGACGCTCCTGGCTGAGGCCATAGCGCGACAGCGGCGGCAAGCCCGCCTTCTTGGCGAGATAGTCCCGGGCCTGACGGTGGCTGTCCGGCATCGGACCGGATTGCCCGGCGGTGACCGAGCCCGTCTGAATGAACTCAACGAGCTGCAGCACATCACCGCCGACTCCGCAGCCGAAGCAGTACCAGCCCTGCTTGTCGAGCATCACGTGCAGCGACAGACGCGACTGGCTCTGATGGTTGGGGCAGTCGCACATCAAGCGCTGGCCGGTCTCTTGGGTGATCCGTCCCGGCAGGAGTGCCCGGGCCACGTCACCGATGTCCATCTCGGTGACGAGCCGGTAATACTCCCTGACGTTATCCGTTCCGCCCATACTCATTCGGCCTCCGCGACACGGGCGAAATCCGCCTCCGCGTGCTGGGCGGCGTCCAGAAACAGGGGCAGAAAGGTCCGGCGGTCATCCACCTGGCACCGTTTGGCGCAGTTCTGGATGCCCCAGTGATCACCCAGAACAATGGCGGTGCGTCGGGCGCGGGTCACCCCGGTGTAGAGCAGATTGCGGTGGTGCATGAAGGAATGCGCCTTGTGGACCACCACCACGGCGCAGGGGAATTCGGAACCCTGGGTTTTGTGGATGGTGAGCGCATAGGCGAGCTGCAGGTCCTGCAGGTCGGGCGAACCCTTTTCCATCTCCACCGGCATGCCGTCGAAGTCGATGACCAGGGTGCCGTTCGCGAGGACATCGACCACATAGCCGATGGCACCGTTCATCACATTCAGGTCGTAATTGTTCCGGGTCTGGATGACCTTGTCGTGCTTGAGAAACGGAGCGCGGCGGCCCATAGCGACCGGCGGTACCTCGGCGTTCCAGAGCTTGCGCTGGATGAGCCGCTGCAGTTCCTCGTTCAGTTCCTTGGTGCCGAGCGGCCCCTTGTGGGTCGGCGTCAGCACCTGCACGTCCTTGATGATGTCGAACCCCAGGGCGTCGAGCCGCTCCTGAAACAGCTCCAGCAGGAACGAGCGTGCCGCCATCGGGTCGGTGAACTGATCCACCAGATACCAATCCCGGCATCCGGCCACCGATGCCTCGCTAGTCTTGCGCACCTCGCCCTTGAGAACGGCGGTGCAGTTCTCCTTGAGGACGCCAGCCTGACGCACGACCTTATCGAGGATGACCGTGGGGATGGCGCGTGTCTGGATCAGATCGCGCAGGATGTTTCCGGGTCCCACCGGCGGAAGCTGGTTGTGGTCACCGACCAGCAGCACCGTGGTCCGCGACAGGTCGACTGCCTCGAACAAGTGCCAGGCCAGCGGCACGTCGACCATCGAAAACTCATCGACCACCAAGACGTCGGCATCGATGGGGTTCTCCTTGCTACGCGAGAAACCCTTGCCGTCATAGCCGAGCAGACGGTGGATGGTGGTGCCGCTACGGCCGCTGACTTCCTCCAGGCGCTTGGCGGCCTTGCCGGTCGGCGCGGCGAGCACGACCTCCAGGTCGCTCTCCTCGCAGATGGTGTTGATGACCGAAATGGTGTAGCTCTTGCCCGAACCGGCTCCACCCGAAATCAGGCTGATGCTGTGCTGGAGGGCCGAGCGCACCGCTTCGAGCTGCTTCTCGTTCAGCGTTGATGCGCAGCGCCGAATCAGGGCATCGAGTTTCTTGACGGACTGGAAATGCGGGTTGGGTGTTTCGGCCTGGCCGAACAGCGAGGCCAGCTCCCGCTCCATGCGGACGATCTCCGGCAGAGCGACCACGAAACGTCCACCGTGGGAATCGCAGGAAAGCGCCTGTTCTTCGATAAGAGCGTCGAGGGCGCTCTCGATGCGGACCCGGCTGTCCAGGGCATCCATGACCAGTAGCAGATTGGTCTGGTCCACCAGATCCTCGTATTCGATCCAGCAGTGGCCATTGTCCAGGGCATCACGGACGCAAAACAGCAGACCGGCCCGGATACGGGGAACGTGGTCCTTGGGGGTGCCCAGCTTGCGGGCGATCTTGTCGACCTTCTTGAAGCCGAATCCCCGGATCTCCCGAATGAGGATGTACGGGTCTTCCTTTAGAATATCGAGGCAGTTGCCGCCGAGTCTTTCGACCAGGGTGGTGACCTGATGATGGGTCAGGCCGAATGCCGACAGCCAGGCCATGACGGTGTTGACGCTGCGGTTCTTCAACCACTCGTCACGCAGCCGCCGGGCCGCGTCCAGCGGCAGCCGAGCCTTGAGCGCGATGCGTTCGGGATCATTCAGAAGGGTTTCTTCAAAGGCGTCACCGAAGCTCTCGACGATCAATCTGGCCTTGGCCGGACCAATGCCCTTGATCTCCGGATGGTTGGCCAGATAGTGGATCAGCCCCTCCGGATCGAGTTCGAGGTCGTGCTCCATCCCGTCGACCTTGAACTGACGGCCGTATTTGGGATGGGTGGACCACGACCCGAGCAGGACCACAGGCTGATTTTCCCGGGCGAACAAATTGCCCGCGAACTGGACCTCCTCACCGGTCGGGGTGAGCAGTCGGCCTGCGGAAAACTTGGGTCCGGCATAGTAAACGCGCTCTATTCTTCCCCGGAGTCGCGCCGGGTTACTCTCATTTCTTTTTGGCATCTCGCGATCCTCCGGTGAAAACGTGTCAGGTACTCCTCGACAAAACGGCAGGCGGCCTGCCGGTCCGAGCAGAAGTAGACGGGGACACCGAAGTCGACGACGATTGAGGCGACCGTTCCGATCAGCGCGTGCGGGTGGGCATCGCTGCGGTAGCGGCCATCGACCAGATCGCGAAAGTTGCACTCGACAACCACACAGGCGGATTCGTAGGCGGAGAGCTTTTCCAGCACGCGGTGAAACCGCTTGCGCCCCCGGATGACGGTGGAGACGAAATCCGTCAGGGATTTGCGCTCCACCGCCACCCGTTCTTCGAGGCCGACCAGTGAGTAATCACCGGCGGGCAGCGCCTTGCGAACCGCCGAAACCTTGTCGCTATCGAAGCTGTAGGGCTCCTGTTCGCGGGTGTCGACGACAACGGTGATCCGGTCCATCATCAGAACGGGATCATGTCGTCCATCGCCGCGCCGGGAGCCCCGGCATCGTCGGCCATGACAATGTGACGGTTGAAGTAGATGTTCTCGTTTTCACCGCGAGTGCGTTTGGTCACCTCCAGCTTGATGTTGAGAAGCTGCTCGAGGTGGCCCGGCAGGTCGGAGAGCTTCTGAAGCTGCAGCCCGCAGGTATAGAGGTCCTGCTTGAGCCACTTGATGTTCTCGTTGCTGGCCATGACGTTGTTGCGCCAGAGCAGACGACCCTTGTGGGTCGGCGCGAGAATGCGCAGAGTCCACTTGAGCATGGGATTGCCCGAGGTCTGGGCGCGGGTCAGTTCGACCCGGTCGACGTTGACCTGGTACTTGCCGTCGGGGACGGCCTCGAACTCACGTTCCTCGACTTCGGCGGTTTCAAAGGCGTCGTCGAACTGCGCCAGGTCGAGGTTGCTGCTGGATTGGTTTTCGTAGTGTTCCATGGTCGGATCTCCTTACTGTTGAGGTTTCGCCGCCGCACTCGCGGTCGGCTCCGGCTTCGGCCGGGCGGCACTCGCCGCAGCTCCGGCTGCCGTGTTGTTGAAGGCTTTAACGAAGCTCGAAAAATCGAGGGGGATGACTTCGGGGAGTCGGCCGGTGCGGTCACCAGCGTCGTAGTTGGGACTGGGCTTGGTGCGCATCACGCGCTGCCAGACCGGCTTGCCGTCATCGCCGGTTTTCATGTCCAGATCGCAGAACAGGATCAGATCCACCAGGCCGGTGACCAGCTTCCGCGCCTTTTCCGGCAGCGTCGGCACGATGCGGGTGTGTTTGCCGGTCCGGGTCTCAATGTCCCGCTCCTGGGAGTGGGAGATCAGGATCAGCCCGTAGGGCAGGAAGGCCAGCTTGTTGATGACGCGCTGGAACTCGTTGTTGATCAGCGCGTAGCCCTTGCCGTAGCCCAGGTCGGATTCGTGCTCGATCTTGAATTTCTTGCAGACGTAGTCCGAGCACATCTTGTAGGCGTTATCCACCGTGTCGACGACGATGGTCTTGAACTCGTGCTTGCCCTCGGCGATTTCGGCGCAGGCCTGCAAGAGGTCGTCCCAGCAGGTGATCGGGGTCTGGAACACCTCCAGGGCGTTCAGGCCCGGCTCGGTCGCCAGGAACAGTGCGTCATCGGCCTTGGAGCACCAGGTGCTCTTGCCGATCTTGCTCGGGCCGTACACCAGGGCGGTGAGGTCCGAGAGCGTGTGTTTGGGTTTGCTTTTGGTCTTGGGAAGCATGGCTTCGTCTCCTTATGGTTGGGATTTCAAAACACCGGAGCGGCGTCTTCACCGGCTCCGTCCCGCAGCTCTTCGTGCGGGGCGATCCGTTGGAAATGGTTTTCGATGACGTTGGGGTTGCCGCCCGAGCGGCAGAGCTGGAAGTAGGCGCAGGGCCTTCCGTACTGGAAGCAGTAGCTGGTGTTGCGGTAGAAGGTGTCGCGCCGACGGGCGTCGAGCATGGCCTTGGAGAGTTCCCACAGCTCCGCCCGCAGTTCCTCGAACTGGTCGCGGGAGATGTAGAGCACTTCGCGATGGAACATGCCCGGCTCGAGGTACTTCTCCTGGAGCCGCTGCTGGAAGGTGTCGTCGTCCTCCGGCAGCTTGCGCTTGGCGCTGCTCTTGCCGGTTTTCGACTTGGCGAGCAGCTCCGCCCGGCGGGCCTCGAATTCGGCCTCGGTCTCACCCTTGCCCTGGCGCAGCTTGGCCTTGACCAGGACGTTGTAGATGATGCCGCTGACCGTGATGCCGAGGGTCTGCTCCAGGTACCAGGCGTAGAGGATGATCTGGAAATCGGTCCACAGCCGCTCCAGGTAGCTGGCATCGATCTGTGAGGCGGTTTTGTGTTCCAGCAGAAAATACTGGCCATCCTGACGGACGATGCCGTCCACCTTCCCGGCGAGAATAAAACTGCGCGAGGTAGCCCCGGTCGCCGGGTTGACGATGGGATCTTCGAAGGTCTTCTCGAGCGCGACGACATCGAACTCTTCAGCCGGGTAGTGTTCCGCATAGGCGCTCATCATGGCCCTGGCGAGATGCCAGTCGGCCTGTTGATGATCGTCCTGCGCCCGGTTCGGATAGGTCCGGTCGATGTGGTCGAGGACCTTGGCCAGATCCCGCTCGCCGTGCCAGCACTCCAGGCAGTCGTGAATGACCGAGCCGAAGGCCAGATTGGGGTCGCGCTCGAGTGGCACCAGCTCGTCGATATAGCGCCACTTGCAGGCCATGCGGCAGTTGCGGAACAGCCGCCACATGGAATAGGTGGTGGTCATCAGCTCGCTCATACCGCCACCCCCGCTGCCGCAGCGGCGGGCGCTGCGCGATGCTTGGAGGCACAGGCGCAGCCCGACGGCTGGGATCGTTCGATCAGGACCGAGCGTTCGCCGTATTCCTTGGTGGCGAAGCCGGTGAAGATGCGGGCGAGGTCGCTGCCGACATCGGTGGAGGCGTCGATCACGCAGGTGCGTCGGGCCTTGTCCAGATTGAACCGGCTCTCCATCCGCACACGGGAACGGCCATGCAGGCTTTCGACGGCCAGCATCGCCAGCATGAAAGTGTCTTCCAGTTCCTGGGCCGGGACCGACTCGTCAAAACGGTACTTGTAGGTGTCGTGAGTCATGGTTGAACTCCTCTTTCGTTCAGGTTCTGATTTCCGAGGCCCCGGATAGCCGCACCATGCGGCACGGTGCTTACTTACCGGAGCCGGAGCCGATGCGTCGGAGATCACAGGTAGTCCTCGAGCCCGGCCTCGCGGAATGCGTCCCGCAGCTTGCCCAGCCGGTCGTAGAGGGTGGTTCTGGGGATGCCCATCTCCCGGGCGATTTCGGCCATGGTGCTGTCGTGCAGGCGCACGCACAGATCCCGGAGCTCTTCCGGAAGCGAGGCGATGGCCCGGTCGAGATCCATGCGGATCTCATGGGCGAGGCGCTCCCTTGTTTCGCGGGTGCCGCCTCCCAGAGAGCCCTCGCTATCTAGGAAGTCGATCCGCTCGGTGGTGTCGCCTTCGCCGTTGTCGAGGGGTTCGTTGAGCGAGGTTTGGCAGAGCCGCCAGTCCCGGCATTGGGCGAACCGTGCCTCCAGAATGGTGGAGATGTGACGTTCGACGATCCGGGCCATGAAGGTGGTCTTCTTGGCCTTGGCGGGATTGAAATGCCGCATCCGCTGCAGCAGATCGATCATCAGTTCCTGTTCGAGGTCGGGTCTGTCGTCCTCGGTGAATCCGGCCTTGCCTACGAGTTGACGTGCTTTGTGCCGAATGAGGTCGGCGGCATACTTGTCGATGCCGTCGTAAGAATTCTGTGAAACCATCGGGGCCTCCTCGGAGCGAGGAGGAGGTCCGCGTGGGTGTCGGCACGGGCCAGATCACAGGACAAAGCTGTCGCGTGGGCGAAGGGGTCGCAGGTACGCCGCCAATTGCCGTATTCGGCTCGGCGACACCCACAACAGCCTCCGCCATGCGTCCAGCTTGTTGTCCAGTGTCTAAGGGTTCAGGTCGTTACGTGTTCAGGCTGCCCGTTCCTCGATGCGCATCAGGAACGGGAGACCGTGCTTGATCTCGAGCAGGCAGACTTTTCCGCTGCCCATCTGCGCGAGGTGCTCCAGCAGCGCCACGACCTCTTGCTTGAGGATGAAGTCATCCTGGTCGCGCTCGGGCCGGGGACCGCTCTGTCCGCCCAGCTTGATCTCGCGCTCGATGACCGTGTCAGGGGTGAGTTCCGGTTCGCCGTCGCGGATCGGAATGTTGGTGATGCGGCCGAAGTTGATGTCCTGCATCAACTCGATGAGTCGCCGCTTCGGTGGGGTGAGGTGTGCTTTGTTGACTTGTGCCACTGCCAGTCTCCTTGTTCGGAAGTTCTGGCACGCCCGGTGGCCAACCCTGTGCTGACCAATAAAAAACGCCGGATCGCGCCTTCATTGGGGAAGGCGCTACATCCGGCGTCGCAATGGCTACATTTGGCGTAGCGGAAATTTTTTTTAGTTTTTTCTTCCTGGGTGGTCCCGGGTCATTCGTTGACTATCGGACGGACCTCCCAAACGATCTCCTCTTCGGTCCGGTAGACCGGTTCGTTGCCGCACTTGATGGATTCCTTCAGGTGGGCAGCCAGCGGCTTGTCGTACTTCTCAAGATACTTGATGGCCCGGTTTACGGCGTTCCGGAAGGCGTCACGGACGTTCTTTCGCTTGTCGTTGGATTTCCGGAGTTTGCCACCCAAGCCAACAGCCTCGTTGATCGCTGTGGTCACCTTTGCCATTTCTTCTTCAAGCCGCTGAATCTCGGCATCGTTGTTTTCTGCCCGTGCGTCTTCAATTTCTCGAAGAAGATCGTGAGCCGCCTCCCGGTACTGCTCGATAGCCTTGCGGTCGGCGACGAAGCCGGTATCGCCCAACGGAACCCCCTGGGTGACCTGAAAACCGTCTTCGGTTTCATCAGAGTTCAGAAACGTGTTGCAGGTATTGATGGCGAACCCGCAGACGATCTCGTAGACCGAGGTTTCCTTGTTCGGCCTTGCCAGGAGGAAATTGATGTACTCGGCCCCTTTATCAACACCCGTCACGAGCACTTCGGCGTTGCCGTTAAAGCGTGCAGCCCAGACACCCCCGCGCTTCCTGAAGTAGTTGTCCGGCTGATTCTGCTCAACCGGAATGGCGGGGACGGAGATTACCGATCCCGATTCATAGACCGTCCTGAGCAGGCAGTCTCCCGGCAAGGTTCGTTGGCGAATGGCGGTGATGTTACGGCCAACCATGGTGTCCATTGCATCGCAGACCTCCTTGGCGTGGCGCTTGTAAAGATCATAAACCTTTTGTGCCACTCTTCCGGAGTTCCCATTAAGGTAGCGGAAGACCCGACTGACCTCGCTGAATCGGGCGATAAACTGGGTGATGTCGTCCTGCTCGCGTACCTGATTGGCACGCTCCAGGTACGCGGCTGTCATGATCTTGTCTTCATCCTTGCTTCTGCTTTGGGTGAAGATATCGGCCTTATAGGCTTCCACGGGGTCATGCTGATCCGCTTTTGCCGCAATCATGGCAAAACGCCTGTCGATGCACTGCGAACACGTTCCGCAATGCGTATGGTGATTGGTCATCTCCCAGGTATGGGTGCAGGTGGTCGATGCCGCGATCATGTCCTGGCATCCGGCCTTGGTGATCACCTCGATGACACCGGCCTTGGTTTTCCAGATGTAGGGATTCTCAATCGTGAACGGTTCGCCAGCCACCAGGCTGATGATTTCCTGAAAGCCTCGGATCACCCTGGGGTGGGTGGTGCGTGTTGCCCGGCCTCCGACTACCTGAGCGCAGACCGGCAGATTCAAACTGATGACCCCGTTTTCGTAAAAACGGACGCTTTTCAGATTGAGCATTTTTGCGATGGTCGCCCCGATAGACACATAGAGGAAGGATCGGCTGCGCTGGGTGTACTCGTAGTTCAGTCCCTTGTTCTTGTTGACCCGGACGCCGATGTGTAGCGGGGCGTTTTCCCCAGCCTTGTCGGCAATCATCTTTTCCAGTCGCCGGTGGCGCGTGTTGAGCTTCGGTGTCGACTTGTGGGTAACAAGGACGACCTTGTGTTTTTCATTCAGAACTTCATCGATGGCTCCCGCCAGCGAGTCCAGCCCACCTGAAAACATCACTACCTGTTCCGGATAGCCGAAGAGCCGTCCGTCATCATCAAATTTCAGATATCCCTGGAATGCCTGAGCCTCTTTCAGTTTGACGAACTCGAAGTGATAGTTGTCATCAGACAAGAAACCAAGCGTGGAGCGCAGCGCCTGGTGGATATCGTCTCCGTTCCAAAAATCTGGCTTCCGCACCGGGATGATGAAGTGCAGATCCCTGCGCCAGCCATGGCCAAAAGAATCGACGTCGTCGGCCCCTCGTGGGATGGCCTGATCGGCACTGTAAACGTAGGTGGCGATTTCGAGCAGGTCCTGGAAAGAATCAGGCACGTCCTTGCTCATCTTTTTGTGGATGTCTTCAATGCGTAGGGTGATCTTGTCCGGCCCATCCTTGCCCCAAAGGCGCAGGCGCAGATCACGGTCAGGATTTTCTTCAATCCCATCGGTCGGTGCGTTCCCACAGATGATATATCGTTTATCTTGCATCGGCTCGCGCTCCTTCTTTTAGCTCGTCCTTCATCTTTTTCAGCGCGTAAGAGGCGAAGCCATTGGAAGACTCCCTGGAGATGTCACCACCTTCTTCGTACCTGTGCTTCGAAAACCAATCTGCTGAAAACTGCTCGACGATCAGGGACGCCTCTTTACAGTGCGTGTTCAGAGCCTTCTCGAATTGTCCCATTTCATTCATGGTGGCAAAGCGCTGGCCCTCGCCCAGATGGGTAGCCAGCGTTTTTGAGAGGAAGTAGTTCATGCTCTCGTTGGTCAGCTTGGCGAAGAAAGTCCGCGACAGCTCTCCGAACTCCCGCTTTTTCCCGAGCGCTGCCAGTGCGGCCCGAACATCATCTGGCCCGGGGGCGAAGAGAGACGGCAGTTTGGGTGAGATGTGCTCTACCAGGGCTCCGACCAATGCACGCTGAGACATTTCACCGAGGTCGGATCGGCCACCGTTGGACTCCAATTTGTTATCCAGGGCCTCGGAGACTGCGGCTGCAAGATCGGGAAGGGATGTATCCTGCGGCAGGTTGACGCCGAGGGATTGGAGATGCTCGCCGAGGTTCTCCTTTTTTGCGGCAATGGCGAGTTGCGTCATCAACCAGACCGCCTCGGTGAACCCCTCATCGTTGAGCACGAAGGTGAATGCTTTATCGGCTGCCCGGATTGTTGCGTTTGCGATTTGGGACACGTCGGCACCGGCCGTGATCAGGCCGACCACCTCTTTCCATGCCCTCGACCTCGGAAGGCTTCCAAGTCTGACGTGCCCCATGTCGATCTCCTTATTTTTCGCGACCCAGCATCGTTATTCGGGCCTCCTGATGACGACGATGCTTCGGGCCTTACGAGCTTCTTTCTTCAGATAGCCTTTCCGTACCAGTTGAGCGATCTGCTCGTGGGCGCTCGCGTGGCTGATACCAAGGACTTCCGACAATTCCTTCACCGTTGGCGGCAACCCCTTTTCATCGATGATTTGGCAAATGACCCTCAGCGTGTTTGCTTGTGGGTCGGTTATTTCCGATACCTTTTTCTTTCCCATGGCGATTGCTCCGTGTCGTAGCCACTGAGCGGATTAAGCCCAATTTATGACCACAAAATATACGACCTGATGAACATCAGGTCAATCAAAAAAACAGGACTTCTCGTCTGATTCCGTCATCTTGCACGTCCCTCCGGTAGGTAACGAACGCAAGTCCGGTTCAAGCCGGATGTAACCAGATAACCGACCAGAGGCGGAGCTGAGGCGGTTGTGGGTGCCATAGAACGCGCATCCCGACCGCCACCGTTTTCTGGCATCCACACCATCCAGTCCCCCGGTCCCACCGGAGGTGTTCGATGTTGGATGTCCAGGAAATGAATGATGGGCCGGGGATGGATGACCTTGGCGAAAACGGCAAACCCGGCCGCTTGTCGGGTGAGGCGAGGCTCCAGTCAGCCGCTTCCATTCTGGCCACGGCGATCCTGCGCCGAAAGGCAAAAAACGCATGTGTGGGCAATGAGTTAGATGCTTTCGAAGATTCTTCCCCTGTGCTCGGAGAAGGACTTGATTCATTGCCGGAACAGAGCATTCATTCATGACAACTCGTCCGGAAAACAAAATAAGGAGTTGAAAATGAATGAGTTACAGAACGCCGCCACCGGCGGCAAGAATCAGGACCGAACCCGAAACTCGGTCCTTCGGCAGATGGCCCTGCTGCAATCCATGTCCCTGGAGCAGCTCCGGGAAAAATGGCTCGACCTCTACGGAGAAGAGCCGCCCCAGTACAAAAAGCAATTCCTCATCAAGCGGCTGGCTTATCGCATCCAGGAGCTTTTCTACGGCGGGCTGTCCGAGCAGGCCAAGGTCCATCTTCAGCAGGCCGCTAAGGAGGACCCGGTCGCCACTGTCAATCGACGCATCCCAGAGGAGCGGAAATCGAACGAGGCGATCCTGCCCGGGACCAGACTAGTGCGGATCTGGAACGACCGGCGCTATGAGGTGATCGTCCTTGCCGATGGCTACGAGTTCGAAGGTCGCACATTCCGGTCGCTCAGCGCGGTGGCCAGGGAGATCACCGGGACGCGCTGGAACGGCAAAGTCTTTTTCGGGCTGAAGAAGGTTTACGGCAGAAAAGCCGAGGGAGGTTCGGATGCTTGATAACAGCAATGTCGCGCCGGGCAAGAACAAGACCCTGCGCTGCGCCATTTACACACGCAAGAGTCATGAGGAAGGACTCGAACAGGAGTTCAACTCGTTGGATGCGCAACGGGAATCGGCGGAACACTATATCGAAGCCCAGAGGATGCGGGGCTGGACGGCTCTGCCGGATCGCTATGACGATGGTGGTTTCTCGGGCGGGAACATGGAGCGTCCGGGGCTACGCCGCCTGCTGGCGGATATAGACGCCGGGAAGATCGATGTGATCGTCGTCTACAAGGTCGACCGCCTGTCCCGCTCGCTGCTGGACTTCATGAAGATGATCGACCTCTTCAACGAAAAGGGCGTCAGCTTCGTCTCGGTCACCCAGCACTTCAGCACCACCGATCCCACCGGCCGGATGTTTCTCGGCATCCTGATTACCTTCGCCCAGTACGAGCGGGAGGTCATCGCCGAACGTATCCGGGACAAGGTGGCGGCAGCCAAGCGCCGGGGAAAATACTGCGGCGGCGTGCCCATCCTCGGATACGACGTCGACCGGGATAACAAGAAGCTGCTGGTCAACCCGGATGAAGCCAGGACGGTGCAGTACATCTTCCGCCGCTTCATCCAGATCGGCTCGGCCAAGAAGCTGGGCCAGGAATTGAACGAACAGGGGTACCGCACCAAGGCCTGGACCACCAAGAAAGGCAAGGTGCGCGAGGGCTCCGAATGGAACACCGCCCACATCTACCGGCTGCTCAACAACCGGATCTATATCGGCGAGATCGCCCACAAGGACCGCAGCTACCCCGGCGAGCACGAAGGGATCATCGACCGGGCGACCTGGGACAAGGTTCAGGCCATCCTGGAGGACAACAAACCGGTCAAGGTATCCATGGCCAGAACCAAAATGGTCGCCCCGCTGAAGGGTGTCATCCGCTGCGGCCACTGCGGCTGCTCGATGGGACCGACCTACGCCCGCAAGAACGGCCGCCACTACACCTATTACATCTGCCAGAAGGACAGCAAGCGGACCGTGAGCCGGTGCCCGCTCAAGCGGATTCCTGCCGGGGATATCGAGCAGGCCGTGGTCGAGCAGTTGAGCGCGGTGTTCCGCACACCGACGCTGGTGGCCAAAACTTACTTCGCGGCTCGGGACATTGAGCAGGTGGAGCGGGAGCGGCTGTTCAAGCAAAAAGCCCAACTCGAGATGGAGCTATCACAAGCGCGGGAGCAGGCACTTGAACTGATGAAACCCGGCAACGATCAGCCGGGCAAATCCGAGATGCTGACGACCGTCAACCGTCAGGCGGTCGAGCTCTCGAAACAACTGACCCATGTGAGCGAGCGCTGCAGAGCCTACCAGGGGAACAGCATCACGGAACAGGATGTGTCGGAGGCCTTCCAAAATGTCGAGGGCTTCTGGGAAGACCTTTTCCCGGTGGAGCGGAATCGCCTCATCCGCCTCCTGGTGGACAAGGTGGAGATCCGCGAGACTGGAATCGACATGGAGCTGCGCACCAACGGGCTGACAACGCTCATCGCCGAGCTGGCCGGTCTGGCATGCGAAGTCACTGAACGGAGAGCAAGCCGATGAAAATGAAGCCGACCATTACCGTAGCCGACAACGGCAACCTGCAGATCCACATCCCGATGCTGATCCGGCGCATGCGTGGCCGCAAGACGGTCATCGCGCCCCAGGCCCTGGACGGAGCGATCTCTGGTGCGCAGGAGCCGGTGCAGTCCGCCGTCCTCCAGGCACTGGCAAGGGCCTTTTCCTGGGCCGACATCCTCGAATCCGGCCAGATCAAGTCCATCAGCGAGCTTGCCCGTACCCTCGACGTCGATGGCTCGTATGTGGCCCGCATCCTCAAGCTGACGACTCTGGCCCCCGACATCGTAGAAGCCCTGATCAACGGCGAGGAACCCAACGGGCTCTCGCTGGCCAAGCTGACCCAGACCTTCCCTGAAGACTGGGTCGAGCAGCGCCGCCAGTTCGGCTTCGCCACCGACTGACGACCGGACCGGAGACCACCCCAGAGAGCCGACCATCAGCGTCGGCTTTTCTTCTTTGGGGGGGGCAGGAAACCGGAGTTGACCACACTTCTTTTCATGGGCGAAGCGGGTGATTTCGAAAAAAACGTCCGGTTGCGGCATCGAGCGATGACCTAAGACAACCGCCCAAAACGGCAACAAGCCGCAAACCCATATCAATCAAGGATGTAGCTTCCCGGACGAGCTTCGGACTTGGTCCGGAGAAAACAGAGAATCAGGGGCCAAACAGAGAAAGAAAGGCGGGAGGATGGGGAGAATCGATGGTGCGGAGAGGTGCTTTGGAAAGATGTGAAACGGGCGCAACCCCTTTAGAAACAAGGGGAAAAAGAAAACCCGTCACCCCGGAGAATGACCCCAGAGAGACGGGTTTGTCTTTTCTAAATGGTGGAGGTGGCGGGAATCGAACCCGCGTCCGAAAACCTTTCACGTAAGGCTTCTACATGCTTAGTCGGTGTTTTGAGTTTAACCCGGAACCGCTCCCACAGACAGGATTTGAACCGGGCGAGTCTGCTTTATTTCGCCTCTGCACCGCAGTCACTTGCAGAGACTAGCCCACTAAATTGACGTCTCAGACCCTACGCGGGCGATAAGGAAAGAGACGAGGCAGCAATTAAGCTGCCAGTGCGTACGAAACGTCAGAGTCGGCGTTTGTATTGTTGCCAGTTTTTTAACGAGGCCCACTGGCGTCCCCGGCATGCCACCTTCGCTTCCGATCCCCGTCGAAACCTTGACACCCCCTTTGAAATATACGGAGTTAAGCGAACTGGGTGAGGCGCGAAATCAACGCCTCATAAACTTGTTTAACTTTTATACCACAAGTGCCCGAAAAATCCAAGGAAAGTTTTACTTGCCCTATTCCTCACGCCTTACGTTTTTAAAGGCCTTGGCCATCTCGCGGTCGGCCTCTTTCTGCTTGAGAGATTCGCGTTTGTCGTGCAGTTTCTTGCCCCGCCCGATGCCGATCTCCAGTTTGACGCGGCTGTCCTTGAGATAAATCCTGGTCGGCACCAGCGAAAGGCCTTTTTCATCGACTTTGCGAATAATTTTATTGATCTCTTCGCGATGCAGCAGCAGTTTGCGCACCCGCGTGGGGTCGACATTTTCGCGGTTGCCCTGCTCGTAAGGACTGATGTTCATATTGTTGATGAAGATCTCCCCGTCCTTGATGCGGCAGAAGGATTCCTTGATATTGACCTTGCCCAGGCGCAGCGACTTGACTTCGGTGCCGGTAAGGACCATGCCGGCCTCGTAGACTTCGTCGATGAAGTAGTCGTGGTAGGCCTTTTTATTATTGGCGATAATCTTGATTCCCATAAATCCTATCCGCCCGCAGGCAGGTCTTCGTCGTCAACAATCTCGGTAATATGAGGCATGAAGGATTCGCGGGCCAGAGTGCGGGTTCCCACCCGGATAATCAGGAACGACCCGACCAGAAAAGCGACCCCGATGATCGCGGAGAGCAGGTTGGGGTCGGGACCGTTTTCGAGCCATTCACCGACGGCCAGGCCGGCGACAGCGCCGATGACCAGGGCAATCAGGGGAACGATATACAGCATGAAGGACGACTGCAGAAACGTCTTGGTGCTGGTAACGAGCCGCACCCGGTCCCCCACCTTGGCGCCGAGGCGATTATGCGCTTCGACCAGCATGGATTTGTTGTCATTGCCGACCTGGCACAACCCGTTGGAAGCGCAGTGTTTGCAAAAAGAGCCTTTCTGGCACAGGACAAGAGCCACAGCCTTGCCCTTGATCTCGACAACGGTTCCAACCTCTTCCATCATGGGGCACCTCGGGATATCGTCTGGTTCCAGCGGCGGCGTCAATTTCCGCCCTGGCTCTACCCGGTTTTGCGAAGGTCGAATTATACGGGGTGATCAGGCTTTTTGCAAGACATCCCTGCCGCAGAGGTAGAGGCTGCTGACCTCTTCACTGCGGCCAGGCTGGCAGAGAAAATCAAGGAGGCCAGCGGCTGAAGGCAGCCTCTGCGGACGGAGAATCTGGAAGTGTGCCCCGTAACCCGCCTGCAGACAGCCCATCTCGCCTTCAAGGCCAAGGGCGCGGGCGCCATCGGCCGTGGCCATGACCAGCAACGCCGCGGGGGTGAGAGACCCCTCGAACCAGTCGAGGGCAAAAGCCATTTCGTCCCAGATGGACAGGGTGTCGCAACTGGCCAGACTGTCCGTACCCAGCACGAGGGGCACGCCGGCCTGGCAATAAAGGGACACGGGGGCTTTGCCCACGCCCAGGCGGGCATTGGAGCGGGGACACAGAGCCAGGGTCACCTTGTTTTGACGCAGCAGGCACACATCCTCCTCATCGACCTGAACCCCATGCGCCAGCATGGTTGAAGGCAGCAGGCCGCCGCGCTCATACAGATAGGCGGTTGGCGTGCGGTGGGCCGGGGGCGGAACCTCCTGCTGCCAGCCCACGTAGGGATAGAAGACCTGGGCCAGATCCCCGCCAGAGGAATCAAGAAAAGTTCGTTCTTCGACCGATTCCCCCAGGTGGATAGACAGAGGAGCCTGCTGACGCCGGGCAAAATCCACCACCTCCTCCATGTAGCGGTCGGACAGGGTGTAGGGCGAGTGCGGCGAGAGCCCGAGCATCAGGTGCCCCGCCCTGCCCTCGCGCAGCATATCGCCGACGGCCTTGAGCAACCGCCGCCCCTGCTCAGGATGACGACCGAGGGTTTCCAGATAGAGGGTGCCGAACAGCGGCGCCTGCCGGTAGGCAAGGCGGGCGGGAAACCAGGAGAGGATATCGCCAACGGCGCCCGTGCCGGCAGCCAGACTTCGCCGGATGCCGTCTTCCAGGGAAGGCAGATAGAGCTGCGGGTCGAGGCCGCGCTTGACCCGGACAACCTGCAGAATCCAGTCGACGAAGGTGGCGGGTGTTGCGATCTCGCCCTTGCGCCTGGCCCAGTCGGGAAAATGGGTGAGTTCGAGGTGGGTGTGGGCGTTGACCAGCGGCGGCAGCAGGATACCGTCGGGAAAATCAACTTTTTGAGCCTGGGGATAGGCTGCCAGCAGCTCCGGACGGGAACCGACGGCAAGCAGGCGTCCATCCCGCACGGCGATGGCACCATCCTCCAGCGGTGGCGCGCTGATAGGCAGAACGAAGCGGGCGGTATAGAGAGTCACCATGACGAGCGATCAACCGGCTTTCTGGGCCGAGTGCGGCAACCGCAGGATATCACGGATCTGCCGCAGCAGCTCCTGAGTCTCCTCATGCTGCACGAGGTCGCACTGTTCCTGCAGGACCTCATCGAGGATGTCGTCGGTGGTCAGGGGATTGGCCAGCACCACCCGGAAGACCGTAAGGGTCGCATGGCCATAGCGCGCAAAGCGAAGACTGGTACGCGAAACAAAGGTGTTGCCGACTTCCCGCTGCTCTTTCTGAATCAGGCGGGTGATCTGGTCGAGCAGATCGTTGACCTGTCCCAGGCTCTCTGGCGGCGCCTGGGACAGCACGGCCTGCACATCAGCCGGATTGTAGCGGTAGGTCAGGATGTTCAGCTCCGGTTCGGACATGAGTTCGAAATCGGGATGCCTGCGGATCTTGTCGGCAAAGGTGCGGGCCCGGGCGATGCCCAGGTCGATGAGAAGTTCGTAACCCTTGCGCCCAATGATGGACAGGCCGGCATGGACCAGCATCGACTTGCCGGGCCGGGAACCTTCCAGGGTGTGACTGCCCAGATCCTTGGAGCCATGGCGCAGGATATAGGCGGCATGGTGTTCGATTGCGGTCAGGGCGGCGGGATCCTTGAAGAGCACCATGCCGGCGCCCATGGGGACGTAGAGCTGTTTGTGCGCGTCAATGGTGACCGAGTCGGCCCGTTCAATCCCGCGGAGAAGATGCCGGTGGTTTTGGGAAAAGAGGGTGGGCCCGCCCCAGGCCGCGTCGACATGGAAATGGCAGCCGATCTCCCCGGCGTAGTCGGCCATGGCTTCCAGAGGATCGACATTGCCGGTCTCGGTGGTGCCGGCGATGCCGATCAGCGCCATGGGACGAATGTTGCTGTCCCGCAACCGCTCGACCTGCAGGCGCAGATGGCCCATATCCATGCGGTTGTTGTCATCCGTTTCCACCAGGACCAGGTTGTCGCGCCCGATGCCCAGCACGTCGGCGGCCTTGCCCAGGCTGTAATGCCCGCGCCGTGAAACCAGGATCGCCAGCCCCTGGTAGCCCAGATGCTCAATGGCCCGAAAAAGCCCTTCCTGGGCAATGCCGCGAAAATCGCCGGACGGGCCGCACAGACGGTTGCGGGCGGTCCACAGGGCCGTCACGTTGGCGATCGTCCCCCCGGAACAGAAAGCTCCGAGCGCCTGGTCGCTTTCGTGGATCCAGCGGGTGTAAAAGTGGTCGTTTTCGGCGTAAATAAGACGGTGCAGCATGGCCAGCACCTGGCGTTCCATCGGCGTAAAAGCCTTGGAAGTTTCCACCTTGACGAGATTCTGGTTGAGTGCCGTCATGATCCGCGACAACGGAAGCATGAAATAGGGCAGCGCCGAGGTCATGTGACCGATGAAGCTGGGCGAGGCGGTATGGACCGACTGGGCTACCAGCTTCTCCTTGACGAAGTCGGTGTAGTCGGAAACGTAGGTCGGATCTTCAGGGATGTGGGAATCGGAAAAATCTTCCTCGATCTCTTCCAGACTGCGTTCCAGAGCGACGATGTGTTCCTGCAGAAAACCGGTGACGTTGTCGGAAATCGCCCTGTCCACCTCGCCGAGTGTGGAATCGGGGCTTTCAGGGACGGTGAAAATACGGTACAGGTTTTCCAGGTTGGCCTTGGCGAGTTCTCGCGGTGTCATCGCATCCTCTTCGGATCTCAGCCTCGGGATGGGGCCGAATCCAGCAAAAAGCCGTTGTCGATCAGGCGGGTCTGGCCGATAAAGACCGCCAGCAGCAGGACGGAATCCGGGTCGATCGTGGCCTGCTGCTGCAGGGTCTGCTGATGGCAGATCTGAAGGTAATCGATGCGGGCTTCGGGCATGGCGGTAATAAGCTGCGTCAGCTCGGCAATGACCGCATCGGCCGCGGTCTGGCCCCGGGCGGCCATCTGTCTGGCCGCCGCCAGAGCGCGGGAGAGCACCAGGGCCTGTCGACGCTGCTCGTCGCTCAGATAGACGTTGCGTGAGCTCATGGCCAGCCCGTCCGCCTCGCGCACGATGGGCATGCCGACGACATCGACGGGCAGATTGAGATCCATAGCCATGCGGCGGATAACGGCCAGCTGCTGGAAATCCTTCTGACCGAAGAGCGCCACATGGGGCTGCACGATGGTGAACAATTTGGTCACCACCGTCGTGACGCCACGGAAATGGCCGGGGCGGCTGGCGCCGCACAGCACCTCCGTCAACCCTTCGACATCGACATAGGTGGCATAGCCCCGCGGATACATGTCGCTGGCCACGGGCGCGAAGATCAGGTCGGCTCCCGCTGTCGCCGCCAGGGCGGCGTCCCGGTCGAGATCGCGGGGATAGTTGTCGAAGTCTTCGCCGGCACCGAACTGGGTCGGGTTGACGAATATCGACAGGACCAGCACATCCCCCCGCCGGCGGCCCTCCCGCAGCAGCGAAAGGTGCCCTTCGTGCAGCCAGCCCATGGTCGGCACAAAGGCGATGCGCTTGCCCGCTTCACGCAGAGCCAGGCAGCGCTGCTGCATCTCGTCGACAGAACGGACAATCTCTGGAGTCTTATTCACGGCGCTGGTCATGCCTGCCCTCACTTGAAGCTGTGCTCGGGGCCGGGAAAAGTCCCGTCCTTGACTTCACGAATATAGTCGCCGATGCCCTGGCTGATGGTTTCGGAGACATCGGCAAAGCGTTTGACGAACTTGGGCGAGTATTTCTCGCAGAGCCCGAGAATATCGTGGATGACCAGCACCTGTCCGTCACAGTGGATCCCGGCGCCGATCCCGATGGTCGGGATGGGAACCGCCTCCGAGATCTGCCGGGCCAGCTCAGAAGGTATGCCCTCCAGCACCAGGGCAAAGGCGCCGGCCTTTGCCACCGCTTTGGCGTCGGCCAGCAGCTGGCGCGCCTGCTCATCCTGGCGTCCCTGCACCCGGTAGCCGCCCATGCGATGAATGGACTGGGGCGTCAGGCCAATATGACCGACCACGGGCACATCCATGGCGACGATGGCGGCAATGGTCGCGGCGATGTTCTCGCCTCCCTCGAGCTTGACGGCCTGGGCTCCTCCCTCTTTCACCAGACGCCCGGCATTGAGGCGGGCATCCCGCATATCGACCTGGTAGGACAGAAAAGGCATGTCGGCAATTATGACGGCGCTGGAACTGCCGCGCACCACGGCGCGCGTATGATAGATCATCTCATCCATGGTGACCGGCAGGGTGTTGTCGTAGCCGGCGACCACGGAACCGACGGAATCCCCGACCAGAATCATGTCGATGCCGGCCTGATCCATCAACCGGGCGAAGGGATAATCGTAGGCCGTCAAAACGGTGATTTTCTCACCGGATTCCTTCATTTTCTGGATATCGAGAATGGACTTCTGTTTATTCACGGCAACTGGTTCCTTTCGACCATTCAGGCGACCGCCACAAAAAAAAGCCTTCCGGACGGGATCCGAAAGGCATGGGGTCAGCAAGGGCGGCAGACGCCCGTCTTCTTCGTTGCTTACCTTCCGTCCCGGTCCAAAGATCCAGGCGGTATCTATGTATGCGGCTTTTCTGACGTCGGGTTCCCCCGGGCTCCGGTACGGGTTCCGGGCCTTAATGAAATCGTAAAAAAGCGTTTCTCCCTATAACATACTGAAAAGTGGAGTGTCCACCGCTATATTGTCCCGGCAGACTTCAAACGGGGTTCTTATCGAAAAAAAACATTAAAAATCGGCCCTGTTTCAGGGCTTGAAAAATTTCTTGCCATCACGGTAAGCCTGGGCCTTTTTCTCCCCCAGACTCCAGTATTCGCGAATCCCCCCCAGATAGACCAGAGGATCAAACGCCAGGGCATCCATCCCCCCGCCGTCTTGAAAAGCCTCCTCACAGGCGTGTATTTCGACAATTTCCCCCAGCAGCAGGCTGTATTCGCCCAGGGGGATTTCGGAGGTCAGACGGCACTCCACGTTGAGCGGGGATTCGGTCACCAAAGGCGCCTCGACCAGAGAGGCGGATTCCAGGGTCAGTCCGGCGACAGCCGCCTTGTCCTCTTCGCGCCCGGATTTAAGCCCGCAATAATCCGCCTCAACCGCAAGAGAAGCCGGTACCATATTGATCACAAAGGATCGGGTCTCTTTGATGTTCGCGTAGGTTTTTCGTGAATGGTTCAGCGACAGCCCGATGGTGGGCGGGGTCTTGCTGACAATCCCCACCCAGGAGGCCGTCATCAGGTCGGATGAGCCTTGCCCGTCCACGGAGGAGACCAGGGTGGTCGGTTGCGGGAAGAAGGTCACACAGGGACCGAGCTTTCTTTTCAGCATGCAGCATCCTTTCTTTGTTTCAGAATTCAGACACACAGCCCTTCAGCGGCGTTCAACAGAACCGTAAAGGGGTGGAAGTTAACGGCGACCTGGCCCCGCAAACTCTCTCGCAGGGCCTGAAAGCGGCGCAGTTTCTGTTTGCGAAGGGAGCAGAGGGCGTCGAGATTGCCCTGATGGTCTTTCAGAACCACCCGCACCATATCATAGACGACCGTCTCAAAACCTTCCTGCAGGGACCTCCTCGCCATGCGGTCCCAGCGGTCGCGCAGAGGCACCCGTTCCACATCCTTGAGCAGGTCCCCGTAGCCGAGAAGCTGCCGGATCTCCCTGAAAGCCTGGGCGACGGCGTAAAAATCCCCCCCGGTCTCTTCCGCCAGGGTCATGAGCGGCAGGAAATCGGCGGCGTGATCGAGCAGGGACAGGTGGTGGGCGACCTCCGTATCAAGTCCGGCTTCGACCAAAGCGGCCGCCTCGTCCTTACAGCCGGCCCAGATCTCGGCAGGCAGCACCCCGCCAATGGTTTTGTAGAACAGCGCCAGGTTCTCACGCAGGGTTTCGATCCCCTTATCAGCGAGAGAGCCCCACACATCGTGCAGAAGCGCCCAGTGACACAGGGACTGCAGAGCCTCTTCGAGACGAATGAGAAGGGCCTGCTGCCGCTCGGCGGACAGCACGTTGTCCAGGGCGTAAAGACCTGCGCGCAGGCGCTCGCCTTCCAGCATGCGGTCAAAGGTCAGGTAGGCGGCGGCCGCGTCGATCAGGGACTTGCCGGTCTGCTGCACCAATGCGCTGAGAAAAGCACTGCCCGCCTGATTGATGATGTTGTTGGTGATAACCGTGGCGGTAATCTCCCGGGCGAGCGGGTGCTCGGGAAGATCGGTCAGAAAAGATCGCCGGATGGGACCCGGGAAATAGCGCAGCAGAAAATCGCCGGCTTCCGGACTCCGGGGAAGTTCGCTCTCAAGAATCCCCTGGTAGAGCTGCATTTTACTGTAAGCCATGAGAATGGCCAGTTCAGGCCGGGTCAGTTTCTGCCCCTGCCGCGCCTGAATATCTTTGGCGGAGGGGAGGAATTCGCCGCGGCGGTCCAGCAGGCCGCTCCGGGCGAGACTGTCGATCAACTGGACATAGGGTTCGATTTCACCCTGACTGCGGCGCAGGTCCAGGGAAAGGCAAAGGTGCTGCTCGTAGTTGTTGGCCAGAACCTGGGAGCAGACCTCGTCGGTCACTTCGGCCAAGATACGGTCACGTTCTTGCTGTGAAGCAATTTTCCCTTTATCTTTAAGGTATTGCATGAAAATCTTAAGATTGACCTCATGGTCCGAGGTATCCACCCCGGCCGAATTATCCACCGCATCGGTATTGATCCGGCCGCCGTTCTGGGCGAACTCGATCCGGGCCCGCTGGGTAAACCCGAGATTGCCCCCCTCGCCGACGACCCGCGCCCGCAGCTGATTGCCATCGACCCGGACCGCATCGTTGTTGCGGTCACCGGCGTCCTCGTGCTTTTCGCCGCTCTCCTTGACGTAGGTTCCGATGCCGCCGTTCCAGAGCAGATCGACCTCCGCCGTCAGCAGAAGCTTGATCAGGCTGTTGGGATCGATGCTCTCCTGCCGGATCCCCAAAAACTTGCGGACTTGCGGACTTAAAGGGATTTCCTTGGCGGAACGGGCAAATATGCCCCCCCCTTCGGAGAGAAGATGCCGGTTGAAATCGTCCCAGGAGGAGCGCGGCAGGTGGAACAGACGGCGGCGCTCGGCAAAGGTGGCGACAGCATCGGGATCAGGATCCAGAAAGATATGACGGTGATCGAAAGCGGCCACCAGACGAATGTGCGGAGAAAGAAGCATGCCGTTGCCAAAGACGTCGCCACTCATGTCGCCAATACCGACGACGGTAAAGGGCTCCTTCTGGATATCCTGCCCCAGTTCCCTGAAGTGTGATTTGACGCACTCCCAGGCCCCGCGCGCGGTAATGCCCAACTTTTTATGGTCATATCCGTGGGAGCCGCCGCTGGCAAAGGCGTCATCGAGCCAGAACCGGTATTCCCGGCTGACCGCGTTGGCCGTATCGGGCAGATGCGCGGTCCCCTTGTCGGCGGCGACAACGAGATAAGGGTCTTTTTCGTCGTACGCCACGATCCCTTCGGCGCGAACCACCGTATCCCCTACCCGGTTGTCCGACAGGTCCAGCAGGCCGCGCATGAGGGTCTGGTAGGCGGCCTTGGAGAGCTCGGCCCCTTCGTCCCGGTTGCTGTAGGGGGTCTTGACGACAAACCCGCCCTTGGAACCGACCGGGACAATCAGGGCGTTCTTGGTCATCTGGGTTTTCATCAAACCGAGAACTTCGGTGCGAAAATCGTCGGGGCGGTCTGACCAGCGAATGCCGCCGCGGGCGACCCGTCCGCCGCGCAGGTGAATGCCCTCCATGGCGGCGCTGTGGACGTAGACTTCAAAGAGGGGACGGGGCGCCGGCATGTCGATGATCCCCATGGCGCTGATCTTGAACGCGAAAAAGTAATCCTTGCTGCCGGCCCGCCGATAAAAGTTCGTCCGCACGGTCGAATCGATGAGGTTGAAGAGCGCCCGCAGAATGTTGTCTTCATTGACATCCGAGACGTCCTGCAAGGCCGTGATCAATTGCATCCGGATGGGAGACAGGGCCTCCTCTTCCCGTTTAAGGGGATCGGCCCATTCCGGTTTGTCCAGAAAGCGCGCCTCAAAGTAGCGGTACAGCAGATGCGTGACTTCCGCATTGTGAATCAGGGCCATGGCGACCCTTTTCTTGGTATAGGGACAGCCCAGCTGGAAGTAATAGTTTCGATAGCCGCGAAACACGTCGATCTGCTGCCAGGAGAGTCCCGTAAGGACAAGAATGCCATGCAGATAATCGTTTTCGACCTGTCCGCGACGCAGGGCCTGCAGGGCGTCGAGCAGCAGAGGTCTGACCTCGGCCAGAGCCAGGGCCTTCGCGGGCGACGTCCGGATGGTAAAGCTCTTGATGAAGATCTTTTTACGGTCGAGGGTGACGGTAAAGTCGATTTCATCCTCAACGCACAGATTCAGGTTTTCCATATAGGGAATCAGGTCGTTGAGGAAGCTGTTATGCAGGCTGTAGAACTGCAACCGGTACGTTTTGCCCTCGAAGGGCCCCCACAGATCGAGGACTTCTTCGCCCCCCTGCAAAACCTGCTCGATGCCCCGGATATCCCGCACGGCAAACCGGGGATGCAGCAGGGCCTTGTACTCAAGGGGGAAGACATCCTGATAGCGCTTGGCCATCGCCGCCCCTTCGACCTCGCCGAGGCGATGTTCCAGCTGATTGCGGATTTTAAGATCCCAGGGACGGATTTTCCGGCTCAGTCCGCGCTCGAGGCGATCCATATCGAGGACGATTTTCGACTGGTCGACGTGAATATGGACATGAAGACTAATGAAGTCGGGACTGATGTGAATGACCTTGGAGACGACCCGTTTCGTCTGGAAAAAGAGGGAAAGATAGTGCTCGATGCGCGTCACCCGTTCGGACGAATAATAGTTCCGCGGCATGATGACCAGCAGGGTAATGCCCCGCACCGCCAGACTGCGCGTCGCCACAATCTTGATGGCGTCGTGCCGGTAGAGCAGAGCGAAGGAACGGACCGTCTGGGTCAGCTCCTCATCACTCATGAAGAAGAGTTCGACCTTGGGAAACGTGTTGAAGATTTCATGGGTCTTACGATAATCGTGACTTCCCGGCAATATGTGGAGACGGTTTAAAACGCCTTCAAAGCGTTGCTGCAGCGCCGGTACGTTAAAGGCCAGCTCGTCGGCGCTGCGGGGAGAGAAGAGCCCCAGGAAGATGTGCTCCAGCTGCCGCCCGTCGGCCATCTCTTCGCGAACGCCGATATAGACGAGCGGATCGGCCCGGTAGACAAGACTCACCCGCTCGAGCGTATCCACCACCACATCGCGATCCCGCTGCAGGCGGGCGCAGGTCGGCTCATGACAGTCGCCCAAAGGCCGGGGAGAGGAGAGGTCCACCTCCTCCGGGTCAAAGGGGATGCCGAGGGAATCTTCGACCTGCAGATGCACGGTCGTTGCACCCCGACGGTCTTTGGACAGATTCAGGCCATGGTAGCCGAAAGGCAAAAAGTTGCCTTCCTGCAGCCAGCTCCAGAAATCGGCGAAGCCCCCCTTTTTCGCCAGGACCTGCATGTCCTGCAGGCGGGCGTTCATGGCGGCACCGTCCTGGTGAACGGCCAGGGTGGCCAGGAGCGCTTTACGCACCCCCTGCTCGATCCGCAAAAAGGTCTCGGAGGAAACGCCTTCGATTTCAACGATGATAAAAGATTCCTTCGGCCCCACGGCCTCGATGGAGTCGATGGCGACCAGCTTGTCCTGCTGCCGGTGGACGGTCAGAATGGGATGGGCGATCAGGCGAAAGTCGATATGATGACTGAGCAGGTAGGATTGCACCGAATCGAGCAGGTAGGATTGCACCGAATCGAGCAGGAAGGGTGCGTCGGGAGAATTGGTCACCAGCAGAGCGTGCCCTTCCACCTCCAGAGGCTCGAGGGCAACGACCAGCTGCTGCCGCGGCGCTTCAAGCAGGCCGAGAAAGATATCCAGCCACGAGGCGATCTGGTCCTCTGAAGCCGCGGCCATATAGGACAACGGCGTGGTGGCACGCAGGGACTCGGCCAGGGCGGCCAGACACTGGTACTTGGCATCATCGACCTGGGCTCGATAACCGCGCAATACGGCGTCGATGCGTTGTTCCATTTCCTGGGGCGATACCCCTTGGGTTCCGGATACGACCTTGATGTCCATGCAAAATCTCCAGTGGTTCCGGCAAAAGGTCCGGTTCGGCTCAAAGGACGCCTTTGGCGCAGTAAAAAACGAGGATATCCGCAGTCAAGTCTCAGGCTAAGACTAATCCATGACGGCTGCTTTGACAAGGGAGGCCACCCGGTCCAAAAAAAAGGCGCCGGCTTTGGCAGCGGCGCCTTTGGTCACGGATCAGGTCAGCTTAGCGAGGTGAAAATTCAATGGTTGCCCTGGCTTTAAGCTCGCCGACCCACTCCTGCAGAGCATCGGCGCCGGCCTCTTCCTGCAGAAACTGACGGATCTTGGGAGTGGCCTCTTGCAGCGTCAGGGTTTGTGCCTGCTGACGGGAAAGGACCTGGATGAGATGGAAGCCGAACTGGGTTTCCACCACATCCTGCACAATGCCATTCTCCAGGGAAAAGGCCGCCTCTTCAAAAGGCTTGACCATGTCCCCCCGGGAAAAGTAGCCGAGATCGCCCCCTCGCCCCGCACTGGGACAGGCCGAGTGTTTTTGGGCCAGGGCGGCGAAATCCTCTTCAGTGGCTTGGTCCAGCAGGTCACGGGCCTGGGCCAGGGCCCCTTCCCGATCGTCCCCTTTGACTTTGATGAGAATGTGGCTGGCGCGGACCTTTTCGGGCGACTGCATCTTTTCGGGATAGCGATGGTAGATCTCTTCGACCTTTTCGGCGCCAGGTTCCGGCAGTTTGGCCAGCTTTGCGGCGATCAGGCGATTGACGGTCAGATCCTGCTGAATCATGCGCCGATAGACCGCCGGTTCGATCCCGGCCTTCTGCAGCGTGCCGTAGAATTCGTCTTCCGTCGGGAAGTTCCGGACGATCTTGGCCATCTCCTCGGAGACCGCCTTTTCATCGGCGACCGTGCCCTGGGAAAGGGCTTCCTGAAAAATCAGCTCACGGGCGAGCAGTTTTTCCTCGGCGAGTTCTTCCATGGCATGCAGTTCATCGGCCGAGAGCTGATCCATGGTTTTACGGTAACGGTCCATGGCGTAACCCTGAATAGCGTTCTGGTATTCAAAGGCGCTGATGGGCCGCCCATTGACTTTGCAAAAACAATCGGACACGTCATATCCTCCTGCCGCCGCCATTTGGCAGGGCGATTAAGGGTTGAAAGATGCCTTGAGTTCGGTGGCCAGTTGGCTGAATTCGGACAGGGTCAAGGTTTCGCCGCGCCGGCCAGGGTCGATTTCAGTCCGGGCCAGCGCCCCATCCACCTGCGCGGCCGTGAAGCCGGAACCCGTCAGGGAGTTGCGCAGGGTCTTGCGGCGCTGGGCAAAAGAGGCCTTGACCACCTTGCGAAAGAACACGGGATCCTCAATAGCGACCCTCGGCTCTGAGCGGGCCTCAAACTCCAGGACGATGGAATGCACCTTGGGGGGCGGATTGAAAGCCCCTGGCGGCACGTTCACCACCTTCTGGATATCAAACCAGACCTGACAGAGCACCGAGAGAATGCCATAGTCGCGTGTGCCGGGGCCCGCCGCAAGACGGTCGCCCACCTCTTTCTGAAACATCAGCACCAGCCGGGAAAAGAGGTGGCGATGGTCGAGTATTTTGAAGAGAATCTGACTGGAGATATTGTAGGGGAGATTGGCCACCAGCTTGTAGGGAGGCTCGGTGAGAATGTTGGCCCAGTCCAGATGCAGGGCGTCCCCTTCAAAGACGGCCAGGTTCGACTCGGTTCTGCGCGAGAGCCGTTCGACCAGGTTGCGGTCGACCTCCATGACCACCACCTGCCCGGCTACGGGCAGCATCCGGTCGGTCAACACACCGAGGCCCGGGCCGATTTCCAGCACACGATCCGCCGAGGACAACTCGGCAGCGGCGAGGATCCGGTCGATTACATGAACATCGTGCAGAAAGTTCTGCCCGAAACGTTTTTGAGGGCGATGATAGGATTGTTCCATGTCAGCTCATTCAGAAAGGGCGACGCGGTCTCGGCCAGCGCGAAATCCGCATCGTCTTGACAATAGGGATAAGACGCAGGGTTAGCGCATAGGTCAGCGAAGCGCAGAGAAATCCGTAGATGAGACCGCCGACAGACAGGGGCAGCAGAACCTCGAAACCAAGATCCTTAAAGGCGGCGAAACTGAATTCGACGGGCAGCCTGGCGCGTTCCATGCCCAGCAGAAGTCGACCTGATTCGTATTCGAGGGCGTAGATAACCGGTGCCGTCAACGGGTTGGTGACCCACACGCCGACCAGGGCGGCAATACGGTTTTCACGCAGCAAAAAAGCCAGAAAAACGGCGATAATCATCTGAAATCCGAAAGTCGGGGTCATCCCAACCAGGACTCCAAGGGCCAGGCCTTTGGCAATCTCGTCCGGCGACTTGCGCAGGCGGACAAGCAGAAGCAGATTCAACTTAAGTTGCCGGACCAGGGAAAAACGCCGCCACATAAATTAGGCTCATTCTCCAGGGAACAGGCCGGCCTGATCCAGGGGCCAACTGGCAACAGCGTTGAGATCAAGGGGCCCCCTGCACCCGGACTCCAGGTAGGTATTGCCGGCGACAGCCAGCATGGCGGCGTTGTCGCCGCATAGACCCGGCGAAGGGAAAAACACCTCCAAGCCTTTTTTAACCCCCTCTTTTTGAAACGATTGACGCAGCCCCCGGTTGCAGGCTACTCCGCCCGCGACGACGATGCGCGAGAGTCCGTGTTCTTCCGCCGCCCGCAGGGTCTTGCGGGTAAGAACCTCGACAACAGCGGTCTGGAACCCGGCGGCGATATTTCGCAAAGTCGCCTCATCCACCTCCGTTTTAAGATTGCGTACATGATTCAGCACAGCCGTCTTGATGCCGCTGAAGCTGAAATCGAGATTTTGCTGGTGCAGAAGGGGACGGGGAAAAAGGATGGCCTCGGGGTCTCCCTCGGCAGCCAGCCGATCGATGATCTGACCGCCGGGATACCCCAGTCCCAGCAGCTTGGCCACCTTGTCAAAAGCCTCACCGGCGGCGTCATCGAGGGTTCTGCCCAGTACGGTATACCGCCCGATGCCGTCGACCTGATAGAGATGGGTGTGCCCCCCGGATACGGCCAGCGCGAGAAAAGGGAACGCAATGTCCTGCTCCAGCAGGGGCGAAAGAATGTGCCCCTCGATATGGTGAACCCCCACCATAGGGATACCGCGGGCAAAGGCCATGGCCTTGGCCACGGAAAGACCGACCAGCAGGGAGCCCACGAGGCCGGGACCGCGGGTGACGGCAATCCCCTCGATTTCCTCCAGGGAAACCCGGGCTTTTTCCAGGGCCTCGTCGATGACCACGGAGATGGCCTCTACGTGCTTGCGCGAAGCCAGTTCCGGCACGACCCCGCCATAGCGGGCGTGGATATCGACCTGGGAGGCGATGACATTGGATAAAACCTCGCGGCCATGGCGCACCACGGCGGCGGAAGTTTCATCGCAGGAAGATTCAATGGCGAGTACGAGCATTCTAAATAGTCTTCAAAGTAGCTAAGGTTCTACAACAGGTTGGCCGCCAATTCGGCCAGCTGGGAGCGTTCCCCCTTGGTCAGGGTGACATGGCCGGCAATTTCCTGCCCCTTGAACTTCTCGACCGTGTAGGTCAGACCATTGCTGGACGAATCGACATAGGGATTGTCGATCTGGTACGGGTCGCCGGTAAGGACGATCTTGGTCCCCTCCCCGGCCCGGGTGATGATGGTTTTTATCTCGTGCGGAGTCAGGTTCTGGGCCTCATCGACGATCATGTACTGCTTGGGGATGGAACGGCCGCGGATATAGGTCAAAGGTTCGATCTCCATCAGCCCCATGTCGACGAGTTCCTTGTAGCCCCTTTTGCGCTTGCCACGTTCCTCCACCGCCCCCAGCAGCAGTTCGACGTTGTCGAAAATGGGCTGCATCCACGGCGCCAGCTTTTCTTCGACATCACCCGGCAGAAACCCGAGGTCCTTCCCCATGGGAAAAACAGGACGGGACACCAGCAGCCGGCTGAAGGATCCTTCATCGGCGGACTTGAACAAACCAGCGGCGATCGCCAGCAGGGTTTTACCGGTGCCGGCCTTGCCGACCAGAGTCACCAGCTGCACGTCGTCATCAAGCAGCAGGTCCAGGGCGAACTGCTGCTCGCGATTGCGGGGCAGAATGCCCCACACACCGTCCTTGGGAGGGCGAACCAGGGGATTGAGGCGTTCCATCTTGGCGTTGTAGCGCCCAATGGCGGTATGGGAAGGATTGGACGCCTCGGCCAGGGTGATGCCCTGGTTGGGGTAATAGGGTCCCGAAAAATCCAGATAGCCCTGACCGTAGAAGCGGTCGACCTCGTCCTTGTTGACCACAACCTGGGCCGTGCCCGAATAGAGTTCCTCGATGGAGACCTTATCCGACTCGTAATCCTCGGCCCGCAGACCGATGGCATCGGCCTTGATGCGCAGGTTGGTATCCTTGGTAACAAAAATGACCGGACAGGAGCACTGCTTTTTCATGTCCATGGCGACAGCCAGGATACGGTTGTCCCCACGATCCGCCCGCAGTTCGGGCGGCAGCAGCTTCATGGAGCCTTCGGTGTAGAGCACAACTTTGAGAATGCCACCACCTTCGAGAGGCACGCCGTCGACCAGGGGAGCCTTTTGACGGAAGCCATCGAGAATCCGTGAAATCTGACGGGCGTTGCGACCCGTCTCACTGAGATCCTTCTTGAAATTATCAACCTCTTCAATAACCGTGATGGGAATGATGACGTCATTGTCTTCAAATTTAAAAATGGCCTGAGGATCATGGAGAAGTACGTTGGTGTCGAGGATGAAGGTCTTTTTCATACGATCCTTTCTTGGGTCGGGGCGGGCTGGTCGAATCAGGCCTCTGGGCGTGACAGAATGGCATCCACCGCCGTGAGAAAACAATCGATATCGTCAACCGTGTTGAAGAAACCGGGGCTCACGCGCACGGTCCCCCGCGGAAAGGTGCCGATGGTTCGATGCGCGGCAGGAGCGCAGTGCAGGCCGACCCGGCAGCAGATCTGGTGCTCGTGATCGAGCAGAAAACCGACTTCGGCCGGATCCCGATCGGCCAGATTAAAGGAAACGGCGCCACCATGATAGCGGAAATCCCGCGGCCCGTACAGTTCGACGCCCTTTACTTGCCGGAGGCCATCCATCAGGCGCTGCAGCAGCGTTCTTTCGTGGGCGCGAATGGCCTCGATTCCCGTTTGGGCGATAAACTCGACACCCGCCTTGAGTCCGGCCAGTCCCGGGGTGTTGACCGTCCCGCTTTCCAGATGTTCGGGCATCGCTTCGGGCTGGCTCAGGGAATGGGAGGCATTGCCGGTCCCCCCGTAAAGAAGGGGCTTGAGGTTCAGGCCGGGATGGACGTAAAGAAATCCCGTGCCCTGGGGACCGTAGAGACCTTTGTGTCCGGGAACCGCCAACAGGTCGATGGCGAGGGCAGCGACATTGAGGGCAAACAGGCCGGCGCTCTGAGCGGCATCGACCATGAAGAGGATGCCTTCCCTGCGGCACCAGGGGCCGATCTCTTCGATGGGCTGGAGGGTTCCCGTGACGTTGGAACAATGGTTGAGAATGACCAGTCGTGTTTTTTCCCGACAGGCCCGCTTCACGTCCTCGGGATCGATGAATCCCTGCGAATCGGCCGGAACCTGGACGACCTGGACGCCCATTTCCTGCAGAGCGAAAAGAGGCCGCGCCACGGCATTGTGCTCCATGCCGGAGGTAACGACCCGGTCCCCGGCCTTGAGCAGACCGAAAAGCGCCAGGTTGATGGCTTCGGTCGCGTTGGCCGTAAAAGCGATGCGGGAAGAGTCCTCAATGACGAAAAGGTCGGCCAGGGCGGCGCGGGTTTCATAGACCAGGCGGCTGGCCTCGACGGCCAGCTGATACCCTCCCCGGCCCGGGCTGGCCCCGATGGTGCGCATGGTTCTGTCAACAGCGCGATAAACCGACTCGGGCTTGGGATAGGAAGTCGCTGCGTTGTCCAGATATAAAGCCATAAACACTCAAAAAAGATTGGTAGACGGGGCCCTAGCCTGCCTGTGCATTATGACAGGCGACAGCAAAACAGGCAACCAGACATTGCACGGCCTCCATTTTAAGCTGCCGATGAAAGCGGCATAATTACCATTGCCGGCCAAGGTTGGCAACCTCTTTCGACGGGGGAAATCCACGGGGAAGGAACGACTTGGGCAAAACGCGGGAGATCAGATCTCTACATCGGCATCGGGCAGAATGTGAACCTGACCGGAAACGTCGCGGTGGAGGAAGAGAAGCGTATCGAGGTGCCGTAACAAGGTGTCCAGATTGTGGCCATCCTTCGGGAAAGAAACCACGGCAGCGCTGGCTGATACCGGTCCGGCGGCGGCAACAGGCAGGTCCCGGTGGGACTTCTGCGCAATAAGATGGCACCCTTCCCGGGCAAGTTTTAGGGCCTCTTCCAGCGGCGTCTCGGGAAGAATGGCCATGAATTCCTCTCCGCCATAGCGAAAAAGGGTGTCGAATTCCCGAAAAGACTCCCTGAGCAAGCGGGCTACCGTTTTAAGAACGAGATCGCCGTTGGAATGGCCGAAACTGTCATTGAAGCGCCTGAAGTCGTCTATATCGAAAAGAATGAGAGAAAAAGGAAAGCCATAATACTGGGAACGCGAGAGTTCCTGCTGGAATAGAGATTTGAACTGATGTTGATTATACAGACGCGTCAGGGGGTCGGTGCGGGTGAAAAAGTCGGCCTGGGTACGGATTTGCGCATTGTCAATACAGAGAGCGGCAAAGGAGGCGATGATGGAGAACATCTGGATCTGAGAGTCGTGAATCTGACGGGGCTCGAAATCGTCCAGATAAAAGATGCCGACCACGTTGTTCCGGCATTTAAGGGGAGAAGCCACCAGGGAACGAATGCCCTCTTTTTCCAAAGGCCAAGGGGTCACCGAGAAGGCCATCTGCGTATCTTCGATGACGAAAACCTCGCCCCGCTGGAGTATTCTCTGGGTGACATCCCCCTCTTCAACCACCCAACGGTCGCGGGCCACAAATTGAGGGCTCAACCCCCGGTGCGCGTGCAGAACCAGCTGCCGGGTCTCCTCCTCATACAGGGCGATGCTTCCGGCCGGCATGGAAAGGCTTTCCATGCCAATGCGCAGCAGTTTGGCCAGCAGTTCGTCAAGTTTCTGTGGCGACAAAGCCACCTGGGACGCCTTGAAGAGCTCCTGCAGTTGCCGATTGCTGGCCGCCGTTGACTTCAGACCTTCCATCCATGCTGTCATCGCACCACACCCTCCATAAAACATCGTTTTATCATATTAATGAAAAGTGTAAAGATAAATTTTTTGACACAATTAATACCTTTTTGGTTATTTTTAAAAATCCCCCAAGGACTTCCTTGACAACCACGACATCTTGTGGAATATATCTGGACGACCACAGAATATTGAGTATCCCGGCAATTTACTGGTCCATGGACCAGCCGCACTTTGTTTTCCTCAGTTTTGACAAAAAAGGACGCCTTATGAAGAAACAGCCCGCCGACAGCCATCTGCCCCTCTCCAAAAATGCCCTCACCGTACTGGAACGACGCTATCTGAAACGAAACAGCGACGGCAAGGCGCTTGAGTCGCCGGCCGACATGTTTCACCGGGTCGCCGACGCCATCGCTTCGGCCGAAACGCGTCTGAAGTCGGGCGTCAAGGCGGATGAACTGGCCAAGAGATTCTACGACCTAATGACATCCCTCGACTTTCTTCCCAACTCCCCTACGCTGATGAACGCCGGACGGGAACTGGGGCAGCTCTCCGCCTGCTTCGTCCTGCCCGTCGGTGACTCGATGGAGAGCATTTTCGAGGCCATCAAGCAGACGGCCCTGATCCACAAGAGCGGTGGCGGCACCGGCTTTTCCTTTTCCCGCGTTCGCCCGGCCAACGACGTCGTGCTGTCGACCAAAGGGGTTTCTTCCGGTCCCCTCTCCTTCATGAAGGTGTTCGATGCGGCCACCGAGACCATCAAGCAGGGCGGTACCCGCCGCGGCGCCAACATGGGGATCATGCGGGTCGACCATCCCGACATCATGGACTTCATCATGGCCAAGCGGGACCAGAAGGTCCTCACCAATTTCAATATTTCCGTCGGATTGACCGAAGCTTTCATGGAGGCGGTGGAAAAAGGGGGGGAATACGAGATTATCAACCCCCGCAGCAACGATGTGGTCAAGAGAATGGATGCCCGCAAGGTGTTCGAACACATCGTCGAAATGGCCTGGACCAACGGTGAACCGGGAATCATCTTCCTCGACCGTCTCAACCGGGACAACCCCACCCCCCAGGTCGGTGAGATCGAGGCGACCAATCCCTGCGGCGAACAGCCCCTGCTCCCCTACGAGTCCTGCAACCTCGGTTCCATCAACCTCAGTCACATGGTCGACAAGGGCAAGGTGGACTGGAAGAGGCTGGGCGAGGTCGTCAAAACGGCGACCCGCTTCCTCGACAACGTGATCGAGGTCAACACCTACCCTCTCAAGGAAATCGAGGAGATGACCAAGGCCAATCGCAAGATCGGCCTCGGCGTCATGGGCTGGGCCGACATGCTCATCCTGCTCGGCATCCCCTACAACAGCGCGGAAGCGGTGGCGCTGGGGGAAAAGGTCATGCAGTTCATTACGACCGAGTCCCGCCAGGTCTCCCGCCAGCTCGCCGAGGAGCGTGGCGCCTTCGCCAACTTCAAGGGAAGCCTCTACGACCAGAAGGGGGAACCGGCGCTGCGCAATGCCACCTGTACGACGATCGCTCCGACGGGGACCATCTCGATCATCGCCAATGCCTCCAGCGGCATCGAGCCCCTGTTCGCCGTCTCCTACGTACGCCAGGTGCTGGACAACGACATCCTTGTGGAAGTGCATCCTCTGTTCGAAAAGATCGCCAAGGAGCGTGGCTTCTATACACCGGAACTGATGAAGCTCATCGCCGAGCACGGTACCATCCAGGACTTCAAGCAGATCCCCGAGGATGTGCGCCGCGTCTTTGTCACCGCCCACGATATTACGCCGGAAGACCATATCGCCATGCAGGCGGCTTTCCAGAAATGCACCGACAACGCCGTCTCCAAAACGGTCAATTTCCCCCACACCGCCAGCCGGGAGGATGTGTCGCAGGTCTATCGCATGGCCTATCACCAGGGCTGCAAAGGGGTCACCATCTACCGTGACGGCTCCCGCGACCAGCAGGTGCTCTCGGTTGGCAAAAAGGAAGAAAAGGGCCCCGAAGAGGCCATTCCCATGGAGAGCCACAAGGGCAGCCGCAAAAAAGAGCGGCCCCGGGCCCTGCGCGGCGCCACCTACCAGATGGAGACCGGCTGCGGACCGCTCTATGTCACCATCAACGAGGACAGCAACGGTCTCTTCGAACTCTTCACCACCATGGGCAAGGCCGGCGGCTGTGCCGCGTCCCAGTGCGAAGCCATCGGGCGTCTCGTCTCTCTGGCCTGGCGAAGCGGCGTGCAGGCCCGTCAGGCCGTCAAGCAGCTCATCGGCATCACCTGCCACAAACCGGCCGGCTTCGGTGAAAACCGCATCACCTCCTGTGCCGACGCCGTGGCCAAGGCGATCCAGATGCACACCCTGACCGAAGGGGAAGAGGCAGCTCAGCTGGTCATCAACGGCGGCGCCTGTCCCGAATGCGGTGGTCCGGTGGAACACGAGGGCGGCTGTAGCGTTTGTCATGCCTGTGGTTATTCTGAATGCGCGTGACATCCTCACGGTGTCAGATAGACACCGTGCATCCCGTTGTTGAGATGCCGCCGGGGAAGAAAAGCTTCTCCGACGTTTGAGGTTTGAACGAAAACGGCGCAATCGTCGTTCTCGCACTACTGACGGGGATTGCGCCCCGCAGGCCGTGCCACACGGCTGGTTTAAATCGTTTCAGAAAATTGAGCCCGCTGTGATGATCGCGGGGAAATGAAAATTGGCAGCGTTCGCAGACGAAACCTCTTTTCGACGGGGAGATCCCCTGGGAATGAACGTGCCCGCAAGCGACACAGGTTCGGGTCGTGCCCCGCTCATCAAACTCGTCGACGCTCTGGCCGGTTAGGAGTTGGGCTTTGTAGCTCAACATCTCGACAAGTTTGCGAACCGGGTTGTTGTTCTGTACCGCACGGTTGATGCGGCGGTTGACAAACGGGAACGGGGTGTCGGCCAGGGTTGCTTGCTTATCCCAATCGCCGATTTTGAATCCGCGTGCCGCCGGGTGCTGAATGAGAATCTGGTTGGCGAGCGTATGCAGATAGCTTTTCGTCCGTCCGGCGACCTTACGCCAGAGTGCCGCGATACGCTTGTTTAACCGCCGCCAGGCCAGGCTTCCTTTCTTTTTCGTGTCCCGACGGCTGGACAGTTTGTCGAGCAGTCGGTAGGTGCTCATGTTCATGTTGCGAAGAGGGTTGATGTCATATTCGACAAATCGCCCTTCGGTGGTAATGCCGGTCAGGGTGTTCTTACATCCCGGATCGAAGTAAATCCAATAGCCATCGGATTTCTTTTGAGCCTCGGGGACCTCGACCGACATCCAGGCAACGAACCTCTTGGCCAAGTCGTCGAACCCGACCCGAACCGTTTTGACCCCGGAGTAGTCTCCTTCGGGGAGGGTCATCGCCAGCCAATCCTTGTGTGTTCGGCCAAAGGCGATATTCAGCGTAGGACCTTCGATCTCGAAAGAGGTTCCGCGTTGCGGATAATTCTGGGTAAAGAATCGACGTCCGTTGCGAAACCCGGGCGGGTTGGCTTCCGTGTCACCGTTTTTGCGTTTGGCGAAAAAGGACCTGTAGCTGCCATCGAGGGTTTTGACCACCTCCTGCAAAACCTGGGAAGATGGATCTTTCAAGCGGGGATCGCCCTTTTTCATTCCCGGCAAGAGCCGCTTTTGTGAGTAATAGTTTGCCTTGCGACCGTCTCGCAGAGCTGCTTGCCGGTCTTCGACAAGGGCGTTCCAGACCCGGTTGCAACAACGGCCGATGTACCACAAGGTGGTCGCCGTTTCGGGTGTCAGCTCCAGATATGCGGTGCGGGTCAGGATCATTTCGACTTTTGGTCCTCGATGTAGCGACGAACGGTTTCTTCGGAGATATGGCCAATGGTTTCGACAAAGGTGCTCGGATTCCAGAGGTGGCCCTTCCAGAGCTTGGCTCGGAGGTCGGGATGGCGCATGAACAAGAGTCGTCCGCTGGTCCCCTTCATAACTTTGTAGAGATAACCCGGAGCAATTTTCGGATGGGCGGACGCAAAGACATGCACATGGTCGGGCATCACCTCCAGGGCCGAGATGGTAAACCGTTTCGACTCGGCGATCTGCGCGAGTAGCAACTTCAGATCGGTCTCGACATCGCCAACAAGCACCTTCCGCCGGTATTTGGTGGACCAGACGATATGGTAGTTGACGTTATAGACGGAGGTTCGCGAGTGGGTGTATTTATTCATGTAGATAGTATAGCATAAAGTCGCCTATCTTCTTGCAATAAAAGAATTCTTTTGGATACAGATAGACGCTTTCATCCCGGGATTGAAATCCCGGGGATTCTCGCTGGATGTGCTAAACAGAGGTGATATCCATCAGCCAGGCCCTTGGAGGCCTGCCTTTTTTGATCCGGTGAAAGGTCGGTCACATGTCTGATTCAAAAGAGTGGGAACAGATCTGCCGGCGCTGCGGGCAGTGCTGTTTCGAGAAGTGGGTGGACGAGAACGGGACGATCTTCCCCACCACCATTGCCTGCCGCTACCTGGACGTGATCGAACGCACCTGCAAGGTCTATCACAAACGGTTTGACGTGGGAGAAGGCTGCCTCAAGCTCACGCCGGCTCTGGTGGAGACCGTACAGTGGCTGCCGCCGGACTGCGGGTATGTACTCCAGCGTCAAAAGCAGGAGGCCGATGAGTCAAAAAACCGGATGTGACGAATGTGTTTTTTTTTGACTGAATGCGATCTTTACAGCCCTGAAATATTCTAACAGCCTGTTCTGACAGGTTCGGCAGCAATTGGCACCGGTGTTGCTAATAGATTGGATAAGTGCAACTTATTCGCCCCGGTGCTTTCCCTCCTTGGCCCGGGGCATTTTTTTGTTTATGCTCATCCTGACCACTCGCCGCGCCGGCCCGCCACTAATTCCCATATTCGCCACAGATGGTAGCCATCATGAATGAAGCCTCCCGCCGCAAAGCCTGGTTCAGCTGGTGTCTGTATGACTGGGCCAACTCCGCCTATGCCACGGTTATCCTGGCTGCCGTGCTGCCGGTCTATTTTGTCTCCCTGGTGCCGGTCGAAGGCGCCCGTCTCAGCCTCTTCGGCTGGTCGCACAGCATGCCGGCTTCCGCCCTGTGGGGATATGCCGTCTCCCTGTCCATGCTGCTGGTGGCGATATCTGCGCCTTTTCTCGGCGCCCATGCCGACCGCAGCGCCTCCAGGCGACACTGGCTCATCTTCTTCTGCCTCATCGGTTCCGTGGCCACCACCCTCCTCTTCTTCGCCTCCTCCGGGCGGTACCTGCTGGCCGCGGGGTTGTTCGTCATCGCCAACACCGGCTTTGCCGCCGGCAACATCTTCTACAATGCTTTTTTGCCGGCGCTGGCCGAGGGGAAAGATGTCGATCGCCTGTCGGCGCGGGGATTTGCCTTGGGATATATCGGGGGCGGTCTCGTGCTGCTGGTCGTCTTTCTGATGATCCAGTTTCACGGAGTTTTCGGTTTTGTCGATGCGGGGGCGGCCAGCCGGGCAGGTTTTCTGCTGACTGGCCTATGGTGGCTGCTGTTCGCCTTGCCCATGTTTCACTACGTGCGCGAAGACGTCTTTGTCCATGAACCGCAGCCGATGCTGCAGGGATTTCGGGCTTACGTCAAAACCTTTGCCGAAATCCGTCGTTACCGGGATTTGCTGCTCTTTCTGGTGGCTTTCCTTTTCTACAATGACGGCATCCAGACCATCATCGTCGTCTCGGCCATCTTCGGCCGCGAAGAACTGGGTTTAAGTCAGGGGACCATTCTGGGAGTGTTTCTCATGATCCAGTTTGTGGCCATGCCCGGCGCCCTGCTCTTTGGCCGACTGGCCGAACGTTTCGACCCCAAAAAGTCCGTACTGGCAAGCCTCTTTCTTTTTGCCGGCGTCACGATCTACGCCTTCTTCATGGCGGAAGCCTACGAGTTCTGGATTCTGGGGTTTGTGGTGGCTCTGATCCTCGGCGGTAGCCAGGCCATCAGCCGCTCTCTTTTCGCATCCCTCATCCCCACAGGCAAAAGCGCCGAATTTTTCGGATTTTATGCCATCAGCGGCAAATTCGCCTCCATTTTAGGCCCCATGATCTTCGCCCTCATTGCCGACCTCACCGGCTCGACCCGTCACGCCATTCTGGCCCTGATCGTCTTTTTTGTGGTGGGTATCGTCCTGCTGCTGCGGGTGGATATCGAAAGAGGCCGCCTGTTGGCCCGTGTCCCCCGTTAGGCTCAGACCAGCTCTCCGACCAGTCCCTCGCCCTCAAGGCCGGTAAGGCGAACCAGCAAGGCTTTTCCTGGCAAGTCATCCCCACCCCTGAAATGCACCTGGAGGTAGTTGGTCGTCAGACCTTTGCGCCAGCCATTGCGCCCGCCTCCCTCGACCACGATTTCCAGGGTCTGTCCGACAAAACGCCGGGCAAAGGCTTCGGTTTTTTCTTCGCCAACGGCTCGCAGACGAGCGGCCCTTTCCCTGGCCAGGGCAGACGGCACCTGCGCGGACATGCTGGCCGCAGGGGTACCGGGACGGCGGCTGTAGGGGAAAACATGCAGATGGCTGACGGGCAGGCTTTCGACCAGGGCGAGGGTGTTGGCGAACTCATCCTCGGTTTCGCCCGGAAAACCGGCGATGACGTCCAAACCGATGGCCGCCTGCGGCAGGCGGCCATGAATACGCTGCACGAGATCCCGGAAAAAGGCGGTGTGGTAATGACGGTTCATCCGCTGCAGAACCTGGTCGTCTCCGGCCTGCAGCGGGATGTGGAAGTGGGGGCAAATTACGGACGAGCCGGCCACCCGTTCGATCAGCTCATCGGAAATTTCCGTCGGCTCCAGCGAGCCCAGCCGCAGACGGCGCACGGAGGTGTCCGATTCCAGCCGGCGGACGAGATCCGTCAGGGTCAGGCTGGGGGTCAGGTCCGTGCCGTACCCGCCGATATGGATGCCGGTAAGGACGATCTCGGGATAGCCCGCCTCGACGAGACCGGCTACCTGGGCGACGACTTCCTCCGGCTGCACGGAACGGCTGCGCCCACGGGCATAGGGAATGATGCAGTAGGAACAGAAAGCGTCGCAGCCGTTTTGTATCTGCACAAAGGCCCGGCTGCGCTCGGCAAAGACGGTGGTGGACAGCACCGAGGCTTCGGTTTTTTCCCGAATCGGGGAGACCTGCACGGCCTGGCCGTCCACACTCCTTTCAATCCACTGCAGAAAGTCCTTCTTCTCTTCGTTGCCCAGCACGAGGGACACGCCGGGAATGGCCCGCAGGGCCTCGGGGTCGACCTGGGCGTAGCACCCCGTCACCACCACCCGGCAACGAGGGTTAAGCCGGCGGGCTCGCCGCACAAGGTTGCGGGACTGGGCGTCGGTGGCGCTGGTCACCGTGCAGGTGTTGACGATGACCAGATCGGCGCCCTCTTCGAAGGGAACCACCTCGTAGCCGGCCCGCCGCAGATGCTCCTCCATGGCGGCTGACTCGAACTGGTTGGTCTTGCAGCCGAGAGTGGTCAGTGAGACGTGGCGGGTCATAGGATCCAGCCTCCGCCGAGAATCCGGTCGTCGTCGAAAAAGACCGCCGCCTGCCCCGGAGTGACGCCCTGCTGCGGTTCATCGAAAAGGACCCTGGCCTGGCCGTCCGGTCCCGGGGTGATGAGTGCGTTGGCCTCCCGGTGACGGTACCGGATGCGGCAGCGGGCCCGCAGGGGTTCTGACGGCACGGGGATGTTCCAGATGGTTCCCTGCAGGGTCAATTCATGGACCGCGAGATGAATCCGCTCCCCCACGATAACGCGGGAGGCCGGGGCGTCGATCTTAAGGACGTAGAGCGGTTCGGGCCAGGCGATGCCAAGCCCCCGCCGCTGGCCGATGGTGTAGCGAAAGGTGCCCTGATGCCGGCCGAGAACCTGCCCGTTAAGATGGACAATTTCCCCTTCCGACTGCTCGGGGAGCCCGCGTCGTTCGAGAAAGGAGACATAATTCCCGTCCGGGATGAAGCAGATATCCTGGCTCTCGGCCTTTTGAGCCACGGGCAGCTGGAAACGGGCGGCGTGCTCCCGTACCCTCGCCTTGTCCATCTCCCCCAACGGAAAAAGGACATGGCCAAGCTGCTGCTGCGTCAAGGTGAAAAGAAAGTAGCTCTGGTCTTTGTGCAGGTTTTTGCCCTTTGCCAGCACAAAGCGGTCGCCTTCCTGCAGGATGCGGGCATAGTGCCCCGTCGCCAGGAAATCCCCCCCCAGTTCCCGGGCCTTTTCCAGCAGCAGGCCGAACTTGAGGGTCTGGTTGCAGAGGATACAGGGATTGGGGGTCTGACCGGCGAAATAGGTCTGGCAGAAAGGCTCGACAATGCGGCGATAGAATTCGTCGCGCAAATCGAGAACGGTCAAGGGGATATCCAGCGCCGCGGCCACCCGCTGCACATCGGCGGCGTGATCCGGGGCCCCCTTGCCGTTTCCGGCCCCAGGAGCGGAATTCTCCTCTTCTTTCCACAGCCGCATGTTCAGGCCGGCCACGTCATACCCCTGCTCCTTGAGCAGGGCGGCGGTAACGGAGGAATCCACCCCCCCACTCATGGCGACAATAACTTTTTTCCGATGTTTCATAGGGGAAGCCTCGATGAAAAAGAGGGCCACTCTCTATAGGAATGGCCCTCTCTGAAAGCTAGAAACTGCTCAAGGAAAGGCGTCTAGGCCTTCGATTCCTTATAGTTTTTGATGGCTTCATGCAGCGCGTCTGCCGCCAGATTGGAGCAGTGCATCTTGGCGGGAGGCAGTCCGTCCAGGGCCTGAGCCACGGCCGCGTTGGTCAGTTCCATGGCCTCGTCGATGGTCTTGCCGATGGCCATCTCCGTCACCATGGACGAGGTGGCGATGGCGGCCCCGCAACCGAAGGTCTTGAACTTGATGTCCTTGATGACATCGTTTTCCACCTTGAGATAGATCTTCATGATATCGCCACAGGAGGCATTGCCCACCTCGCCGACGCCATCGGCGTTCTCGATTTCACCTACATTGCGGGGGTTGCTGAAGTGATCCATAACCTTGTCGGAATACATATCTTGTTCTCCTTTATCGCGTCTTTTTATTGCGTATTATCCGTGCTGATCCCGTATCGAAGGGGTCAGCATTTCTTGACGATCGGGCAGGTTTCGCAGGTCATCGGCTGACCGCCCCGGTTGTACAGAGGGCTCATATCACGCAGCCTTTGCACGATGGGAGGCAGCACTTCGAGAATGTAGTCGACGTCCTCTTCGGTGTTGTCAGGACCCAGGCTGAAGCGGGTGCTGGAATGGGCCAGCACCACATCCACGCACATGGCGCCCATGACGTGGGAGGGCTCCAGGGAGCCGGAGGTGCAGGCCGACCCGGAGGAGGCGGCGATGCCCTTCATATCGAAATTGAGCAGCAGCGACTCCCCTTCGATGTAGGCGAAGCTGACATTCAGGGTGTTGGGCAGACGCAGGGTCGGATGACCGTTGAGCTTGACCTCGGGAATCTGTTCGAAAATCCCTTTTTCCAGACGATCCCGCAGCGCTCGGATTTTCTCGGCGTGACTCCCTTGCTCCGCCGCAGCCAGTTCACAGGCCACTCCCAAACCGACGATGCCGGGTACATTGTGGGTACCGGCGCGGCGATTGCGCTCCTGGTGGCCACCATGTATGAGCGGGGTCAGCTTGGTGCCGCGGCGAATGTAGAGGGCGCCGACGCCCTTGGGCGCGCCCAGCTTGTGCCCGGAGATGACGAGCAGATCCACCCCGGCGGCCTGGACATCGACGGGAATTTTACCGACGGCCTGTACGGCGTCGCTGTGAAAACGGACCTTGTGTTTTTTGGCGATGGCCCCGATTTCCTCAATGGGAAAGATATTGCCCGTTTCGTTATTGGCCCACATGACGGAGATGAGAATCGTCTTGTCGGTGATGGCGGCTTCGAGATCCTGCAGATCGAGCATGCCGTCACGGTCCACCGGCAGGTAGGTGACCTCGAACCCCTGCTTTTCCAGGGCCTGACAGGTGTTGAGCACAGCCGGGTGTTCCACGCTGGTGGTAATGATGTGATTCCCCTTCTCCCGCAGGGCTTCGGCCGTCCCCTTGATGGCGTGGTTGTCCCCTTCGCTGCCGCAGGAGACAAAGACGATTTCGGCGGGGGAACAGTTGACCAGGCGGGCGACCTGCTCACGGGCTTTTTCTACGGCCGGGCTGACCGCCCTTCCCGCCCAGTGCACGCTGGAGGGATTGCCGAAATGTTCGCGAAAAAAGGGAAGCATCGCATCCAGAACCTCCGGCCGCACAGCCGTGGTCGCATTATTGTCCATGTAAATCCGTTTCAAAACCCCATCCTCCATATCATGGTGAAATCTCGTTGAGCCGCCCCTGGCGGTCAAGAATCTTGTCATTGGCTTCGCGGGTCAGATCGGCGAGGGTGATGGACCCCAGAAAGGTGCGAATCCGCTCCCCCAGCCCCTGCCACACACTGTGGGTCACGCAATGGTCCGTGCAGCTGCAACGCCCCTGGGCATCCATACAGGAGACCGGTACCAGGGTTTCCTCGACGCTGTCGATGATCTGGTCGACCCGGATCTCTTCGGCGTTCCTGGCCAGCACATAGCCGCCACCGGGCCCCCGCACACTGTCCACGATACCCCCCCGGCGCAGTTTGACGAAAAGCTGTTCCAGGTACGTGAGAGAGATGTCCTCTCGCGCGGCGATTTCTTTCAGCGAAACAGGTGTCCCCTGAGCATTGAGATGCAGACTGACCATGGCCCTGACCGCATATTGCGCTTTGGTGGAAAGACGCATCAGGTCGTCTCCTTCTTCTCCGCTTCAGCCAGCTGGCCTTTCAGGCGCTCCTGCTCTTCGGTAAGTGTTTTGACTTTTCTTTCCAGCGAGCGGATCTGATCGAAAAGACAGGAAATCGCCTTGGCTTCGGGGTCCGGCAGCTGGCCGTGCTCCAGGTCGGCCCGGGTAACGGACTGACCCTCGGACATCACCACCCGTCCCGGGACGCCGACGACCGTCGAATTCGGCGGGACTTCCTTGACCACAACCGAGTTGGAGCCCACCTTGCTGTTGTCTCCGACGGTGAAGGGTCCGAGGATTTTGGCACCGGATCCGACGACGACATTGTCACCCAGGGTAGGATGGCGTTTTTCCTTGGCCCAACTGGTGCCGCCGAGGGTTACGCCGTGATAGAGGGTGCAGTTGTTGCCGATTTCAGCCGTTTCACCGATAACGACACCCATGCCGTGGTCGATAAAGAATCCCCGCCCGATTTTGGCACCCGGATGAATTTCGATGCCGGTAAAAAACCGGCCCATCTGGGAAACCAGCCGTCCCACAAAGAAAAAGTTCCTGATCCATAGCGCATGGGCCAGACGGTAAAAAAGCAGCGCATGAAAGCCCGGATAACAAAAAACGACCTCCAGTGAGCTGCGCACAGCGGGGTCGCGGTCGAATACGGCTTTGAGATCCTCTTTCAGGGTAGCTAACACATCAGGCTCCTTGCGTCGTGGGATTAACTGCCATTCGCCACACGATTAACATACCTGAGCGATTCTGTCAATTATTAAGTATCGGCTGACAATCGGGCCTGATCGGCAAGGCAAAAACCACGGCGCATGACGAAAAAGGCGCCTACCCCTATAGAAAGAGCTGATAGGCGGGGTTATCGGTCTCCTCTTTAAAGCGGTAGCCCAGAGAATCGAGAAATCGTTGAAACTCGGCCTGATCCCCTGGCGGAATTTCCAGGCCGATGAGGACACGCCCGAAATCGCCGCCCTGCAGACGGTAATGAAAAAGGGAGATATTCCAGTTGGCTCCCATGGAAGTCAGAAACCGACTGAGAGCGCCGGGACGCTCCGGAAACCAGAAGCGGTAGAGAACTTCCTGGCCGGCTTCGGCGGAACGGCCGCCGACCATGTAACGAATGTGCGTTTTTGCCAGGTCGTTATCGGTGAGATCGAGGTTTTCATAGCCTTTATCCGCCAGTTGGCGCGAAAAGGCCGCCCTCTCCGCTTCGTCTTTGATGGAAAGCCCGACAAAAATATGGGCCGCCTGGCGGCTGGACAGGCGGTAGTTGAATTCCGTGATGTTCCGGCCGCCGACCAGTTCGCCGCAGAAGTGTTTCAGTGCACCGGGACGCTCGGGAATAGTCACTGCGAAGAGCGCTTCCTGCTTTTCTCCCACCTGCGTCCGTTCGGCCACATAGCGCAGACGCTCGAAATTCATGTTGGCCCCGGAGTTGATGGCAACCAGGGTCTGCCCGGTGATCTTTTCCTGCCGAATATATTTCTTGAGCCCGGCCAATGCCAGCGCTCCGGCCGGTTCGGCTATGGACCGGGTCGCTTCGTAAGTACTCTTGATAGCACTGCACAACTCATCCGTATCGACCCGGATGACCTCATCGACGTATTTGCGGCAATAATCGAAGGTCAGCTTGCCGACCTCCCTGACGGCCACCCCATCGGCGAAGATCCCCACATAGTCGAGAACGACCCGATGCCCCAGTTCCAGTGAACGGGCCATGGCATCGCTGTCGACAGGTTCCACCCCGATGATGCGCACTTCCGGCCGAAGCGCCTTGAAATAGGCGGCGATACCGCTGATGAGACCGCCGCCGCCGATGGGGACGAACACGGCATCCAGCCGTCCCGAGTTTTGCCGCAGAATCTCATCGGCCACCGTACCCTGCCCGGCAATAACCAGTTCGTCATCGAAGGGATGGACGAAGGTCATCCCCGTCTGTTCAACCAGCTCCTGGCAACGGGCGGCCGCCTCGGAATAGCTGTCGCCATGGAGCACAACCTCGGCACCCAAAGCCTTGACGGCCGAAATCTTGATCGCCGGGGTTGTCACCGGCATGACGATCACCGCACGAACCCCCAGCTGACGGGCCGCATACGCGACACCCTGGGCGTGATTGCCGGCGGAGGCGGCCATTACGCCGCGATCCAGTTCTTCCGCACTCAGGTGCGCTACTTTGTTATAGGCTCCGCGCAATTTGAAGGAGAAGATCGGCTGCAGGTCTTCCCGCTTGAGAAGGATACGGTTGTTCAGCGCGCGCGACAGACCGGGGGCTTCCTCCAACGGAGTCTCCACGGCCGCTTCATAGACGCGGGAGGTCAGGATACGCTTGAGCATTTTTTGCATGATAAAATTCCCTCGACAGCATTGAATATCAATTTAAACGATCAATCTCTTTCCAGAATCATGGCCGCGGCCATGGCTCCGGCGGCACAGATGGAAACCAGGCCATAGCGGGATTTTCTTCTGGCCATCTCGCCGGCCAGGGTGGTGACGATGCGCGCGCCCGTGGCCGCGAAGGGGTGCCCGACGGCGATGGAACTGCCGAGGGGGTTGAGGATCGCTGGGTCGACGGCGCCGATGGCCTCATCCTTCCACCCCTGTTCCCAGGCGGCCAGATTGCAGGCGACCTGGGCACCGAAGGCCTCATGCATCTCCACGATATCCATATCGCGCAGGGACAGACCGGTCCGACGCAGCAGGGCCGGCACGGCCAGGGCGGGGGCCATCAGCAGACCGTCGTCGGGGTGCAGGGAGGCAAATTGAACATCGCGGATAAAGGCCAGCGGCTCTCGCCCTTCCCTGGCCGCCCGTTCTTCCGACATGAGCAGCACGCCTGCCGCGCCGTCCGTAAGAGGACTGGAATTCCCGGCGGTCAGGGTTCCGCGGCTGGAGCGGTCAAAAACCGGCTGGAGCGAACCGAGTCTCTCCAGGCTCGTATCGCCGCGCACGATCATGTCGCGGTCGAGGCCTTTTAAAGGGGCGATCTCCGCGACGAGCCGGCCGTCTGCGGTCGCCTGGGCCGCTCGCAGGTGGCTGCGCAGGGCGATCTCGTCCTGAACCTGCCGGGGTATCTGCCACTGCTTGGCCATAAGTTCGCAATGTTCGCCCATCGACAACCCGGTGGACGGCTCCTTGACCGACAGGGATTCGGGACGAAAATGCCGTGGACGCAAACGAAGAAGGGCCTGGACTTGCTGACCGGTGGAGGAAGCCAGGCCCGCCTCCAGAAAAATGCGGGAAGCCTCCCGGCTGAACAGGATGGGCGCCTGCGACATGGATTCGACGCCCCCGGCGATGCCGGCTTCGGACCTGCCGCCGGCGATGGCCTCCGCCAGGTTGGCTATGGCATGAGCCGAAGTGATACAGTTATTGGAGACCATGTAGCCGCGAATGTGCGCCGGCAATCTGAGATCGAGCACGATCTCCCGGGCGATATTGGAAATCCGGGGGTCATGAATGACCCGTCCCCAGACAATATCGTCCAGACTTTCGGCCTCGACACCATAACGGGCCAGCATCTCGGCGACCACATGGGTAGACATGGCCAGAGGAGACAGATCTTTGAAATAGGTTCCCGCTTTGACAAAAGGGGTTCGTAGTCCGCCGACCACAGCAACTCGCCGCCCATTGATGGTTTTACCCATGTAAAGACCTCCTTTCTGCAAAGAGTTCAGCACATTGTCGGCGACCTGTCACGGTTTGACAAGGATTAATTCTTTGAAATTTTTTTCCTGAGACCGGACCTTGGTGTCGACAAATGTAGCTGACTTATATATACTGCCTTGCTGAATGTTCATTTCAAGCGCAGAGGCCTTCTGCCGCGCGTTTCATATCATGAAAAGGAGAGAAAACCATGCCGGAGTTCACGTACCAGGATCCCTTCCCCGTAGGCAAAGACACGACCAAATACTACAAGATCCCCGATTCGGAAAAGTATGTTTCCGTGTCCAACTTCGATGGCAAGGATGTCCTCAAGGTTGACCCCGAAGGCCTCACGGTCCTGGCCAACCAGGCCATGAAAGACGTCTCCTTCCTCCTGCGCCCCGAGCACAACGAGCAGGTCGCCAAGATCCTGCGTGACCCCGAAGCTTCCCCCAATGATCGCGGCGTCGCCATGGCCTTTTTGCGCAACGCGGAAATCTCCGCCAATTTTGAGCTGCCTGTCTGCCAGGACACCGGCACTGCCACGATCGTCGCCAAAAAAGGCCAGCAGGTGTGGACAGGCTGCAAGGACGAGGAATATCTCTCCAAGGGCGTTTACAAGACCTACACCGAGGAGAACCTGCGCTATTCCCAGACCGTCGCCCTCGACATGTACAAGGAAAAGAACACCGGCACCAACCTGCCCGCCCAGATCGACATCATGGCGACCGAAGGGGACTACTACAAGTTCCTTTTCATGGCCAAAGGCGGCGGTAGCGCCAACAAAACCATGCTCTACCAGGAGACCAAAGCGCTGCTCACTCCCGAGAAGCTGGAGAAGTTCCTGGTCGAGAAAATGAAATATCTCGGCACCGCCGCCTGCCCGCCCTACCACATCGCTTTCGTTATCGGCGGCACCAGCGCCGACGCCTGTATGAAGACCGTCAAACTGGCCACTGCCAAGGAACTCGATGGGCTGCCCACCGAAGGCAACGAGCATGGTCAGGCTTTCCGTGACACCGCTCTTGAAGCCAAGCTTCTGGAGGCTGCGCAAAAACTCGGCATCGGCGCCCAGTTCGGCGGCAAGTACTTCGCCCATGACGTCCGCGTCATCCGTCTGCCCCGCCATGGCGCCTCCTGCCCCGTCGGCATGGCGGTTTCCTGCTCCGCCGACCGCAATATCAAGGCGAAAATCACCCGCGAGGGCCTCTTCGTCGAAGAGATGGACCGCAATCCCGGCCGCCTCATTCCCGACCAGTATCGCGGCAAACACGGCCACGGCACGCGCATCGATCTCAACCGCCCCATGAAGGAGATCCTGGCCGACCTGTCCAAACTTGAAGTCGGCGCCCCCCTCCTTCTGCAGGGCACCATCGTGGTCGGCCGCGACATCGCCCATGCCAAGTTCAAGGAAATCCTCGACTCCGGCAAGCCGCTGCCGGACTACCTGAAGAACCATCCCATCTATTACGCAGGCCCGGCCAAAACGCCGGCCGGCAAACCGTCCGGTTCCTTCGGACCGACCACGGCCGGCCGCATGGACTCCTACGTCGATCTGCTGCAGGAAAACGGCGGCTCCATGATCATGATCGCCAAGGGCAACCGCAGCCAGCAGGTCACCGACGCCTGTAAAAAACATGGCGGCTTCTACCTCGGCTCCATCGGTGGCCCCGCCGCCGTCCTGGCCGAAGAAAACATCAAAAAGGTCGAATGCATCGACTTCCCCGAACTCGGCATGGAAGCTGTCTGGAAGATCGAGGTTGAAGATTTCCCCGCCTTCATCCTGGTGGATGACAAAGGCAACGACTTCTTCAAAAAGCTCGGCCTCTAACCATCGAGTAAAGATTGCTTTACCTGTAAGAAATTGACGCGTTGTTTACAGAATCCGATAATATCGAGGGGAGGATTTTGTAAACATGGTCATGCACAAAA
>JAWSUS010000009.1:0-98206 GCA_033549025.1 Desulfuromonadales bacterium
ACGCTTACTGCTCATGGGTTCCTCCTGAAGTCATTTTTTATAACTCAGGAGTGTCCGAGATTCTAGGGTCAATTCAGTTGTGACTCTTTTAATCATTTCAAAGCCTAACAGGGATTAGGCGGTTACCGTAAATATCGGATAGAGCGGTAACCGTCATATCAGTTGAATTTTCGAGTAATTCTGGTATATTGCAAATTAGAAAAATTTCATTACGAGTTTAATGTCTGTATTATGCCTGTTAATTCTGGGGGGTGCTTTGTGTTTGAAGTCCAATTTTGGCAAAACTACGAAAAAGTTCTGGAGGAAAAGCAAGTCAATCCCCAGTATTTTCAGTGGCATGTCAAGTGGTGTCGGAAGTTTATCAAATTTATTTATTCTTTGCCATTAATGGATTGTCTGCCCACGCACGTTTCGGCGTTTCTTGATAACCTGCGGGCCGACGCGAATCTCAAGTCGTGGCAGGTCGGCTAGACGCGCAGGTGGCTTCTAGCGGCTCGCGTGAAAAAAGGCCTGCTCTTTTAGCAGCCCACGAGGCCACGCTGAAGAAGATGCGCCGTTCTTTGGAAGCGGTGTGAAGCAGTTGTTTTCGCCGCTTTGATGGTGGGGCCTAACCGCAGGCAAAATCCATTTTTGCCAACTGTCGCACCCTCTGGTATATTTTCTGCCTACTTATCTCAAATCTCAGAGGTTTTCCATGGCTGCCGATGCTTACGAGCAAGACGACGATCTGCGTATCCGCGAGATGACCATCGATGACTTCCCGGTGGTTTTTCATATCGGGGAAGACCTGTTTACCTCCGATTATTCGCCCAGCATGTACCGGACCTGGGACGAGTACGAAATCACGACTCTTTACAATTCGGACAGCGAACTGTGCCTGGTGGCGGAATTCCGGGGGGAGATTCTTGGTTTTGCCCTGGGCACCACGGTGGAAAAGAGCAATTCGGCCTGGAAATACGGCTATCTGGTGTGGCTGGGGGTGAAACCTGGCATTCAGAAAGGCGGCGTGGGTTCGGCCCTGTTCAAGGAGATCCGGCGGCGCATGCGCGAGCAGGGGGTGCGCATGATTATTATCGACACCGACGCCGACAACGAGGCGGGTATCCGCTTTTTTGAGAAGCAGGGCTTTGGTAATCCTCAGCAGCACGTCTACATGACTCTCAATCTTTCGCGCAAGACCAAGCGCAAGAGGAGTAAACCGGTATGAGCGACCGTCTGGAGCGTGTCTGGCACGCCATCGACCCCGCCCGTCTGCGCACGACACTGATGGAGATGCTGGAGATCTATTCGCCGGCGGGCAAGGAGGAGGATGTGCAGCTCTACCTGGAAGAGGTTCTGCAGCGGGCCGGCTTTGCCGTGGAGCGGCAGGAGGTGGAGGAGGACCGCTTCAACTTGCGGGTGACGATGGGGAGCGCGCCGCCGCGCCTCTACCTGGTGGGGCATGTCGATACGGTGCCGGCCTGGGATCTGGAAGAGTTTGAGCCGGTGGAGGAGTGGGGCGTAGTGCGCGGCCTCGGCAGCGCCGATATGAAGGGGGGCTGCGCTGCCATGGTGGAGACCTTTGTCGCCCTGGCTTCCCTGCCGGAAGAGGAGCGGCCGCCGGTGGGGCTGCTGCTGGTGGTGGGCGAGGAGGAGAACGGCGACGGCAGCGCCACTTTTCTGCAGACCGAGTCGCCGCCCTGGGTGGTGATCGGCGAACCAACCTCGCTGGCGCCCTGTTTCAATCATTACGGCTATCTGGAGGCGGGGCTGGTCACGCGCGGCCGCCGCATTCATTCGTCGCTGCCCGAGCTGGGGCACAACGCCATCGAGTCGATGCTGCGGGTGCTGCTGCATCTGGGGCGCCACCCTCTGTTCAGCCGCGAGACGCCGGAACTGGTCTATTCCATCCGCGAGCTCAGTTCATCACGGGCGGGCTTTGTGGTGCCCGACCGCTGTGAGACCTGGATCGATATCCATCTGCCGCCCGAGATCGATCCGGCCGTCGTGCGACAGGAGATGGAGAAGCAGGTTGAAGAGGCCTCGGCCTTTGTGGACAGCCTTGAGATCGAGATGACCTTTACCTTCGATTCCCGCGGCTACCGACTGGACGCCGAAAACTGGCTGGCCGGGGTGCTGGAGGAGGTCTATCCGCGCCTGAATCTGCCCCTGCAGCATGACGCTTTCCGTTCCCACTCGGACGGCAACCTCTTTTTTGAAGCCGGCGTCAAACCGCTTATTCTCGGGCCCGGCTCCCTGGAGACGGCCCACACCCCTGATGAACAGACCACTTTGGGGCAAGTGGAGGACGCCGCCCGTATCTACGCCGCTCTCTGCCTGGCGGCTGAGTAGGAAAGCCCGCAGGCGACGGGTGCCTGAGGGCCAAGCTGGCGAAACCCTTGCATTAGAACCATTTTTTTTTTATGCTCGAACGGTCAGGCGATGAAGCCGGTATGGATAACGGTATCCCTAAATGAATAAGAGGTGTGTGGATGACGGCAGAAACCAAAGACATGATCAAGCGGGGGATTGACGCCGCCGAGCGCGGTAATATGGTGGAGGCGATTCACCTGCTGGAGAACGCGGCCAAGGACGCCAAAACGCCCATGGTCAAGTCGTATCTGGCTTATTGCCTGGCCCGGGAGCATCGGCAACTGAAACAGGCGGCCAGCATGTGTCACGAGGCCATGCAGCTCGAACCGAACAATCCGGTTCACTATCTCAACCTGGGTCGCATTTATATTCTGGCCGATCAGAAGTATCGCGCCATTCAGACGTTTCGCAAGGGGCTCAAGCTAGGGCGCAATGCCCGCATCGTCGCCGAACTCAAGAACCTGGGGCTGCGCAAGCCCTCCTTATTTCCCGCCCTTTCCCGCGACAATCCGCTGAATAAATACCTCGGCATTCTGTCCTCCAAGCTGGGAGTCCGTTGACCGGCGGCCGCTCCCTGTGGACGCAGCGCTTCTTTTCTTCAGCCGGTCAACGCACCGGTGACAGGGGGACCAGGTCATGATGGACAAAGATGAATCGGCCAGCGACAGCTGGCAGCGCGATCTGACACGCCTGGCCGGGCGGCGGTTCGACGCCCTCATTGTCGGTGGCGGCATCAACGGGGCCGGGCTGGCGCGCGACCTGGCCCTGCGCGGCCTGCAGGTGGCGCTGGTGGAAAAGGGCGATTTCGCCTCGGGCACTTCGAGCACCTCGACCAAGCTCATCCATGGCGGCCTGCGCTACCTGGAAACCTACAGTTTTCATCTGGTTTTCGAGTCGCAACGGGAACGCCGAACCCTGCAGCGCATCGCCCCCCATCTGGTACGTCCTCTTTCCTTTCTGATTCCCGTCTATCGGGATGACCCCCGCCCCCTGTGGATGATCCGGGCCGGGCTCACCCTCTATGACCTGCTCGCTCTTTTTCGCAATACCCACCATCACAGCATTCTCTCCGCCGGGGAAGCTCTGCGGCGGGAGCCCGTGCTGCAAGACGCCGGCCTGGTCGGAGTGGCCCGTTACTGGGACTGCCGCATGGACGATGCCCGCCTCTGTCTCGAAAACGTACTGGCGGCGGTGGAGGCCGGGGCCGAGGCCGTGAACTATGCCGAAGTGGTGGATCTGCTCAAACGGGAAGGGCGAACCTGCGGCGCGCTCGTGCGCGATCGGGAGAGCGGCGCCGAGCTGGAGATAGAAGCCGAGGTGGTGATCAACACGGCCGGTCCCTGGCTGGATAAAGTCTGCGCCCTGGATGGCGACACCGACCGCAAGCTGCGCCCCACCCGCGGCACGCACATCGTGGTGCCGCGCATCAGTCGGGGGGGCGAGGCCCTCTATCTGAGCTCCAAGAGCGACGCCCGCCTCTTTTTCGTCGTCCCCTGGGGCGATTATTCGCTGGTGGGCACCACCGACGTCGACTATGCCGGTGACCCTGACGCGGTGACGCCGACGGAGGACGATATCGATTACTTGCTGGCCGAATCGGGTCGCCACCTGCGCGATCACCAGCTGCGGCGCCAGGATGTGCTGGCAGCCTTTGCCGGTCTGCGCCCCCTGGTGGCGGAAGAGTCGGTGAAGGCTTCCCGCGTCTCCCGCGAGCACCGCATCTTCGTCTCTTCTTCCGGGCTGATTTCCGTCGGCGGCGGCAAATATACCACCTATCGCTCCATGGCGGCCGAGATGGCCGACCTGGTGGTCGGGCGCCTGGGGCGGGGACGGACGGAGTGCCGTACCGACCGCCTGCCGCTGCCGGGCGGCCAGACGGGTGATTTCGACCGCTATGTCCAGGACCGGCTGGCCGCGCTCTGCGGGCGCAGCGGGCTGTCGCCGCGGGTCATGGAACGCCTGCTGGGCCTTTACGGCAGCCGCATTGACCAGGTGCTGGCCCTGGGCCGCCGTGAGCCCGGCCTGCTGGCACCGGTCAGCCCCGGTTCCGAACTGTTGGGCGTGCAGGTGGCCTACGCCGCCGACTATGAGCTGGCCCGCACCGTGGAAGATGTGCTGCGGCGCCGCAGTAGCCTGGCCCTGGAGGAAGGCTGCGGTCTGGCCGAAGCGGAGGCAGTGGCCGAGCTGCTGGGTGAGCGGCTGCAGGCAGAAGCGTCACAACGACAGGAATGGCTGCGGCATTACCGCAGCGTTAGCCATGGGCAAGGAAAGGAAAGGGCATGAATCTTCACCTGAAAAAAGGCTCCCCTCTGCAGCAGAAGACCGCCTGTCTGGTGCTGGGGGTATTTGAAGGCAAGTTCAAGACGCCGCTGCTCAAGGAACTCGATCAGGCGCTGGGCGGTGCCCTGGGCCGGGCGGTACGCGACGGCGAATTCACCGGCAAGGCCCGCGAGACCGTCCTCTTTCATCCGGGCAAGGCTCTGCCGGCGGAAAGGGTGCTGCTGGCCGGGCTCGGCAAAGAGAAGAGCGCCGGCCTCGAATATCTGCGTCAGGTGGCCGGTACGGTGATCGGCGCTCTGCAGTCGCGGCGCATCCATTCCTTTGCCTGCAATTTCCTCAGCCTCCCTGTGCGGGGCGGCGGTCTGGGGGAGCGGGCACAGGCTGTTGCCGAGGGACTGCTGCTGGGGACCTACCGTTTCGACCGTTTCCGCACGGAAAACGGCAAGGAGCTGCCCCCTCCCATGAAGGACGGGGTGCTGCTGGTGGATAAGCAGGCGGAGGTGACTGCCGCCCGTCGCGGCCTGGACGAGGCCCGCGCGATCTGCCGGGGAGTCTGTCTGGCCCGGGACCTGGTCAATGAGCCCGGCAACGTGAAGTCTCCCGAATACCTGGCCCAGACCGCCCGAAACCTGGCGGACGAAGGAGGCTTCGCCCTGCGGGTGCTCGAGCGGGACGCCCTGGAGAAAGAAGGTTTCGGGGGTCTGCTGGGTGTGGCGCAGGGGAGCGTGCGGGAGCCCCGCCTGATCGTCATGGAATACAGCGGCGGCAGCAGCGAGGCCAAGCCCATCGTGCTGGTGGGCAAAGGCGTGGTCTTCGACGCCGGCGGCATCTCGCTCAAACCGGCGGAGAAGATGGACGAGATGAAGATGGACATGGCCGGGGCGGCCGCCGTACTGGGAACCTTTCAGGCCGTGGCGGCGCTGAAGCTGTCCATCAATCTCGTCGGTATCGTGCCGGCGGTGGAAAACATGCCGTCGGGTTCGGCCATGCGCCCGGGGGATATTCTCACCTCCCTGTCAGGCCGCACCATCGAGGTGCTCAACACCGACGCCGAGGGGCGCCTGATTCTGGCCGACGCCCTGACCTGGGCCAAGCGCTATGAACCGCGCCTGGTCATCGACCTCGCCACCCTGACGGGGGCCTGCGTCATCGCCCTGGGGCACCAGGCCACGGCGGTGCTGGGCAACCACGACGGCCTCATCCGCCAGCTCATTCGGGCCGGCGAGAACAGCGGCGAGCGCCTCTGGCAGCTGCCTCTGTGGGACGAATATGCCGCCCAGCTCAAGAGCGAGGTGGCCGACCTCAAGAACACGGGGGGAAGACCGGCCGGGACCATCACCGCCGCCGCCTTCTTGCAGAAGTTCGCCGAGGATACCTCCTGGGCCCATCTGGATATCGCCGGTACGGCCTGGGAAGAAAAAGGGCGGCCCTATGTGCCCAAGGGGGGGACAGGGGTTGGTGTCCGTCTGCTCGTCCACTACCTCAAGACGGTGGCCGGGGCTTAGAACTCATTAATTCTGCGACAAAATTTCACGCTGAGGCCATTGACAGAGGCCGTCTTGGTGCTACCTTTTAATTAAGCTTAAAAAACGAGGTGGCCGATGCTGAGGTACTGCGCTTGGTGTGGAAAATACCAGGGATACGTCGTGGGAGCCGGGCACCAGATTCGCAAGAATTTGAGTGAGATCGACACGGCAACCATCTGTGTCACCTGCATGGCCAAGGTTCTGGGGGAGATGCCGAGATCCTGCCGGCATAAAAGCTGAGCCTGGCCTGTATAGAAGGGAAAAAGGGGATACGCCTCTGAGGAGGTGCGTCCCCTTTTTTGTGTCGGCGCCAGGGGGCTGGCCGCCGCGAAACAACAGTTGACACCTCAAGGGCCAACCTGTAAAGATTGGGCACATTTCAAGGGGAGGTACAGGTCATACCATGAGCAATGAAGGCAATAAAGTCATCTATTCGATGATCGGCGTCAGCAAGTTCTACAACAAGAAGCCGGTCCTCAAGGATATCTATCTGTCCTACTTTTACGGCGCCAAAATCGGCGTCCTCGGCCTCAACGGCTCGGGCAAGAGCTCGCTACTGCGCATTCTGGCCGGAGTGGACAAGGAATTCAACGGCAAGACCATCCTTTCGGACGGTTACACCGTCGGCTACCTGGAGCAGGAGCCGCTCCTTGACGACAACCGCACCGTGCGGCAGATCGTCGAGGAGGGCGTGCAGGAGACGGTTGATCTGCTCAAAGAGTTCGAAGAGATCAACATGAAGTTCGCCGAGCCGATGAGCGACGATGAAATGGCGGCACTCTGCGACCGGCAGGCCCAGGTGCAGGAAAAGCTCGACGCTCAGGATGCCTGGGATCTCGACTCGCGGCTGGAGATGGCCATGGACGCCCTGCGCTGTCCACCCGGCGAGGCGCAGGTCGGCGTCCTCTCCGGGGGCGAGAAGCGCCGCGTGGCCCTGTGCCGACTGCTGCTGCAGAAGCCGGACATCCTGCTGCTGGACGAGCCGACCAACCACCTCGACGCCGAAACCGTCGGCTGGCTCGAGCAGCATCTGCAGCGCTACGCCGGCACCGTCATCGCCGTCACCCACGACCGTTACTTCCTCGACAACGTCGCCGGCTGGATTCTTGAGCTCGACCGGGGCGAGGGGATTCCCTGGAAGGGCAACTATTCGTCCTGGCTGGAGCAGAAGCAGGAGCGCCTGCGTCAGGAAGAGAAGGCCGAGTCGAACCGGCAGAAGACGCTGGAGCGCGAACTGGAGTGGATTCGCATGTCCCCCAAGGGGCGGCATGCCAAGGGACAGGCCCGCATCAGCGCCTACGAAAAGCTGTTGGGGCAGGAGAACGAAAAACGCGCCCAGGATCTGGAGCTTTACATTCCGCCGGGGCCCCGTCTCGGCAACGTGGTCATCGAGGCCAAGGAGGTCAGTAAGGCCTACGGCGAGCGCCTGCTGGTGGAAAACATGACCTTCAATCTTCCCCCCGGCGGCATCGTCGGGATCATCGGTCCCAACGGCGCCGGCAAGACGACCCTGTTCCGCATGATCACGGGCCAGGAGCAGCCCGATGCCGGCAGCATCCGCATTGGCGACACGGTGAAGCTGGCCTACGTCGACCAGAGCCGCACCCTTGAGCCTGAAAAGACCATCTGGCAGGAGATTTCCGGCGGGCAGGAGCAGATTCAGCTCGGCAAGCAGCTGATCAGCTCCCGCGGCTACGTCTCCCGCTTCAACTTCTCCGGGTCCGACCAGCAGAAGAAGGTCGGCAGCCTCTCCGGCGGCGAGCGCAACCGCGTGCACCTGGCCAAGATGCTGCGCGAGGAGGCCAACGTGCTGCTGCTGGACGAGCCGACCAACGACCTTGACGTCAACACCATGCGGGCGCTGGAAGAGGCTCTCGAGAACTACGCCGGCTGCGCCGTGGTCATCAGCCACGACCGCTGGTTTCTCGACCGCATCGCCACTCACATTCTCGCCTTCGAGGGGGACAGCCGCGTCGTCTGGTTCGAGGGGAACTATTCGGAATACGAGGCCGACCGCAAAGCCCGTCTCGGCGCCGCTGCCGACCAGCCCCATCGCATCAAGTACCGGCAGCTCACCCGCTGAGGGTCCATTATCCACCAACACGAAAACGCCCATCCCGTCGCTGCCGGGGTGGGCGTTTTTTTGTTACAGAAGATTGCGTGATTTGGTGGTGAAAAAGGTCGAAGTCAGGCGCCAGACGTCAGCCGGTCGAGAAACTCCACCACCAGGGGGGTGAACTTTTCCGGCTCCACCAGGAAGGAGTCGTGGCCGTAGTCCGAATCGATAAGGTGATAGGCGACCGGTTTGCCCAGACGGTGGAGGACGTCGACCACCTCTTCGGTCTGGGAGGGCGGGTAGAGCCAGTCGGAGGTAAAGGCGAACCAGAGGGAGGGACACTGCAGGTTGGCCAGGGCTTCTTCGAGCCCATCGAAGTTCCAGGCCACGTCGTAGAGATCGAGAGCTTTGGCCAGGTAGAGGAAGGAATTGGTGTCGAAGCGGTCGACGAAGCTGCTGCCGTTGTATTCGAGGTAGCGTTCCACTTCGAAGCGGCCGAAAAAGTCAAAGAGACCGTCACGGGCGGAAAAGCGGCGGCCGAACTTCAGATGCATGGAGGCGTCGGACAGAAAGGAGACATGTCCGACGGCCCGGGCCAGGGTCATTCCGTCAGCCGGAGGGTGCTCGGGCTTGTAGTTCCCCTTTTTCCACATGGGATCGTTGAAGATGGCCTGCCGAGCCAGGGAGTTCAGGGCGATGGCCATGGGCGAGGTGCGGCCGGTGCCGGCGATGGGGATGATGGAGCGGGGGACTTCCGGGTAGAGGATGCCCCATTCCAGAGCCTGCATGGCGCCCATGCTGCCGCCGATGACGGTGACCAGGGAAGAGATGCCCAGATGGTCGAGGAGCAGTTTCTGCGCGCGGACCATGTCTCGCACCATGAGGACCGGAAAGCTGAGGTTGTAGGGGCGGTCGGTGCGAGGATTGAGGCTGGTCGGGCCGGTGGAGCCTTTGCAGGAACCGATGACGTTGGAACAAAGGATGAAGTAGCGGTTGGTGTCGAGGACCTTGCCGGGTCCGATCATGTCGTCCCACCAGCCGGGCTTGCGGTCCTCTTCCGAGTGGCGGCCGGCAGCGTGGGCGTCGCCGGTCCAGGCGTGGGTGACCAGGATGGCGTTGGAGCGGTCGCGATTGAGGGTGCCGTAGGTCTCGTAGGCCAGAGTGATGGGCCCGAGGACGCGGCCGCTTTCAAGCTTCAGCTCGACGTCGAAAGTGACCGATTCGGTTTTGACCAGGCCGATGGATTGGTTCAACGCGCGACACCCTTTGACGTAAAAAGGCCCCTTCCCAGGGTGACAGGAGGGGCCTTGACGATACGGGAAAAGATAAGCGCGTATCTTTCGGGCTCCGTCCTCATCTGTCCCAGTTACAGGGCAGGAATTAGCACCTGGCATCCGCATCTGCGGATCGGTTGCTGTGGCTTCACAGGGCCTTTCCCTCCACCACTCGCGATAAAGACGATGCAATTGTGCTTGGGACTCTAACGAATCACGCCTGGTTTGTCAAATGCATTCGTTGCCGTACCAAAGAAGGGACGCCGGCCGTTTGACGGGGTAGGGAGGTGGAGGGTATAATAAAAACAGATAGAAGGTTGGGAGGCCGGCAAGGTCTCCTCGTTCGCCCTGGATGACTCGCCCTCCTGGTCTCCAGGGTGTTTTTTGTCCCGATTCAGCGCAAATCGCCGCTGAGTTGCTGCAGATTGTTCTTCTCCTGCCGGGCCAGGTCGGCGAAGGTATAGCTTTTGAGTACGGCAATCATCCTTTCCTGAACTTCGTGCCAGGCGCCATGAACGGGGCAGAAGACGTCGCGGGAACAGGCCCCGTTCTTTTCCAGACAGAGATTTAGGTGCAAGGGACCCTCTTCGGCCTCGACGATGTCCAGCAGGCTGACCTGGGTGGGGTCCTTGGCCAAAAAGAAACCGCCGCCGACCCCCCGCTGTGAGCCGACGATGCCCGCCTTGATGAGAGGCTGCAGAACTTTGGTGAGGAAGGCCGGCGTGATATCCTGCGTCTGGCAGATATCCTTTTTGTAGACGATCTCCCCCTCGGGCTGTTTGGCCAGAAAAAGCAGGGCTCTGATAGCGTACTCGGTGGCGCGGGTGATAACCAAAATGGGACCTCCTATTGATAACCGTATGGGTTATGGATACCTGCCGGATGGTTTTTTGTCAATGGCAAAGGCCTGTCTTATCGCAAAAGACGATCGCTTGACAGAGCGCTGGTGCGCGGGCATCATCTATTCCTGATGCGTGGTGATGTGATCATGAACCCTGAAAAAAGCCAGCGGACCGTCGGCCGCTTTGCCCCCAGTCCCACCGGTCCTCTGCACTTCGGCTCCCTGGTGGCGGCTGTCGGCAGCTACTGCCTGGCCCGCCGGGAGCACGGCAAATGGCTGGTGCGGATCGAGGATCTGGACCAGCCTCGGGTGATGGCGGGAGCCGCCGATCTCATTCTGTCGACCCTGGAGGAGTTCGGCTTCGAATGGGATGAAGCGCCTCTTTACCAGAGCCGGCGTATTGCCCGCTACGAAGAGGTACTGAGCCATCTCAACGAGGACGGCCATATCTTTCCCTGTGCCTGTTCGCGGCGGGAGGTTCTGGCCAGCGCGCCCCATCCGGGCGAGGAAGGGCCGGTCTATGCGGGGACTTGTCGTCAGGGGCTTCCCCCCGGGCGGTCGCCCCGTTCCCTGCGCCTGCGAGTACCTGCTGGGCCCCGGCTGTTTGTCGACGGTATCTTCGGCCCGGTGGAACAATGTCTGGCCAGTGCCGTCGGTGATTTTGTCCTGCGCCGGGCCGACGGGCTTTTTGCCTATCAGCTGGCTGTGGTGGTCGACGACGCCGATAGCGGCGTCAACCAGGTGGTGCGCGGCGCGGACCTGCTTCATTCCACCCCCCGACAGATTTATCTCTATGCCTGCCTGGGCTGGCCGGTGCCCCGCTACATCCATTTGCCGCTGGCGCTGGATGCCGCCGGCGACAAAATCAGCAAGCGGCAGGGTGAGGTGTCCGCTCCCCGTGAGGGCGAAAGCGGCCGGTTGCTCGCCCAGGCTCTGCGCTTTCTGGGGCAGGCGGTGCCGTCCGAACTGGTAGAGGCACCGCCCGGGGAAATCCTGCGCTGGGGTGTGGAGCATTTTCGTCTGGAGGCTGTCCCCCGCGAGAATCGTATGGCCGGTGTCTGACCGGGTGGCGGGCATTGCTGCCGGGAGTGTCTGCCGCTGAAGGTGTTTGTCAGCCCGGGTTAAAACTGAAGAAGAGGAAAGAAGGGAGGAAGACCATGCGCAGGATATCTCTGTTGTTGATCTTTGTACTGCTGGCTGGCTGCAGCGGCAGTTATTTCAAGGTGCCCAAGGAGGAATATCAGGCCCGCGTCCGTACGCTCGGCGTCCTGCCGCTGCTGGTGGACGAAAAGGCTTCACTGGGTCATCCCGATGAGAGCCTTATCTTCGAAGTGCTTCAGCGCGAGAATGCCGGCAAGGAGCAGCTTCTCGTCGAGGAACTGCGTGCCCAGAAGGGTTATTTTGATGTGCGGCGCCTTGGCGGTCATCCGCAGGATCTTGTTTATGGCCTGGTGCGCGGCAGCTCCCTGGGCGGCGAGGGTGAAACGCTCTATCGGCGCTACGCTTTCAATGCCGAGGCCGTCAGAAACCTGACGGACGGGCATGTGGTGGATGGCCTGCTGGTAGTCATTCTCAATGGTCTGCAGAGGCCGGAAAAACGCTGGGACCGCACCCGCCTAAGGTATCTGGAGGCAGACTACAGTGCCATTCAAGTCACCGCCGCCGTCGTCACCCCGACGGGTGAGGTGGTCTGGGAATATCCGAGCCCACCGGGGAGCGAATTTCTGCTTCTGCAGTATCCGGATTTTGACGAGGCCCATTACAACCGGGCCGAGGCGGTCGCCATCAAGGACATTTCGGTACAAGGTTTGCGGCGCGCCTTACAGGAGCGGACGAGAGGGCTGCTGGGCCAAGAGAAGGAGCCCGATCTCTATAGGAAACTCTTCAGCGATCTGGCCGCTCAGCTGCAGCCGGCCACCTTCCAGCTGCCGGGGAAGACTCCGGCTGCCGCTGCCGGCACGGAGGAAAAGGAACCTCGTCCCTAGTTGAAAACACCCGGGAGCCCGCCGGGTTCCCGGGTGAGACACGGAAAAGTGACGAATGAGTATTGACATCATCAGGTAAAGATAGTAGATAGTTTGAGCAAGTTTATCCATCTAGTCTCCCCAGGTTCGCCTTTATTTCGATTTTTCACTCCGTCGGGACAGCCAGGTAAGCGGCATTTTTCATATAAAAAGAGGTCTGCTTCGTCCAAATCCTGAGTGTGGACACCCAGCTTTGTGGAATCCTTGACGGGAGGTCCTGTCGTTCCATCCTTTTTCCCATACCATTCCTTATAAAAAAGCTAATCCATAGATTGAAAATTACATATTTCAAACATGCTTATGCCAGTGGTGCGTTGCGGGGCCTTTCCTTTTGAAGGCGCTGCTATCTGCCGTGCGCGGTAGTCTCAAGGAGAAAAAATGAATCTCAAGGAACTCAAGGACAAGAAGATTGCCGATCTGGCGGCGATCGGCAAAGAGCTGAAAATCGAAGGGGCGGCGGGGATGCGCAAGCAGGACCTGATCTTCGCCATCCTCAACTCCACGGCGGAGAAGAACGGGGCCATTTTCGGCGAAGGCGTTCTGGAGATTCTGCCCGATGGGTTCGGTTTTCTGCGGGCGCCGGACGCCAACTATCTGCCGGGTCCGGATGATATCTATGTCTCTCCTTCCCAGATCCGCCGCTTCAACCTGCGCACCGGCGACACCGTTTCCGGGCAGATTCGCCCCCCCAAAGAAGGGGAGCGCTATTTCGCCCTGCTGAAAGTCTCCGAAGTCAACTTTGAACACCCCGCCGTCGCCCGCGACAAGACCCTTTTCGACAACCTGACGCCGCTCTATCCGGAGGAACGGATTCTTCTGGAGACCACCAGCGACAACCTGCCGATGCGGGTCATGGATCTGGCGGCCCCCATCGGCAAGGGCCAGCGCGGTCTCATCGTCGCGCCGCCGCGCACCGGCAAGACCATGCTGTTGCAGAACATCGCCAACTCCATCACCACCAACCATCCCGAAGTCTACCTGATCGTGCTGCTCATCGACGAGCGTCCCGAGGAGGTCACCGATATGCAGCGTTCGGTCAAGGGCGAGGTCATTTCCTCGACCTTCGACGAGCCCGCCACCCGCCACGTCCAGGTGGCCGAGATGGTCATTGAGAAAGCCCGCCGTCTGGTGGAACACAAGCGGGACGTGGTCATTCTGCTCGATTCCATCACCCGTCTGGCCCGGGCCTACAATACGGTGGTGCCCCCTTCCGGTAAGATTCTCTCCGGCGGGGTCGATTCCAATGCCCTGCACAAGCCGAAGCGTTTTTTCGGCGCCGCCCGCAATATTGAGGAGGGGGGCAGCCTGACCATCATCGCCACCGCCCTTATCGACACCGGCAGCAAGATGGACGAGGTCATTTTCGAGGAGTTCAAGGGGACGGGCAATATGGAACTGCAGCTCGACCGCCGTCTGGTGGACAAGCGCACCTTCCCGGCCATCGATATCAACAAGTCGGGGACTCGTCGTGAGGAACTTCTGCTCGATTCGACCTCCCTGCAGCGCATCTGGCTGCTGCGCAAGGTGCTCTCCAGTATGAACGTGGTCGACAGCATGGATTTTCTGCTGGAGAAGCTGGCGGAGACCAAGTGTAATCAGGAGTTCCTCGACTCGATGAATCGCTAGCCGGCTCGACAAGAAAGCGCTTGCATGGGCGGGGGTAAAAATGGTATGTACTCTCTTTGCCCGAAAAGCACGAAAAATACCGGCCTGTACAAAGCCAGGCTCCAAGGAGAAAAGACATGAAAGACGGAATTCACCCCAAGTACGAAGCCGTGACGGTCAAGTGTCACTGCGGCAACACCTTCGAAACCCGCTCCACCCGCACGGACGAGATCGTCACCGAGATCTGCTCGGCCTGCCATCCCTTCTATACCGGTAAGCAGAAGCTGATCGATACCGCCGGCCGCATCGATCGTTTCCGCAAGAAGTACGGCCAAAAGTAGTCTGCAGGAGACGGCCCTCCAGGGCCGTTTCTTTTTTTCGGACCGGGTGGAAATCCATCCGGTCTGTTGTCGTTTTTTCGCCACCATTCTGTGCGCTTGGAACTCCCCGTCCCTGGCTGTCACTGGCATCGGGCGCGGCGGGGATGTTGAGGGATTATGCTCGTCCAGCTGTTAACCCACACGCCTGAACCGGAACAGGTGGTCGCCGCGGCGGCCCGCTTGTGTTATTCGGCCTCATCCGTCGCGGATCTGATGGAGAAGAGCCGCCACGACCGCGACGGTCTGTTGCGAAAAATTCTTTCCCTCGGTCATTATTCGGTCCTTGAGCACGTGTCTTTCACCTTCGGCGTGGAGGGCATCAGTCGCGCCTGCTCCCACCAGCTCGTCCGCCACCGCCTGGCCTCCTACTCCCAGCAGAGCCAGCGCTACGTGTCCCATGAAAAGCGCTTCGACGCCGTCACGCCTGCCACCATTGCCGCCCAACCCGAACTGTGTCAGCGATACGAGGCCCTGCTGGAAGAGACGCATCGGGTCTACTGCGAGCTGCTTGCGGCCGGTATTCCGGCCGAGGACGCGCGTTTCGTACTGCCCAACGCGGCGGAAACCAAAATCGTGCTGACCATGAACGCCCGCGAGTTGCTGCACTTTTTCGAGCTCCGCTGCTGCCGTCGGGCCCAGTGGGAGATTCGGCTCATGGCTATCGACATGCTGCGGCTCGCCCGTCAGGCCGCCCCGCTGCTCTTTGCCAAGGCCGGGCCAGGATGCCTGCAGGGTCCCTGTCCCGAGGGGAGCATGACCTGCGGCGAGATCACGGCCGTTCGCCAGGAATTCGAAGCCCTGTAACCCCCGCGGCCCGGGGCCTGTCATCACGCGCAAGGGCTGTCAGGATACGATGTTTACCAAACTCGAAGAAGTGGTCGATCGATTTCAGGAAGTGGAGGGGCTGCTCTCCGATCCTTCCGTCATGGCCAATCAGGAGAAATTCCGGCAGCTCACCAAGGAGCACGCCGATCTTTCCGAACTGGTCGAAGTCTATCGCGAATACAAGAAGGTGACCGAAGAGATTGCGGGAAACCGTGAGCTGCTGCGGGACGCCGATACCGACCTGCGTGAAATGGCCCAGGCCGAACTGCCTGAACTGGAAGACCGGCGCGACGCCCTGGACCAGCAGCTGATGGTTCTGCTGTTGCCCAAAGATCCCCGGGACGAGAAGAACGTCATCCTGGAGATTCGTGCCGGTACGGGTGGCGACGAGGCGGCGCTTTTTGCCGGCGACCTTTTCCGCATGTACTGCCGCTACGCTGACGAAAAAGGCTGGCGGGTGGAAATCATGAGCGAGAGCGAGTCGGAGGCCGGCGGCTTCAAAGAGGTCATCGCCATGATCAGCGGCCAGCGCGTCTATTCGCGACTCAAATATGAGAGCGGGACCCACCGCGTACAGCGGGTGCCTGAAACGGAGGCCCAGGGACGCATTCATACTTCCGCCTGCACGGTGGCGGTGCTGCCTGAAGCCGAAGACGTCGATCTCGACATCGACCCCAGCGATCTGCGCATCGACGTCTATCGCGCCTCTGGCGCGGGAGGACAGCATGTCAACAAGACGGAATCGGCCGTGCGCATTACCCATATCCCCACGGGGGTAGTGGTCGCCTGCCAGGACGAGAAGTCCCAGCACAAGAACAAGGCCAAGGCGATGAAAGTGCTCAAATCGCGGATTCTGGATGCCAGGCAGGCCGAGCAGGATGCCAAAATGGCGGCGGACCGCAAGAGCCAGGTCGGCAGCGGCGACCGCAGTGAGCGCATCCGCACCTACAACTTTCCGCAGGGGCGCTGCACCGATCACCGCATCGGCCTCACCCTCTACCGCCTGGACGCCATCATGCAGGGCGATCTCGACGAGGTTGTCGATGCCCTCAGTGCCCATTACCAGGCGGCAGGCATGGCCAACCAGGAGGGCTGATCTTGTCCGAAACCTGGACGGTGCTCAAGGTGCTGCAGTGGACGGCAAACTATCTGCAGCAGGCCGGCGTGGAAAACGGTCGTCTCGACGGCGAACTGCTTCTGGCCGCCACGCTGGGGCTGGATCGGGTCGGTTTGTATCTCAATTACGATCGCCCCATGGCGCCGGCAGAGCTGGAAGGTTTCCGTGAGTTCGTCAAGCGGCGGGCGCGGCGCGAGCCCCTGCAGTATATTCTGGGCACGACGGAGTTCTGGTCGCTGCCTTTCAAGGTGACGCCGGCGGTGCTTATCCCCCGGGCCGATACCGAGATTCTGGTGGAAGAGGCCCTGAAAAGGGCGGATGGAGCCAGCACGATTCTCGATGTGGGAACCGGCAGCGGCGCCATTGCCGTGGCCCTGGCCCATGAATTGTCGGCCGCCCAGGTGGTGGCGGTGGACTGCAGCGCGGAGGCGCTGGCCGTCGCCCGGGACAATGCCGCTCTCAACGGAGTGGACGGTCGCATATCCTTTCAGGAGGGCGACCTTTTTGCCCTGGAGTCCGTTGAGTACGATTTGGTGCTCTCCAATCCGCCCTATATTCCGGTGGCGGATATCCCAACCCTGATGCCGGAGGTGCGGGATCATGAGCCCCGGGGCGCCCTCGTCGGCGGGGAGGACGGCCTCGAGGCCTATCGGGCTCTGGCCCGGCAGGCGCCGACCTTGCTCAGGGCACAGGGCTGGCTTCTGGTGGAAGTCGGTATCGGTCAGGCCGAGGCGGTCGCCGAATTGCTGGAGACAGAGGGACTGCGCCATATTTCGGTGCGCGCCGACTATGCCGGCATCCCCAGGGTGGTCGCCGGCCAAAAACCTTAAGCTTTTGCACCGCACAGCCGTAAGTCGGTTGGCGGGATATCAACAGGGACGGAAACAGACGTTGCAGAAAATTGTCATAGAAGGAGGCCAGCGCCTCAAAGGGGAGGTTCAGGTCAGCGGCGCCAAAAATGCGGCGCTCCCCCTGCTCTTTGCCACCCTGCTGACAGGTGGAACACACCGGGTCGGCAATGTGCCCGATTTGCGGGACATCGATACGGTGGAAAAACTGCTGACGATTCTCGGTGCCAAGGTCAGTCGCCAAAACGGTACTTTCGTCGTCGACTCTTCGGCAATAAAGAGCGAGGAGGCCCCCTACGACCTGGTGCGCACCATGCGTGCCTCGGTGCTGGTGCTGGGCCCCCTGCTGGCCCGCTTCGGTCACGCCCGGGTCAGTCTCCCCGGCGGCTGCGCCATCGGCGCCCGCCCCATCAATCTGCATCTCAAGGGCTTTGAAGCCATGGGGGCCCAGATCACCCTCGATCACGGCTACGTCGAGGCGCGAGCGAAAAAGCTCAAAGGGGCACGCATCTATCTCGACAGTCCCACCGTGGGCGGCACCGAAAACCTGATCATGGCGGCCGCGCTGGCCAAGGGGACTACGGTCATCGAAAATGCGGCCCGTGAGCCGGAGATCGTCGATCTGGCCGAGGCTCTCATCGCCATGGGCGCCCGCATTGAAGGGGCCGGCAGTGACACGGTGACCATCGAGGGGGTCGATGAACTGCAGCCCATGGATTATCAGGTCATGCCCGACCGCATTGAAGCGGGCACCTTCTTGGTGGCGGCCGGCATGACGCGGGGGGATATCCGTGTGGTCGGCGCGCAGGCTGCGCATCTCGAAGGGGTGCTCAGCAAGCTGCGCGAGGCGGGGGTCGAGATTATTGAAGAGGAGGGTGCCTTGCGGGCACGGGGACCGCGGCGACTGCAGCCCATCCAGATCAAAACCCGGCCCTATCCCGGTTTCCCCACGGACATGCAGGCCCAATTCATGGCCATGATGGCGATTGCCGAGGGCACCAGCGTCGTGGTGGAGAATGTCTTCGAGAACCGTTTCATGCATGTCTGCGAGCTGCAGCGCATGGGCGCGGATATCTCCATCGAGGGGCACACCGCCACGATCCGCGGCTGCCGGACGCTCAAGGGCGCGCCGGTTATGGCCACCGATCTGCGAGCCAGCGCCTCTCTCGTTCTGGCCGGCCTGGCGGCGGAAAACACCACGGAAGTCTCCCGCATCTATCATCTGGATCGCGGCTACGAGGGGATCGAGGCCAAACTGCGATTGCTGGGGGCCCGCATCGATCGGGTGCCGGCCTAGCGGACGGCTTTTCTGGCCGTTTCTTTTTCAAGACAGGGTTGATTATGAGCGACACCATCACCTTTGCCCTGCCCAAAGGGCGCATCATGAAAGACTCCATGGCTCTTTTCTCCCAGATCGGCATTACCTGCCCGGAGATGGAGGAGGGGAGCCGCAAGCTGATTTTCGAGAACCGGGAGAGCCGATTCCGGTTCATGGCCGTGCGGGCGACGGACGTTCCCACCTACGTGGAATATGGCTGTGCCGATGTCGGCGTGGTCGGCAAGGACACCCTGCTGGAGCAGGGTAAGGACCTTTACGAGCCCCTCGATCTCAAGTTTGGCTACTGCCGCATGGTGGTGGCGGAGCCGAAGGAGCTGCAGCGCGAGGACGATCCGGCCAACTGGTCCAATATCCGGGTGGCCACCAAGTATCCCAACATCACCGAGCGCTATTTCGCGTCCAAGGGGGTGCAGGTCGAGCTGATCAAGCTGTACGGGTCCATTGAACTGGCGCCTCTGGTGGGGCTGTCCGAGCGCATTGTCGACCTGGTCTCCACGGGGGCGACCCTGCGCGAGAACGGTATGGTGGAGGTGGAAACCATCGCCGAAATCACGACGCGTCTGATCGTCAATCGCGCCAGCCTCAAGACCAAGCACCAGCGCATTACGCAGATTATCGAGGGTCTGGAGAAAATCATCGGCGACGAAGCCCGTATTTCGCTGTAAAGCGGCCGATAGCCTGTCAGGGAGAGTTTAGCATGCAGATGTTGCGATTCAGCGATGCCGATTTCACGGCATCCTTCCAAGCCATTCTTGACCGGGGCGAGTCGACCCAGGCGGATGTCGAAAAGGTCGTGGCCGACATCATTGCCGATGTCCGTCAGCGTGGGGATAAGGCCCTGTTCGACTACACGTCCCGCTTTGACCGTCTGGAACTGAGTGCGGCCACCCTGGAGGTGAGCCCCGAGGAGATCGAGGCCGCCATGGCGTCCGTCAGTGCCGAGTCCCTGCGGGCGCTGCAGCTGGCGACGGAGCGCATCGCCGCTTTCCACCGCAAGCAGAAGACGGAGACCTGGCTCTCCACCGAAGAGGAGGACGTCCTCCTCGGGCAGATGGTGCGGCCTCTGGATCGGGTGGGGATTTACGTTCCCGGCGGCAAGGCGGCGTATCCTTCCTCGGTGCTGATGAATGCCGTGCCCGCCAAGGTGGCCGGTGTGGCCGAGGTCATCATGGTCGTGCCCATGCCGGGCGGGGAGGTCAACCCCCATGTGCTGGCGGCGGCCAAGCTGGCCGGCGTCGATCGCATTTTCAAAGTCGGCGGCGCCCAGGCCGTGGCCGCGCTGGCCTACGGGACCGAAACGGTTCCCCGCGTCGACAAGATCACCGGGCCGGGCAACATCTATGTGGCCACGGCCAAACGCCAGGTTTTCGGCCGGGTCGATATCGACATGATCGCCGGGCCCAGTGAGATTCTGGTCATCAACGACGGTTCGGGCGACCCGGCCCATATCGCCGCCGATCTCCTCTCCCAGGCCGAACACGACGAGCTGGCCTCCTCCATCCTCATCACCACGGATGAGGCTTTTGCCGGTCGCGTGCGCGATGAGGTGGAAATCCAGCTGCGCCAGCTCTCCCGCGAGTCCATCGCCCGCCGGTCCATCGACGACTTCGGCGCCATCATTCTGGCGGAGACCGTGCAGGAAGCCATCGAGTTCAGCAACCGCATCGCCCCCGAGCACCTGGAGCTGGCTGTTGACAATCCCTTCGAGATCCTCCCCCGCATCCGTCATGCCGGGGCGATCTTTCTCGGCCATCACACCCCCGAGGCTGCCGGCGATTACCTGGCCGGCCCCAACCACACCCTGCCCACCGGCGGAACCGCCCGCTTCTTTTCTCCTCTGGGTGTAGACGATTTCGTCAAGAAGTCGAGCCTGGTGGCCTTCTCCCGGCAGGGGTTGCAGCGCCTGGGGAACGAAATCGTTCATATTGCCGAACTTGAAGGGCTGCAGGCCCACGCCCGTTCGGTCTCCATCCGTCTGAAGTCATAGGGAGTTGCCCATGTCTCGACCAGCCAGTATCGACCGCCAGACCAAGGAAACGCAGATTCAGCTGAGCCTGGAAATCGACGGGAAGGGGCAGAGCCAGATCGCCACCCCCGTTCCTTTTCTCGACCACATGCTGACCCTGTTCGCCCGCCACGGCTTTTTCGACCTGAGCGTGGCGGCCAGGGGGGATATCGAGATCGACGCTCACCACACGGTGGAGGATCTCGGCATCTGCCTGGGCGAGGCTTTCAAGCAGGCCCTCGGCGACAAGGCGGGCATCCGCCGCTTCGGGCGGGGCACCATGCCCATGCACGAGGCCCTCGCTTCGGTCATTATCGATTTCTCCGGACGCCCTTTCCTCGTTTTCAATGTGGACATGCCCAAGGCCCAGATCGGCAACTTCGAGACTGAACTGGTGGAGGAGTTTTTCGTCGCCTTCTGCAATCACGCCGGTGCCAACGTCCATATCAACCTGGCCTACGGCGACAATCTGCATCACATCATCGAGGCGATCTTCAAGGCCTTCGGCCGCGCCGTCGATGAGGCCACCCAACTGGATCCCCGCATCGAAGGGGTCCTCTCGACCAAAGGGAAGCTCGAGTAACATGAGCCAGCTCGTCATTATCGATTACGGCATGGGCAATCTGCGTTCGGCCCAGAAGGGGTTCGAAAAAGTCGGATTCGCCGCCAAGGTGAGCGCCGACCCGGCGGACATCGCTCGCGCCGACAAGGTGGTGCTGCCGGGAGTGGGCGCCTTTCGCGACTGCATGACCAACCTGCGGGAGGGGGGCTTTGTCGAGCCTCTGCTGGCGCATGTCGCCGCCGGCAAGCCGATGCTCGGCATCTGCGTCGGTTTGCAGCTCCTCTTCAGCGAAAGCGAGGAATTCGGGCGCCATCAGGGGCTCGGTATCATCCCAGGCAAAGTCGTGCGCTTTCCCGCCGGCATGCGGGAAGGGGGAGAAGAGCTCAAAGTGCCCCACATGGGCTGGAACAGCCTGTCCTTCACCCAAGAAGCGCCTCTGTTCAAGGGGATCGAAGCGGGGAGTTACGTCTACTTCGTCCATTCCTACTATGGGGTCCCCGACGACGCCGCCGTGGTGACGGCAGAGTCGACCTACGGCGACGTGACCTTCTGCGCCGCCCTCAGGAAGGACAACGTCATGGCCACCCAGTTCCACCCGGAGAAGAGCCAGCAGGTGGGGCTGCGGATCCTGCAGAATTTCGGGGAGATGTAACATCGGCCTCGCGCCCGCTCCTCGCAGTCGCTAGAGCTCGCGGAGGACACAGAGAAAGACCAGGGCTTTTCTTTTCTCATTCCTTTGGGCGCTTTTAACAGATTGTAAAAGGATATTTGCATGCTTGTCATACCCGCTATCGATTTGAAGGAAGGCCGCTGTGTCCGTCTCGAACAGGGCCTCATGGACAAAGATACTGTCTACAGCGACGATCCGGCCGCCCAGGCGCTCATCTGGCAGGAGCAGGGCGGCGAACTGCTGCATCTCGTCGATCTCGACGGGGCCTTTGCCGGGGTGCCGCGGAACCGCGACGCCATTCGCGCCATTGTGGAAGCGGTGAGCATTCCCACCGAGCTCGGCGGCGGCATTCGCGACATGGCCACCATTGAAGCCTATATCGATCTTGGCATCGACCGGGTGATTCTGGGGACGGTGGCCCAGGAAAATCCGGCCCTGGTCGGCGAAGCCTGCCGTTATTTCCCCGGCAAAATCGTGGTGGGGATCGACGCCAAAGATGGCCTCGTGGCCGTGCGGGGCTGGGCCGACGTCACCGAAAAACGGGCCAGCGACCTCGCCCGCGAGATGGAGGATTTCGGGGTGGCAGCCATCATCTACACCGACATCGCTCGCGATGGCATGATGCAGGGGCCCAACATCGAGGCCACCCGCCAGCTGGCCGAATCGATCTCCATCCCGGTTATCGCCTCCGGCGGGGTGTCCAGGCTGCAGGATATCGAGAACCTCATGGCGATCGAAGCTTCGGGGGTGACGGGCGTCATCACCGGCAAGGCCATCTATACCGGCGCTCTTGACCTGCGGCAAGCCGTGGCGCTGACCCGCGGTCGCGCTTAAAAAGAACGCCGCTGCCCTTGTAAAGGGCCGGGATCGTACTTATCTTGGACGAAATGGATCCGCTATGCTGAGCAAACGCATCATTCCCTGTCTGGACGTCAAGGACGGCCGCGTCGTCAAAGGGGTGCAATTTTTAGAGCTGCGCGATGCCGGGGACCCGGTGGAGGCGGCCGAAGCCTACGATGCGCAGGGGGCCGACGAGCTGACCTTTCTCGATATCACCGCTTCCAGCGACAAGCGCAATATCATCCTCGACGTGGTGGCCCGCACCGCCGAACGGGTTTTCATGCCCTTGACCGTGGGCGGCGGCGTGCGCGAGATCGCCGATATCCGCAACCTGCTCAACGCCGGTGCCGACAAGGTGTCCATCAACACGGCGGCGGTGCACCGGCCCGAATTTGTACGGGAAGCCGCCGAGCGGTTTGGCTCCCAGTGCATCGTGGTGGCCATCGATGCCCGCCGTGTCGACAGCACCGAAGGCATGAAATGGGAAGTCTTCACCCACGGCGGCCGTCACGGCACGGGGATCGACGCCGTGGAGTGGGCGGCCCGCATGGAATCCTATGGCGCCGGCGAGATTCTGCTGACCTCCATGGACAAGGATGGCACCAAGGACGGCTACGACATTGCCCTGACCCGGACCATCAGCGACCGCGTGAGCATCCCGGTCATCGCCTCCGGCGGCGTCGGCAATCTCGAACATATCCGCGAGGGGCTCGTCGAAGGGGGCGCCAGCGCCGCTTTGGCGGCGAGCATCTTCCACTTTCGCGAATACACCATCGCCGAATGCAAGGAGTATCTGCGCGAGCATGGGGTGCCGGTGCGTTTGTAACCCCGATCGTCTCTCGCCCGCTCCTTGTCGTCGCTAGAGCTCGCGGAGCACACCGAACGGGCGCGAGGCCGATTTTAAGGATTGGAAACATGTCTCTTTCTGCGCAACTGAAATTTGACGCCCACGGCCTGCTCCCCGCCATCACCCGCGACGCGGCGACCGGCGAGGTGCTTATGCTGGCTTACATGAATGCCGAAGCGGTCGACCTCACCGTCAAGACCGGCAAGGTTCACTACTATTCCCGTTCGCGGCGGGCGCTTTGGATGAAAGGCGAGAGCTCGGGGCATGTGCAGACGGTGCGGGAGATCCGCTTCGACTGCGATGCCGACTGCCTGCTGATCACCGTCGAACAGGAAGGGGCGGCCTGCCATACCGGCCATCACTCCTGTTTCCACCGTATCTTCGAGGAGGGCGAGGTGCGCAGCGACGGGGAGAAAGAGGTGGACGCCACGGCCCTCTACGCCAGGCAGGACATCCTCGACGCGGTTTATCACGTGATCCAGGAGCGGCGCCAAAATCCGTCGGAGAAGTCCTACGTCGCCTCGCTCTTTGCCAAGGGGCTCGACAAGATCCTTGGCAAGATCGGCGAAGAAGCCACCGAGACCGCCGTGGCCGGCAAGGGCGGTGACCGGGACGAAGTCGTCTATGAAGTGGCGGATCTCTTTTTTCACACCCTGATTCTGCTGGGTTACTACGACCTGCCGCCGGAGAGAATCTACCAGGAACTGCGGCGTCGCTTCGGTCTGAGCGGCATCGAAGAGAAGGAAAGCCGGGACAAATAAGCTCAAAGCATTTTGCGCCCGTTCGCTTCGCTCACTTGAGCTCGCGGAGAACGCAGCGTTTAATCCCATATTAATACCAATTCTTTTCGATGGTCTTTCTTCCGCGTCCTCTGCGCTCTCTAGCGTCGGCAAGGAGCGGGCGCGAGGCCGATTCGAACTTAAAAAGGAACCGATGCCATGAGTCTGCAGGAACAATTGAACACCGCCATGAAGGACGCCATGAGGGCCAAGGACAGTTTGCGCCTCAATACGATCCGCATGATCCGCACCGCCATCAAGAACCGCGAGATCGACGAGCGCAAAGAACTCGACGATCAGGGGGTGATCGCCGTGCTGTCGACGGTGGTGAAGCAGCGGCGCGAATCGGCCCAGGTCTACCGCGAGAACGGCCGACCCGAACTGGCCGAAAAGGAAGAGCAGGAACTCGCCGTGGTCATGGAGTTTCTCCCTTCCCAGCTCAGCGATGATGAGCTCAAAGCGCTAATCGAGGAAGCGGTGACCGAGGTGGGCGCGGCCTCCCTGAAGGACATGGGCAAGGTCATGAAAGTGGTGGCGGCGAAAACGACCGGGCGCGCCGACGGCAAGATCGTCAGCGAGCTGGTCAAGGCGCGCCTTTCGGCCTGAGTCGGCGCCGACGGGCCGGCGGAGTCATGGAATGAACATTGTCGACATCGCCATTCTGGTTATCCTGGCCGGGTTTACCCTCAAGGGCCTGCTGCGTGGACTGTTGAAGGAGCTGTGCTCCCTGCTCGGCCTGGTCACCGGTGCCCTGTTCGCCCTCTATTTCCACGCACCCCTGGCCGAGCTGCTGGTGGAGTCCTTCCGGTTTCCGCTCAAGCTGGCTGTCGGCATCGCTTACGTCGTCCTGTTTGTGGTCTGCCTGCTCTTTTTCGCGCTGCTGGGCTACCTGCTCTCCCGCTTCGTCAAGCTCGTCTTCCTGGGCGGGGTGAACCGGGTTGCCGGCGGCTTTTTCGGCCTAATGCAGGGGGGAGTGCTGCTGGCTATCGGCCTGTTCGCCCTGAGTATCGGGCCGCTACCCGCCACCCTCGGCCCCATGCTCAAGGGCTCCCAGCTGGCACCTCCCTTCGTCCGGCTGGGGCAGGTTGTTTTTGAGGAGAGCCGGGATTTTTATTCGTCCCGCTCCTGAAAGTCTACCCCCTGAAGTAAAGGTGGTACGCGGTGACGAAGAAGATTGTTGATGACTGAAGAAACCCTGCGGGTGCTGGAATATGACAAGGTCAGGCAGCTGCTGGCCGCGCAGGCCCTGACCGTACCGGGACGGCGACTGCTCGAAGCGCTGCAGCCTCTCGATGAGGCCGGCGCGGTTCGCACGGCCCTGGAGGAAGTCAGTGAGATGGTCGGGCTGCTCGATGAGCGGGGGCGGCCTCCTCTGGGCGGCTGTCGCGACCTGCAGCCCTGTCTGAACCAGCTGCGAACCGAAGGGACGTGGCTGCTGCCGGAAATCCTGCTGGATATTCGCTCCACCCTGGAGGCCACCGTCGCCTGCCGGGGATATTTCGCCGAAGGGGAAAAAAAACTGCGGCTTTCGGTTCTGGCCGTGGATCTGCACGGCTGCCGGGAACTCTATGAAGAGTTGCGGCGCAGCATCGGCCTGCGGGGCGAGATCCTCGACAGCGCCTCCTTCGAGCTGGGCACCCTGCGTCAGGATATGCTGCAGGTGCGGACCCGCATCAAGCGGGCACTGGAGGGCCTGCTCAGCTCGGACCGGCTCGCCGGTGTCTTTCAGGACCAGCTTATCACCGAGCGCCATGGGCGCTATGTGCTGCCGGTCAAGGCGGATCATCGCGGGCGGGTCAAGGGCTTCGTCCACGACGAATCGGCCAGCGGACAGACCCTGTTCGTCGAACCGACTTCGGTGCTGGAGGCGAACAACGAACTGCAGACCCTGCAGCGGGAAGAAAAACGCGAGGAAGAACGGATTCTGCGCCGTCTGGCCGATGCCGTACGGCGGCACGCCGACGTTCTGCGGGAAAACCAGCGGATACTCGCTCATCTCGACGGCAGGACGGCGGCGGCCCGGTTGTCGCTGCTCATGGAGGGCGTCGCCCCCGAACTGGCGGAGACGCCTGTGCTGGAGCTGCGCCAGGCGCGGCATCCTCTCCTGCTTTTCCACGCCGATGGCAGTCGGCGGGAAAAGGGGGCCGTTCCCGTCGATGTACGCCTGGGTCGTCAGAGGAGCGCCCTGATTATCAGCGGGCCGAATACCGGCGGCAAGACGGTGGCCCTTAAGACCGCGGGCCTGCTGCTGCTGATGGTGAAGTCGGGCCTGCATGTGCCCTGTCACCCTGATAGCCAGGTTTACCTGTTCCGCCATGTCTTTGCCGACATTGGCGATGAACAGAGCATTGAATCTGACCTCTCCACCTTCTCCGGGCATTTGCAACGGGTCCGGCGCCTGCTGGAGCAGGCCGATAACGATTCGCTGGTGCTCCTTGATGAGGCCGGCACGGGGACGGATCCGGCGGAAGGTGGCGCCCTGGCGCTGGCCGTGCTGGATACACTGCGAGAGCGGGGAACCCGGGTTTTGGTGACCACGCATCTCAATGTCGTCAAGCACTACGCCTGGCAGCGGCCCGATGTGGAAAACGCCTCGGTGGAGTTCGACCGCCAGACCCTGCGGCCGACCTACCGGCTGCACTACGGCATGCCGGGGGCGAGCAGCGCCTTTGCCATCGCCCGCTGTCTCGGCCTGCCCGAGGACGTACTGCAGCGCGCCGAATCCTATCTCGGCGCCAAAGAGCGCGAAGGGGAGCAGCAGCTGGAAGCTCTTAATCGGCTCAGCCATAACCTGGAGCAGGAGCGGACGGAGCTCGGGGCCCTGCGGGCCGCCGCCGAGCAGGACCGGGAGAAACGCCGGCGCCTGCTGGCCGAACTGGAAACGCAAAAGCGGAGTATCATCGAAAAGACGACGCGGCGAGCGGAGCAGAAAGCCAAAGAGGCCGAGCGCCAGCTCAGGGCGATTCTGAAAGAGGCCCGCGGCGCCGGTGTGGATGCCCGCGCCCAGGCCGAGTTGAACCGCCAGCTGCGCGAGGTTAAAGAGGAACTGGTGCAGGCGGCTTCGCAACCGGCTGCCGGCGCTGCCCCTAAACAGGTGGAGGTCGGCGAAGTGCTGCGTATCCCGGCGCTTGCGACCGAGGGTGTGGTGGTCCGAGCCCTGGAGGGCGAGGCCGAGCTCAGCGTGCAGGGGAAGAAGCTACGCCTGCCCCTGGCGCAGCTGGAAGCCTTCAGCCCGCGCCGTTTCGTGGAAAAGCAGGCCAAAAAGAGTAAGATTCAAAGCCGGGTGGAGCGCGATCACTTTTCTGCCCGGCTTCTGTTGGTGGGCCAGCGGGCCGAGGAAGCCCTTATTGCCCTGGATCGCTTTGTCGATGACGCCTTGCTGCAGGGCGTGCGCGAGGTGGAGATCGTCCATGGCAGCGGCACCGGCATCTTGCGCCGCGTGGTGCGGGATTTTCTCGCCGGGCATCGGGGCGTGCAGGCCTTTCGCGGCGGCGACCTGGCCCAGGGCGGAGATAATGTGACCCTTGTCGAATTGAGACGTTGATGCACGGTCGCATACCGGAAGACAAGATTCAGGAGATCCGCGACCGCAATGACATTGTGGAGGTCGTCTCCTCCTACCTGCCGCTGAAGGCGGCGGGGCCCAACAACTTCGGCCTCTGCCCCTTCCACAGCGAGAAGTCGCCGTCCTTCAACGTCAATGCGGCGCGGCAGACTTTTCACTGTTTCGGGTGCGGCGTGTCCGGCAACGTCTTCTCCTTCCTCATGCGGATGGAGGGACTCTCCTTTGTCGAGGCCGTGCGGCGCCTGGGTGAGCGGGTGGGGGTTCAGCTCGAACGGGAGACCCTATCGCCGGAAGAAAAGCAGCGCCGCCAGCAGCAGATCCTCTACTACCGCATTAACGAGGCCGCCTGCGACTTCTTTCACGCTAACCTCATGCGGTCCGAAGAGGCCAAGGCGGCCAGGGAGTATCTCAAGAAGAGAGGATACGGGCATGAGATCGCGCGCGAGTTTCGTCTCGGCTACGCGCAGGACCGCTGGGACGGGTTGACCCGTGCCCTGGCGGAAAAGGGTTTCGACCCCAAGGATATTCAGACCCTTGGCCTGACGCGGCCCGGACAGCAGGGGCGGGGGGATTACGACCTCTTCCGTGGTCGGCTCATCTTTCCCATTCTCGACCTGCATGGGCAGGTACAGGCCTTCGGGGGGAGGGTGCTCGGCGATGAACTGCCCAAGTATCTGAATTCGCCTGAATCGCCGATCTACCACAAGGCGCGTATTCTCTATGGTCTCTACCAGGGCCGGGAAGAGATGCGGCGCAGCGGCGAAGCAATTGTGGTCGAGGGCTACTTCGATCAGTTGGCCCTGCATCGCGCCGGTTTTCCCCAGGCGGTGGCGACCTGCGGTACCGCCCTGACGGAAGAGCATGCCCGGCTGCTCAAGCGTTACGCCAAAAAAGCCCTGCTCCTTTTCGATCAGGATGAGGCCGGCCGGCGGGCCACCTTCAAGGCCATGGATGTGCTTCAGGCCGCCGGCCTGCCCGCCGCCGTTATCGCCCTGGATGAGGGGGACGACCCCGACTCCTTCCTGGCGAAAAAAGGGGCAGAGGCCTTTCGGAGCCGATTGCAGGCCGCCCGTCCGGTTATGGAAGTCTTCATCGATGACGCCCTGGCCCGGTACGGAGGCAGCGTCGAAGGGCAGGCGAAGGCGGTGGAGGAAGTCGCCGCCAAGCTGCGTGCCCTGACGGATGAGATCGAGCGCAGCCTCTATATACGCATGGTGGCGCAAAAGGTCGGATTGGACGAGAGCCTGTTGCAGGCCAAGGTTTCGGGACGCCGGCCGGCAGCGCCGTCGCCCCGACAGGAAATGCGGCCCAAACGGCCGACTGCCTCGCCGCCTTCGGCGCCTGCTGCCGGTCTGCGGGCCCAGATGATGCTTCTCTACCTGCTGGTGCGTGAGCCGCGGGCCCAGGAACGTGTAAAAGAGGAGGGAGTTGAAAATCTCTTTTTAGATGCGAATATAAAGGAGCTTGCTGAAAAAATTCTGACCCTGCCCTCCCAGGAAACCTCATCGGCCGAAAGTCTGTTGTCCCTGGCTGCCGATGACGTTCAGCAAGATATTGTGCGGGGGGTTTTGCGCGAAGATGCCGCCGCTTTTGCCGAGGAGGCGGAAGCTATTTTTGTCGATTGCCGCCAGGCCGTGGCCAAGGAGAGGCTCCGGCGGCGCAAACAGGAGCTTCATCAGCTTATCCAGAGAGCCGAGAGCAGCGGCGATCTGCCGGAGATGGCCAGATTGCAGGTAGAACTCATGCAGGTGAACCGTCAACTGAAATAAAAAATGTTTCGATATTAGAAATAAATCCACCAGGCCCCGCCAGGCAGGGGCAAGAGGAGAAGAGGTTCAATGGCGAAAAAAACCGCAATGGAAGAAGTTCAGAATCTGATCGACCTGGGCAAGGAAAAGGGCTTTCTCACCTATGACGAGGTGAACGACTCCCTCCCCGCCGATCTCATTTCCTCCGATCAGCTTGAAGATGTCATGAGCATGTTCGGGGAGATGGACATCGCTGTGGTCGATTCCGACAAAAAAGCGTCCCTGTCCGATGAGCGGGGCATGGACGAGGAGGGCGGCGACGACGAGGAGGAAGAGGAGTCCGAGTTCGAGGCCGGCGTCCTCGGTCGTACCAGCGACCCTGTGCGCATGTACCTGCGAGAGATGGGGCAGGTCTCGCTGTTGACCCGCGAAGGGGAGGTCGAGATTGCCAAACGCATCGAAGAGGGGGAAGCCCTGGTGACCAGCGTCATCATGAAGACCCCTATCGCCTTCAAGGAGATCATCGGTTTGGGTGATCGCCTGGCCAAGGGGCAGATCAGCGTCGCCGAGATCACCAAGGACTACGAGGAAGAAGAGGGGAGCGAGGAGGAAGAAAAGCAACGCCTGCGCATTCTCGCCCTGGTCGACCAGATCCGCGAGCTTGACGGCCAGTTCATGGAGGCCCGCGAACGTCTGGCCGGTGAAGTCACCAAGGAGGAGAAAAAGGCCCTGGAGAAGCAGACCAAGGAACTCAAGGCCCAAATTTCCGAATTGATGCGTCAGATCCGCCTCAAAGATTTCCAGGTGGCCAAGATTGTCGACACCCTCAAGGAACTGGCGGAACAGGTCAAAAAGGGAATGGTCGAGGTCAAGGCCTGCGAAGGAGAACTGAAGCTCCCCCACAAGGAAATCAAGCGGCTGCTGCGTCGCATGCGCAAGAGCGACGAGGAAGCGCTCAAAGTTTCCGAAGAGCTCAAAACCCCCATCGACAGCCTGCTGGTGGTGGAAAAGCGTCTCAAGAGCGCCCAGCGCAAGTTCAAGCGGGTGCAGGAAGAGTCGGGTTTTGCGCCGGAAGAACTGCTGGAGTCCCTGAAGGAGCTGCAGAAAGGGGAATGGCGGGCCAAGGCTGCCAAGACGGAGCTGGTGGAAGCCAACCTGCGTCTGGTCGTCTCCATCGCCAAGAAGTACACCAACCGCGGCCTGCAGTTCCTCGACCTCATTCAGGAGGGAAATATCGGCCTCATGAAGGCGGTAGACAAGTTCGAATATCAGCGCGGCTACAAGTTTTCCACTTACGCCACCTGGTGGATCCGGCAGGCCATCACCCGGGCCATCGCCGATCAGGCGCGCACCATCCGTATCCCGGTGCATATGATCGAGACCATCAACAAGCTGATCCGCACCAGCCGGCAGCTCGTCCAGGAGATGGGACGTGAGCCGACGCCGGAGGAGATCGCCGAGCGTATGGACCTGCCTTTAGAGAAGGTTCGCCGCGTCCTGAAAATCGCCAAGGAACCCATCTCCCTGGAGACTCCCATCGGCGAGGAAGAAGATTCCTCCCTGGGAGATTTTATCGAGGACAAGGGGGTTGTCTCCCCTCTCGAAGCGGTCATCAAGGGGAACCTTTCCGATCAGACCTCCCGGGTTCTTTCCACCCTGACCCCGCGCGAGGAGAAGGTCCTGCGCATGCGCTTCGGCATCGGCGAAAAATCGGACCATACCCTGGAGGAGGTCGGCCAGGATTTCGCCGTGACCCGCGAACGTATCCGTCAGATAGAAGCCAAGGCTTTGCGCAAGCTTCGTCATCCCAGCCGCTCCAAGCGTCTGAAGAGTTTTGTGGAATTCTAGGCGAAAAAAAAGGGAAAATGGCCTTGACACGCCTGAGCCCAGGCCATAAACTAGGCGCTTGTTCAAAGCAACGGGCCTATAGCTCAGTTGGTAGAGCCACCGGCTCATAACCGGTTGGTCCCAGGTTCGAATCCTGGTGGGCCCACCAACAAGGAAGCGCATGAGACGAACGCTCATATTGCACATACAACAGACAGAAAAAGCAAAACCATAAGTTCACAGGAGTGCAACCAGACCCAGAGTTGCACTCTTTTTTTTGGTATTCAAACGTAACAAGCGGAGCATGAAGAAAGAACAGATCGTTCGCATACAGGATCTCGTCGGCCTGATCCATTCCCTCTATCCTGCGGCCCTGGCCGAGGAATGGGATAATGTCGGGCTGCAGGTCGGGGATCCGGCGGCCGCAGTGAAGACCGCCCTGATCTGCCTGGATCCCACGGAAAAGGCCCTGACCGCCGCCCGCTCGGCGGGGGCCCAGGCCATCATCTCCCACCACCCTCTCATCTTTCGCCCCCTTAAAAATATCCAGCCCACCGACGAAACAGGCCGCATCCTTTTCCAGGCTATCCGCGACGGCATCGCTGTCTTCAGTGCGCATACCAATCTCGACCGGGGACGTGACGGCCTCAACGACTGGCTTGCCCACGCCCTGCAGTTGACGCAGGTGGTTCCCCTGGCCTTGGGCGGCAGCCTGGTCAAGCTGGTGGTTTTTGTACCCCGTGGCCACGAAGAGGCGGTGTCAGAGGCTCTCTTTGCCGCCGGGGCCGGCCAGGTCGGTCGCTATGACCGGGTCTCTTTCCGCAGTGCGGGGCAGGGCAGTTTTCGGCCGGGGCCCGGCGCCCAACCGTTTATCGGCGCCATCGGCGAGACCGAGCGGGTCGACGAGCTGCGACTGGAAGTCATTCTGCCGCGGGAGATGGTGAACAAAGTGGTCAGCAAGATGATCAAGGCCCATCCCTACGAGGAGGTGGCCTATGATCTTATCCCGCTGCTCAACAGTCCGTCGGATATCGGCTTGGGCCGCCTTGGGCGCCTGTCCGAACCAACCACCCTTGCGGACTTCACCGAACGCGTCAAGCAGGCTCTCGGGCTCTCGTCCCTGCGCATCGTCGGTGGCGCGGATCACCGCATTGCCAAGGTCGCGGTGTGTGGCGGCAGTGGCGCTTCCCTCCTTAACGAGGCCAAGCGCCAGGGGGCTGACGTACTGGTGACGGGTGATGTGAAGTACCATGAGGCGCGCCAGGCCCAAAGCCAGAATATGGCCCTCATTGACGCCGGCCACTTTGCCACCGAACGGCTTATGGTGCCGAATCTGGCGAGGGTGCTCAAAGAGGAAGCAATCAAGAGAAAACTGGAAGTCGAATTCATAGAAATGGAAGGGGAGGGGGATCCGTTTAGCGCGGTCTGATTCCCCTTTCCCGTTTCAACCGTTTCGCTGTCAAGCAACAACCTGAAAGTTTCAACCGGGAGGTAAGGAAGGTGCAAGCAAAGATGGAAAAGCTCAGAGATCTGCAGGGACTGGATCAGGAACTCATCGGTATTCGCCACAAGCGTCAGACGCTCGAAAAAGAGCAGCAGGCTCTTGGCGAGGACCAGGCCCGCATCCAGGCCATGGTGGACAAACTCGACGGCGAGATCGACGCCCTCAAGGAGGAGCGGGCTGCCTTGCAGCAGGCCCTCGTCCAGGAACAGGACAACGTGCAGAAGGCGGAAAGCCGTCTGCCGGCCATCAAGACCCAGAAGGAGTACGTGGCCGTCCTCAAGGAGGTCGATACCGCCAAGAAGATGAACAAGGAACTTCTCGACAGCATTCAGCGCAAGGACGCCGAGATTGACGTGCTCGCCAAGGATCGGGAGGAAAAGGCCGAGGAACTGGGGGCCCTGCAGGAGAAAGCCGGCGCCCGCAACGCCGAAATCGATGCCGCCATGGCCGAGTTCGACGGCGTCCTCGAAGAAAAAGGGGGGCAGCGGGAGGCCTTGCTCAAGGAGCTCTCCACCACCGTGCGCAAGCGCTACCAGATGCTGCTTGAGCGGCGGGGCGGTATCGCCGTGGTCGAGGCCCGCAACGAGACCTGCCTCGGCTGCAACATGCATCTGCCGCCGCAGCTTTTTAACAACCTGTTCACGGCCGACGAGATCCAGAGCTGCCCCCACTGCAATCGCCTCCTGTACGTCTTGCCCCGCTGACCTCTTGTCTTTTCGGGCAAAGACATCGATAATGGCACACGGCTGGAGAAGGACAGATGATCGCTGGCCCCTTCGGGGGCGGGAGGAAAGTCCGGGCTCCATAGGGCAGGATGGTCCCTAACGGGGACCGGGGGCGACCCCAGGGAAAGTGCCACAGAGAGGAGACCGCCCGTCCACGCTTCGGCGAAGACGGGTAAGGGTGAAAGGGTGAGGTAAGAGCTCACCAGTTCCGGCGGTGACGTCGGAAGCTCGGTAAACCCCATCCGGAGCAAGACCAAATAGGGGAGCGTTTGAGGGCGGCCCGTCCGAAGCTCCCGGGTTCGGTTGCTTGAGGCTGTCGGCAACGGCAGCCCTAGAGGAATGATCATCACCCCGTCGCGGGGAACCGCGGCGAGGAACAGAACCCGGCTTACGGCCTTCTCCAGCCTGCTTTTTTTTGCGCAAACGGCACGTCCTTTTTCCGGCCGTGCCGTTTGCCGTTTACAGGATGCCGATGACGTCTTGTCCCGAGATTTTTCACCGCTGGTCCCGCATCGTCGACACCGTGCGGGCGGAGTTTCTGCAGCTGTCCTCCCCGGAGCGGGACTGGATGGAGCACCGCCTGCGAAGCATCGGGCTTCTGCAGGAGCAGCTCCAGGCTCTTTTTCTCCAAGCCGGTGGGGATAAGTGCTGCGCCGATTGTCTGGGGGCCTGCTGTGACTGCGGCAAAAATCACCTGACCCTGGTGAACCTGCTGGGACTCCTGCAGGCGGGAGCGACGATTCCCCGGCCGGATTTTACGGCGCCCTGCCCCTTTCTGGGCCTGTCCGGCTGCCTGCTGCCGGCGAGCTTTCGCCCCTTCAATTGCGTCACTTTCAATTGCGAACAGGTCGAGAACCGCATGACGCCGGCGGAGCGGGAAGAGTTTTACGACATTGAAAGGCGCCTGCGTCAGCTCTATACTGAATTTGACGCGCGCTACGCCGGCGCCGGGCTGAGCGGCCTCTTCATTCGGCAGGAGCGTTTGGCCGGCCAGGCTTTTCTGGCCCGCAAGTCCGCCTAGCCGGTTCGGGCGATTATTTTTCAGGCCTTATCGGGCCGAGGAGGGATACCTATGGATTTGCATTTCAGTCGCTCCAACGGCGAGGTGGACGAGATGATCGACGACCTGCTCCGCCGGGTCGACGTGCATCACCCGGGGCTGGTTCGCGAGATGATTATCAGCTCTCTGATGGCCGGTCAGGAGACCGATTACCTGGCCGACCTCAAACTCATGCGCACCACCATGAAGGAGATGCGCTATACCAACAAAGTCTTCGGGCCCTATCGCCAGCGCAAAAAGGTGACCATCTTCGGCTCGGCTCGCACCGAGCCCAGCGAGCCCATCTATCAGAAGTGCGTCGAATTTTCCCGGCGCCTGGCCGAGCTCGGCTACATGGTCATCACCGGCGGCGGGGGCGGCATCATGCAGGCCGGCAATGAAGGCGCCGGAGCGGATAACTCCTTCGCCGTCAACATCCGCCTTCCTTTCGAGCAGGACACCAATCCGGTGATGGAGAACAGCAAAAATGTCATCACCTACAAGTATTTTTTCAACCGCAAGGTGGCTTTCCTCAAGGAAGCGCAGGCGGTGGCCCTCTTCCCCGGCGGTTTCGGCACCCTCGACGAGGCCATGGAGACCCTGACCCTGGTGCAGACGGGCAAGAACCCTCCCATTCCCCTGGTGCTCATCGATGACGACAATGGGGACTACTGGGAGCACTGGTTTCAGTTCATCAAAAAAATTCTGCTCAAACGCGGCCTGATTTCCGGCGAAGATTTCAGCCTGTTCACCATCACCCGGGACGTCGAAGAAGCGGTGCAGGTCATTGACGAATTCTACCGGGTCTACCATTCCAGTCGCTTCGTCAAGGACACCCTGATTATTCGCCTGAACAAAGTCCTCAGCGAAGAGCAGGTCGCCACGCTGCAAAGCGAATTCAGCGAGATCATCGAACCCGGCAGCTCCCTGCGTCTGACCGAGGCTTTTCCGGAGGAAAAGGACGAGCCGGATCTCCTCGGTCTGCCGCGTTTGGCCTTCGAGTTCAACCGGCGCAGCTTCGGCCTGCTTAAAGCCTTCATTCGCCGCATCAATTCCTTCTGATTCTCCCGCACCCCGGCCCCAGAGGCGCTTTTGTCGCCTTTGGGGCTCTTCTTTTGCAGAAATCCGCTCATCCGTTATACTGAAAAAGTTTCCCGACGCGCTGCCATTGCCGCCCCACGAGGGAGGAAGGCGAGCTGCGTGAGGCCCTTCTGCTGTTCTGACGCAGGTTAAAAACCCATCAAGGAGGAAAATCGGTATGAAAAAGCTGTCCGTGTGGATTCTTGCCCTGGCGCTGCTTGTCTTCGCCGGGGGCGATGCCCTGGCCGTCCAGTATGTCACCATCGGCACCGGTGGAGTCACCGGAGTCTACTACCCTACGGGGGGCGCCATCAGCAAGCTCATCAACAAGAAGCGCCGGGAATACAACCTGCGCATGACCGTCGAATCGACCGGCGGTTCGGTTTTCAACGTCAACGCCCTGATGAACGGCGATATCGAGATGGGAGTCGTCCAGTCGGACCTGCAGTGGCAGGCCTACAACGGCAAAGGGGAGTGGGATGGGGCGCCTCAGAAGAAATTGCGGGCCATGTTCGCCATCCATCCCGAAGCGGTGACCATTCTGGCTGCCGATGACAAGAACATTCGCTCGGTGGCCGACCTCAAAGGCAAAATCGTCAACATCGGCGCTCCCGGCACCGGCCAGCGCGTTAACGCCATGGACTTTTTCCAGGCGGCCGGAATCGATGTGGACAAGGATCTCAAGGCTGAAGGGATCAAGCCGTCCGAAGCGGCCAGCATGCTGCAGGATGGCCGCATCGACGCCTTCTTCTACACGGTCGGGCACCCCAACGGCTCGATCAAGGAGGCCGTTGCCGGCGCCCGCAAAGTCAACTTCGTACCCGTCGAAGAGGCCCTGATTGCCAAGCTGACCGCCGAGCAGCCCTACTACGCCCCGGCAGTTATTCCTGTGGCCCCCTATCCCGGCGTCGTCAACAAGGAGGACGTGCCCACCTTCGGCGTCAAGGCCACCATCTGCACCTCCGCCGATGTGCCGGAAGACATCATCTACACCATCACCAAGGAAGTCTTCGAGAATATCGACGAACTGCGCGACCTGCATCCGGCTTTGGGCGTACTGACCCGTGAAAATATGCTGCAGGGGCTCTCGGCGCCTCTGCATCCGGGGGCCGAAAAGTATTTCAAAGAAGTCGGTCTGATTCAGTAACCGCGACGGCTGGAGCCTGGCGAGCCCAGGCTCCGGCTGGCTGATGACGGCAGAGAGGGTGAAGGCCCTTTCTATTCATGAGCGAGTGAATCTATGACGGAAACTCCCCAGGAAGTTCGTGACGAAGGCTTGGCTGCGGCCCAGCGCATGAAGGAAGAGGAAGAACTCGGCCTGCGCCGTCTGCAGGGGTGGACCCGCTACCTGGTGCCGACCATCGCGTTGGCCTGGTCCCTTTTTCAGCTTTCCCTGTCGAGTTGGCTGCTGCTCGATTCCACCTATATCCGTGCTATTCACCTGGCTTTTGCCATGGCCATTGTCTTTCTGTCCTATCCGACTTTTCGGCGCGACATTCACCTGCCCGGATTGCGCTGGCTGGGAGAAAAGCACAAGATTCCCATCGCCGATTTCATTATCGCCCTGCTGGCTACCCTGGCGGCGCTCTACATCGCCCTGGATTATGAGGGCATCGCCAACCGGGTGGGACGCCCCAGCTCGCGGGACATTGTGGTCGGCATCTTCCTGGTCATCATTCTGCTGGAAGCGGCGCGCCGCGTGATCGGCCCGGCCCTGCCGGTGATCGCCTCGGTCTTTACCGCCTATGTCTTTTTCGGGCAGTACATGCCCGACTTCCTCGCCTTCAAGGGGGTCAGCGTTTCCCGCTATGTCAGCCAGATTTCCCTCACCACCGAAGGGATTTACGGTATCCCCCTGAGCGTGTCGGCGCGCATCGTCTTTCTTTTTGTGCTCTTCGGCGCCATGCTGGAAAAAGCGGGAGCCGGCAAGTTTTTCATTGATCTCGCCATGAGCCTGCTTGGCCGCTACAAGGGGGGGCCGGCCAAGGCGGCGGTGCTGGCCAGCGGTCTCACGGGCATCGTCTCCGGCTCCAGTATCGCCAACGTTGTTACCACCGGCACCTTCACCATTCCCCTGATGAAGAAAGTCGGTTACCCGGCCAAAAAGGCGGCGGCCATCGAGGTGGCCGTATCGACCAACGGCCAGCTGATGCCGCCGATCATGGGAGCAGCCGCTTTCATCATCGCCGAGTACGTCAACATCTCCTATCTCGAAGTCTGCAAGGCCGCCGCGGTACCTGCCTTTGCCTCCTACGCCGCCCTGTTCTGGCTGACCCATCTGGAGGCCGGCAAGTTGGGCATGCGGGGGTTGAGTAAAGAGGAATTACCAGTCTTCTTCCAGATTCTGCGACAGGGTCTGCACTACCTCATCCCCATCTTCATGCTCCTCTATGAGCTCATCATCCCGAGGCATTCCCCCGATCTGGCTGCCTTTCGAGCCATCCTGGTGCTGATGGTTATCATGCTCTTCCAGCGTGCTATCGGCCGTCGCAAGTATGGCATCAGCTTCGGGCAGGGAGTCAAGCTCGGTGTTCTGGAAATTCTGGGGGGGATGGTCTCCGGCGCCCGCAACATGGTCAGCGTCGCCATCGCCACCGCCGCTGCCGGCATCATTGTCGGCGTGGTGACCATGGGTCTTGGCGGTCTGATTACCGACATCATTGACACCCTGAGTATGGGCAATCTCATCCTGATGCTGCTGATCACCGCGGTGGCCAGCCTCATCCTGGGCATGGGCTTGCCGACCACGGCCAACTACATCGTCATGGCCTCGTTGACGGCTCCAGCCCTGGTGACCATCGCCGAATGGCAGGGCTTCGAAGTGCCCCTGATCGCCGCCCATCTTTTTGTCTTCTATTTCGGTATCCTGGCCGACGATACGCCCCCCGTCGGGCTGGCCGCCTATGCCGCCAGCGCCATTGCCAAATCCGATCCCATCCCGACGGGCCTGCAGGGGTTCATGTACGACATCCGCACGGCGATCCTCCCCTTCATGTTCATCTTCAACACCGATATGCTGCTGATCGGGGTGGACGGCATCGGTCTTTCCCTCTACATCTTCGGCATGACCTGTGTCGGCATGTTTGCTTTTGCCTCGGCCACTCAGGGCTGGTTTCTGGTCCGGACCCGCTGGTATGAGATCATCCTTCTGCTCGGCGTGGCACTCATCATGTTCCGGCCCGGTTTCTTTGCCGGCTTTGTCGGCATCAGCAACCATTACCTCAGTTATCTCGTGGGCCTGGCCCTGTGGGGAGGGATTTTTGCTCTGCAGAAGATGCGCATCAATAATGACCGGCCAGCGGGTAAGGAGGCGTTATGATCCCCCAGTACAGAACCATCCTTTATGCGACAGATCTGACCCCCAATGCAACGACGGCGTTTCGCCACGCGGTCGGTATTGCGCGCTGTCACAATGCCCGCATTCACCTGCTGCACGTGATGCCCGAGATGGAACCGGCGGTTCTCAACTATGTTTCCACCGTCATGGGCGAGGATAAACTGGCTGATTTCGAACTGGAACACAAGCAGGAGGTCAGCGAGACGATTCGCCAGCAACTGAAGGCCTTTGCCGAAGAGGAACTGGCCAACCACCCGGAAGACTTGGCGCGGATCGCCGCCATCGAAATTCATCACGGCCATGCCGTGGGACTTATCCTTGAATTATCGGACCGCATTGAGGCCGATCTGGTGGTGCTGGGGAGTCATGGCAAGGGGGCGCTCAAGTATACTTTTCTGGGGAGCGTGGCCGAGAAGGTGCTGCGCAAGTCACGGCGACCCGTGCTGGTGGTACCGCTTCACCACCCGCATGATTAGAAATGCCGCCGTACCTTGCCAAGAGGGAATTTGGCGCTAGTATGTAATTCTGCCGGCAAAAAATACAGGTTCCTTAAATGAAAACGAGGGTAGAGCGATGATCCGTTCAGAAGCACTGGTCGATTATGAAAAGTTTCGCAGCGCCAAAGTGGCCATCTTCGTCGATATCGGCGATACGGGCCGCTCTTACGAAACCATGGCCCGCCATCGCGAGGCCATTGAACGTCTGGCAGGGATGTTTGGCGCCCGCATCCTGTTGGTAGAGCAGAAGAAGCTCCTGTGCGATGCCATTGTGGAGAGTGACTATGCCGATGCCTGGGTTCTGCTGGTGTCCGATGGTCCCAACCGCTCCATGACCACCAAAAAGAATCCCCAGCGGATCAATGTCGATGCCAAAGCGCCCTGGGAAGGATGCGCCTTCAAGGAGCTGGTCCGCCAGGTCAAGGAGTCGACCCGCATTCTTGAAGACATGACGGACTACTACAGCCGTTTTACCGCCGCCTCTTCCCGCCTGGGCCTAACCTCCGTGCAGACCAGCCCGAACTAGCTTTGCCAACCTCCGAGCTTCCCGCCCATCAGGCATGAATGGCCGCCCCGTTGGCGGCCAGCGCGGCCTCTTTGACCGCCTCCGACAGGGTGGGATGGGCGTGGATCATCAGGGCGATATCCCGGCTGCTGCCGCCAAAAGCCATGACGGCCGTCGCTTCCGCGATCAGATCGGATGCCCGCGGACCTACGATGTGGATGCCCAGGATCTTGCCGCTGTCGGGCTTGGCCAGCACCTTGACAAAGCCGTCCGTTTCGTCGAGGCAGCGGGCGCGGCCATTGGCTGAAAAAGGAAACTTCCCCACCGCATAGTCAAGGCCGGCCTCCTTCAGTTGCTCCTCCGTTTTGCCCACCGAGGCCATCTCCGGCCAGGTATAGATGATCCCCGGTATTTCCTCGTACTCGATGCGGGATTGCTGCCCGGCCAGGCGCTCGGCGAAGACCACGCCTTCTTCCGAAGCCTTGTGCGCCAGCATGGGACCGGGCACAAGATCGCCGATGGCATAGACGCCCGGTACGCTGGTCTGGTAGTCGGCATCGACCTTGATGCGGCCGCGCTCGTCCAACTCCACACCGGCTTCGTCAAGTCCCAGACCCTCCGTGAGGGGACGACGCCCCACGGCTACGAGGATGCGGTCGCAGAGAACCTCTTTTGTTCCTTTCTTGCCCTCGATGGTGGCGGTGGCCCGCCCATCTTTCTCGTGGAGCCCCGCGATTTTGCTCTCCAGTAAAAACTCCATGCCCTGCTTTTTGAGGGATCTCAGGATCTGGTCGGCTGATTTGCGGTCCGAATTGGGCAGGATGTGGGGGAGCATCTCCACCACCGTGACCTTGGCGCCCAGGCGAAGCCAGACCGAGCCCAGCTCAAGACCGATATAGCCGGCGCCCACCACCAGCAGATGCTCGGGGATGAGGCCGAAGGACAGGGCTTCGCGGGCGCTGACGACGAGATCCCCGTCGAAGGGGAGATCGGCCAGTTCGCTGGCGGTGCTGCCGGTAGCCAGCAGCACTTTTTTGCCGCGAATCGGCGGAGCCTCCTCTTTTCCTTCACCCGTAATGCGAACCTGGTGGCCGTCGGCACCTTCCTCCGCTTTCAGCAGGCGGCCCATGCCCCTGAATCGCTTGATCTTGTTCTTTTTGAACAGAAAAGCCACGCCGTCGGTGAGTTTTTGTACCACCTCGTCTTTGCGGGCCATCATTTTGGCCATGTCGAGCTTGGGAGGCTGAATCTCGATGCCGTGGTCGGCGAAACGGTCCCGGGCCAGGGCGAAGAGTTCGCTGGAGTCGAGCAGGGCCTTGCTGGGGATGCAGCCTTCGTTCAGGCAGACGCCGCCAAGGGTGTCGCGGCTTTCCACGACGGCGACTTTCAGGCCGAGCTGGCTGGCACGGATGGCGGCCACATAGCCGCCGGGGCCGGCGCCGATGACGATCAGGTCAAAAATATCTTCACTCATAGATCATTTCCTTGGGTTGCTATCGGGTTGCAGGGGGCTAAAGACGACTCAGAGCTCGAAGAGCAGCTCTTCCGGCGCTTCGAGAACCTCTTTGATCTTGCGCAGGAACTGGACCGCCTGCCGTCCGTCGATGATGCGGTGATCGTAGCTTAAGGCCAGGTACATGATGGGCCGGATGACGATCTCGCCATCGCGCACCACCGCCCGCTCCTCGATGGCGTGCATGCCGAGCACACCGCTTTGCGGGGGGTTGAGTATGGGGGTGCTGAGCATGGAACCGTAGATACCGCCGTTGCTGATGGTGAAGGTGCCCCCTTCCAATTCGTCGAGGGTGATGCGGTTGTTCTGGATGCGGTCGACCAGCTCTTGAATGCCCTCCTCGATGCCGGCGAAGCTGAGCTGATCGGCGTCGCGCAGGACCGGTACGATGAGGCCCCGCTCGGAGCCGACGGCGATGCCGATATCGTAGAAGTTCTGATGGACGATATCCTCACCGTCGATGCGGGCGTTGACGTCGGGGAAGGCCTTGAGCGCCTCGACGCAGGCTTTGACGAAAAAGGACATCAGCCCCAAAGAGACGCCGTGTTTTTCACGGAAGGCTTCCTTGTGCTGCTGGCGCAGAGCGGCAATGCGGCTCATGTCCGCTTCGTTGAAGGTGGTCAGCATGGCCGTCTGCTGCCGCACAGCGACGAGCCGTTCGGCGATCTTCTTGCGGATCGGGCTCATGCGCTGGCGGGTGGTGCGTCCGCTCTCGTCGGGTTCGGTGGCGGGTTTCTTACGGGGAGCAGCGGCCGTTTCTTTTGCCGGAGGCGCGGGTGTCTGCTCCTTTTCTCCCTCGTCGCTGGCGCGCAGGACGTCGTCGACGGTGATGCGGCCATCCCGGCCACTGCCGGAGACGCTGTCGAGGTCGATCCCTTTCTCTCGCGCCATCTTGGCGGCGGCCGGATTGACGACTGGTGCTTTGCCTTCAGTCTTCGTGGGTTTTTCGTCCTCTTCTTCGTCGTCCTCGGACGATTCCTGGTCGGCATCTGCTGGTGACGACGCCTTTTCGTCGATGCTGCCCAGGGTGCCGCCGACCTTCACCGTCTCCCCTTCCTGGGCGCTGATGGCCAGGGAACCTTCCGCTTCCGCCTGTATTTCCAGATTGATCTTGTCGGTCTCCAGTTCGAGCAGAACTTCGTCTTTGCGGACGAAGTCCCCGTCTTTTTTGTGCCATTTGCCAACGACCGCTTCAAAAACGGATTCGCCGATTTCAGGAACTGTAATCTTCATGGGGATCTCCGGGAAAAAAACGGGGTTAAAATCTCAACAGCCTGACCTGAGGTGCGTGCCGCTCAGGAGGAGAAGGCCGCTTCAAGAATCTCCTCCTGTTCTTTTTTGTGCAGGCGATGGGAACCCACGGCGGGGGCCGCAGCCGGTTCGCGGCCGATATAGTCTGGCTCCAGGCCGGTAGCCTTCGCCAGGCGCGGCCGCACGAACTCCCAGGCGCCGGCGTTGCGGGGCTCCTCCTGAACCCAAACCACCCGCTCCAGCTGGACGAAGGGGGCTAAAAGCTCCTGCAGGCGCTCGCCGTGCCAGGGGTAGAACTGCTCGACGCGCACCAGGGCGATGGTTTTGTGACCCTCGTCCTTCGCCTTTTCCTGCAGTTCGTAGAAAATTTTGCCGCTGCAGAAAAGAAGCGTCTTGACGGTCTCGGGTTTTTCGGCCGTCAAAAGGAAATCCTCGAAGCGCCCTTCGGTGAATGCCTCCAGCCTGGAGCGGCAGGCGGGATGCCTCAGCAGGCTCTTGGGGGTGAAGACAATCAAGGGGCGCCGGAAGGGTTGCCGCACCTGCCGGCGCAGCAGATGAAAAAACTGGGCCGGCGTGGTGGGGTTGGCTGCCTGCAGGTTGTTGTCGGCGCACAGCTGCAGAAAACGCTCGATGCGGGCGCTGGAATGTTCGGCACCCTGCCCCTCGAACCCGTGGGGGAGGAAGAGGGTCAGGCCGCTGTGCCGGTCCCACTTGGAGGAGCCGCTGGCGATGAATTGGTCGATGATGACTTGGGCGCCGTTGGCGAAGTCGCCGAACTGGGCCTCCCAGATGGTCAGGGCGTGAGGCGTTTCGAGGGAATAGCCGTAGTCGAAGCCGAGCACTGCCGCTTCGGAGAGCATGCTGTTGTAGATGCGGCAAGCCGCCTTGTCCTTGGCCAGGGTCGCGAGGGGCATGAAGGTCTCGCCGTTTTTGGCGTCGACCAGCACGGCGTGGCGGTGGTTGAAGGTCCCCCGGCGTACGTCCTGGCCGGAGAGGCGCACGCTATTGCCTTCGTGGAGCAGAGTGGCCAGGGCCAGATGCTCGGCGTTGCCCCAGTCGATCTCCTCCCCGGTTTCGATGGCTTCCAGCCGCTTCTGCAGCAGGGTGGCGATTTTGGGGTGCGGCGAAAAATCGTCGGGGACCAGGGCCAGTTGGCGGGCGATATCCTGCAGGGTGTCAGCGGAAACCGCTGTGGAGACCGGCGCCGGCGTGGTGTCGCGGGCGATATCTTTCCACTTCCCCCGAAAACCGGCATCGGCCGGCTTCCCCTGTTTTTCCAGGGACTCCTCCAGATGCTGCGAGAAACTGTCGGCCATCGCCTCCATCTCCTCAGGGGGGACGCCCTCTTCCTGCAAGCGCGCGCTATAGATTTCGTAGGCGGGCGGGCGCTCTTTGATCTTTTCATACATCAGGGGTTGCGTGAAATAGGGCTCATCCCCTTCGTTGTGCCCGTGCCGGCGATAGCAGATGACTTCGAGGATGACGTCGCGGCCGTAGCGCTGGCGGTAGTCGAGGGCCAGGTCGGCCACATAGGCCGCCGCCTCGGGATCCTCCCCGTGGATGTGGAAGATGGGAACCATGAGCATCTTGGCCATGTCCGTGGCATAGTGGGTGGAGCGGGCGTCAGCCGGGGCGGTAGTAAAGCCGATCTGGTTGTTGAGGACGATGTGCACCGTACCGCCGGTACTGTAACCTTCCAGCTGAGAAAGATTGAGGGTTTCGGCAACCATCCCCTGGCCGGCGAAGGCGGCGTCGCCATGGATGAGCACCGGTAGGACGCGCTTGGCCCCGTCCTCACCGAGGGCTTCCTGTCGCGCCCGGGCCTTGCCTTCGACGACGGGGTTCACTACTTCCAGGTGGCTGGGGTTTGAGGCCATGGTCAGGTGCAGGCTTTCCTGGTCGGGGAAATCGTGGTCGATGGAGAAGCCCTTGTGGTATTTGACATCGCCCTCGCCGACGAATTCGTACTCCAGGTTGTCTTTAAACTCGGCGAAGATGTTTTCCAGAGGTTTATGGAAGTTGTTGGCCAACACGTTGAGACGTCCCCGGTGCGCCATGCCCAGAACCAGGGTTTTCAGAGAGAGTGCAGCGGCCCGGTGAATAAAGCGGTCGAGCAGCGGGATGATGATTTCGCCCCCTTCCAGGCTGAAGCGCTTCTGCCCGAGAAACTTGCGGTGCAGAAAATTCTCGAACAGGGTCGCCTGCTGCAGCTTCTGCAGGATGGCCTTCTTCTCCGCCACCGAGAAGGAGGGACGGTTGCGGCAGTTCTCCATGCGATCGATGAGCCATTGGCGCTCGGCCGGATCCTGAATATGCATGAATTCCACCCCGATGGACCGGCAGTAGGTCTCCTGCATGGTCGTCAGGATTTCTTTCAGGGTGGCGCTTTCCTTCAGAAACCGCTTGGTATGAAACTCCCGCGGCAGATCGGCCTCTTCCAGACCGAAGGCCTCAAGGTCGAGCAACGGGTGGGAGAGGGGGCAGGGATTAAGCGGATCGGTGCAGGCCAGCAGGTGACCAAGGGAACGGTAGCGGTACAGGAGCGACTGAACGGCGGACTGCTTGAGTTCCAGGGCATGGCACGCGCCGGCCGGCGTCGTCTTGGTCGATTCGGTGCGCCCCAGGGCAAAGCCTTCGAAGAAGATCTGCCATTGGCGGGGTACCTGCTGTGGATCCTCCTTCCAGAGGACATACTGGGCTTCAAAATAGTCGGGGCTGGCGTTGTCGAGAAAGGTCATAGGGTATCCGCGGAGTGAAAAAGACGTTGCTGTCGCGAGGTGAGGACAAGCCTCGGCCGGCATGGCCAACCCGATAAGTATAACAGGGGGGCAGAGGCATGCAACGGCCACGAAGCCTGGGCTGGAACGCCGCTCGGCAGGGCGGAGAAAAGGCCTCTACGGGGTCAGGGTCTGGCCAAGGTACTGGCTGACGCCTCCCATAATCATCTGCACGGCGATGGTCGTCAGGATCATGCCCATCAGTCGCTCAATGGCAATAATCCCCCTTTTGCCCAGCCAGCGGTTGAGGTTGGTCGCCAGGGAAAGGATGGTGCCGGTGATGAGCCAGGCTATGAAAATGGCCAGCAGCCATTCGGGCCAGCGGGCGCTGTCCCGGTTCATGATGAAGAGCACGGAGGCCAGGGCGGAAGGGCCGGCAATAAAAGGAATGGCCAGGGGAACGATAAAGGGTTCGCCATCGAGGGCGATAGGGACTTCGTAGAGCCCGCCGGGGGAGGGAAAAACCATGCGGATGGCGATCATGAAGAGAATGATGCCGCCAGCCACCGTCAGCGTCGGATCCGAGATGTTGAGTACGCGCAGCAGAAATTTGCCGAGAAACAGAAAGAGCACCAGAACCAGCAGGGCGATGAGCAGCTCCCGGATGATGACCTTTTTTTGCCGCTCGGGGGGAACGTCCTTGAGTGCCGTCAGGAAGAGGGGGATGTTGCCGATGGGGTCCATGACAAAGAGGAGCAGCAGAGTGGCCGACAGAATCGTCACGGCGGATACCTCGTCCAAAGGGGCAGTGGATTTCTGATTGGAGACCGAAGGTGTGGCAGGTGGTCAAGCTAGCATGAAAAAAAACGGGCGTCCAGTCTGTTGCCCGGCGGCGTTCGGCCTTGGTCAGAAAAACGTCAAGAACAATAAATATGAACATAAACAAAAGATGAACATCGTGGGTCAGGCAGTGCTGTGTTCGAGCGGTCAGGAGGATGTTTCAGCCAGCGCCGGGCAGCGCCAGGGCTTCGCCTATGGGGATGCGGTCGGCCGGTGCCTGCGGCCCGAAGAGCCGAGTGACAAAGTCGTGGTTGATCGCGGCCAGCAGCTGGTTCAGACGGTCGAGGTCGATGAGCGAATTGCCGGACAGGCTGTCGCAGCCGACAAAGTTGAGAGGGCAGAAATCGACGCGGTTTCCCTCGGGTTCGCGCAGGAGGATGGGCAGACCATGAGTGCGGCAGATGATGGGGCGGTCATCATAGAGAAGGCAGCGTCCCCCTTCCAGCAGGGGACAGGATTCGGTATCGGCAGCTTCGCCTGCCCGTGCGCGCAGTCTTTCCCGAATCGGCTCCGGCTGGGTGGCGACGGCCCTGGCCAGGGCATAGGCCTCCACCGGAAAGAGGGTGAGAGCCTGGCAGCAGCGGTCGCAGCCGGCCCGGCAGGAGATGGCGTCGGAGTGGGCGCTTTCGATCTGGTGGCAGAGGGCGTCGACCTTGTCGCGCAGTTGCAGATAGGTGTCCAGTGAAGCCATGGCAGTGATCCTTGAGGGCGGTGGAGCTGGCGGTCAGGGGGGAGACGTTGGCGAGGCGCCGATGCGCGGGGCCAGATCCGGGTGGTGGTCGAGCAGGCGTTTGAGCAGCTGTTTGACCATGCGAAAGGTCAGACCCCAGAGCACGGGACGGCCTTCCCCCAGCAGGTCGATGGAGGGCACGGCCCGGTTGCGCTCGTTCCAGCGGATGCTGGTCTGCAGGTGGCGCTGCGGGTTGATCAGTTCGGCGACAGAAAACCAGAAAACTTCCCTGACCTCGTGGTTGAGGGTGAAAGGGCCGGCGTGGGGGAGGTGGTAAACGAAGCAGGCGACCTGTACGGGGAGAACCGCACCGGTGACATCGTCCAGGCGGCCGAGATATTCCGCCTCTGACAGGTCGAGGCCGATCTCTTCCCGCGTCTCCCGCTCGGCGGCGTGGCGCAGGTCGGGGTCGCCAGGATCAAGGCGGCCGCCGGGAAAAGCAATATTGCCTGACCAGGGGTCGCGCTCATGCCGGGCCCGTTCGATGAAGAGAATTTTGAGCCCCTCCCGGCTCTGCCAGAGAATGAGGGCGACGGCGGCCTGGGTTTTTTGGCCGGCGGCGCAGAGCTTCGGCTCATAGGGAGCCAGCGCGTCGCGGATGTGATCGATGGAAATCATGACGAAAGGAACCTTTGTGATTTTCTCCTAGTGTAACGGCAGAGAGGGGGCGCGGTCCAGTCTCCTGTGCATCCGGCTGGAAAAGATTCAGGCCTGCGCGCACTGGCGGGCGCACAGCTTCTGCCGATCGTTAAGTTCTTCCAGGTAGCGCTGGGCCTGCAGGGCGGCCATGGCTCCGGTGCCGGCGGCGGTGATGGCCTGCCGGAAGTGGGGATCCTGCACATCGCCGGCAGCGAAGACGCCGGGAATGTTGGTCTCGGTGAAGTTGCGCGTAACGAGAAAGCCCTCCTTGTCCATGTCGAGTTGACCTTTGAAGAGCTCGGTGTTGGGGTGGTGGCCGATAGCGATAAAGAGGCCGTCACAGGCCAGGTCGTCTTCACGGCCGTTTTCAAGGTTGCGGATGCGCACACCGGTCACGCCTTCGGTTTTATCTCCTAGGATGGCAGCAATTTCCGAGTTCCAACGGAAGTTGATCTTCTCGTTGTCCCGGGCGCGCCGTTGTAGAGGCGGCGAAGCCCGCAGGCTGTCGCGGCGGTGCACTACGGTGACCTGGCGGGCGAAGCGGGTGAGAAAGGAGGCCTCCTCCATGGCGGTATCGCCGCCGCCGACGATAACGACCTCCTTGTCGCGGTAGAAAAAACCGTCGCAGGTGGCGCAGACGGAGACGCCGCGCCCGTAGAGATCCCATTCGTTGGGCAGCCCCAGCATCCTGGGGGAGGCGCCCGTGGCGATGATGAGGGAGCGACAGCTGAGCAGATCTTCACCGAGCCACAGGCGGAAAGGGCAGCAGCCCACCTCTACCCGGGTCACCTGCCCCTGGAGAAACTCGGCGCCGAACCGCTGCGCCTGAGCTTCAAAGCGCTGCATCAGCTCATTGCCGTCGATCCCCTCCGGAAAGCCGGGGAAGTTCTCGATGGTGGTCGTGGTGGTGAGCTGGCCCCCGGGCTGCTGTCCGTAAATCAGCAGCGGCTTGAGATTGGCGCGGGCGGCATAGGTGGCGGCGGTCAGGCCGGCCGGGCCGGAACCCAGGATGATGACGTCGCGAATATCAGGGGATGCGGTCATGCAGCGACTCCTCGAACTGTTCTTCAGCGTGAAAGGACGAGCGCACCAAAGGGCCGGCTTCAACATGGGTAAAGCCGAGCGAGCCGGCGGTGTCCTTCCAGGCGGCGAATTCCGCCGGCGGCACATAACGCCGCACGGGGTGATGGTCTCGACTCGGCGCCAGGTACTGGCCGATGGTCAGCAGACTGACACCGCAGTCGCGCAGATCGTGCAGCACGGCGGCGACTTCTGTCTCCTCTTCACCCAGGCCAAGCATGATGCCCGTTTTGCTGGGAATGTGAGGAGCCTTCTCGGTAACTTGGCGCAAAATCTCCAGGGAACGACTATAGGAGGCGCCTTGTCGGACTTCGGGATAGAAGCGTGGCACCGTTTCAATGTTGTGGCCGAGGATGTCCGGCCCGGCGGCCAGAATGGTGTGCAGGGCGGCCCGATTGCCGCCCAAATCCGGGATCAGCAGTTCGACGCGGCAGCCGGGCGCCAGGGCGCGAAAGGCCGCAACCAGCGCGGCAAAGTGCGCGGCGCCGCCATCGGCCAGGTCGTCCCGGGTGACGGAGGTGACCACGGCATGTTTCAGACCGAGTTCGGCGGCGGCCGCAGCCACCTTGGCCGGCTCTTCGGCATCGACGGGCAGGGGGCGGCCGCCGGCGACATTGCAGAAGGTGCAGCTTCGCGTGCAGCGATCGCCCAGAATCATGAAAGTGGCGACGCCGCGGCTCCAGCACTCGCCCTGATTGGGGCAGGCGGCGCTGCGGCAGACGGAGTGAAGCCCCTGCTGCCGGTGGTAGCGGTCGATACGGGCGTACTGCGGCCCGGCCGGGAAACGGACCTTGAGCCAGTCCGGTTTGCGTTCAGGTCGTTGCTTCATAGGCTCCTGTGTGCGTGCTGCTAAAGACGCTGGCAAAGGACGAGATGAGCTGCTCCTCGACCTCGGTCAACGTGATTCTATGGCCAAGCAGTTCCTCCATGGAGGTCATGGCCACTCCCGTCAGCCCACAGGGGACGATGTGGGCGAACCCGGCGGTCTGGTCGCTGACATTGAGGGCGAAGCCGTGCCAGGTCACCCACTGGCGAACGCCGACGCCGATGGAGGCGATTTTCTTTTCGCCGACCCAGACCCCCGTCTTCCCCTCCAGGCGCCGGCCGGCGATGCGGAAGGACGCCAGGGTGCCGATGAGCACCTCTTCAAGATGTCGCAGATAGAGGTGCAGATCCCGGTTGAGGGGCTGCAGATCGACGATAGGATAACCGATGACCTGACCCGGGCCGTGGTAGGTGACGTCGCCGCCGCGTCCGGTATGAATCACCTCCAGGCCCATGCGTTCAAGTTCGGCGCGGACAGTCAGCAGGTGAGCGTCCTGGCCGCGCCGACCCAGCGTGATGACCGGCGGATGTTCGAGCAGCAGCAGGATATCCTCCCGCCCCTCTCGACGGGCGAGCAGGAGCTGCTCTTGAATAGCAAGGCCCTGGCGGTAGCTGACCCGCCCGGGCCTCAGGGTACAGAATCGTCTCATCAAGAAAGACGCGGAGCGATAAGGGTTTCAGGCTTTCTCAAAGCTGGCTTTGCCGGCCCCGCAATCGGGACAGACCCAGTCGTCGGGCAAATCGGCGAATGAAGTGCCGGCGCTTATTCCCGCTTCCGGGTCGCCCAGAGCGGGATCATAGACGTAGCCGCAGATGGTGCAGATGTATTTATCCATAGAAAAGACTCTCCGCTGAGGTGGTCACATTTTTTCAAATTCGGACTTGTCGGCGCCGCACAGGGGGCAGACCCAATCCTCCGGCAGTTCTTCAAAAGGGGTACCCGGCTCGACGCCGTTTTCCGGATCGCCGGCGGCGGGATCATAGATGTAATCACAGATGAGGCAACGGTATTTGTCCATAATGCAGTCCTCCGAGACAAAGGCTTTGGTTGACAACCCGGGCGAAAGAAACTCATTTCATTCTAGACGAAATCCCTGTCTTGACAAGGGGGCTATTCCGTCATGGTGGCCGGGCGCACCGGTGTACCCTCCGGCACGATCTTGACGAAGCGGGTGCGGCAGTGGGAAACAACGCGGCTGACCCAGTCGGCCTCCTCCATCTGGTCCGAGTGGAGCAGTTCGCGGTGATACTGCATGAGCAGTTCGTTGATGTTGTTGACGTCCTCTTCTTCGAGGCTGCGAATTTCCACGCCGGAGCCCTGGGCCAGCCGCCGCCGCAGCGCCTCGCGGGTCATGCCCATTTCGGCGTCGAGATGGCAGTAGACGACGCCGCCGGTCATACCCGAACAGATCCAGGGGCCGGGGTCGCCGAGCACGACGACGCGGCCGGCTGTCATGTATTCGAAGGCGAATCCCTTGAGGTTGGCCCGGCCGGCGATATTGTCGGCACTGTCCGCGAGGGGGCGGCGGATGCGGCCGCCGAGAACCACATCGGCCCCCGACAGGCGGATGCAGGCCCGGCTGTCGGCGTCCCCCTGGATGAGGAACGTACCGCCAAGGGCGCCGTAAGCCAGTCCTTTGCCGACGGAGCCGCCGACGCGGAGTCCGTTGCGGTTTTCCCCTTTCAGGATGACGATTTTGCCGCCGCGGGCCGATTTGCCCAGACCGTCCTGGGCGCCTCCCTCGACCCGGTAGTTGATGCGCGGGATGTTGAAAGCGGCCAACCCGTTGCCGGGGATGGAATCCCGGCGGAAGTGCAGAAGAACTTCCTTTTCAGGGCCGTAGCGGTCGTCGGCCGTCCCTCGGGTCATGGCGCCAGCCAGGTAGGTGCCCAGGGCCCGGTCCGAACTGCTGGCGCTGTCGTCGTTGTAGCGTACCCGATTTTCGCCCTCGTCGAACGCCTTGGTGACCAGGGAGGCGATGAGAGAGGTCAAGTAGTTGAGAGGCTTGCGGATGATGCGCACCTTGTTGAGCACATCCGGGGTGGGATCGGTGGGGTTCGGCGCCAGCAGCGCGTCGAGGTCGAGCCGGTCCTGCCCCCGGTTCTGTGCCAACAGCTCGGCCCGGCCGACCAGATCCTGCGTGCGGCGGAAGCCGAGCTTGGCGGTAATGGTCTTGATCTCCTGTCCGAGGGCACGGAAGAACGTCGTTTCGTAGATGATGCCGTTTTCCAGAACACGGGGAACAAAACGTTTGAGTCCTCGCTGTTCGGCTTCCGCGGCGGTCTCGATCTGGGTGGCGATGCCGACATGGCAGGTGTCGAGATGGCAGCCCCGGCAGGTGGTGCAGCCGATGACCACCATGGCCAGGGTGCCGAAGCCCACCCGGTTGGCTCCCAGGAGCATGAGCTTGACCACGTCGCGTCCGGTGCGGGCGCCGCCGTCTACCCAGATTTCCAGGCGGTCTCGCATGCCGGCGCTCACCAGGGCCCGATGGGCTTCGCGGACACCGATCTCCGCCGGCAGGCCGACGAACTTGATGGCGTGCTTGCGGGCCGCGCCGGTGCCGCCGCTGTAGCCGCTGACGGTGAGGATATCGGCGCCGGCTTTGGCGACGCCCATGGCGATGGTTCCGATACCGGCCACGGCGGGGACCTTGACCGAAATGCGGGCCCGCGGATTGGCGGTACGCAGTTCTTCGATGATCTGGGCCAGATCTTCGATGGAATAGATATCGTGATTGTTAGAGGGCGAAATCAGGGCCACTCCAGGCGTGGCGTTGCGGGCAGCGGCGATTTTGGCCGTGACCTTGAAACCGGGCAGATGGCCGCCTTCGCCGGGCTTGGCCCCCTGTCCCACCTTGATTTCGAGAAAGTCGGCGGAATTGAGCAGGTCCATGTGCACGCCGAAACGGCCCGAGGCGATCTGCTGGCCGCGATTGGCGCGGTAGCGCCCCAGCATGTCGGCGATTTCGCCACCTTCGCCATTCATGCAGATGATGTTGAGACGCTTGGCGGCTTCGGCGTAGATGCGGAAAGGGATCTCCCCCTGAGAACCGAAACTCATGGCGGAGATGAGGATAGGCAGATCATGGTTGCCGACGGTCGCGTCGACCTCTTCGGGGTCGACGGTCAGTTCCGGCGTAAAGCGAAAATCGACGAGATGGCGGATGGCCAGCGGATTTTCCGTTTCCAGTTGCCGGATGAGTCGGGAGAGGTCGGCATAGCTCTCTTCCATCTTGGCGACGGCGCCGACCATCTTCCAGATGCGCGGATAGATACGAAACTGGGCGGGCACGGGCTGTTTTTTCCGGCTGCGGGCGACCGTGCCGCGCTGACGGTTGTCCTCTTCGAGCCTGGCCAGGGTCAGGCCGCCGCGAGCGGTACCACAAAAATCGGGGGTCTCGAAAATGGCGGCGATCTCCGGTGACAGGCCGATTGAGGCGAAATATTTCCCGTACCCGCCAATCTCGTGAGTGCCCATGGTGGAAATGACTTTTTCCAGCCCTTTGCTCAAAACGTCCAGCAGGTGGCCGAGGCCTTTTTCCTCCTGGGCGGCGATTTCCCACATGAGGTAGGGACAGAGGGCGTCGGCTCCCATCCCTAAAGCCAGGATGAGGTCGTGCAGGTTGCGCAGGGCGCCGGAGCGCAGCACCAGGGAGACCTGGCTGCGCAGGGAGACCCCGCCGCGGCTGCGGGTTTCCTTCAGGGCCTTGTGCAGGCTGGCAATAACGAGGTAGGGATCGAGGAAACTCCGGGTGGGGGAAAAAACCAGGGAGTCGTCGATGAGCAGCAGCAGTTTGCCGCCCTTGGCGGCGGCCAGGGCTTCCTGCGCCAGCCTCTCCAGGGCTTGCTCGACCGTCTCACCGCGACGCAGACTGCAGGAGAGGACCCGATAGCGGGGACGCGGACCGCTGAAATGATGCAGCAACGACTCCAGGGTGCAGGTGCCATGAGCTTTGGCCACGTCTTCGTCAGCAGCGGTCGGCGCCTGCCGGCCACCCCCCGTCAACAGGGGCGAGTCCAGTTCGACCGCCGGCTGTTTGCGGCCTCCCAGGCGGGGACGCGGGCCGAGGTAGACCCGGGTGGAGAAGTGCTCCGATTCGCGCTCCCGGTCAATGGCCGGATTGGTGACCACGGCCACCTGCTCCTTGAAATAGTCGGAGAGATTCTGACGGCCGCTGGCCAGGGCCGCCAGGGGTCCGTCATAGCCGAGGGAGGCGATGGGATCCTGACCGTTGCGGGCCATGTCCTCCAGGTTGCGCAGGTCGCTCTTCTTCCAGGCGAGCGCCGTGAGCAGGTTCTCCTGCACGAAGGAGCGACTGCGGGCGAAAGAGGCTGCCTCTTTCACCGGTGCGGGCTTAAGATCCAGGGCTCGGGTCAGCAGCTGCCCATGCTCCTGCAGCCGGGTTCTGCGGCTGAACAGCCGGTGGACCTCCTGCCGCAGGGCGTCGTGTTCCAGCAGTTCGACCTGTTGCCCGCCTTTGACCCGGAGGGCGACTTTTTCACCGGGAGCGAGCACTTTGGGGTCTGAGAGAATCTCCTCCTGCGGCACCACGCCCACTTCGGAAGAGACGAAGTATTCCTTCTCGGTCTCGCCCACCCACAGGGGGCGCAAGCCCATGGCGTCGACGCTGAAAACGCAGCTGTCCTGATGACGGGCGATGATGGCGGCGGGTCCCTGGGCGCTGGCGGTGAGGAGGCGCCGAAAGACGCGATACATGTCCTGCAGGGGCGCAGGAAGCGTCTCCATGATGCTGAAGATCGGCGGAAAGACCATCTCCATGGCCTCGGCCAGGGTCAGACCGACCTGGTGAATGAGGCCTTCGAGGAGACGGTTGAGATCCTGGGAGTCGCTGCCTCCCGGCGGCAGGGGAATGCCGAGGATGGCGGCCTCTTCGCGCAGGCGGGCGATGGTGTTGATCTCGCCGTTGTGGCCGAGCAGACTGAAAGGCTGGGCCCGCAGTACCGTCGGCAGGGTGTTGGTGGAAAAACGGCTGTGTCCGATGGTGACCGCTGACAGAAAATCGCGGCGCTTGAGTTCCGGGTAGTAGCGCGACAGGATTTCCGGGGCGCCGTGCACCTTGTAGGAAGCGACCTGGGTGGAGAGAGAGGCGACATGGACCGGAAAGCGCGCCTCGATGTCGGCGTGCAGCCGGTAGAGGACCGCCGGCGCTTTGTTGGGCTGAGGCAGCAGCAGCGCCACCTGCCAGAAGCGGGGTTCGGTGCGCCGCGCCATGGCCGAGAGCAGCTCGTTGCGCACCGGCCCAGGCCGCTCGACCAGGATCTGGGCCCCGGCGTCGCGAAAGAGGGACAGAATTTTTTCCTGCAATTCGGGATCGTCGGCGAGAGCCTCTTTGGGCAGGAGGAAGTGGCCGATGGCGAACCCCTTCGTGTCGACGAGGTCGCCGTTGTGGCCTGCCCCCTCCAGAATATCGCGCCAGAGACGTCGCGGCAGGTCGGTCAGGATGCCGCAGCCGTCCCCTTCGCCGCTGATCTCGCCGGCCCGGTGTCCCATCTTGATAAGCGCCTCGATGGTTCGCTGCACGTTGCCATGGGTCGGATGCCCGGCCTTGTTGATGTAGGAAATGATGGCGCAGGCGTCCCTTTCGGGGGGCATCAGGCCGGAAGGATCATGGCTGGCGTTTATCATGGGGACTCCCTTCAACACGGTCGCCCGGTCAGGCAGGCAGCCGAAAAAAAAGGCGGGCACCGCCGGTGCCCGCCCGGAACGGATCGGGGGGGAAAGGTCAAGGCGGCCGGCTCAGATCATGTCGATGAGGGTCTTGATCGTTTTTTCAATCCCGTCAGCCGCCTCGCTGATGTGCTCTGCCAGCATGTAGGCCGGCGTCGTGATGATTTTGTTTTTCTGGTCGATGACAATTTCCCGTACGGGACAGGTCACATGCTTGCCCCCCATGGTCTCAAGGGCCTGGGCGGTTCCCTGGTCGCTGCCGATGGTGATTTCGGGGGTAAGACGGTCGCCGCCCAGCACCTTGGCGACAAGGGCCGGGGCAATGCAGATGGCCGCCAGCGGTTTTTTTGCCTGGACGATTTCCCGCATCAGACGTGCCACCTCGGGGTTGACCGTGCAGTCGGGCCCCTTGACGGCAAAATCGCACAGGTTCTTCGCCGCGCCGAAACCGCCGGGGAGGACGAGGGCGTCGATGTCTGCCGCCTTCACATCCTTCAAGTTCCTGATTTTGCCGCGGGCGATGCGGGCGGCCTCCTGCAGAACATTGCGCTGCTCGCCCGGCACGGGTTCGCCGGTGAGGTGGTTGATGACATGCATCTGGGGGATGTCGGGGGCCATAAAGACCGCTTCGGCTCCGGCCCGGTCAATAGCCAGCAGGGTGAGGACGGTTTCGTGGATTTCGCTGCCGTCATAGACACCGCAGCCGGAAAGAATGACGCCAATTTTAGCCATGGGACACCTCCTTTGTATGAACAGGTTCACTGATGGACAGAAAATGGGGACAGGCCGCTGGCTATGAAATTTTAAGCTGGCCTGACTTGAAAGCGTAGAAAATTTCCACCGTTTGTCAAGTTGTCCGCTCGCGAAATCGGCCCGGTTTCCCCGTCAGCTTCGAGAGTAGAGCACGGCCACGGCCCGGGTGGGAAGATCGGTGGTGGCAATGTAGCCGTGGGGTTCGGAGGAGTCGTAGTAGACCGAGTCGCCGGGGTTGAGTTGCATGACCTGGTCGCCGTAGCGGAATTCCAGCTGTCCTTCCAGCAGGAACAAAAACTCCTCACCATCGTGGCTGACCTGCAGATCGTCCCGCCACTGCCGGGCTTCAAATTCCACCACGAAGGGCTCCAGGTGGCGGTTCTTTTTGCCGTAGGCCAGGGAATGATAGCTGTAGGGAGGGAGCGGGTCGCCCTGCTTGCCCCATTGCCGCAGCTGACGGCTTTCGCCCGCCCGGACGAGGATGCATTTTTCCGAATCGCTCTCTTCCTGAAAAAAGGTGTGGAGTTCCACCTTGAAGGCTTTGGAGATGCGCAGCAGCGTGGCCAGCGGCGGAATGACCTGCTCGTTTTCAATCTGGGAAAGCAGGGGCTTGGACAGCCCGGTACCCTCGGCCAGATCCTGCAGAGTCATGCGGCGTTCCTGGCGCATGCGACGGATCTTCAACCCGATCTGGAGTTCTTTCACCTCGTCCCGGATATTTTCCATAGAGCAGTTTACCTCACTGTTTTTGCTGAGATTTTTACCCCTTGATTCCCGCTCAAGTCAAGGTATTTGTCATGCTGACGCCCGGGAGGGGCGAGCAGGAACATAAACTCTTACGGCAGCAGGGCCATTTATGTTACCCTTGGCGTTATGAAAATGTTCGGAACCCCCTCTAGGAAAACCCTCTGCGCCGCGGCTGACCTCGCCGACGTCCGTGGGATATTCTTTGATCTGGACGGCACTCTGCTCGATGTGGAGATGTCTGCCTTCATCCCGGCCTATCTCAAAGGGTTGGCGGCAAGTTTTGCTGATGTGGCGCCGGCGGACAAGCTGGTCGAAGTGCTGCTGGACACGACCTGGAGTCTGCTGCGTGCCGATGACGGCAGCCGCACCAACGAGGAGGCCTACCTTTTGGCCGTGCAGCAGCAACTGGGTATTCCCCCCGACCTCTATCGTCATCGCCTGACCGGCTATTTTCGGGAGGGTCTGGCCCCCCTGGAAGAGCATGTACGACCGCTCCCCGTCGCCCGCGATATTCTGCAGGTCTGCTTTGACAAAGGGTTGACGGTCGCTGTCGCCACTAATCCCGTTTTCCCCCGTCCCGTCGTAGAGGCCCGGCTGGCCTGGGGCGGGCTACTCGGCTTTCCCTTCCGGCAGGTGACCAGCTACGAAAACAGCCGCTACTGCAAGCCCAATCCTCGCTATTTTACCACTCTTCTGGCGGAGTTGGGGCTGCAGCCCGGGGAAACAATCATGGTCGGCAATGATACGGAGCACGATCTGGCCGCCCGGCAGGCGGGGATACGCACCTTTCTGGTCGACACCTGGCTGGAGGACAGAACCCACAACGGCTTTGTCACCGATTATCGCGGCAGTCACCAGGACCTGCTGGCTTTCGTGGAGGACCTGGGCGAAAAAACTGACAATAATTGACAACATACCCGATTTTAGCTAATCTGCCGGAGACTCCTGCTGATGAAAGGAATGATCATGGGGACGATCGGAAGGCTGATTTTTTTCCTGTTTTGCCTCCCCGTGCTGGCGGGGCTTCTGGTCGCCTGCGGAGAACAGAAAAATGAGACCCGCATCGCGACGTCGGTCCGCGATCAGCAGGCCAAGCCGCCGGTGGAAGAGCCGGCCCAGGAGCTTCTCTCCACGCAGGCCTCCTTCATTGAAGTCTCGCAGAAAGTCACCCCCTCCGTCGTCAATATCAGCACGGCCCGAACCCGTTCGGCCCAGGCCCTGCCCCCCTTCTTCGAAGATTTCTTCGGCGAGTTCTTTCGGGGGCATCCCCCGATCCCGCGCAAGGAGCAGAGCCTTGGCTCGGGTGTCATCATCAGTGCGGACGGATTCATCCTCACCAATGAACATGTCATTCGCGGCGCCGAAGAGATCAAGGTCAAGCTTTCCGACCAGCGCGTCTACGACGGTACGGTGATCGGTGGCGACCCTCGCACGGATGTAGCTGTGGTGAAAATTGAGCCCGAAGAGGATCTGCCGGCCGCCGTCCTGGGTAATTCGGACGGGCTACAGGTCGGGCAATGGGCGCTGGCCATCGGCAATCCCTTCGGTCTGGACCGCACCCTGACGGTCGGCGTCATCTCGGCGACCGGCCGCACCAATGTGGGCATCGAGGATTACGAAGATTTCATTCAGACCGATGCCTCCATCAATCCCGGGAACTCGGGTGGCCCCCTGCTCAACATCTATGGCGAAGTGGTGGGAATCAACACCGCCATCGTCGCCTCCGGGCAGGGGATTGGTTTTGCTATTCCGATCAACCTGGCCCGGCTGATCGCCGACCAGTTGATCGAAAAGGGAGAAGTGACCCGCGGCTGGCTGGGCGTCAGCCTGCAGCCGCTCACGCCGGAGCTGGCCCGGTCCTTTGGTCTGGACAAGGTCGGCGGCGCTCTGGTCAACCAGGTCTTTGATGATTCCCCGGCGGCTGCGGCCGGCGTGCGGCGTGGCGATATCCTGCTCACCTTTGCCGGCAAGGAAATCCGCGGCGTGCGGGAGTTGCAGCTCCTGGTCGCCAGTACCCCGGCCGGCAAGACCGAAACACTGGAGGTGCTGCGCGACGGCAAGATCGTCGAGCTGGAGGTCAGACTCGCGGTTCGCGATGAAGAGGCGGCTGCCCCTAAAGTAAGCGCCGGGCAGAGCCGGGGGCTGGGAATGGTCGTCGCCGCCAACGCCGATGGTCCGGGCGTCAAAGTGGTCCAGGTCGACGAGAATAGCCCCGCGGCCCAGGCCGGTATCCGCGAAGGGGATGTCGTCCTGACGGTGAATCACGAAGATGTCAACGATGTGGCCGCTTTTGAGCGGTCGGCCAAAAAGATCACGGAAGGCAAGAACGTGGTTCTGCTCGTACAGCGCGGCGACACCACGCTCTACCTTGCTTTCCCGGCGCCCTGAATGGATCCGGTGGCACACGGATCGCCCTGAACTATTATAAAAGTCACTTTTGAGGAGATAGCCATGGCCAGGCTGGTAGAAAACCCGGATCTCGCGTTTCGATTGGCGCGAGCCATCATTTCCGACATTGCCCTTTACAATCAGGAAAAGGTCAAGGACGGCATCAAGAACGACAACCTCTTCGACGTTCTCGCTGACGAACTGGCGGAGGGGCGGGAACATTTCCACTCCCGGGTCACCCCCGATCTCACCAACCGGGATCACCTCTACGACCGTGCCATTGTCGATGTCATGGTCAAGCAGGCGGGAAAAATCGAAAGTTCTATCTGGTAGATGGAAGAACGTCACCAGTTTATCTTCAGTCGCGGCCGGCCGCCCGAACGACTGGACCATTATCTGGCGGAACAGCTTCCCGAGCTGACGCGGTCCCAACTGAAAAAACTGATCGACGAAGGACGGATAACGCTCAACGGCGCTGCTGCCAAGCCGGGGGGCAAGCTGAAGGGGGGGGAGGAGATTTCCGTCACCCTGCCGGCGCCCGCCCCATCAGAGGCTATCCCCCAGGAAATTCCCCTGAAGGTCCTTTACGAGGATTCTCATCTGATCGTGATCGACAAACCGGCGGGATTAGTGGTCCATCCGGCTCCCGGCCATCAGGAGGGAACCCTGGTCAACGCGCTGCTGCATCACTGCCGTGACCTCGCCGGGATCGGCGGCGAACTGCGTCCCGGCATTGTCCATCGTCTCGACAAGGACACCTCCGGCGTCATGGTGGCGACCAAGGACGATGAGACCCACCAGAGTCTGGCCGCCCAGTTCAAGGCGCATTCTATCTGCCGCCGCTATGTCGCTCTGGTGCACGGCCTGCTCGAGAAGGATCGCGGAACGGTGGACAGGTCCATCGGCCGTCATCCGACCCAGCGCAAGAAGATGAGCACCCAGGCGCGGTCCGGTCGTCGGGCCGTCACCCACTGGCGGGTCCTTGAGCGGTTTGAACTGGACAGGCTTACCTGGGTGGAGCTGACCCTGGAGACGGGGCGTACCCATCAGATACGTGTTCACCTCTCCGGGTTGAATTACCCCATCGTCGGTGATCCCGTTTATGGCAGCAGCAGCCGGCTCGCGTCGTTGCGCGATGACGACTTGCGCAGGCGGATACAGACACTTGGCCGGCAGGCGCTGCATGCCCGTTTGTTGGGCTTCGTCCATCCGGCCAGTGGCGAGTACATGGAGTTCGAGAGCGCCCCGCCGGAGGATATGGGCAGTGTCCTCGCCTTTTTGCGAGAAAAACACGGGCACCAAAGCGGGCTCTGATCTGAAACACAGGACGTTTATTCAAAAAGCGTCTTATCTTTAAGAAGTTACGGAGACATTCTCATCATGAAACAGGTACGCCAGGGTAAGATCACCTATCTGCAGCCGGCATGGGCCGAGGGACTCCCCCTTGCGGCCGGCTTTACCACCCGCAACGGCGGGGTCAGCCGGCCACCCTACAACTCCTTGAACCTGGGTTTCAATACGGATGACCCGGTTTACAATGTCGAGGGCAATCGTTCCAACCTCGCCCGCGCCTTCGATTTGCAGCCGCGTCAGCTGCTGACCGTCAAACAGGTCCATGGTACCGATGTGCTCATTATCGATGCGCCCAATCCCGATCTCTCCCATTTTCTCACCGTGGAGAGCGATGCGGTGATCACCGACCAGGCCGGCATCATGGTGGGGGTGCTGGTGGCCGACTGCTATCCCGTCCTGATTTACGACGCCAAACGCAAAGTCGCCGGCGTGGTTCATGTCGGCTGGCGCGGGGCGGCAGCGGGCATCATCGCCAAGACCATTGGCGCCATGGAAGCCAACTTCGGCTGTCAGGCCGAGAATCTGCTGGCCGCCATTGGTCCCGGTATCGGTGCGCACAAGTATGAGGTGGATCGTCCCGTGCGTGACGCCTTCCGCCAGGGCTCCGGTTTCTGGGAGGATATTGCCAAGGAAGTGAGTTTGGGCCGCTGGCAGCTCGATTTGAAAAAGAGCTGTCTGCTTCAACTGGAAAAGGCGGGCGTAAAAAGCGGACAGATCACAGCGGCGCAGGAATGCACCTGTTGTCACCGGGAGCTCTTCTTTTCCTACCGCCGTGACAAGGGTGCGACCGGGCGGCAATTGGGTTTCATGCTCATTAAGTGACGGGGCCTTCGCCCCGCCGCATAGTAAAAACGAGAAGGGGGAGCGTTATGCGCTCCCCCTTCTCGTTGGATGACTATTGCCGGTCGCCATGCTCGATTGTCGCCAGCGTTCCCCCCTTGAAGGTGAGAATGCGCATGAAGCTGCCCGCCCCCATGTCGTAGACCCACTGCTCAACCACCACCTTGCGGGCGGAGCCGCTGCCGAGAAAGTAATCGAAAACGGTTTCTTCTCCGACAACGTCCTTCATCAACGGTTTGCCGCATTTCTGCAGGACTTCGATCTTGGTGGCCCCTTCGGAGATAACGTAGCCATCGCAGCGCATACCCGCCGCCACCGCGATGAGGGGAGAAAAAAGTATCAACAGGACGATAGGGATGGTTGTTTTTTTCATTTCCAGTTTCCTTATTTGCGCCAGAACGAGGGAAAGAGCAGCACTAGCACAGTGAATATTTCCAGACGCCCGAGCAGCATGCAGGCTGTCAGGACCAATTTGCCGAAGGGGACGATGTGGGCGTAGTTGTCCACCGGTCCCACCGAGCCGATACCCGGACCGATATTGCCCAGGGTGGCCACCACGGAGGCGCCGGCGGAAACCACATCCATCCCTGTTGCCGCCATGAGAAAGGAAGCGAAAACGAAGAGGCCCATGTACAGGGCGAAAAAGCCCAGAATGGCCTGCATGACCTCACGGTCGACGGGCTTTCCGCCGAGTTTGACAAGGCGGATGGCCCGCGGGTGAATGAGACGGTAGAGGCCGACCATGGCGTGCTTGAACAGCAGCAGGATACGGGCCACCTTCATGCCGCCGCCGGTGGAGCCGGCACAGCCGCCCACGAACATGAGAAAGAGGAGCAGATACTGGGAGAGCACAGACCATGTTTCGTAATCGGCGGTACCAAAACCGGTAGTGGTGAGAATGGAAGTGGTCTGAAAGGCGCTGTATCGCAGGTTGTCGACCAGGGAGGTGTAGACGCTGCCGTGATTGAGAAAGGCAAGAATAACAGTCACGCCGAGAGTCAGGGCGAGGTAGAAGAGGAATTCCTCGTTGCGGTAGACTTCCCGTAGTTTTCCACGCAGGGCCTGGAAATGCAGGGCAAAGTTGACCCCGGCCAGGAACATGAAGAAGGTGATTACCCAGTCGATGTAGGCGTTGTCGTAGGCGGCGACCGAGGCGTTGCGGGTGGAGAAGCCTCCCGAGGACAGGGTCGAAAAGGAGTGGGAGAGGGCTTCGTAGAAGTTCATGCCTCCCAGCATGAGCAGGCCCGTCTCCACGGAGGTCAACAGCACGTAGACCCCCCACAGCAGCTTGGCCGTATCCTGAATGCGCGGTTTGAGACGGTCCGCCGTGGGGCCGGGGACTTCGGCCTTGAACAACTGCATGCCGCCGACCCCCAGCATGGGCAGAATGGCCAGAGACATGACGATGATCCCCATGCCGCCGAGCCACTGGGTCAGCGAGCGCCAGAGGAGAACACTTTGCGGCAGGCCTTCGATGGCCGTCAGAATAGTGGCTCCTGTCGTGGTGAAACCGCTCATGGTTTCGAAGCAGGCGTCCACCGGGTTGGTGATGGCACCGCTGAAGAGATAGGGCAGGGCCCCGAACAGGGCATAAAAGAGCCAGCCGAAGGTGACCACGGCGAAGCCCTCGCGCACGGAGAGCTCTTTTTCCGAGCGGCAGCCGAAAAACATGGCCAGTCCCGAAGCCAGCGTGACCAGCGAGGCCAGGCCGAAAGCGGCGGCAGCCCCGTCGGCGAAGTAGAAAGAGAAGGGGATGGGAACAAGGATCGCGGCCGATAAAAAGAGCAGCATGGCCCCGAGAATGCGAAAGGTCAGCAGCACGTTCATCTATTCAAAAAACCTTTCCACCTTGGCGAGGGCGCCGGGGAGGGCGAAGATAACGACGCGGTCTCCCTCTTTGAGCCGGCTTTCGCCGCTGGGGATTTCATAGGTGGTGCCGCGGACGATGGCGCCGATGATGGCGCCGGTGGGGAAATGTAGATCCTGCAGGGTCTTGTTCTCGATGCCGCTGCCATGCTTGACTTCGATTTCAAGCACTTCGGAGTTGCTCCCTTCGACGGTGGCCAGGGAAATGACGCCGCCGCGGCGCACGTATTTGAGAATGGCGCCGGCGGCGGCCAGGCGCGGCGAGACGCTGGCGTCAAGACCGAGGGTGGGGGCCAGGTTGACCAGTTCTGGGTTGTTGACCAGGGCGAGGGCACGGCGGGCGCCGTGTTTTTTGCACAGCAGCGAACAGAGGATGTTTGTCTCGTCGTTGTCGGTGACGGCGATGAAGACATCGGCGTTTTCCACGCCCTCGTCGATGAGGGTACGGATATCCGTGCCCTCGGCGTGAATAACCATGGTCCGGTCGAGTTTGGCCGAAAGCTTGATGCAGCGATCTTCGTTGCGGTCGACCAGTCGCACATCGAAGCGACGCTTCTCCAGCATCTCGGCGATGCGCAAACCGATATGGCCGCCGCCCAGAATGAAGATGCGCGGTTTTTTGCTGACCTGGTCCTCTTCCAGCTTGAGCATGTACTGGATGGCCGGCATGTCCTTCTGGTGCGCAAAGATGAAAATGCGGTCCCCGGCCTGGATGGTGTCGTCCCCGCGGGGAATGATGGTTTTGTCCCCACGGCTGATGGCCGTGACGACAAAGCGGTAGATGCCGCGAATCTCCCCGAGCTCCTTGAGGGTCAGGTCGCACAGGGGACTCGATTCGCCGATGCGGTAGCCGATGAACTGAATCTGACCCTCGACGAACTCCGCCACATCGAAGGCACCGGAGCGGCAGGCGATTTTGCTGATCTCCTCGGCAACGGCGTCGTCCGGGTTGATGAGCAGATCGATGCCGAGTTTCTCTTTGGACAGCACCGCGCCACCGCCGCTGTACTCGATGCTCTTGACCCGGGCTACCCGGGTGGGAACGCCGTACTCGCGGGCGAGCAGGCAGGCCAGGATGTTGACCTCGTCCATGTCCGTGACGGCGATGAAAATGTCCGTATCCTTGATGCCGGCCTGTTCAAGGGATTCGGCGCTGGCGCCGTTGCCGACGATCCCCATGACGTTCAGACGGTCCTGGGTGCGCTGAAGATGGTCGCTGTCGCGGTCGATGAGGGTGACCTCGTGCCCTTCAAGGCTGAGGCGCTCACAGAGGAAATAGCCGACCTGGCCGGCTCCGATTATGAGTATCTTCATGGGGTCCGCTGCTTAGAGGTTGAAAGTTCGGCGCATTTTGCGCTAATAGATGGCATACTTTGGAAGATTGTGCAAGACGAGCCATTTTGGCGAAGGGGGTTTCATGGATTTTTTTCTGGAAGTATCTGAAGAGGATATCCGCCGGGAGCGTGCCAAGGCCCGTGAGCTGCGCCAGAGCCAGTGGTGGAAAAACCGCATCGCTGCCGGGCGCTGCTACTACTGTGGTGCCGAAGTTCCACCCAAGGAGCTGACGCTGGATCATATCGTCCCCCTGATCCGGGGCGGCCGCAGCACCAAAGGCAACTGCGTGCCGGCCTGCAAGGAGTGCAACAGCAAAAAGCAGAGCCTTTTGCCTCTGGAGTGGGAGGACTACCTGACTCATCTGCAGTCGCAGAAATAGCCGCACCCGTATCCTGTTCTACAGTTCCTCGAAAAACTCCTCGTCGTCATCTTCTGTTTCGCCCTCGTCAAAATCCTCATCGAGAAATCGGTCCAGAAAACGCTGGTTGTCGCGAATGCGCCGGTCCACCTCGCGCTGCAGTTCCGCCAGTTCGGGGAAGCGCTCCTCCACCGGTTCTTCCTGGGGTCCCTCCTGGCTTGGGGCCTCGCCAGGATCCCAATTTTTCTTGTCAGCCATGGCGGTGCTCCTGGGTGCTGCGATAAAGTTGCAGATAGTCCTGGGCCGATCGCGTCCAGGAGAAGTCCTGCTCCATGCCGCGTTTAACCAGGCGCAACCAGCTGCGCCGATCGCCATAGAGGGCGAGAGCGCGATCGAGGGCGGCCACCAGGGCCGCGGACGTCGGTTCTTCGAAGACAAAGCCGTTGGCGCGCTGCGGATCGTCAGCCGGGTCGTACACCGTGTCGGCCAGGCCGCCCGTGCGGCGCACCAAGGGCAGGCTGCCGTAGCGCAGGGCGATCAGCTGGCCCAGGCCGCAGGGTTCGTACAGGCTGGGCATGAGAAAGAGGTCGCTACCGGCGTAGATGCGCCGGGCCAGGCTGTCGTCGAAGCCCAGGTGGATAGAGATGCGTCCTGGGGCGTCGTTGCGTAGGCGTTCAAAGCGATCCGTGTGGACTTTTTCACCGCTGCCGAGCAGAACGAATTGCAAGTCGCGTTGCAGCAGGTGCTGCCAGGCGTCTTCCACGATATCCAGCCCCTTCTGCGTGTCCAGCCGGGTGACCATGGCCACCAGAGGGACGTTCATCTGCGTGTCCAGGCCAAGGGCTTTTTGCAGGGCTCTTTTATTGCTCTTCTTGCCGTGCAGGTTGGCGGCGCTGTAGTTGGCGGGCAGCGCCGTATCGATGGATGGGTCCCACTGCTTGCCGTCGAGCCCATTGAGAATGCCGCTGACATCCTGCTGCCGCGCACGCAGGATGCCGTCAAAGCCGATGCCCATTTCGGGGGAGAGAATTTCGTCCCGGTAGGTGGGGGAGACGGTGTTGATCTTGTCCGCATAGACGATCCCCCCCTTAAGAAAAGAGACCCGCCCGTAGTATTCCAGCGCATCCATGGCAAAGAGCGAGGGCGGTAGCTCCAGGGTTTCCAGGGCGGTGGCCGGGAAGAGACCCTGGTAGCCAAGGTTGTGGATGGTCAGCAGGGTCCCCATGGACGAATAGAAGGGATCGGCGCGCAGCTCGTTGCGCAGCAGGACGGGGATCAGGCCGGTCTGCCAGTCGTTGAGGTGAATGACGTCGGGACGGAAATCGAGGCGGCGCAAAAAAGCGAGAACCGCCCGGCAGAAAAAGCCGAAGCGTTCGGCGTTGTCGGCGTAATCCCCCGCCGGTGTTCCGTACAGTCCCTCGCGGCCGAAAAACTCCTGGTTTTCGATGAAATAGACGGTGACCCCCTCGAGCGTGGTCTGGCGCAGCAGACCCTTGCGTTCCTGGCCCGCTATGGTGATTTCCACACTTTTGCGACTTTTGCGCAGAGCGAAGCCGCCGCGCTGGATGCTCTGGTAGCAGGGGAGCATGACGCGGACATCGTGGCCCAGACGCCTGAGCGCCTGCGGCAAGGAACCGGCCACATCGGCCAGTCCGCCGGTTTTGGCGTAGGGAGCGACTTCGGGGGAGACCACCAGGATTTTCATAGAGTGTACCTTTCGTGACAAAAACATTCTGCAAGGATAGGGGTTTTACCCGATGCGCAGAAATTTATCAAGCCGGAAGCCGGCAGCCGTCGCGCGCCGCCGCCATTCTTCGGTCTGTTGGAAGCATGCGGCCACAAAGTCAGGGAAGGCCGCCTCGCTGCCCTCCCAGGTGATGGTGGCCATGAGAAAAAGTCCGGTGAGAAGATCATCAAACCGCTCCTGGCGGAACCACTGCCCGCCTTCGTGCCAGTGAAGCTCCAAAAAGCGGGCGACAGGCTCATCCTCCAGCAGGCGCGATAGATCGGCGACTGGGTCTTCCCACCGGAAATCCTGGTATCTCACCAACAGCTGCAGCAGGGCGAGGTCGGGGCTTTTGTCCTCTGTACCCAGGTGGCGGTGCAGGGCGTCGTCAAACCGGAATCTCAGGAGGAGGGCGGCCGCATCCGCCGGGCTCTCCGGCGTTTCCCCAAGACGGCCCAGACGGTGCAGAAGCACAAAGGGCAGGACGAGCCGGTTCAGCCAGTCCTCGCTCTTTGTCGGCAACAATTTGTCGCGTAGCGCCTTAAAGGCGTCCTGGTGGATTTTTTTGCGGCCCCTGCGGGTCAGGCGACTTGCCAGGCGGCGCGTCTCTTGTTGCAGATGGTTGGCGGCCTCCGGAAACTGGGACGGTCGCTTGGTGAAGGTGGCGAACTCGATGAAAAAGCTCGCCGCTGTTTCGGCAAAGCGTCGGGCCACTTGTGCAGGAGAGGTTGTCGGCCCGCCCTGCAGCAGGCGGACCAGATCCTCGGTCTGGTCGGGGGCGAGGGCACGAAGCAGAAGCCGGTGCAGCGAGGCGAAGCGCAGCCGATCCCGTTCCAGATCGAGATCCTTCGCCGGCGTCCCTGCCAGCTGCCCATGCAACTGCTCCCAGGATCCGTCGTCGTCCTCGAAAACGTGAAAATCGAGAAAGACGCGATAGTCGTAGGCCGGCAGATGCAGGTAAAGACCGCTCTGCCGCAGTTCATCACTCTTCTGCAGGTATTCGAGCCCGCTGTGATGATCGCGGAAGCGCAGGAAGCTCCTGTCCCCCTCACCGGCCCCGAGGGCTTCGGCGAGGGTGAGGCGCTCGCTGACCATTTCTGCTTGGCTGTCGGGCACCAGGCGGAGGGTCGAATGCTGCAGCCAGCCGCCGGTCTCGGCGAAACAGTTGTGGTAGACGATCAGCGCCCTTTCGGAACCGGCCTGGTTGCTGTAGGCCAGCACGTTCTCGTTGACCTGGCCGCCGCTGTTGAAGTCGAAGAGGCGGAAATGAGCCGACTCGCTGAAAAGATATCGCTTTTTCAGCAGTGGAAAGATCTGATGCTCATGGTGGCGTATGAACCCCTCGTCGGGGCTCTCGTCCCAGTAGGCGCGGCGGTATTCCATGCCGTACTTCTCACGCAGTCCCTCGATCTGGCCGTGTCCGAACATGGGCAGTCCCGGCAGCGTGGCCAGCAGAACGGTGACGCCGAAGTACTTGTCATCCTTGCCGAACTGTTCGACGGCAGTGGCCTCGTCGGGGTTGTTCATGAAGTTGACGAAGCGCTTGAGGATCTCGGGATTGAACTCGAGGACGTTCTTGATGACCGTACGGTACTTGCCGTTTTCCTCGCGCTTGAGCATGTTCATAAAGGCGCTGTTGTAGACCCGGTGCATGCCGAGGGTGCGCACGAAATAACCCTCCATGAGCCAGAAGGCCTCGGCGATGAGCAGGGTGTCCGGCACTTCCGCTGCCACCCGGTCGACCACGTCCCGCCAGAATTCCTGCGGGAAGACCTGATCGAAGGCAGCCCGCTCCATGGCATGCTCGGCCCGGCTGGGGACGCCGGCGCCGCCGCCGGGCTGGGGGAACCACAGACGCTGGAAGTGTTTCTTCGCCAGGGTCATGGCGGCGTCGAAGCGGATGACGCGGAATCGGCGGGCGATGGAGAGGATCGTCTGAATCATGGCCTCTCGTACCTGCGGCAGCAGGTAGTTGAGCTGGGCGGTGTCGTTCCACGGCATGTGGGTGCCGTCGTTGCCGTGGTAGATGAAGCGCACCTGGCCGTTGCGGCGATCCTCGTAGCGGAAGACTACGGCGGCATCGCTGTGATCGTAATAGCCGTCTTCGATCTGCAGACAGATGTCACTATCGTCGGAGAGGTCGGGTCCGCTGAAACGATAGGCCGGGTAAGGGGGGTGCTCGAGTTGGATGAACCAGTCGGGATGCTCCTTGATCCAGCGCGAGTAGAGACCGGTGTGATTGGGAACCACGTCGCTGGCCAGGCGGATACCCCGGCGCCGGCAGCGCTCCTCCAGGTCGGCCAGGGCCGCGTCCCCTCCGAGGTCGGCGGCAATCTGGTAGTCATAGAGGGAATAGGCCGAAGCCGAGGCCTCGGGGTTGCCGCGGATCTGTTTGATCTTGCGGGAAGCGGGCGAGCGTTCCCACAGGCCGATGAGCCACAGGGAAGTGAAGCCCCAGCGGGCCAGGCGGTCGAGTTCCTCGTCGGGGATGGCGTCGAGCCTGGTGATGGCGCGGCCGTAGCGGCTGCTGAGTTGGTCGAGCCACACGTAGGTCGATTTGGCCATGAGCACCACGTTGGCCATCCAGTCGGCGTCGGCGGAGAAAGCTTCGTATTCCTCAGGGCCCTGTGCGAAAGAGGGGACGGGCATTTCACCGGGACCGCCGCCGCGGCTGACACTTTCTTCGGCGATTACGTCAAAGGCGGTGACGATATCCGCCAGCAAATCATCCGACAGGAGACTTCCCCAGGTCTGCCGGATGGTAGCGAGCTGGGCCTCCAGGGAATCCGGCGCGGCGATAAGAGGGGCCTGCAGCAGGGTACGAAGGGAGCCTCCCAGAGGGCCGGGAACCCTTTCCTCGGTCAGCCAGCGGTCGATGTGATCCAGTACGTCGAGATAGGCCGAGCTCTGGCGCAGGTCGGCGTCATCGAACAGGGGCTTTGCCCAGGCTGCCGCCCGGTTGCCCATCTGGATGGACAGGATATACATCTCCAGCAGTGCCTGTCGGCGCTGCTGGCCCTGCAAGGGACTGAAAACCTCGGTGCCGACCGTTTTGGCGGGTGGATAGAAGCGCACAAAGTCATGCAGCGTTTTTCGCAGTTCGGGAAGAGCCATGGCGCCGTGGGCGGCTTCGACCCCCGCAGGTTCAATGCGAACCTGGCGCGCCTCCAGGTACGTGTGGCTGATGGCGCGGAAGGCCCGGTTGAGCAGGGCGACCAGGTTGAGTTTGCCGGCGCTGCCCGTAAAACCGGGGTTTCGGCGCTGAAGCCGGTCGGCCAGAATGCGCAAAGGAAAGAGGGCGGAGGGACGACTCTCTTCCAAGTCTTCCGGCAGCTCCAGTTCCTGGCGGGCTTTGTCGGAAATCTGCAGGGACAGGGGAAAATATTCGGGTTGCTTGCGATGAGGGGTCATGATCCTTCCAGGTGGTTGAAAATCTGTCAATAGACGACCGTCGGGTCGGCGTTGCGAAGAAAGCGGGCGGCTACTTCCGGCGGGGTGGGGTTCACGAAAAAGCCTGTGCCCCACTCGAAGCCGGCGATTTTGGTCAGCCGCGGCACCAGTTCGATGCGCCAGTGAAAGTCGTAGGGGAGAGATCCCCAATAGGCTGGCTTGCCCAGGCGCAGATGCATGGGGGGCGCATTGTGCAGAACAAAGTTGTAGGGCGGATCGCGCAGGACATTGCGCAGGCGCAGCAGGGTATCTTTGAGAATTTCGGCCAGGATGCCCAGTTCCTGATCCGTCAGCAGGGCAAAGTCGTGACTGTGGTGACGCGGAATGATGTTGAGTTCAAAGGGGAAGTGGGAGGCATAGGGGGCCAGCACAACGAATTCTTCGTTGCTGCGCACGATGCGCTCGTCGGACTCCAGTTCCTGGCGCAGGATGTCGCAGAGCAGGCAGCGTTCCTTGCGGCCATAGTATTCCCGGCACACGGACAGCTGGGTGGTGGCTACGGGGGGGGTGATGGGCACAGCCATAAGCTGGGAATGGGAATGGGAAATGCCGGCGCCGGCCTCGATGCCATGATTCTTGAAGATGATGATGTAGCGGAAACGGGGGTCTTTGCGCAAATCCATCAGGCGGGTCCGATAGGCGCGCAGCACGTTGGTGATTTCGGCCGGTGAAAGGTCGGCAAGCTGGCGGTCGTGGTCTGGCGTTTCGATAATGACCTCATGGGCGCCGATGCCGTTCATGGCGTCAAAGAGGCCAATTCCCCTTTTATCAAGGTCACCCTCGATGCGCAGGGCCGGATATTTGTTGGGGATGACCCGCACCTGCCAGCCGGGCGTATCGGCGCGGCTGCCGTCAGGGCGGATGGCAAAAATTTCGTGAGTGGTCTTGTCCTCGCGGCCATAGCAGAAGGGGCAGGCGGTGAGGCTGACCTCTTCACGTTCGAGGATATAATCGCGAGGGCGGCGGCCTCGTTCATTGGAAATGATCACCCAGCTCATTTTCAGGGGATCCCAGCGAAGTTGCGACACGGCAAAATCCTTTCTTTCGGTTCGATTAGGCGGGCGTCGACAAATCAGACATACCATTCATCCGCTTCGAGTTCTTCACCCCGGTAATTCAGGGTCAGCGGGCCCTCAGCCGGCCAGCGGGCGGTTTCTTCATTGTCCACCAGCAAATGGATGGAGAGGGTCAGGGCCTTGCCGGCGACAAGCTCCAGGGGCGCCAGGGGGATGGCCATTTCCACGATCTGGTCGCAGGCCCCTTCCCCCTCGGCGGCGATGGACTCTTCGCCGGGACGCTGCAGGCTGAGGGTCTGCCGCTGTGGATCGAGGCGGGCGATCCATTCTTCCTGACCGGCTAGCCGAATCTCCAGGCAGCCGGACGCCCCGATGAGGCTGGGCAGGTGTTCCTGCGGGTCCAGGCGCAGATAGAGGTGCTTGCGGTCGTAGCCGAAGAGGAGCATGGAAAACTGGCGATGGGAAGCATGCATGGCGCCGCCGGCAGTAAGATCGGCCGCTCCGGCCGCCAGCCATTCGAAATAGTCGTTGACCCGGCCGTCGATGACCGGAGTGAAAAGGGCCGTGGGTTCGTGAATCAGCCCCTTGCGGTGGGGCGTCTTGATGAAATTGTGCAGGTGCTGGGGAACGGCCTGTCCATCCGCCCGGTAGACCGCTTCGAGATGACGACGAAAGAGGCGGTCGAAAAGGTCAGCCTGCTTGGTGGAATGGTCGTCGCCGTACCACCAGAACCAGTCGCTTCCTTCGGCGCGCAACAGGTGCAGGACTTTTTCCGGCAGGTTGTCCGCTTTCCAGTCGATGGCTACCTGATCACCCAGGGTGTCTCGCCGGGTGCGCTCCAGCCACTCCCAGGCGGTGTTTTCCTCGGCATGGCCGATCCAGATGGAGAAGTCGCCATTGATCCACGACCCCGGGGCCAGTCGGGACAGGGGACGTCCCGGTGAGGCGGCAAGAGCCTCGGAGACGGTCGCCATGCGCAGGGAAGGCTCCTGCAGCAGGCGGGCGTAGAGGGAGGCGAGGAAAGGGTAGCCGTTGTCCTGGTAGCGTTCCCAGCAATTTTCGCCGTCAAGGATGAGGGCGACGACCCCGCCGGGGTGCTCACGGGCTATGTTTTTCAGGTGCCCCGTCAGGTCGGCGGCGGCTCGCTCCGGCTCCCAATGGGCATAGACGAAGCCGATGCGGTCGGAGAGTTCGCGGTCGCGAAAGAGCAACGGCAGTCCTTCGAAACTGCTGGGGGCATAGAGGGCCTGCCGCATTACCCGGCCCTTATCCAGGCTTTTAGCGAGAATCCCCTCGTCCGAGGCCGCCCAGAGCACCCCCTCCTCCTTGAGAAGGCGCAGCACTTCTTCGCTGACCGCCCCTTCCGAAGGCCACATGCCGCGAGGGCGGTCCCCCAGGCGCCGGGCAATGAAGTCCAGGCCGTAGCGCACCTGCAGACGGGCGTCTTCGGGATGCCGGAAGGCGGCGCCGGGGAGCTGCATGCCGGGGGTCGCCTCGCGGGCGATGGCCGTCTGGCACAGCAACGGCAGAATGGGATGTGCGTAGGGGGTGACCGAAATCTCGATCTGGCCGGCCTCTTCCATCTGCCGGTACAGATCGATGACGCCGGCTACCTCCTCATCGTAAAGGTCGAGCAGTTGCAGCTTATCCTGTTCACTGAAATTCTCCCCCTTTTCCAGCAGATAGGGAATAAATGCCTGCTCCTGGCGCAGGTGGTGCCCCGACCAGGCCAGCAGAAACCAGACCTGCAGGTCGCGCAGATCCTGATCGCTGAAGGTTTCCGGAGAGGCGGCCAGGGCGATGCTGCCCCTCTTCTGGGCCAGCTGCCGATAGCGGGCATGGGGGAGGATATGGCGCTCGCCATGTACGGAGAAAAACTGGGTCAGCAAAAAGCGGCGCTCGTCCGCGCTCATCTGCTGCGGGTCCTTGCGGGCGGCCTCCAGCCAGTGGTCGTCTGCCTCGCCCGCCACGTAACGCTCGAGCTGTTCCACCAGAATCGGCACGAGGTTGAAAGTCATGCGGGCGCCCGGGAATTCCCGGGCGGTTTTCAGCATCTCACCATAATCCTTGACCGCATGCAGATAGGTCCAGGGCATGAGCGTTTTACCGGAGACGGGATCCCGGTAATCGGGCTGATGCATGTGCCAGATGAGGGCAAGGTTGAGCTGGGGCATGGCGGTCTCTTCCGTCCTGAGGGTGTGGTCCCCGTTATTTCAAGGCCTTGGCCAGTTCCAGCTTCCAGCTTTCGAATTTGTCCAGGTACTGGGCGAGCAGGTCCTGGGCTCTTGCGGCTTCATCGGCCTCGGAGATGATATGGACCAGGGGCTGATGCTGGTCCGGCAGCAGCAGCACCCAGTCCTCGCCCAGACTGATCTTGACGCCGTCGATAAAGGAGGCTTCGTGATCGACTGAATCTTCACTCATTTTGCGCATGATGCCGCCTTTGAGTTCCCAGGAGCAGGGTCTTGTGGCATGGCGATACTGGCGCAAGGGGATGCTCTTTTTCACCTGGCTCAGGGTTTGGCCGCTACGGGCCAGCATTTCCAGGGTCTTGGCGGCCGTGAAGAGGGCGTCGAAGTTGGACTGGAAGGCCGGAAAGGCAAAGCGCCCGTCCATACCGCCGGTCAGCAGTGTGTGGCGCTCCTTGCCGGCCTCGACCAGGGAGCGGCCGTCGGCCTTGGTTCGCTTCACAGTCAGGCCACTTTCCCTGGCCAGGTTCTCCACGCCCTGGGGGGCGGAGACGGGCACGGCCAGCGTTCCCCTTTTTTCCGTGCGGCACACCAGGGCCGACAGGCAGAGCAGCGCCTCCATATCCGACAGCAGGGTTCCGGTTTCGTCGATCAGCGTCACCCGTTCGCCGGAGGGGCCGATCCAGAAACCCGCCGCTGCCTCGAGGGTGACGACGATGCGGGCCAGCTGTTCCAGAGAGCGCTGCTGCTGTTCGGGAGGGGTGCCGGTGCGGCTTTCCATGACATGGGAGTTGAGCTCGATGACCTCGCAGCCCAGGCTGGTCAGCAAGGTCGGCAGCAGTTCGCTGGCGGGCGAATGATTGAGGTCGACGACCACTTTCGGCGCGGCTTTGCGCAGGGCATCGCCTTCGAGGGCCCGCAGGAAACCCTCGCGGTAATAGTCGTAGATGCGGGGGATTTCTTCGATGCCGCCCGGCTCGGAAAAATGGACCCGGCGGAAGTTTTCCTTGAAATAGATGCGTTCAATACCCTTGGACGCCGACGAGGAGACTTCGATGCCGTCGGCGTCGAAGAAGATGATCTCCGTCGCCGAGGGATCCACGGGCGACTGGCGGAAGTGGACGCCCCCCACCTCGCCGAAAGTGGTCAGTTTGTAGCGCAGCACCGGCAGCGGGATCATCTTGGTATCGCGCACGTTGACCCCGGTGGAGAGCAGGCCCCCCACAAAGGAGCGTTTGAGCATCCGGGAAGAGCGTATGGCGTCGCGGCCGGCCAGAATGAAGGCGTCTTTGGGCAGGGTCGAGCCATAGGCCGCCCCCAGCTTGGCCGCAAACTCCGGTGTCAGTTCCACGTTGGTCAGGGCGCTGACCATGGCCCCCTCGAAGAGGTTCTTGCGCCACTTTTCGCCCCAGATCAGGTTGGTGGTGACAATGGAGCCTCCCGCGATGACTTTCCGCGGCCACACCTTGACATCCTTTTTGATGTAGGCCTCGTCGCCGATGGTCGTTTCATCCCCGACGACCGCCCCTTCTTCCACGACAACGCCGTGGCCGGCCCGGACATTGTGGCAGAGGACGGCCCCGCGCACGCGGCAGTCCTTACGCAGGTAGACATTGTCCCAGAGGATGGCGTCTTCCAGCTCGACCCCGTCTTCAATCAGGCAGTTGCGCCCCACCACGCAGTTCTTCAATCGGGCGGTGCCCTGCACCTTGGTGTTGTCGCCGATAATCACCATCCCCTCAAGCCTGGAGAGGCTCTGGTCGTCGATCTGGGCTTCCTCGCCGATATGGATATTCGGCTTGGTCGCGGCGGTCTTTTCCCGGATACCGACGGCCACCTTGTGCTGGAAGATGTCTTGGCACGATTCGATATAGGCGTCGGTATTGCCGATGTCGGCCCAGTAGCCGCTGAGGGTGCAGCCGTAGAGGGGGGCCTTTTCCTGGAGCATCAGGGGAAAGATATCTTTGGACCAGTCGCGGTTTTCCCCGTCGGGAATCAGTTGGAGGACTTCCGGTTCCAGAACATAGATGCCGGTATTGATGGTGTCGGAAAAGACTTCGCCCCAGCCCGGCTTCTCCAGAAACTTGGTGATCTGGCCTTCCTTATCGGTGATGACGACGCCGAACTGCAGCGGATCGGTGACCGAGGTCAGGGTGATGGTGGCCAGGGCCTTCTTCTCTTCGTGGAAAGCCAGCACCCGGGAGAGGTCGAAATCGGTCAGCAGGTCGCCGCTGATGATGAGAAAGCGTTCGTCCAGATATTTTTCGGCGGCCTTGACGGCGCCGGCCGTGCCGAAATCTTCCAGGGGAGTGACATAGGTGATGCGTACGCCGAACTCGCTGCCGTCGCCGAAGAAATTCTTGATCACCATTGGCTGATGGTAGAGCAGCAGCACCAGCTCGTCGATGCCATGCCTTTTGAGCAGTTCGATAATGTGCAGCATGATCGGCCGGTTGATCAGGGGGATCATGGGCTTGGGCAGGTTGATGGTCAGGGGTTGAATGCGGGTGCCGAATCCTCCGGCCATAAGAACTGCTTTCATGGCAGCTTTCTCCTTTGAACGATGATGGGTGCGAATCTGGTGGATCAGTGTGTTTTGGCCAGGATTTTGCGGACCTCCTCCTTGAGTTCGGTGAGGTCCGAACTCTTCACCACGTAGGCATCGGCCAGCCAGGAGGAAAAGTCGTCCTTATAGCAGCTGAAAGCGGTGCACAGGATCACCGGCAGGTTTCCTTTCTCCTTGACGATCTTCTGCAGCAGCTGCAGACCGCTCTCCCCCTTCATCTGGATGTCGAGAACGACCAGATCGAAGTCTTTTTGCTGCAGCCGTTCGGCCGCCTCGCTGCCGCTGCCGGCCGATTCCACCTCGTAGCCTTCGTCTTCGAGTTCGGTCTTGTAGAGATAGCGGATGTCGCGTTCGTCATCAACCACCAGGATGCGTGCCATGGATGTCCTCCCCTCGATGCTTTTTATAGTCGGAAACGGATGCAGAAGCTGGTTCCCCGGCCTGGTTCGCTGAAAATTTCAAACGCCGCATTGTGGCCTTCCAGAATGCGGGCGCACAGCGACAGGCCCAGGCCTGTGCCCTGCTCCTTGGTTGAAAAGAACGGTGTCGTCACAGTGCGGATCTCGTCCTCGCTCATCCCCGGGCCGGTGTCCTTTACCGTCAGAATCACCTCTTCATGGCCCCTGGCCGTGTGTAAGGTGAGGCCGCCGCCGTTGGGCATGGCTTCCACCGCGTTGTTCACCAGACTGCGCAGGCAGTAGGTGATCTTTTTGTAGTCCAGTACCACCTGGGGCAGGTCGGGCGCCAGTTCGAGCTGACAGTCGATGCCGTTTTCATGCAGGTCGTCTCGCATGGCGGCGTACACCGCCGTGACCAGCTGATTGATGTCCCACTGGTCAAAGGTCGGATGCATCGACTCGGAGTAGTTGAGCACCTCCTGCAGCACCTCTTCCAGATGTTTGGTCTCCCGCACGATGGATTCGATGTAGGCCCGCTTGGCGTCGTTCTCCGCCGTGCTGCGTATGAGCGAGCGGGCAAACCCGCCGATGATGGTCAGGGGATTGCGGATGGAATGGGCCACGTTGGCCGTGATGCGCCCCACCAGGGCCATTTTTTCCATGCGCAGGATGATTTCCTGCTGGTCTTTCAAACGCTCGTTGGCCTCGGTGACGTTGCGCAGCTCTTTCTGCAGGCGTTCGTACAGGGCGGCCCGGCTGATGGCGAAGGTCACCGGCAAAGCGAAGGTTTCCAGCGACTGCAGGTCTTCGTCCGAGATCGGCTGATTGTTGATGATGTTGTCCGCCAGCAGCAGGCCGACCCGGCGGTCGGTGCTTACCATGGGAACCATGACCAGTTCGTTGACCCCCAGCGCGTCGATCTGGGCCGGATCGATATCGGTTTCCTGGCGCAGGTTGAGGATATGGCGTGGCCGCCGTTCGTTGAGCGTGCGAATAAAGAGATGATTCTCCCGATTCAGGGGGACGGTCAGCAGCTGGAGCAAATCGCGGAACTTGGCTTTTTCTTCCGGCAGCTTGGTTTCAAAGAGCAGGCGGGCCATCTCGCGCAGCGAACGGTCGGCGTGGGCCAGTTCATTCCAGATGCGCCAGGCGTCTTCCCGCTGCCGGGGGCCCACAGCCAGATAGCCTTCGAGGTTCTGGCGCTCCCTGTCCACCAGTAGCAGAATGGCCCGGTTGAGGCCAAAGCCTTTGCCGGCGGTAACAGCCGTGAGGGCCATGGTGATCACTTCATCCTTGTCCATGGATGTCTGCAGCACGTGGCCGACTTCATTCAGAAAACGTTTTTCCCGATCCCTGACGGCAAGCTGGTGCTCCAGGAGTTTCGTCTTGGCGCGAAGCTGCAGAAGCTCGGTGCAGACGGTGGGGAAGATTTCCGCCATCTCGCCATCGGAGCGGCTGAATACTTCCGCATCTTCCAGAAAGCGCGGGCACTCAAGGCAACGCTGCAAAATACGCTGCTGGCGATCGTAAAGCAGGGCGCCGTCCTCATCGTGCAGATAGGGACACTGCCCCGGATCGATGTGTTCGAGATGCCAGCAGCACTGAGGATTCACGGTTGTCACCGATCGGAGAGCGGTTTGCGGGAAAGTCAGGTTTTGTCCAAGGAAACGTCCAGAAATTATAGCAGCCCCGGGTGCGAATGCAATGAGATGGACTATTGTTTTTTAATGAAAAAACGCCCTTTTTGGGAATGTCCGGCAAAGGAACGCTCTCGGTTAAATGTTGCTCTCGGCCAGGGGACATGGCATAGTCGACCCCTATGAACGACAAGCGCTACCATCTCTTTTCTCAATTTCTGAAAGACCGTTTCGGCGGCAGGGTGCACAAGATCTCGGTGGACGCCGGTTTTTCCTGCCCTAACCGCGGCGACACCCGCCAGCAGCCGGGCTGCCTCTTCTGTGACCCGGGCGGTTCGGGCGCCGTCGGCATCGCACGAAGTCTGTCCGTGGCCGAGCAGTTGGAGCAGGGCAAGGAGATCATGGTTCGCAAGTACAAGGCGAAGCAGTTCATTGCCTACTTTCAGCCGTTCTCCAATACCTACGCGCCACCCGAACGCCTGCGGCAACTCTACGACGAGGCCCTTGCCGTTACCGGAGTGATGGGGCTGGCCGTCGGCACCCGTCCCGACTGTCTGCCGCCGCCGGTCCTCGACCTTCTGGCCGAATACCACCGGCGCACCTTCTTCTGGCTCGAACTCGGACTGCAGACCACGCACGATGCGACCCTGAACTTTCTCCGCCGTGGCCACGACTATCAGCGTTTTCTGTTAGCCTATGATGAGGCCAAGGCCAGGGGCTTGAGCGTTTGTGTTCATGTGATTCTGGGGTTGCCGGGGGAGAGCCGCGCGCAGATGCTGGCTACGGCCGACGAGATGGCGCGTCTGCAGGTCGATGGCATCAAGATCCATCTGCTGCATGTGCTCAAGGGGACGCCTCTGGGCGAACTCTACCAGCAGGGGCAGGTCGAGGTGCTGTCGCAGGAGGACTACGTACAGCTGGCCGTCGATTTTCTCGAACGACTCCATCCGGACACGCTTATCCACCGTCTTACCGGCGACGGGCCGCGCGATCTGCTGCTGGCGCCCTTGTGGTCGCTGAACAAGTGGGAAGTGCTCAACGCCATCGACGACGAGCTGCGCCGGCGGGACAGCCGCCAGGGAAGTTGCTGTTCAGTAAAAAAAATGAGGAAAAAAGAGTAAAATACCCCGTACACGCCGTCGGGAGGTTGGCGTCAGGGGCGAAAGGCCGTCAGTTCCAAGTCAGGAGCTGAGGTTTTCCAGCTGGATGGCTTGCAGTTGTTGCGGTGTGACGTCTTCGGCGCCTCCCCAGGAAATAAGCAGGAGAGAAGCCCAGACGATACCGACAGCGAGGATGAGTAGTCTTTTCATGGCGCGTAAAATATATAATTTTTTACCTGAAAGCAAGCCCTTATTGCAGAATGCCTCCTGCGTTAATCCCGCCTCGACGCTGCCTTCTTGTCTGCTTCGCCGCGCTGTGGTATCGTTCGTCCTCTGAATCGGGGCTGATCTGCGGCCCCTCTTCCACCTGAAGAATTCCCTGAACCTATCCCCTGGCCTGACCATGGATCTGCGAACGCTCAATAAAGAACAGCTGGCGGCGGTGCGTCATACCGAAGGACCGCTGCTGCTGCTGGCCGGCGCCGGCTCGGGCAAAACCCGGGTTATCACCTACCGCATCGCCTATCTTCTGCTGGAGAAGGGGGTGAGCCCCGAGAATGTTCTGGCCGTCACCTTTACCAACAAGGCGGCCCGCGAGATGAAGGAGCGGGTGCTGGAACTGGTGGGGCGGGCCAGAAACAAAGGGCTGGTCATCGGCACCTTCCATTCCCTCTGCGTGCGCATTCTCAAAGAGGACATCGAGCGCCTCGGCTACAAGAAGAATTTTTCCATTTACGGCGCCGCCGACCAGGCCCGTCTGATCAAAGACCTGCTGCAGGGGCTCGACAGCGGCGGCAAGAAGTTCGATGCCGACCGGGTGCTCTGGCTCATCTCCGATGCCAAGAACCGGCTGGTGGCCCCCCAGGACTTCGTCGGCCGCTTCCAGGATGAATATGCCTGGGTCGCGGCCGAGATCTATCCGCGTTACCAGCGTGCCCTCAAGGCCTTCAACGCCATCGACTTCGACGACATCATCATGCTCGCCGTCACCCTGCTGCAGAACTATCCTGAGGTGCTGGCCAAATACCAGGAGCGCTTCCGTTATATCCTGGTGGATGAATACCAGGACACCAACGCCGCCCAGTATCTGCTGCTGCGCCTTCTCTCGGGCAAATACCGCAACCTCTGCGTGGTCGGCGACGACGATCAGTCCATCTACGGCTGGCGCGGGGCCGACCTGGGCAACATCCTCGAATTCGAGAAGGATTTCGCCGGCACCACCCTCATCAAGCTGGAGCAGAACTACCGCTCGTCGGGGACCATCCTGTCGGCGGCCAACGCGGTCATCCGTCACAACGCCAAGCGCAAGGAGAAGGCGCTGTGGACGGCCGGCGACAGCGGCCGCCAGATCGAGCTCATCTGCTGCGAGGACGAGGAGGATGAAGCGCGCATGGTCATGGAGCGCATCCACGCCGAGCGTTTCCGCCTCAACCTGGAGTACCGCGACTTCGCCATCCTCTACCGCACCAACGTGCAGTCGCGCGCCTTCGAGGAGCAACTGCGCTATGAGAATATCCCCTACGTCCTGATCGGCGGACAGCAATTCTTCGACCGCAAGGAGGTCAAGGACGCCGTGGCCTATCTGCGGGTGCTGGTCAACCCGCGCGACGAGGTCAATCTGCTGCGCATCCTCAACTATCCGCGCCGCGGCATCGGCGAGACCAGCGCCGACCGGCTCATCCGTTTTTCCGCCGAGCACAATCGGCCGCTGTGGGACGTTCTCGAAGCGCCCGGCGCCGTGGAGGAACTGGGGGAGAAGGTCGTCGAGGCGGTGGGCGCCTTCGTGGCCCTGATGGACGGCTATCGGCAGCGCTTCGCCCGCGGCCGGCGCCTGGCCGAGATCGCTCGGCAGTTTTTCGCCGAAATCAAGCTGGAGGACGAGATCTACCGGCAGACCGAAGATCCGGCCAAAGCCAGGCGCCGGGCCGACAACGTCGAGGAGGTGGTCAACGCCATGGCCTCCTACGAGGAACGTGAAGAGAAGCCGAGCCTGGCCGGCTTTTTGGAGAAGGTGTCCCTTTTGGACGACGAGCATCCGGGGCGCAACGACAAAGAGGCCAAGCTGGCCCGCAACGCCGTGACCCTCATGAGTTTGCATTCGAGTAAGGGGCTGGAATACCCGGTGGTCTTTCTGGTCGGGTTGGAGGAGGAATATCTTCCCCACAAGAAATCAATCCACGAGACCTTCGACGTGGATGAGGAGCGTCGCCTCTGCTACGTGGGAATTACCCGGGCCCAGAAGCACCTGGTGCTGCTGCATGCCAAGCAGCGGAAAAAGTACGGCAAGTTGCTGCCCCGTCTGCCCAGCCGGTTTTTGCAGGAGATCCCCGCCGACCTGATGGAGAAACAGCAGAGCGAGGGCCAGCCGAATCTCCCCGAGGCCGAAAAGGAGCAGCTGGCCAAGAGTTTTTTTGCCGGCATCGAAGACCTGCTCAAATAGCTTCAGCCGACGCAAAAAGGGGCCTTTTCCGGCAGGAAAGGCCCCCTTTTCAAATGCAGAGGTCAACGGGCTGTCAGCGCATCAATAGAAAAATCACCGCAAGAACCACAACCGCCGCCACCACTCCGATGATCATTTTACTCCCACCGCCGCCTGTCGTCTCAGGAACAGCTTCCTCCAATTGGCCGACCACCGGAAAACGCTCGATGACCGCCCTGACGTGGGGGGCGTTTTTCAACTCGTCGGTGAGGTCATGGCCAGCCTGGTGCAGCCCTTGGTGGTCGCCGTTCGGCCAGAGCTTGCTGTCGCTGAAATCATAGATCTTGCCGTTGACGGCCCCGTAGGCCTTGCGCCCTTCGCGGCCGTCGAATTTTGCCAGTTCTTCTCGGGTCATGGTGTCTCTCCTGCCGGGTCATGGGGAAACCTGCTGAAGGAGCCAGGTGGAATGGGTTGTCGGTGCAGACAAGTTGACATTTTACCAGAGTTCACCCTGAGAACAAGTTTTGGGTCGGAAGGGGGGACGGGTGCGCGCTGGCGCAGTGCACTGTGCACACTTGTGTGTCAGTCCGTTACGCCGGTGCGGGCGCTATCGTCTGTTCGCACACTGTTTTTAGCCTCTCTTAAAAAAACACCGTTCTGGTTTTTTGCCGAAAAAACATGACTTCAGCGGTTGTTGTTTTTAAGTAGCCGAAATAAGAAAGGAAATCTTTGACCTGTCGGCACAATTCGTGTATATGCATGGATCGAAGTTTACTCTGGCGATTTATATACGGCTATAGCCCGGCGCTGTCATGGAAAATATGGTGAAAAAGTTGAAAAGCAAGCCGACCCGCTCCTCGGAGACGGTCGGCATCAGCCTCCGCGAAGAAGGCATCGCTTTTGCCCAGGTGCGCTGGCAGAACGGCCGCCCGCATCTGCTTGATTGCGAATTCCTGCCGGCCCAGGCCGGAGAGGCCAGCACGGTGCTGATGGGTCAGGTTTCCCGCTTGCGCCTGGCCCGGCATCGCTGTGTCGGCGTTCTGACGGGTGACGACTACAGCTTGCTGCAGATCGAGCCGCCGGCCGTGCCGCGGGAAGAATGGCGTGAAGCGGTACGCTGGCAGATTCGCGAGTTGATCGACTATCCCTTGGATGAAGCGGTGGTCGATGTTTTTTCCGTGCCGACGGATGCCCGGCCGGGACGCCAGGCCATTGCTTACGCGGTGGCGGCTCCCCGTCAGGTGGTGCGAGAGACCGCGAACTGTCTTGTGACGGCTCGCCTGAAGATCGCCGCCATCGACATTCCCGAGCTGGCCGTACGCAATCTGGTCGGGCTCCTCCCCGGTGAGGAGCGGGGGCTGGCCTTCCTTTATCTGGGGCGCCATGGCGGCGGCATCGTCATCGTGCGTGACGGGCACCTCTATCTGTCGCGGCGCCTCAATGTCGGCACCGATTCGTTGCGGGAGTTGGCTCCGGTTACCGCCGGTGAGGACCTGATAGACCTCTCCTCCCGCTTCAATGACCTGCTGGATTCCATCGTTCTGGAGATTCAGCGTTCACTGGACTTCTATGAGAGCAACTTTGCATTGCCGCCCATCGCCAACCTGATTCTGGCCCCGATGGAAGCAGACCTGCCCCAGGTGCTGCCCTACCTGCAGCAGTATCTCGGCGTCAAGGTGGAGGCTCTGGACCTGGGTGTTCTTTTTGATCTGCCCGCCCTGACACCGCAGATCCAGTCCCGTTGCCTGACGGCCATTGGCGGAGCTCTTCGTGCTCAGCAGGTGACGCCATGAACCAGGAGATCAATCTCTACCAGCCGTCGGTGCTGGAGAAAAAAGAACCCCTGTCGGCAGCCCGCATGCTGGCCCTGGCCCTGATGGGGCTGGTGCTGCTGGCGGGTTATTACGCCTACGCCGCCTGGCAGGTCCGTGAGCTGGATCAGCAAGCCCACACGCTGGAAGCCCGGCAGTCGGCGCTGACCGCGCAGATCACCTCGTTGCAGGAGGGGGCTTCCCGGCAAAAAAGCCCGCTGCTGCAGCACGAGGTCGAGCGTCTGACTGCGGAGCTGGCGGCCAAAGAACCCCTGCTGCACCTGTTCGAGCAGCCCAGGGGAGACGCCGTGCCCGCTTTTTCCACCTATCTTGAAGGGCTGTCCCGGCGAACTCCGGCCGGGTTGTGGTTGACCCGCATCGTTGTGGCGCCAAAGCCCGGGGACTCCCTCCTGGAAGGGGGCTGCCTCAAGGCGGAGACCGTGCCCGCCTTCCTGCAGGAACTGCAGAAAGAGCCGGCCTTTGCGGGACTGGCCTTTTCTTCCTTCCAGCTTTTCCGTTCCGACATGGAGCCGCGCTTTATCAATTTTGTGCTCGAAACCCGCCAGGAGGAGAGACCATGAAGACGTCTTCGGCAAAACTCTCCGCCTGGAAAGAGAACCTGGAAAAACGCTCTCTGCGCGAAAAGATCCTGCTCATCGCCGCGGTATGGGCCATCGGCTATCTGGTGCTGGATGTGATGGCCTTTAGTCCCTTGGCGGCCCGGCAGAAGGCGGCTCGCCAGCGCCTGGAAATCTCCCGGTCGCAGCTGCCGCAACTCGAAGCGCAGGTGGTTGCTCTTCAGCAACAGGCCGCCGGTGATCCGGACCAGGAGAACCGCCGCCGCCTGGCCGAACTGCAGGCGCGAATGACAGAGCTCGACGCCCGTCTGCAGGATCTGACCCTGGAGCTGATCTCGCCCCGGGAGATGTCCCGCGTGCTGGAAGAAGTGCTGCTGCGTCAGCGGGGTCTGCGCCTGGTGCGAGCCGAGAACCTGCAGCCAGAACCGTTGCTGACGGAACCTGCCGGAGAGGCCGACCTCGATGCACCGGCGGCTCTCAACGTCTACCGGCACGGGCTGCGGCTGGAATTCGTCGGCAGTTACGCCCAGATCGTCGATTGCCTGCGGGCCCTGGAGGGGATCGAACGCCAGCTCGTCTGGACCTCCTTCGAACTGCAGGTGGAAGAGCACCCCCGGTCGCGTGTGGTGCTGACCGTGCATACCCTGAGCCTGAAGAAGGAGTGGATCGGTGTCTAGTTCGCATCTGCACATCTGTTTTGGCTCCGTGCTCTGCGGCCTGTTCCTGCTGACCACTGCAGCGGGTCTGTGCGCCGAGCCCCTGCGGGACCCGACCCGACCTCCTCGCGTGCAGGCAGCGTCCGCCCCGGCCGAAAGGACTACAGGCTGGCAGGTCAGTTCTATCCTGATTTCCCCCGGCCGCCGTGTCGCCACGGTTAACGGCAAGGCTGTTCAGGTTGGTGACCGTATAGCGGGCGCCCGTGTCACGGCTATCGCCGCTGATTACGTGCGGCTGCGCCATGAGAACAAGGAATTCACTGTCCAGCTGCAGAGGCAGCGGATTAAAGAGCCGGTGCAAAAGGCCGGTGCAAACGACGAGGGAAAATGATGCGAAGGTCTGCCTGTTTTATTTCGAGGATTCTGCTGCTGACTGCCTTGCTGGGCCTCTCGGCCTGCCTTCCCGCCAGGGGACCGGCTGTCGAGGAGGGTATCGCCGACGCACTGAGTCAACCGGTTTCCAACGCTCCGAGGCCCGCCGCGCCGGAAATTCCGCCGGCCGTCGCCTCCGCGCTGCTGAGCCCGCTGGATGCCGGTCTGGGTCGGCCCGAGCTTGACGTGGAGCCTCGCTTCGACATCGTCGCCGAACAGACGCCCGCCCGTCAGTTTTTCACCGGTCTGGTGGCGGGAACGGCCACCAACATGGTCGTCCATCCCGAGGTCACCGGCGACATCTCCCTGACCATGAAAAACGCCAGCATCCCGGAGGTGCTCGAAGTGGTGCGCAGCGTTTTCGGCTATGAATACCGTCTGCACGGCAACACCTATCAAATTCTGCCGGCCGGACTGCAGTCCCGCATCTTTCCGGTGAACTATCTCAACCTCTCCCGCAAGGGGCTCTCCCAGACACGGGTCAGTTCGGGCCAGGTCAGCGAAGCGGAGAGCGGGGACGATGAAGAAAACGACAGCAGCAGCGACCGCCGCTCCAAGGCCGTCTCCGGCAGCCGCATCGACACCGAGTCGATGGCCGACTTCTGGAAGGAGCTCGAATACGCCCTGCGCACCCTCATCGGCGCCGAGGACGGCCGCCGCGTGGTGGTGCAGCCCCAGGCCAGCGTCGTCATCGTGCGCGCCATGCCCGAGGAGCTGCGCGAGGTCGAAAGCTATCTGACCGCCATGCAGGGTAATCTACAGCGCCAGGTCATTCTCGAAGCCAAGATCCTTGAGGTCGAACTCAACGACGGCTTCCAGTCGGGCATCAACTGGGCGGCGCTGGGCCGGCCTTCCGACGGCAAGTCGCTGGTGATCGGCCAGACCGGTGGCGGCTCTTTTTTTAACAGCGGTGCCTCCGAAATCGTCGGCAATACGGGTATTCTCAACCCGAACGCCCTGACGATGGTGGAAGGGACGGCGACTTCGGCCTTTGGCGGCGTTTTCTCCGCCGCCCTCGATTTCAAGGATTTCACCGCTTTCATCGAGCTGCTGGAATCCCAGGGCGAGGTGCAGGTGCTCTCCAGCCCGCGCATTTCCACCGTCAATAACCAGAAAGCTGTCATCAAGGTCGGTACCGATGAGTTCTTTGTCACCGACATCTCGAGCACCACGGTGACTGGCACCACCACCACGACGACGCCGGACATCACCCTGACGCCGTTCTTCTCCGGCATTGCCCTCGACGTGACCCCGCAGATCGACCACAACGGTCAGGTCACCCTGCATATCCACCCGACGGTGAGCGAGGTGCAGGATCAGCAGAAGACCATCACCGTGGCCAACCAGGAACAGCAACTGCCCCTGGCCTTTTCCAGCGTGCGCGAGTCGGACAGCATCGTCAGTGCCACCAGCGGGCAGGTCGTGGTCATCGGCGGCTTGATGAAGAATCAGAAGTCCAGGCAAAAAGCGTCCGTGCCGCTGCTCGGGCGCATCCCCCTGCTCGGCCACCTCTTCTCCCACAATCAGATGGTGTCCAGAAAGAGCGAGCTGGTCATTCTGCTCCGTCCCCAGGTGGTCGACAATGGCCGGGTCTGGGAACGGGAGCTGGAAAACACGCGCAACCGCGTCCAGTCCCTGGGCGGGGCCATGGGCCGCACCTGGTAGGATGTGAACGCTCTGGCGGCGAGGGTCTGCCGCCTGAGGAGGACCATGCTTTATCTGCAACATTTCGGACTGCGCGAGCCGCCGTTTTCCCTGACGCCGGACACGGGCTTCTTCTATAACACCAGCGGACACCGAGAGGCCCTGGAGGTGCTGCGGGTCGCTCTGCGCTCCGGCGAAGGCTTTATCAAGATCATCGGCGAGGTCGGCACCGGCAAAACCCTGCTGTGTCGCAAATTGCTCAACGCGCTGGATGAAGAGGCCTGGGCGACCGCCTATCTGCCCAATCCGTTACTGGGCGTGGCGGAGCTCTACCGGGCCCTGGCCGACGAACTCGGGATTGGCCTGCCGGCCAAAGCGACGGTCAACGACAGCCTCAAGGCGATCAACAGTCAGCTTATCGAGCTGGCCCGCCAAGGTCGCCGGGTCGTTCTCTGCATCGATGAGGTGCAGGTCATGCCCGAGAAAAGTCTGGAAGCTTTGCGGCTGCTCAGCAATCTGGAGACGGAGAAACGCAAGCTGCTGCAGATCGTACTCTTTGCCCAGCCGGAGCTCGATGACCGTCTGCAGCAGCCGGGACTTCGCCAGCTGCGCCAGCGTCTCGCCTTCAGCTATCGCCTGCCGCCCCTGGACTACCAGGGTGTCAGCGGCTATGTGGGGCATCGTCTGCTGGTGGCCGGTCATCAGGGAGGCGCCCTCTTTGCGCCGGCCGCCCTGAAGCTGCTGGCGCGGGGGAGTCGAGGCATCCCCCGGCTCATCAACATTCTCTGTCACAAGGCGATGCTCGCCGCCTATGGGCGGGGGGAGAGCCTGATCGGGTCGCGCCACATGCTGGCCGCCATCCGGGATACGGATGACGCGCAGGCAAGCACCTGGAAGGAGTACCTGCCCTGGCTCTATGCCCTGGCCGCCCTGATCATAGGGCTGGAAATTTCGGCGCTGGTCTATCTCACCCGGGGTGGTGCTTCATGAGTCTGCTCAACCAGATGCTCAAAGACCTGGAAAAACGGCAGGCCACCGCCGGCGATCCAACCGGGTTGCCCGGCACCGGCGCCGGAGCGAAGGGGCCGCGGCGCTTTGGGGTCCTGTTGTGGGTTCTGCTGGCGCTGGCTCTGGTGCTCGGTGGGCTTGTGTTCTGGTTGAGCACCGGTCATCGGGCGGGCAAAAACGTGCCCTTGGCCGTGGAACAGGTGGAACCGAGAAAGATGCCGGTTTCGGCGGCGGTGGAAACAACTCCCTCTGCTGAACCCGCAGGGGCGGTTTCCGAAGCGCCCGCTCTACCGCCAGTGATGGAGACAGAGGTGATGAACGCCCCGGCCGAGACGCCTGTCGTGAAGGCCGCGCCGGTGAAAGAAACGGTATCCTCGCTGAGTGAGTCGGTTGAGCCGCCGGAGCTGCCGGTGGCGGCACCGCCGTCGCCAAAAACACCCCCGGCATCTGAGCCGGCGGCACTGGTGAAGACGCCGCGCCCCCTGTCCCCGAAAGAACAGGCCCGGGTCCGTTTCGCCGAGGGTGAAGCGGCCCTGAAGGACGGGCGGCTGCCCGAGGCCGAACAGGCCTGGCGACAGGCCTTGCGTCTGGATCCGGCTCAGCACGAGTCCCGGGAGAAACTGGCGGCGTTGCTGGCCGGCGCCGGTCGCCGCGTCGAAGCGGAGAAGGTTTACGCCGCCGGTTTGGAGAGTGACCCCGCGCACAGTCCTTTCCGCCGGGGCTACGCCCGCTTGCTGGCCGAAAGAGATGAGCTGTCGACGGCCCGCGAGGTGCTCCGGCAGGGGCCGGTTCCGACTGTGGCTGCCGATCCCGACTACCACGCCCTCTTTGCCGCCCTGTCCCAACGGCTTGGCGATTACGCTGCTGCTGCCGCTACCTACAACCTGCTATTGCAGCAGGACCCGGCCTCGGGCGTGAGCTGGCTGGGATTGGGGCTGGCCCTGGAGAGTGATGGCCGCGCGCCCGAGGCGGTGGAGGCCTATCGGCAGGCCACCGCCAGCGGCAGCCTGCAGCCCGACCTGCTGTCTTATGTGCGCGGGCGTCTTGACATGTTGGAGCGGTAGACGAAACAGAACTTTTTCGTCCTTACGGGACGGCCAAATGAATTTGAGGTTAGACGATGAGCATCCGCCAAAAAATCCGCATCGGTGACCTACTGGTGCAGAACGGCATCATCAGCGAGAAGCAGCTGGAAACGGCCTTGGCTACCCAGAAGAAGACGGGGACCAAGCTCGGCAACACCCTGATCGAACTCGGCTACGTCAGCTCCCAGCGCTTTCTCGAATTTCTGGGCGAGCAGCTGCGCATTCCCTATGTCGATCTCAAGTTCTACCAGTACAAGGCCGAGATCGTGCGGCTGCTGCCCGAGACCTTCTCCCGGCGTTACCGGGCCATTGTTCTGGCCGAGGCTCCTGATCACCTGCTGGTGGGGATGGCCGACCCCACCGATATCTTCGCTTACGACGAGCTGGTCAAAATTCTCAAGCGCCCCGTCAAGCTGGCCGTCGTACGCGAGACCGACCTGCTGCGCACCATCGACAGCGTCTATCGCCGCACCGATGAGATCGTCAACATCGCCGAAGAGCTGGGGGAAGAACTCTCCCAGGGGGATGTCAACCTGGCCGATCTCCTGCCCGACAGTCAGCTGGAGGATGCCCCCGTCGTCCGCCTGCTGCGCTCCCTCTTTGAAGACGCCGTGCAGGTGGGGGCGTCGGACATCCACATCGAGCCGGACGAAAAGGTCCTGCGCATCCGCCAGCGCATCGACGGCGTGTTGCAGGAGCAGGTGATGAAGGAGAAGCGCATCGCCGCCGCCCTCGTCTCCCGTCTCAAGCTCATGAGCGGTCTGGATATCTCCGAGCGCCGCCTCCCCCAGGACGGCCGTTTCAACATCAAGGTGCGCGGACGCAGTGTCGACGTGCGTCTCTCCACCATGCCCCTGCAGTATGGCGAGTCGGTGGTCATGCGCCTGCTCGATCAGTCCGGCGGTATTCTCAGCCTCGACCAGGTGGGAATGCCCGACCATCTCCTGCGGCGCTTTCGCGCTCTGGTTACCCGGCCTCACGGCATGGTGCTGGTCACCGGCCCCACCGGCAGCGGCAAAACCACGACCCTGTACGCCGCCCTCAACGAGCTGAACCAGGCGGAGAAGAAGATCATTACCGTTGAGGATCCGGTCGAATACCGCGTGCCGCGCATCAACCAGGTACAGGTTCATCCCCGCATCGGTCTGACCTTCGCCAGCGTGCTGCGGGCCGGTCTGCGCCAGGATCCCGACGTCATCATGGTTGGCGAAATGCGCGACCAGGAGACGGCCGAGATCGGTCTGCGGGCGGCCATGACCGGTCACATGGTGCTCTCGACGCTGCACACCAACGACGCGGTGAGCACAGCCCTGCGCCTGCTCGACATGGAGGCGGAGGGCTATGTGGTGGCCAGCGCCCTCAATGCCGTCCTTGCCCAGCGCCTGGTGCGACGCCTGTGCGACAGCTGCACCGTCGAGGCCGAACCGGACCCCCGCCAGGCCAGTTGGCTGCGGGCCACGGTCGGTTCGAAAGGGACGGAGCTGAAATTCAAGAAGGGGACCGGCTGCCCCAACTGTAATAACACCGGCTACCAGGGTCGCATCGGTATTTTTGAGCTGCTGGAGATCGACCACGCCCTGGCCGATGCTCTGCGCCGCAACGACAACGCCGCCTTCGCCAGTGCCGCCCACAAGCAGAAGGGTTTTCAGCCTTTGGCCCTGTGCGCCCTGAAGTACGCCGCCGAAGGGACCACCAGTCTGGACGAGGTTCTGCGCATCGCCGGGCAGGTGGAAGAGTTCGAGACGGACGACGAACAAGTCGCGGCGAATTAACGGTTAGACAAGGTCTGCGAAGGACTCTGAAGACTTAACGGATAGACGATGGCGAACTTTCATTACAAGGCGCGCAACGCGCAGGGAAAGCTGGTTGAGGGGACGGTCGAAGCGCCGTCAGCCGAGGCCGTGGCCTCCCAGTTGCTCGAGGGCGCCATGACGCCCGTCGCCATCCGTGAAGCTGCCCGGGAAATCGACCTGGGGGCCCTGTTTCGGGAAAAATTCCGTCGCGGCGGCGGGGTGGAGCTCGACGACCTCATCCTCTTCTGCCGGCAGATGTACACCCTGACCAAAGCCGGCGTGCCGATCATCCGGGCCCTCAAGGGACTGGTGGAGACGGCCAGAAAGCCGCAGATGGGGCGGACCCTCAAGGCCGTCTGCGACGATCTCGAAGCGGGACGCGATCTCTCCGGCGCCCTGGCCCGGCATCCCAAGGTCTTTCCCCTGTTGCTGACCAGCATGGTGCAGGTGGGGGAGAGTACCGGCAAACTGGATGACACCTTTCTGCAGGTGGCCAACTATCTGACCCTCGAAAAGGATACTATCGACCGGGTCAAGCAGGCCATGCGCTACCCCACCTTTGTGGTGGTGGCCATCAGCATCGCCATCGCCATTCTGAGCCTTTTCGTCATTCCAACTTTCGAAAAGGTGTTCAAGGGATTCGGCGCCGAGCTACCGCTGCCGACCAAGATCATCCTCAGCCTGTCGCGCTTTTCCGTCACCTACTGGCCGCATCTTCTGCTGGCGCTGGTGGCGATCTCCTTCGGTGTGCGCCAGTGGCTCAAAACCGAGCGGGGGCGTTACCTGTGGGATCGGGCCAAACTGCGTCTGCCCGTGGTGGGGAGCATCATCCAGCGGGCCACCCTGACCCGCTTCGCCCGCGCCTTCTCCATGGGCTTTACTGCCGGCGTCCCCCTGGTGCAGGCCCTGAGTTTTACGGCGCGGGCGGTGGACAACGTCTATGTCGGCGAGCGGCTGGAGCAGATGCGCCACAACATCGAACGGGGCGACACCCTCACCCGCAGCGCCCGTGCCACCGAGATGTTCACCCCCCTGGTGCTGCAGATGCTGGCCGTCGGCGAGGAGACCGGCGCCGTCGACCAGATGCTGCTGGAGGTGGCCGAGTTCTACGAACGCGAAGTCGATTACGACCTCAAAAATATCACCAGCGCCATCGAGCCGATCCTCATCGTCTTTATCGGCGGTATGGTCCTGGTGCTGGCCCTCGGGGTCTTTCTGCCCATGTGGAACCTGTCGCAGGTGGCGCGTTGAGATGACGGCTGCTGAAAGAGAAGTCAAAAACCCGACATGGCTGGGGCAGGGCGGCTTCACCCTGCTGGAGCTAATCGTGGTGGTGGCGATTGTCGCCATCCTCTTCACCGTCGGACTGAACAAATATCTCGAGCTGCTCGTCGAGGTCGAGCGGGCCACCATGGAGCAGAATATCGGTATCATGCGCAGCGCCGTGGCCATGCAGGTGGCGAAGAAAATCGTCGGGGATGACCTCGACGGTCTTGGCGAGCTGGCCGAGAGCAATCCCATGGCGTATCTGGCCGAGCAGCCGCAAAACTATCTCGGCGAGTTTCAGAGCGCCGACCCCGCCGCCATCGAAGGGGGACAGTGGTACTTCGAGAAGGCGGGTAATTACCTGGTCTACCGGGTGAAGAATACAGACTACTTTCAGGGCGGACTGGCCGGGCCGAAGCGGGTGCGCTTCCAGATTGACCTGGTCTACGCCGACCACAACGGCTCCGGCCGTTTCGAACCGAAAATCGATGCGCTGGAGGGTCTGCGCCTGGCCGCGCTGGAACCTTACCAATGGCTGAAGAAACGACAGGCAAAGGAGGATTGACGTAGAAAACAGATCGACTGGATAAAAGTGGTATTGAAGTTGCTAAAGGGTAAGAGACGGTTTACTACACTAACAAAGGAACAAGGAGGATTTTTGCAATGGGTAATCAAAAAGGTTTTACGCTGATTGAACTGGTAGTGGTGATTGTTATCCTGGGCATTCTGGCAGCCGTGGCCGTGCCTAAGTTTGTGGATTTGAGTAGTGATGCCCAAGAAGCCACCACCAAAGCCGTCGCTGGCGCATTGTCCAGCGGGAGTGCAATCAACTACGCTGCCCGGGCTCTTCGTGGCGCAGATGGAGCCGATGTTGTTTCTACCATTGGCGGTTGCACTGATACCGTGGCCGAAGCGCTTGTCCCCGATTATGATAGTGCAAACTATGAGGTTAAAACTAAATCTGGCTCTTCTGTTGCGGATGCTTTTGGGGAAACTTGGACGTGTACCGTAAATCATAAAAATGACACTGCTACACTTGTTGACTGGACACTTCATTATGTTGATGTAACTATCACCCCATAACAACAAACAATTTTTTTAAAAATTTTGAGTGTTGTTAGAGAGAACATAAAATGGAAGCAGAGTCGTGGTCGGCTTCGCTTCCATTTTTTAACTGGCAACCTGGATACTATGCACATAAGTGATCTGAATAAAAACGTATTATGGCGCACAGGGTCAGGCTTCTCTCTCGTGGAATTAATCGTTATTATTCTGCTGGTAGGCATCTTGGCGGCCGTGGCCATCCCCCGCTTCTTCGACCTGCGCGGCTTTCAGCAGCGCGGTTTCTTCGATGAAACCGTTTCAGCGGTGCGCTATGCCCAGAAGCTGGCGGTGGGCAGCGGTTGCGACGTGCAGGTGACCCTGGGCTCGGCGGGCTACAGTCTGCGGCAGCGCAACAATTGTGATACCAGCAGCGCTTTCGCCCTCGCCGTACCTCACCCCAGCAAGAGTGGCGCTTTTGCTGCCGCCCCTCCCGCCGGGGTGAGTTTGGCAGCGGCCACCATCGTGTTCACTCCCCTGGGGCAGGCCGTCAACACGGCCCGCACACCCACCGATTTCAACGGCCTGAGCGTCGGCGGCAAGACCTTCCATGTCATCGGCGAAACAGGCTACGTGGACGTGCCATGAGGCGAAGTGATTCCTTTCTGAACAACTGCCGCGGTGTCACCCTGGTCGAGCTGGTCATCGCCATGGTGGTGGTCTCCATCGCTCTTGGCGGCGTGCTGCTGGTGATGAACTATACGACGGCCCGCAGCGCCGATCCGCTGCTGCAGAGGCAGGCGGTAGCCATCGCCGAGGCCTATCTGGAAGAGATTCTGCTCAAGCCCTATGTCGATCCCGACGGAGTCGATGGCGAAGGCAGCCGCGCTCTCTACGATGATGTCGATGATTACGACGGCTTGGCCGATAGCGGCGCCCGCGACCAAAGCGGTGCGGCCATCGCGGGATTGGCGAACTACACGGTAAACGTCAGTGTGCAGCCGGCAACAGTCAACGGTGTGGCCATGCTGCGGGCGCAGGTGATGGTGGGTATGGCCGGCGGGGGCAGTTTGACTCTGGCCGGCTATCGGGCCAATTATTAACGGTGGATGGGATGATGACAGCCACGACAACCCGCCGGCAAGGCGAAAAGGGCTTCACCCTGGTGGAGCTGGTCACGGTGATCGTGCTCGTCGGCATCCTCGGTGCCATGAGCGTGGCCTTTATCACCAAACCGATCGAGGGCTACGTGGCCCTTTCCCGGCGAGCCGAACTGGTGGACGCCGCCGACAACGCCCTGCGCCGCATGCAGCACGACATCCGCCAGGCCTTGCCCAACAGCGTGCACATCGGGGCCGGGGGACTCTCCCTTGAGCTGCTGCACACCAGCGATGGCGGTCGCTACCGCCTGCAGGGGCCGGGTGACACCCTCAATTTCGGTGATGCCACGGATAGCTCTTTCGATGTGCTCGGCGGCCTGCGGACGGCCCCTCCGGCCGGCAGCGACCTGGTTATTTACAATCTGTCCGCCAGCGGGATCACCGGCAATGCCTATCAGTCGCCGGCCGACAACCGCTTCGCTATCGACAGCACGGCCAGCAGTGCCGCACACCTGCACTTTTTGCCCAAGGTGCCGCCTGTGGCCTTTCCCCGCTCGTCTCCCTATCAGCGGTTTTTTATCGTCGATGGCCCGGTAAGCTATGTGTGTGATCCGACCGCCGGCACCCTGACCCGACATGACGGCTACGCCATCGCCCCCAGCCCGGTGCTCGGTTCCGGCGACCTGGTGACGCGCCAGGTGAAAAGCTGCAACTTTACTTATCAGCCGGGCACCAGCCAGCGGGCGGGCCTGGTGACGATGACCCTCACCCTGGAGGATGCGCCCTCGGCAGAGCGGGTGACCCTGCTGCACCAGGTGCATGTCCTGAATTCGCCATGAGCATGATGACTCGCTCCCGCAATCAAAAAGGGTACACCCTGGTCAATGCCCTCTTCATCCTGGTGGTGCTGGCGGCTCTGGGCGCTTTCATGGTGACCATGAGCGGCGTGCAGTCGCGCACCCCGGTGCTGGCCCTGCAGGGAGCCCGCGCTTACCAGGCGGCCCAGACCGGCATCGAGTGGGGCATCGCTCAAAGTGCCGCTGGTGTCTGCACCGCGAGTTCCGCCTTTATCGTGGAAGGCTTTGCCGTCACCCTGGCCTGCACGGCGACGCCGGTCAGCGAAGGAACGACGACCTACAACGTCTATGAAATCAGCGCCCTGGCCGAGATGGGGAGCTACGGAACGCCGGAATATGTGTCGCGGCGGATCGAGGCGCGGGTGACAGGGCTGTGAGGGAGGTTGATATGGGGCATAGGCCATGGTTCTTGATGGCGGCTGTCGTGGCCTTCTTTTTCCTGTTTGTGTTTCAAGGAAAAGCGATCGCGGCCGGCAGTTGTTCGGTCGATTACCTCAATCGCGTAACGATCAATGAAGTTCGTTCCCTCGGCGGAGAACAGTGGGTTGAGCTGAAACTGCTCGATGCCAGCATTCCGCCAAGTGTCTACAACTCCTGGTCGATCACCGTCTGTGAAAACAAGAACAGTAACAACTGTTCCACGTATGTGTTGGGTTCTTCGGCTGTTATCCAGAACTGGCCCTACCTCGTAATCAATAATGTCTCGCACCTTAATTTGAGTTTGAATGGTGCCATGGACATCCTTCTCAAAGACGGCAACGGCGACTATCTGGACTATCTGGTCGTCAACCAGGCGAATCTGAGCCGGCCGCCTCAGGACCATTCCTGTACGGAGCCAGGATTTCCTTATCCCACTACACTGGCAACGACACTCTCGCAACTCAAGGGGATTGCACGGGCCCCCGACGGAACGGGCCCCTGGATGGAATATGAGGAGAGCGGGGCGCAAGGCGAAGCTACCGAAGGGGATTCAAACGACACAGGGACCTTTCCGGATGGAACCCCTATCCCGCGAATCGTGGTTTCGGATGTCATGGTAGCCAAAGGAGACGCGGCGGCGTTCGTTGTCCAACTTCAGGATGAAAAGGGAACAGTGACCTCTTTTCCATATGCGGTGCATGTGGACTATAAAACTCTAAACTATACGGCTTTTGCAGGAATTGATTATGTCGCCAAAGAGGGAACCGCAATCCAGGGCTCTGCGCTGGTGATTCCGGCCGGGACGTCCGCGGCAACGATCGACATTCAGACCTTGGAAAAAGCCACCGCCCCTGATGGCTCTGTTTTTTTTGTGGTTCTTAGCAACCCTGTCTATGAACGCGACGGAGGGGCTCTCAACGCGCTGTTGATGGACCATTTCGCAACAGGGACTCTCAATGGTACCCTGCCGTCTCTCGACCACTTCCATATCGACCATCCCGGCAGCGCCTTGACCTGCCAGCGGGCCGACGTAACGATACGGGCCTGCCAGGCCGCGGACTGCAAGGTGCTTTATCCCGACCCCGTCAGTGTCACCCTGTCGCCGACGGGATGGATCGGCGGCACCACGCAGACCATCGCCGGTGGTGCGCCGACCGTTTTTCAGCTGCGGCACAACACCGCAGGTACGGTCACCTTGGATGTGACCGCTTCGGATGTGCCGGCTGCCGGGCCGGTGCAGTGCACTGTGGGTGGAGTGGCGGCTAGTTGCGACCTTCTTTTTTCCACCGCGGGATTTCTTTTTGAGGTGCCGCCGCAAACATCCTGCCAGGATTCGGCTGACCTGACCATTGCCGCCGTCAAGGCCGATCCGGCTGATCCCCAGGCCTGCGTGGGCGATGGCAGTTTCGCCGGGCAAAGCAAGGCGGTCTCTTTCTGGTCCAGCTATGTGCTGCCTGCTTCCGGCAGCCGCGCGCTGCAGGTCAACGGCACGGCTGTTGCCACAGGTTTGCCGGGAACGCCGCTGACGCTGAGTTTTGACGGCAGCGCTCGTAGCTCCTTCCGCGTTGCCTATGCCGACGCCGGTCAGGTGCGACTCGATGCCCGCTACGAAGGCAGCGGCGAAGAGGCCGGGCTGGTGATGGAGGGCAACGATACCTTCACCGTCAAGCCTTACCGTCTCGATGTCCTCGCCACGGTGGACGGCCTTGCCCCCCTGAACAACAGCGGTTCGACCGGTGAACCGAAGCTGGCGGCCGGGCTGCCCTTTCAGGCTGAATTGCGAGGCGTCTGCCAGGACGGCAGTCTGGCGCCCAACTTCGCGGCGGCCACGACCCTGTCCGCCGTGGCGCCCTTTGCGCCGGCGCCGGGGGTTTTAAGCGGTGGATCTCTGTCAGCGGCCGATTTCAGTGGCGGTGCCGCCACGGCTCTGGTCAGCTACAGCGAAGTGGGCACTCTGACCCTGCAGGCGGATGTGGCCGACTATCTGGGTGCCGGCAGTCTCAGCGGCACCAGTGCTACGGTGGGCCGCTTCACGCCTCACCACTTTGACGTCGTGCCCAATTCACCGCAGTTTGCCCCGACCTGCGGACCTTTCTCCTATCTCGGCCAGCCCTTCACCTATGCGACCGCACCCGTACTCCAGGTCATCGCCCGCAATGCCGGCGGCGCCATAACGCGCAACTACACCGGTGCCTGGTGGAAGTTGTCTGGCGCCAGTCTGGCGGGCAAACGGTATCTGGCCGAAAACGGGACGCTCGATGAGTCGCTGCTCCCCGCCACCGATCCGGTCATCCTCGACCAGGGGGACGGCACCGGCACCCTCACCTTTGATGCTGGCGGTGGCCTGGGCTTTGTTCGCACGACGCTGACGGCCCCCTTTGCGGCGGAAATCCGGCTGGAGATCGATGTGATCGACGAGGATGGCATCGTCTACGCCGGCAATCCAGCCGCTTTCGGTGAGGCCAGCGCCGGCAACGGGATTGCCTTTACCGACGGCACCAAGGAGATGCGTTTCGGGCGGCTGACACTGCAGAATGCCTACGGCTCCGAACTCATCCCTCTGAATCTTCCCCTGCGGGCCGAATATTTTGACGGCAGCATCTTTGTGGGCAACCTGGAGGACAGCTGTACCCCTTATGACGGTTCACTGGCGGTTCTGTCCAATTACACCGCCAACCTGCAGGCGGGGGAGACGAATGTCGCCGGCGCCGGCAGCCTGCTCGGCGGCGTGGATAATCCGCTCAGCCCGCTGCAACTCAGCGCGCCGGGCATCGGCAATGACGGCAGCGTCGACGTAAGCCTGCCAGTCGATTTCTGGCTTCAATACGACTGGGATGGCGACGGTGCCCTCGACAATGATCCTTCAGCACGAGCCAGTTTTGGGATTTTCAAGGGGAATTCTCGGATGATTTACTGGGGGGAGCGGGTGCGTTGATTGTTGGTCTTGTTTTAAAAGCAAGACCGTCGGGTTCCGGCCCGACAGCCGGGTTCCTTTTCTTTGGGCGCAAAGAAAGATGGCATCGTAAAAACTCAGGTGGCCATTTCGGGTTCAATAGGCCGCGCACTGAAATTTTCCTGCCCAGCCGGCAA
>JAWSUS010000010.1:0-92891 GCA_033549025.1 Desulfuromonadales bacterium
AGTGGCGGCATAACCAATGAAGGTGAAATCCACTTAGAGAACCGGTCACATCTGTTCAAACAACCGGGGCCACCTCTCCACATCAAGCGCATGCGCAGAACATAAGGAGACTGTCGCCTTGAAAATTCCAGTTTTGGAGGCTCGACTGTGAAGGGGTTTTTTTCATTGACAACATAACCGGCAACTCGCATCGTTGCCAAAATTTCATCGGCGATCTTACGACGACCAACTGCTCTAAAGGCTCCAGCTAGCCTACCAGCAATACTGCTGTGGCCTCCCTCAAGCAAAAGGTGGTTAATTTCGGATGCATCGGAAAGTTGATGCAGCGCTATTTGCGCGTCTCGGCCATAACTTGAAAAAAAAGCATCGGGCACGCGGGCAAGGGCAACTGGGAGGGGAAGCGCTCGTATGCCGTCGATTAATTCAATCTGTTTTCCGGTTGCTAGCTGAGCAGATTGATAGTCGAGAATTGAACATCCCTCTGGTAGGCTCAGCAGACCATTCTTGCCCTTTGGACTATAGACAACAATCTGCTTCGGGAGAACAGTAGCTCCAGCGTGTAGTAGCAATGAATATTCAGGAGATACATGCCAGTCCTCCCCAAACCTTTCAGAGCAGTAGCCTCGGATAAAATCTATAATAGATGCATACCATAGGGTACTGACACCTGAATGCTCCTCAGGCCGAGAGGGCATGTACCACCCCTTAACAATCAATTGAAGGAATCCGGCCCTTACGAGAGATTCGCGTTGAATTCTAGTCAGGTCAGACGATTTTATTACTGTTTTCCCTGAATCCTGTAGGCCCTTCAGTGCCGATAGGGCATCTGCTAGTTTTCGCTGAGATGGTGGTATTGACATAACTATTCCCGCTTATTTGTTCGCATCTTCACTGGCATCTAGATTATCGTGTCTTACGATATCTAGATTATTGTGCATTGTCAATGCTAGACTATTCTGCTTTGTGCAGACTCAAAACGGGGACAGGCTGCTTTTCCCTGAAAAAAACTAGCCTGTCCCCGTTTTGAGTCTGCCGCAGGGGGCTACCCCTTGGTTGTCCAATCGTGCTAAAGTCTGGCTTTACCCAAGAAAAGAGAGGTCTTTATGTCCAACACTCTTGCTCTTGAAGCTGACCTACATGTGCACACGGTGGCTTCGGGCCATGCCTTCAGTACGATCGGCGAGATTACCCTGGCTGCTGCTGCCAAGGGGCTCAAAGCCGTGGGGATGACGGATCATGGGCCGGCTTTGCCGGGAGGCCCGCATCCCTATCACTTTGCCGCTTTGCGCTTTATCCCTGAATATCTTAACGATGTCCGCGTATTGCGAGGTGTCGAGGCCAATATCCTTGGCAAGAACAAGCTTGACCTACCCGACCCTCTGCTGGATCGTCTGGATCTGGTGCTGGCCGGTTTTCACGAGGGTTGTGGTTTCGACAACAAGGGGGTTAAGGCCAATACCCGTGCAGTCCTCGCCCTCATGGAGAATCCACGGGTCAACCTCATCTGCCATCCCGGCAATCCGAACTTTCCCCTCGACTACGCCGAGGTCGTGCGTCAGGCTGCCGCCACCCGTACAGCCCTGGAGATCAACAACGCCTCTTTCATTATCAGCCGTCGCGGTAGCGTCGGCAACTGTCGCACCATTGCCCGTCTCTGTGCCGAACACGGTGCGCCGGTGGCTGTCGGCAGCGACTCGCACATCGCCCAAGGGGTCGGTGAGTTCACCGAAGCGCTCGCCGTTCTGGAGGAAGAGGGCGTCCGTGTGGAACAGATCGTCAACCGCACCCTGGTCTCGACCCTGTCTTTTCTTGGGCTTGAGGCTTAAAACCCTTCCTCTTTCTTCTCCGGCTTCCGTAGAAAACTGGCTACTGGCGCAGTCGGGTAAAATCTCGTGGTAACACGGTGTGCGGAGACAGATTAAAACTTGTAGCTCAGAGCGAAATAGCCACGGAAAACCTCGCTACCATCGTTTTCATATATCTATCTCTGATTACCTGCAAAGGTCTCATAAGTCACCGAAGTAGTGGTATAAAAGCGACATCTGAAAGCGTAGGTGCCGCCCGCGGTAAACTCATGCTGGGTGATTCCCGGTCGGAACAGGATTCTGATGGGATTTGACAAGATGGACGATGCTTTGCCTCTCGACCGACTTTTTCAGCGACTCTCCCTCCACTACGGCCCTCTGCACTGGTGGCCAGCGGATACTCCTTTCGAGGTGGCCGTCGGGGCCATTCTGACGCAGAACACCACCTGGACGCAGGTGGAAAAGGCCATCGACAACCTGCGACAGGCCGACCTGCTTTCCCCCGCCGCCCTGCGCCGGGTGGCGCTTTCGGATCTCGAATTGATGGTGCGCCCCGCCGGATTTTTCCGCCAGAAAGCGCATCGCCTCAAGCTGCTGGTGGAGCATCTCTTTGCCCATCATGACGGCCGTCTGGAGACTCTGCTGGCAGGACCGACGGACCAGGTGCGTCGCGAATTGCTCTCTCTCAAGGGGGTGGGACCGGAAACGGCCGATTCGATTCTGCTCTACGCCGGCGGCCATCCTGTCTTTGTGGTCGATGCCTATACTCACCGCCTGTGCAGCCGGCTGGGTCTTTATGCCGGCCGCGTCGACTACCAGGCCCTGCAGTCTCTCTTCATGGGTCATCTCCCTGCCGATGCCGCGCTTTTCAACGCCTACCATGCCCTCATTGTGCAGGTATGCAAGGACGTCTGCCGCAAGCGCAGCCCGCGCTGCCCGGCCTGTCCTCTTGCCGCCGATTGTCCCAGCGCCGGTTCTCTCTAATCACGTTCTTACTTCCTATTCTTGAGGCATGATTTATTTGTGCCAGAAGCGGCCCAGGAGTGTGCGCACTTCTGTCTCACCTGGGGTCGATTGGGTCATTTTTACTCACCTTTTCTTTAGGGAGACGCCGTAGGCGTTCAGGGAGCCATGGCTGGCAACTATCCGAAATACAATTAATTTCCAGAAATTTAAACATGATGATCTGGTCTGGCAATCTCTTTGCAATGCGTATACGACGTTGGCTGAAACAGTTTAGTCAAGAATACTAAAACGCAAGTGCATAAGGAGTGTCGATTATGGGCAAGTCAGTAGCGAATCCGAAAAAAAACATTGTCTCCTGCCGGGTGAACGACCGGGAGATGCAGACCCTGCAGGTCATCGCCGAGAAGTCGGGCGTGAGCATTTCCATGCTGCTGCGCCAAAGCCTCGATCTGCTGCAGCAGAATCCCCATATGGGCGGGCGTCGGGCCGGGGTTTAATTGTACCCCGGTTTCGCGGAGCCGGTCCGGGACCAGGGGAAGGGGCTTTGGCCCCTTTCCCCCCGCTTCGGGAACCGTCCAAAGCCGCAATAAACCCGGTTTTCCCTTGACTTATCTGGCTGTTTTGCTAAGTTACCTGCTTCGATTTTTATCCCCAAGGCCAGTTCGGGAGGACCCTCATGGATTACAAAGATACCCTCAATCTGCCCGTCACCGAATTCCCCATGCGGGGCAACCTGCCCCAGCGGGAGCCGGAAATCCTCAAAACCTGGGAAGAAACAGGGCTTTACCGCAAGATGGAAGAGGCGGGCAAGAATCGCCCCAACTTCACTCTGCATGATGGTCCCCCCTACGCCAACGGCCACACCCACATCGGCCACGCCCTCAACAAAATCCTCAAGGACATCGTGATCAAGAGCCGCCGCATGCAGGGCTTTTATGCCCCCTACGTGCCGGGTTGGGACTGCCACGGTCTGCCCATCGAACTGATGGTGGATAAGAAGCTGGGGTCCAAAAAGAAGGAGATGACCAAGGCGCAGATCCGCCGGGAATGCCGCGCCTATGCCGCCGAGTGGGTCGATATTCAGAGCCGCGAGTTCCAGCGTCTCGGCGTGCTGGGGGAGTGGGAGCGTCCCTATCTGACCATGAATCCCGCCTACGAGGCGGCGACAGCCCGAGAGCTGGCCCGTTTCGCCGAGCGGGGCGGCCTTTATAAGGGCAAGAAGCCCGTGCACTGGTGCTCTTCCTGCGTGACCGCTCTGGCAGAAGCCGAGGTTGAATACGCCGACCACGAGTCGCCTTCCATCTACGTCAAATTTCCCTATACGGACGAACTGCCCGTCGAACTGGCGCCGCTGGCGGGCAAAAAGCTCTCCTTCGTCATCTGGACCACCACCCCCTGGACCATTCCGGCCAACCTCGGTGTCTGCCTGAACCCCGACTATACCTATGTCGCGGTAGAGGTCGGTGACGATGTGCTGGTGTTGGCCGAAGGGCTCTACGAAAAAGTGCTGCGTGAGATCGGCGTGGAAGAATACCGGGTGCTGGCCACCTTCGCCGCCCCCATATTCGACAAGAAGAACTGCCGCCATCCTTTTTATGAGCGCGATTCCCTCATCATGCTGGGTGAGCATGTCACCCTCGAAGCCGGTACGGGTTGCGTCCATACGGCGCCCGGCCATGGCCAGGACGACTACATCATCGGTCTGCAGTACGGGCTTGAGGTCTACAATCCCGTCGACGACTACGGCCGTTATCGCGAGGACCTGGAGTTTTTCGGCGGCATGAAGCTGGCCGACGCCAACGCCGCCGTCAACGGCAAGCTGACCGAAGTCGGGGCCCTGCTCAAGCTGGGGAAGGTCTCGCACAGCTACCCGCACTGCTGGCGCTGCAAGAAACCCATTATCTTCCGGGCCACCGAGCAGTGGTTCATCTCCATGGAGTCGAACGACCTGCGGCAGAAGGCTCTCCAGCACATTAACGACGTCAGCTGGATTCCCCGCTGGGGACGCGAGCGCATCTACGGCATGATTGAGAATCGTCCCGACTGGTGTGTCAGTCGGCAGCGGACCTGGGGTGTGCCCATCACCGTCTTCTACTGTGAGAAGTGCGGCGAGGCCCTGGCCGACGGCAAGACCATGCACCACGTGGCCGATCAGTTCACCGCCGAGGGCAGTGACGTCTGGTACGAAAAAGAGGCAGCCGAGCTGCTGCCGGCGGGCACGACCTGCGCCGCCTGCGGTCACGGCAGCTTTACCAAGGAAATGGACATCCTCGATGTCTGGTTCGATTCGGGGGTTTCCCACGCCGCCGTGCTGGAAAACCGCGACTATCTCCAGTCTCCCGCCGATCTTTACCTGGAGGGCAGCGACCAGCACCGCGGCTGGTTCCATTCGAGCCTGCTGGCCGCGGTGGGAACGCGCGGTATTGCTCCCTACAAGGCGGTGCTGACCCACGGTTTCGTGGTCGACGGGGCCGGCAAGAAGATGTCCAAAAGCCAGGGCAACGTGGTCGCGCCCGAGGAGGTCATCAAAAAATTCGGCGCCGAGATTCTGCGCCTGTGGGTCGCGGCCCAGGACTATCGGGACGATATCCGCATCAGCCAGGAAATCCTGCAGCGCCTCTCCGACGCCTATCGGCGCATCCGCAACACGGCGCGCTACATCCTCGGCAATCTGGCCGGTTTCGATCCGGCCGCGGACCGGGTGGCTCCGGCCGAAATGCTCGAGCTTGACCGCTGGGCCCTGTCGCGCCTGGAAGGACTGGTCGGCCGCGTCGAACGCTCTTACGAAGACTACGAGTTTCATGTGCTCTATCACGCCGTGCACAATTTCTGCAGCGTTGACATGAGCGCCTTCTACCTGGATGTGCTCAAAGACCGCCTCTACACGGCGCCGCCGAAATCCGTGCAGCGGCGTAGCGCCCAGACAGCCATGTACGTCATCCTCGACGCCCTGACCCGTCTCATCGCCCCGGTCCTGTCCTTTACCGCCGAAGAGATCTGGCAGCATCTGCCGGGTGAGCGGGAGGAGAGCGTCCATCTGGCCCAGTTCCCCCGTTTCGAGACGAGCCTGCTCGACGCCGACCTCGAGGCCCGCTACGAGAAGATCCTGGCGCTGCGTTCCGATGTTTCCAAGGCTCTCGAGCTGGCGCGCACCGAAAAGCGCATCGGCCACTCCCTCGATGCCCGGGTGATCCTGGCGGCCCCGGCCGGAGAATGGCAGCAGTTGCTTGAACGCTACCGGGATGAACTCGCTACCTTGTTTATTGTCTCCCAGGCCGAACTGGTGGATTCGCTTTCTGACGGGGTGGCCGGTGAAGAAGTGGAAGGTCTGCGCATCCGGGTGGAAAAGGCCCAGGGCGACAAGTGTGAGCGCTGCTGGAACTACGCCGTCTCCGTCGGCAGCCACGAGGATCATCCCGTACTCTGTGATCGCTGCCACACGGCGCTGGGGGCATAGGCGACTCATGCTGACTGCCCGCTATCGCCTGCTGCTGGCTATCTCCACGGTCATCCTGCTGCTGGATCAGGCGACCAAGATTTTCATCGACAAGCGCTTTGCGCTTTACCAGTCGCTGACCGTGGTGGAGAACTTTTTCAATATCACCTATGTGCGCAACAAGGGGGCGGCTTTCGGCATCCTGGCTGACAGCGCCATCCGCATCCCCTTCTTCATCAGTGTATCGGTCCTGGCCTCGGTGGGCATCCTCTGGTACCTGAGCCGGGTGCATGAAGAGCAACGCCTGCTGCAGACTGCCCTTTCCCTCGTCTTCGCCGGTGCCGTCGGCAACCTGATCGACCGCATCCGTTTGGGGGAGGTCATCGACTTTCTCGATGTCCACTGGTATCAGTATCACTGGCCAGCCTTCAACGTGGCCGACTCGGCCATCACCGTCGGTGTGGGTCTGCTGCTTTGGGATCTGTGGAAAGAGGAACGGGCCCGGAAACGGTGAAGCCCGCCTAAGTCTGGATGTTAAAAACCGGCCCTTCGAGGCCGGTTTTTTTATTTAGAGCCCGAGTTTGGCGTAGTCAGGTGGCTTCAGGCCGGCGCCGGACAGCAGCGCACTGAAGTCGGCGGGCAAAGGGGCCTGCAGGGTGAGGGGACGATCGGTGCGGGGATGGGTGACGACCAGCACCGCCGCATGCAGCATGTGGCGGGAGCAGGCGACGGGACCCTCTGGGGTCTCCAGATGGGTCGGTCCCCCATAGAGCGTGTCGCCCAGCAGGGGATGGCCGCTGCCGGCCAGATGGGCGCGAATCTGGTGCGTGCGTCCAGTGTGCGGGCGGGCCGCCACCAGGGCGATGTCGTTGTGGCAGGAAAGCGGGTTGACGGAGGTCCAGGCAGGCTGTCCGCCGCTGAGGACCTTTACCGTTTTGCCTCGAACGTTGGGACGAAGATGGTCGCGCACCTCAAAAGGTTTGGCCGGACAGCCCTGTACGAGGGCCAGATAGGTCTTCTCGACGCGGCGTTCGGAAAACTGCCGGCAGAGCGAGCGGTTGCTGGCCCGATTGAGGGCGAAGAGAAGGACCCCGGTGGTGTCGGCGTCAAGGCGATGCAGCAGGATGGGATCATGGTCGCTGCCGATCAGCTGTCGCACCAGATCGAGAGCGTTGACGGCCCCGGCGACATTGGCGTGGACGGGCAGGCCAGGGGGCTTGGCCACGGCCAGCACATCGTCGTCCTGATAAATAATGGGCAGGGAGAATTCCCTGGTGGCGGGCGAAGGGGTCTCCACGGTCAGGTCAATGCGTTCCCCCCCCTGCAAGGGGCGGCCGGCCCGCTTTTCGACAGAATCATTGAGGAAGACGGCGCCGCGGTCGAGGGCCCGCTTGATCTGTTTGCGGGATACTCCCGGCAGGGCATCGGTCAAAAACCGATCCAGGCGCTGCCCCTGGCAGGAGTTGGCCACAGCCAGGCGGTGCCGGTGCTTGGTGGATTCTTGATTTTTCATAAACGAGGAAAGAGCCCCTGGGACTTACTGCGCTGGCGCCCGCAGTGAAATTTCGCCTTTTTCCTGCACCTGAAGCCGCGGGCGGAAACGGCCGATGTCGAGCGTGGCTTCAAGCTCATAGGCGAAAGTGTCCTGCGGCTGCTGCATCAGAGACGCGAACAGGTTGATACTGCTGAGCAGATCGGCGGAGGCATTCAAGGTGACATCCCCCTCGCCGTAGGGCCCGATCTCCGGCAGGTCGTTGGCCACCCCCATGAGAACCCGCTGTCCCTCCAGCTTTACCGTATAGACGATGCCCTCCAACTTCAGGGGCGCGCGATTGGGATTGACGATATGCAGGCCGATTTCAAACTGGGGGGCCACGCCGGGTGAGGGGAGTACGCGGAAGGAGCGGATCCCCACCGTGGGCGATTCGAAGTCGGGATCCAGCACGGTGGCGCAGCCGCCCAGGTAAAAGGCGGCGCCGAGGCAAAGCATTATTTTAACCAGCTTGTTCATGGCAGAAAGTCTCCTTTTCATGCAGGGGGAGGGAAAAGGACACGGTGGTGCCCTGGCCGGGGGTGCTTTGTACCTCCATGCGGCCGCCGTGCGCTTCGACGATCCCCTTGGCGATGCCCATCCCCAGCCCCATGCCGGGTACGGCGGTGTCCGAGCTGTCGGCCCGATAGAACTTATCGAAGATGCGCAGAAGGTCTTTCGGCGCGATGCCGATGCCCTCATCTTTCACGCTAATGGTGACCTCCTGTTCGGTGAAGCGGCCGCTGACCCGGATGGGTCGGTCGGGAGGTGAGAATTTCACCGCGTTGCTCAGCAGGTTTTCCATGACCTGCTCAATTTTGTAGGGATCAAACGGGATTTTTTCCGGGCCCTGATCGGGCCAATCCAGCTCGATGCGCCGCTGGCGGAACTCTCTCTGGTAGGCATGGACGGAGGAGGCTATCTGAGCCCGCAAATCGCAAGGTTTCTTTTCAATGTGAATCATCCTTCCCGATTCAACCCGGCTGATATCGAGCAGGTCGTCGATAATGTGCTCCAATACCTCCGACTTTTCATAAATGATGCCCAGGAATTCATCGCGCTGAGCCTCATCAAAGCTCTTCTCTTCCAAGAGCAGTTCCGCAAATCCTTTGACCGAAGCCAGCGGCGTGCGCAGTTCATGGGCGGCCGTGCTGATGAATTCGCTCTTCAGGCGATCAATCTCCCGCTCGCGGGTAATATCGTTAAAGACGACGATCTCTTTGTCTTCGATGGCGGCATAGCGGGCCAAAACCTCGCAGACAGAGCCGTTTTTACAGGTGATGGCCAGCGCCTGGGTTTCGACGGGCTCGCCGTCCCTTCGGGCCTGCACAATGGCTTTTTCGAAATTTTTTTCGATCCTGGCTCTATAGGCGGCGTCGGGGAAAGCCCTGAGGCGCCAGGCGTCCAAGGTGGGGCATTCGGTGAGCGTATAGCCGAAAAGATCGGAAAAGGCCCGGTTGGCATAGGTGATATCCCGGTGTCGTTCCAGAATGAGCAAGGGGATGGGGGCCAGCTCAACCAGCAACTGCAGGTACTGCTCCTTGGACCGCAGGGTCGCTTCGGCGCGGCGCAATTCAGTAACATCGTGGCCAATGCAGTGCAGCCCGGCGTAGTCGAGGTCGGAATCGTACAGTGGGGTATTTTTCCACTGGATGCGCACCAAACGGCCGTCCTTGCAGCGGTTCTCATTTTCGTTCTCGAGAAAAGGCTCCGGTACCTGCAGAGCCGTTTTTACCATTTTCCCCAGATCGTGCCCGGCCTGGTCGAATTCGGGGACGATGGTTCCCACCACGGCTTGTCCTACCAGCTCCTGGTGGGTGTAGCCGAAAAATTTCTGCCCGTACTCATTGATGAAGGTCACTTTCCCTTCGCGATCCATCCGCAGAATGATGACCCTGGACTGCTGGACCAGCTCGCGGTAGTTGCGTTCGCTGGCATCCAGGGCCAGCTTGCGGCGAATGTGCTCTTCCTGGCTGGCCAGCAGCTTGCCCAACAAAATAGTGATAATGGGATAGAGAACCAGGGTGGGGACGGTGACGTTTCGCAGGACGGGCAGGGCGATCTCGGCGGGCAGGGTGAACATGAGCAGGAGTACGACGGACTGCACGCCGAAACCGAAAAGATACCATTCCCCTATGGAAATGCGGTAAGCGGGCTTGTGGCGCAGCCTGCCCAGAGCCACCCCGATACCGCCTGAGGCCAGGATGGCCAGAATGCCGGTCAGGGTGCCGGGACCGCCCAGATGCAGCCGGTAGAGCCAGGAGATGACGATGGCGACGGCGGTGGGGACGAGGCCAAAAAAGAGGCCGCCGACGCTGAGCAGAATGGAGCGGCTGTCGAAAATAACCCCTGGGATCAGTTGCCAGGGGTTGGCGATGAGGCTGACGCTGATCAGGCCGATGAAAACGCCGGTGAAGAGCTTTCGGCCCAGGGTGTCGGGATATTGCTGAATAGTCCCGTAGAGCGCACCCAGGGCCAAAAGGAGGATGGTGTTTTGTAGAAAGTCGATGATAATGGGCAGGCTGGGCAACGTTGACTCCCTCGTGCGGGGCAGCAGATTCCCCGTCCCTCAGGGAGGGACGAAGAGGCGTATGGGCAGACGAATCCTCACAGCAGAGGGATGTCCTAAAGTTTGCCGCAGAAGCCTGGGGCTGTCAACGCGCCCTTGCGAACGAAGTCGCCGCCTGCCAGGCTTGGCTTATGGAACCTGAATAGTGATGCAGAGCGCTTCGGCCTCGGCAAAGACCGTATCGCCCTGGCAAAGGCGGCCCTGCACCTTGACCTTGCGCCCCTGCACGGAGACGATGTCGCTTTCGACGGTGACGACCTGCTCGAGGGGCAGCATGCTGCGGAAGCTGACGTTGAGATTGCCGACGACCACCGAGTAGCCAGCCGTCCAGGCGGCCAGCCCCAGGACTTCGTCAAAAACGGCGGCCATGGCGCCGCCGTGGGAATGCCCGGGGGGGCCTTCGGTTTCGGGGCCGAACCAGACCCTTGCCCGCAGCCGCTGCTGGCCGTCGCGATAATAGCGCACGCGATAGCGGTTGCCGTCGGGTTCCCCGGAGACAAAACGCAGAGAGGCGCCAACCAGCGAAGGGGCGTCAAAGGGGGTCCATTCGGGTTCACCGCCGAGATCGATGGCAGGACAGGGGTTTGCTTTTTCATTCCGGGGGCTGACGTGTGACAAGGGCGTGCTCCTTCCAGTTCCGAGAGGGGGGTGTTGGGTCTGGCTCGATAGTAAAAGGATCGATCCCCAAATGCAACGATTGTGAAGTCGGGCAGGGGCCTCATCGCAAATAAACCGGCCCCTTGCGGGGCCGGCAGTCCGGTTGTTTCCGGTGGACTCAAGAGGCGGTTAATCCTCGTTCAATGCCTGGTCGGTTCGTCCTTCATGTCTTTTTCGTTCGGCATCGTTTTCCCTTCTTTGTGCGGGTGACCGTATCTTTCATCACAGGTTTCACAGGTGAAGGGGTTCTTGGTTTCCAGTTCCGAAAAAGCGTCCGTGAATCTGTCTTTCATCCCTTTCATGACCCTTCTCCTTTCTCTCTCTTCAGAGTTCGTTGACTTTGTATTTACTCTACCATACATGACCATATTTGTCATCTATTGGCCCTGTTTTTGTGGCAAACAGGTGTCGGCAGGCCATCGGGATAATGGTATAGTTCTGTGATGCCGGCCTGAAGGTCGGCGCCTTAAGTCCAGGCACAAATTCCAGTTTGAAAAAGGAAAGGATTTTTCGGTGAAACGACTCGGCCGTATCATGTTTCAGGGCTTGGCCGCCATTCTGCCGGCGGCTCTGACCATCTATATTCTGTTCTGGTCTGCCACCACCGCTGAAAAACTTCTGGGCGGGGTCATCCAGATGATCGTGCCCGAAGGCTTCTACGTGCCGGGCATGGGCCTGTTGGCCGGTGTTTTCGCCATCTTCCTGCTGGGGCTGGCTCTCAATGCCTTTCTGGTGCGGCGCTTGTTTAATTTCAGCGAATCGTTGATGAACCGCATCCCTCTGGTCAAGACGCTCTACGGGTCGGTGAAGGATTTCGTCGGCTTCTTCTCCCAGCAGAGAAACCGGGAGTTCAATCAGGTGGTGACCCTTGAATTGAATGTGGGGGGGATGCCCATGCGCTTCCTCGGATTTGTCACCCGTACCGATTTTAACGATCTCCCCGAGGGGATCGGGCAGGAGGGGGAGGTGGCCGTCTATCTTCCCCTGTCCTACCAGATTGGGGGCTATACGGTCATGGTGCCGCGCTCGGCAGTGAAGCCGGTGGATATCTCCATGCAGCGAGCCATGGGCTTTGCGGTGACTGCCGGCATGTTTACTGAAAAGGGCCGTCCCGCTCCCCCGCAGAAGCCTCTGAGCTCTCTCTAGCGGACACTGGTTTTACCCGCAGGTCTCTGAAAGCCGGCCAGCGGCATGATATTCTTAGAAAAATCAAACGGACTTGCCCTCATCCAGGCGATGAAACCTGTTCTGCATTTTTTCAAGAAGGAGAATCATGGGTCTTTTCCAAGCTTCTTCAAAACAGAGGGTTCCCTTTGTGTTTACCCTCATGGGGTGCCTTCTGCTGTGGCTGCCTGCCGTGGTCGAGGCCGATCCCGGACGGCCAGCTGCTGTCGCCGTCAGGGTGGCGGTCCTGAGCAACTCTCCCCCTCTGCAGTTTTATGACCCAGGCCAGAACAGGGCCGCCGGCTTTGCCATCGATGTTTTCGAAGAAGTGGCAAGGCGGCAGGGTTTCAAGCCCACCTACGTTTTTGGCGACACCTGGTCGGAGGTTATCGCGCTGGTCAGCAAAGGGCAGGCCGATGTGGCGGCCAGCCTGGCGGTCAGCGAAGAGCGTCAGCAACAGCTTGTCTTCAGCGAAAGTATCGACAGTACCCCTGTCTCCGTTTTTGTCCGTGCTCGCGATGCAGAGGTGACGGGCCTGGAACCGGGTACGCGGGTAGGGACCACGGAAGGCAGCTTCATTCTCGCCCATCTCCAGAAGATCCCCGGTTTGGACATCCGCTCCTATAAAAGCGTGCCGGAAGGTCTTTTCGCGTTGCTGGCCGGCCGGGAGGATGCCTTTGTCGCCGGAGAGAACCTTTTTCTCAAGGAAGTCCGCGACGCCCAACTGGAGGACCGCATCCGCATCCTTGGAAAGCCCCTACTCAACAGCAAGCGGGCCATGGCTGTGGCCCCGAATAATCCTGCCTTGCTCGAAAAGCTTAATGAGGGCATTCGCGACTTGATCGCCTCGCCGCAATATCGGGAGATTTATACCCGCTGGTACGGAAAGCCTGCCCCCTACTGGACGGTAAAGCGCATTCTGGTGCTGATGTCGGCTCTGCTGGCGGTCACCATTGTCGGTTTGCTTTACTGGCGCTATCGGACCGTGAATCAGCTGCATGAGGCCCTGAGTGAGAGTGAGGAGCGGTTGCGTCAGGCCATGGATGCGACCAGCGACGGGCTGTGGGCCTGGGACCTGGCGAACGGGCAGGTCTATTTCAACCCCAATTATTATCGGATGCTCGGTTTTGCGCCTGGAGAATTTCCCGCCGATATGGCGAGCTGGCAGGAACGTCTCCATCCCGATGACCGGCAGGATACGCTGGCGGCCTTCGAAGCCTGCCGCGCCAGGAGGGGGGAGCGCTTTGAGCACGAGTTTCGCCTGCAGGACAAAGACGGTGGCTGGGTCTGGGTGCTCGGACGCGGCGAAGCCATTCAGCGAGGCGAGGACGGACAGGCGCTGAAAATGATCGGTACCCATGTCAACATCACCGCGCTCAAAGAGGCGGAAGAGACAGTGCGGGAAGCTCTGCGGGACGCGGAGGCCTCCCGGGACCGGGTCAATGCCATTCTTGAGTCGGTGCCGGACGCTCTGATTGTGGCGAATCAGGAAAGGCGCCTGGTCCTGATGAACCAGGAAGCGGAAAAGCTCTTTGGGAAAACGGAGCAGAATCTCAAAGGACAGCCACTGGATGAAATCTTTCGCGACCCGGTGCTGCTTGGCGTGGTTGGCGGTGAGGGAACCCGGCAGGAAAGCATCCGGGTGGCCTATGTGGATCTGCCCCATCCTGAACTTGGCGGTATCCACCACTATCAGGCCATTTCCTCGGCTGTCCAGGGAAGGTTGGGCCAAGGCTCGGGCGTTGTTACCCTGCTGCGCGATATAACAAGAGAGCGGGAAGTCGATCGCATGAAGAGCGAATTCATCTCGATTGCGGCCCATGAACTGAAAACCCCGCTGACGTCCATCATCGGTTACGCCGATCTGCTGCTGCGCGAGGATGACCTGGGACCATTCACCGACGAGCAGCGTCAGGAATTTCTCACCTATATTCAGCAGAAAGGGGATTTGCTGGAACATCTGGTCGATGATCTGCTTAACCTCAGCCGTATCGAGGCAGGGCGCCCCATTGTGCTCGACAAGCAGCCCTGTAATCTGACCGACCTTATCCGCTCTCTCATTCCGCATCATCAGCGCGAGACAGACCGTCATCACATTAAAGTCGAACTGCCTGCAGAACCGGTGATTCTGGAGGTGGATCGCGGTAAAATTGAACAGATTTTCGATAACCTGCTTAGCAATGCGATAAAATACTCGCCGGACGGCGGCGCCATACACATCGATGGCGAACGCCTGGAAGCTGAGTTTGAGGTGAGAATCGAAGATGAGGGCATCGGCATGACGGCCGAGCAGGCGGAGAGAGTTTTCGAGAAGTTCTACCGAGCCAACTATCAGGACACGGCGGTGGGCGGCTTGGGTTTGGGCATGAGTATCGTCCGTTCCCTGGTCGAAGCCCATAACGGCAAGATCTGGGTAGAAAGCGAGCTGGGCCGGGGAACCCGTGTCTTTGTCCGGCTGCCGCTGGGCTCAGCCTGAAAAAAGGAGGAAGTTATGAAGCGTTGTCATCAGGTTCTACCGCTATTTTCCCTTGTCGTTGTTTTGCTGGCGCTGACCGCCTGCATGCCCGAGAGCCGGGCCGGCAAAACCTACAGCCGGGATCAGGCCCAGACCAGCCAGTCCGTCTATTACGGGGTGGTGCTCAGAGTTGAAGACGTTACCATTGAAGGAACCCAGACCGGGGCCGGCACCGTCGGTGGCGCCGCCATGGGCGGCGTGCTCGGTTCGGCGGTCGGCAGCGGCGCCGGGCGTTCCATCGCCACGGTCGGCGGGGCCATTGTCGGCGCTCTGGCCGGTTCGGCAGCCGAAAAAGGGGTGACGACCAAAGACGCCCAGGAGATTGAGGTCAGCCTCGATAACGGTGAAATCCTGATCGTCGTGCAGGAAAAAGACGAGGCCTTTGTGGTTGGCGACCGTGTCCGTGTCATTCGTGGACCCGACGGCACCACGCGGGTAAGACAGTAACGCAAACGCCGCATTGACTTTGGCTGGTGGAAGGACTATCTTTCGGCGCGGTTTTGGGCCGGAGTGGCCAAGGTGTAAAGGGTTTTATTACTAGTCGTAAAGGATGCAGACATTGAGTTTCATGACGTGGATCTTGCTGCTGGCCGGCTTTGCCCTGCTGGTGGCCGGGGCTGAATTTCTGGTACGCGGCGCGGCCTCTCTGGCCATGGATTTCGGGATTTCTCCCCTGGTGGTCGGCCTGACCGTGGTGGCTTTCGGCACCAGTTCGCCGGAACTGGCGGTCAGTGTCTTCTCCTCCCTCAAGGGGCAGGCCGGTCTCGCCCTCGGCAACGTGGTGGGCAGCAATATCTGCAACGTGCTCGTGATTCTGGGCCTGTCGGCGCTGGTTGCCCCTCTGGTGGTATCCCGCCAGGTGGTCCGCCTTGAAGTGCCCATCATGATCGGGGTGTCCTTTCTGCTGGTTGGGATGGTGCTGGACGGTTCACTGGCGCGTTGGGAAGGGATGCTCCTTTTCTTTGGCGCGATCGTTTACACCGGCTGGACGGTCAGACGAAGCCTGCAGGAGAACAAGCAGAAACCGGTAGACGACGAGGTGGATAACGATATCGTGCCGTCTTCCCGGCCCATGCAGATCGTGCAGATTGTCGGCGGCCTGGCCTTGCTGGGTCTGGGCTCCCGCTGGCTGGTGCAGGGCGCGGTGACTATCGCCCAGCACTTCGGGGTCAGCGATCTGGTTATCGGTCTAACCGTTGTCGCCATCGGCACTTCTCTGCCCGAGCTGGCCACCTCGGTGCTGGCCAGCATCCGGGGTCAGCGCGACATCGCCGTTGGCAACGTGGTCGGCAGCAACATCTTCAATATCCTGGTCGTTCTCGGCCTCACCGCCGCTGTGGTGCCTGGCGGGGTGCCGGTGCCCCGTTCGGCGCTGACCTTCGATTTGTCCGTCATGCTGGCCGTCGCCGTGGCCTGCCTCCCCATCTTTCTCACCGGCCACCGCATCGCCCGTCGCGAAGGGGCGCTCTTCTTCGCCTATTACGGCATCTATGCGGCCTTTTTGATCATGACGGCCATGGAGCATGAGGCCAAACCGCTTTTTGTGCAGGCCGTCCTCATCTTCGTCATCCCGCTGACCCTGGTGACCCTCGGCATCTCCCTGTGGCGACATTTTCGGGTGGTGCCCTACGGTAAGGATTAATTTTTCGCCAAAAATCCGAAATGTGCTAAGGTGACAATCTTCGAGACCCCTCTAGCCAAGGAAAATGCGCGATGATCAAAGCTCGATTCGCCCTGCTGACCTTGTTTCTTGCCCTGCTCAGTCTGCCGGCTTTCGCCCAGGACGAAGGCTTCTATATCGCCGGCAGCTACGGTGCTCTACTGGTCAACGAATCCGACGGTGAAAAACCATCCGGGGATTTTGCCGTGGACTTCGATGCGGGCAACGCTCTGACCTTCGCCCTGGGCTACGATTTCGGCACCAAGCATCCCGAAATCGGCGTAGGGCGATTGGAACTGGAACTGGCGGTACGTGAAGTTCCGCTAAAAGAAACGGACTTCACCGGCGTCCTGGCCACCGCCGAAGGCGACCTGGAAGTCCGCAGCCTCATGCTCAACTCCTTCGGAGAATCACGGGACAATCTCCCCTGGATCCCCTATATCGGTCTGGGGGTCGGTGTGGCCGAAATGCGTCTTGAAAACGCGATCGCCGCCGGCGCGCCTTTTGTCGACGATACCGACGTCGTCTTTGCCTTCCAGGCTGGCGCCGGCGTCGGTTTCATGGTCAGCGACCCCTTGACCCTCGATTTCGGCTACCGTTTTCAGGGGACAACCAAACCCGAGTTTACCGCCGCCAACGGCGAGAAATTCGAACTGGAGCATTACAGCCATCTTTTTCTGGTGGGAGCGCGCGTTACCTTTTAAGAACGTACCTCTCTTTGTTGGCGAGAGTTGCAAGGCCTAACTCTCTCTTTCCTCCATCGATTTTTCTTCTGGCCAGCCAAGCGCCGGCCAGTCCTCCCGCCAGATGAGCCAGCGGCGCCGGTTCAAAAGGCTGTGTGCCCAGACTATGCAGCAGGCTTCCGCCGAAAGATACCTCCCAGAAAAGCTTTATGACCAGAGCGATTAGCCCCAGTTGACTGAGGATCTTCAATGGCTCCCTATCATTCAGCCCCATAACGCAAATAAAGGCAAACTGGGCTGTCACCAGACCGGACAACCCACCATAGAAATCCATGCGAGGTATAAAAATAAGGAGGCTGATGCTGATAGCCAGGGTTGAGGTAAGCCACAGCCTCGGAAGGCAATGGCTGCCAAAACGGCTGAACACCCAGCCACTAGCGCCTAGCGCCAGCAGGTTGGCCACTAGGTGCTCGTGTGAAAAGTGCACGAAATGGCCACTCACGAGCCGCCACCACTCACCCCTGAGAATCCCCTGGCGATCATAGATGAACAACGCAGCCAGGTCCGGCAACAGGGTCGTGGCCAGGCTGAAAAAGCCCCCCGCTGCCAGCAGCCAGAGAGCCGGCGGTGCTTTTCCTAGCTCTTTTTGCGGCGATCGGCCCACCAGAATCCTCCCGCCAAAATCAGAGCCAGACCTAATAGGACCTCATCGGTAGCCCCTCCTCCGGTATAGCCGGGTCGATGCACTATTTTGACTTCTTCCGGGCTGGAGCGGACCTTCTCTTGGAACAGTTCCAGCTGCTGTCGCAGATTGACAATCAGATCCTCCGACGCCCTTTCAAAGCCTAGCAGCGAATCCGTTCGCAGTTGCTCGCTTAAATTGACAGGAGTGGCCGTTCCTTCCACATGGCTGAGCCCCGGTGCGCGAAAGAGCATTTTGCGGCTGGGTATATCATAAACTGCGGCATCAAGCATGGTGCTGGTATCATTTTTTTCACCCTTGACCAGATAGGCGCCTACCAGGGTCCAATAGCTCAGCGACAGTAGCCCCTCATCCGTGTGCTGAACCTGGTCGTATGAGAGTAGGGCGATGACGTCGATGCCGTACATGGTTCGAATCTGGTCCAGATTGGTAAAACCGCCTTCGGCCTGCAGGTGTAAGGTGAAGGGATCTGTTCGATGCTTTCTACGAACGGATAATGGCGAAACTCGGCGCTGATTTTCTTCATCAGGTCCATCTTGTTCTTTTCATTCAACTGGGAGATGTTGCCAAACTTCCCTTCTGGTACAAAGGCCACGCCGACCCGCAGAGGAAGATGAAGGGTCGGCAGCGCCGCGACCTCCATCGGTTCACTCTTGTCGGGATAGAGGTATTGAACGACGCTGCTGGTGTGATGGCGCTGGGTTCCGATCATACACCCGCCAAGAATGAGAGCCACAATAACCAGGGCAGGCAGTATCCGACCTGAAAAGGCACCGAATGGACTCCATCTAAAAGTTCCCATAATATCCCCCTGAAATATGTGTCATAGGCGGTTTTGGCACGAAAAAACTCGAAAATCAACAGACTTCATCTCCATTGAGTTTATTGTGAAAACGGGTAATTGCAATGTGCAAGCGCTCAAAGGCGTGATCTGAACAAGTCGGCGGGTGTAGGGAAATCTTTTTTTAGTTACATATTAAGAGGGTGTGACCATCTTCCTCTGGCGGAAAACATTCTTGCTTTTCCTCTGATTTCATGGTACTTCTTTCGCCCGGTTTATCTAGGAAAAATGTCGGGGCGTAGCGCAGCCTGGTAGCGCACCTGCTTCGGGAGCAGGGGGTCGAAGGTTCAAATCCTTTCGCCCCGACCATTTATACAAAGCAAAACGGCCACCCCAACTGGAGTGGCCGTTTTGCTTTTGGGCTTGAGCACAAGGTGGCTCGTTGAACTTATTGGCCTTTTACGGAAGATAGGTGGCGAATTGTTTTTCGACCCCTTTGGGGTCTTTGGCCAGCATGGCGCTGACCTCTTTGGACATGGGATCGGGAAAAATGTATTCGTCACCGGCTTCAACGCCGTTGCAGATCGTGAAGGCGACTTCTTGTGATGTGGCCTTGGGCATGTCCTGACCGGCCGTCATGGCGGTATCGACCGGACCCGGATAAATGCCGATGACCTGGATATTCTGTGGACTGAGTTCGGCCCGAATTCCCTGAATCATCGAATGCACGGCGGCTTTCGAGGCGCAGTAGGTGCCGTTGGCCGGCAGATTGACCAGCCCGATAATGGAGCAGACGTTGGCGATCAGACCCCCTCCCCGTGCTTTGAGCAGGGGCGCGAAGGCCTGACACATGGCCAGGGTGCCGAAATAGTTGATGCCCATCTCCAGGCGGGCAGCCTGCAGGGCTTCTGGGCTCATCAAGCTGGTGACGCGATTGCAGCCGGCGTTGTTGAACAACAGGTCGATATCGGGGCAGTGAGCGGCAGCGGCGGCAATGCTGGCCTCGTCGGTAATATCGAGTTGAACCGGCACGACCTTTTCGGCGTCAAGCTGGGTCAGCGCCTTGGCCGATTCCACTCTGCGGACAGCGGCATATATCTTGGCCGCGCCTCTTTTCAGAAGCTCTCTCACCAAGGCTTCCCCGATGCCGCCGTTGGCGCCGCTGACAAAAGCCGTTTTCCCTTGAATCTGCATGATGAATTTCCTTTCTGTCGAAGAGTAAGACTTACCATAGATTTCTTTTTGCCAAGCGTCAACCCGTGCGAGTCTGCTGTGCCTTGATGTGCGTCTGGTATATTGGGGGAGTGAACAGCTGCTTTGAAAGGAGACAGGGATGGCCATTCGCAAGTTTCGGGTTGGTTTGATCCTCGGCATGTTTTTGTCGATGGTATGCATCTGGCCGGCTACGGCAGAAACCGTTTCCAGCCAGAAACACCGCTTCCGGGTCGTGACGGTGGTCGAAGGCTTGGAGCATCCCTGGGGCCTGGCTTTTATTCCGGATGGCGGCATGCTGGTCACCGAACGGCCGGGCCGGCTCCGTCTGGTCCGTCAGGGACGTCTGGATCCGCAGCCAGTGGCGGGGTTGCCAGCCATCGCCGCCAAAGGGCAAGGGGGGCTGCTGGACGTGGCTTTGCACCCGGATTTCGCCCAAAACAGACTGGTTTATATTTCCTATGCGGCCGCCGACGAGGGGGGAATCGGTACGGAGGTCGCTCGCGGACGCCTGAATGGCCATCGGCTGGAGGGGGTGCAAACGATCTTCCGCCTGCTGCCTAAGTCCGGCCGGGGTATTCACTTCGGTTCCCGGCTGGTGTTTGACCGGGCCGGCTATCTTTTTATCACGCTGGGTGATCGGGGTGAGATGGCGCGGGCGCAGAAGGGGGATGATCATGCCGGTTCGGTGATCCGTCTGCACGATGACGGCCGGGTGCCCGCTGACAACCCCTATAAAAGCCATTCTGGCTGGAAAGCGGAGATTTACTCCATCGGGCATCGCAACGTGCAGGGCGCGGCTCTGCACCCGCAAACCGGCGAGTTATGGGCTCATGAACACGGCCCCCAGGGCGGGGACGAGATCAATATCATCCGGGCGGGAAACAACTACGGCTGGCCGGTTATCACCTATGGGGTCAATTATGGTCTGGGGACCCGCATCGGCATGGGAACGCACCGTCAGGGCATGATCCAGCCTCTGCACACTTGGGTGCCCACCTCCATCGCGCCGTCGGGGATGGCATTCTACGAGGGCGACCGTTTTGTGCGCTGGCAGGGGGATCTCTTTGTCGGGGCCTTGCGTGAACAGATGCTGGTGCGTCTGCGTTTCGACGGCAGCCGCGTGGTCGAAGAGGAGCATCTGCTTAAAGAAGGCCTGGGCCGAATTCGTGATGTACGGACGGGACCGGACGGCTATCTTTACCTGCTGACGGATCACCGCCAGGGCAAGCTGGTACGCCTGGAGCCGCTTGGCGAGAAAGAGAAATAACCCCTTGGCGGATCACGGCGGCACTTTGGCTCAAGGCTGGAGCTCTTTTTGCAGTAAATCCGGGAACCAGTCTTGATTCTGTTGAATTTGCCTTGTTTGCCGAATGGTCGTTACACAATTGTGGCGCATATGTGTGCCGGCATGCACGTTTTGATCGGAGCGGTGCGAGCGGGCTCCAGAGAGATGCTTTGATTTGTCTTTTGCTATTTTGCCGGGGTGTGCGTGAACCCTAAAACTTTTGTATCTATACTGCTCGTGGTCGCGGCCTATTATACCGGGGCCTGGATCGGGGTTCATCAGACGATTACGCCAGAAGGCATAGCCGTGTTGTGGCCGCCGAACGCCATTCTTTTGTCGGCGTTTCTTGTCCTGCCATATCGTCGCTGGCCTTTGATCGCTCTGGCGGCCATGGCCGCCGAAATTTTGGCTGATGTCCCCGTTTTTCCTCTGTGGGCGGCCGGCGCCTTTGGGATGGTCAATATTTTTGAGGCTTCGCTGGCGGCTGTCCTTGTCCGTCGCTTCGTTCCTGCCCCCTTCAACTTTGATCGTCTGCGCAGTGGTTGGTTCTTTCTGCTGTTCGGCCCGCTGCTCGTTTCGGGTTTTGCCGCACTGCTCGGCGCGGGAGTCTACATTCTGCTGGGGCGGGCTGATACCCCTTATCCGGCGCTGTGGCAAATCTGGTGGTTTGGCGATGCTCTGGGCCTGCTGCTGTTAACGCCCCTCATTGTCGTGGTCTGGCGCTGGCTGGAGGCCGGGTGTCCTGGTGTGCGCTGGCGGGTGGTGATCGAGGCCGGTTTGCTGTGGCTGGTTATCGGCGCCTTGGGACTCAAAGCGTTCACAGCCAGTCCTCCCGCGACGACGGAGCTTTATTTCACGCAATTCTGGTTTGTTCCGCTGGGGATTCTGGCGGCGCTGCGCCTGGGCGTACTCGGCGCGGCGGCCACCGTCACGCTTATCGCGGCCCTGGCTGTGGGAAACCTGGTGCGGGGTACGCATCCCTATATCTCCGTCGGTCCCCAGTATGCCGTCTGGCTGACCCAGGAATATCTCACCATCGTCGCCGTCGTCTCGGTTGGTTTGGCGCTGCTGCTCAAAGAAATTTCCGATCAACGGGAGGCCCTGAACAAAAACAAGCGCGCTCTTCAGATATACAACGAGATTCTGGAGGCACGTGTGAGTGAGCGTACCCTGGCGCTGGAAAAATCGAATCGGGCCCTGCAGGAAGCCAATGAACGCCTGGTGGCTATTGCCGCCATCGACGAGTTGACAGGAATCCCCAATCGACGGCATTTCCGCGAAGAAGCTCAGCGCGAAATGAGTCGTCTGGGGAAGGATGGTGCCGAGGCGACCGTGATTATGGTCGACCTGGACCATTTCAAGAAGATCAACGACGAGTACGGGCATGAAGCGGGCGACGTGGTGCTTCGGGCCATTACCGGACCCTTGCGTCAATCCATCCGCCCTCGGGATCTCATGGGGCGCATGGGAGGCGAAGAGTTTGTCGTTCTGCTCTCAGGCCTGGGAAAGAAGGCGTCTGCGGGGGTAGCCGAACGCATTCGCGCGGCCATCGAAGCCCTGACCGTCGATTATCGCGACGCGCAGATTCGCCTGACGGCCAGCTTCGGGGTTGCCCAGTGGGACGGTCGGGAGACGCTGGACGACCTCATCCGTGTGGCGGACGACGCCCTCTATCTGGCCAAGGCGAACGGCCGCAACCGGGTGGAGATTGTCGATCCTTCCACGCAGAGTGCTTGAGTTTCGCGAGATTTAAAAGACGGTTCGCTGTGCGCACCGCCTTCTGCTTTGGTTAGTGCCGATGAGATAAGAGTGGCAACGGGGTGTGTCAATCCGGCCAATGGTCGGAGAAATTAAAGGATACCTGGCAATGATGGCGGATAGCGAGAAGAAACAGCTCCCCCTTGCGGCAGGCGTAAAGCAGCAGGTAGTCCCCGCGGATCAATTCAAGCAGAAGAGTCCCTGGCCCCAGACGTTGGCGAAGGTTGTTTGCCCGTACCCGGGTTTCCCGGCAAGTCGTCGGATGGCGAAAAAAATCGGCACCCATGTTGGGAAAGACTTCGAGGGCGGGCAAGACCTCGTCGAATAGATCGTCGAGGAGTCCGCTAAAGGCCTCAGGCGCCTCGACCTAGCGCAGAAACGCCTCGATTTCGTCGAGATTGCGGGAAAAGTTGCGGGTTATTCGCAAGGTGACGGCGCCTATTTGCCCCGGCTGTAACGGCTCTTGAGCTCGGTCACCGTCAGCAGGTTATCCTCTTCCACGTCGTCCCATCCCCGCGTTGCCTCGTCCAGCAGCCCCAGGTGAATATTTTCCCGCTCCAGCCGGTGATAGTAATCGAGTCGACGGGCGTCAATCAAGGCCACATAGGCCTTGCCGTTGCGGGTAATGATTTTCTCTCGCCCCCCACAGGCCTCGTCGGCCAGTTCCGTCAGCCGCGCCCGCATTTCCTTTAGAGGCACAATATCCTTGCTTGTAATGGGCATCTATTCCTCCCCCACCAAAAGTTGACGATAAACATTGATTTATTTGTGCAACTTTGACAAGGGGGCGGGCTTATTTCCCCACTTTGCGCCGGGAGGTGACCGTTTCGCCGGCGATCCCCCAGTTGTCCGTGTCCACTTCGTCGATTACGACGACGGTTGTGGCCGGATTCTTTCCCAGCACGTCGACCAGCAGTTGGGTGGCGCCGGCGATCAGCTGAGCCTTCTGTTCGGCGGTAGCGCCTTCGCGGGTGATTTTGATGTTGACGTAGGGCATGGTGTTCCTCCTTGGTGAGTGATCAGGGTTTCTGAAAAGAATGGTCGAGGGCGATGAAAAGGGCTCCGACCAGTACGGTGGCCGCTGCCAGCAGCAGGGGGAGAGCGAAGCCGTGGCGCAGGTCGGCCAGCACACCGGCAATGGGCGGTCCCAGGATCTGGCCGATGCCGAAGCAGGCGGTGAGGACGGCGGCGATACGCTGCTGGCTGCCGGGAGCGCGGCGCCCGCCTTCAGCCATGACCAGGGCGACGATGCCCAGGAAGGTGCCGCCGAAGGAGACGGCGGCAAAGAGCACGGTCGGCACGCTTTCGGCCCAGATGCAGACGAGGATGCCGGCGGCCTGCAGGCCGTAAGCCAGCAGCAGGGCGATACGGGCGCCGAAACGGCGGGCCAGCCAGGGCCAGAAGAGGGTCGACGGGATGGCCGCCAGCCCTACCGCCACCCAGCTGTAGGGGGCGAAAAAAGCGAGACCGTCGGTTTCGGCAATAATCGAAACCAGGAAAGTGGCCGAGACGATATAGCCCAGGCCTTCACAGAAGTAAGCGGCCGCCAGGGGCCAAAGGGTGCGATTGAGCCGACCGGCCGGGGTTGCCACCGCGTTGGCCGCTTCCGGCGGAGCGGTTTCGCGCCCGATGGCCATGCCGATCAGCGCCAGCAAGGCGGCTATCAGGCCGCTTCCTATCCAGGCCCCCTGCCAGCCCCAGCCCCAGTCAAACAGTGGGACGAGGCTGCCGCTCAGGGCGATGCCGAAACCGATGCCGCCATAGAGGGCGCCGATCCAGTGCAGGTGTCCCCGGCGTCCCAGGGCCTCGGCCACTTCGACGGAAATGATGATGAAGAGCAGGGCGCTGGCAATGCCGGCCGCCAGGCGCAGCAGACCCCAGGCCAGCCCGGTCTGCGTCATGGCCATCAGCGCTGTGCCGATGATGGTCACCAACAGGGCGCTGAGGCCGACGAGGCGGTTGCGCGCCAGCTGGGGCATGAAGGAGCAAAGCAGGGCGCCGATGAGATAGCCGAGATAGTTCAGGCCCGCCAGCCACCCCGCCAAGCCATGGGTGAGGCCGAGATCGCGCTGCATGAGGGGGATGATGGGGGTGAAGACAAAGCGCCCCAGTCCCATGGCCACGGCCATGCCGAGCATGCCGCCCAGGAGCACTCGGAGGGAGGCTCGGGCCGGGTGCGGAGCTGATTTTTTTTCTGCCGGTGTGGTTGCCATGTTTGACAGCGTATAGATGAAAATATATCATTACAAGCGATTATTTATGATGATATGTATCAAAAAAAAAGATGGATATGGTATGGAAATAAGCGATCTGAAAATTTTTCTGGCCGTTGCCCGCTGCGGAAGCATTTCAGCTGCCGCCAAGTCTTTAAACTATGTGCAATCGAACGTCACGGCGCGCATACAGCAGTTGGAAGACAGGTTGCAGGCTCGCCTTTTTCATCGGAAGAGCCGGGGGGTGGCACTGACGTCTTCAGGTACTCTCCTGTTCGATTATGCTGTGCGCCTCACCAGATTAGCCGCCGAGGCGGAAGCGGTGGTCAGTCAGCAGGACTCTCCGCGGGGCCAACTGACCATCGGCTCTATGGAAACCACTGCCGCCATTCGCCTGCCGAAACTTTTGGCGGCCTATCATCGGGCTTGCCCACAGGTGAGTCTCAACCTGGTAACAGGCACTTCGGAGGAATCCCTCAATCGTCTGCTCGAATTCCAAGTCGACGTCGCCCTGGTTGGGGGTGAGGTTTCCCACCCGCAACTGATGGCTGAAAAAGCCTTCGAGGAAGAGCTCGTGTTGGTCACACCGACCCCGGCAGCACGGTCGGTGGACGGGTGCGAGGAGAAAATCCTGGTCTTTCGCGCCGGCTGTTCTTACCGTGCCCGACTGGAGAGTTGGCTGCGCAGTGAGGGGAGGGTTCCTTTTAACATCATGGAGTTCGGCTCTATAGAGGCTATTCTAGCCTGTGTGGGGGCAGGGATGGGAGTCAGCCTGTTGCCGCGATCCTTGGTCGAGAGCGCTCGCTTCCGCGGCGACTATGCCATCCAGACATTGCCGGAAGATGTCGGCCGTATCACTACTTGGCTTGTGAGGCGGCACAACGATAGAGAAACCCCCACTTTAAAAACTTTTCGAAAGTTGCTGCTGGAAGAATAAATTTAGTTCACCGCCTCCTGCCCTCCTGTCGATGGACCCTCTGAAAACCTGCGATACAATGAACAGGTCATGCGTGCTCGCCAACCTTTGTCTTACGAGGAGGATTAGCCCATGCTCATCTTTCTAATGCGACCCTGTCAGGGTGGATTATGACGGAATTTCACTGGCACAACCTTTCTCGGGAAGAGGTGGCGGAAAAGCTCGAAACGGATCTGCGTCAGGGCCTCAGTGAAGCCGAGGCGGCGGATCGCCTGGAGCGCCATGGGCTGAATCAGCTGGAAGAAGGCGGCCGGCGTCCGCTGTGGCGGATGTTTCTGGAGCAGTTCCGCGACTTCATGATTCTGGTCCTGCTGGGGGCGGCGGTGATATCCGGGCTGATCGGCGAGGCGGTGGATACCATCGCCATTCTGGTCATCGTCGGCCTCAACGCGGTCATCGGCGCTGTGCAGGAATATCGGGCCGAAAAGGCCATGGCGGCCTTAAAGGCCATGGCGGCGCCGGCAGCGAGGGTGCGACGCGCTGGCCAGGTGATTGAGCTGCCGGCTGCCAAGCTGGTGCCCGGCGATGTGGTGCTGCTGCAGGCCGGGGCCGTGGTGCCGGCCGATCTGCGCCTGGTGGAGAGTGCCGACCTCGAAGCCAACGAGTCCATGTTGACAGGAGAATCGACGGGGGTTGCCAAACAGGTGGAATCCCTTGCCGAGCCGAAACTGGCCGTGGCCGAGCGTGTCAACATGGTTTTCAAGGGGAGTCAGGTCAATCGGGGCAGGGCGGTCGGCCTGGTGGTGGCCACAGGCATGGCCACCGAATTGGGCCAGATCGCCCGGCTGCTGCAGAAGACCGTCGACAGCAAGACGCCCCTGCAGAAACGTCTGGCGCTCTTCAGCAAGAAACTGGCCCTGGTGGTGCTGGCGATCTGTGCGGTGATCTTCGTCGTTGGCCTGCTGCGAGGCGAACCGGTCATGCTCATGCTCCTTACCGCCATCAGTCTGGCCGTGGCGGCCATTCCCGAAGCCCTGCCGGCGGTTATCAGCGTTGCTCTCGCCCTGGGCGCCGCGCGCATGAGCAAACGTCACGCCCTGCTGCGCAACCTGCCGGCGGTGGAGACCCTGGGCTCGGTCACCTATATCTGCACGGACAAAACGGGCACTCTGACCCAGAACCGCATGCACGCCGAAGGCTTTTACCTCGACGGCCAGATGCATGAGGCGATTCCCGGGCAGAGCCGGATGTTCGGGGAGGCCCTGGCCCTGAACAACGACGTCGAAGGCTCCGAAGGCGACCTCAAGGGCGATCCGACCGAGGTGGCCCTCTACGAGGCGGCGCTGGCGCACGGGTATCGTCGGCAGGAACTGGAGGAGCACCTGCCGCGGGTGGCCGAATTCCCCTTCGATGCCGAGCGCAAACGCATGTCGACCCTGCATCGGGATGGGGACGGGATTGTCCTTTTCTGCAAGGGAGCGCCGGAGCGGCTGCTCCCCCTGTGCACGGGGAGAGAGGTGGATGGGCTGCTGGCGCAGGCGGAATCCCTGGCCGGCGAGGGCTACCGGGTGCTGGCGGTGGCCAGCCGGCGACTGCAGGAATTGCCTGAAAAGCTGGAGATGGTAGAGGCCGAGCGCGACCTGACTTTTCTCGGTCTGGTGGCCCTGATCGACCCGCCGCGGGAGGAGGCGGCGCAGGCGGTGCAGGACTGCCTCAGCGCCGGCATTGTTCCCGTCATGATCACCGGCGATCATCCGGCGACGGCGCTCGCCATTGCCAAACGCCTCGGCATGGCCGAGTCGGAGGAACAGCTGATCACGGGCCAGGAGCTGGCTGAGCTGGAGCCGGAAGAATTGAGACGGCGGGCACGCCAGCTTCGGGTCTATGCCCGCACCAGCCCGGAGCAGAAGATCCGCATCGTCGAGGCCCTGCAGGATCTGGGAGAATTCTGCGCCATGACCGGGGACGGCGTCAACGACGCGCCCGCCCTCAAAAAGGCCGACATCGGGGTGGCCATGGGCGACAACGGCACGGATGTGGCCCGGGAAGCTTCCGACATGGTGCTGCTGGACGACAACTTCGCCACCATCACCGCCGCCGTACGGGAGGGGCGCCGCATCTTCGACAATATCCGCAAGTTCATCCGCTACACCATGACCAGCAATTCGGGGGAGATCTGGGTGCTCTTTCTGGCGCCTTTTATGGGCTTGCCCATCCCGCTCCTGCCCATTCATATCTTGTGGATCAACCTGGTGACCGACGGTCTGCCGGGGTTGGCCCTGACCGCTGAAAAAGCCGAGCCGGGGGTCATGCAGCGGCCCCCCCGCGCCCCCGACGAAAGCATTTTCGCGCACGGCATGTGGCAGCACATGGTCTGGGTCGGCCTGCTCATCGGCGGCCTCTCTCTGGCCGCCATGGGCTGGGCCTACGGAAACGGTCATGAAAACTGGCAGACTATCGTCTTTACGGTGCTCACCTTCTGTCAGCTCGCCCATGTCCTGGTCATCCGTTCGGAGACGGAATCCTTGTGGCGGCTCGGCCTGTTCAGCAACCGACCGCTGCTGGGGGCGGTGGCCCTGACCGTGCTGCTGCAGCTGGGGGTTATCTATCTCCCGCTCCTGAACGACATTTTCAAGACCGCACCCCTGACTCTGCCGGAATTGGCGCTCTGCTGCGGTTTGCCGCTGTTGGTGCTGGGGGGTGTCGAACTCGAAAAGTGGTGGCGCCGGCGACAGCTGTCGCGCCAGGTGTAAGCCATAGCCGACAGGGCTGCTGCGGTGACTGCTTGCCAAGAAGGTCGATTTCTGGGAAAATGGCGCGATTTTGATTCCCGAGGTATCGGCCCGAAAGGTAAGTATGTCGAACGAAACAATGATTTCCCTCCCTGCCGACAGGGTCCAGCGGCTGAAAGCGGGCGCGGCCGACAGTCTGTTTTTGCTGCGCTCCCCGCGGGTCCTCCTTACGGGCCTGCAAAGAAAATGGCTGGTTCCCGTCCTGCTGCTTGCTTCGCTGGTTCTGGTGCCGCTGGTGCTGCTGCCGGCTACCCATTTTCTGCTCGAAAAGATCTATCCCCCCGTCGAGAAAAAACAGCTCTTCGGCCTGCTGAAGACCTCCAAGGAAGATGAGCGTCTGGCCCGCCGCAAAGCCCAGTCCACCTTTGTGATCTGGAGTCTGGCCGGCCTGGGCGTGGCCACCGGACTGGTTTTCTACGCGCCGATTATCCGTCGCGCCGCTGAACAGGAAATCCTTCTTCAACCGCCGAAACAGCTGACCAACGCCGGTCGGTCGCTGCTGGAAGAGCGTTACCGCATCGACGCGGAGATCGGCTCCGGAACCATGGGCGTGGTTTACTCGGCCTTCGACCAGACGCTGGAGCGGCAGGTCGCCCTGAAGGAACTGCCCGCCGTCTTTGTGCGTGACCCTGAGCGAAGAGAGCGTTTCCGCCGTGAAGCGCTCACCCTGGCCCAGCTGATCCATCCCGGCATCGTGCAGATTTACGATCTCTTTGATGACGGCTCCCGCATGATCCTGGTGATGGAGTTGGTTCGCGGCGGCACCCTGGAAGACCATATAGCTGACCGGGCGCCCTTTGCCGAGGCCGAGGCGTTGGACATGGTCGCGCAGATCGGCGATACCCTGAGCCATGTGCATGAGAAGGGGATCGTGCATCGGGATCTGAAGCCGGCCAACATCCTTCTCGACGAACATCAGCGCCTGAAAGTGACCGACTTTGGCCTGGCTCGCCTGATGCGGGAAAGCGGCCTGACTCTCGATGGCAGTCTCATGGGTACCCCTTACTACATGAGCCCCGAGCAGGCGTCAGGCAAGCCCACCGATTTTCGGGCCGACATCTATTCGCTCGGCGTGATCTTTTACGAACTGCTGGCCGGCTCGCCCCCCTTTTCCGGCGAACCGGCGGCGGTGCTGCTGCAGCAGATAACCGACGAGCCGCAGCCCTTGCCGGAGCGCGTGGAAGGGCTCCGCCAGGAGGTCTCGGATCTGGTCATGGCAATGCTGCGCAAAGACCCCGACGAACGCCTCTGCGACCATCGGGAAATTTCGCGGCGACTGCAGGAACTGCGGTCCTGATCCGCGCCAAGGAGAGGAAAAGTGGCAAAAATCGTGGTGATGTTCAAGGGACAGGTTGTCAAGGAAGTGGCGATCGGCAGCGAAGGAATCCGCATCGGCCGTGACGCCGATAACGACATCCAGATCGACAACCTGGCCGTATCCCGCCGTCATGCCGAAATCTACCGGCAGGGCATCCCCTTCTATCTGGAAGATCTCAAGAGCACCAACGGCACCTTTCTCAACGGAGCCCTGCTCAACTGGAAAAGGGGGTTGAACCACCAGGACAAGATCACCATTGGCAAGCATACCCTCGTCTTTATGGAGGAGGCCAAGGATCAGCCGGGCAAAGCCAGGCCTTCCGCCGCCAATGAGACCCTCTGCCTGACCCCCGAAGATCTGGAGCGCATGCGCCGCAACAGCTGAGCGGTCCTGCACGCCGGCAACCCGCCTTGACGCCCCTCCGCCCTCCTCTATACTTGAAGGCCTGAAGGGGATATGCCCCTCCCTTTACGCTGCGGGACGAGGAGGACAGGGTGGCTGCGTGGTTTCGGGAACTGACGCTCCGTTTTCTGCTTTTGGCCTTGGTGTGGTGGATTCTGACGGAAGGGGATTCCGCCGCCCTGGGTTTCGGCCTCCCCGTGATTTTGCTGGCGCTGGGAGCCGGTCACCTGCTGGCGGTCGACCATCAGAAGACCTGGACGCTGGCCGGCCTGCTTTCCTTTCTCCCTTTCTTCTTTTATGCCTCCCTGCGTGGCGGTCTCGACGTCGCCCGCCGCGTCTACGATCCCCGTCTGCCTGTTTCCCCTGCCATCTGTGAATTCTTCCTTCGCCTTCCTCCCGGCCCGGCCCGGATCTTTCTGGCCAACACCATCAGCCTGCTGCCCGGCACCTGCAGTGTTTCTCTAAAGACGGAAGGCTGTTTGCTGGTGCATGCCCTCGATGACAGCGGGCCCCTGGAAGATTCTCTACGCCGGGTGGAGAGACGGGTGGCTGCACTTTTTGGGCTGACGCTGACTGGGAGCAGACCGGAGGACGCGGATGCATGACTTTTTTCTGGCCACGGCGATCTTTCTTCTTCTGACCATCGTGGTCGGCCTGGTGCGGGTGCTCCAAGGGCCTACGCCGGCGGACCGCATGCTGGCCGCCCAGCTCTTCGGCACCACGGGAGTGGCGATCCTGCTGTTGTTGGCCGAAGCCATGGGCCTGCCGGCGCTGCGGGACGTGGCCCTGATCTTCATTCTGCTCGGGGCCCTGGCGACGGTGGCTTTTGTCAAAAGATTCTGGGTGATCCAGAAAGGGACCGGAGAGGATGACGATGATTGATCTTTTGTCCGTGCTGCTGACGCTGGCCGGAGCGGTCTTTTTTCTGGCGGGGACGCTGGGGATGCTGCGACTGCCGGATGTCTATACCCGCCTTCATGCTTTGACCAAGGCCGACAACCTCGGTTTGGGGCTGACGGTGTCGGGCTTGCTGCTGCAGGCGGGATCGGTCCCGGTGGCGCTGAAGATGCTGCTTATCTGGCTGTTGGCCCTGGTGGCCAGCTCGGCTGCCTGCTATCTGGTGGCGAACAGCGCCTTTCGCGGCGGCCTGCGGCCACGCCAGGGGCGCTTCTGCGCGAAGGAGCGGTCATGATGTCTCTCGCCTTTGGCTTTGATCTGCTGCTGCTCGCTACGTTGCTGGCCTTGGCCTGGCAGATTCTGTCGGCCCGCGATCTCTTCAAGGCGGTGGTGCTGTTCATGGCCTTCGGGCTGCTCATGGCGCTGGCCTGGGTGCGGCTGCGGGCGCCCGATATCGCCCTGGCGGAAGCGGCCATTGGCGCCGGACTCACCGGGGCCCTCCTGCTGGATGCGGTCGGGCACCTGGATGTGGAACGGAATGGGGCCACCACCCGGGAGCCTTCCTCCTCGTCAGCGGAGGAAGAATGAAGCCGGCAGAGAGGATTCTCAACGGGCTGGTCTCGCTGGTCCTGACGACCTTTGCCGCCATTCTGGTTTGGGTCGTGCTGTCCTTGCCGGCCGCGTCAATCAGTCTCCAGCCCCAGGTAAACGCCCGCCTGGTCGATTCGGGGGTTCATTCGCCGGTGACCGCCGTTCTCCTCAATTTTCGGGGTTACGATACCTTGCTGGAGATCGGGGTCCTGCTGCTGGCGGCGATGGCCTGCATGGCGCTGCGGCAGGGGCAGCCGCCCGGACCGCTGCTCATGATCGCTCCGCCCGGCCCCGTGCTGGCGGCCATGACGCGATTGGTCGTTCCTCTGATGGTGCTGACCTCAGGCTATCTTCTTTGGGCCGGCGAACATGCGCCGGGTGGGGCTTTTCAGGCCGGCGCCGTGCTGGCTGCCGCCGGTGTTCTGTTGCTTCTGGGGGGAAAGTTGAATGTCCGTCTGGGGGCTCCCTGGCGGGTGCGGGCGGCGCTGGCTTCCGGCTTCGCCTTTTTCCTGGCGCTGGCGCTGGCCACCCTGGGGATGGGGGGCAAACTGCTCGAATATCCCCAAAACGGAGCGGGTCCTCTGATCGTCGCCCTGGAGTCTTTGCTGACCTTGTCCATCGCGGTGACGCTGGTGGCCCTTTTTGCCTCAAACCCGCCGGCCGGATCGCCGATGGTGCCGCCGGAAGGGGAGGAGGACGTATGACCCAGGCCGATCTTTATATGGTGGGCGCTGTTCTGCTCTTCTGCCTGGGCCTGCGCGGGCTGTTTTTTGACCGCCACCTTCTGCGCAAGATCCTGGCCCTGAATATCATGAGCAGCGGCGTCTTTCTGCTGCTGGTGGGCATCGCTTCCCGCGACCCGCAGCAGAACCCCGACCCGGTTCCTCTCGCCATGGTGCTGACGGGGATCGTGGTGGCGGTGAGCGCGACGGCCTTTGCCCTGGCGCTGGCGCGCCGGTACTATCAGCAGACCGGAAAGACCCGGCTACCGGAGGGGGAATGAGAGAGTCGCGCTGGAAGGATGGCCCGCCATGACGACCCTGCCCTGGGAAGTCTGCATCATCCTGGCGCCTTTTATCGGGGGACTGCTGGCCTTTGTGGGCGGCCGGCGATCGGGCCGCTGGTTCTTCGGCCTCACCGTGCTGGTAGTCGGCGGCGGCTTGTCCGCCCTGACGCGGGAGCTGTGGCGGCAGGGTCCGCGGGCCTACGCGCTAGGCGAATGGGGCGCGCCCCTGGGCATCGAGCTGTATGCCGATGGGCTGAGCCTGCTCATGCTGCTGCTGACCGCTCTTGTGGTCATTCTGGTCGGCATATTCTCCCTGGGGTTGCTCACGGCCGTTCCTGTGGAGGCGGAAGGCTGCGAAAACGCCCTGTTCTGGCCCCTCGTGCTCTTCTTCTGGGGTGCGTTGAATGCGCTCTTTCTCTCGCGCGATGTCTTCAATCTCTATGTCACTCTCGAACTTCTCACCCTCTCCGCCGTGCCGCTTATCACCTTGTCCGGCACGGCTTCTTCCCTGGCGGCAGGGCTGCGCTACCTCTTTGTCGCCCTGCTCGGTTCTTTGGCCTACCTGCTGGGAACGGCTCTTTTCTACGCGGAAAGCGGCGCCCTCACTCTTCACGCCCTGGCGGAGTCGCCTGACGGGGTCGGCAGCCTGTCGGTGGCCACCGGCCTTATGATTCTGGGTCTTTTGCTGAAAACCGCCCTTTTTCCCCTTCACTTCTGGCTTCCCGCCGCCTATGCCGAGGCGCCGAGTCCCGTCAGCGCCCTGCTGGCGGCCCTGGCCACCAAGGCTTCCTTTTACCTTCTGCTGCGCCTCTGGTTTGAGCTCTTCTCCTTCAGGCAGGAATTCGCCGCGGCACAGATTCTCGGGGGGCTCGGGATGCTGGCCATCCTCTGGGGTTCTCTGCTGGCCTGGCGGCAGGGACGGGTGAAGAGGCTGCTGGCCTATTCGAGTATCGCCCAGATCGGTTATCTCTTCCTGATTTTTCCCCTTATGACGGCCTGGACCCCCGCCGGGGACGGAGTGTCGCTGGAAGTGCCGGGAGCCTGGGGCGGGCTGGTTTTTCTGCTCCTCTCCCACGGTTTGGCCAAGTCGGCCATGTTCATGTCGGCGGGGTGTCTGGCTCAGGCCGCCGGCTCCGACCGGATCGCCGACCTGACCGGCATCGGCCGGCAATTTCCCGTTCCGCTGTTCGCCTTTGCTCTGGGGGGGATGACTTTGATGGGGCTACCGCCCAGCGGTGGTTTTTCTTCCAAGTGGCTTTTTCTCAAGGCCTCGGTGGAAAGTCTGCAGTGGTGGTGGGTGCCGGGCATGCTCCTCGGCGGCGTGTTGGCGGCGGGCTATGTTTTTCGCGTGCTGCGCCAGGCCCTGGTGTGGGATGAGGATGTCGGGCTGTACCGCGCGGTTCCGCGCCGGATGCAGTGGGCGTCCATGGCTACGGCCCTGCTCTCCCTGGCGCTGGGCCTGTGCGGGTCCTGGCCCCTCGATCTTCTGGCCATCGGCTATCCGGGGGGACCATGAACTGGAGCAGTATTCTGCCCATCGCGACCTTGCTAAGTTCCCTGATCACCGGGCTGGTGATCTTCGGTCTGCAGGAGCGCCGGCACCGGCTGCGCACGACCCTGAACCTGCTGGGTGCCACCATTAAGCTGCTCTTTGTGGGGGTGATGCTCTGGGGGGTGTTCCGTGGGGCGGAGTATGCTTTTTCGCTGCCGCTGCTGCCAGGGGTCGATTTTGTCCTGCGCGCCGACCCCCTGGCCATGCTCTTTGTTGCCCTCTCTGCCGGACTCTGGTTTCTCACCACCATCTATGCCGTCGGCTACCTGGAAGGTTCACCTCATCGAAGCCGTTTCTTCGGCTTTTTCAGCGTCTGCGTGACGGCGACGACGGGGATCGCCCTCGCCGGGAACCTGCTCACCTTCTTCATCTTCTATGAACTTCTGACCCTCTCCACCTATCCGCTGGTGGTGCATCGCGGCACCTCCGAGTCGCTCTATGCCGGCGACACCTACCTCGTCTATACCCTGCTCGGCGGCGCCGCCCTGCTGACCGGGGCCGTGTGGCTGCAGGCGCTGGTCGGCCCCGTCGATTTCGTCGCCGGCGGGGTGCTTTCTGCTGTTGACGCGGGCCATCGCGTGCAGTTGGTCGCCATCTTCTGTTTGATGGTGGGGGGAGTGGGGGTCAAGGCCGCCCTGGTCCCTCTGCATGGCTGGCTACCCATTGCCATGGTGGCTCCGGCCCCGGTCTCGGCCCTGCTGCACGCGGTGGCCGTGGTCAAGGCGGGCGCTTTCGGCATTATCCGCATTGTCTACGATATCTACGGCGTGGAGCTGGCGGCTTCTCTCAACCTGCTGGGGCCCCTGGCCGCTGTGGCGGCCATTACCATCCTTTATGGATCGGTGCGGGCCCTTTTTCAGGATGACCTCAAGCGGCGTCTGGCCTATTCCACCGTCAGTCAGGTCTCCTATATCGTTCTCGGCGTGACCATCGTCGGCCCACTGGCCACCATCGGCGGAGTCGTGCATCTGGTGCATCAGGGGATCATGAAAATAACGCTCTTCTTCTGCGCCGGCAACCTCGCCGAAACTCTCAACGTTCGCCGGGTGAGCGAAATGGCCGGAGTCGGTCGCCGGATGCCCTGGACCATGGCCGCTTTTACCCTGGCCGCTTTCGGCATGATCGGCATTCCTCCCCTGGCCGGCTTCGTCAGCAAGTGGTACCTGGGATTGGGCGGAATCGCCGCCGGACACTCCTGGGTGGTGGGGGTCATGGTGCTGAGCAGTTTGCTCAATGCCGCTTACTTTCTGCCCATCGTCTATGCCGCCTGGTTCAAGGAGCCGGCCGCAGCCTGGCCTGAACGCAAACCGGGTTCGCGCCTGGAGACGGACGGACTGCTGCTGGGGCCGACCCTGATCACCGCCGGACTCTCCCTGTCGGCGGGACTGCTGGCCGGCCTTTCCTTCAGTCCACGGGGGTGGGTGGCCATGATTGCCCGGGAGGCGTACCGCTTATGGATTCCCTGATGGGAGCACTCTATTCACAGGTCGTCTGGCTAGCCGTCCTGGCTTTTCCCCTGCTGCTGGCGGGGGGGTGCCTGAGCCGCTGGGGACGGTCCTGGGCGATAGCGGCCGCCCCCTGGTCGGCCTTGCCGCCTATCGCCCTGGCCCTGTGGCCGCCGGAGGCAGGGAACTACCCCTGGCTGCTCCTCGGCAGCACCTTCGGCCTGGACCTGACGGGCCGCATCTTTCTGCTTTTTACCTCCCTGGCCTGGGGTGCCGCGGCCTTGTATGCCCGCGGCTACCTGGCTAAGCAGGCGCGCTTCCAGTCCTTCTTCTTCTTTTTTCTGCTGGCCATGACCGGCAATCTGGGGCTGATCATGGCCGGGGACATGGCCGCTTTCTACCTGTTCTTCGCCCTCATGACCTTCGCGGCCTACGGGCTGGTCGTTCATGAGCGAGATTCCGAGGCGCGACAGGCCGGCAAGGTCTATCTGGTCATGGCGGTACTGGGAGAGGTGCTGTTGATCGCCGGTCTCATGCTGATCGCCGCCGAAGGCACAATACGTCTGTCTGAACTCGCGCCGCGGATTGCCGTTTCGCCCCATCGTCACCTGATTATCGGCCTGATACTGGTTGGTTTCTGCGTCAAGGCCGGCTGCTTCCCTCTGCACCTCTGGTTGCCCCTGGCCCACCCGGTCGCACCCACCCCGGCCAGCGCCGTGCTGTCCGGGGCCATGATCAAGGCCGGTCTGCTGGCCTGGCTGCGTTTCCTCCCTCTGGGGGAGGCGGCTTTTCCCGCCTGGGGCCTGCTCTGCCTGCTCCTCGGGCTCCTGGCGGCTTTTGGCGGGGTGGTTTTGGGCCTGGCCCAGTCTCAGGCCAAAACGGTGCTGGCCTACTCGAGCATCAGCCAGATGGGGCTGATGACGGGAGCCCTGGGGCTGGGACTGCTCTTCCCGGCGGTCTGGCCCTCGGTGCTGGCGGCACTCTGTCTTTACGCTCTGCACCACGGCCTGGCCAAGACGGCTCTTTTTCTGGGGGTGGGCATGGTTGGCGCGGAAGGGGTGTGGACCCGAAGGGTCTTTCTGGCGGGATTGCTGTTGCCGGCGCTGTCTCTGGCCGGAGCGCCCCTGACCAGCGGCATGGTGGCCAAGAAGCTTTTGGGAGGGCTGGCGAATGCCATGCCGTCGCCCTGGGCGGAAGTCTTTAGCTGGACACTGGCCGGGTCGGCCGTGGCCACCTCCGTACTGATGGCGCACCTGTTGCTGTTGCCCTGGACGCAGCGGATCGGGATGGGCAGCCCGCCGACTGGCCGACAGTGGCTGGCCTGGGGGGCGGTGCAGCTGGGCGGGCTCTTGATGGTATGGAGGATCGTTCCGGGTTGGCTGGCTCCCTGGGGGGCAAAATCGCCAGGATGGAGCAGTGAGGCGGCCCTTACGGTGCTGGTGGGAGCGGCTGTGGGCTTTCTGCTCTGGCGCCTGGTCAAAAAAAGCAGGAGCAGCCTGCTGCCGCCGCTGCCGGCGGGCGATGTGCTGCTCCTGCTCTATGCTCTGGGAAGAGGTGCCCGCCAAGGGTGGGACCGGTACGGCGACCCCGTGGTGACGCGCCTGGTCCGGGCTTACCTGACCTTTGTCTGGCAGGGTCCGATCGAGTTGTTCGGCCTGCACTCCCTGTTGGCCGCCAGTGAAAAGGGATTATTGCGCTGGCGTGTATCCGGGGGGCTCTTCCTACTCCTGATTGTGGTCTTTGCCGTTATTCTGCTGCGCTGACCGGCCCTTGCCGATCAGTTGCGGCCGCTGGCCATGGCTTCCAGTTTGGCGACGCGATCATCCATGGGCGGATGGGTAGAAAAGAGATTGGCCAGAGAGCGCCCGGTCAGTGGGTTGACGATAAACAGGTGCGATGTCGCCGGCGTGGCCTCCTGCATGGGCACCGCCTGAGCGCCCATCTGCAGTTTGCGCAAAGCGCTGGCCAGGGCCTGGGGTTTGCCGCAGATGCGGGCGCCGGAGGCGTCGGCCAGATACTCCCGCGAGCGGGAGACCGCCATCTGGATCAGCATGGCCGCCATGGGGGCGATAATGGCCACGGCCAGGCTGCCGAGCATGCCGCCGCCTTCTTCGTCATCGCTACGGCCGGCGCCGAAAATGGCGGCCCACTGCAGCATGTTGCCGAGCATGGCGATGGCGCCGGCGAAGGTCGCAGCCAGGGTGGAGATGAGCGTGTCGCGGTTCTGAACATGGGCCAGCTCGTGGGCCATGACCCCTTCAAGCTCGTCTTCCGTGAGCAGTCGCATGATGCCCTGGGTGGCGGCGACGGCGGCATTCTGCGGATTGCGCCCGGTGGCAAAGGCGTTGGGAGCCTCCGAGGGGATGATGTAGACCTTGGGCATGGGCAGGCCGGCCTGCTGGCTGAGGCGGCGCACCATGCCGTAGAAGCCCGGATTGTCGGCTTCGGTGACTTCCTTGGCCTTGTACATCTTGAGCACGATCTTGTCTGAGTACCAGTAGGAGAAGAAGTTCATGCCGCCGGCGATGAGAAAGGCGATGATCATGCCCGACTGGCCACCGATGGCGCTGCCCATGAAAACAAGAAGCAGGGTGAGACTGGTCAGCAGAAGCGTGGTTTTAATGCGGTTCATGGTTTGTCCTCCGTACGCGTTGTTTGTGCGGCGGGTAATAAAAAAGACCTTTACCCGCGGCATGATGAAATGCTGTGGATAAAGGTCTTGCAGATTGCGACGAAGCGTCGTAACCCCGAGTCCGGGAGGCGTGGCCTCCGTAATGACGAAACGCGGGTCGGTCATGTCTCCGACCGATTGCTACTCCCCTTTAACAGAGAAGCATGTTAACCAACGCGCCTGCTTTTTGTCAACAGGAATCAAATGACTGGACCGGCACGGGGGGCTCCCGCGCCGGTCCGGTGCAGGTTCATTAGAAGTTTATATCCTGTACAGTATCAGCCTCGGTGGTGATGGTGACATTTTCAATAATCTGAGGATCGCCAACCAGTTGGGATTCCTCATCGAGCACGGAGGCGACCAGTTGGTAAGTGCCGACGGGCAGCTCAAGGGAATAGAGACCATCTTCAAGTTGGATGCTGGCCAGTTCCACCATGCCGCTGCAGTCAGCCGGCGCCGCCTGCCGGACACTGAGTACGACATGCTGTCCCTCTACCGGGGCGGCGACCGTCACCGTGCCGGACAGGGTGTTGAAATCGGCAGACTCCAGGAAAAAGTTCTGTCCGGAAAGACGCTGGTCGGCATTCAGACTGATTTCCAGACAGGCCGGGGCATAGCCTTGACCGTCCATCGGGGCGCGGAAAGCGAGCAGTTGGTAATTGCCGGGGGTCAGGAAAAGAGCATACCCCCCATCGTCAGCACTCAAAGTCGCAGCCTGAGTTTCGGCGGAAGCGGGGCGGTGAGCACTGACTCGGGTGTTGGGCAAGGGTGGCAAGGGCTCTTCCGTCCCGTCCTCGAAGACATGTCCCTGCACCATCGCGGCGCTGGCGACGACCTTGATGGTCGGCTTGAGCAGGTACTTGTAATTATCCTTGCTGAGATTGCCGGCCACGACTACGGAACGGGCCGCATCGAAGTCGAGGATCAGCTCGGTGGTCTCATTGGAGGCGATGGTAAATCCGTTGACCAGTTTGATGCCGCTCTGCATACCGCTAGGCGTTTTCAGTTCATGACTTACATCGTCCAGAGTAATGACGTAGTTGCCGTATTCGTGCTCCTTATCCAAAAGGTTCAGCCCGTCATCAGGTGTTTCCGACAGGATCAGGCGCATCTGGGTGTAGTTGCCGGGGGCCAACTCCTCTTCTCCCAGCGTTTCCTGCACGCCGTTGACCAGTTCCAGCAGGTTGTAGGTTTTCTGGGGGGTGGCCACGGTCGTCCAGTCTCCGCCCTCGGAATGAACATCGACCCGGTCAATAGTGACATAAATGGCCTTGAAGTCCGGGGTGGTGGCATCGACCATCTGCAGCGACAGGGTACCAGGCTCCGCGCTGCCGCTCGAACTGGAGCCGCCGCAGGCGGCCAGCATCAGCAGGCCGATGGACAGGAACATACCGAGAAACAGCTTCACATTATTCATTTTCATGTTCTCCTCCTTTGGGGTTAAAGTGACGTGCCTGAAAGGACTTTATCAATTTATAAGGGAAAATCAAGTCCGGTCGACCGTCGGTTCGTCCCGATTTGCCATAAGGCGCCGTCTTGATTAAAGTTAAGAGAATGTTGAAAGGAGAGCGACCATGGATGTTTTTCAACGCCTGACCAAGGTGGTGCGCAAACAGCATGAAGAGGGTGAGTTGCCCGATTTTATTGTTCCACTGCTCATGAAGGTGGCGCAGCATCCGCAAGATTTCGCCGGCCGTGAGGAGTTGGTGGCCAAACTGGTGGAACGGGTGGATCAATACGAGACCTACTCGGAGATGTGCTGTGAAAAGATAGGTTTCGGCCTGGAGGATATCCACCGGACGCTTGATGAGCTGCGGGTGCGCTACTGATATCCCCCGGGCGGCCGATTTGACCCTCTCGCCTGATTATGTTACCTTGTTGACTCTGTGGCGGCGCCGTTCCCCGGCGTTCCGACCCTAGACCCGCTCTTGAGGTGGACCGTACAGGCCCGTTCTGTACGGAACGAACCCTCTCTCTCTGGGGCAGCACTGGCTTGAAGCGTTCCGTTTCAAGACCGGGTGCGGGTGGCCCCATCCTTCGTCAGAAATAATCTTCTTTACGCGTGTTGCGCGCGACCTGTCTCTGTGCCGACCATCCTGTGGCGATGGTCGGTTCCTCTTGTCCGAAGCCTCCTGTTGATCCGGCTGGTTTTTCGGATTCTCCCTTTCCGTCATGGTTGCAGTCGCGCCGGCACGAGCTATTCATCTGCCGGATGGCCCCTGCAGGCTTGTTTTTACCTGAGACCGTGGCCATCCCGACAACAGGAAAGGACGCTATGAAGAACCAGGCCATGAAACAGCAAGAGGACGAAGTGAGCAACTGGCAGGACCAGATGAAGAATTTCGTCAATACCATCGACCGGGTGAAAGAATATGTGAATCTCACCCCTGAAGAAGAAGAGGTGCTGCGCAACAATAAAACAGTCTGGGGAGCGACGCCCCATTACGCTTCGTTGATGGATCGAGACGATCCCGCTTGCCCGATCCGCCGCCAGATCATCCCCTCCCGGCAGGAGCAGGAAAACCGCTTCGGCATGGACGACTACCTGATGTGGAAGGAGAATCGCGCCACCGACGAGGTGCGCCCCGACAGCATTGCCCGCCAGTACAAGAACCGCGTCGCCTTTACCGTCACCCAGACCTGCGGCATCTACTGCCGGCACTGCTTCCGTAAAGAGCTGGTGGTGGACGGCAGCCTCTCCCTGGACTTCAATGTCGACGAAGGGCTGCAATGGATCGCCGAGCACCCTGAGGTGCGCGACGTGCTCATCACCGGCGGCGACCCCTTTTTGCTCTCCGACGAGCAGATCGATTACCTCATCCGCAAGCTCCGCGAGCTGCCCCATGTCGAGATGATCCGTTTCGGTACGCGCACGCCCATCGTACTGCCGCAGCGCATCACCCCTTCGCTCATGAAGGTGCTCGGCGGCTTCCACAAGGTGCCCATCTGGATCAACACCCAGTGCAACCACCCCCGGGAGCTCACCGAAGAGACGGCGCGGGCTGTCTACAACCTGCTGAGCTGCGGCGTCAACGTGGGCAACCAGGCCGTGCTGCTCAAAGGAATCAACGACGATGTGGAGACCTTCCGCGAGCTGCATGAGAAGCTGCTGGCCACCCGCATCCGCCCCTACTACGTCTTTTACTGCGAGGCGGCGCCGGGCATCGACCACTTCCGCACTCCGGTGGAGAAGGGCTCGCAACTGATTCGGGACGCTCTGCGCGGCCACACCACCGGTCTGGCTCAGCCGATGCACGTCATCGCCACCAATATCGGCAAGATTCCCCTGATGCCCGATTATTACATCCAGGGGAAAAACGACAAAGAATACACCCTGAGGAACCACAAGGGGGAGACGACGACGATTCCCAATGTGCCCGAGTAAACGCGGGCGCTTTTAATCGTACATGAAAGGAGAGTTGCTTTTGGAAATCAAGGTCATTGACGGCAATCTGGTCAAAGCCATGAAAGTCATGAAGCGCAAACTTCAGCAGGAAGGCTTGTTTCGCGACATGAAGGCGCGGCGCTTTTATGAGAAACCCAGCGTCAAGCGCAAGCGCAAGCAGAAGGAAGCCCTGCGGCGCGAGCGCAAGCGCCTGAGCAAGCTGAAACGTTTTTATTGAATCCGCACCCCCCAGGGAGCGCCGTTAGCCGCGGCGCTCCCTTTTTTGTGCCCGGCTAGTTGGCGGCCTGTCTGCTTTGGGTTAGAATGGGTGCAGGTTTTTACGGCAGTGAATCCTATTCCCCGGCAGGAGATTTCCATGGGTTATGTCTATCTCAATGGCCGCTTTGTAGAAAGTGAACAGGCTATGGTTTCCGTCTTCGACCAGGGTTTCCTCTACGGTGACGGCATCTTCGAGAGCTTCCGTTCCGTCGGCGACCGGCTCTACCAGTTTGCCCAGCACTACCAGCGTCTGTTGCAATCGGCCGAGGCCCTCTGCTATCCGCTGACCTTCACCCAGGCGGAGCTGGAGGACATCCTGCTGGAACTGCGCCGTCGAAATGGACTGAGGGATGCCTATTACCGTATCACCATCACCCGCGGCAAGGGGCAGATCGGCTTTCAGCGCGACATGAACAACGACTTGACCTGTCTGGTGGTGGGGACGGAATTCAAGGGCTTCGACCCTGTCCACTATCGGCAGGGCATCCCCCTGCGGGTGGCCCAAACCCGCCGCAACGCCCCCGAGGCCATCAGCCCTAAAATCAAGTCCATCAGCAACCTCAACAGCCTGCTCGGCAAGCTGGAGGCCCGGGCCGCCGGGGCCTTTGAGGTCATCATGCTCAACAATCGCGGCCATATCTGCGAAGGCGCTTCCTCGAACATCTTCTGGGCCAAGGACGACTGGATATTCACCCCGGATGTCTCCACCGGCCTGCTCGAGGGGGTGACCCGCGCAACCATTATCCGCCTGTGCGAAGAGGTGCTCAACCTGCGGGTGATTACCGGCGAATTTCGGCTGCAGGATCTGAAGTTCTCCGACGAGGTGTTCATCACCTCCACCTCTCTGGAGGTCATGCCGGTGGTGCGGGTCGACGACTTCACCATCAAGCAGGGTCTCGCCGGGCCTGTCGCCCACCGCCTGCGGCAGGAGCTGCACCGGGATATGGGCAAGCAGAGCTGACCTTCTCCCGATTTTTCACGCAATCGAGCGTTTTTTTCTGTCGATGCGATTGCGTCCGAGGCTAAATTCTGCCATATTACCGGGTTAAATCCGTCAACGATGATGAAATGATTTCAGGAGATTCCGATGCCCCAACGCGACGATGTGAAGAAAGTTCTGATTATCGGTTCCGGCCCGATCGTGATCGGTCAGGCCTGTGAGTTCGATTATTCCGGCACCCAGGCCTGCAAGGCCCTGCGCAAGCTCGGTTACCGGATCGTGCTGGTCAATTCCAATCCAGCCACTATCATGACCGACCCGGGCATGGCCGATGCCACCTATATCGAGCCGCTCAACGTCGAGCGTCTGACCGAAATCATTGAAAAAGAGCGTCCCGACGCCTTGCTTCCCAACCTGGGCGGTCAGACTGCCCTCAATCTTTCCAGCGAGCTGGCGCGGCGCGGCATTCTCGACCAGTACGGAGTGCGGGTCATCGGCGTCAATCTGGATGCCATCAAGCGCGGCGAGGATCGGGAGACCTTCAAGGAGACCATGGCTGGTCTGGGGATCGAGACTCCGCGCAGCGAGATCGCCACCACCCTGGAGCAAGCCCAGGAGATCGTCGGCCGCATCGGCCTGCCGGTGGTCATTCGTCCCGCCTACACTATGGGCGGCACCGGCGGTGGCTTCGCCTACAATCTGGAGGAGTTCGAGACCATCGTCAGCCGCGGTCTGGCCGCCAGTCCGGTGAGCCAGGTCCTCATCGAGGAATCGATTCTCGGCTGGGAGGAACTGGAGCTTGAGGTGGTGCGCGATGCCAAGAACCAGAAGATCACCGTCTGCTTCATCGAGAACGTCGATGCCGTCGGCGTGCACACCGGCGACTCCTTCTGCACTGCCCCCATGCTGACCATCGACGCCGACCTGCAGGCGCGTCTGCAGGACTACGCCTACCGCATTGTCGACGCCATCGAGGTCATCGGCGGCACCAACGTGCAGTTCGCCTACGATCCCAAGAGCGGTCGCGTGGTGGTCATCGAGATCAATCCCCGCACCTCGCGTTCGTCGGCGCTGGCCTCCAAGGCCACCGGCTTTCCCATCGCCCTGGTCTCGGCCCAGCTGGCCGCCGGGCTCACGCTTGACGAGATCCCCTACTGGCGCGACGGCACCCTGGAAAAATACACGCCTTCCGGAGACTACGTGGTGGTCAAGTTCGCCCGCTGGGCCTTTGAAAAATTCAAGGGTGTGCATGACAAGCTCGGCACCCAGATGCGCGCCGTCGGCGAGGTCATGAGCATTGGCAAGAACTACAAGGAGGCTCTGCACAAGGCGATCCGTTCCCTTGAGAACGGCCGCTACGGCCTCGGCTTCGCCAAGAATTTCCATCAGAAATCCCTCGACGAGCTGCTGGAGCTGCTGGCCGAACCTTCCAGCGAGCGCCAGTTCATCCTCTACGAAGCCCTGCGCAAGGGCGCCGACATCGACATGCTCTACGGCAAGACTTTCATCAAACCCTGGTTCCTGCAGCAGATGAAGGAGCTGGTGGTGCTGGAGGAGGAAATCCTGCAGCACAAGGGGAGCCTGCCGCCTGACGCCCTGCTGATTCAGGCCAAGAAGGATGGCTTCGCCGACCGCTACCTGGCGCAGATCCTCGGAGTACGCGAGCAGGCGATCCGCGAGAAGCGCATCGCTCTCGGCATGGTCGAAGCCTGGGAGGCCGTGCCCGTCAGTGGCGTTGAAAACGCCGCCTACTATTATTCTTCCTACAATGCCCCCGACTCCGTAGCTGTCTCCGACCGCAAGAAGATCATGGTGCTGGGCGGCGGCCCCAACCGCATCGGCCAGGGGATCGAGTTCGACTACTGCTGCGTGCATACGGCCCTGGCCCTGCGCGAGGCGGGGTATGAGACCATCATGGTCAACTGCAATCCCGAGACGGTCTCCACCGACTACGACACTTCGGACAAGCTCTACTTTGAACCGTTGACCGTCGAGGACGTGCTCTCCATCTACGAGAAGGAGAAGCCCGAAGGGGTGGTGGTGCAGTTCGGCGGTCAGACGCCGCTGAATATCGCCCGCGAGCTTGAAGCGGCGGGAGTGCCCATCCTCGGCACCAGCCCCGAGACCATCGACCAGGCCGAGGACCGCGACCTCTTCAACCAGACCATGATCAAGCTCGGCATTCCCCAGCCCGAATCGGGCATGGCCGCCACCGAAGAGCAGGCGGTGCAGATTGCCGCCCGCATCGGCTATCCCCTCATCGTGCGCCCCTCCTTCGTCCTCGGGGGCCGGGCCATGGAGGTGGTCCATGACGAGGGGATGCTGCGCGAGTATCTGCAGAAAGCCGTGGAGATTTCCCCCGAGCGCCCCATTCTCATCGACCGCTTCCTGCAGAACGCCATCGAGGCCGAAGCCGACGCCATCGCTGACGGCAAGGATGCCTTCGTGCCGGCGGTCATGGAGCACATCGAGCTGGCCGGCGTCCATTCCGGCGATTCGGCCTGCGTCATTCCGCCGGTCTCCATCCCGGCCAAACACATCGCCACCATCGAAGAATACACCCGGCGCATCGCCGTGGAGATGGGGGTGGTCGGGCTGATGAACATCCAGTACGCCATCGCCGACGACAAGGTGTACATTCTGGAAGCCAACCCCCGCGCCAGCCGCACCGTGCCCCTGGTCTCCAAGGTCTGCAATATCCCCATGCCGCGCATCGCCGTGGCCGCCATGCTGGGCAAAAAGCTCGCCGAGCAGGGCCTCGACCGGCAGAAGTTCGCTCATTTCGGCGTTAAGGAGGCGGTCTTCCCCTTCAGCATGTTCCCCGAAGTCGATCCTGTGCTGGGGCCGGAGATGCGTTCCACCGGTGAAGTGCTGGGTCTGGCCGGCAACTACGGCCTCGCCTATTTCAAGGCTCAGGAAGGGGCCAATGCGCCGTTGCCCCTGCAGGGGACGGTGCTCATCACCGTGGCCGAGCACGACAAGGCCGAGGCTCTCAAGGCGGCGCAACTCTTTGCCGAGCTGGGCTTTGCCATTCGCGCCACCGCCGGGACCCAGGCGTTTCTTTCCGCGCAGGGGATTGCGGCAGAGCGGATCAACAAGATGCACGAAGGGCGTCCCAATATTGCCGATGCCATCAAAAACGGCGAGATCCAGTTGGTGATCAATACCCCTGTCGGCAAACTCAGCGCCCATGACGACTCCTACATCCGCAAGGCCGCCATTCGCTACAAGGTGCCTTACATCACCACCACGGCCGCGGCCCTGGCCGCCGCCAAGGGGATTGCCGCCTGCCGGCAGGGTCAGGAGACCGTCCGCAGCCTGCAGGAGTACCACGCCGCCTTTCACTAAAAAGCGGCCTACACCCATTACTGACTGAAATGAAGGCGGGCAGGACTGAAGAAGGTTCTGCCTGCTTTTGTTTTGGCGGAGTCGTTCGACTTTTACCCGGGGCCATGCTAAAATTCGCCCGTTTATAACGACTATGATCCCGCCCCGGCGTGCGGCCCGGTTCGGCGGATCCATCGAGGTTACACCTATGTTTCTTCTTGTTTTTCTGCTGGCGGCCTACCTGATTGGCGCCATTCCCTGCGGCATCGTCCTCACCCGGCTGGTCGGCTCCGAGGATATCCGCCAGGCGGGTAGCGGCAATATCGGCGCGACCAACGTCTACCGGGTGGCCGGGCGCAAGCTGGGGGTGGCCACCCTGATTCTTGACACCCTCAAAGGGGTACTGCCGGTGGGGGCTGCCCTGGCCGTTTTCCCCGAATCCCTGGGGGCGGTGGCTCTGGTGGCGGCGGCGACCTTTCTGGGTCACCTCTATCCGGTCTACATCGGTTTTAAAGGGGGCAAGGGGGTGGCCACGGCGCTGGGGATTTTTCTGGTGCTGTCGCCCAAAAGCGTCCTGGTCGCTCTTGTCGTCTTTGTGGTCCTGGTGTGGAAATGGCGCTACATCTCTCTCGGCTCCGTCTGCGCCGCCGCGATCTGTCCTTTGCTTGTTTACTATTTTGAGCGCTCGACGCCCCTCTTTCTGGTCACCCTCTTTATCGGCGGCATGGTCATCCTGCGCCACCGGGCCAATATCGAGCGCCTGATCGCCGGCACCGAAAATCGCTTTCGGGCCTGATTGAGGTATAGTTCACCATGTCGCGAAAAACGTCCCTGACCCTGCTGGTCCTGATCCTGCTGCTGTTACCTGTCGTTTATGGGGCCGCTGACTTTACCCGCTTTATGCTGCGGTCGGTGACGCCGACTGAGCCGCAGGTGATTTCCATTCGTCCCGGCAGTTCTTTCGCCCAGGTGGCCCAAAGGCTGGAGGAAGGGGGCGTGGTGGACAGTGCCCTGCGCCTGCGCCTGCTGGCCCGCTGGCGGGGAGAGGCGGGCCGGGTCAAGGCCGGCGAGTACCGCTTTGCCGAAGCGGCTGCTCCCGGCGAGGTTTTAAAACGCCTGGTGGCGGGGGACGTTATCCAGTATCGTTTCACGGTGCCGGAAGGGCTGACTCTGGCGGAAATCGCGCGAAAGCTGGCGGCAGAAGGCCGAGGTGATGGCGACAGCTTCCTGCAGCTGGCGCAGGATGCCGATTTTATCCATTCCCTCGGGGTGGAGGCTAAAACGCTGGAAGGATACCTCTATCCGGAGACCTATACCCTGGTGGCGACCACGGAAGAGAAGGAGCTGCTGCAGGCGATGGTGCGGCAGATGAAAGCCCGCCTGACGGAAGAGCTCCTGGCGGGCGCCAGGGCCAGGGGGCTGTCCGTCCACGAGCTGCTGACCCTGGCATCCATCATCCAGAAGGAAGCGGGGAACGAGGCCGAAATGCCTATCATCGGTGGGGTCTTCCACAACCGGTTGCAGCGGGGGATGCGGTTGCAGTCGGACCCGACGGTGATTTACGGCGTGAAGGACTTTGACGGCAACCTCACCCGCCGGCACCTGGAGGAATGGACCGCTTACAATACCTACCGCATCGCCGGCCTGCCCCCCGGGCCCATTGCCAGCCCGGGTGAGCCGGCCCTGCGCGCGGCGGCCTTTCCGGCCGAAGTGAACTATCTCTACTTTGTGGGGAAGGGCGATGGCACCCACGTCTTTTCCACTACGCTGCGTGAGCACAATGACGCGGTGCGGCGCTATCAGTTGAAGCGTTGAAGCAGGCCTGAAAAACATCGTCTGAATCGGGGGAGCCTGTGGCCCAAAGAATCCTGATCGCCGAGGACAATGACCGCGTAGCCGCTTTTCTGGAGGCGCTGCTGCGACACGAAGGCTATGCCACCGAGCGCACAGCCGACGGCATCGAGACGCTGCAGCGGATCAGCCGAGGTGTTCCGGATCTCCTCCTCCTCGACCTGCGTCTGCCCCGTTTGCACGGGGTCGATCTGCTCAAAAAACTGCGGAAGAGCACCGTCGGTCGCGATCTGCCAGTCATCATCGCCACGGGGGTCTATCGCGGTGAACGTTATGCCAGGGCCGCCCAGGGCCTGGGGGTGCGCCATTACCTGGAAAAACCTTTTTCCGCCGAAGCCCTTCTGCTGGCGGTCAAGGACATGCTTCCCTCCGGTCAGCAAGAGACGGCCGTGGCAGAAGAAGGCGAACCCTTCGACCACCATCTCTATCAGGCCTTCAGCACGGCATTTTCCGGCACCTGTCACTTTGAGGGGACGCGAGGGGCCATCCTCAGCTTCGTGGCGGGGATGCCCGTTTCTCTGCGGCCGGGTTTTGTTCATCGGGATTTCGGCGACTACCTCGTCCAGAACGGACGCATTACCGCCACGGAATATGACTACTATCAGGGGACGGGACAATTCCGCAGCGATGTGCTGGTACAGCTGGGCTGCCTGCGTTATCCCGAATTGCTGCAGGAAAAGCTGGCCTATCTGACCGGCGAACTGATCGAGGCCTTCAGCGGGCCACCGATGACGGCGGAACAGCGATCCTTGCCCTCGCTGGGCGGCCTGCAGCTGTTCACCCTCAACATGCCCTCGCTTTTTCACCGGGGCTATTGGCGCAGCAGCGCCCCCGACACCGCCAATCCTTTTTCCGCCGAAATGTTAGGGCAGTTCGTTGTGCCTGACGCCGCGTTTTACCGACATATCAACTTTCTCGACCTCAACGAAGAGGAGCGCCGTTTTGTCGGCCGGCTCGATGGCAGCAACATTCTGGCCGAATGCCTGGAAGGCGCGAGCGGCCTCACGCCCCTGCTGCGTCTGCTCAAGACCTTCGGAATGCTGACCTTTGCCCGTGAACCGCTGGCTGCGGAACGTCCTGCCGGTGTGCCCTTGCGAGTGCTGTTCAATGTTCCGGAAGATGAGACCGGGGCCAGCGGCGAGGGTCCCCTGGAGAGTTTCTCCGATCTGGTGGCGGAGGAGAGCCGGGATGACGAGCCGCTGCTGTCTGCGCAGCCCGTACCGGCGATCCTACCCGAGATCACCGACCTGGCGCTGCGGGTGCGGCAGGTGTTTGAAGGCATGCAGGGCAAGAATTACTACCAGATTTTCGCTATGGAGCAGGGAAAATTTTCCTTCGATCAGCTTAAAACCCACTATTTCAGGCTGACCCGCGAATTCGGCCCCGAGGCGATGATGCAGCTCGCCGGCGAGGAGGCCGGAATGGCGGAAGAGATCCTGGCCACGGTAACTACGGCCTACAATACCCTCTCCGATGTCATCAAGAAGGAGCGCTACGACGAGTTGCTCGGCTCGGAGAAGGTGGGGCTGGGGCAGAAGGGGGACGATATCTTCCAGTCCCAGGTTCAGTTCCAGTCCGGCAAGGTGTTTCTGGACATGGAAGAGTGGGACAATGCCGAAAATGCCCTGCAGGACGCCTGCAATATCGCCTCGAAAAACGGCGACTACCTGGCGCACCTGGCCTGGTCCATCTACCGAAACCCGCGAAACAGCAGCAGCCCCGCCATGCGGGAGAAGGTGCGCCAGATGCTGAACCGCGCCCTTACCCTCGATCGCGTCCCCTCCGCCTACGCTTTCAAGGGCTGGATGTTGCTGGAAGGGGGGCAGGACTTGCTGGCCGAGGCCGAGTTCAGCAAGGCCCTCAAGCTCGATGCCCGCCATACCCTGGCCCGCAAAGGGCTGCGCGAGATCACTGAAAAACGCGAGCAGGAAAAGAAGGGTCTCTTCCGGCGCATGTTCAGTTAGGCTTCGGAGCGAGGCTGGCGATCAAGGGCTTCGGCCAGCAGTTCGATGGTGTGGGCGGCCCGCACGGCATGTCCGCCCTTTTCCAGGCCGCCGCGAATCTGCAGCAGGCAGCCGGGACAGTCCATGGCGACGCAGGCGGCCCCGGACTGCAGAATATCCCGCACCTTGTCGCCGAGGATGTTCCGGGCGATGGCCGGATGGCTGGTGAAGGAATAGGAGCCGCCGAAGCCGCAGCAGCGGTCGGCATGGGCCATCTCCCGCAGTTCGGCGCCGCTGGCCTGCAGCAAAACCCGCGGTTCCTGCCAGACGCCGGCCCCTCGCTTGAGGTGGCAGGAGTCGTGGTAGGTGATCGTTTCCCCGGCCGTTCCGGCCAGTTTTTCCACCCCCCCCAGCACTTTGACGATAAAACCCGACACATCCATCGTTTTTGCCGCCAGCTCCTCCGCCTTTTGCGCCCAGGCCGGGTTGTCCCGCAGGTGCTCGACAAAGTCGCGGCACAGGGCCAGCGTGCAGGTGGGGCAGGTGGTCACCACGTAATCGGGGTCTCCTTCGAGCATGGCCTCCACGTTCTGCCGGGCGAGCTCCACCGCCGTCTCCCGATCCCCCGAATAGAGCGCCGGGATGCCGCAGCAGTTCTGCTTGGCGGGATAGCTGACCTGCACGTTGAAGTGGTTGAGCACCCGCACGAGATCTTTACCCAGCCCCGGATAGAGGAAATCGTTGGCGCAGCCGCCGAAGAAGGCCACCTTGGTGCGCGGTTTATCGACCCGTTGCGGAAGGTCGTGCCACTGGTCACGCAGGGGGGTGGCGGCGATGGCGGGAAGAGTGCGCCAGGCGGTAAGACCCGAAAAAAACAGGGGCAGATGGCGGATGGTATCCTCCCCGCGCGTGACCGGTTTCTGCAGCAGGCTGGCGGTCCGGATCAGGGTGTGGAAGAGCTGGCGGTTGCGCATGACCCGGCGGAAGACCAGGGCCTTACCGGTGCCGATGCCCTCTTCCTCGCCGAGGGTCTGGCGCAGCTGCAGGATGATGTTCTCCAGGTCGATATGGCTGGGGCAGACGGCGACGCAGGACCGGCAGCCGATGCAGGCCCGCACCAGCTCGGCGGCCAGGTCGAGGCCGTGGAAGAAAGCGGTGAGGATGATGCCGATGGCGCTGATGTAGATGTGGCCGAAGACATGACCGCCGACGGTCTGGTAGACGGGACAGACGTTGGCGCAGGCGCCGCATTTGATGCAGCGCAGAGCGTCGCGGCAGTGGGGGGATTCGGCCAGGGCGCTGCGGCCGTTGTCGAGCAGGACGATATGCAGTTCCTTGTCCCCCTCCCCGCAGGGAACAGCGCCGCGGATCCAGGTCACGTAGCTGGTGAGCAGCTGCCCCGTGGCGTTCTTGGGCAGCACGCGGATGATTTTGGCCGCATCCTCCAGCGTGGGCACCAATTTCTCCACTCCCACCAGGGCCACGTGGATCGGCGGCAGGGTGGTGGCCAGGCGGGCGTTGCCCTCGTTGGTCACCAGGGCGATACCTCCCGTTTCCGCCACGGCGATGTTGGCGCCGCTGATCCCCATGCCGGCGTCGAAATAGCTCTGCCGCAGCTGCTGCCGGGCGACCCTGACCAGATGCTCGATCTCGGCCGGCTCTTTCTGTCCAGTGACTTGGCTGAACAGCGCCGCCACTTCCTCCTTGAACATGTGGATGGCGGGCATGACCATGTGGCTGGGGCGTTGACCGGCCAGCTGGATGATCCATTCGCCCAGGTCCGATTCGACGGCGGTGACGCCGGCCTGCTCGAGGGCCCGGTTGAGATGGATCTCTTCGCTGGCCATGCTTTTGCTCTTGATGGCCAGCTTGACCTGGCGCTCGCGGGCGAGTCGGGCAATGTAGTCGTTGGCCTCGGCCGCCGTGCGGGCGTAAAAGACGGTGGCGCCGGCGGCTTCGGCGTTGCGGGTGAATTCCTGTTGCAGGGCGTCACGCTGCTGCAGGGACTGATCCTTGATGGCGGCAATGTCCCGGCGCAGCTCTTCGAAGTCGAGGCCGGCGAAGGCGTTCTGACGGGAGAGCAGGTAGGCATCGGCGAATTTGTGCAAGGCCTCCTGCAGCTGGGGCGTGGCCAGGGCCTGGTCGATGCGCTGGCGGTATTGCCGGTTCCGTTCTCGGGTCATCGTCCCCTCCCTCTCACATCTCCAGAAAATCGTCGGAAAGTCCGTCCAGCAGCAGAATGTGCAGGCGCCGCGGGCCGTGTACGCCAATGGTCAGCACCCGCTCAATATCGGCGGTGCGGCTCGGTCCGGTGACGTAGGCCAGATAGTTTCGCGGCTGACGCTGATGCAGCTGGCGCAGCCAGGGGACGGCCGCCAGCCCGTCGGCGACAATCTTGCGGCTATCGGCCAGCACGACATGGCGCTCCGGCAGGGTGGAGGCCAGGCGGATGTCCTCAGGCGTACTCTCCAGTACCAGCGTGCCGGTATCGGCGATGGCGAAGTTGGCCCCGGTGAGGCCCAGGGTCGCGCCGGCGGCCGTCGCCCGGTCCCGGCCGTCAAGGACCTGACAGCCGGCCGCCTTGAGCTGAGCGGTTAGGCCGAGCCGCCGGCCGCTGAGAAAGTCGGCGACATAGATGCCGCCGTCCGCCAGACGGCAAACGGTATCGCCGATTTCAGCGCTCGAACCAAGATGGATGATCTCGGCGCCCACCTTGCCGGCGGCTGCCTCGAAAAGGGCAAGTAAAACGTCTTCGGACATGGTTTTTTCTCCCCTGGGTTCGCACACAGACAATTTCATCGTAGAAGCGCCGCGGAAAGGCTGTCAAGCAGCAAATGGCGGCAGGAAAAGACGCCCGAGACAATCATTGCTTGCAAAAGGTTCGGATAAGTCGAAAAATAGAGTATAATTTTGAACGGTTAAGCAAAGATCAGCGAGGGTGTCCCATACCCGTTGCGGGAGGAACGTGCCATGGTCGGTCATGAAGAGAAGGACAGTCGTTTTTCGCTGTCGCTTTTTGTTCCGGCGGTGTTTGTTCTGACTTCAGCCGCGTTTCTTTTCACGCTGCTTTTTCCTTTTCGCGATGATTCCCTGGCGCGGGTGCAAGAAAAGGGCATCCGTGTCGGCTACGCCGTCGAAGCGCCCTATGCCTTTCTGACACCGGCCGGCGAGCCGACGGGAGAAGCGCCGGAAGTGGTGCGGGTGGTGGCCGAGCAGCTGGAGATCGACCCGATCTTGTGGCGTCAGGTCGAGTTCGATAGCCTGATTGATGAATTGGAAGCCGGACGGATCGATGTCATCGCCGCCGGTCTGTTCATGACGCCCAAGCGACAAAAACGGCTCCGCTTTTCCCTGCCGACCTTTCAGGTGCAGCCCGGACTGCTGGTGCCAAAAGGCAACCCCCTGAAACTGCAATCCTACGCCGATCTGGTTCGTGCCGATGGGGTCATGGTAATCGTTCTGGCCGGTTCGGTGGAGGCGAGGGCCTTGTTCGAACTAGGGCTGCCGCAAGAGCGCCTGAAGGCCGTCCCAGACGTGTCAACCGGCTTGGCGGCGCTTGAAGCGGGGCTGGCCGATGCACTGGCCCTCTCCTCGCCCTCCTTGCAATGGCTTGCCATGAAAGGCCGGCTGCGGCAAACGGAACCCGTCGCCCTGTCAGGGTTGACGGCCAGTGAAGAGTCCCAGTGCGGAGCCTTCGCCTTTCGCAAAGAGGACCGCCGTCTTCGGCAGGCCTGGAATGCCGTGCTGAAATCCTACATCGGTTCGCCGGAACACCTTGCCCTGGTCGCTCCGTTTGGCTTCAGTGCCCAGGAGATACCCGGGGTGTCTTCCCCCTCCCAGGAGTCCCGTCCATGACCCTGCCGTCCCTCGACCTCTGCGGCTCCGTCCGCTTCCGCCGTTTCAGGGATTCCCGCCTCTGGCTCGGGAGCGTCGTGCTCCTTTCCCTGCTGGTCTGCATGATGGTCACCTGGCTGCATGTGCAGCAGAAGGCGGCGCTCAACCAATCGCTGGCCAATCTCGACTACATGCGACAGGCTCGCATCGACCTGGCCAAGGGCTTCCTGCACGTTTCGCTGGCGGATATGCCGGAGTCCCCCTTCGGCCAGACGGAAGGCATCGCCCTGCTGCGCCAATCCATCACCTCCCTGAACCATTCCGTTCACGACCTTAAAAATGCCGATCCGCAAATTGTCCATGAGTTCGAACAGAGCGTGGCGGCTTTCGAAGAAAGCCTCGCCCGCTGGCAGGGCGGCGGCAGGGGCAGGGCCGATAGCGCCATCCATCTGCGCATTGCTTTTCACCAGTTGGAGCGTCAGGCCGATGCGGTGGACCTGGCTATTTCGCGCCATCTCACGCGGCTGTCACATCGACTCGATCTCCATTTCAGTACCGCTCTCGGCGGGGCGGTGGTGCTCCTGGTGGTTATCTGCGGGGTGGTGTTTTGCGCCAGCCGCAAGAAAGACGAACTGGAAGTGGCGACGCTCAGGAGCGAGTACCGTTTTCGTCAGGCCATGGAAGCCGTCAGTGAAGGGCTCTGGGATCGCGACGTCGAAACGGATCGGCTCTATTTCAGCCCGGCTTTCTGGAGAATGCTGGGATACGACCCCGAAGCCATGGAGGGGACGAGCGAGGCCTGGGCCGCCCTGCTGCATCCGGAGGACCGGGAGAGAGCGTTGGCGTTGAATCAGGCCTGTGTGGATGGGCGGCAGGATGACTTCGAAACAGAATTTCGCCTCAAGACCCGCGACGACACCTGGAAATGGATTCTGTCCCGGGGGCGGGTGGTCAGCCGGGATGACCGCGGTCGCGCCCTGCGCATTATGGGCACCCATGTCGACATCACCACCCGGAAGCGCTACGAGGAGCGGCTGACCCACATGGCCACCCACGACGAGCTGACCGGGCTGGCCAATCGTGCCCTGCTGCTCGACCGCCTGGAGCGGGCCATACAGACGGCGAGCAGCACCGGGGGGCTCGTGGCGGTGCTGCTGCTTGATCTCGACCGCTTCAAGGTGATCAACGACAGCATTGGACACGCTTTTGGCGACAAGGTGCTCTGTTCGATCGCTCGCCGTCTGGAGAGCCTGGTGAAAAAAGGCGATACGATCGCCCGCCTCGGCGGCGACGAATTTGTGCTGCTGCTGACCGAGATGGCGCGTCCGGAGGAGGTGAGTCAGCTGGCGGCCGAAGTCCTTGAAAACCTGACCGCCCCCTTCACCATCGACGGCCGTGAAGTTATTCTGACGGCCAGCATCGGCATCAGCCTTTCCCCCGGGGATAGCCTGGACGGCCCCACCCTGATCCGTGATGCCGATATCGCCATGTATCGGGCCAAAAAGAACGACCGCAACACCTATGCCTTCTATTCGAAGGAGATGAACCAGCAGATCACCAGGGCGCTGGAAATGGAGAGCGCCCTGCGTCAGGCGCTGGACCGTCATGAATTCCTTCTCCATTACCAGCCGAAAGTCGATCTGGCCAGCGGCCGGATTGTCGGCTGCGAAGCGCTGGTCCGCTGGCATCACCCCGAACGGGGGCTGGTCTCGCCGGCCGACTTCATTCCCCTGGCCGAAGAGACGGGTCTTATCATGCCCCTCGGGCTGTGGGTGCTGATGGAAGCCTGCCGGCAGGCGCGCGTCTGGCAGCAGCAGGGTTTTGACCGGTTCAGTGTGGCCGTCAACCTGTCGGCGCGGCAGTTTCACCGGGGGGATCTCGAAAAGGTGTTAGAAGAGGTCCTGCGTGATATCCAGCTTCCCCCTGATCTGCTGGAGCTGGAACTGACGGAGAGCATGGTCATGCAGGCGCCGGAGACGGCCAAACGAACCATGCTGGCTTTGAAAGATCTGGGGGTCAGCCTGAGTCTGGATGACTTCGGTACGGGCTATTCGAGTCTCAACTACCTGCGCCGCTTTCCCGTCGACTGCCTGAAGATCGACCGCTCCTTTGTTCGTGACGTGATCACCGACCCCGCCGGGGCCTCCATGGTCGCCAGCATCATCGACATCGCCCACAATCTGGGCCTGAGTACGGTGGCGGAAGGGGTTGAGACCGAGGAGCAGCTCGCGTTTCTGCGGGGGTGCGGCTGTGACGTGCTGCAGGGGTATCTGTTCAGCAAGCCGGTGCCGGCCGCCCAGTTTGAAGCGCTGTTGCAGGAAGGCCGGCGCCTGGCGGCCGTCTAGCGCGCCAGGGCCTGGTCTACATCATCGGTTTTGCCGATCAGAATAAGGACGTCGCTGTCTTTGATGCGGTGGTTTGGCGGCGGCGCGGCGATGAACTGATCGGTGAGGACATCCTTGATGGCAATGACCGTGACATGGTGCTTCTTGCGCAGGTCCAGCTCGACCAGGGTCTTGCCGATAAAGTGCTTGGGCGGCTCGGTCTCGGAGAGGGCGTAATCCTCGGCCAGCGGTATGAACTCGAGGACATTGGGGCTCGACAGGCTGTGCGCCACCTTGCGGGCCATGTCCTTCTCGGGGAAGATCACCTCGCTGGCGCCGACCCGTTCGAGAATGCGGCCGTGATCTTCACTGACGGCCTTGACGATGATGCGCGGAACCTTCAACTCCTTCAGATAGAGGGTGATCAGGGTCGCCAGATGGGAGCGGTCACCGGTGGAGACCACGGCCGCGTCCATTTCAGCCACGCCCTGCGCTTGCAGAAAAGCCTTGTTGGCCGCATCCCCTAAAATGGCGTAGGAACAGAGATCCTTGACGGCCTGCACCTTGTCCTTGTCCGCGTCGATGGCGATGACTTCATGGTTATCGTCACTGAGGGTGGCGACGACGTGATACCCGAAGTTGCCCAGCCCGATTACGCAAAATCTGCTCTTCTTCATACCGCAAAACTCCTTGGTTTCAGCCGATCATGATGTTTTCTTCCGCGTAACGCGGCGCATGACGCCGGGTTCGACCGGCAATAGCGAAGGCGACGGTCAAGAGGCCGACGCGGCCGACAAACATGAGCAGGATGACAATCCCTTTCCCCCAGCCTCCCAGGCTGGCTGTCGCGCCGGTGGAAAGACCCACGGTGCCGAAGGCGGAGACAGCCTCGAACGCGAAGTTGAGGAACTCCCGCGCGTCATCCCCGGGGGCGCTCGGGACATGCACGATCAACAGGCCGAAGAGAGCCAGACCGATGAGGATGACGGCGAGGATGACCAGCGACAGGGCCTTGGCGATGACATCATCGGGGATGGTCCGTCGGAAGATGCTGATGTGGGGCGAACCCTTGAGCCGGCTGTAAAACACGGCGAAAAAGAGTGCTAGGCTGGTGGTTTTAACCCCCCCTCCCGCCGAGCCGGGGGAGGCGCCGATGAACATCAGAAACATCATGAGAAAAAGGGTGGGAACCCGAAAGTGGTTGAGGTCTATGGTATTGAAACCGGCGGTGCGGGTGGTCACCGACTGAAATAAGGACGTCCAGAAGCTCTCCAGATGCGACATGCCGGCCAAAGAGTGCCCGCTCTCCAACAAAAGGATGCAGACCGTGCCGTAGAGAATGAGAAAGGCGGTGGTGCTGAGCACGATACGGCTGTGCAGGGAGAGCCGCGGCTTTTTCTGTGTTTTCGGGGTGGAGAGAATCTGCCGCAGTTCGCGGATGACCAGAAAACCGATACCGCCCAGAATGATGAGGGCCATGATCGTCAGGTTGACCAGGGGATCGTCGCGAAAGGCGACCAGGCTGTCGGGGTAAAGAGAAAAACCCGCATTGCAGAAAGCGGAGATGGCGTGAAAAAAGGCGCTGTAGACCCCCTCGGCCAGGCCCAGTCTGGGCACGAAAGCCAAAGACAGCAGCACCGTGCCGATTGCCTCGATCACCAGGGTCATCAGAAAGATGCCCTTAATCAGCTCCCGCCAGGAACTGATGGGGGTGTGCATCAGGGTTTCGTGGATGATCCAGCGCCCGCGGGCACTGATGCCGACCCGCAGGTAGATGAAGAGATAGACGGAGAAGGTCATGATGCCCAGGCCGCCCACCTGGATGAGGAGCAGGATCACTCCCTGGCCGAAGAGGCTGAAGCGGGTACCCGTATCGACCACGGCCAGACCGGTGACACACTGGGCCGAGGTGGCGGTGAAGAGGGCGTCGAGAAAAGACAAGGGCTCACCGTTGACCGCCAGAGGCGTCCGCAGGAGCAGGGCGCCGATGAGAATGGCCACGGCATAATAGGTAACAAGGGCCTGGGCGGGGGAGAGAGCCTTGAGCCGGCCCAGCAGGGTGGATTTCATGAAGGAGGCCCATCCTTTCCGTCGTTTTAATCAGGGGAACGACGAAGAGGAATTTTAGCATCGAATGGTGCAGGGTGGCAGAAAAAAATTCCCGGAACCCCAAAAGGAGGGAAGGGCCTAAACCCGCTTGCTGCTGCGAAACTTTTTCAGCCAGACCTGCAGCTCTTCCTCCTCGTGTTCCAGCTCAAAGGCGTTGATCAGCCCCCGGCGCAGGGCAACGGATACCGCCCGGTTGCGCAGGTTGAAGGCATCGCCGAACTTTTCACTGTGAAATTGCTCCTGATCGAGGCCCAGCTTGGTGTAGAGGGTGTTGAGGCGGCTCTGCACGCCCCGGCGGGACAGGTAGCGGCGCTGGGCGATGAGGTTGTCGGTCAGGCCGAGAGAAATGTCCACCAGGGCCTCGTATTCGATATCGGACAGAGCGGTCTGGCGGTGGCCGGCCCGGCCCTGAACTTTGCGCACCTCGGGGTCGATCCAGCACTGCTCGTCGATGAGTACGGTCTGCACCGCCGAGGCGATGCGCTCGCGGGTGTTGGATTTGAGCACGTAGCCGTACACCGTCTCCGGCGGCACGATGCTGGTCAGGGCGCGCACGTACATTTCATCCTTGTACTGGCTCCAGAAGATGATGCGGGCCATGGGTTTCTGTTCCCAGAGGGCACGGGCGAATTCAATGCCGTTGAGCTCGGGCATCTGGATGTCGCTGATCACCAGGGGCGTGTCCAGGCGCTGCGCCTTTTCCAGCGCGACTTTGCCGTTGTGGGCCCGTTCGATCTGGCAGGGGACTTCCAGTCCCTGCACGAGCTGTTCGAGAAATTCGAAGTCCTTGGGATTGTCGTCGGCGATAAGAATGGTCAGGGGATCCATGGAGATCAGTCCTCCTGCGGATGGGATTTAAGGGGCATTATCAGTTCGAAACGGGTGCCGGTGGAGAAGCGGGACGGTCCCCACTGAACGGTGGAGCCGATGACCTTGGCCCGTTCGCGGATATTATGCAGTCCGCGCCCGGATCGCCCGTTCTGTGGCGGGGCGGTAAAGCCGACGCCGTTGTCTTCGACGGAGAGCACCAGTTCGCCGTTGCGGACATCCAGATTGACCTCATAGCGGCTGGCCTGGGCGTGGCGGATCACGTTGTGAATGGCCTCGATGGCGATGCGGTAAAGATTGAGGCGGTCCAGCCGGGCCAGGGGCGCGCGGTCGGCCTCGGGGGATATGTAAAGATGGTATTCGGGCAGGTTCCCTTTGGAAAAGTGCCTTTCCAGATGGGATTCCAGCGCCGCCCCCAGGCCGAGGATGTCGAGGGTCTGCGGATGGAGATTGTCCATGATCTCCCGCAGGTTGGCCATGGCCCGCTGCAGATCTTCCTCCAGCCGGAGCCCTTCGGCCCCTTCAGGATTTTTCGCCCGCATGTCCTGAATGCCGCGCAGCACCGAAGAGAGATCGGAGAGGGTCTGATCGTGAATGTCCATGGCGATGCGACGCCGTTCCTCTTCCGCCCCTTCGAGCAGCTTTTCGGTACCGATAACGCGGATCAGCTGATCGGTCATGCGGTTGATGGACAGGGCCAGCTCGTCCAGCTCATCATCAACGCGGGTCGGCGGCGTCAACGGGGTCAGGTCGCCGCCGGCGATGCGACCGGCACTGTCGGAAATGGATTGGATGCGCTTGAGAATCCGGCGTCCGAAAAACCGGGAAAGGAGAATGCCGAGCAGCAGCGCCGCCCCCAATACCACCAGGGAGACCAGGGCCGTGTGTTCCACCAGCTCGTCAATGTCCTTGGTCTGGGTGTTGCGCAGCCGTTCGCGCCGGTCCTGGGCCATCTCCACCAGGGAAACCAGTTGCGGACGCAACAGGGAGAGGGCGTCCAGGAGTTTTTTCGAGTTCAGACCGTCTTCGGGATTCAGGTCGTCGACGGCCTGGGAGAGCAGGGCCCGGGTACTTTCCGGCAGAATCAGCAGATCTTTGACGCGGACGATGGCTTCGGCCAGATGCCGGTGCAGCTGAATCATCTCTTCGAGCACCCGGATATCGACGAAATGCTCACGGGCCAGCTGCAGGGAGATGCCCTGCATACGCTGCGAGGCCAGGTCGGCTTCGGCCAGAGCGATGAAGACCATGCCCAGACGGCGGGCTTCCTGCCGTTTGACGGACAGATCCCAGTAGGTGTACTGGAGAAAAGCCAGGGCCAGAGACATCAGCAGCAGGACGGTGGCCGGGGCGAGAATGATTTGGTGTTTAAGGGCAAGGCGCATGGCGGAACGATAGCACAGCCCCGCAAGAAATACACTGTGCTTTTGCACAGATAGGATAGCCGATAAAGACGCCTGTCTGGCGGCTTATGGCCGCTGCGGCATGTCGTGCTCAGCCTGTTGGGCGATAAAGGAGTCCAGCGCTGCGACAGGCAGGGGAGGCGAGCAGAGAAAACCCTGCATGTCGGTACAGCCTTTTTCCAGAAGATAGTCGAGCTGCGCTTTTGTTTCGACCCCCTCGGCCAACACCTGGAGGTTGAGACTGCGGGCCAGGGCGATAACTGAGGCGGTGATGGCGGCATCGTCACGGTTTTCGGGGACCCCACGGATGAAGGACTGATCGATTTTGAGGCGATCGATGGGAAAGTGCTTGAGGTAGTTGAGGGACGAGTAGCCGGTGCCGAAATCGTCGATGGACAGGCGAATGCCGAGTGCGCGAAGGCCCCGGAGGGTCTCTATGGTTTCTTCGGCGTTATCCATCAGCATGCTTTCCGTCAGTTCCAGTTCCAGGCAGCGGGGATTCAGACCCGTTTCGGCCAGGGTCTGCTGGATGGTCTGGACCAGGTTGGGCTCCTTGAACTGTTTCGGCGACAGGTTGACGGACATGGTGACCGGTCCCAGCTTGTTCTCCAAGGCCAGACTCTGTTCACAGGCGGCCTTGAGCACCCAGCGGCCGATAGGCAGGATAAGGCCGGTTTCCTCAGCCAGAGGGATGAATTTGCCCGGGAGAATCAGCCCGCTTTCAGGATGGTTCCAGCGCAGCAGGGCTTCAAAGCCGAGAAGCCGGTTCTGCGCCATATCCAGCTGGGGCTGATATTCCAGAAACAGCTCATCTCTTTCCAGGGCCAGGCGCAGATCGTTGCTCAAGAGCAATCGCTGCAGAGCCTTGGCGTTCATCTCGTCGGAGAAAAACTGGTAGGTGTTGCGACCCCGGTTTTTGGCCTGGTACATGGCGGCGTCGGCATTTTTGAGCAGGGTGTCGGCATCCCTGCCGCTGCGCGGGAAGAGGGCGAGGCCCAGGCTGGGTGTTACGGTGACGTCGATTTGCCGCAGGGCGAAGGGTGGGGAAAATCGCTCCAGCACCTTTTCGGCGATAATGACGGCATCGTCTTCGGTCTTGAGGTCTGGCAGGAGAAAGGCGAATTCGTCGCCGCCAAAACGGGAAACGGTATCGCTGTCCCGCACGGACGAGGCCAGACGCTGACCCACCTCCTTGAGCAGCAAATCGCCCTGGGCGTGTCCGAGGGAGTCGTTGATGGATTTAAAGTTGTCGAGGTCGAGAAAGGCGACGCCGACCAGATGCTTGTGCCGCCGGGCCCGGGCCAGTTCCTGCTCAAGACGATCGTAAAAAAGGTCGCGGTTCGGCAGGTCGGTCAGCGTGTCGTAATAGGCCAGACGCTCGATGCGGGCCTCGGTTTTCTTGCGCTCAGTGATATCCCGGAAGATGCCGCGAGTGGCGACCGGTTGCCCGTTTTCAAAGCGGCAGTTGACGCTCCCCTCGATGAGCAGTTTCTCGCCCTTCTTGGTAACGAAGGTGGCTTCGAGTCGGCCCACCGTCTTGCCGTCCAGCAGTTCCTGGAACGTCAGAAAACAGTGATCGGCGCTGTCGCTGTGAATGAGCTGGGCTATGTGGAGATTCTGGGATTCTTCCAGGGTGTAGCCCAACGCCTCGCGCCAGGCCCGGTTGACATAGAGGATTTTTCCTTCAGGCGAGGTGCTCTGGATGAGGTCGTTGGCATTTTCCAGCAGATCGAGATAGCGGGACTCGCTGTCCCGTAGCTCCTGCTCGATGCGACGGCGCTCGGTGATGTCGCGGATGCTGCCGCGAATGGCGATGCGGCCCTTGGCCGTCTGAATGGGGCGGCAGGTGTGCTCGATCCAGCGCAGCCTGCCCTCACGAGTGAACAGCCGCAACTCCCGACAGGACTCGGCCAGCGCGCTGCTTGCATTCTCCCGCTGCTCCCGCCAGATGGGCAGGTCGTCGGGATGAATGATTTTTTCCACCAGCCCGGGTTCTTCGTGGAACTCCTGGGGCGCATATCCGGAGATGGAGAGACAGGCCGGGGACATATAAGAGAAGCTGCCGTCGAATCTTTGCAGGTAGACACAGTCGGAGGCGAAGTCGGAGATGAGCCGGTAGCGGGCGGTGGCGCGCTGCAGGCGGATATGCCAGAGCCCGAAAAGCAGACCAAAACAGCTGCCGATGAGGGAAGGCAGGAGATAGCCGCGGGGCGTGAGCGCAAATTCGGGACCACCCAGAATCCACTTTTGCAAGGTCGAAAGGACCAGAAGAAACAGCAACCCGGCCAAAATGGAGCGGAGGAGGAAAAAAACAGTTGATTTTCTCGTCATAGGGTTGTGTCTTTCGCCGGCTCGGACCGGTTTCCTGATGAAAAGGCGCTTCTGGCCTCATTCAAAAGCATATCACCACAATGTATGTAGCGGGGTGAATGGTGAAATACGAGCATCTTTCTGGCTTCGGCGGCTCGGGCGATCTCACCGGCCAAACGGGCGGTCAGGTGATTCCTCTTTCTGGCCCGCTCCAAGTCGGCATGGGTAAAGACCGCTTCGATGACCAAAAGATGCGCCTGCGCGGCCAGGGCGGTGATGGCTCGGATGTTGGCTGCCATAGGCGAGACATCCGTAACATAGACGACCTTCATGCCCCGCTCGCTATGGGCGACTGCATTATGAAGCTGGGCTAAGGATACGTGCAAAACCCCGCCCTTGGCAAGGGGAACCTCCAGCCGGGTCTCCCGATCAACACCCTGACGCCAAAGATCCTTGAAGCGGGTCAGCCAAGGGCCAGGTAAAAATCCCTCCCTTTCAAGGGCGTCCTTGTGAATGGCGATATGCAGGGATTCCTCCAGGCTGAAAGCCAGCGAAACAATGTCTCCGTGGGTCAGAGGAACGGCCCGTATCTGATAATGAGGGCTCCGGTGCAGGACCCCGCCCGAGCAGTCAAATTCTCCGATGGGTTGAGGTGCAAAGGCCCTGGAAGCCTCGAATCGGACCTCCTGGCCGGACCCTTCGCCCCATTCCCGCACGATCAGGGTGAAGGCCAGGTCATCGAAGAGATTCCAGGTGTAACCAGCCAACCGGTGGGTTATGCGGCTGATGATGCCGGGCGGGCCGTAGAGATAAAGGGTGTGGTCGCTGTAAAGAAAGCCGCGCAGCAGGCTGTCGAAGCCGATGAGGTGGTCGATGTGGGCATGGGAGATGAAAACGGCGCTGATGCGGCTGCGGCATCCCGGCGACAGCCGGTGCAGGTCGCCGCAGTCAAAGAGCAGCGCTTCCCGGTGGTGCGCGTGGCGGACGTAGAGCGCCGGATCGCCGAAGGGGCCGTTAATCAGTTTTGGGTAGAAAACGGAACGCATGCCGCAGGCTCTCTCCCAACGGGGCAGGTTTAAAGTCGCCAGCTCTTTGCGGGCTCTCATCGGCCATAAAAATATTGCCGAGGGATCTATTGACAGTTTTCGGCTTCCGGTTAATTTTACTTTAACATGAAATGCCCCTGATCCGCCGGGGAATAGGCCGGCGCCCTAAAAGGAGAAGATGCTGATGAAACAAGGTGCAAAAAGATGGCTGCTGGCGACCCTGGGAGTGCTCATCCTCCTGGGTGGCGGTACGGTCTCGGCCCAGACCGAGGTCTTCAACGTAGACAGGGAACTCTATCCCTATTATCCCTCACTCCTCAAATGGAACAAGTCGGGCGCCGAATTCACCGAGCCCGAAACCTGCGGGGGCTGTCATCCCCAGCAGTATGAAGAGTGGACGGGGTCGGTGCATGCCCTGGCCTTTCAGGACCCGGTCTATCAGGGCGAGCTGGTCCTGGCGGTCAAAGCGGTGGGGCACAATATCTCGCGGCAGTGTGAAGGCTGCCACTCCCCCGCCGGCGTCGTCACGGGTGAAATCAAAGGGCCGGGCCTTCAAGGACTCAGCCCCATGGCGATGGCCGGGGTCTCCTGCGACATCTGCCACTCCGTCAGCGGCGTGACCCATTGGCAGACGCCTTCCCACGAACCGGAAAACGGCTCGATGATTTTAACCCCCGGCGTCGAAACGCTCGATGGCACCGTCTTGATCAAGAGAGGTCCGTCGGCGCCGGAAGATGGCTGCGGCGGCGGTTTCCATGAATGTGAACAGTCCGATCTGCATCAGCGGGCCGATCTGTGCGCATCCTGCCACCAGGTCTATCACTACGCGGCGCATTACCCCCTGGAAGCGACTTATGTGGAATGGAAGCATGGCCCCTACGCCCAGCAGGGCATTCTCTGCCAGGACTGTCACATGGTGGATACGCCGACCTTCCTGCGCACCGCCGATACCTTTGAAAAGCCCCAGCGCGGCGAGTATCATCACTATTTCAACGGGGCCAACTATCTCCTCTATCACCTGGCCAAGGCGGCGGCCGAGAAAAGCGGGGATGCGGAGTTGGTGAAGAATCTGGACCACAAGTTCCAGATGTCCGTCGATCGCCTCAAAGCTGCGGCCGAACTCGAAATCGTTCCCATCTATGGCGAAAACGCCCTGCAGGAAGTGAAAGTGCGGGTCAAAAATGTGCGAGCCGGGCACAACCTGCCGACCTCCCTCACCAATATCCGTGAAATGTGGCTGGAAGTGACGGTGAAGGACGACCAGGGCCAGACGCTCTACGCCAGCGGCGGTCTGAACGAGCAGGGCAGTCTGCGGGAAAATACCCGCATCTTCAATTCGGAAGGGGCGGACGATAATTTCCACTTTGTCGTCAATCCCTGGGAAATCACCTCGTTCTCCAAGCATGACACCATCCCGCCCCGGGGGTACAAGGACGTGCATTACGGCGTCGGCGGTTTGCTGAAAGAAGGGCGCCTCGATTTCGAGGTGCGCCTGCGCTACCGTCAGGCGGACCAGAAGATTGCCGAAAAGTTGTTGAGTTCGGTCCCTGCCGATATCAATCTCGAAGAAATCTACGGCCTCAAGGCCGTCCCCCAGCTTCCTGTCGTCGACATGGCCACAGCCAAAGCCAGCATCGGGGTGCGGCCCTAGGGTGAGGCTCTGATGTGCAGGTAAAAAAAGGGGTCCCCGCTTTCGCGCGAGGACCCCTTTTAATTGAGCGCGCCGGCCGGTAAAAAGCCTAGCGAACTTTGACCGGCGCGTAGAAAAATCCTTCTCCCCGCTGAACCAAAAGACGGATGACATCATCCTTTTTGGTCTTGGCCAGGATCTGCTTGAAGACGCTCACCCTGGGGGTGCTGGTACCGTTCGCTTCGAGGATGAGATCCCCGGCCCGCAGGTTGGCGTCCGCCGCCGGGCCATCGGGCGCCACGGCGGTGATGAGAACTCCCTCGGTCTGTTCCAGTCCGAAGCGACGCCCCGTTTCGGCGGTGAGATCGGTAACGGAAAGGCCAAGTTGGTCGGATTCACCGCCTTGTGCCACCTGCTCGGCACCTTCCTCCTCCAACAATCCGACGACGACCGCGAGTTTTTTCGTTTTGCCGTTGCGGAAGACCTCTACGGGAACGCTCTTGTCCACGGGGGTCGAAGCGACCAGTCGGGGCAGGTCGCTGATGTTGTCGACCTGGTGCTTATCGAAAGAAAGAATGATGTCTCCCCGGGCAATTCCTGCTTTGTCGGCGGGCGAATCCGGCGTAACGCTGGTCACCAGAGCCCCCTGGGCCTTGTCCAGTCCAAAGGACGCCGCCAGCTCTTCGGAGACCGCCTGCACGGCAACGCCGAGCCAGCCGCGGGTGACGTGGCCCTTTTCCTTGAGCTGGGGGATGATCCCCTTGGCCAGGTCGATGGGGATGGCGAAGCCGATACCTTGACCACCCGCGACGATGGCCGTGTTGATCCCGACCACCTCCCCCTGGGCGTTAAAGAGCGGACCGCCCGAGTTGCCGGGATTGATGGAGGCGTCCGTCTGGATGAAATCGTCATAGGGGCCCGCTCCGATCACCCGGCCTTTGGCGGAGACAATGCCGGCAGTGACGGTCTGTTCAAGGCCAAAGGGATTGCCGATGGCCATGACCCATTCCCCTACCTGCAGGCTGTCGCTGCTGCCCAGGGTGACGACCGGCAGGTCGACTCCGGCGTCGATCTTCAGCAGGGCCAGGTCGATCTTGGGATCAAGGCCTTTAATCGTTGCGGAGAAGGTGCGGCCGTCACTGAGCTGCACCTTGATTTCGTCGGCTCCGTCCACGACATGGTCATTGGTGAGGATGTAGCCGTCATGCGAGATGATGAAGCCCGAACCGAGCGAACGCTGCTTCTGGGGCATATTGGGGTGCCCCTGAAAAAAACGGTTGAAAAAATCGTTGAAAAAGTCGTCCCTGGGGCCGCCAGGTCCGGGCATGACCGGCAGGCGCGGCTTGGTCGTCTTGGAGGTGTTGATGTTGACGACAGCCGGCTTCAGGGCCTGGGAGAGAGTGACGAAGTCGGGTGGTGTGGCCGCTGCCGGCAGGGCAAAGAGCAGGATGGCGACCAGAGCGAACCACCAGGAGAGACGAAAGGATGTTCTTTGCATGCATTCCTCCTCGAAGCGAAAAAAGGGGCGGCCGAACAGGCTGGCGCAGGAAGAGCCTGCTCGGAAGAATGGACGACAGAACCTTATGTAATCACTCGGAACGTGCTTGTCAATGGCGGGCTGTGCAGAGGACTTCAGTGTGGTGCGTACAGTGAGAGACTCACTTTTGGGCGGCGTCCGGGCCAGCCAGGGGCAGAATGACGGTAAAGGTACTGCCTTTGCCGGGAGTTGATCGCACCTCGATCCGGCCGTGATGGACGTCGACGATCCACTTGACGATAGAGAGGCCCAGGCCGGTGCCGCCATCTTCCCGGTTGCGTGCTTCGTCAATGCGATAGAAGCGGTCAAAGATGTGGGGCAGGTGTTCGGCGGGAATGCCGACCCCGGTGTCGGTGATAGACAGGATGGCAAAACCCCTGTCCATGGTGACGGCAATGTCGATCCTGCCTTCCGGCGGCGTGTATTTGATGGCATTGCCCAGCAGGTTGAGAAACATCTGCCGCAGGCGCAACTCATCCCCTCGCAGTATGATTTCCTCGGCGACCTGCAGCTGGAGGCTCACATCGATTTGCTTCGGCTCCGCCAGCGCTCGGCCCTGCAGATAGAGTTCCTGAATAAGATCGCTGAAGTTGAACTCGGTGAGAATCAGCGGGAGATCCCCTGATTCGCTTTTGGCCAGGGTAAGCAGGTCCTCGATAATGCGCCCCATGCGGCTGATCTCTTCCATGTTGGAAGCCAGTGCCTTGCGGAATTCCTCTGGCTCCTTGGCCCAGCGCAGGGCGACCTCGGTTTCCCCGCGCAGAATGGTCAGGGGGGTACGCAGCTCGTGGGAGGCGTCGCCGGAAAACTGTTTGATGCGGCGGAAGGCATTTTCCAGGTCATCGAGCATCTGATTGAAGGTGGCGGTCAGCTCGGAAATTTCGTCCTGGTTGGTTGTAACCGGCAGGCGTTCGCTCAGGTTCTCCGCATTGATCCGCCGCACGGCCCGGGTGATGCGGGAGACGGGTTTCAGGGCTTTGCCGGCCATCAGCCAGGCGCCCAATGAGGTGATGAGTAAAACCGCCGGCCCCAGCAGGAAGAAGGTGAGGCGCAGATCGGCGATTTCGTGGTCGATGGTGGCCAGACTGTAGCCGATCTGGACCATGGTGGAATTCCGGTTCCCCGGCTCAATGGGGTAGGTCAGCAGGCGGATAGGGTGATAGGCCAGCTTTTCGAGGGTTTCGAAATGGGGAATGCCCCGCTCGGCGTGCTGCAGGGCTGTTTTACTCAGGGGCAGACTGAAGTTCTGCAGGTTGCTGGAAGAACAGGCGATGCTGCCCCGTTCGTTGAGTATCTGTACGTATTCGCCCCAGTTGCGTTGACGCAGATAGGCCTCCAGCCGTTCGCAGGGGGTGCTGCCGGTTAGGCTTTCGTGCAGGATGGCGCTGTAAGTGCTGACATCGGCGGCAATGAGCAGCAGCCGTTCATCCACATGACCGAGCTGGTTTCTCGACAGGTAGGCGCTCAGGCCATAACCGCTGGCCGCCAGGATGACGGCCAGGGTCAGGGCGTAAAGGCAGGTCAGGCGAAATCGGATGGAGCGGAGGAGCACTATTCCTCCTTCAGAACGTATCCCACGCCGCGAACGGTATGGATCAGTTTGTTGTCGTAATCGCGATCCACCTTTTTGCGCAGATAATTGACATAGACATCAATGATGTTGGTGAAGGAATCAAAGGTGTAGTCCCAGACATGTTCGGCAATCATGGTCCGCGTCAGAATCTGGTTGGGGTTGCGCATGAAGTATTCGAGCAGCGCGTATTCCTTGGCGGTCAGGTCGATCTCCTTGTTGCTGCGCCAGACCTTGTGGGCGACGGGGTCGAGACGCAGATCGGCAAAGAGAAGTTCGGCCCCGCGATCCTTTTTGCCCCGACGCAGCAGGGCTTTGACCCGGGCCAGGAGTTCAGCGAAAGCGAAGGGCTTGGTGAGATAGTCGTCACTGCCGGAATCGAGGCCCGACACGATATCCTGCACGGTGTCCTTGGCGGTCAGGCAGAGGACGGGGTGGCTGATCTGCCTCTTGCGCAACTCCTTGATGACGGTAAGGCCGTCCATCTTCGGCAGCATGATATCCATGATGACGAGGTCGTAGGGGTTGCTCTCCCCCATATAGAGGCCCTCTTCCCCATCATAGGCGATATCCACCTCGTAGTTTTCCTCTTCCAGACCCCTCTTGATGAAGCTGGCGACTTTTTTTTCGTCTTCTACGACAAGAATGCGCATCCTGTTCTCCTTTGGTTCCGCAGGGGAACGTTGACAAAGATGAATAAGCGATCCCGGCCACTTTTCGGGGGCCGGACAGCGGTAATAAAGACCATTATTTCAATTTTAACTTGACGAGTACTTCGTTGGCCGTTTCTTCCACGGCTTTTCCCGATACATCGATCACGACCCATCCCTGCCGGCGGAAAAAGGCCTTGGCGTGGGCCAGTTCCTCTTCGATCTTTTCATAGTCGGCGTAGGCCGTGCGGGAGTCCTGGCCGAGGTTGCGCAGCCGGGCAGCCCGTAATTCCATCAGACGCTCGGGGTCAATGACCAGGCCGGCGACCTTCTGGGGGTCGACATGGAAGATTTCCTCCGGCAGGTCGATCCCCTGCACCATGGGCACGTTGGCCACCTTCCAGCCGCGATGCGCCAGGTAGATGGACAGCGGGGTCTTGCTGGTGCGCGAGATGCCGACCAGCACGATATCCGCCTTGGTAAGGTGGCGGGTTTCCTGGCCGTCATCGTGACGCACGGTGAATTCCACCGCGTCAATGCGTCGAAAATAGTCCTCGTCGATGCGGTGCAGCAGTCCAGGCGTTTCCCCGGGCGAGCGGCCGAAGAATTCCGCCAGCTTCATCAGCAGCGGCGTGATAAGGTCCAGGCAGGAAAGGCCGAGGGCATCGCATTCGTCATGAACAAGCTGGGCCAGGTCGCGATTGACGATGGTGTAGACGACGATGGCGTTCTGCTTCAGCGCCTGATCCAGGGCCTCGTATACCTGGCTCTTGCTCCTGACGTTGGAGATCCGGTTGATTTTAACCTCTTTGTCCCGGAACTGGGTCAGGCCCGCCATGACGATCTTCTCGGCGGTTTCCCCGGTGGCGTCAGAGAGCAGATATACGAGCTGGGGAGTCCCCATAAAATTTCCTCATGAATATTTCATTAGCAGTTTAGCATGGATGTCGCCGCGGGCAATGGCGAGACAGTCGTGATTTTCTTTCCCATAGCCTTCTGCCGATGAATGCTCTGAGCCCCTATCACTTAGGGTAGGAGACTCATTAAAGCATCTCCTAATTAAATTTCATGCACAGCCAATTTGTCAAGGTTTTTATTGCATTTAGAGGGCGCCTTTGCTAAACAGAGCCGATGAAAAAGACGTGGCTTGAAATACGAATTCCAGTCCCCGCTGCCGGTATCGATCTGGTGTGCGGTGAGCTGGTGGAGCTGGGGTGTGAGGGCATCACCGTGGAAGAGCGGCCCCTCGACACCTTCGTACCGCCTGACCCGGACGAGATTCTCGCCGAGGAGCAGGTCATCAAGGCCTATTTTCCCGCGGAAGAAGACACGTCGTCCCTTTGCCGCGCTGTTCTTGAGCGGCTGGAAGATCTGCAGCCCTTTGTCCCCGGCCTTGTCGCGGCCCTACCCGAAGCGTTTCCGGTCCGTACGGAAGACTGGGCCCAGAACTGGAAGCAGCACTTCCAGTCTGTTCGTATCGGCCGCCGGCTGGTTATCAAGCCGACCTGGGAAGATTTCAACCCGGAGCCGGGCGACGTTATCGTGCAACTTGATCCGGGCATGGCTTTCGGTACGGGCACCCACGGCACCACGCGGCTCTGCCTGGAAGCGCTGGCGGCTCTTTTCGAGGGCGAGCATCCTCCTCGCCGGGTGCTCGATGTCGGCACCGGGTCGGGCATCCTCGCCATCGCCGCTGCCGCTCTCGGGGCCGGGCGCGTTCTCGCCTGCGATATCGAAGAGGAGGCTTGCCGTACGGCCCGCGCCAATGCCGAACTCAATGGCGTGGCGGAGCGAATCGAGGTAACGGGCGAGTCTCTCGAACGTCTCGAAGGGGAATTTGACCTGGTGCTGGCCAATATCCTCGCCGAAGAGAACATCCGTCTGGCCCCCGAACTCGTCTCCCGGCTCAACCCCGGCGGCGCCCTCATTCTCTCGGGCATTCTGCAGGAGAAGGAGCCCGCGGTCGTTGAGGCTTTCGCGGCCTACCCCCTGTCTTCTCCCCATATCACCCACCTGGAAGAATGGTCCTGCCTGCTGTACCGCAAAGGTGCCTGAATGCTGCGTTTCTTTGTCTCCCCGGACCGACTTCAGGACGACGAGGTTAACCTGCCGGAAGAGGTTTTTCACCATCTTCACGTGGTGCTGAGACGTTCGGCAGGGGAGGAGATCCTGCTGCTCGACGGTTTCGGCAGTGTGTGCCGGTGCCGGGTCGATGCCCTCGGCAAAAGAGGGGGAACAGCCAGGGTGCTGGAGCGTTGGCAGGAGGGGGAGACCGCCTTTCCCCTTCACCTGCTGCAGGGGCTGCCCAAAGGCGACAAATTCGACCTGGTGCTGCAGAAGGGGACGGAATTGGGGATCGGGGCCTTCACGCCGGTGATTTCCGAACGCAGCGTGCCCGTTCGCGGCGCCGAGCGCGAAGACAGGCGGCTGCAGCGCTGGCAGAGGATCATGCAGGAGGCCGCCAGGCAGTGCCGCCGTTCCCGCCTGCCCCGACTGCAGAGTGTTCAGTCACTGGAAGCCGCCCTGCGTTCCTGTCAGGCCGATCTCAAGCTGATGCTTTGGGAGGAGGAGAGCCGACCGCTGGCCGAGGTTCTTGCCGGACAAACTCCGCAAGACGTGGCTGTCCTGGTGGGACCGGAAGGGGGTTTTTCCGCTGGCGAGGCCGCCTTGGCCCGCCGTTTCGGCTTCATCCCGGTGCGCTGCGGGCCTCGCATTTTGCGCAGCGAAACGGCCGGATTTGCCGTCGCCGCCGTTTTGCAGTATCTCTACGGCGATCTCGGCAGCGGGGGCGAGCTGTAATCGTCGTCGCCCTGGTTACATCATCAGGATCTTTTCCCGCAAAATCAGTATTTCAAATGCCAGGGCCGCTTTGGTCAGCAACCGCTGAATTTCACCGATGTGGCTCGACAGGTCGCCGTCCCCTTCCTCTACGTACAGAATACACACCACCCGCCCACCGATCATCAGGGGCATCAGCAGCACTCTGTCCGAAACCTGTCCACCCACGCCGTGAATCCAGCGTTCATCCAGGGGGGTGCGAGGGATGGTGCCGAGGAAGAAGCTGCGCCCTTCCGTGACCGTCTTCAGGGCCGAGGGGCGGGTCAAGGGAATGCTGACGGTATTGAAGTGTTCTCTGGCAACGCCCTGGATGAGAGCCTTCCACCCGGAAACCGCATTGCCGCGTACGACAAAGAGGGCGGCCTTACCGAACTTCCGTCCCAAAAAAGACACCAGGGCATTGGCGATATCCTCGCGATCCATGGCCTTGGCCAGCTCGGTGAACACCTGGGGAGCGGTTGCTTGCTCTGTCGAAGCCGAAGGGGCTGCGGCTGGGGCGGGCGTCTGCGGTGGGTGCGCCGATGCCAGCACCTTTTTCTGCTGCAGCGCCGCGAGCTTTTCACCCAGGGTCGCGGGCTGTCGGGCGGGGCGCTTTTTTTCAGGAGTCCGGGTCTGTGGGTTGTGTTTGGGGTTTTCGGCCGCTTCGGAGAAAGAGGGTGCGGCCGGGGAAGGCCTGCCGGTCACGGCGCGCAACTCACTCGGAGGCGAAGAAACCGGTTTTTCCTTCGTTGACTCTTGGGGTTGAGCCGGTTTGACTTGGCGCTGGGACATCCGGTCGATGATCTGCTGATAGCGGTGATCGATCGGCTGGTTGTAATACTGGTTGAGGGCCTGCATCAGCCGTAGTTCAGGACTGACCATGGGGTTGATAATGTAGCCGGTGATGAAGGCGATTTCGTCGATGGCCTTGAGGTCATTAGGGTCGGCCATGACCAGGTTCAATCGTTTTTTCTCCAGGGACAGAGGAATGGCGGCATATTTTAAAGCCAGTTCCTGGGGGAGCCTCTGGATGGTTTCCGCAGGGATGTGCAGCAGCTGCTGGGAAGCGACATAGGGCACGGACATTTGCCGGCTTAGAAAGCGGGCCAGCTCGTTTTCATCGATCAGACCCATCTCCAGTAGGCTGGTGCCGATTTTACCCCCAAAGAGAACCCGATTTTTGAGGGCTTCATCGAATTGTTCCCGGGTGATTTGACCGGCTTCTTCCAAGAGGTCGAGCAGAGTCTGAGCCATTTTCATTTCACTCCCTGGTGTTGTTTAGGCAGGTATCCGCCTTCGTCTGGATGGCTGCCACATGCTCTGACTAGGACTCGCCGAGACGAAGGTGGATGAAGCTGGCCATGTCCGGACACTGGAGGTATGGGTTGTGTTCCCGTTCGTATTCCAGGGTAGACGCCGGGATAGGGCCATAATCGTGGCCGGGAAAAATCCGGGTGGCGGGGGGGTAGCCGGCGAGGCGCCGCAGGCTGTGATAGAGCGCTTTCGCATCGCTGCCAACCAGGTCGGCCCGGCCGACCCGCGTCACGAACAGGGTATCACCCGTCAGGAGAGCGTCCCCGGTATAGAGGCAGATCGAGCCCGGCGAGTGCCCCGGGGTATGCAGGACGGTCAGGGTGCCGTCGCCCAATGAAAGAGTCTGGTTGTCGAATACGGGGATATCCGCCTTCTCCACGTCAAGGGGATGGGCGGCCAGCCGGGCCCCAGTCTCCGCCAGGATCACCCCGTTGCCCGCCACGTGGTCCCGGTGGCCGTGTGTGTTGAACAGAATTTCGATAGTGACCCCCCTCTTCTTCGCCTCTTCCAGCAGGCGTTCCGGCTGAAAAGAGGGGTCCACCACAGCCCCGACCTTGCGCCTCGGGCAGTAGAGCAGGTATGAGAAGTTGGCCATGTCACTGGCACTTACCTGCACGATGTCGAGGCGGGCGGTCGCTACCATAGGGCTTTTTCTGGCTCCACGCGCCCCATGTGGCAAATTTCGCCGTCAATGATCTTGAACTGGTCCCCGGTGGATTTTACCGTCCAGGCATCCCCCTCTTCGGGGGGAAGGGGGAACTCCCGACTGCCGAGGTAGACGTCATCCCCGCCGATCATGCCCCACCAATCCAGGGAGCCGGTTTGCCATATTTTTGTTTTCAGATTGAAAGCCATCGCGGCATGTCCTCCTTTGTGTGTGTTGAAGTGCGCCATGATACTGTGATGGCGCGGTACGGTCAACATGCCAGAGCTGTTAGCTCAACAATAGAATGGACCACGCTCAGGAGTCCCCCTTGTCCAAAACCGGCGGATTGAGCATCTCGTCGTGCTCCTGCATCTGCCAGGGCAGGCTGCCGGGCGAGATGTGGAGAAAATGCAGATACTTTTCGAACTGGTCGAGAATGTCGTTGATGATCTGCTGCTGGTCATAGCCGTAGATGTCGTAGGATTGCCCGCCGCGACGCAAAAAGACCTCTGCCCGATAGTAGTGGGGTACATGTTCGTCGTCCCGATCCATTTCGGGGTAGGCGAAATCGGGACGGGCGTATTCGCACAGGCGGATTTCGTAGATAAAATCAAGTTGATCGGGTCGAATGACTTCCAGATAGGCCCGATCATGGTCCTCATCGTAGATGACCTCGGCCGGCCAGCCCTGCTCCGCCAGTTCCTTCTGCACATGCGTCATACTGCCCAAAACCTGCTTGCCGATAAAAGCGGCCACTTCTTCGCGACCGGGAAAATCCACCAGGTCGGCCAGACGCTTCTTCCAGCGGCCGGGTCCGGTGATGCCGGGCGCATGGCGCACCCGCCGCATATGACTCTGCAGGCTGGCTTCCGTGTGGCTTTCAATGATGAGAGCCCGCCACATGCCGATGGCCGCGATCAGCATAATAACGGCAAAGGGCAGAGCGCTGGCGATGGTCATGGTCTGCAGGGCATTGAGTCCCCCGGCAATGAGCAGAGTCGAGGCGACGACGCCTTCGGTAATGGCCCAGAAGGCCCGCTGCCAGGCCGGGGTATGGGCAACGCCCCCCGAAGCCAGGGAGTCGATGACCAGAGAGCCCGAGTCGGACGAGGTGACGAAGAAGGTGATGATGAGAATCACCGTCAGAAAAGAGACGATACTGGTAAAGGGCAAACGCTCGTACAGCTTGAACAGGGCCAGGGCGTGATCAGCCTGCACTTCGCCGATAAGGGCCGTATAGCCATCGACCATAATGAGGTGCAGAGCCGTGTCGCCGAAGATGGAAAACCACAGGAAGGTAAAGAGCGAGGGGACCAGCATGACGCCGAAGACGAACTGGCGAATTGTGCGCCCACGGCTGATCTTGGCGATAAAGAGGCCGACAAAGGGCGCCCAGGCGATGGTCCAGCCGAAAATGAACAGGGTCCAGTTGCCGATCCAGTCGCTGCGGGTGTAGGCCTGCAGGTTGAAGGTGCGCTCGATAATGTTGTTAAGATAGCTGCCCGTATTCTGCAGAAAAGTTTCCAGAATGAAGATGGTCGGACCGGCGAAGAAGACAAACAGCATAAGCAGCACGGCCAGCACCATGTTGAGGATGGAGAGGTTTTTAACCCCTTTGTCCAGACCGGCGAGGACAGAAAAAAGGGCCAGGCCGGTAATGACGGCGATAGCGATGACCTGCACCGTCGTGCCCACGGGGATGGACGGCCACAGGTAATTGATGCCGGCATTGATCTGGGCGACGGAGAGCCCGAGGGTGGTGGCGATGCCGAACATGGTGCCGAGAATAGCGAAGAGGTCGACCGTATGCCCGATGGGCCCGTGAATGCGTTCGCCGATAATGGGAAAGAGGGCTGAACGCATGGACAGGGGCAGACCGTGGCGGAAGGAAAAATAGGCCAGCACCAGCCCGACCAGACCGTAGATGGCCCAGATATGAAAACCCCAGTGGAAAAAGGCGATCTGCATGGCCTGCTTGGCCGCATCCACCGTGCCCGGCGCCCCCGCCGGGGGCGAGGCATAATGCAGTACCGGTTCGGCCACGCCGAAGAAGAGCAGGGCAATGCCGTAGCCGGCGGAGAAGAGCATGGCGAACCAGGCGGGAAAACTGTACTGGGGGTCGGAGTGGTCCGGGCCGAGCTTGATTTTGCCCCATCGGGAGAAAGCTACCCCGACGATGAACACGAGGAAAATGGCCACGGCCAGCATATAGAACCAGCCGAAGGTGCGCGTGATGAAGGCCAGGGTGGCCGAGAATACGGTGCCGGCCCGTTCGGGATTGCTGATGGTGCCGATGACCAGCAGCAGGGTGACCACGACCGCTGGTACGAAGACGGGGATCAGTATCGTTGAGCTTCTTTTGGATTCGGCCATGTGCTTATGCCTCCCGCATGGAAAAAGAAGTGGCGTACGCTTTTGGTGAGGTGAAAAAAGGGTCGAGAACCCCTGTGAGGTCAGGGGGTGACAGAAAAAGGATAAAGGAAAAGGAGATAATTTCAAGAAACCCGATGATTTAGAGAAAATGTCGGGTTGGTCGGCGGCCTTTTTGGCTTTGGCGTCGAAATTCCCTTATGCGGCCCCATCAGATTCATCCTTGTGGGGTTAGCCGCCATGGCCTATAATCGCTTGGTGTATCAAGTTCTACCTGGAAAGGACGCGCCATGAAATTTGCCAAGATGCACGGTGCCGGCAACGACTATGTCTATATTGACTGCTTCAGCCAGGTGGTGCCTGACCCGGAAAAGCTGGCTGTGGAGGTGAGTGACCGGCATTTCGGCATCGGCTCCGACGGTTTGATTCTGATTGAGCCCTCCGCTGTCGCCGATGTCCGCATGCGCATGTTCAACGCCGATGGCAGCGAGGCCGAGATGTGCGGCAACGGGGTGCGCTGCGTGGCCAAGTACGCCTACGATCACGGCCTGGTCGACTCACTCCAGATCAGTGTTGAAACGGGGGCCGGGGTGCTGCCTCTGCAGCTCTTTACCAATAGCCGCAATAAGGTCGACAGGGTGCGGGTGAATATGGGCAAGCCGCGGCTGAGCCGGGGGGAGATTCCTATGACCGGTCCTCCCGACGAACAGGCGATCAACGTTGAAGTGACGGGGCTCGATCGCACCTTTCATGTCACCTGCGTCTCCATGGGTAATCCCCATGCCGTCATTTTCGTCGACAACGTCCACGAATTTCCGGTGGCCAAGTACGGCCCCGCGCTGGAGACGCACCCTTCCTTCCCCAACCGCATCAACGTGGAATTCGTGGAGGTCGTTTCCCGCACCGAACTCAAACAGCGCACCTGGGAGCGGGGCGCCGGAGAGACCCTGGCCTGCGGCACCGGCTCCAGTGCGGTCACTGTGGCGGCGGTGCTTAACGGGCACTGTGACCGGGTGCTGGTCAATCATCTGCTCGGCGGCGATCTGGAGATGGAGTGGACGGAAGACGGCCACATCTATATGACCGGCCCGGCCGTGCAGGTCTTTGAAGGAGACTACCAGCCCCAATGAACTGCCCCATGTGTACACGCTGGCAGGACGAGGCACCGCTGCGGATCGCCGAAATGAAACATTGCCTGGTCATGCTCAATCGTGACCAGTTTTTTCCCGGCTATACCCTGGTCTTCACCCGGGAGCATGTGACCGAACTCTTCCATCTCGACAGGGCGGCGCGCCAGGAGGTCATGGAAGAGGTCAACTCCGTGGCGGCGGCGCTGCACCGGGTTTTTCAGCCGACCAAGATGAACTACGAGCTGCTGGGCAACATGGTGCCCCACATGCACTGGCACCTGGTACCCCGCTTTAGTGGAGATCCCCTGTGGCCGCGGCCTATCTGGAGCGAGCCGCACCAGGACAAGACCCTGAGCTCCCAGGAATACGCCGAGCGTATTCTGCTGATTAAAAACGCCCTGTAAGGAGGGGCGCCGTTCTCTATGGATGCCATTCTTTTTGATTTGGACAACACCCTTTATTCGCCCCAGCGGCAGCTCTTTGCCCTCATCGACATCCGTATCAATCGTTACATGCACGAGAGGGTGGGTATCCCCGAAGCCGAGGTGGACGGTCTGCGCCGCCGCTACTGGGCCGATTACGGGGTCACCCTGCAGGGGCTGATCCGCCATCACGGCGTCGATCCCGAAGACTACCTCGAATACGTCCACGACGTGGATGTCAATTCGCGGCTGATTCCTGACGCGCCCTTGCGGGCGGCCCTGCAGAGCATTCCCCTGCGCCGCCTGGTCTTCACCAACGGCTCGCGGGGGCATGCCGAGCGCGTGCTGTCATCTCTGGGGCTGGAGGATCTCTTCGAGGAAATTTTTGACATCCGCGTGGCCTCCTATCTGCCCAAGCCTTTTCCCGAGCCCTACCGGGAGGTGCTGGGGCGCATCGGTGTCGAGGCGCCGCGCTGCCTCATGGTGGAGGATTCCATCGAAAACCTGCGTACGGCGAAGGAGCTGGGCATGGGGACAATCCTCGTCGGCGATGGCGAGAAGCCGGCCTGTGTCGACGTGCAGATCGCGGCGGCGGTGCAGGTGCCCGCGGCCCTTGCCCACTGGTTCGCGGCGGCCTGAGGGAAACCGTTATGTTATGGCTCGGCGCCCATATGTCTATAGCCGGCGGGGTGGAAAAAGCCTTTGCCCGCGGGGAAGAGGCCGGCTGCACGGCCATGCAGATTTTTACCAAGAACGCCAGCCAGTGGCGGGCCAAACCGCTGTCGTCAAAGGAGATCGAGGCCTTCGCCGCCGCCTGGAAGCAGAGCCCCATCGGGCCGGTGGTGGCCCACGACAGCTATCTGATCAATCTGGCCGCGCCGGCGGAGGACGCCTGGGAAAAGTCCATCGCCGCCTTTCTGGAGGAGATGGCGCGCTGCGATGCCCTCGGCATTCCCGAACTGGTCATGCACCCGGGTGCCCACACGGGCTCCGGCGAAGAGGCGGGCCTGAAGCGGATCGGTGAGGCCTTCCAGCGGATTTTCAGCGAAGGACCGGTGAGCGTGCGGGTGCTGCTGGAGAATACGGCGGGGCAGGGCACCTATCTGGGCGGGCGTTTCGAGCATCTGGCCCAGATTATGGACGCGGTGCCGCAGGGGCGTTTCGGTCTCTGCTTCGACACCTGTCACGCCTTCGCCGCCGGTTATGATCTGTCCGGGGCCGAAGGCTACGGCCAGGTCATGGCTGAGGTGGAACGCCTGCTCGGCCTGGACAGTATCCACCTCTTTCATCTCAACGACGCCAAGAAAGGCCTGGGCAGCCGGGTGGATCGCCACGAACACATCGGGCAGGGGCAGATCGGCGAGGAAGGCTTTCGTCTGCTGATGCAGGATGGCCGCTTTGCCGCCGTTCCCAAGATTCTGGAAACCCCGAAGGGGGACGACGACAGCGGGGATCGGCAGAACCTGGCTCTACTGCGCCGTCTGGCCGGGGAGGGCTAGAGGATGCGGGCCGTGTTACAGCGGGTTTCCGCCGCCCATGTCGAGGTGGATGGCCGCCGCGTCGGCGCCATCGGCCGCGGCATGCTGGTGCTGCTCGGCGTGGCCGCCGGGGACACGGAGGCCGATGCGACCGCTCTGGCGGACAAGATCAGCGGTCTACGCATTTTCGAGGACGCAGAGGGCAAGATGAACCTCTCTGTCGCCGATATCGACGGGGAGATCCTGGTCGTCTCCCAATTCACCCTGCTGGCCGACTGTCGCAAGGGACGCCGCCCCGGTTTCTCCGCCGCGGCCCCCCCCGAGCTGGCCCGCGAACTCTACGACTATTTCGTTAGCCTGCTGCGCCAGCGGGGCTTTGCTGTGCCCACGGGCGTGTTTCAGGCGGACATGGCGGTGCACCTGGTCAATGACGGCCCGGTCACCCTGCTACTTGACAGCCGCAAGGAATTCTGATGTACGACGACGAACAGGACTATGCCGGGCCCAGCCGCTCGGCCAAGAAGAGGGCCGCCAAGGCGGTGGAAGAGCTGGCCTTGGAAATTTTGGAGCTTTCACCGGCACAGTTGGAAAAGCTGCCGGTTTCCGACCAGATTCTCGGCGAATTGCGCAAGGCCCGGCAGATCAAGGCTCATGGCGCCCGTAAGCGGCAGGCCAAGTTTCTGGCCGGCCTCCTGCGCCGTGACGAGGACGCGCTCGAAGCCCTGCGCCAGCACATGGAGGCGCTCAATCAGGTTCACTACCAGGATCAACAGGTTTTTCACGAACTGGAGAGCCTGCGGGACCGCCTCTGTGATGCCGGTCAATACCGGGCCGCTTTGCAGGAAGTGAAGGACCGCTATCCGGCCCTGGATCAGGATCTGATCGCCCGCCTCGCCGTTCAGGCCCAGGCCGGCCAGGACAAGCGGGCCTACCGGGAGATCTTCAAGCGCCTGCGTCAGGCGCAGGAACAGGGGGAGTAGAAACGCAGAAGACCCGCCATCTGGCGGGTCTTCTGGTGAAAAGCAGGAACTTCGTGTTTTGGTTTACAGGGCCTTTTTGATCAGGCTCTCGAGCTGGTTTTTGGGAACGGCGCCGACGACCTGATCGAGCACCTTGCCGTCCTTGAACAGGATGATGGTGGGGATGCCGCGCACCCCGTACTGGCCGGGGGTAGCCGGATTCTCGTCCACGTTGACCTTGGCGATCTTGACCTTGCCCTCATACTCGGCGGCCAGGCCGTCCACAACCGGGGCGATGGCTTTGCAGGGGGCGCACCAGGAGGCCCAGAAGTCCACCAGTACGGGGACGGAGGATTTCAGGACTTCACTTTCGAAGTTGTCATCGGTCAGTTGCAAAACCTTATCGCTTGCCATGATAAATTCTCCTTTGGATATATTTAAGAAAATCTCAGATACATCACACAATATAAAACACTGAGACTAAAAATCAAGACCGAAAGTTTCCCCCGCCGGGTCAGCCTTGACAGCCTGGGTGGCGGAGCCTATGATTCGGATTAATTTTTTTCGAGAGGCGAAGCATGCAGAGGCAGGAAAAAATTGCTCAGGCCGTGCAGGATCATGTGCGTGTCCTGGAAAACAGCTTTGAACGGCAGAGCGATGAGATGACGGGGTTTGCCGAGAGGGTGGTGGAGACCTTCCATCAGGGCGGCCGCCTGTATGTGGCCGGCAGCGGGCCGCTGGCGGCTCTGGCCAACCTGCTGTCCAGCCTCTTTCTGAACCGTTTGAACCTGGAGCGTCCGTCGCTGCCGGTGCTGTCCCTCTGCAATGACGCCACCCTGGCTCTTTCGCTGGCCCGGGACGGACAGTCCGCCCAGTTTCTGTCCCGCCAACTGCGGGCCCAGGCCGAGGAAGGCCATATCCTTCTGGTGCTGGCCGGCTTTGATCGGGATCCTCTTCTGGACGAAGTGCTCAAGACGGCCCGTCAGATGGAGTGCGTCATCGTGCTGGCCGCCCCCGAAGGTTCGGAACTGCTCAAGGATGCTGCCGACTTTTTTTTCCGGTTCGACTGTTCCTCCATCTCCCGTCTGATGGAAGCCTATCTGTTTTTTGGCGACCTGCTCTGTGAGTTGGTTGAGGGCGAGCTCTTCGGTTTCTGAGAAGCCGGCCCCGCCTTTTTTTCGCCAAGGAGGCCTGTTGCCCGACTTCCCCGTTCTTCTCCAACTCGCCGGCCGTTATTGCGTCGTCGTCGGCGGCGGCTCGGTGGCCCTGCGCAAAGGGGAGGCCCTGATCCAAGCTGGCGCCCGCGTGCGCCTGATCGCTCCTGAGATTCAGGCGGACAAACCGCTGTCGCAGTCCGTCGAATGGGTTTGCCGTTCCTACCTTAAGGGCGATCTGAAAGGCGCGTATCTTGCAATTGCAGCTACGGACAATCGGCGGGTTAATACTGAAATCCTAGAGGAAGCAAGAAGTTGTGGGGTTTTAATCAATGTGGCTGACGCCCCGGAAGATGGGGATTTCACGATGCCTGCCGTGGTCCGACGTGGCGATTTGACCCTCTGTGCCGCCACGAACGGCAGGAGCCCGGCGCTGGCGGCGGTCGTACGGCAGCACCTGGACGAAAGCTTTGGTCAAGAGTGGGGTTTGCTGCTGGAGATTGCGGCCGCCCTGCGGGGAAAGCGATTGACAGCCGCAGGACAAGATAAGTACAGTCAAGAGGTTTTGCGTCAACTCATCGAAGAGGGACTGCCCGCCCTGCTTGCCGCTGGCGCCACAGAGGCGGTCGACAGACGGCTGGAAGCGGTTCTCGGCAGGGGATTTTCCCTCGCCGAGCTGGGCATCACGTTGCCGAAAGGAATGCCATGAGCGCCAATGTTCTGCTCTATAAAATAGCTCTGCTGTTTTACCTGGTTGCGACCATCCTGTTTTTTGTCGATGTTATTGGCCGCAAGGAAAACATCGGCAAGATCGGCCGCTGGGTTCTTTTTGGCGGCTTTGTTATCCACTGCGCGGCCCTGGTGGCCCGCTACGTGGAGGCTGGCTACACCCCGGTGGCCAATCTGCATGAATCCCTTTCCTTTTTCGTCTTGTCCATCGTCGGCATCTTTCTTCTGTTCGACCTGCGTTACCGCTTGACGGTTCTGGCGGCTTTTGTCTGCCCTCTGGCTCTGGTGCTGATGATTGTCGGCGGAGCGGTTCCCAAGGCGGTCAGGGAGATGAACCCCATGCTCGACAGCTGGTGGTTCCCGGTGCACGTCACCCTGGCCTTTCTGGGGAACGCCGTTTTTGCCGTCGCCTTCATGGCCGGCATCATGTACCTGCTGCAGGAGCGCATGCTTAAGAGCAAAAAGTTCTCCAGCCTTTATTTTCGGCTGCCCTCCCTGGGCACGCTCGACGCCATCAACTACAAATGTCTGACCTTCGGCTTTCCCCTGATGACCATGGGGATCATATCCGGCGCCATGTGGGCCAACGCGGCCTGGGGAACCTACTGGAGCTGGGACCCCAAGGAGACCTGGGCTCTCATCACCTGGTTCCTGTACGCCGCGCTGCTGCATGGGCGACTGACCGTGGGCTGGCGAGGGCGCCGTGCGGCCATTTTCGCCATCATCGGCTTTTTGTGCCTGCTGTTCATGTTCCTCGGCGTCAATCTCTTTTTGTCGGATCTGCACAGTTTCCGTGCCTTGGAGGGCCGGTAGCCCTGGGGCGAACCGGAATGCATCATGAATATCCTAGTTGTCGGACTCAGTCACAAAACAGCCCCGGTTGAAATCCGTGAGAAGGTCGCTTTTGCGCCTACGGCCATGGAGGCACCCCTGCATGCCCTGCTGGCCCTGCCGGGCATCAACGAAGGGATCATCGTCTCTACCTGCAACCGGGTCGAGCTTTACGCCACCAGTCGGGATGCCGATGCCGGCATGGCCCAGCTCAAGCGCTTTCTGGCCGAATTTCATCGCCTTTCCCTGGAAGAACTGGAGCCTCATCTCTACGATTATCGAGGGGAAGAGGCCATCCGCCACGTCTTTCGCGTCGCCGCCAGCCTCGACTCCATGGTGATCGGTGAACCGCAGATTCTCGGTCAGATCAAGACGGCCTACGGCTATGCCTCCGAATTCAAGACCGCCGGTCTCATCCTCAACCGCTTTCTGCACAAGGCCTTCTCCGTGGCCAAGCGGGTGCGCACCGAGACCAATATCGCCAGCAATGCCGTCTCCGTTTCTTTCGCCGCCGTGGAGCTGGCCCGGAAGATTTTCAGTTCCCTCAACGACAAAACGGTGCTGATTATCGGCGCCGGCGAGATGTGCGAGCTGGCCGCCCGACACTTCGTCAACAACGGGGTGACGTCCGTCATGGTGACCAACCGCACCCTGGAGCGCGCCGAAAAGCTGGCGCAGGAATTCAACGGACGCGCCGTCGCCTTCAGCGAATTCACCCACCACCTGCACCAGGTCGACATCATTCTCACCTCCACGGGGGCGCCCGACTTCATTCTCAGCCACAAGCAGGTGGAAGAGGTCATCCGTCTGCGCAAGAACAAGCCGATGTTTCTCATCGATATCGCCGTGCCAAGGGACATTGATCCGCGTGTCAACGATATCGACAACATCTATCTTTACGATGTGGACGACCTGCAGGGGGTGGTGCAGGCCAATCTGAAGGAGCGCCAGAAGGAGGCCAAAAAGGCCGAAGCCATTATTCAGGAGGAAATCGGCCAGTTTTTCCAGTGGCTCTCCTGTCTCGATGTGGTCCCGACCATTGTCTCCCTGCGACGGAAGATGGAAGAGATCCGCCAGAAAGAGATGGAGAAGACCTTTGCCAACCTTAAACATCTCGGCGCGGCGGAGCGTAAGGCCATCGAAGCCCTTACCGGCGCCATCATCAACAAGATCCTGCATCAGCCGACGGCCGTGCTGAAGAATGCCCAGAACGGCGAAGGCGACAGCTGTGTCGATGCCGTCAGAACTCTTTTCGGCCTGGAGTGTCCCAACCCGGAAGGTGAGATGCTTCGGCTCGACAGCCAATCGAAAGAAGATTAGATTTAACCCTTTTCCGGCAGCGGTCTTCCGGCTGCCCCGGGTGGACGAACTCCCCCGGCCAAGGAGACTTTAGCGTATGGCCAAAAAAGTACTGCGTATCGGAACCCGCTCCAGCCAGCTGGCCTTGTGGCAGGCCAACTGGGTCAAATCGGAACTGGAAAAACGCTATCCCGGCCTTGAGGTCACCCTGACCAAGATCAAGACCCAGGGCGACAAGATTCTCGATGTCCCCCTTGCCATGGTGGGCGGCAAGGGCCTGTTCGTCAAGGAGATCGAGGAAGCCATGCTGCGCGGCGAAATCGATATCGCCGTTCATTCGATGAAGGACGTGCCGACGATCTTTCCCGAGGGTCTGGCCCTGCGCTGCATCACCAAGCGGGAAGACCCCCGCGATATCTGCGTCATTCAGGCGGGCTGCTGTTCTTTCCGCGACCTGCCCCAGGGGGCCCGCATCGGGACCTCGTCGCTGCGGCGCAAGGCGCAGCTGCTCCACCTGCGCCCCGACTTTCAGATGGTCGACATTCGCGGCAACGTGGAGACGCGTATCCGCAAATTGACCGATGATGACCTGCACGCGGTCATCCTGGCGGCGGCTGGCATGCACCGCCTCGGTTTTTCGGCCCAGATCAGCGAATATCTGCCCACGTCCGTGTCCGTGCCGGCCATCGGGCAGGGGGCGCTGGGTCTGGAAAGCCGTATCGACGATGCCGAGACCAATGAGATGATCGATTTCTTCAATCATCCGGACACGGCCGCCGCGGTCATCGCCGAGCGCGCCCTGCTGCGCCGCCTCGAAGGGGGCTGTCAGGTGCCTATCGCCGGCTATGGCGAGGTGCACGGCGACACCCTCACCTTCACCGGCCTGGTCTCCAGCGTCGACGGCCGCAAGTTTCTCAAGAAGACCGTCACCTGCGCCGTGGATGATGCCGAGAAAATCGGCATCTCCGTTGCGGATGACCTGCTGCTGCAGGGGGCCGACAAGATTCTCAACGAGGTCTACAATCACGAGACGTTCAATGTCGATCGGGAAGATGTCTGAATCCGGTTCTCCGCTGAATCTTCCGGGGGCGCAGCATGCTGCGCCCCTGCCTGTTTGCGAAGGGCTGTCCCGTTGAAGCCCGGCATCGTCTACCTCATCGGGGCCGGTCCCGGCGACCGCGGGCTGATTACCGTGCGCGGTCTCGAATGCCTGCGCCGGGCCGACGTGGTGGTCTACGACTATCTGGCCAATCCCGCCTTTCTCGACGAGGCGCCGGCCGAGGCAGAGCACCATTACGTTGGCAAAACCCGCGGCCGGCATCAGGCGCCGCAGGAAGAGATCAACGCCCTGCTGGAGGCCAAGGCCCGCGAAGGCAAGACAGTGGCCCGGCTCAAGGGGGGGGACCCTTATGTGTTCGGCCGCGGTGGCGAAGAGGCGCTGCACCTGCACCGATGTGGCATCCCCTTTGAGATTGTCCCCGGCGTGACCGCCGGCTTTGCCGCCGCCGCCTACGCCGGCATCCCCCTGACCCACCGGGATTTCACCACCAGCCTGGCCCTGGTCACCGGTCATGAGGATCCGGACAAGAAGATGTCCAGCCTCGACTGGTCGAAACTGGCCACCGGGGTCGGCACCCTGGTCTTTTACATGGGGATGGCCAACCTTCCCCTTATCGTGCGGGAATTGACGGCCCATGGACGTCCCGCCTCGACCCCCGTCGCCATTGTACGCTGGGCCACCACCCCCCGCCAGCAGACGCTTACGGGTACCCTGGATGATATCGTGGCGCAGGTGCGGGAGACGGGACTCAAACCACCGGCGGTGATCATTGTCGGCGAAGTGATCCGTCTGCGCGAAGAACTGCAGTGGTTTGAAAACCGGCCCCTCTTCGGCCGGCGCATTGTCGTCACCCGCACAGCCGAGCAGGCCGGCGATTTCAACCGGCTGCTCGAAGAGCAGGGCGCCCTGCCCATCGGCTGTCCCGTCATCGAGATCGTTCCCCCGCAGAACTGGCAGGAGATGGATGCGGCCATCGCCGGCCTTTCGTCCACCGACTTTCTGGTGCTGACCTCAGCCAACGGCGTCGACATTTTTTTCGGCCGGCTGCGCCAGCTCGGGCTCGACCTGCGCGCCCTGGCCGGCGTCAAAGTCGTTGCCGTCGGTCCCAAGACGGCGGCCGCTATGACAGCCTGCGGCCTTCGTCCCGACCTGGTGCCGGCCGAATACCGGGCCGAAGCGGTGGTTGAGCTGCTGAAGCAAGAAGGTGTGGCGGGAAAGCGCATCCTTTACCCTCGCGCTGAAAAGGCCCGGGACGTGCTGCCCCGCGAGCTGGCCGCGGCGGGTGCCGAGGTGGTGGCGCCCGTGGCCTATCGTACCCTGGCGCCGGCTGGCGCCGGCGAGACCATGCGCCACCTCCTGCAGGCGAAAGAGGTCGATGCCGTGACCTTCACCTCGTCGTCGACGGTGGAGAACTTTCTGGCCCTGCTGGGGCCCGACGCGGTCGAATTGTTGCAGGACGTCACCATCGTCTCCATCGGCCCGCTGACCTCGGCCACCGCCCGTCGCCACGGCCTGAACGTCCAGGTCGAGCCGCCGGATTACACCCTGGAGGGGATGGTGGCGGCCCTGATCACCTATTATCACCCATCGTGAACCCCGCCGGGCGGGATTTGCATCCATTATTTAACCGGAACCACAGCAAGGGAGGTTTTCATGTTTTTTCCCGAATATCGTGCCCGCCGCCTGCGTCGCAACGCCAACCTGCGCCGGATGGTGCGGGAGACGCATCTGCGCGTCGACGACCTGATCTATCCCATGTTCAGCGCTTTCGGCAAAGGGATCAAAAAAGAGATCCCCTCCATGCCGGGCATCTATCAGCAGTCCATCGAGCACATCGTTGCCGAGGCGCGGGAAGTTCATGAGCTCGGCATTCCGGCGGTCATCCTCTTCGGCATCCCCGAACACAAGGATCCCCTGGGGCAGGACGCCTATGCCGAAAAGGGCATCATTCAGGAGACCATCCGCGCCATCAAGAGCACCGTGCCGGAGCTCACCGTCATCACCGACGTGTGCATGTGCGAATACACCGACCACGGCCACTGCGGCGTTATCAAGGACGGCGACGTGGACAACGACGAGACCCTGGAACTGCTGGCCGCCGAGGCCCTCTCCCATGCCCGCGCCGGCGCCGACATCGTCGCCCCTTCGGATATGATGGACGGCCGCGTTGCCGCGATCCGCGCCATCCTCGACGCCAACGGTTTCGCCCACATCCCCGTGATGAGTTACGCCGTCAAGTATGCCAGCGCCTACTACGGCCCCTTTCGCGACGCAGCCGAATCGACCCCCCAGTTCGGCGATCGCCGCAGCTATCAAATGGATCCGGCCAACCGGCTGGAGGCCTTCCGCGAGGCGACCCTCGACGTCCAGGAATGCGCCGATTTCCTCATGGTCAAGCCGGCACTGGCCTATCTCGACATTCTGCGCGATCTCAAGGAGCGCTTCGACCTGCCCCTGGTGGCCTACAACGTCTCCGGGGAGTACTCCATGATCAAAGCCGCGGCCAAAATGGGCTGGGTCGACGAGGAGCGCATCATCCTCGAGACTCTGCTCGGCATGAAACGGGCCGGTGCCGATCTCATCATCACCTACCATGCCAAGGAGGCCGCCCGCCTCTTGTAGGGGATGGCCCAAGGACGTGACCAACGGTTAGCAGGCAGCCCCGGGCGGGGCTGCCTTTTTTCCTGGACCGCCGTTCAGGGAGCATGAAAAGGTTTTCTTCGTCAAGGAAGGATTGCAGAGTAACTCATGGTGAATGTGAAGAATCAGACCGCCAGCTCCGAATATCACCTCAGCACCCTGGCCAACGGCCTGCGGGTCGTGACGGTGGAAATGCCCCATCTGCACAGCGCCGAAATGATGTGCTACGTCGGCGTCGGCAGCCGCAATGAAGAGGATCAGCTTGCGGGCATCTCCCACTTTCTGGAGCACATGATTTTCCGGGGGACGGCGGAGTACCCTTCCAGTCTTCAGCTGGAGCAGGCCTTCGAGGCCATCGGCGGCGCCGTCAATGCCTCCACCGACACCGAGGGGACCTGCTACCATTCCCGACTGCATCCCGATTGCATTGCCGAAGGAGCCAGGCTCTTTGCCTCCATGCTGCTGCGGCCCCGCCTCAGCGACGTGGAGGTGGAGCGGCGCATCATTCTGGAAGAGGCCCTGGAAGATCTCAACGAGCGCGGGGAGATGATTGCTCCGGACAACCTGACGGCGCAGCTGCTCTGGCCAGGTCATCCCCTCAGCCGTCCGACCATCGGCTGCCGTGAGACCATCAGCGCCATTACCCCCGAAGATCTGCACGCCTACCATCGCCGCTATTACCATCCCGCCAATACGGTTATCGCCGTGGCTGGGCGGGTACGGCCTGGCGAGGTGCTGAGGGCGGTGGAGGAAGCCTTTGCCGACTGGCCAACCGCCGACCTTCTGCCCTACCTGCCGGCTCCGGCAGGAGGCGGGGAGACGCAGCCCGAATCGATCTGGATCAAGGATTCCGATTCGCAGATCAACCTGCAGCTGGCCTTTCGCCTGCCAGGACGCCATGCCCGTGAAGTGGCGGCCCTGCGGGTATTGCGGGCGGTGCTCTCCTGGGGGGGCGCTTCCCGCCTCATGCTGCGCCTGCGGGAAATGAAGGGGCTGACCTACAACGTCGAGGCCAATCTGGCTCTGCTCGACGATTGCGGCTGCCTGACCGTCGACCTGGCCGTGGCCCCCGACAACCTGACGGCCGCCGTAGCGGAGCTTTTACTGATTTTCGAGGAGCTTTGTCAGGTGCCGGTAGGCGAAGAGGAGCTGCAGCGGGTGGTGCAGAGCTATCTCTTCGCCCTCGATTTCAGCCTTGACCACACGGACGATCTGGCCACGCGCTACGGCTGGGGTGAACTGGTCGGTTGTGTGCGCACCCTGGCGGAGGATCGCCGCGAGATGCAGTCGGTGGGGGCGTGCGAGCTCAGGCAAACGGCCGCCGCCTTCTTCACCCCCGGCGCCCTCAAGCTGGCCGTGGTCGGCCCTTTTCGCGCCCGCGACCGCCGGGAAGTGGAGAAGATGCTCAAAAACTACCGTCAGGGCTGAGGCCGCCTCAGGCGATGCGAATGGTTTTGTACAGGAAGTTCTTGAATTTATAAAAAACTTTCTGGTCCTCATCCGTGCCGTTCTTGACGTCGCAAGCTTTGAGCAGGGCGGCCAGCTTCGGCATGGTGGTGCCACCCTGGGCGCGGGCGAGGTCGACCACCGCGGCCACCACATCCCGGGAGATGCGATTCTCCGAAAAGGGGATGTGCACCGCGCTCCAGAAATCCCGCTCCCCGCGGGTGATCCCCTCCAGAATCTCCTGCGCCATCTGCTCCGTCAGTTTCTCCGCCACATCCTCCCTCTCTTGGGCCTCCATCGAACTGAGCACCCGGCGGATATCCTCCTCGTTGATCACATGTCCCTTGCGAAAGAAGAGAGCCCGCAGCAGGATGCTGCGCAGCTCGCGGATGTTGCCGGTGTAGTGGTGCTGCACCAGCAGGTGCTGGGCGCTGCGGGTCAGGGTGGGGGCGTCGTCCTCCGTCTCCTCGGGCTTCTTGTAGACGCGAAAGAGCTTGCCGAGGAAGTGGGTGGCCAGGTCGGGGATATCCTCATGACGCTGGTTGAGGGAAGGCACCTCAATGGTCAGTTCGGAGAGGCGGTGGTAGAGGTCCTCGCGGAAATGACCTTCGCGGATGAGCTGTCGCAGGTTCTTGTTGGTGGCGGCGATGAGCAGCACGCGGGCATAGCGGGTGGTGTTCTCGCCCAGACGCACGAAACCGCCGTTGTCGAGAAAGCGCAGCAGCTGCACCTGGGTCTTGGGGTCGGCATCACCGATCTCGTCCAGAAAGACCACGCCGCCGTGGGCCTCTTCCAGTATCCCCTTGCGGTCGGCGTGGGCGCCGGTAAAGGCGCCCCGTTTGTGGCCGAAGAGCTCCGAGTAGGTCAGCTCGCCGCTGTAGGCGGCAATGTTGGTCTTCTTCACCGGCAGCTCCCCCTGGGGCGCCAGCTTTTCCCGGTACATCTCGTTGAGGCGGGAGAAGATGTTGTTGAAGAGGAACTCCTTGCCGCTGCCCGTGTTGCCGGTGATAAGGATGGAGGGGAGTCCCAGGGTGGCCTCCTGGATGTCGCGCTGGTGCCAGTAGGCGATGCGGTTGAAAATGGGCGGGGTGATGCGCTGGATGAAGTCGACCACCTCGTTGGCCTTGGTCGAGTTGCCGATGATGTTCCCCAGCTTGTAGGAAGAGATCTTGGGATCCTTGTAGCCGACGTCCGTGCGCAGGCGGTTGACCTCGGTGGTGAGCTTCTCGATGCGCTGCAGGTCGGACAGATAGCGGGAGATCATGCGCTCGATGATGAGCAGCAGGCGCTTGTGTTCCTCGGTGAAGTAGTAGGGGCGCAGGCTGTCGAGACAGATGACGGCGATAACCTCGCCGTCGCTGATGACGGGGACGGCCAGCTCGCTCTTGATGGCCTCGGTGATCTCCCGGTAGAAGCCGCCGGCCAGTTTTTCCTCGGCCGTGTCCGAAACCAGGTAGGGGCGGCCCGTGTAGGCCACATGGCCGGTCAGGCTGCGTTCCCCCGGCGGCAGGTTGGTGCTGCCGACGCGAATGGGGGGAATGTTCTTCTTGAGCCACTCCTTGCTCTTGGCGCCGATGAGGCGGCCATCGGGTTCTTCCACCACCAGCCAGCGTTCGCCGCTCTCCTCCCGCACCAGGGCGATGCTGCCGGTGGAGGCGCCGATGAGCTCCGTCGCCATGGACAGGATGCGGTTGAGGAAGGGCTGCAGACCCTCGAACTTCTCCTTGAGCAGGTCGTTGATCTCTGAGAGGACTTTGACCTCCATGTGCTCGTCGCCGATCTCCTGGATGACCCGTTCCGCCATCTCGGCGTGGGCTTCGAGCAGGCCCGTCTCGAACTCGGAAAAGCGGTAGTCCTCCTTGGTATAGTAGTTGACCAGGCAGATGACGCGGCGGGTGTAGGGGTCGTAGCGGGGGACGACGTAAAGGGACTTCAGCCCCAGTTCCTCGGTGAGGTAGCGCTTCTGCAGGGATTCGGTGGGCAGGCTGGGCAGAAAGAGGGGCTTGAGCAGGGTGTCGTCGATGATAATGCCGGCGCTGTTGATATACTGGGAGAGCAGGGATTTGCCCGGCGCCAGGCTGATGAGTTTGTCGTCTTCGTAAATGCGTTTGACATCCTTCTCTTTGGAGAAGGTGGCTAGTACCTGCAGGCCCTCTTCGCCGGCATCGGGAGCCAGGGGGGAAGGGACGAGGACCGAGGCGAGGGCAAGGCGATCGAGCAGCTCGACCGCCGATTTCACCATGGCGAAGGCCGCTTCCTTCTTTTTGGCCTCGTCCACCCGCCGGGCCAGCACGATCTGCTGGTGGTACTTGCGGGCCTGGTCGATTCCGGGGACGACCTGCTGCAGAAAGGTCGCCAGGCTCTCCTGCTGGTCATCCGAGGGGAGTTGCCCCTTGCGGCTGCTGTCGATACAGAGGACGCCCACGGCCCGTCCCTGGTGGACAAGGGGGAGGTGGTAGGAGGACTGCACGGCGAAACGCTCCGCCAATTCGAGAGCGAAAGGGTTATCCAGGGTCGCCACGTCGCTGACCCAGGCCGCTTCCTGGGTGGTGTAGACCCGGCTGACCAGGAATTCCTCGGAGTTGATGGGGAAGCCCTGCCGCCGGATGCTGCGGGCGTGAATGCCGTTGGCGGCGGCGCATTTGAGGCTGCCGCTGGTCAGGTCTTCCAGGTAGATGCGGCAACGATGGTGCGGCGCGATGAGCCCGATAGCCTCCATCATGACGTGCAGGATGTCTTCGAGGTTTTCCTTGCCGTAACCGCCGATCTTGGCCGTCAGGTCGCGAACCTGGGGCGGGAGGTTGGGTGCCGTATTCATGGGGGTCGTGTTCCTTTGTATGTAGGTAATGTACTCAGGCACTATACGCGCAGGCCGGGGCCTTTGTCAAAAGGGGGATTTCTCGGGGTTTTCGGCAGATGATTCTTGCCCTGCCGGCGGATAGACATTAGACTGATAGTCCTTTTTCCAGCACCCCGCCGCGTTTAAGGCCGGACGGGGGATGACGATTTCAGGCAACCACGAGTGGGGCGGCTCCAGTTTTCTTGGACACTGATTTGGGATAATATTCCCATGTCCAAGGAGGTTGAAAATGACCGAAC
>JAWSUS010000011.1:0-91830 GCA_033549025.1 Desulfuromonadales bacterium
CGATCTAACGCCATACGAAAAGTTGCTGGATCATTTCTATGGCTTAAAAGTGTAAACAACGCGTTCAGATCTAACACATAAATATTGCAGTCGTCGGCATAACGGCAGAAGGCGTGGCCGCGCTTCTCCAGTTCCTTGTCGCACTCATCAAGCAGGATGTTCGGCAGAAGCGGCGAGAGTGGTCCGCCCTGCGGCGTCCCCTCCCTCCGTGGCGAGACAATCCATCCTTCGAGAGCTCCGACCGTCAGGTATCTGCGGATCAGTTGCAGCACCCGGCGGTCTTTGACCTTGCGGGCCACGCGGGCCATGAGCACGTCGTGTCCCACCCGGTCGAAGAACTTCTCCAGGTCGATATCGACCACCCACCGCCGCCCTTCGGCCACATGCCGACGGGCGGACTGTACGGCCTGGTGGGCGCTCTTACCGGGACGAAACCCGTAGGAGCTTTCGGAGAAGTAAGGATCGAACAGCCGCATCAGCTCTTGATGCAGCGCCTGCTGAATGAGCCGGTCCAGCACCGTGGGAATGCCGAGCATGCGCGTCCCCCCGCCAGGCTTGGGAATGTCTACCTTGCGCACCGGCCGGGGCTGGTAGGTCCCTTTCAGCAGTTCCTCCTTGATGCGCGGCCATTCCTTGACCAGGTAGGCCTTCAGTTCGCCCACCTGCATCCCGTCGATGCCGGGGGCTCCCTTGTTGCTGACCACCCGCCCGTAGGCCGTCATCATGTTGCTACGGCTGACGACATCCTCCATCAGTCGCGTTTCCACTTCCGTCCAGGAAGGTTCCCGGCATGCCGTACCGTTTGACGCACCACCGCCGTACTCTGGCGACTTCCGGTCGCTACCCTCGGGTGTGGCCCCTGATATCTCAACCAGGGCTTCTGCTCCTTCGATCGTCATCGAAATTCTGGTCTCCTGAATCGATGCCTCGTGTTCGGCCCTTCACCGGGGTGGTCGGCCCCGGCTACTATGGCTTCTGCTGACTTCTGCCGACCCGTCCCGGCGCCTCTCGACGCCGGTAGCACGAGGCAGATCGGCAGATCTCCCAGGGTAATGCGCGTGACCTTCCTCCCACATACCCGCAGCATATACAGCCCCACCCTCCCGGATGGCTATCGGGCTTTGAAGATGTTGGCCTTCTCGCCCGGATGGGACTGCCTCGTATGCGGTTTCTGTTCGTCGGGCCGGGATTTTGCCTACGGCTTCCTTCAGATGCCACCTCGCGGTGGACACCCTTGCCGTTCGGCTAGCGGTTCCCGCCATCAGGGTCCGGAGGGGACTTTCACCCCCAAGTCATCCAGTCGTCACCACAACAACCGGAACAGCGCCAGGCACGGCGCTACGCGCCATGCCTGGCGCACCAACGAAAAAACCGGCGCCATGAACGGCAGCCGGTTCCAGTTCGTTACCATGTGCGACAGTGTCAGACATCCACGGCTTGTTGGTAGATCGCTTTTTCTGCCTTGCGTCCCTCTTCCTTGGCCAGGCTCTGCAAAAGCACCTGCCCGCCATAGTTAGCCGTTTTCTTGACTAGGTTGTCCGCCTTGTCGCCATTATGCTCTTTAAAGGCTTCAATGATTTTTTTGTGTTCTTCAACGGATATTTTCATGCGCCCTGGCAAGGAAAGAGAGGCCATGCGCAGGCGATTGAAACGCATCATCATCTGTCCGATAAGTTCTCGCAGTTTGTCATTGCCCGCGGCCCGGATAAATAAATCATGAAACTCGTTGTGCACCTTGAAAAAGGTTTTTATATCGCCATCATCAGCCAACTGTTGCAGGCGATCATTGATGCTTTCGAGTTTTTCGATGTCCTTTTCCGCCATGTTTTCGGCTGCCATACGCGCCGCATAGCCTTCAAGAATGCTTTTTATGGCATAAAACTCTTCTACATCCCTCTCGGACAGGGAAGTCACCACCGCGCCTTTGCGCGGAATGACGGTAAGGTAGCCCTCTGTTTCCAATTGGCGGAAAGCTTCCCTGATCGGTGTGCGACTGATACCGAAACGTTCGGCCAATTCCGGCTCAGCGACCTTTTCCCCCGGTTTCATTGTGCCCTTGAGGATAGAGTCGCGGATCGTTTCCAGTATTTTTTCCCGCAGCGTCTGATGGCGTTCAATCGGTTTTTTTCGCATTGGGGGCTCTCCAATTTGAAATGAATTTTTCAAATTGTATACAGTATACATAATCTGTCAAGGCTTTTCTTGTCCCCCCGGCCTCTGCCAAGCTCTTATATCTACTTGTCTTTTTACTATTTTCCCCCTAAGATTGATGCGAGTTCAGTCGGCATGATTTACCGGATGTTTTCCCTGCTCCGCCTTTGCGCAGGATATTGGCCGTTTTAACCTGCCGGGCAAAACCTCTGATTATTCCCCCGGTCGCCATGGGGCCAGGTTCGAGCCTCTCCAACTCTCTCTTTTTTGTCTATTTTGGGATGATGTTGTGAAAAATGACCTCTTTGTCCATGTTCCCTGGAAACAGCTAGGCCCCAATTGGTCTTTTTTCGTCGATAACCGGCTTCAACCGGAAATCGCTTTTAAAGCCGATGACTTCACCGAGACTACCTTCGAACAGGTTCGCACCCTGTCGGCAGAGCTCTCGCAACATGGCCTTCGAAATACCATCCATGCGCCCTTTCTTGACCTCAATCCCGGCGCCCTGGACCCTCTGGTGCTGAAGGCCACCCGAAAACGGTTTCATCAAACCCTGGATTTCGCTGAAATACTAGCGTCCGACCTCATCGTATTTCACCCTGGCTACGATCGATGGCGGTACGGCGGTCAAAGTCACTTGTGGCTTGAGACAAATCTTGGCTTTTGGCCCGAGTTCATTCACCGGGCCGAGCGCATGGGCTGTACCCTGGTTACTGAAAATATCTTTGAAGAGTCCCCCGACACCCTGGCTGCTCTGCTGCAGGCCATGGATTCGCCTTTCTTTGGAGCCTGTTTCGACCTTGGCCATTGGCACCTCTTTGGTCAAAGCGATCTAGACGCCTGGCTTCGCCCCCTGGCCAAGCATCTTCGGCACCTCCACCTGCATGATAATCATGGCACCGCGGATGAACACCTGGCCCTGGGTGAGGGACTAATCGACTTTCAGGCACTATTCCGAGCGCTAGACGCCGCCTCCCTCCGCCCCAGTGTCACTCTCGAGGTTCACGAATCTGCGGGCATCATCTCATCCATAGCCACTCTGAAACGTTTATCCTCCTCAGGCCAGAGGCTTTAATCCACCAGGCTTCCGCGTTTGATCCCTGGATCACCGTATTTTTCTCGTATGCGGTCCACCGCCTCGTCGAGGGCCTTCCTTTTCTTTTGTTCCTGGGCATCCTCAAACAAAGTCATCTGGTCTGTTTCACAAGGAACAAGACTTCCGGCCGTAACCCCAAGGAGGCGGATACCCCTCTGCCCAGATTCGGTCCTGGCTAAAAGCTCCTTAGCGACGGGATACAGCTCGGGGACACTGGCAGATGGATTTTCCAGGGTTTTCGACCTCGTAACCTGCTCGAAATTTCCATATTTGACCTTAATCGTTAATGCAGAGGCCAACAGACTTTTTTTTCGCAAGCGTGAGGCAACCTTTTCAGCAAGTCGTAGTAGGTGGGTTTGCAGTGTGTCAACCTCAAATAAATCGACGGGGAAGGTCTCTTCCTGTCCGATCGATTTCACTGTGTCGTCCATGACAATTGGGCGATCATCGATCCCCCTCGCCAGCTCGTAAAATCGTTGGCCTGTCACCCCGAAAAGTTGGATCAACTGCGCCAGGCTCAAACGCCGCAGCTCACCGATAGTGTTTATCCCTAGTCGATTCAGCCTTTCTTTTCCTTTGCTACCGATTCCCCATAGCGCCTCTATGGGCAGGGGCAGGATAAATGCCTCAATTTCATGGGGATGGATCACTTTGAGTCCATCCGGTTTGGCGGCCTCAGAAGCCAGCTTGGCCAGATATTTATTGGGAGCCACACCGGCACTGGCAGGCAGGGCGAGCCCTTCCCGAATTGATTTTCTGATATTTTGAGCTATGGAGACAGCCTCGCCTAGAAGACGCTCACATCCGGTGACATCCAGGAAGGCTTCATCGATGGACAAGGGCTCGACCCGGTCCGTAAACTGCCTGAAAATGGCAAAAATTTGGCGCGAAACGGCTTTGTAGGCTTCCATTCGGACCGGAAGGACTACAGCCTCAGGGCACAACTGGACAGCCCGCGCCAGCGACATGGCCGAACGCACTCCGAAGCCACGGGCCTCATAGGAACAGGCACTGACCACACCCCTTGTGCGACTGCCCCCGACAATAACCGGTCGGTTTCGCAATTCGGGCTGATCCCGCTGCTCTACGGAGGCATAAAAGGCATCCATGTCGACGTGAATGATCTGGCGCGCATCCTTTGAAGACATAGCTTCAGCTGTGCTCCCCATCTGGGCTAAACGACAAAAGGCGACCCCTGAGGATCGCCTTTTGTCGTTTCATCGTTATGCGAATTAGTGGCCCTTACGACTGGCCACCTGAATGCGGATCAAGGCCCGCTCGAGAGCGGCTTCCATCACACGGAAATCTTTATCATCCTGTGACAGTTCTTTAAGGGCTTTTTCGGCCCGGCCCAGAGCAGCCTTGGCTCTTTCCAGGTCGATTTCATCGGCAGGTTCCGCGGTCTCGACCAGGACGGTAACCTTGTCCTCTTCCACCTCAACATACCCCCAGTTAACAGCCAGATGGAAAGTCTCACTACCGGCACGGTAGGTGAGTTCTCCAATTTTAAGGGTTGTAAGCATGGGAGTGTGCCCGGGAAGAATGCCGAATTCACCTATGGTACCAGGCGCGGTAACCTCATCGACCTCTACCGAAAGAACCCTTTTATAAGGGGTTACCATTTCGAGTTTTAGCTTTTCTGCCATCGGTATATCCTTTAGCCGGATGATGAAGCCGTGCGGGCTTCACCGGAACGAGATTGATCAAGCAGCCAGTTTTTTCGCTTTTTCCAGGACTTCTTCGATCGTTCCCACCATATAGAACGCCTGCTCGGGAATATCGTCGTACTTACCGTCTACGATTGCCTTGAAGCCGGCAATGGTGTCCTTAAGTTCGACATATTTTCCGGGAGAGCCGGTAAATACCTCGGCCACGTGGAAAGGCTGGGAGAGGAAGCGCTGAATCTTCCGGGCGCGGGCGACAGCAAGCTTGTCCTCTTCCGAGAGTTCGTCCATACCCAGGATGGCGATGATGTCCTGCAGATCCTTATAGCGCTGCAAAACATACTGAACGTCACGAGCTACTTTGTAATGCTCTTCGCCGACGACCTGCGGGTCAAGAATACGGCTGGTGCTGTCCAGAGGGTCAACCGCCGGATAAATACCCAGCTCGGCAATCTGGCGGGAGAGAACGGTGGTGGCGTCCAGGTGGGCGAAGGCCGTGGCGGGCGCCGGGTCAGTCAGGTCGTCAGCAGGTACATAGATAGCCTGTACCGAGGTGATAGAACCTTTGTTGGTGGTCGTAATACGCTCCTGCAGCTCGCCCATTTCCGTACTGAGGGTCGGCTGGTAACCAACGGCGGAAGGAATACGGCCGAGCAGAGCCGAAACTTCCGAACCGGCCTGCGTAAAGCGGAAAATGTTGTCGACGAACAGCAGAACGTCCTGTCCTTCTTCATCGCGGAAGTATTCGGCCACGGTAAGAGCGGAAAGGGCGACGCGAGCACGAGCGCCAGGGGGTTCGTTCATCTGACCGTAAATCAGGGCGGCTTTGTCTAGAACGCCGGAATCCTTCATTTCATGCCAGAGGTCATTGCCCTCACGCGTCCGCTCACCGACGCCGGCGAAAACCGAGAAGCCGCCGTGCTGCTTGGCGATGTTATGGATAAGCTCCATGATAAGAACCGTCTTACCGACGCCGGCGCCGCCGAAGAGGCCGATTTTACCGCCACGGGCGTAAGGGGCCAGCAGGTCAACGACCTTGATGCCGGTTTCAAAAGCCTCAACCTTGGTGGACTGCTCGACGAATTCGGGGGTAGGGCGATGGATCTCCCATTCCTTGTCGGTGTTAACGGGACCGGCTTCGTCAACAGGCTGGCCGACGACGTTCAGGATGCGGCCGAGGGTGTTGCGACCAACCGGCATAACAATCTGTTTGCCGGTATCCATGACATCCTGCCCGCGGACAAGGCCGTCGGTGGAGTCCATGGCGATGGTTCTAACGGTATTTTCACCAAGATGTTGGGCCACCTCGACGACGAGGTTCCATTCCTCTTCCCCAAGGGAAGGGTTGGTGATTTTAAGGGCGTGATAAATCTCGGGAAGTTTCCCGGCCTCAAATTCAACGTCCACGACGGGACCGATAACCTGAGTGATTTTTCCTTTATTCATGGCGAGTCGTTCCTCCTTTATTCCACCTGAAGACAGATGGGAATCAACGGTCTGTTAGTCTTATTTGATCGATTCGGCGCCGGAAATGATCTCCATGAGCTCTTTGGTAATAGCAGCCTGACGCGCTCTATTGTATTGAAGCGTAAGCTTGGAGATCATCTCTTTGGCATTTCTGCTGGCACTGTCCATGGCGCTCATGCGGGCACCATGTTCGGAGGCAACGGATTCCAGCAACCCACGGAAAATCTGTACCTCAATGTGCTTGGGCAAAATTTGATCGAGAACTTCTCCGCGGTTGGGTTCGTAAAGGTACTGGGGAACATGGGTTCCCTCCTCGACCTCAAGGGGAACAATCGGCAGGAGTTTTTCGATCAGCGGATCCTGGGAAATCGCGCTACGGAAAGCGTTGTACGCCAGATATACCGCGTCATATTTTCCTTCGGTATATTCCGACACAATATCCTGACCCAGAAGAGACGCCGTGCTGTAGGAGATGGAGCCGGTGATGTTTTCATGCACCTTGACGATGTTCATCCCTTTACGCGTTCTGAGGTAGTCTCTCCCCTTGCGGCCAATGATCATAATGTCGATGTCTGTGAACCCTTCGGGGTTCTGCCGAACAAATCGCTCCACGGCCTTGGAAATATTGGCGTTGAAACCACCGCACAGACCCCGGTCAGCGGTCATAAGAACGACCAGCGCCCGACCCTTGCCCCGTTGCTGGAGCAGCGGGTGAGCTTCCGTGTCCTCACGCAGCGCCAGGCTGGAGAGAACCTCCAGCATTTTCTCGGCGTAGGGACGCGCAGAGACAACGGCTTCCTGAGCGCGACGCAATTTGGCTGCCGAGACCATTTTCATAGCCTTGGTGATCTGACTGGTATTTTTGACCGAAGAGATTCTCTTCTTAATATCCTTCAGGCTTGCCATCTGTTCATACCTTTTGAATACGTTTTAGGCGACGAACTGACCCTTGAACTCATCCAGTGCCGTTTTGATGCGGCCTTCAAGGTCGCTATCGATAGCCTTTTTCTCGCGGACATCGGCCAAAAGCTGACCCTGAGTGCTCTCGAGAAAAGAGAGCAGTTCGGCCTCGTACCGCTGAATTACGGTGGTGGGGTAGTCATCCACGTACCCGTTGTTCGCTGCATAAATGACAAGAACCTGCTTTTCAACGGGCAGGGGCTTGTACTGACCCTGCTTGAGAATCTCAACCAGACGGGCACCACGGGCCAACTGACGTTGGGTGGCGGCGTCAAGGTCGGATCCGAACTGGGCAAACGCGGCCATTTCACGGTACTGGGCCAAGGCCAGACGCAGGGTACCGGCGACCTGCTTCATCGCTTTTACCTGGGCGCTGCCGCCTACGCGGGATACCGACAGACCGACGTTGATAGCCGGGCGTACACCGGAATAGAAAAGGTCGGTTTCAAGGAAGATCTGACCGTCGGTGATCGAAATAACGTTGGTCGGGATGTAAGCGGAAACGTCACCGGCCTGCGTTTCGATGATGGGCAGAGCAGTAAGGCTGCCGGCGCCGAGGTCATCGTTAAGCTTAGCCGCACGCTCAAGAAGGCGGCTGTGCAGGTAAAAGACGTCGCCGGGGTAGGCTTCGCGTCCGGGCGGACGGCGCAGCAGCAGGGACAACTGGCGGTAAGCAACAGCCTGCTTGGACAGGTCATCATAGATGATCAGAGCATGCTTGCCGTTGTCACGGAAGAATTCCCCCATGGTAACGCCTGTATAAGGGGCGATAAACTGCAGAGGAGCAGGGTCGGAAGCGGTAGCCGCAACGACGATCGTGTAATCCATGGCGCCATGCTGCTTCAGCTTGTCAACGACCTGCGCTACAGTAGAGCGCTTCTGGCCGATAGCGACATAGATACAGACAACATTTTGGCCTTTTTGATTGATAATGGTATCGATGGCAACGGCCGTTTTACCCGTCTGACGGTCACCGATGATCAATTCGCGCTGACCACGGCCGATGGGTACCATCGCGTCAATCGCTTTAAGACCCGTTTGCATGGGCTCGTGAACGGACTTACGAGCGACGATGCCGGGTGCCTTGATTTCGACCTGACGGAAATCCTTCGTGTCGATTTCCCCGGCCCCGTCGATAGGGATACCGATACCATCAACGACTCGGCCGGTGAGTGCGTCCCCGACAGGAACCTGCACAATCCGCTCGGTTCTCTTGACCGTGTCGCCCTCTTTGATGTGGTGGGCCTCACCGAGGATGGCGGCACCAACGTTGTCTTCCTCAAGGTTGAGAACCATACCCATAACGCCACCGGGGAACTCCAGGAGCTCACCAGCCATGGCCTTATCAAGACCATGAATACGGGCGATACCATCACCAACGGAAATGATGGTACCTGTCTCACTAACCTCTACCTCACGGCCGAAGTTCTCGATCTGCTTTTTGATAATCGCGCTGATTTCTTCTGCTTTGATTTCCATAAGACCTTCTCACCCCTTCTTTAAGGTATCTTCAATCCGTTTCAACTGGGTTTTTATGCTTCCGTCAAAAAGCTGACCGGCAATTTCAGCCTGCAGCCCCCCGATAAGGGCGGGATCGACATCCATGGTGACGTCAATCCGTTTGCCCGTCTTCTTTTCCAAAGCGGAAGCAATGTCCCTGACCTGTTCCTCAGCGAGAGGAGAGGCAGACTTCAGCCGTGCCCGCAAAACGCCAGACAGTTCATCGGCCAGCTTCCGGTAATCCCCTTCTATCAGGGAGAGGTACTTAAGTCGGTCGTTCTCCAGGAGAAGTCCCAGAAAATTGCGAACACCCTCGGAGAGTTCCAGACTTTTTGCCACCTCTTGCAGAATGGTCGTTTTCTTCTCTAAAGGAAAAGTCGGACTCTCCATAAGAAGCCGGAGAAAATCTTCCGAGGCAAACACAGAGGACACCTTGGCTAATTCCTGGCCAAAGTCCTCCACCATCTTTTGCTCGGCACCCAGGTTCACCAGGGCCTTCGCATACCGCCTGGATATCGCGCTGATACTCAATGTAATTCTCCCACCTTTTGAATATATTCATTCACCAGACGTTTTTGATCGTCTCCGGTAACCTTTTGGGTGAGCAGATCCCTCGCTATTTCGATAGCCATATTGGTCGCCTCCTGCCGAAGTTCAGCTTTGGCCTTGGCTATTTCACGAGAAGCGGCTTTCTCTGCGTCCTGACTGATTTTTACTGCCATTTCTTTCGCTTCGGCGATAATCCGGTCACGCTCCAGCTCGCCCTCGCGTTTGATCGAAGCATAGATGTCGTCGATTTCTGCGGAAGCCTTGGTCAGCTTCTCATCGTACTCCGCATAACGTGCTTCGGCCTTCTCTTTGGCTGCCTGGGCCTCCTTAAGAGCATTTTCAATTCCTTCACGGCGCCCTGCCAGCCCTTTGCGAATAGGCTTGGTTACGAAATAGGCCAGCAGCCCGAAGGTAACCGCGAAATTGAACATGCGGTAAAGAAAGTCCTTGATGAGAACACCGCTGTCCACGTGATGAGCGTCAGCGGCGGCAACAGCGACAGAAGCGGAGACAATAAGCAGCAGGGCTGCCGCGGAAGATATGATCTTTTTATTCATCAAAATCCCTCTTGAGTTCATTACAGGCTCCTTCCCAGGAGTTTGGCAGCAATATCGGATGCCAGGTTTTCCGCATCGGACCTCAGGGCTTTGCGCGCTTCCTCTGCCTCGCCGGCCACTTTTTCCTTCATGGACTCCAGAGTTGCCGTAGCACTCTGCCTGGCGGCCGAAAGGATTTCAGTCTCTTTGGCTACCGCCTCTTCTTTCATGGTCGCCTTTTCTTTGCCGGCGGTCATTTTGGCTTCCTGCAGTTTTTCCTGATAGGCGGCCATTTTTTCTTCAACCTGAACAGCCAGATCCTTAGCCCGCTGATGGGAACCATCAATGGTTTCCTTGCGCTTTTGCAGCATGCTGCGAAGCGGTTTATAAAGGATAAAGTTCAGCGCAACCATCAAAACGACAAAGTTGACAAACTGGACAATTATGGTTCCGTTGATTTCAATCACAGCAATACCTCATAAACGTCTTTGGGCGTTTGTTTAAATATTCGTATACTGTATACAGGGAAACAGGAGGGTTATAGACCCCCCGGGGGCTAAATCGGGCAATAGCTATCACATGACCCATGTTATGTCAAGGTCTTTTGCCCCTGCTCGAGGAAAGGTTCGCACCTGGTGCGCCTTAACGCTCCTCTGTTTTCCATTGGAGCTGATTTTATTTGTCCTTAGATGGCGCGGGGGTTGCCCCTTTTTCCACCTTCATGCTGATGTTGCTGTTGACCCGCACACCCTCTTCAACAATCAGTACCGGTGTTTCGATGTTGCCCTCCACCACCGCCGGGGCACGGAGCTCGACGCGATTGGAGGCTTTAATATTTCCTTTGAAACGACCACTCAGGATAAGGCTTCCCACCGTTATTTCGGCTTGAATGTCAGCCGCCTCGCCCACAATCAACGTGTCCTTGGAGGCGATTTCGCCCCGAAAGGCCCCATCCAGTCGCACAATGTCATCAAAAACAAGCTTGCCCTCAAATTCGCTACCGGGTCCAAGGAAGGCCTTAATCTCGCGCTTTTCAATGGGCGTTTCTTTTTTCATCGCGTTTTCTTCCTTTTTAGTAAACATGGCAGAGAGACTCCCATCTCATTTATTTATAAAGTGAGGCCCAAGACCTCCATCAATCTTTCCAGCTCTTGCGGAGAAAAATAGGTGATCTCAATTTTGCCGCCCTTTCCCTTGGCCGAAATTTTTACCTGGGTACCCAGGGCTCTTTTCAACTCTCCGGCCAGATGGATCAACTCCGGGTTATCCGCCGGCTTCTTTTTCGGTTTGGCGACCACGCCAAAACTCTTTATTTTCTTTATAAGCGCCTCCGTTTCCCGAACAGAGAGCTTTTTCTCCAAAACCTGGTTTCTGGCTTCGACGATATCCTCATCCGACTCTAGCGAAAGCAGGCTTCGTGCGTGCCCCATAGTCAGACGGCTGCTCAACACATCGTCACGAACAGGTTCCGGCAATCTTAAAAGGCGTAGCGAGTTGGCCACGGTGGACCTGTCTTTGCCCACCCTTCGCGCTACCTCTTCCTGCGAGAGATCGAAACCATCCATAAGGTTTCGATAGGCCTCGGCCTCTTCAATGGGGTTCAAATCCTCCCGCTGGATGTTTTCTATCAGGGCCACTTCCAGGGCCCAGTCTTCAGATACATCCTGAATGACGACGGGAATTTCTCGCAAACCCGCTTTTTGAGCAGCCCTCCACCGCCGCTCTCCCGCTATGATCTGATAAGAATCCTCTACTCGCCGGACCACAAGAGGTTGAATGACCCCCTTCTCCTTGACCGAGGCGACGAGTTCGGCCATTTTTTCATCGTTAAAAGTTTTGCGGGGCTGTTTGCTGTGCGGTTTGAGCTCTTCGATGGGACATAGAAAATATTTCCGCCCCCCTTCCTGGGTGGCGGAATTGAGCAAAGCGCCTATTCCCTTGCCCAGCGCCGGACGTTTGGCCATATCAACTCTCCATCTCTATGATTTCCTTAGCTAATTCCAGGTAAGCCATTGCTCCGCGAGAGGTGATATCGTATAAAATCACCGGTAATCCGTGGCTGGGCGCCTCGGACAGGCGAACATTTCTGGGAATGACCGAATCGAAAACCTTGTCGGAGAAATGGTTTCGTATTTCTTCGCTTACCTGGTGGGACAAATTATTGCGCCCATCGAACATGGTCAGCAGAATTCCGCCTATTTTCAGTCGAGGGTTTAACTCTTTCTGAATAAGGCGTATGGTCTTGGTCAACTGGCTCAACCCCTCCATGGCATAAAATTCACACTGGAGTGGAATAAGAACCCGGTCGGCTGCGGTCAGGGCATTGACGGTCAGCAACCCGAGAGAAGGCGGACAGTCAATAATGATAAAATCATACTCGGATTCTACTTCCCGCAAAACGCCCTGCAGCTTTACCTCTCTGGCCAGGGCAGACACCAGTTCAATTTCAGCCCCGATAAGATCGGTATTGGCCGGGAGGATGTCCAAGTTGGGCATCTGGGTGTGAAGGAGAATATCTTTGGCCCTGGCCTCACCCAGCAAGGCGTTATAGATCGTCAATTCCTGCGAACCCTTATCCACGCCAAGTCCGGAGCACGCGTTCCCCTGGGGGTCCATATCCACCAGGAGGGTCTTCTTTTCAGCGGCAGCCAGTGAAGCCGACAGATTTACGGCGGTGGTAGTCTTACCCACTCCACCCTTTTGATTGGCTACAACAATAATACGGGCCATCGAGTCTCTCCTCACCCCCATTTCAAGAGGCCAAAGATTACCACAACAGGGGGCTTCGTCCAAGAAAAAAGCCCTTTATTACAAGGTCTTATTTCACTTCAAGATATAGTTTATCCCGCCAACAAACCACAACATCTTGGGTGCAATCACCCCTTTTGAAACACCAAAAGGGTTCTCTTGGCCCCGGAAAAGGGTAGTTCCAGACATTTTATTTCCAGACAACGCACCCCTATCCCTTGAAGCCAGGGTCGGTTGGACTCATATTCGGCTTCGCCCTCCGGTCCCTTCATACTGATAATACGGCCACCCGGTTTAAGGAAAGGCAGAGCGAATTGTATGAACGTTTTTAAGTCTGAAAAAGCCCTTGAAATGACAACTTCAAAAGCGTGGCTCATCTCGTCACCGGACGACAAAACCTCGGCCCGACCATGATAGGACTCGACACCAGAGAGCTTTAGACGACGACATACGTGGCGCTGAAAAAGGATTTTTTTTTGGATGGCATCGATCAGGACAACATGGAGCTGAGGCAAAACAATCTTTAAAGGGATACCGGGGAGCCCCGCCCCTGAACCCAAATCAAGCAGCTGTTTCCCGCCCGAAACCAGAGGATAAACCGTTAAGGAATCAACAAGGTGCTTCTCAATAGCTTCTTTTCTGTCTTTGATAGCGGTCAGGTTTATCTTCTTGTTCCACTCCAACATTTCATCCAGATAGCACAGCAGATCTTCCGCTTGCTGGCCTGACAGATTCACGCCAAACCTGAAAGCCCCCTCCTGCAAAAGGGTCACATCTTTCATTTGTGACGCCTCAACAGGATAGTCAAAATCGCTATGGCTGCCGGGGTTACCCCCGGTATTCTTGCAGCTTGCCCCAAGTTGACGGGGCGAACCCTTTCCAACTTCTCCCTGACCTCCGCCGTCAAACCTGACACAGCCTGATAATCGAAGCTTTCAGGAATCAAAATCTCTTCCGTCTTTTTAAACCTCTTAACTTGCTCTTCCTGTCGGCGGATATAGCCTTCGTATTTAACTTCAGTCTCCAAAAGGCTCAACACGACAGGCTCCAACGAAGCCAAATCAGGAGCCAAAAACTTTATGTCTTCAATCGTCAGTTGTGGCCGGCGCAAAAGGTCCTCCAGGGTCAGGGCGTTTTTCAGATCTTCCAGGCCCAACCTCAGGGAAGCTTCCTTGTCGGCAGGGGTGAGGCGGTTTCGCCGGAGAGTGGCCCTACAATTAGCCAAAGCTTCCATCTTGTCACCAAAAGCGTGCCAGCGCTCCCCATCCACAAGCCCAACCTGCTGGCCCAGAGGCGTTAAGCGCTGATCGGCATTATCTTCACGCAATAACAGCCTGTGCTCAGCGCGGGAGGTAAACATCCGATAAGGCTCCTGGGTCCCCTTATTTACAAGATCATCGATCAACACACCAAGATAAGCCTGATCTCGCCCTATCACCACCTCATCCTTGCCCTTCGCAAACAGAGCCGCGTTGATGCCGGCCAGCAAACCCTGGGCGGCGGCCTCTTCATAGCCCGAGGTACCATTGATCTGACCGGCATGGTAAAGACCTGATATTTCCTTGGTGGCAAGGGTAGGTTTCAATTGGATCGGATCCACGAAATCATACTCGATTGCGTAGCCGGGACGCATTATTTCGACATTTTCAAGACCCTCGATGGTTCGCAGAAAAGCGAGCTGTACATCGGGGGGCAACGATGTGGAAACGCCATTGGGGTAAATCTCCAAACTATCCAAACCCTCCGGCTCCAAAAACACCTGATGCTGAGCCTTTTCACGAAAACGCACAACCTTGTCTTCAATAGAAGGGCAATACCTGGCGCCAACCCCTTCAATAACCCCCGAGTACATCGGGGACCTACTTAAGTTGTTTAAAATTATTTCGTGGGTTTTTTCGTTTGTATAGGTAATAAAACAGGATCTCTTGTTCACCGGTTTGTTTTTGGGGACAAAAGAAAAGGGCTCAAAAGAATCATCACCCCACTGCTGCTCAAGATGCGCAAAATCGATACTTGCCGCCGACAATCGCGCCGGCGTTCCCGTCTTGAGGCGCCCCACCGAAAAACCCAACGACTTCAGTTGGGCGGACAACCCCTCCGAAGAGGGTTCGCCAGCTCGCCCACCAGGATAGTTTTGCAAACCCACATGAATCAACCCGCGCATAAATGTGCCGGTGGTCAATACCACTGCCCTAGACTTAAAAACAATCCCTTCGCGCGTCTCCACCCCCGACACGCCCTGTCCAGCGAGCAACAAACGGACCACAACCCCTTGTTTAAGATCGAGGCGCGGTGTCTGCTCTATCACACCCTTCATGCGACGACTATAAAGATAACGGTCCGCCTGGGCCCTCGACGCTCTTACCGCCGGTCCTTTTTTTGTATTCAGAGTCCGAAATTGTATTCCAGTCGCATCAATATTACGCGCCATCTCCCCGCCGAGAGCATCAACCTCCTTGACCAAGTGTCCTTTAGCCAACCCGCCAATCGCCGGGTTACACGACATTTGGGCCACCGTATCAAGACTGATATTCAACAAAAGAGTGACACACCCCATACGGGCTGCGGCAAGGGCTGCCTCACAACCAGCGTGGCCAGCACCTACCACGATCACATCATAGATTTTGCCATAATCACTTTTCATGATGACCATGTTTCACGTGAAACAGTTTATTTTCCAATACAGAACTTGCTGAAAATATTATTCAAAACATCATCCGGAGTAGTCTCACCGGTTATCTCGCCGAGGTGGGCTAGTGCCTCGCGAAGGTCCATGGCCAGAAATTCGGGGGAGTGAACCGCTGTCATATTTTCCAGAAAATTGAGAAGGTTTTTGCGGCAACGAAGAAGAGATTGGTAGTGACGGCGGTCCGAAAGCATGAAAGACTCGCCCCCCTCCTGAGACACATCCGCACCAAGGATCTGCTTAATGCGTTTTTTAAGTTCCTCGACACCCTCGCCAGTACGTACGGAAACATTGACGTGTGGTAGCGCTGCAAAAAGCGGATCCAGTGGGGCCGGGGAAAGGTCGGCTTTATTCAAAACCAGCAGGGAAGGGACATTTTCAAGGAGATTCAGCGCCAGGTGATCATCGGAGGTGATCCCTTCGTGTCCGTCGATAACCAACAGAACAAGATCGGCACCGGCAATTTTATCTTTGGCCCGCTTGACACCTTCAGCCTCAACAATATCTTCTGTCTGACGAACCCCGGCAGTATCAATGAGCCGCAAAGGTAAACCTTCCAGCTGAACCGTTTCCTCCAGAGTGTCTCGGGTAGTGCCGGCCACATCCGTAACAATTGCACGAGATTCACCCAACAAGACATTTAAAAGGGAACTCTTACCGACATTGGGTCGACCGAAAATTAATACGGAGACCCCCTCCCTTAAAACGCGGCCAGAGTTAAAAGTAGACAATAAGTGATCCATATCTCCTGTTAACTGGCGAACTTGGAGAGCAATGCCATCAAAGGTATTGGGATCAATGTCTTCTTCAGGAAAATCAATATCTGCTTCAACATGAGACAAAACGTCGAGCAGGGTGTTTTTATATTGCAAAAGGGACTGGTGTAATTTGCCTTGAAGCTGACTAACCGCTATACGTGCGGCCCCTTCGCTACGAGACCTGATAAGATCAACGATCGCTTCAGCACGAGTTAGATCAATACGGCCGTTCAAAAAGGCGCGATAAGTGAATTCCCCAGGAGAGGCGAGCCGTGCTCCAGCCTCAATTAAAAGATCGAGAATCTGCATGACCACAACGGACCCACCGTGGCAATGAATTTCCACAACGTCTTCCCGGGTGAAAGACTTGGGACCACGCATGAGCACGGCCATAACTTCATCAATAATAAGGCCATTGGCATTTTCAATATGGCCGAAGTAAAGATAGTGCGAGGACAGAGTATCAATGGGTTGGCTGGGAACAAAGCAGGATTTCAGAATGGATTCACTCAAAGGTCCCGAGATTCTGATGATGGCAATACCACCTTCTCCCACAGCAGTGGCCGGAGCTGCAATCGTATCCTCTGAGTACACCTTTACCCTCACACAAGAGAGGCCATGAGACAAAATGTCAAACAGCCCCTCTCAAAAAATCCTGAAAGTCCTACGGCAGAAGAAAGTCTATTACAAAGACGTTCACCGACCAGAAACCTCTATAAAATAAAACAGACCAACCAACCTCAAAAAATACTAGGGTTTTACGGCGGACTTATTAATCAAATATTGTTGCAAAATAGTGAGAATATTATTTACAAGCCAATAAATGACCAGTCCGGATGGGAAATTAAGAAAGAGAAAGGTGAAAACAATGGGCATGACCATGAAAATTTTGGCCTGGGTAGGATCCATGGTTGAGGGGGTCATTTTCTGCTGCAAGAACATGGTACCACCCATAATGATAGGGGTAATATAGTAAGGGTCTTTGGCAGAAAGGTCGGTTATCCAGAGCGCAAAAGGAGCGTGTCTTAAATCTATGTTTCCCAGCAAAACTTTATAGAGTGCAAAAAAGACGGGAATCTGAATGAGCATGGGAAGGCAACCCCCTAAAGGATTGACTCGTTTGGTTTTGTAAAGTTCCATAATTTCACGGTTAAGACGCTCTTTGTCATTTTTGAACTTTTCCCTGATTTTTTGCATCTCAGGTTGCAGGGTCTGCATAGCCTTCATAGAAGAATAGCTCTTCTGGGTTAAAGGCCAGAAAACGATTTTAATAACTACAGTCAACAGAATGATAGCGATACCGTAGTTTCCTACAAAGCTATAAAAGAAGTTCAGAACAAAAAGGAGAGGTCTGGCAATAAAATCAAAAATACCAAAATCGATGATTTCTGAAAGACGATAATTGACAGTTTCAAGAATACCAGGATCGCGAGGACCCATATAAACAAGGTAGTCGAATGAGATGGATGTCTGTGGCAGAAGGGTCTGGAGGGGCGCCTTGACTTGATTGAAGATAGAATTACCATCACGGTAAATTTTTAGACTTTCAAGGGCATTATCCAATGGCACGATAGCAGACATGAAGTACTCGTCTTCAAAAGCCGTCCAAATAATATCGTCACCATACTCAACAGTCTTTTCAATAGCTTTCTTTTTGATTGTATCGACGTCATCGTTGACCAGAGTGGCGGGACCAACGAAGGAGAGACTGGAAGACTCGTTGAGTCTTTCGAAAGAGTTAACCAGAGCAAAGGAAATCTTTCCATCAACGGTTTTTTCAGAATTATTGTAGACAAGAATCTGAGTGGAAAAATGATATCCGTCGCCTTCAAGAGAATATTTTTTGACCAGGGTGACACCGTGATCATTTACAAATTGAAACGAAAGATCTTTCTTTTCGCCAGGCTTGATGAAAAAATAATCTTCTTCAACATTGGGCTGAAAAAGATCATCTTTCCCTGAAAAGAGAAAACCTTCCCCAGCATTGGTAAGCGTAGGCTGCAAAGGATCAGGCACCAGATTTATAAAACCCGCCCCATCCTTAGCCGTCTCTTTATATTTTTTTAACTGAAAACTCTTTAAATTGGCTCCGACATTAGAGAATACTGCAATAAAATTATCAGTTTCCACTGTAATTTCGCGAACCTTGACGTCTTTAGGAATTTTTCCCGTACCAGGATAAACATCTGCCTGAATTTTAGGTTCAGGAGAAGGTGAAATCTCTGCCTTGGCCTGATTCTCCGTTGAAATGGCAGACTCCGACGAGCCTGGGGCCTGATCGACCTGAGTTTGAGAATAGAGAGTAAACCCAACCCAGACAACCAGCATAAGAACCAAGGCGATAATTGTATTTTTATTTTCCATATGACGTTCTCCAAAAGACATCAGGCGGGATCATAACCCCCAGGATGAAAAGGGTGACATTTCATTACACGAATGAAAATTTTGAATAGCCCTTTCAAAAATCCGTATTTTTCAAGACATTGAATGGCATATGAACTACAAGAGGGATAAAAACGGCAGGATGGCGCCTTTAACGGCGATATAAAAATCTGATAAAGTCGAAGAAAGGCAATTAAGAGTTTCCTAACCATAGAGATTATTTATTCTCATTTCCTTGGGTAAGGAAATTAAGTTCCGAGGAAACTTGAGCGTAAGTAAGTGTGGATGCGCCTCTTTTACAAATAATAGAAATATCCGTGCAGTCAGATAGTTCGTGATAGTGTAGCCTGAAAAATTCACGAACAAGGCGTTTAATATAATTTCGTTGAACGGCATTACCTGTCTTGCGACTGGCCGTAATACCCAATCGCTTTCCAGACCGGTCATGACTGAACTGATAAACGATAAATGATTTGGTGCGACAAGCAGATCCTTTTTCCCGCACTAACATAAATTCCCACCTGTTTCGCAAGCGATAACCAGGTGGGAATTTATAGGAGCGGTTTAAGGACACGAGTCGTTTATTTTTTGAGAATGGAAACGACCAGTTGTTTCCTCCCACGAGCACGACGGCGTTTCAACACCAGGCGACCATTTTTGGTCTGCATACGCTGCCGAAAACCATGCGTTCTTTTTCTACGAATTCTACTAGGCTGGTAAGTACGTTTCATATCACGTCAACTCCCTTTTTAAAATCATTTGAAACAAATCGCATTTTTACCTCCACAGCCCCCCAGATGTCAAGAATATTTTTAAATATAAAAGAGGAACCACGGTGATCTCTAATTCTGGTGTCCAAAAAAATCTTGCAAAGAATCAGAGCCTTTGGTACTTTCACCAACAGGCTCAAAGGCCAAAGGTCTCAAAAAGGCCTTTCATGTTCAATATTTTAGAAATATTCACAGCTGTGGAAAACTCTGTTAATATCCTCTCCTTCCATTCCATTTTCAAAAGCAATAAAGTAAAGAATTAAGCCATGAATAAACTTTGGCGAGAAACACTGGGCCTATTAGAGCAACAACTTCCGTCCCAGCATTTCTCCACATGGATAAAACCAATCCGTTTCATAAACGTCGACAAGGACCTGGTCAAACTCGAGGTTCCCAATCGTTTTATCCTGGACTGGGTTAATGAACACTACTTATCACTAATTAAAAAAATATTAGAAGAGGTTGGGGCTATCCCTTTTCAGGTAAAAATCAAAGTTGGAACGAGCCCAAAAGAAACAAAGCCCATTCAATATAAAGAAATAAATAATGACCCACCAAAATCCAGTCCTGAGTCCCTCTCCCACCAAAAAGATAAAACCTGGAATGGGGCGATAAATCTAAACCCAAAGTACACTTTCGAGGAATTTGTTTCAGGATCGTCCAACCAGTTTGCCTCAGCAGCCGCCATGGCTGTTGCAAACAACCCAGCCACCACATACAACCCACTTTTTATTTATGGAGGTGTGGGACTCGGAAAAACCCACCTTATAAATGCAATTGGCAATAAAATTCTTTCACAAAACCCTTCGATGAGGGTTTGTTACTATACTTCTGAAAAATTCATGAATGAACTTATAAACTCTCTTAGATACGCAAAAATGGATGAGTTTAGAAACAAATTTAGAAGTATGGATGTTCTATTAATAGACGATGTGCAATTTATTGCCGGAAAAGAAAGAACACAAGAAGAATTCTTTCATACTTTTAATTCTTTATATGAATCACACAAGCAAATAGTTGTAACATCAGATAAATTTCCAAAGGAAATACCAGGTCTTGAAGAAAGATTAAGATCACGGTTCGAATGGGGGCTAATTGCTGATATACAAGCGCCTGACGTTGAAACAAAGCAAGCTATTTTAAAAATGAAAGCTGAACAAAATAAAATTCATTTACCAGAAGATGTGGCACTATTTTTGTCAAATTCGATAAGCAGTAATGTAAGAGAATTAGAGGGATACTTGGTAAGACTCGGTGCTTATGCTAGCCTTACAGCAACACCAGTAACACTGACAATGGCCAAGGAAGTTCTTAAAGACATTCTAGTTGAAAAAAATAAAGAAATAACGGTAGAAGAGATTCAAAAAATCGTAGCTGCCTACTTTAATTTAAAAGTAATTGATTTAAAATCGTCAAAAAGATTAAAAACATTAGTCTTGCCAAGACAAATAGCAATGTATCTATCTAGACAATTGACATCTTTTTCTTTTCCAGACATAGGAGAAAAATTTGGGGGAAAAGATCACTCGACCATAATCCATGCTATCAAAAAAATTGAAAAAGCAATGGATGATGATATGCAATTAAGAGTAACTATTTCTAATATAAAAAACAGCATAACACATTAGATTTTAGGTTGTTAAAAACGATAAAAAAACTTGTTTATAAGTGTTTTTTTATCCACAGAAAACACACCTCAAAAAAGTTATCAACAAAACCATTATTTTTCTTAAAGTATTGTAAACAGGGTTTTGAACAAGCTAAGTGTTTAAAATAAAAAGTATTTTTAAAACTATTAGACAATTAACAGCCCCTATTACTACTACTATGTTTTTAAAACAAACATAATAATAATAATTGGATAAATAATAGGAGTGAAAAATGCATTTTACTATATCAAAAGATTGTTTTCTTCGAGGTTTAGGAAAAGTGCAGGGTATTGTAGAGAAAAGAAATACGATTCCAATTTTATCTAATGTATTAATTGAAGCTAAAAATAATGAAGTTATTTTTACCGCCACAGATCTCGAGGTCGGTATTCAAACTTCATACGATTCAAATATTAAAGAAAATGGTAAAATTACAGTATCGGCAAAAAAAATATACGAAATTGTAAAAGAACTACCTGACTATGAAATATCTTTTAAGGCAAAGGATAATTCATGGATAGAAATTAGATGCAATAAATCTGTATTCAATATTGTAGGACTTTCTTCAGAAGAATTTCCTTATTTTCCAGAATTTGATAATGTCAATTTTTTACAAATAAATTCTGACACTTTAAAAGAAATGTTAGAAAAAACATCATTTTCAATTTCGAATGATGAGACAAAATATAATTTAAATGGAATTTTTATAAAAAATGTCAAAATTAATGACATTAAAAAACTTAGATTTGTGTCAACAGATGGCCATAGATTGTCATTAATCCAGAAGGAAATAAAAATCAATGAATTTCCTGAACTTAATAAAGGTGTTATTATTCCCAAAAAGGGGATTATGGAGTTAAGGAAAATAGTGGATGATAATATTGACGTCATCAATATTGGTTTTATAGATAATAATGCAGTTATTAAACAGGGGAAAACAAACTTATTGATGAGGCTGGTTGATGGAGAATTTCCAGACTATGATAGGGTTATACCAAAAGATAATAATATTAATATAGAAATAGATGTTAATAACCTTTTTCACGCTCTGAAAAGAATTTCTATTCTTGCCAGTGAAAAATCAAAAGGCATAAAACTCTCGTTCAATGAAAATAATTTAGTTATATCTTCTTCTAACCCTGATTATGGTGATGCAAAGGAAGATGTAAGTATCGATTATTCTGGACCAGAAATATCAATAGGATTTAATGCAAAATATTTATTGGATATATTAGGTGGTTACACAGAAGACAAAATAAAATTATCAATAAAGGATAATCTTTCACCAGGATTGATCACTCCAATTGATAATAGTGATTATTTTGCAGTAGTAATGCCTATGCGGTTGTAAACCAAATATAATATGATTTTAAAAAACATAAAGATACATAACTTTAGAAATTTAAAAAATATTAATTTAGATTTTTGTAGCAAATTTAACGTTTTTTTTGGAAATAATGGTCAAGGTAAAACAAGCATAATTGAAGCTATATATCTTTTAGCAAATATGAAAAGTTTCAGGTCTGGAAAAAATTCAGACTTGATAACATTTGGAAAAAATGAAGCTTTAATAAACTCGGATATAGATTTTTTCAAATGCCATAAAAATTATAAAATTATTATAAAAAGTGATGGTAAATCTTTTTTTATAAATAATAAAAGGCCTGATTATTTAAATGATTATCTGGGTAGTTTAAAGGCAGTAGTTTTTAATCCTGAAGACGTTAATATAATAAATGGTTATCCGCAGCATAGAAGAGCTCTATTAGATAGAGCTATTTTTCTTTCAGAGCCTGACTATATAAATAAAATTTTATATTTTAATAAATGTTTGAAGCAAAGAAATCATGTTTTAAAAAATAATACTAAAAATATAATTGCATTCACTGATATTTTTTTAAAATCTTCATTTGAAATTTATAAAAATCGCATCCATTTTATAAAAAAACTAAATCCTATTTTTAAAAATGTTTATGAGAATATTTCTAAAAACTCAGAATCACCAGAAATATTATATAAAAATAACGATTTAACGACACTTTTCGAAAAATTGAAAAATGATCTAGATAAAAATAACGATAAAGAAAGAGAGTTTGGTCAAACACTATACGGACCACATAGAGATGATCCGTTATTTTTATTAAATAATGTACCAATAAAAAAATACGGATCCCAGGGACAACAAAAAACGTTCATTTTGGCTTTTAAGGCTGCACAAATACTTGAATTAAAAAAAAGTGTCGGTATTTCACCTGTTCTACTTTTAGACGACATGACTAGTGAACTGGATCAAAGTAGGCAAAGTTTTTTTTATGATTTTTTATTAAATCAGGATGGGCAGGTTTTTTTAACGAGCACTGATAAAAAAATATTTTATAAAAATAAATTACTGTGCAATTTTTACGAAGTGAAAAATGGCGAAATAATTTAGGTAAGGGTTTTTAAAATGACGGATACAAATTCAAAGGGATACGGAGCTGATAGTATAAAAGTTTTAGAAGGTCTCTCGGCAGTGCGTAAGAGACCTGCAATGTACATTGGCTCTACGGGACCAATGGGTTTACACCATCTTGTATATGAGGTGGTGGATAATTCAATAGACGAAGCACTGGCTGGATATTGTGATGAAGTTATCATCACTATACACGTCGATGGATCAGTCACTGTTGAAGATAATGGTCGTGGCATTCCTGTTGATATGCATTCCACTCAGAAGAAAACCGCGGCTGAGGTCGTAATGACCGTACTTCATGCTGGTGGTAAATTTGACAATGATACCTATAAGGTATCAGGGGGACTTCATGGTGTGGGTGTCTCCGTTGTCAATGCCTTATCAGAAAAATTAGATCTCGAAATTCGCCGGAATAATAAAGTTTATCGCCAAAGTTATGTCAGAGGGGTTCCCAATGCTCCTTTGTCCGAAGATGGTGAAACAAAAAAAAGGGGTACTAAAATCACCTTTTGGCCTGATGGAGATATTTTCGAAACAACGGAATTCTCCTTCGAAACCCTGTCCCAGCGCCTCCGGGAACTGGCTTTTCTTAATGCCGGTGTAAAAATAAACATCAGTGATGAACGAAACGATAAGTCCCATGAGTTTCATTACGAAGGCGGAATTGCCTCCTTTGTGGAATACCTCAATAGAGCCAAGACTCCGCTGCATCCGACCCCGATTTATTTTCACGGTCAAAAAGAGGGGGTCGATCTCGAGGTGGCTATCCAGTACAACGACGGTTACGATGAAAAAATATTTACCTTCGCCAATAATATAAATACCCACGAAGGGGGTACCCATCTTATAGGTTTCAAGGCCGCCTTGACCCGTACGATGAACTCCTACGCCACCGCCAACAATCTGCTTAAAAACATCAAAACCGCCATTTCAGGTGACGATTTACGGGAAGGGATGGCTGCCGTTATTTCGGTTAAGCTTTCCAATCCACAGTTTGAGGGACAGACCAAAACCAAACTTGGTAATTCTGAGATTAAAGGTTTTGTGGAAACCATGATGAACGATAAATTGTCTATTTTTCTCGAGGAAAATCCTCAGATCGCCAAAAAAATACTGGAAAAGGGCATTGAAGCGGCTCGGGCCCGGGAAGCTGCCAGAAAAGCCCGAGATCTGACTCGCCGCAAGGGCGCTCTCGACGGGTTGGCACTGCCAGGCAAGCTGGCCGACTGCCAGGAAAAAGATCCGGCCCTCTGTGAAATATATCTTGTCGAGGGCGACAGCGCCGGTGGGAGCGCCAAGCAAGGCCGTGATCGTCGCTTTCAGGCCATTTTGCCGCTGAAAGGCAAAATTCTTAACGTCGAAAAATCCCGTTTTGATAAAATGCTCACTTCCAATGAGATCCGCACGTTGATCACCGCCATGGGAACGGGTATCGGCAAAGAGGATTTTGACATTTCCAAAATGCGTTACCATCGCATTATCATCATGACAGATGCAGATGTCGACGGTTCCCATATCAGAACATTGCTTTTGACCTTCTTTTTCCGGCAGATGCCGGCCATGATAGAGAAGGGCTACCTTTATATTGCTCAGCCTCCTCTTTTTAAGGTGAAGAGAGGGAAGAAAGAAATTTATTTGAAAGATGAAATGTCTCTCCAGGAATACCTTCTCGATGAAGGAACCGAGGGGATGACTATTCAGATGGAAAAGAGCGGAAAGGTTATTCGGGGTAAACAGATTATCCCGACCCTGAAAAACATCATCGATTACAATTCACTCTTTGAAAAATTGGTCAGAAAAGGGGTTAATAGGGAACTTCTCCGCATTTTTGTCCACGGAAAAGTGCAAAATGGTTTCTCCGATATGGAAGACCTTTCCCCGTTGGCCGAAAGGTTAAAAGCCTTGGAACCACGAGCGGATTTCGAGCCAATTAAAGATCCGGCCCGGATTCTGTTCACTCTCGGCAGCATCAGGGCGCGGATAGATCAGAACATTCTTGATATTCTCTCCTCCCACGAGTACACGCTGCTGCTGCAGGCATACCGTAAAATCGAGGAAATTTGCCGGGACGAAAAAGCCTTTGTCTCCTCGGAAGGCAAAGAGGAGGCCGAAATAGACAATGTCCAGGATCTGCTGGCCTTCTTTATGGATCGCGCTAAAAAAGGACAATACATTCAGCGTTATAAAGGCTTGGGAGAAATGAATCCCGAGCAATTGTGGGAGACGACTATGGATCCCGACAAACGGGTGCTGCTCCAGGTGAAAATTGAAGACGCCGTGGAGGCGGATGAAATATTTACCGTTCTGATGGGGGACCAGGTAGAGCCTAGAAGAGAATTCATCGAAAATAATGCTTTGAATGTATCGAATCTCGATATCTGATCCTTGGTGCACTAGGGTCTTTCCGGAGGAAAAATGTTATCTGAACAGAATAAAGTCACTATAAACATAGAAGATGAAATGCGTAAGTCCTATATGGACTATGCGATGAGCGTCATCATCGGGCGGGCGCTGCCCGACGTTCGTGACGGCCTGAAGCCCGTGCACAGGCGTGTGCTTTTCGCCATGAACGATCTGGGCAATGACTACAACAAACCCTATAAGAAATCGGCCCGCGTGGTCGGCGATGTCATCGGTAAATATCATCCTCATGGGGATACGGCCGTTTATGACACGATCGTCCGTCTCGCCCAGGACTTTTCCATGCGGCACCCGCTGGTCGACGGTCAGGGGAACTTCGGTTCTATCGATGGCGACTCGGCGGCCGCCATGCGTTATACCGAGATTCGCATGGATCGCCTGGCCCATGAACTTCTGGCGGATATCGATAAGGAAACGGTCGACTTTGGTCCTAACTACGATGATTCTTTGGTCGAGCCCCTGGTTCTACCGGCCAAGTTTCCCAATCTTCTGGTAAACGGTTCCGAGGGAATTGCGGTTGGCATGGCCACCAAAATTCCCCCCCACAACCTGGGTGAAGTTATTGACGGCCTGGTAGCGATTATCGACGATCCCCGCCTCGACACAGATGATCTCATGCGTCTTATTCCGGGGCCCGATTTTCCGACGGCCGGTTTTATTTTCGGCCTGGAAGGCATCCGCGAAGCCTATCGCACCGGAAGAGGCATCATCAAGATGCGCGCCCGGGCGCTGGTGGAAAAGGATAAGCGGACAGGAAGAGAAGCGATCATCGTCACCGAAATTCCCTATCAGGTCAACAAGGCCAGACTGATCGAAAAAATCGCCGAATTGGTCAAGGATAAAAAACTGGAGGGGATTTCCGACCTGCGCGACGAGTCAGACCGCGACGGCATGCGCATCGTCATCGAGCTGAAGAAGGATGTCATTCCCACGATTATTCTGAACCAGCTGTACAAGATGACCGCCATGCAGTCTTCTTTCGGCATCATCATGCTGGCCATAGTCGGCGGCCAGCCGCGCATTCTGGCCTTGCGGGATGTTCTGGATCACTTCCTCGACCACCGCAAGGAAGTCGTCACCCGCCGCTGCATTTTTGAACTCAAGAAAGCCGAGGCCAGGGCCCATATCCTGGAAGGTTTCAAGATTGCCCTCGATCATCTGGACGAGGTGATCGAGATCATCAAAACCTCGATGAATTCGCCGGAGGCCAAGGATAGGCTGATGGCACGGTTCGGCTTTTCGGATATTCAGGCCCAAGCCATCCTTGACATGCGCCTGCATCGCCTGACCGGCCTGGAGCGAGAAAAAATTCTGGAAGAGTACCGCAATATTCTTGCCCTGATCGCCCGACTCAAGGAAATCCTGGCCAGCGAGGTGGAGATTTACAAGATTATTCGGGAAGAGCTTCTGGAGCTCAAAGAGAAATTCGCCAATCCGCGAAGAACCGAGATTGTGCCGATGACCGGCGACCTCTCGCTGGAAGACCTGATCGTCGAAGAGGACATGGTCGTCACCGTCACCCACTCAGGCTATATCAAGCGAAATGCCGTTTCCCTCTACCGGGCCCAGCGACGCGGGGGCAAGGGGAAAACCGGCATCAAACCGAAGGATGAGGATTTTGTCGACCGGCTGTTTATCGCCTCGACCCACTCCTACGTTCTGGTCTTTACCGATCAGGGTAAGGTGTATTGGCTCAAGGTCCACGAAATTCCGCAGGGCGGAAGAGCTTCTCGCGGCAAGGCGATCGTCAATCTCTTGCAGCTTTCGCCGGAAGAACAGGTGACGTCCATTCTGCCCGTCAAGGAATTTACCGAGGGCAAATACATCATCACCGCAACACGTCAGGGCATCGTGAAGAAAACGGACCTGATGTCCTACTCGAATCCGCGTTCCGGCGGCATTATCGCCCTGACTATCGATGAAGGGGACCGTCTGGTTTCGACCCGTCTGACCGATGGGTCCATGGATATTCTCCTGGCCAGCCGTAATGGTAAGGCCATACGCTTCCCCGAGTCCGGTGTCCGTTCCATGGGGCGCTCGGCCCGCGGTGTTCGCGGCATGATGCTCGAAGAAGACGATCACATCATTGGCATGGAAGTGGTGACGGACACAACCGCCTCGACTCTGGTGACCGTGACGGAAAATGGCTACGGCAAAAGGACCGATCTGGACGAATACCGTATTCAGAGCCGCGGCGGCAAAGGGATCATTACCATCAAAACGTCTCAGCGAAACGGTAAGGTAGTCGATATTAAACTGGTGACGGATGATGTGGATCTCATGTTCATCACGGACCGGGGCAAAGTCCTGCGGACCAGCGTTGCCGCCCTGTCGGTGATCGGACGCAACACGCAAGGGGTGCGTCTGATGGTGCTTGAACCGGAAGAGAGGATCGTCGCTGTCGCCAAACTTGCCGAGAAAGACGAGGAAAATGGAGATACAGAAGCTGAAGAAGCAGCTTTTGAAGGAGGAGATCAGGAGGCAGAGGAGGAACTCTAGGTTCTCTCCTCGCCTGATCTCAGGTGTTTTTCTCCTCCTTGTTCTTTTGTTTGCCGCAGGCTGGTACGCTGTCGGATGGGAAGGCAGGCAGGAGCGGCTTTTTGATAAAGCAGAGGAATATTTTCAGGGTGGGCAGTATGAAAAAGCGGTGCATTCATTCCATCGCCTTTACGAAAAGCACCCGGAAAATGCAAAGGCGGCGGAATCGCTGTATCGGTCTGGGGATATCCTCAATCTTTATCTGAATAAATACCATGAAGCCATCCTGGCCTTTCTGCTGGTCGCGCGGGACTACGATGACCAGACCTGGGCTGAAAAAGCGCAGTTTCAGGTGGCGGATATCTACAAAAACCGGCTCAGGGATTATCCCAAGGCCATTGTGGCCTACCAGAAACTACTCGATCGCGGCGTGGCCGATTCCGACCGTATTCAGTATGAAATAGGCGACGCCTACTTTCGTCTCAACAATTATGAACAGGCCCGTATCGAGTTTGAAAGTCTTGTAAAAAGCTATCCGGAAAGTAATCTTGTTCCAGAAGTGAAGTACCGGATAGCCTTGGCCTACTCTCTGGAAGGGCAGCTTAAAAAGGCGGAAAAGACCTTCAGGGAGGTCAGCGAGGCCTACCCGGATGACCCTTTTGCGGTGGAAGCACGTTTCGGTTTGGCGACCGTTCTCGAAGAACAGGAACGACTGCGTGAGTCTCTGACCGAGCTTCAGAAACTGAAAGGCGTCTACCCGAAGGAAGACGCTCTCACGAAAAGAATCAGCCAGGTCGAGGAGCGCATCCGCAAGAAGAAAAAAGCCATTTGAACGGGGAAAAACCATGAAAATTGGAGTCATTGGAGCGGGAAGCTGGGGAACCACCCTGGCGAATCTCCTGGCAAAAAAAGGGTACGCCGTATCTCTCTGGGCTTACGAAAAAGACCTGGTGGAGCGGATGCAGGAAACGCGGATCAACGATCTGTACCTCCCCGACTTTACCTTGTCTTCGAATTTGAGTTTTTCCGCGGAACTGGCCAAAGTCTCTGCAAACAAAGACCTTCTTCTCTTGGTGCCGCCATCGCAGGTCATGAGACGTGTCATGCAGGAGGCCGCCAAGGCCATTGATCCCGAAACCCTGATTGTGTCGGCTTCCAAGGGGATCGAAAACGACACCCTGCAAATCATGTCCGAGGTGCTGGCCGAGGTGCTTCCCGCACCCTCCAGAACCGCCTATCTTTCCGGCCCATCTTTCGCCAAGGAAGTCGCGGCGGAAATGCCGACCGCAGTCACCGTCGCCGCCGAAAATCCATCCATTGCCAAAAAAGTGCAGGAAATTTTCAGTACGGACTATTTCAGGGTCTATACCAACGCGGATATCGTCGGTGTGGAGCTGGGGGGGGCTCTGAAAAACGTCATGGCCCTGGCCGCCGGCGTTTCCGATGGATTGGGGTTCGGTTACAATACCAGAGCCGCTTTGATCACGCGCGGGTTGGCTGAAATGAACCGCCTTGGTGCCGCCATGGGCGCCGATCCGGCTACCTTTGCCGGACTGGCGGGCATGGGAGATCTCGTCCTGACCTGCACGGGGGATCTGTCGCGAAACCGCTCGGTGGGTTACGCCCTTGGCCAGGGTCGTACCCTTCAGGACATCCTGCAGGAGATGACCATGGTCGCCGAAGGGGTTAAAACGACCCTTTCAACCTATCAACTGGCTCAAAAGCTCCAGGTTGAAGCTCCCATCACCGAGCAGATGTACCTGATCCTGTATGAAAATAAGAATCCCAGACAGGCGGTCATCGACCTGATGCAGAGAGAACTCAAATCCGAGGCCTACTGAAAGGAAGGGAAGACCGATGAAAAGTCTGCTTATAAGCCTGCTCACGCTGCTTCTCACCGCCACAACGGGCCTGGCGGCGCCGCTGGTACTGATTGAGACAAATCGTGGTTCGATCAAGGTGGAACTCGCACCCGACCAGGCTCCGGCCACCGTGAAGAATTTCCTCGATTATGTCGAAGGTGGTTTCTATAACGGAACCATTTTTCATCGCGTCATCCCCGGCTTTATGATACAGGGGGGCGGTTTTGATGAGGGTCTGGAGCAGAAGGTCACCAGGTCACCCATTAAAAACGAAGCAGACAATGGCCTGTCAAACCTTCGGGGAACGATTGCCATGGCCAGAACCCAGGTCGTCGACAGTGCCACCAGTCAGTTTTTCATCAATCTCAAGGACAACGCCTTTCTGGACCATCGCGGTAAACTGCCGTCAACCTATGGGTACGCCGTATTTGGCACGGTGACGGAGGGGATGGAGGTGGTGGATGCCATCGCCGCCGAAAAAACCACGGCAACGGGGGCCAGATTTCAGAATCTTCCGGTGAAAACGGTGAAAATTCTGTCGATCAGCAAAATATCCGCAGACTGAGAGCTTGATCCGGCCTTGCTCGTCCCGGAGCTGCTCAGGGAAAGAGGCGCAGGAAGTCCATGACCACTGTACGGATCATGACGTACAACATCCGGAAAGCCACGGGAACCGATGGCCGCCAAGATCCGGGGAGAATTGCCGAGGTCATCGCCGAGGCGGCACCGGATATTGTCGCGCTGCAGGATCTCGACCGGGACGAGAACAGGGATCAGCTGACATATCTTTCTTCCCGCCTGGGCATGGAAGCCTATGGCGACCTTCGCTGCAGCAGTTGCGCCTTTCTTTCCTACTACCCGCTAAAAGGGGTTTCGGCTTACGGACTGGGAGAGGGCGGTTGCTGTACCAAAGCCGATGCCACACTTTCCGGCAAGAGGCTCCATCTTTTTAATGTCCAACTGTCTGCCGACTCGGTCCGCCGCCGATTTCAGGTAGCGGGGCTGTTGGGGCCGGATCTTCTTGGCAGCTGCCATCTCTGCTGCCCCACGCTTATTCTCGGCGATTTCGCCGACTTCTGGCTGGGTGCCGGCAATATGGCCCTGAATCTCGAGCTGCAAAGGGCCCGGCGGCCATGGTGGAACTCAACCTATCCTTCACGGCTGCCGCTTTTTGGTCGGGACCGTGCTTACCTGCGCGGCGACCTGCGCGTACTCGAGTCGGTCGTTTCACGCACCACTCTGGCCAGACAGGCCTCCTCCCATCTTCCCATGACCTACACGCTGCAGGTCGTGGATCCTCGGCAGTATCTTCATCTCAAAAAATTGAAGAGAAACGGCATGGAAGTCGCCCCGGGGTAGAAACAGACGGCGCTCCGGCCTCCGAAAAGGGCAGGGCTGGCGAAAGCACCCAGAAAAGCGCATACACCGCGAGGTCTTTGGTACGATGACGAAGAAAAAGAAAAATGCCGAGGTACTGGCAACCCTGGCGATTCTTGAAGATTTATATCCCGAGGCCCATTGCGCCCTCACGTATCGGAACCCCTGGGAACTTCTGGTGGCGACCATCCTGTCGGCCCAGTGCACGGATGTCCGGGTTAATGAGGTTACCCGGACTCTTTTCCAGAAATTTCCAGGGATGAAAGACTTTGCGGCCGCTGATCTGCGTGACCTGGAAGAGGCGGTGCGGTCTACCGGATTTTTCCGGAACAAAGCCAAAGGAATTCAGGGTTCCGCCCAAGTGTTGCTGGAAAAGCATGGGGGCGTTGTGCCTCGGACCTTGGATGAGCTGGTGGCCTTGCCCGGCGTAGGAAGAAAAACGGCCAACGTGGTGCTGGGAAATGCCTTCAACATCCCAGGCATGGTGGTCGATACCCATGTGGGTCGGGTCTCACGGCGTCTTGGCTGGACGACCGCCACAACACCGGAGGCGGTTGAGCGTGAGCTGTGTGCGCTATTGCCCCCGGAAAAATGGACGATGACCAGTCATATCCTTATTTTTCACGGCAGAAGATTCTGTAAGGCACCCACGGCGCTATGTTCGACCTGTCCCCTGTTGGATCGGTGTCCGCGCCATGGGGTGACGCGATCCCGTTGACGTCATTTCAGCCGCTGTACGAAAAAAGGGCTGCCCGCAAGGCAGCCCTTTCGCGTTCCATGCGCACCTGGTTTTTTCAGCGAAGATCCTCGAGATCCAGCTTGAAGAAATCCTGGGCGGAGGGTTTCTTTTCGTCGAGTGCATAGCGTGTCGGGGCCGTGCCGGGCGCAAAGGCCTCGATGGTGACATTGGCGCTGTCTTCGACGGCCAGCAAACCGGTTTTAGGGTCGATAGCCCGGAATTCAATCGCGTCGGGAACGGGGAAGTCTTGGGGAGGAAATTCCGTCACCGCCTGCTTCATGAATTCAACCCAGGCCGGGGCCGCAGCGCGGGAGCCGGTCTCATTCTTGCCCAGCGGCTGTTCCTGGTCGTAGCCGACCCAAGAGACGGCCACGAGTTGGGGGACATAACCGACAAACCAGGCATCCTTGAGGTTGTTGGTCGTGCCGGTTTTGCCGGCGACCGGACGGCCGAGAGCTTTGGCCCGGAAACCGGTACCGTTTTGGACGACACTTTCCATCATGTTGGTTACCAGGTAAGCCGTTTCGGGAGAAATAACCCGTTCGGGAGACTGCTGAATAAGGCGCTGATCCTCATTGGGCCCACCAGGAAAATCAGCGGGATCGATAGATTCCAGCACATAGCCCTCACGGTCGATCACCTTGGTAATGTAGGTGGGGCGGACTCGGACGCCGCCATTGGCCAAAACGGTGTAGGCGCTGGCCAGTTCGAAGGGGGTCAGGGCGGAAGACCCCAGGGCCAGCGTCAGGTCGCGGGTGATGGGTGAGGTGATGCCGAGCTTGCTCACGTAGTTGCTGGCGTAGCGAATGCCGATGTCCTCGAGGATTTTGATGGTGATGACGTTATAGGAATGGGTCAAGGCATCCCTGACGCGGACGGCGCCGTAAAATTTTTCACTGTAATTTTTGGGCCGCCAGGACGTCTCTTCACCGGATTCAGCGGTTTCCTTGTAGATGATGGGAGTGTCGTAGACGATGGTGGCCGGAGTGTAGCCTTTGTCCAGAGCGGCGGCATAAATAAGGGGCTTGATGGCCGATCCGGGCAACCGTTTGGCCTGCAGGACGCGATTGAACTGGCTCTGGTAAAAATCGAAACCGCCGACCATGGCCTTGACATTGCCGTTATGGGGATCCATGGCCACGATAGCGCCTTGGGTTTCCGGGGTCTGCTGCAGGGAAAAGCGCAGAGAGCCGTTCTCACGCGATTCGAGCCGAAGTTCGAGCAAAGAGCCCTTGGGAAGTTTGGTGCGGGATGCGTCTTGATTTCCTGTCGCGGGCGTGTCCCGGTTGACGACCTGGATTGGACCGGCCCAGTCGGCGGATTTAAGCTCAACAAAGCCTTCTTCGCTGCCGACCCGCACCAGCAGAGCCTCTCGGGTTGAACCGGTCAGAACGCCCTCGATGTAGTCGCCGATTTCAAGTGGACGTTCGGCCAATCGGTCAGCCTGCTCGCTGAGAAAACTTTCCTCCTCGCTCTCCGCCAGAACACGCTTTGGTCCGCGATAGCCTCTTCTCTTGTCATGAGCGCGCAGGTTTTCCCGCACCGCGGTCTGGGCGGCTTGCTGCATGCGAAGATTCATGGTGGTGTGAACCTTCAAGCCGGCGGTATAGAGAACATCCTTGCCGTAGGTCTCTTCCAGGTAGCGGCGAACCTGTTCGGTAAAGTAGGCGGCATCGGCAATAAAAGAGTTGACCCGGGGCTTGATGGTGATGGCTTCACCTTGGGCTGCCTCCGCCTCTTCGGGGGTAATATACCCCTCCTCGATCATGCGTTTGAGGACATATTTCTGCCGCTCTTTGGCCCGATCGAAGTTCCGATAGGGGGAATAGCGACTGGGCGCCTGGGGCAGACCCGCCAGCAGGCTGCACTCAGCCAGGGTCAGGTCCTCGACATTTTTGTCGAAATAATTTTCCGCCGCCGCCTGTACACCGTAGGCGCCGTGTCCCAAGTAAATCTGGTTGAGATAGAGATAGAGGATTTCCTCTTTGGAGAGTTTCTTTTCCATGCGCCAGGCAAGAATCGCCTCTTTGAACTTGCGCTCGAACTTCTTTTCCGGGGTGAGCAGCAGGCTCTTGGCCACCTGTTGGGTAATGGTACTGCCCCCTTGAACGATGCCGCCCGCTTTAAGGTTTTTGAGAGCGGCCCGCATGATGGACATAAGGTCAATGCCCTTGTGCTCGAAAAAATGGCTGTCCTCAGCCGAGACAAAGGCTTCGATCAGGCGTTGCGGCAGGCGCTCGACAGGGACGATAATGCGTCTCTCCCTGAAAAACTCCGCGATGGTTTCACCGCCATCACTATAGACAGAACTGACGATAGGGGGTTGGTAGTCAGAAAGGGTGTCCACTTTGGGCAGAGTGCCCGATACGTAGAGATAGGCGCCGGCCACAGCCAGGATGCCGCCGAGAAAGAGGCCGCCGGTCCCGTAGAGAAGCCAAAGGAAAAAACGTCGAGTTGTCATGATGTTAATGGTGCCTCCTTGGTTGACCAAAGAGAAATTTATAGCACAGGACCCGGATAGCCGGCAAACCTTTTGCCGTTTGCCTGAAAGATCGGGTGTGTTATAGTTTCGAGGTTCTCAAGAACTTCGGAGGCCCCATGAAAGTAAAGAGACATCTTCTGCTTCTGCTCCTGGTGGCGATCATTGCCAGCGGCTGCAACATGTTCCGCTCCTGGAAATCCATTCCGCCGCCGGGTGGCTGTTCCGAGTGCCACACGACCGAAATCTCGGCGGACTGGCAGGTCGCCTATCAGCCGGTCATGCTCAGTGACGAAACGGACCGCTTTTCGTGGCAGACGCCGGAATCGATGGAGCGTCCGGAAGAATCCCCCCTCGATCAGAAAAAGATCACCGAACAGCGCTGCTTCCGGTGTCACAAGGGACCCAACAAGGCCCATACGGAATATAAAGGGCGCTATCACCACTAGGGACAAGGGTTCTGGTTTTTCGAGGACTCCCGCCTCGCCGGCAGGAGTCCTTTTCTCGTAGGTGATAGCTAACACGCTGGTGGAGAGAATTTGATGTTTCGCCGAACCAAGATCGTCGCAACGGTAGGGCCTTCCTGCGAGACGGATGAAGGTCTTTTGGCGCTGATGGAAGCGGGGGCTGATGTGTTCCGCCTGAATTTTTCTCACGGCGGACATGCCGAAAAGGCCGTCATTATCAAGAGAATCCGCAAGCTGTCCAAACGCCGGCAGCGGGCGGTGGCTATCCTGGGAGACCTGCAGGGTCCTAAAATTCGCACCGGCCTGCTTCAGGGCGGCGCCATGGAGCTGGTCTCCGGCAGCGAAGTGGTGCTCACCACGCGATGCGTGGAGGGGGGAGGCGGCTTCATTCCGACGGAATACCAGGGTCTGCCCGGGGATGTGGCCGTCGGTGACCGCATCCTGCTTGACGATGGCCTGCTTGAGCTGGCCGTGCTGCAGAAAGACGAAACCGATGTGCGCTGTCGGGTGGTCGTGGGCGGCACCCTCAAGAATCGCAAAGGCATCAATCTGCCGGGTGTGGCGGTTTCGACGCCGGCTTTGACGGAAAAAGACCGGGAAGATCTGGCCTTCTGCATTCGCGAAGGGGTCGACTATCTGGCCCTCTCCTTTGTGCGCAAGGCCAGTGATGTGCTGGACCTCAAAGATTTGCTGTACCGGGACAAGGTGACGCTCCCCATTATCGCTAAAATCGAGAAACCCGAGGCGGTCGCCGATTTTAATGCGATTCTGGAGGCGGCCGACGGCATCATGGTGGCCCGGGGGGATCTCGGCGTGGAGATGAGTCCCGAAAAAGTGCCCCTCATCCAGAAGCAGATCATCCGCAAGTGCAACCAGGCCGGCAAGCCGGTCATCACGGCCACCCAGATGCTGGAGAGCATGGTCAGCAACCCCCGCCCGACCCGGGCGGAGACTTCCGATGTGGCCAATGCCATTCTCGACGGCACCGACGCCATCATGCTGTCGGCAGAGACCGCCTCCGGTCGCTATCCCGTCGAGGCCGTCGCCCTCATGGTCCGGGTCGCCAAGGATGTGGAGGGCGATCCGGAACTGAAGGATCAGGTCTTTCACCCGCTCGACGAAATTCTTGGGTACCGCCGCCTGCCGGAAGCCATTGGCCAGGCTGCCGTTCGTGTCGCCGAGACCATCGGCGCCGGCGCCATTCTCGCGTTTACGCAGACGGGAAGTACCGCCGCCCTGGTCGCCAAGTACCGGCCCAATCTGCCCATTTACGCCGTAACGCCTTCGCCCCAGGTACGTCGTCGCCTGGCTCTCTATGCCGGCGTGCGTTCCATTCGGGTCGACATCGAGGGGGATACGGAGGCTCAGATCCGTTCGGTGGAGCAGGCCGTGCTGACCTCGGGCGTCATGCAGGTGGGCGATGTCGTGGTCATCACCATGGGCAGCCCGGTGTCGGCCCCGGGAACAACCAATCTCCTCAAGGTGCACCGGCTGGGTACGGGGCCCTTTTACGAGGTTCATTAAGCAGGGCGCGCCCTGCCTTTTACTTCAGGCACAGACGGGAATGTTTTCATGAAAAAGAAAGCCGTGGTTCTTTACAGCGGGGGACTGGATTCCACCACCTGCCTGGCGATTGCCCGGGCGGAAGGGTTCGTTCCCTACGCCATCAGCTTTGCCTATGGCCAGCGACATAGCATCGAGTTGAGCAAAGCTATGAAATACGCCAAAGAGGCCGGGGCCGAAGACCATCATCTGGTCGAATTCGATCTGCGCCGCATCGGCGGCAGCGCCCTTACGGCCGATATGGAGGTGCCCAAGGAAGGGGTGGAGGAGGGGAGCATTCCCGTCACCTACGTGCCGGCGCGCAACACCATCTTTCTCTCCTTTGCCCTGGGGTGGGCCGAAGTCCTCGGTGCCTTCGATATCTACATCGGGGTCAACGCCCTCGACTATTCCGGTTATCCCGACTGCCGCCCGGAATATATCGCCGCTTTTGAGACCCTGGCCAATCTCGCTACCCGGGAAGGCGTGGAGGGGCGGGGACGTTACCGGATTCACGCCCCGCTGATGACCCTGACCAAGGGGGAAATCATTCGGCGCGGCCTGGAACTGGGCGTTGACTACGGGCTGACCCACTCCTGCTATGACCCCACGCCGGAGGGCCTCTCCTGCGGCGCCTGCGACTCTTGCCGGCTGCGCCTGAAGGGATTTGCCGAAGCCGGGATAAAAGACCCCATCGACTACGTCCGCCAGCAAGGCTGATGACCCAGTCTGGCGCCTGATAAATGACGCAACATCGATAAGGACAGAGTGAAGAAACGATGAAGGACAGCAGCAAAAAACCAAACGGTGCAGCGCCAGAGTCCATGCCGGACATGCAGAAGGAGAGAGATACGCGCAACATTGCCATCGACAAGGTGGGGGTGAAGGATATCCGCTATCCCATCGTGGTGCTGGATAAAAGCCGCGAAAGCCAGCATACCGTGGCGCGCATCAACATGTATGTCGACCTGCCGCACCACTTCAAGGGAACCCACATGAGCCGTTTCGTGGAGATTCTCAACCAGTATCGCGGCGAGATCAGCATCGAGAGCCTCGACACCATCCTGCAGGACATGAAGGATCGCCTCGACGCCTCCTGCGCCCACATGGAACTGGAATTTCCCTATTTCATCGAAAAGGAGGCCCCGGCCTCCGGCGCCAAGGGGTTGATGGAATATCAGTGCCAGATGATCGGCACCCTCGGCCAGGAGGCCGACTTCATCCTCGGAGCCACCGTGCCGGTGACCTCCCTCTGTCCCTGCTCCCGTGAGATCAGCGCCCGTGGCGCCCACAACCAGCGCAGCGCCATCCATGTGCAGATCCGCTACCGGGGCCATGTCTGGCTCGAAGACCTCATCGCCTGGGTGGAGGCCTGCGGCAGCGCGCCCGTCTACGCCCTGCTCAAGCGCGAAGACGAAAAGGCCGTCACCGAGCAGGCCTATGACAACCCCATGTTTGTCGAAGACATCGTGCGGGCCGTCACTCAGAAGCTCAAGGCGGTCGACGAGATTCTCTGGTTCCGGGTCGAATGCGAAAACTTTGAGTCGATCCACAACCATTCCGCCTATGCCCTCGTCGAGTGGACCCGCTGAATTCCAGCCCTGTGGATAAGCCTGTGGAAAATGTGAATAAGGAAGGAATTTCCGGTGGGGCATTTCCCTCAGACCTCTTGGGGCATCATCTGGGCATATTCGCCAAGGAACCGATCCCCGGACAGGTAAAGACACGGCTGAGCCCACCTTTGACCCCGGCGGAGGCCGCTCGGCTCTATGAGGTCTGCCTGCAGGAGACAGTACAGCGCCTGCGCGAAACGGATGTCGCCCTTACCCTCTTTTATACCGGTTCAGAAGCCTATTTTCGCCGGATCTTCCCCGACATTGTCTTGCAGCCCCAGGAAGGAAACGACCTCGGAGAGCGCCTGGAGAGAGCTCTGAGCTTCCTGTTCAATCAGGGGGCGACCGGCGCCGCCCTGGTCGGCTCGGACAGCCCCGATATCCCTTTGCCCCTGGTGAAGGAGGCGTTTGAGCTTCTGGGTGAAGCCAAAGCCCTCACCATTCCCGCGCGGGATGGCGGCTATGTCCTCGTCGGCGAAGGGAGCCACCACCCCCGGCTCTTCCGTGATATTCCCTGGAGTACGGACCAGGTCCTGTCGGAAACGCGGTGCCGGGTCGCTGAATTGAACCTGGACTATCGGGAGCTGGCCCCCTGGGATGATGTCGATGACCTTCCCTCGCTGGGGCGACTGCTCGAACGTTCCCCCGCGTGCGAGACGGCCTGTTTCGTGCGGGCTCATCTGACGAAATATCTGAGTTTAATCGAAGGGTTAAAAAGTCAAAGGGGTTGATTTTGCGGGTTTTTCCAGCCGATAGACATTGACAGACGCAGGAGGATAACCGATAATTCACCCCTTGTACGGACGCGTACTACCTAAAAGGAGGCCTTATTTTGGATCTCATCCTGAACGCCGGACCGGTCGTCAAACTGGTCATGTTGATACTGGCCTATTTTTCCATCGTCAGCTGGGCCATCATTTTTTTCAAGTTTCGTGAAATCCACCGAGCCACCAAAGATTCCTCCGGTTTTCTCGATTTTTTCTGGAGCAAGAAACGTCTGGACGTCATCGGCCAGGGACTCAAGGATTTCCGCCACTCCCCCCTGACCGTCCTCTTCCGCGAAGGCTATCAGGAGCTGCTCAAGGATCAGCGCCGCCGGGATCCCGACGAAGAGCCGGCCTTCTCCGCTGACCTCGGGCGGGCCGAGAGTGTGGCCCGCGCCCTGCGTCGGGCCACCACCCAGGAGACGCAGCGCCTGGAAAAGTTCCTCACCTTTCTGGCCACTACCGGTTCGACGGCCCCCTTTATCGGTCTGTTCGGCACCGTCTGGGGCATCATGGACTCCTTCCGTGGCATCGGCCAGACCGGCAGCGCCTCGTTGGCCGTTGTCGCCCCGGGGATCTCCGAAGCCCTGGTGGCCACGGCCATCGGCCTGGTGGCGGCCATCCCCGCCGTGGTGGGCTACAACCATTTTGTCAACAAGGTCAATGTGCTCACGGGCGAGATGGATAATTTCAGTCAGGAATTCCTCAATATCGTCGAGCGCATGGGACGGAGAGGCTGAAGATGGAAGTCGGTCGGCGTGACAGCAGCAGTCGCAGAGCCCTGTCCCAGATCAACGTCACCCCCTTTGTCGATGTCATGCTGGTGCTGCTCATCATCTTCATGGTGACGGCGCCGATGATGGATCAGGGCGTCGAGGTCAACCTGCCGGAGGTCGCCGAGGCTCCGACCCTGGAGGCGGCCAACGACCCGCTCATCCTCACCGTTGACAAGCAGGGCGCCATTTCGATCGGGCGCTCCCGGGTAGACAATGCGGACAAGCTCGTCCCCGTCCTGGAGCAGATGCTCAGCACACGCAAGGAGAAGGAGGTCTTTTTGCAGGCGGACCGGGATGTCCCCTACGGCAAGGTCGTGCAGGTTATGGCGGCCGTGCGCAAGGCCGGCGTCAGCAAGATGGGGATGGTGTCGCAGCCCCCGGAGCGCTGAAATGAGGCTGCGGATGCGGGCACGGATAACCTGATATGAAGACAGTCAAGCAGACAGCTCCGAGCGCGCCTCGATCCGCGGCGCCTTCCGGTTTGGGACGTATGGTGATTCTGTCGCTGGCGGCCCACCTGGCTGTGGTCCTGTCGTTTACCGTCGGCCTCATTCCCCTGCGGCAGACGCCGCCACGGGAAGTCTATCACGTCGACCTGGTGAACCTGCCGGTGAAAGACCCGCAAGCCGGCCGGCCCGACGCCCGTCCGACGGAAAGCAAAAAACCGGAGCCGCCCAAGCCGGCCCCACCGCCGGCCCAGCCCAAGCCGGCGCCACCCGCCCCCAAGGTCGAAGCCAAACCTGCGCCTAAACCCGCTCCCAAGCCGGCCCCGAAACCGGTAGCCTCTGTCAAGCCGGTGGCAAAGCCAGCCGAGAAAAAGGCCGCCGCCCCGGCGGCGCAGTCAGACCCCCTGAAGGCTATCGAGGAGATGCGGCGGCGGCAGGAGGTGGAAGAGCTGAAACAGAAGCTGGCCCGTCTGAGCCAGAGCGACACGCGCAGCCCGTCGACCAGCCAGGCCCCCGTAGGTATGCCGACGGGTAAGGGGACCGAAGCAGGGGTCTCCTACGACGCCTGGATTCACGATTACCTCAAGGCGGCCTGGAGTCTGTCCAAATATCAGGTGGGACGTCTTGATCTCGAGGCAAGGGTGCGACTGCAGTTCGACGCCCGCGGGAATCTGCGTAATTACGAGTTCACCAAGGAGTCGGGGGACAGCCGTTTTGACGACTCGGTCCGTCGGGCCATCCTGCAGCTTAAGGAGTTACCGAATGAACCAGGGCGCCCCCTCGACCTGAACGTGACATTCAACCTCAAAGATCTGCTGGAGTAATCCATGATACGTACCTGTTGGCTGTTGCTGTTACTGCTGTTGTCCTCGAGCCTGCCTGCCGCCGCCCAGATCATCATAAGCGCCCCAGGCAAGCAGGCCATTCCCCTGGCGGTGACCGAATTTCTGCCCTTGCCGGGTCAGAGCGCCCGCCCGGAGGTGGCCCGCGAGCTGGACGAGCTGCTGCGAGGCGATTTTGACCTTTCCGGCCTCTTCGCCTTGCTGCCGCGGGAATCCTACCTCAGCGATGCCTCCCGGCTGACCCTGAACAGCGCCGAAGTGAACTTTGAGCAGTGGCGCCTGCTCGGCGCCCAGTCCCTCGTCAAAGGCGGTTATGCCGTGCAGGGGGACGAATTGGTTATCGAGGCCCGGTTGTTCGATGTGGGCAGTCGCCGCATGCTGACCGGGCGGCGCTATCAGGGCAAGCTGGCCGACCTGCGCCGCATGGGGCATACCTTCGCCGATCAGGTGCTCAAAGGACTCACCGGGGAACTGGGGCCGTTCAATACCCGCATCGCTTTTGTCGGTTCTCACAGTGGTCATAAAGAGCTGTATCTGATGGATGTAGACGGTCGCAACGTCAAGCGCATCACCGACCATCGCTCCATCGTCCTCAATCCCGATTTTTCCCCTATCGGCAAGGAGATTCTGTTCACCTCCTACAAGGGCGGCAACCCCGATCTCTATCGTAAGGAAATCTATTCCGGGCGCGAAGCGCGGTTTTCCTATCGGCGGGGTCTGAACATCTCCGGCCGCTATCGGTCGGACGGCAAGGAGGTCGCCGCCACCCTGTCGCGGGACGGCAACGCCGAGATCTACCTCATTGGTATGAACAGCGCCATTCACAAACGACTGACCAACAGCTGGGGAATCGATGTCGATCCCACCTGGAGTCCCCGTGGCGATGAGATCGCCTTCGTCTCCGACCGGCTGGGCAATCCGCATATCTTCATTGTCGATGTCATCAAGGGCGAGGTCCGGCGGTTGACCCGGGACGGCAAATACAATGCCACCCCGGCCTGGAGCCCCAAGGGGGACCGTCTCGTCTTCAGCCGTCTGGAAGGGGGCGTCTTTGACATCTTCACCATTCGCCCCGATGGCAGCGATGAGCGCCGACTGACCTTCGGGCCCGGCAGCAAGGAACATCCCCGCTGGAGCCCCGACGGACGATTTATCGTCTATTCCTCCGACGAAAAGGGCGAAAAAGCCATTTACATCATGCGGGCTGACGGCAGCGGCTCCCGTCAGATATCGCCGTCAGGGGGGGAAAGCCGGCATCCGGCCTGGTCTTCTTCCTGGTAAATAGGTTGTTTTTTCTCCGCGGTTACGTATATGATTTCCATGATTTTTGCATCGCAAGCCGTCCATATTCGAAGTTCTCTATAATGCAGTATTTCTGAAAGGAGTCTAGGATCATGAATGTACGTCAGTTTGGAAAAGGGATTTTTCTGGGGATATTGGTAGCGCTGCTGGCGACTGGCTGCGCCAAAAAGCCGGCTCCGAGTGACACTTTGGAGTCCGATCAGGCAGGCTTCACCCAGGAGACCGTTCCGTCCGATGGCGGCGGCTTCCAGGAGCAGTCCTTCGACGAACAGGCCTTTACCGAGTCACCCGGGCTGGTTGACGCCGACGTGATCACCGGTCTTGAGCGGGTCTTCTTTGAGTTCGACCAATACACGCTGAGCGAGCAGTCCCGGGAAGTGCTGGCCAACAACGCCCAGTACCTGAAAAACAACCCTGGCGTCAAAGTGGTCATTGAGGGGCACTGCGACGAGCGCGGTTCCGACGAGTACAACCTGGCTTTGGGTGAGCGCCGGGCGGCCGCGGCCAAAAACTATGTCGTTTCTCTTGGCGTGGCAGAAGATCGCATGACGATCATCTCCTACGGCGAGGAAATCCCTCTCGATCCCAGCACCTCGGAAGAGGCCTGGGCCAAGAACCGGCGGGCTGAATTCAAGGCCGTTCGCTGATAGTCGCTGTTAAGGGGCTGTGTCGCAGAAGCACAGCCCCCGTTTTGCCGCTGAAGGAGAAAAATGGTGAAAGGGTGGAAAGTAATCGTGCTGATGGGGATGCTGGCGGTCATGACGGCTGGCTGCATACCGACCCAGCGAGACCTGCGCATGGAACGGGATCTCGAGGAGATGAAGCGCCGGCTGGCCTCCTTTGAACGCAATGCGGCCCTGCAGCGCCAGGCCGCGCCGGGCGAAAGACGTCTGGACGAGGTTGGCCGTCAGGTCGCTGATCTCCAGGCGGCGGTGGACACCTTGCGCGTGGATGTGCAGGCCGTCAGTGGCCGGATGGAAGACCTCACCCGCCAGCGTGAGGAAACTCGTGAGGAAATGGCCCTGATCCGCGATGATCTGAGCCTGAAGGTTTCTTCCCTTGAAGACAGGATGGCTGGCCTGACAGCAGGAGCGATCTCTCCGGCCGGCACTAATACGTCAGCCTCGTCCCCCGAGGCACTTTACGAGGAAGGTCTGGCGCTGATCCGCCAGCAGGGCAACTTTGTCGATGGTCGTAAAAGGATGAGCGATTTCGTGCAGGATCATGCTGCTCATCCCCTCGCCGTCAACGCCATGTACTGGATCGGCGAGGCCTACTATGGCGAGAAGAAATACGAAAACGCCATTTTGCAGTTTCAGGATGTGATTCAGAAATATCCGGACAACCCCAAGGCGCCGGCCGCCATGTTGAAGCAGGGCCTGGCCTTTCACGCCCTTGGCGACATCAAGAATGCCAAGGTCATCATGCAGAAGGTGATGGAGACTTACCCCAAGTCGGCGGAAGCCGAAAAAGCGCGCGAACGCCTGGCCGCCTGGTAGCCAGGAGCGCATCATATCGACAGTTCAGACAGAAAAGGCGGCCGCAGGCCGCCTTTTCTGTTTTAAGCGAAAGATTTCTGGATGAGCTATTTGACAATCAGCCAGGAGCCGTCCGGCTGCCGGCAGGCGGTGCCGTAGGCCAGCTGCTGCTGCCCGCCGATAATGACGGTTTGCTGGTATTCCCGGCAGTACTGGTTTTCGGCGGCCTGATAGGTGCGTACGGGGGTGAAGGTGCCCGAGTTGCCGCTGTCGGGGTTAACCCAGTTGGTTGTCTGGTTGGTCCGGGTGTATTCCAAGGCATACTGGGCGTTCTGCTCCATGGCCAAGCGATCGGCACGGTCAAGGGAACGTCCGATCTCCTGCCCGAGCAAAGCGCCGGCCAAAGTCCCGACCGCAACGGCAACCAGACGGCCCCGCCCCGAACCAACCTGCGCGCCAAGCAGGGCGCCGCCGGTGGCGCCCAGGAGCGTACCGGTCTCTTCTTTGGGGCCGGCAGTCGGAGCACAACCGGTTAAAACCAAAGCCACCAAAGTGATCATCGCGAGCATTTTTTTCATTGCCCTATTCCCCATAATTAAAGTGTGTTCGATAGCAAAAGGCTCAGGACGGATGCATTCGAGTATAGCGGTGGCCTGCCAGCTGTCAAGCAAGGCCCCGGGATAGGGGCCGAGGCCGCACGGATAACGGCCTATGGCACCTGCGTGGCCGGCCGCCTATTTGATGGGTGCTTATCTTGACGAAGGAGCAGGATATGGTAGGAGATGAGTAGGGAATACATGCCTTATAAACTTCGTGCCCTTGTTTGATTCCCCGATTTCCATTCTTTTTTGATTCTTTCCACGCTTTTTGACCCAGGTCAAAAATAAAAATAAAAAAGCGTTCTATAAAAAGCTATCGGTCTTTATGGCCGAGGTGGATTCTCTTTCTTTTTCAGTCAGGGGCAGGAGGTTTCCTTATGGTCACGGTGGGACAATGGCGTGCAGCCCTGTTGCTGGGCATCCTGTTATTCGTTTTAGCCCTGCCGGCTGGCGCCCAGCCGCAGGCGGCAGATCCGCAGCGGGGTGAGGCGCTTTATGTGGGGACGGAGCCATTTGCAGCCGGGGGGGCTCCCTGTCTTGGCTGTCATGGTATTGCCGGCGCAGGGTTGGGCTTAGCCGGCGGCTCCAATTTCGGGCCTGATCTTACGGCTATTCATGATAACTACGGGGAAGAGGGGGTGGCCTTCGTATTGGAAGATCTGGCCTCTTTTCCCAGCATGACTCCCCTCTACACCGGACGTCCCCTGACGGCCGCTGAGCAGGCTGACCTTGCTGCCTTTCTGGCCGAAGTGGCTGGCCGCGCGCCACTACAGGCCGGCAGCCAGGTGGTGGCTCATGGGGCCATCGGCGCTTTGGCGGTAGTGGCCCTGTTGTTTCTGTTTGGCTGGAAGCGCCTTAAGGGCGTGCGCCGGCACCTGGTGGCCAAGGCTCACCTGAGCAAGGGAGGTCTGCAATGAGCTGGATTAAGGATATTTTTGACCCCAAGGCACGCGCCTGGGAGGAGTTCTATCGCAACCGTCACCAGTGTGACAAGGTTGTTCGCAGTACCCATGGTGTTAACTGCACCGGCAGCTGCTCCTGGAACGTTCACGTCAAGGATGGCATTGTTGCCTGGGAGCTGCAGGCCACGGACTACCCGGAACTGGAGGAGGGGATTCCCCCCTACGAACCGCGGGGCTGCCCACGCGGAGCCGCCTTCTCCTGGTACATCTACAGCCCGCTGCGCATCAAATATCCCTACCTGCGCGGCGTCCTCATGGATCTCTGGCGGCAGGCGAAAGAGGACCATAAGGATCCCGTGGCCGCCTGGGCTGCCATTGTCGAGAATGCCGAGAGCCGCAGCCGTTATCAGCAGGCCCGAGGCAAGGGGGGCTTCCGCCGCAGCAGTTGGGAAGAGGTGGAGGAGATGATCGCCGCCTCGACCATTTACACCATCAAGAAATACGGGGCCGATCGCCTTATCGGCTTCTCTCCCATCCCGGCCATGTCCATGCTCAGCTTCGCCGGGGGGTCCCGCTTCATGCAGCTGATGGGCGGCGTCAACCTGAGTTTTTACGACTGGTACTGCGACCTGCCCAATGCGTCTCCCGAAATATGGGGGGAGCAGACGGATGTGGCCGAAAGCGCCGACTGGTACAACAGCAAATACATCGCCGTAGTCGGCTCCAATGTCGATATGACCCGCACCCCCGATGCCCACTATCTGGTGGAGGCGCGCCACAACGGTTCCAAGGTCACCGTTCTGTCTCCAGACTTTAATGTCACCGCCAAGCACGCCGATTGGTGGATTCCCGCTCATGCCGGCCAGGACGGCGTCTTCTGGATGGCCGTCAACCACGTCATCCTTAAGGAATTTCACGCCGAGGGCAAGACGCCCTTTTTCTTCGACTACCTCAAGCGTTACACGGACAGCCCCTTCCTCATCCAGCTGGAAGAGACGGGGGGAGGGTACCGGCCGGGCCGTATGCTGTCGGCTGCTTCGCTGGCGCGCTACAGGGAGGAAGAGAACGCGGCCTTCAAGTACCTGATCTGGGATGAAGGCGGGCAGCAGCCGCGCATGCCTCTAGGCACGCTGGGCTTCCGCTGGCAGGAGAAAAAGGGAGAGTGGAACCTGCAGATGAAGGACGGCCAGGATGGACAGGAGCTTTCCCCGGCGCTGAGCCTGCTCGAAGGCCGGGAAGGGGTTCTGGAGGTCGATTTCGACGATTTTGGCGCTGGCCGGGCGACCCGACGGGGCGTTCCCGTCCGTTACGTGCAGACCCACGACGGACCAGTGGCCGTTACGACCATCTACGATCTGCTGATGGCCCAGTTCGGCGTCGGTCGTGGTCTTGCTGGTGACTATCCTGGCAGCTACGACGACGACAGCGGTGTCTATACTCCGGCCTGGCAGGAGAAATTCACCGGCATCGACCGCACCGGTGTCATCCAGTTCGCCCGGGAGTGGGCCGCCACGGCGGAGAAGACAGAAGGCAAGTGCTCAATCATCATCGGGGCGGGGGTCAACCACTGGTATCACGCCAATCTGATTTACCGCGCCGGCATCGTCGCCCTCATGCTTTGCGGCTGTGTCGGCCGCAACGGCGGTGGTCTCAACCATTACGTGGGCCAGGAAAAACTGGCGCCGGTGGCCCCCTGGGCGACTATCGCCGGCGCCCTGGACTGGTCACGGCCCCCGCGTTTCCAGAATACGCCTTCCTTCCACTACGTCCACAGCGATCAATGGCGCTACGAGCGAACGGCCGACGAGGTGCGCATCAATCCCGTGGCGCAGGAGACTCCCTTAAGTGCCGACCACACCATAGACCATCAGATCCGCGCCGTCAGGCAGGGCTGGCTGCCGTTCTATCCCCAATTCGACCGCAGTCCCGCCGAGGTCGTGGAGCAGGCTCGGGCAGCCGGCGCCTCTGACAACCAGGGGATCGTCGATTGGACGGTGAAGCAGTTGGTGGACAAAAAGATGAAGTTCGCCGTCGAAGACCCCGACGCGCCGGAAAACTGGCCGCGGGTCTGGTTCATCTGGCGGGGCAATGCCCTCATGTCCAGCGGCAAGGGGCATGAGTATTTTCTCAAGCACTATCTCGGCACCCACCACAGCAGCGTGGCGCCGGAGACCGCCCGGGAGTCGATCAAGGAGGTTCGCTGGCACGATCAGGCGCCGGAAGGAAAGCTGGATCTGGTCGTCGACATCAACTTCCGTATGGATACCACAGCCCTCTACTCCGACATTGTTCTGCCTACGGCGACCTGGTATGAAAAGGACGATCTCAGCAGTACAGACATGCATTCTTTTATCCATCCCATGCAGGAGGCCGTGCCGCCCTGTTGGGAATCGAAGAGCGACTGGGACATCTTTAAGGGGCTGGCCAAGCGGGTGAGTCAGCTGGCCGAAGTGCATCTGCCGAAACCGGTGCGTGATATTGTTGCCGTCCCTCTGCAGCACGACACCCCCGCCGAAATGGCGCAGCCGACCATTCGCGACTGGAGCAAGGGGGAGTGCGAGGCCATCCCTGGCAAGACCATGCCCGGCCTGGTAGTGGTGGAGCGGGACTATGTCAACCTCTACAACCGCTTCATCTCTTTTGGTCCCGGCGCCCGCCAGCACGGCATCGGCGCCCACGGTCTCTCCTGGTCCATCGAAGATTTCTACGATGACCTGAAGCGGACCAATCCGACGGTTTCCTGGAACGGCCAGGATTTCCCGTCCCTGGCAGAGGCTCGGGATGCGGCCAACGTCATTCTTGCCCTGGCGCCGGAGACCAACGGCGAGGCGGCCTATCGCGCCTACCAGGCCGAAGAGAAGAAAGTCGGCCTCCCCCTGTGTGATCTGGCCGAAGGCAACCGCAACGTCCGCACGACCTTCGACGACCTCAATGCCCGCCCCCGCCGTCTGCTGAACAGCCCCTGCTGGAGCGGCCTGACCACCAATGGTCGTGCCTACTCGGCCTATGCCTTTAATGTCGAGCGGCTGGTGCCCTGGCGCACCCTGACGGGCCGCCAGCACTTCTACCTGGACCACGAAGGCTACATCGCCGCCGGCGAACACCTGCCGACCTACAAGCCCAAGCCCGATCCCAGCTCTCTGCAGGATCTGGTGCTGAGCGAGACGGGGGAAAAGACCCTCATGCTCAACTACCTCACCCCCCACGGCAAGTGGAACATTCACAGCACCTACGGCGATAATCATCGCATGCTGACCCTGTCAAGGGGCTGTCATCCATTCTGGATGAACGACCGCGACGCCGAAGAGCTCGGTGTCAAGGACAACGACTGGGTGGAAGTCTTCAACGACCACGGCGTCGTGGTGACGCGGACGGTAGTCAGCGCCCGTATTCCGGCGGGGCTCGCCTTCCTTTACCATGCCCCGGAACGCACCATGGGGGTGCCGAAGTCGCCGCTGCGGGGCAACAAACGGGCCGGTGGCCACAACAGTCTCAACCGCATCCGACTCAAGCCCAATCTGATGCTCGGAGGCTATGGCCAGTTTACCTACGGCTGGAACTACTGGGGTCCGACGGGGGCCAACCGCGACACCTTCATCCTGGTGCGCAAACTTCAAGGCGAACCGCAATACTGATGAAACAGGAGAATCGACCATGAATATACGCGCCCAGGTGTCATCTGTTTTTCATCTCGACAAATGTATCGGCTGTCACACCTGCAGTATTGCCTGCAAGAACCTGTGGACCGACCGCAAAGGGTCGGAGTACATGTGGTGGAACAACGTGGAGACCAAACCGGGTACCGGTTATCCGACCCGCTGGGAGGATCAGGAGGTCTATCGCGGCGGCTGGGAGACCGTCGGTTCCCAGCTTCAGCTCAAAATGGGCGGCCGTGGCAAGACCCTGGGGAAACTCTTTCACAATCCCCATCTGCCCACCATGGATGACTATTATGAGCCCTTCACCTACAGGTACGGTGACCTGACCTCGGCCCCGGCCGGCGAGGACCAGCCGACGGCCCGCCCGGTATCGATGGTGAGCGGCAAGCCGATGAATATCGAGGCCGGGCCCAACTGGGACGACGATCTGTCCGGTTCCCGCCTTTATGCCGCCAATGACCCGGGCGTTCTCAAGCTGAGTGACGAGGAGCAGGCGCAGATGTTCGCCATCGAAAAGATGGTGATGTTCTATCTGCCGCGGATCTGCAATCATTGCCTCAACGCCGGCTGCGTGGCGGGCTGCCCTTCGGGGGCCATCTACAAGCGCGGCGAGGACGGCATCGTGGTGGTCAGCCAGGACAAGTGCCGGGGCTGGCGCATGTGCGTATCGGCCTGCCCCTACAAAAAGACCTACTACGGTTGGGAAAACGGCAAGGCCGAGAAGTGCATCCTCTGCTATCCGCGCCAGGAGGCCGGCGAAGCGCCGGGCTGTTTCCACTCCTGTGTCGGGCGCATCCGTTATCTCGGCGTGCTGCTCTACGACGCCGACCGCATTGAAGAAGTGGCAAAACGGGAGGACGGTGAACTGGCTGCCGCCCAGCGTGACATCATTCTCGATCCTTTCGATCCTGATATCCAGGCCAAGGCCCGCCAGGCTGGCATCGCTCAGCAGGTTCTCGACGCGGCCCAGCGTTCCCCCGTCTACCGCTTCGTCAAAGAGTGGGGCCTGGCGCTCCCCTTGCACCCTGAGTTCCGCACCCTGCCCATGCTGTTCTACGTGCCGCCCTTGCTTCCCCTTCTCTCCCGTGAGAATCAGGGGACGCAGAAGCTGGCCGCCGAATTCTTTACCACCCTGGAAGAGGCGCGTCTGCCTGTGCGCTACCTGGCCGACATGTTCTCCGGCGGCAACGAGGAGGAGGTCAGGGCGGTCTACCGCAAGCTCATCGCGGTGCGTTTGCAGAGACGGGCAGGAAGCGTTGGTGATATCTCGGGGGCAGAGGCGGCCAAAGCCCGGGAAGAGGCGGGACTCAGCGCCGAGGCCATTGCCGCTATCTTCCGCATGACTTCCCTGACCCGCATGGAAGAGCGCATCGTCATCCCCCCCATGCTGCGGGAACAGGCCATCGAAGCGGGGATGGACCCGGAAACTCACCGGCAGGAAATGGGCTTCGGCAGCCACCGTTCCCCGGGGAGGCGCTGGTAATGACCCTGCCCTTGGCCGATCATCAGAAAACCTGCAGCTGTTTCGCGACCCTGCTGGGCTATCCACAGGAGGGTCTGACGGACGTCTTGACGACCTGCACAGCCTTGCTGGAAGGACAGGGAGTGGCCGCCAGGACCCTGGACCCTTTTTGCCGTGTTTTGGAAGAGGAGGGGGTGGGCCGACTGGAGGAGCTCTACACAGCCGCTTTCGACCTGCAGCCCCAATGCTACCCTTACGTTGGTTATCAGCTGTTCGGAGAAGGGAAGCAGCGACCCCTCTTCCTTATCAAACTGCAGGAATGTTACCGACAGCAGGGATACCTCGGCGGCGGCGAGCTGCCTGACCATGTCAGCGAAGTCTTGCGTTTTCTCGCCACAGCCGCGACGGAAAGAGTGCGAAACGAAGTGATCGAGGACGCCTTGTTGCCGGCCCTGAGGAACATGACGCCTCCGGAGCCAGATGCCCTCGGCCCCTATGGCCGTGTGTTGCAAGCCCTGCAGGAATTTTTGGCTGCTCAGATGACTATCAGCACAGCGGGGCATAGCCCCGGCCTGAAACAGGAGGTTAGATGATGATGGACCTCATTCTCTTCGGCATTTTCCCTTATGTAGCCGTGGCGCTGGCTGTGGCCGTCGGGCTGTATCGCTACTTTTTCGACCGCTATTCCTGGTCATCCCATTCCTCCCAGTTTCTGGAGAGCCGGGCGCTGTACTGGGGCTCGGTGCCCTGGCATTACGCCATTCTGCTCATTCTGGCCGCCCATCTCTTTGCCTTCCTGCTGCCTGAAAGCTGGGGCGCCATGCTCGGTCGTCCTTTGCGTCTGTACCTGCTGGAGGTCAGTGGTTTGGCCCTGGGCCTGGCGACGGTGGTGGCTCTCCTTCTGCTGATCGTAAGGCGGAGTATGGACCCGCGTCTGTCCGGCGTGACGACGGCAATGGACTGGGCCGTCCTCTTTGTCCTCCTGTTGCAAGCCGGCACGGGGGTCTATATCGCTTTCACCCTGCGCTGGGGCTCGGTGTGGTATCTGCACACCGCCACACCCTGGCTGTGGTCGCTGGTAAAACTCGATCCCCAGGTTCAGTATTTGGCCGTATTGCCGGTCGTGGTCAAACTGCACGCCGTCAACGCCTTCCTGCTGGTAGCCCTGCTGCCCTTTTCACGGCTCGTTCATCTGCTCAGCGTTCCCTTGTCCTATTTGACGCGTTCCTATCAGCTGGTGATCTGGCAATTGCGCCGGACGCCCTGATGCGAATTCGCTGAGGACTCTTCTGCATAAAGGAAAAAACGGACTATGGCCTCCCGTATTCTAAAAGAATGGAACCCCGAAGATGACGCCTTCTGGCGCGACCGGGGCAAGCGCATCGCCAACGCCAATCTGTGGATATCCATTCCAGCTCTCTTCCTTGCCTTCGCCGTCTGGATGGTGTGGAGTGTGGTCGTGGTGAATCTGCCGCGGGTGGGCTTCAGCTTCTCCACCAACCAGCTGTTCTGGCTGGCGGCCCTGCCTGGCTTGTCGGGGGCGACCCTGCGAATCTTCTATTCCTTCATGGTTCCCATTTTCGGCGGACGCTTGTGGACCACTCTGAGTACCGCCTCGCTACTGTTGCCGGCCGTGGGCATCGGTTTGGCCGTGCAGAATCCGAATACGCCGTATGGCATCTTTCTGCTGCTGGCGCTGCTGTGCGGTTTTGGCGGCGGCAACTTCGCTTCAAGCATGGCCAACATCAGCTTTTTCTTCCCCAAGGCCCAGAAAGGTATGGCCCTGGGCCTCAATGCGGGTCTAGGCAATCTGGGGGTGAGCGCCATGCAGTTTTTGGTGCCTATCGTCATTACCGCCGGCGTCTTCGGTGCCCTCGGTGGGCATCCGCAGATACTGGAGGGTGCCGAAGGGGCGCGGCCCGTCTGGCTGCAGAACGCGGGTTTCATCTGGGTCCCCTTTATTCTGGCCAACACCTTCGCCGCCTGGTTCGGCATGCACGATATTGCCGCCGCCAAGGCCTCCTTCAGTGAACAGGCGGTAATTTTTAAACGCAAGCATAACTGGCTGATGTGCTGGCTTTATCTTGGCACCTTTGGGTCTTTTATCGGCTATTCAGCCGGTATGCCGCTGCTCATCAAGGGACAGTTTCCGCATATCGATCCGACGCGCTACGCCTTTCTCGGCCCCTTTGTCGGCGCCCTGGCCAGGCCTCTGGGGGGGTGGATTGCTGATAAGCTTGGCGGCGCTCGCGTCACCTTCTGGAATTTCATCGTCATGGCCCTGGCTGTGCTGGGCGTCCTCTATTTCTTGCCGGAAAACGGCAGCGGTGGCCATTTCTGGGGATTTTTTGGCATGTTCGTGCTGCTGTTTTTGACCACCGGGATCGGCAACGGGTCCACCTTCCGCATGATTCCGGTGATCTTCATGCGATTGCACGAGGAAGGCAAAAGCGACGAGACGGCCTTGGAACAGGCCCGACGGGAGGCCGCCAAGGAGTCTGCGGCGGTTCTTGGCTTCAGTTCGGCGTTTGCGGCCTATGGCGCCTTTTTTATCCCCAAAGCTTTTGGCACTTCCATCAGCCTGACGGGCGGGGCCGAAGCGGCCCTTTACGGTTTCCTCGTCTTCTACCTGAGCTGCATCGCCGTGACCTGGTGGTACTATGCCCGCAAAGGGGCACAGATGCCTTGCTGAGGGCTTTTTAGCGCGAAAAAGGAGAGTTGAATGGATAACCAGGAAAAAACGGCCTTAATAAACGAAATCATGCGAACGGCTCCCGATGCCATCCTCTATGCCGACGCCGAGGGCCTGATCCGCCTGTGGAACCAGGGGGCGGAGCGCCTTTTCGGCTTCTCGGAGGCGGAAGCTGTGGGCCAGTCCCTCGACCTGATCATTCCCGAAAAGCTGCGTCAACGGCACTGGGACGGCTATAACAAGGTCATGAAGACCGGCCAGTCCCGTTATCATACCGACCTGCTCTCGGCCCCGGCCACTACCAGGGAAGGGAAACAGCTGTCGACAGAATTTTCCATGGTTTTGCTCAAGGATGAACAGGGGCAGCCGAAGGGGGTGGCAGCCATCATGCGGGATGTCAGTGAACGCTGGCAGCGGGAAAAAGAGTTGAAGCAGAAGATTGCCACCTTGCAGGAAGCTGCTAGCCTTAAGGGGTAGAGTGGGTATCTTTTGTGAGGAGGTGCGCAATGGTAAATCAGCAAAATGCCTGTTTAACCTTTGATGGGGCCTGCGACGCCGCCATCGACATGGAGGGCCGCATATACCAGCATTTTCTGCAGGCGATTCGCCTGGTCAGGGATGAGGCGGCCGTAGCCATTCTCCGAGACGCGGCCATCGACCGCTTGCAGATTAAACACAAGCTGGAGGAGGCGGCGCTCAAGGGGAAAATCGACCAGCAGTCCGTTCAGGGCCGTGTACCGACCATGGAATTGCTGCTGAACTGTTGTGATCCCAGTCAGATCGACGCCAAGGCCGACAATCGCAAGGCGCTGGCCTTCGCCATCCAGTTGTCCAAGGACGCGCTTAAATTCTACCGCACCATGGCGGACGAGTGCAGCGGAGCCCCCATGGCCGAGCTCTTCACGGCCCTGGGCGACGATCAGACCCGCATCCTGCAGCAGCTTGAGTACACCTATGAAGAGCACTTTCTGCCCGAGAATTGAGGCGGAATCCATCCCTCTGTTCTGACCCGCTAGGCGCTGCTCATCAGAGAGGAGATGCGTGTCATGTCCGATGAAAACAGGAGAGCCCCGATAAGGTCAGGGCGGATGGCTTTTTACCTGTTCCTTGCCGCCATGGCCCTGGGCCTGGCCATTTACGCTCTGGCCAGAGACCCGGACCCCGGCTTCCCGATCAATATGATTCATCTGCTGTTCAGGGATTGAATTCCGGTTCCAAGCCCTCGTCAGTCGGGCGGTCTTCGACGGGGCGGTTTCCTTTTTTCGTTTTATGGGATAAAAAGGGGAGATATTCCGGCCTCACTGACTGGCCGGCACCTTTTTCCCCTTTTTATCGCCGGACCCGAGACGACCATGGAACATCCCACCGCCACTGACCAGCAACGCCGGCGCCTGGTGCCGCTGCTGTGCTTTATCGTTTTTTTCTCCGTTCTGAACGGCACCATGTTCAATGTGGCGGTTCCCGACATCGCCGCTGAGTTCAATCTCTCCCCCGGCGAGGTCAGCTGGGTGATCACCATCTATATCGTCGCCTTCGCCCTGGCGGCCGTCACCTACGGTAAGCTGGCCGATCTTTTCCCCGTACGCAACCTCATTACCATCGGCCTCCTTTTTTTCAACGTCGGAGCCCTGTTGGGCTACGTCGCCGACTGGTATCCCCTGCTGATCGGCGCCCGCTTTATTCAGGCGGTTGGCGGCGGCTCCATCCCGGCCATGGGCATGCTGGTGGCGACGCGCTACTTTCCTCCGGACATGCGGGGGCGGGTGCTGGGGGCCGTTGCCTCCACCGTCGCCTTCGCCTCGGGCGTGGGCCCGCTGGTTGGCGGCCTGCTGGCCGGGAGTTTCGACTGGCGCACCCTTTTCCTCCTCTCGCTCATGACCCTGGTGGCCATCCCCCTGTTTCGGCGTTTTCTGCCGGCCGAAGCCGGGTCTCGCGGGGAGTTCGACCGCCTCGGCGCCGGCTACCTGGCTACGGCCGTGGTGCTGCTGTTGCTCTTTGTCGCCCAGGGGGAAGCCTGGGCGTTGCCCTTGGGGGCGCTGGCTCTGCTGGTCTTTGTCCGCCACATCCGCCGCCATCCGGCGCCCTTTGTTCCGGTCTCTCTTTTTGCCAATTCCCGTTACAGCCTGGGTTTGTTGACTGTCTTTCTGGCCGTGGGGACGGTCTTCGGCATGTTTTTTCTCATCCCCCTGCTTCTGCGGCAGATTCATCAGCTCGACACCCTCCAGATCGGCCTGTCCCTGTTCCCCGGCGCCATGGCGGCCGCCATCCTGGGCAACATCGGCGGTCGCCTGGCGGATCGGATCGGCAGCCCGGTGGTGGTGCGCAGCGGTCTGGTTCTGCTCAGTATCGGGTTTCTGTGGTTGGCCTCCATAGCCGGCCATTCGGCCTGGGCTGTCGCCCTCGTGCTGATGGTCTGTTATGTCGGTTTTTCGCTGATTCACGCGGCCTTGGCCAAGACCATATCCCTGACCCTCCCGCACGCGCAGGCCGGCATCGGCATGGGCTTCTACAATCTCGTCTTCTTTACCGCCGGCGCTTTCGGTGCCGCCGTGGCCGCGCGGCTGCTGGAAATGGCTCCCGGCGTCGGTGCGCAAGCGTTGTCGGTGACTCCTTATCGGCTGGTCTTTCTGTTGTCGGCAGTCACCGATTTGCTGGCCCTGGCGCTTTTTTACTATCGCTTCAGGAGGAGTGAGGAGACAAGTCCTTGAGGAGGGGAGGATGTCCATTTGCCTGAAAAGAGCCTATGAGCCGCCCCAGCCGCAGGATGGCTATCGCGTCCTGGTCGATGGCCTGTGGCCGCGGGGCCTGTCCAAGGATGCGCTGCAGGTACAGGAATGGTTGAAGGAGATCGCGCCCAGCCGTGAGCTGCGGCGGTGGTTCGGGCATGATCCGGACCGGTGGGAAGAATTCAGGCGCCGCTACTTCGAGGAACTGGAGGCGAAGGGGAAGGCGCTGACAGAACTGCGGGAGCGGGCCAAGCAGGGGACTTTGACTCTGGTCTACGCCGCCCGCGACGAGGAGCACAACAACGCCGTGGCGCTGCGGGACTATCTGCTCCGTCGGAAGTGAGGGGCAGGCCCGCCAAAAGACGAGCCTGCCCTCAAGGGGGATGGCCTAGTGCTGATGAGCGCTCGGCGCCGCGGGCTGGCCGTGATGGGGTGCCTCATGCACGGCTTTGGCGATGCCCTCGACATAATGCACGTAGGTGACATAGGCCTCGACGAACTCGCGTCCAGCCGCCACGCTGCTGTCGGCCTGCTGCCGAGCCTCATGTGCGAGCTGGAAATAGTCGCGTACGCCTTCTTCCGCGTGGGCGGCAATGGCTTTGGCCAGGTCGTCGACGGAGCCCTGCTGCAAGGCACGATCAGAGCGGGCTATGACCGGAGCGATGGCGCCGGCGGGCTTGAGGCCGGTATAAGGCGCCCCTTCACCGGCCCGGTGAATGCGCACCAGGGTTTCAAAGAAGTAACGATCGGCCAGCTGCTTGGCCGCCGGGGAGAGCTGACGCACGGCGAGGGTCTGCGCGAAGGCGGCGCGGATCGCCTGTTCATCGGCGGCTCTCACCCACTTGAGGACGGGGGTGACATCCTCGTTTTCCAGGGCGGCCCTGGCCTCGACCACCACCGGCCCGTCGAGGGCATCACAGTGGGCGGCGGCCAGCCCCGGCAGCAGCAAGCCCACCCCCAGCAGGAAAAAGGTTGCCCGTCTCAACAGCGCCTGTCGTCCCATTTCTTTCATCGCAAACTCCTTTCAATCTTGAATCCCGACAGCCTCATGCCGCCGGCAACAGTTTGGCCGCTTTGGGGAAGAGGATATTGTTCTCCAGATGCACGTGCTTGTGGAGGTCGTCCTCAAATTCCTTGAGCAGGCGATAGGTGACTGCGAAGGTGTTGCAGACATCGGCGGGGATCGTGTAGTCGCCAGCCAGACGCCGGATTTCGTGGGTCGCTTCGCCAATGGCCTCGTGGTCGCGGTGGAGGGTCTCCAGCGTCCGTCGTAGGAGACTGGCATCCTCTATGGTCGGTGCGGTGCCGGCCCGGTGGGCGGCTTCGATGCGTTTGATGGCGGGAAAGAAGACCTCTTCCTCTTCGCGCAGGTGCTCCACCATGTCGGCGGCGATGCCGTCGAAAAGGGTGGCGATGCGAACCACCTCGGGGTGGTGTTCGCCGTGGACCTCGGCGATCTTGTGGGCGTAGGCGGCGATCTGACCCAGATTGTCGTTGAGCCAGGCATGGTGGGTGTTGACGATATAATCGGCCAGAAAGGCCAGATCCCAGGCGGCGTAGTTTTCGTGCCCGCTAGTCGCCGTTTCTTTGGCTGCCTTGAGTTCACGAAGGAGGTCGTCGGGGTCGAGACCCTTGTCGCGGGCGGCGTTGCCCAGGGTCACCTGGCCGCCGCAGCAGAAGTCGATGCCGTGTTTCTCGAAGACGGCAGCGTTCCGGTAATCCTCAGCGACCAGGTCGCCAATGGTCTGTTCCAAACGGTTTTGATTCGGTGTTGTAGTCTTGGTTGTCATAGGTCACCTCTGCTTTCTGAAAAACGCCAGAATGCGTGTTTGTGAAGAAAAGGCGCTGTAGAAAAAAATTTAACACAAAGACCCGGGTCAGAAATTGACCCGGGTCAAAGAGAAACCTTTTCTTTACTAATATACCAGGAAATTGTCGAAAGGTCGGAAATTCGGCTAGTCGTCGCCGTCCCGGGTCGGTGTTGGATTCTTGTCCAGGCCGCGACCGCGCCAGAGGAAGAAGATGACGGGGTAGACCAGCATCTCCAGAGCCAGGGAGGTGACCGAGCCGCCGACCATGGGGGCGGCGATACGCTTCATGACGTCGGCGCCGGCGCCGGTGCTCCACATGATGGGGAAGAGGCCGGCGATGATGGTGACCACGGTCATCACCTTGGGGCGGATCCGTTTGACGGCGCCGTGGTGGATGGCCTGCTTGAGGTCGCCTACGTTGAGCATGCGGCCTTCGTCCGTCCATTTTTTGTGGGCGAGGTCGAGATAGAGGAGCATGACCACGCCCGTTTCGGCGTCGAGGCCGGCGAGGGCGATGAGGCCGACCCAGACGCCGATGGACATATTGTAGTCGAGCAGATAGAGCAGCCAGAAGGCGCCGACCAGCGAAAAGGGGACCGCCATGAAGACGATGGCCGTTTTAACGGCCGAATGGGTGCTCATGTAGATGATGACGAAGATGATCAGCAACGTCAGCGGGATGATGACCAGCAGGCGGGCCCGGGTCGACTCGATGTACTCGTACTGGCCGCTCCAGACGATGTTGTAACCGGTGGGCAGACTGATGTTGTCGGCCACGGCCTTTTGGGCGTTCTCCACGTAGGTGCCGAGATCGATCCCCTTGATATCGACGTAGACCCAGGCCGTGCGCCGGGAGTTCTCCGTCTTGATGCTGTCGGGGTCGTTGCGCACGGTGATGGTCGCCAGCTGCTCCAGGGGGATGTGGGCCCCTGTCGGTGAGGGGATAAGGAGCTGCCTGAGGGCGGGAATATCACTGCGGAAGTCGCGGTCGTAGCGCAGGCTGATGGGGTAGCGCTCCAGCCCTTCGACGGTCTGGGTGATGGTCATGCCGCCCAGAGCCGACTGGATGACGGTCTGGATGTCCCCCACCTGAATACCGTAGCGGGCGGCGGCGAGGCGGTCGATGTCGAAATCGAGGAAATAGCCGCCAACGGTGCGTTCGGAGATGGCCGAAAGGGTTCCCTTGAGGGGGCGTACGACCGCTTCGACCTCCTGACCCAGACGATTCAGCACTTCCAGGTCGGGACCCATGATCTTGATGCCGACGGGGGTCTTGATGCCGGTGGAGAGCATGTCGATGCGGGTCTTGATAGGCATGGTCCAGGCGTTGGTCAGGCCAGGAAACTGCACGGCGTTGTTGAGCTGCTCCGTCAGTTCGGCCACGGAGATCTTGCGTTTCTCCGGCAGCAGCCAGCGCAGGGGAATCTTGAGTGGCTCGCTCCACTGCGGCCAGTCGCTGTAGAAGCGGTGGTTCGGCATGTCCCGCCAGTCCGCGTCATCTTTGAGCATGATGGTGGTCTCGATCATCATCATCGGTGCCGGATCGGTGGCGGTCTCCGCCCGGCCGATCTTGCCGAAAACCGTCTCCACTTCAGGGAACTGGCGGATAATACGGTCGGTCTGCTGCAACAGCTCCTTGGCCTTGGTCACCGACAGGCCCGGCAGGGTGGTGGGCATGTAGAGCAGATCCCCCTCGTACAGGGGCGGCATGAACTCCGTCCCCATCTTACTCAGGGGGTAGCTGATGGAAACGACCAGCAGCAGAGCCACCAGCAGCGTCGTCTTGCGCCAGCGCAGCACCAGGTCGACCACGGGGTGGTAGAGGGCGATGAGCAGGCGATTGATGGGATTGCGCTCTTCCGAGCGGATCTTGCCGCGGATGAGCCAGAGCATGAGTACGGGGACGATGGTGATGGAAAGGAGCGCCGCCGCCGCCATGGAGTAGGTCTTGGTGAAGGCCAGGGGCTTGAACATCCGGCCCGCCTGCTCCTGCAGGGTGAAGACCGGCGCGAAGGAGACGGTGATGACCAGCAGGGCGAAGAAGATGGTGGGCCCAACCTCCTTCGCCGCCTCGATAATGGCCTCCCGCCGCGACCTCCCCCCTTTTTCCAGATGCTTGTGGGCGTTCTCCACCATGATGATGGCCGAGTCGACCATGGTGCCGATGGCGATGGCGATCCCGCCCAGGCTCATGATGTTCACGTTGATCCCCTGGGCGTACATGATGATGAAAGCCATGAGGATGGCCACGGGCAGGGCCAGAATGACCACGATGGCGCTGGGTAGATGAAAGAGGAAGAGGATGATGACCAGGCCGACGACGAGGCTCTCCTCCAGCAGCTTCTCCTTGAGGTTGGAGGTGGCGCGCTCGATCAGGCCGGAGCGGTCGTAGACGGGGATGACCTCCACCCCTTCGGGCAGGCCAGCCTTGAGCTCCTCCAGCTTGCGTTTGACGTTGTCGATGGTCTTGAGGGCGTTTTCGCCGTAGCGCATGACGATGATGCCGCCGACGGTCTCCCCCTCACCGTCAAGGTCAGCGACGCCCCGCCGCATCTCGGGCCCGAGGCGCACGTCGGCGATATCCCGCAGCAGGACGGGGGTGCCGCGCTCCGTCGTCATGATGACCACGTTCTGCAGATCCTGCAGGTTCTGGATATAACCACGGCTACGGATCATGAACTCCGTCTCCGCCATTTCGATGGCGCCGCCGCCGACATCGAGATTGCTGTTCTTGATGGCCATCTCGACCATGGGCAGCGTGATATCAAAGGCGCGCAGACGATTGGGATCGACGGCTACCTGGTACTGCTTGACGAAGCCGCCGAGGCTGGCCACCTCGGCGACGCCTTCCACCGAGGTCAGCTCATAGCGCAGGAACCAGTCCTGGATGGAGCGCAGCTCCTGCAGGTTGTGGCGGTCGCTGACCAGGGCGTATTCGTAGACCCAGCCGACACCGGTGGCGTCGGGACCCAATGTCGGTGTCACCCCCTCGGGGAGCCGCCCGGAGACGTAGTTGAGATATTCCAGGACGCGGGAGCGGGCCCAGTAGATGTCGGTGCCGTCCTCGAAGATGATGTAGACGAAGGAATAGCCGAAGAAGGAATAGCCGCGCACGACCTTGGCGCCGGGAACGGCCAGCATCTGGGTGGTCAGCGGGTAGGTGACCTGGTCCTCCACCACCTGCGGGGCCTGGCCGGGATAGTCGGTGAAGATGATCACCTGCACATCCGAGAGGTCCGGAATGGCGTCGATGGGGATGTTGCGCAGGGAGTAGATCCCGCCGACGATAAGGAAGACGGTGGCCAGAACGACCACGAAGGTGTTGCGTATCGACCATTCGATTATTTTTTCAAGCATCACAGTATCCTGACAGCGTTGAAAGTGGGGGGTGAGGCGTGCCGGAAGGCGTTTTTCCGTGTCCGCCGCACCCGAATTGCCGGTTCGCTAGAACAGGTCCTCCAGGTCTTCCTCAGGGTGCTCGGTGGGCTGCGCCGCCGGGCTGGCGGGGGCCTTGGGGGCCATCATCTTCTGGATGGCCTCGCGCAGCTTGCTCTCCGAGTCGAGCATGAACTGGGCCGAGGTGACGACCTGCTCTCCCTGCTGGAGGCCGGCAAGAATCTGCACCTGGCCGTCTTCCCCCTGGATTCCCGTCTGCACCTCGCGCGGCTCGAAGCGGCCCTCACCGAGGGCGACGAAGACATGCTGCCGGGTGCCGGAGGTGAGAACGGCATCGACGGGGATGAGGAGGACGTCCTTGGAGGCCTGGGTGTGGAGGCGCACGTTGACGAACATTTCCGGCTTTAACTCCAGACCGGGGTTGGGCAGCTCGATGCGCACCTGTACGGTGCGGCTCATCGGATCGACGGTGGGGTAGATGTAGGCGATTGTGCCAGTCAGCGTGCGGTTGCCGGCGTGGGGAACTTCTACCGTGACCGTCTGCCCCTCTTTCACCCAGGGGAGCTGGTATTCGTACAGGTCGGCCAGCACCCAGATGCGGCTCAAGTCGGTGAGCTGCATCAGCTCCATCCCCGGTTTCAGGCTCATTCCCTCCACCGCCTTTTTATCGCTGACGATGCCGCTGACGGGTGCGTACAGGGTCAGGGTCTTGCGGATCTCGCCGCTCTTCTCCAGTTGCTCGATCTGGCGGGCGCTGATGTCCCAGTAGCTTAGGCGCTGACGGGCGGCGCTCAGCAGGCGGTCGCTGCCAGCGCCGAGGTCGGCGACAGGGCTTTTTGCCAGGTCGGCCTGGTGGCGAAGGGCCAGCAGGTACTCCTGCTGGGCGGCGACCAGCTCGGGACTGTAAATCTCCAGCAGGGGCTGTCCCTTTTGGACCAGCTGTCCCGTCTGGTTGACGTACAGGCGTTCGATCCAGCCGCCGATCTTGCTGTTGACGGCGTATTGAGACGATTCCTCATAGCTGATACGGCCGACGGTGCGCACCTCACGGTGCAGGTCGCCGCGGCTGACGGTGGCGGTGCGCACCCCCATGTTCTGGGTGGTGACGGGGTCTATGGAGATGGCGCTGCCGCCGGCGCCGTCCTCATAGACGGGAACGAGATCGTGCCCCATGTAGTCCTGGCCGGGCTCGTCGCGGACATAGGCCGGATCCATAGGCGAGGCCCAGTGGATGATCTTGGCAGGTCCGCTCGCAGCCTGCGAGTCGCCCCCCGTGCCGGGCTTGAGGGGGGTCAGATCCATGGCGCAGATGGGGCAGATGCCCGGCTCATCCTGGATGATGAAGGGGTGCATGCCGCAGGTGTACTGCACCTTTTCCCCGGCGGCCGTCGCCGTCGTCGTCTCGTGGTCATGGTCGTCGTGGTTGCCGGAGCGCCCCCAGAAATAGCCGCCGCCGAGAGCGACGATCAGCAGCAGGGCGATCAGGGGAGACTTCATATTTCTTTTGCTCATGTCAGAACCTCTTCTAAGGGGCGCTTATTTTGTTAAATCCGTACCGACCAGGGCTTCGAGCTGGGCCAGGCTCAGGCGATAGTCGGCCATGGTCTGATAAAGTTGGCGTTCATCGTTGAACAGGGTGGTCAGGCTGTTGAGCATCCGGGAAAAATCGACCTGGTTGTTGCTGTAGGCGATCTGGGCCGATTCAAAGGCGTGAGTCGATTGGGGGAGAATGCCGCCACGGTAGAGTTCCAGCAGGCGGCCGGCACGATCGAGCTTGGCGAGCAGGTCGGCAATGCCCCCGTCGATGGCGTTGCGCAGGTCATGCAGTTCGGCCTGGGCCGTGGCCTTCTGGGCCTGGGCCTCGGCTACCCGAGCCTGCCGGCGCTCGCGCCAGACGGGCAGATTGAAGGAGACGGCGGCGCTGTACATGTCGTCTCCATCACCGCCCATGGCGGGTTCACGCTGCATGTATTCGAGGGAAAGGGTGAAGTCGGGGTAGAAGGCCTTTTGGGCCAGAGCCTCCTCCGTTTTGCCCTTGTCGATCTGCGCGGTCAGACCGGCGAGAAGAGGCCGCTTTTCCTCGGCCAGACGCCGGAGTTCGTCGGCTCCATAGGGCACGGGCGGGGTGTCGAGGTCGGCGATGCGTCCGATGGGGGTGTCGGCGGGGCGGGCGAGGAGGCGGTTGAGGTTCGCCTGCAGGCTGCGCCGCTGCTGGTCAAGACCTATCCGCGCTTCCAGCAGGCGGGAGCGTTCCACCTGGGCCCGAAGCACATCCTGCTGGCGTCCTTCACCGACGCCGTAGCGGGTTTCGGCGGCCCGAATCACCGTTTCCATCACCTGGAGATTGCGGGTCAGGATATCCTGAGCCTTGTCGACCAGAAAGAGGCGGGCGTAAACTTCTTTCACCAGAGCGGCCAGGGCCAGTTTGCGCTCCTCGTGGCGGGCCTGGGCAGAGACCGCTTCCAGGCTGGCGGCTTCTCGGGCCAGCGCGCGTTTGCCAAAGAAGGGGAGTTTTTGGCTGAGGCCGATCACCTTGGACGTCATGCCATCCTGATCAAAGGCGAAGGGATCGCTCACCAGGCCGTTGCTGATCCCCAGCATCAGCATGGGGTCATCCAGGCTGCCGGCCTGCCGGGCTTTTTGCAGGAAGGTCTGCCACTGGGCCTCCGAGGCTTCGATGGAAGGGTTGCGGCTGACCGCCTCCTGCATCAGGGCGGGCAGATCGGGCGCCGGTGGATCGGTGCCCCAGGCCCTTGTCCCCAAAAGGAGGAAAAAGAGAACCATTCCGGTCAAAAGCTGTCGATTTACCCATGTCGCCATCGCTGTTCCTCAATTTCGTAACGGGAACCCTCTGTCGGTTCCGAAAAAGTTCACTGGTTCACCTTCCTCCTCCCAAGGAGCAAGCACTATGCCCAGCCGCTCCTTCCCGACGAACAGGGAATTCGGACTGCCTTTTATAAATCGAATTGTTTTTATATTAGGCGAGGTTGGCCGAATGTCCATGCCTCTTGGGGGCAGGGCGAAAGTTGGGAAGAGTGGATATGGGTGGGAAAAGATCGTGCGACGGCCGCAGGCAAGAGGGCGATTTTGTAGAATAATTCACGGGGATCGTAGAATATTCTACAGCTGTCGACCGGGGCAGAGAGGCTGGGTGATAATTAGGCGGTGGGGGGTGTCGCCGGCGAATTGAACTCGCGTACGAAGATTTCCCAGAAGGCCACGAACAGGGCGGCAATCAGTGGGCCGACGACAAAGCCGTTCATACCGAAGACCGCAAAGCCGCCCAGGGTCGACAACAGGACGATATAGTCGGGCAGTTTGGTGTCCCGCCCCACCAGAATCGGGCGCAGAATGTTGTCCACCAGACCGATGACCCCCACGCCGAAAGCGGTGAGAATGAGGCCCTGAACCCAATCGCCGATGGCGAAGAGGTAAATGGCGACCGGAGCCCAGATGAGGCCGGCGCCGACCACGGGGATGAGGGAGAGGAGGGTCATCACCACGCCCCAGAGCAGGGCGCCGGGAATGCCGAGAATGGCGAAGATGATACCCCCCAGACTGCCCTGTACCACGGCGACGACGAGGTTGCCCTTGACGGTGGCCCGGGCCACTTCGGCAAACTTGGCGAAAAGAAGACGCTCCCGTTCATCCCCCAGAGGGAGGGCGCGCACCAGCATTTCGACCAACTTCTGGCCGTCCCGCAGCAGGAAAAAAGCCACATAGAGCATGAGACCGAGACTGACGAAAAACTGCAGGGTGTCCTGGCCGAACTGTACGGCGTTCTGGGCGATGAAGCGACTGGCCGCCAGCGCCGCCCCCGACAACTGTTCCTGCAGGGTGTTCAAATCGAGATTCAGGCGTTCGAGAAAGTTCTGGATAACGGGAAAGGCCTCCCGAATACGCTGAATATATTGGGCGAAATCCAGGTCGCCGTTTTGCAGGCGCTGGTACAGGCTGGCGCCCTCCTGCAGAAAAGAGCCGAAGACGAAGAGGGTCGGGACAATGCCGATGATCACCCCGGCGGCCAGAGTCGCCAGCGCGGCCAGGTTGCTTCTCTCTCCCCAGGCGGCCAGCAGGCGCCGGTAGAGGGGATAGAAAATCAGGCCGATAATGCAGGCCCAGAAGATCGCCCCGAAAAAAGGCTTGAGCAGAACGAGAAACAGAATCGTCACGAGGCCCAGCATGAAAAGAAAGGTCAGCTTTTCAAGCCAGGGCCACTCCGTGGGCTGGTTGTCCTTTTCGTCGGGCATTTCTCGTCTCTCTCGTGAATTAGTGATCAGGCAGAATGGATGATAGTTTACCACAGCTTTTGGCGGGGTGTCCTACCTTGTCGACTTCAGTTTTAATCCGGGACGCTTTTATGTCAAGGGGGTGAGGCGACCGCGAGCATCTGCCTTGCGGCAGCAGAGCCATTATCGTTTCGAAAAAGAAAATGGCGGCGGGGTGCCTAGCGCAGCAGAAGCAGGGGGATGGTTGATTTGCGCAACATGGCGGTGGTGGTGCTGCCAATGAGCAGGTGGCGGATCCGGGAATGACCGTAAGCGCCCATGATCATCAGATCGATGCCGTGTTGTCGCTGATATTCGATCAACACCACTTCGACCTCGCCGGAAAGGATGGTGGCTTCGACCTCAAAGCGGGCCATTTCCAGAATCTGCCTAGCGCGGGCGAGATCGGCCTGTGTCTCGATCGTGTCAGCGCCCACCATGACAAGATGACAAGGCAATCCCTGAAAGAGGGGGCTGGCGGCCACCATTTCCAGGGCCTTGCGGGCGGTGGGGCTGCCGTCAAAAGCGAGCATGATCTTTCGCGGCGTCACAAAGCGGGTGGTCGCTACCAGGGTCGGACGATGGAGAGCCCGGATGACCCGTTCGAGGTGGCTGCCCAGATGTTCCGAGGCGACCTGGGCCGCTTCGCCCCGTTTGCCGATGACCAGCAGGCGAATGTTGTCTTCATGCTCCGTCAGGGTCTCGACCAGGCCGCCGTGACGCTGCAGGCTGTCCGAATCGGCCACGCCAGCGGTACGGGCCCGAAAGCGGGCGGCGGCGAGGAGCTGTCTGCCGCGCTCGCGGGCCAGCTTGCCGCGTTTTTCGTCGAGAGCAGCCAGTTCCTCCAGTAAGGATTCCTGGGCGCCGAGGCCGATGTTTCCACTCAGGTCGACCGGGGCCGCGCCCTGTTCCTTGGCCAGAACATGAAGAAACAGCAGGGGCGCCGCCATGCGTGAGGCTGCCCAGGTGGCGGCGTCGCACACGGCGGGCGAGTAGGTCGAGCCATCGATGCAGGCCAGGACTTTTTTCATAAATCAGCTCCCCTAATGCCCCATCAGGGCGGCGACGGCTTCTGGCTTGTCGTGAACGGCAAAGCGATCGACCATGGTCTCACTGGCCTTGTTGAGACCGACCACTTCGACTTCGGTCCCTTCGCGCCGGAACTTGATGATGACCTTGTCGAGGGCTCCCACGGCGGTGATATCCCAGAAATGGGCACGGCTGACATCAATCCTCACTTTTTCCACCGCTTCTTTCAGATCAAAGGCGGCGATGAAGCCCTCGGCGGAGGAAAAAAATACCTGACCGGTCACCTGGTAACGGCGGGTCAGCCCATCTTCGCTCAACGTTGAACCGACATGGAGCACCTTACTGATTTTATGGGCGAAGAACAAGGCGCTGAGCAATACCCCGACCATCACCCCCAGGGCCAGATTGTGAGTCGCCACCACCACGACCACGGTGGCGGTCATCACGATGCTGGAACTTTTCGGATTTTTGCGCAGGTTGCGGATCGATTCCCAGCTGAAGGTGCCAATGGAGACCATGATCATTACAGCGACAAGCGCCGCCATGGGGATACGTGCCACCCACTCGCCGAGAAAGACCACCATCAACAGCAGAAAGACACCGGCCAGGAGGGTGGAGAGCCGGCCGCGCCCCCCCGACTTGATGTTGATGATCGACTGGCCGATCATGGCGCAGCCCGCCATCCCGCCGAGAAAACCAGCGGCAACATTGGCCACGCCCTGGCCGACGCATTCCCGATTCTTGTCGCTGGGCGAATCGGTCAGGTCGTCGACGATGGTGGCGGTCATCATCGATTCGAGCAGTCCGACCACCGCCAGGGTGGCGGCGTAGGGGAAGATGATCGCCAATGTTTCAAAAGTCAGAGGAATATTAGGGATCAGAAATATCGGCAGACTGTCGGGCAAGGCCCCCATGTCACCCACGGTGCGGACATCCAGCCCGAAAAAGAGGGTAAAGACGGTCAGCGCGACGATGCAGATCAGCGGCGAAGGAATAGCCCGGGACACCAAGGGAAAGAGATAGATCAAGCCCAATCCGGCTACGACCAGCGCGTAGACCTGCCAGCCGACGTTGGTGAGCTCGGGAATCTGGGCCAGAAAAATCAGAATGGCCAAGGCATTGACGAAACCGATAACCACGGAGCGCGACACAAAGCGCATCAGCGAGCCGAGGCGAAAGGCGCCGGCCAGCATCTGCAACACACCGGTAAGCAAGGTTGCCGCCAGCAGATATTCCAGCCCATGGGTTTTAACCAGGGTCACCATGAGCAGGGCCATGGCGCCGGTTGCCGCCGAAATCATCCCCGGCCGGCCGCCGACAAAAGCGGTGACCACGGCGATACAGAAAGAAGCATAGAGTCCCACCTTGGGATCGACGCCGGCAATGATGGAAAAAGCGATCGCCTCGGGAATGAGGGCCAGGGCGACGACGATGCCCGCGAGGGTGTCGCCGCGCAGATTGGAGAACCAGTTTTGCTGGATGGTGCGAAAAGCCTGAAGCATAAATTGAAATCCTTGCAGTAACAAACGCCCGGCCGGAGTCACGCCAAAAAAAGCATTGGCGGCCGGCTGGAAGACGACAAAAACAATGGGTTGATAATGAAAGTCAGAAGTCTGTGAATGAATCCGGGGTGGTGGAAAACAAAGAACAGTCTTTCGATTTTCGGGCGGGAATAAACGCGGTGCCGTCGACAGTGGTGGGTCGGCGGACGGTGACCCTAACCCCAATACAGCTAAAAGGCAAGATAATTTTTAACGGAAAAGGTATAAACGCCTGCCCACAGGGGGTCTCTCTCCAGAGTGGGGTGAAGGCCTCCCCCGCTAATAGCGTGAGCAGGTCGGGACGGTGGATCTGAGATTTATGTCTCAGGTCACCGCTTTTCTCGGGCACAATGCCGTTCCTCCACCTGAGGATGTTCTCGAAAACGGGTCTGGTACAAACAGGGCAACGGAGGGAATGTGAAGAAAGTCGTCCTTTGCAGGTCGTTCCCGGGGCTTTGCAGGAGCAAGAGACTGATTTAGTTGCCGAAAGCCATTTGAAACCGAGACATTATGCTGATACGCTCTTCTTTATGAATAAATCCTCGAATCCGGCCAATAGCGGCACCCGGCGCGATAAGGTTACTGCAAACCAGGGTCTGCCACACTCCGGGAAGCTCCCCTTTCCCATTGTCGGCATCGGTGCGTCCGCTGGCGGTCTCGAGGCTCTGGAGCTGTTTCTGAAGCACGTCCCCCAAGACAGCGGCCTGGCCTTTGTCATTATCCAACATCTCGACCCGACCCACAAAGCCATGTTGACCGAGCTGCTCCAGCGCGCCACCGATATGAAAGCGTTCCAGGCCAGGGACCGCATGGTGATCAAGCCGAACTGCGTTTACGTGATTCCGCCCAACAAAGACATGTCTATTCTGCACGGCGCCCTGCACTTGTTTGAACCGACGGCGCCGCGCGGCCTGCGCCTGCCCATCGATTTTTTCCTGCGCTCTCTGGCCGAGGATCACCAGGATCGCAGCATCGGCGTCATTCTCTCGGGCATGGGCTCGGACGGCACTCTGGGACTGAAGGCGATCAAGGAAAAAGCGGGCTTGGTTCTGGTGCAGGACCCGACCACGGCCAAGTTCGACAGCATGCCCCGCAGTGCCATTTCCGCCGGCCTCGCCGATTTGGTCGCGCCGGCGGAGGAGCTGCCCGGAAAGATCATCGAGTACCTGCGCCACGCCCGCACCCTTACCGGTTCCGAGACCCCGCTGGAGGAAAAGGACCAGAGTGCCCTGGAAAAAGTCGTCATTTTGCTGCGGAACAAAACGGGCCAGGATTTTTCGCTGTACAAAAAAAACACCCTCCGCCGCCGCATCGAGCGGCGCATGGGCATTCACCAGCTCGGTAAAATCGTCGACTACGTCCGCTACCTGCAGCAAAATTCCCAGGAGGTGGAACTGCTCTTCAAGGAGCTGCTCATCGGGGTGACGAATTTTTTCCGCGATCCGGACGCCTGGGAGATATTGCGGACCGAGGCTCTTCCGGCGCTGCTCGAAAAACGCCCGGAGGGGGGGGTGCTGCGCGCCTGGTCGGTCGGTTGTTCTACCGGTGAAGAGGCCTATTCTCTGGCGATCATCTGCCATGAAGCGATCAGCGAGATAAAGCCCAAGGCGGATTTCAAGCTCCAGATTTTCGCCACCGATCTTGATCAGGACGCCATCGACAAGGCCCGCCGGGGCTGGTATCCTTCCAACATCGCCGCCGATGTTTCGGCCGATCGTCTGCGCCGGTTCTTTGTCCAGGAGGAGAACGGCTACCGTATCGGCAAGAAAATCCGGGAGATGGTGACCTTCGCTACCCAGAACGTCATCATGGATCCCCCTTTTACCAAGCTCGACATTCTGGTTTGCCGCAACCTTCTCATTTACCTGATGCCGGAGCTGCAGAAAAAACTGTTACCGCTCTTTCACTACAGCCTCAAGCCCGACGGCGTCCTGTTTCTTGGCAACGCGGAAGCCATCGGCACCGCCGCCGAACTGTTTGCGCCCATCAATCTCAAGCTCCGCCTTTTCCGGCGGCGCGAATCGGTCCTGCCGGCGTCACCGGTGGATTTTCCCGCCTCGTTTGCCCCCGCCAGGGCGGAGGGCGCCAAGGAGTCAATCAAGGTGAAAGCCGCAGCCAACCTCCAATCCCTGGCGGATGAATTGCTCCTGCAGCATTTTTCTCCGCCGGCCGTGCTGGTCAACGACCAGGGTGATATCCTCTACATCAGTGGTCGCACCGGCAAGTACCTCGAGCCGGCGGCCGGCAAGGCCAACTGGAACATTTTTGCCATGGCCCGCCAAGGGCTCAATTTTGATCTGGGAGTCGCCTTCCATAAAGTGCTCCGACAAAAGGAGGCAATCACCCTCAAGGGCCTCAAGATTGGCACCGAAGGCGGCAGTCAGACCCTGGATGTCACCCTCAAGACGATCGAGGAACCCGAAGCGCTGCGGGGAATGGTGATGATCGTCTTTCACGACGTTTCGGAGCCTCCGCCGAAAAAAACGCGCGGCCACACCGCAGGCTCTGATGCTGCCATTGCCCGGGTCGCAGAGCTGGAGCAGGAAGTCCAGAAGCTGCGCGAAGAGTTGCACACTACCCGCGAGGAAATGCAGTCTTCGCAGGAGGAACTCAAGTCGACCAACGAAGAGCTGCAGTCCGCCAACGAAGAGCTGCAGTCCACCAACGAGGAGCTGACCACCTCCAAGGAAGAAATGCAGTCCCTCAATGAAGAACTGCAGACGGTCAACGCCGAGCAGCAGTCCAAAATGGATGAACTGGCCCGCACCGAAGACGATCTGCGCAACCTGCTCAACAGCACCGAGATCATGACCATATTCTTGGACAACGATCTCCATGTGCGACGCTTCACCGAAGGGGCCCAAAAAATCTTCAAGCTGATTCCAGGCGACGTGGGGCGCCCCCTCTCCGACATCGCCAGCGACCTGCTCTACCCCGAGATGGCCAAAGACACCAAGGCGGTGCTGCGCACCCTGGCTTTTTCGGAAAAGGAGATTGCGACGGAGGACGGACGCTGGTTTTCGGTGCGCATCATGCCCTACCGCACCATTGACGACGTCATTGGCGGGGTGGTGATCACCTTTGCCAATATCACTGGGGCCAAGGCCCTGGAAAAGGAGCTGCGCGAGCACATCGAGCAACTCAAACATCAGCCCAAGGGGGGCGCTTAGCTTTGACTAACGACAAAGATCACAAGCCCTTGCGGATGACCAACCAATTGCGCCGTCAGGCGGAGGAGCAGTTGCGCGCGAAGACCGCCGCAAAACCGCCTCCGCTGAGTCTGAACGAGGCGCAGCGGCTCCTCCATGAGCTTGAAGTTCACCAGATCGAGCTGGAAATGCAGAACGCCGAGCTGCGCAGTGCCCGTCATGAGCTCGAAATCGCCCACACCAAATACGCCGAACTCTTCGATTTCGCCCCCCTCGGCTACTTTATTCTCGATCAGCGCGGCCGTATCCAGGAGGTCAATCTGGCCGGGGCGCAACTGCTGGGTATCGAGCGGGGCCTGCTCACCGGCAAAGCGCTCAGCCGATTTATTGAGGAGGCCGAGGGAAGGGCAGCTTTTTCTGATCATCTCGAAAAGGTTGTGGGAGACCAGGGGGTTCAGTGCTGCGAACTCAACCTCCGAAGACCTGACAACACCCGCTTCCACGGCCTGCTGCAGAGCGCTGCGGTGGAGGCCAGTGAGATTCTGGACGGCCGCATCCTGACGTCGATCGTCGACGACACCGATAACCGGGCGCTGCGCCTTAAACTGCAGCAGGCCCAAGCGATACTGGAGGAGACGGTCGCCGAACGCACCGCCGAGTTGACGAAAGCCAACGCGCAACTGGTGCAGGAAATCGAAGAGCACAAGCGGGCGAAGGAATCGCTCAAGGGGGCTTTTTCCCAGATCCAGAAGCTCTCCGAGCGGTTGCAGGCTGAGAACGTTCACCTGCAGCAGGAAGTCTCTCGGGAGTACGACTTCGGGGAGATCATTGGGCACAGCGATGCCATGTCCTACGTTTTTTTCCGCGTCGAACAGGTGGCGCCGCAGGATGCCACCGTATTGTTGCTCGGCGAGACTGGCACGGGCAAGGGTCTGATCGCCCGCGCCATCCACAGCCGCAGCGCGCGCAAAGACCGTCCTATGATTACGGTCAACTGCACGGCGCTGCCGGCGAACCTCATCGAGAGCGAACTTTTCGGACGGGAAAAAGGGGCGTTTACCGGGGCCCATGCCCGGCAGATGGGGCGCTTCGAGCTGGCTGACGGCGGCACCATTTTCCTTGACGAAATCGGTGAAATGCCGCTGGAGCTGCAGTGCAAGCTACTGCGGGTCCTTCAGGATGGCGAGTTCGAGCGACTGGGCAGCCCCCGTACCGTAAAAGTCGATGTTCGGATCATCGCCGCCAGCAACCGCGATCTGGAGGAAGAAATCCGCGCCGGCCGTTTCCGTGAAGACCTCTTCTACCGGCTCAGCGTCTTTCCCATCACCATCCCGCCCCTGCGGCAACGCAAGGATGACATCCCGCTGCTCATCCGTTACTTCATCGCCAAATACAACAGGAAAATCGGCAAGAAAATCGAGACCGTATCGAAGGAAACCCTGGGCGCCTTCGAGCAGTACCACTGGCCCGGCAACGTGCGGGAACTGGAAAACGTCATAGAGCGTGCGGTCATCACCAGCCAAGGACCGGTGCTCCAGGTTCTGGACCACTTCGATGCCTTCCAGAGGTCCGAGGAGGAACAGGATCTCAAATCCCTCGGCGATCTGGAACGCGATCACATCGTTCAGGTCCTGCAGAAGACCGGCTGGCGCATTGAAGGGGCCAAGGGAGCGGCGCTCCTTTTGGATATTAACCCCAGCACATTGCGCGCCCGCATGAGGAAATACGGCATCCGCCGTTAAACAAGAAAAATCTCCCTCCCTTCTTGCCCACCATATCTGACGGTTATGCCAAGTATGACGGCTGCAGCTGACGGATTTTACTTCGACCCTTCCGCATTCATTTCGTCTTCCCCTTTATAATCGTCACCTTACACTCGTGGAATCCGCAGGTTTCCGGCGGCACGTTCATTGCGATTGAATGTGTGTGGACGGGCGGGAGTCATTGTTGCGGAAGACACATCAGGTGGGAAAATCTAAACGCAAATGAGACGGGAGAAGAGGAAATGAGCATGAAAATCTGGATGTTGCTGAATGCGTGTCTGGTCACGTTGTTCATGGTTGTTCTGTCCGGTTGTGCCACAAAGGCGCCAGCCCCGGAAGAGCAGGTCACCATGGCCACCCAATCGATTGCCCAAGCGGAAAGTTCCGGTGCCATGGAGTTTGCCCCGGTGGAACTTAAATCGGCACGAGACAAACTGAGCCAGGCCAAACTCGCCATGGACAAGGAAGAGAATATCAGGGCCAAGCGGCTCGCCGATGAAGCCATGGTCGATGCCAATCTGGCAGAGGCCAAGGCGCGCTCCGCCAAATCGCAACTGGTTGTGGATGAATTGAAGGAAAGCATTCGCGTGCTGCGGGAAGAGATGAGTCGCAAGACCAATCCCTAGATCATTGCCGCTAATTTTCGTAAAGGAGATCACCATGAAGTTATTATCGTCGCCCTTGATCCTTCTGCTTGGGGTATCAGTTGTTGGTCTGCAGCTATTTGGTTGCAGTCCGGCGGTGCGGGAAAATGCCATGCTTGAACAAGCCCGATCGGCGTTTGCCGAAGCCCAGGGCGACCCCGATGTACAAAAGAATGCCCCGCTCGAACTTCAAAAGGCCAAAGTCAATCTGGAAAAGGCGGAAAAACTCCTCACGGCGGGCGCCGAGGCCCCTGAAGTGGAACACTTCGCCTATCTTGCCAAGCAACGTACCGCCATCGCTCAGGAAACAACCAACGTGAAACTGGCGGAGCAGGCAGTGGATGCGGCCAGTGCGGAACGGAGCGAGATGCTTCTGAAAGCCCGGACTCTGGAGGCGGATCGGGCGATGCGATCGGCGGAAGCCGCCCGTCTGCAAGCCGGAGCGATGACCGCCGAAGCGGAAAAGGCCAAAGCCGAGGCGCTGGCGGCCGCCGAGCAGGCGAGGAAGCTGCAAGAACAGATCGCCGAATTGGAGGCCACCCAGTCAGAACGGGGGCTGGTGGTGACTCTGGGCGACGTTCTGTTCGATACCAACAAAAGTGAACTTCGCTCGGGAGCGATTTACACCATCGACAAACTCGCTGCGTTTCTGGCCGAATACCCGACGCGCAAGGTATTGATCGAAGGTTTTACCGACAGTACCGGAACCGTGGAATACAACCAGCGCCTCTCTGAGCGCCGTGCAGAGGCGGTCAAAAATGCCCTCGTGGCCAGAGGGATCGATTCCAGTCGGCTCATGATCCGCGGTTATGGCGTTGAGTTCCCTGTTGCCAGCAACGAAACGGCTGAGGGACGCCAGCGCAACCGGCGGGTCGAAGTCATCATTTCGGATGAGGACGGGAGCATTATGGAACGAAAATATTGAGTTTAGTAATGGTTGGGATCTCTGGAATGCAACGAAATGCGGGGTAAAGGCAACCAGGCCGCCGCGGGGGAGAGCATCATGAAATCGGGTAACAGGGACAAGGCCGAAGGCGCAATGCACCAGACGAAAGGCAAGATCAAGGAAGTGGTCGGAAAGCTCACCGATAATCCCAGGTTGGAAGACGAAGGCACCTCAGAGAAAGTCGCCGGCAAGGTCCAAAGGAAAGTCGGCGAAGTAAAGAAGGTTTTGGATGAGTAATGAGCACGGGTATATGCACCGGGGACCCGAATGCAAATCGCAATGATGCATCATAAACCTTAACCCGGACGTGAGGCTTTCAGCGCAAATGCTCAATAAAACAACGAAACAGGAGAACCACAAATGAAAGTAAAAAGCAGCATATCTCTATTGGTGGCCGCCATGGCCCTGCTGGCGTTCAGTCTCCCCATTCAGGCGTCCGATACGGATGATCGCATCGAAGAAGCCGCGAAGGAGTCGTACGTTTTCAAGACCTACCTCAAGGACGATGATATCAAGATCAAGTCCAATGACGGCGTCGTCACTTTGACGGGAACGGTCGCTGAGGAATCCCACAAATCATTGGCCGGCGAAACCGTGGCGAATCAATCCGGGGTCAAGAGCGTGAATAACAAACTGGAGATCAAAGGGGATCTCCCCGCCGAAAAGTCGGATGCTTGGCTTCTGACGAAAGTTAAAACCACGCTTCTGTACCACAGCAGTGTGAGCGGCTTCCAGACCGAAGTCGATGTAAAAGACGGCATCGTGACCCTGCGAGGCGAAGCGGATAATCAGGCGCAGAAAGACTTGACCGCGAAATACGCCGCGGATGTCGAAGGGGTCAAAAACGTTAACAATCAGATGACCGTGGCCAAGACCGCAAAAGAGGCCCGCACCGCCAGCGACAAGATCGATGACGCGTCGATCACCGCGCTGGTCAAGATGTCTTTGCTCTATCACCGCTCGACCAGCGGTCTTCAGACCAAGGTCGAGACCAAGGATGGCATTGTCACCTTGAGCGGCAAAGTCGACAGCGAGGCCGGAAAAGACCTGGCCACCCAATATGCGAAAGATGTTAGCGGCGTCAAAGAGGTTAAGAACCTCATGACCATCGAATAACGCTATACGACGGTATGACGGCTACCGGACACTGCCCGGTAGCCGCTCCAAGAGCGATATGAAAGGACAGCCTATGATGGGGACTCTTGCGGTGTGTGGTAAGCGTTATTGCACCCTGGGAACTATGACTGGTGGACAAAGCCACCATGAACGGCATTATCCAGCGCCTGCTGGTTGTTGCCATCATCGTCGTGGTTGTCGGATTTATCACGGGCCGCAAAGTCTGATCAGAGCCTGCCATATTTTGATTTAGTCAGTATCACTGAAAGGGACGTGCATGAATGCAACCAAAATGGCGGCTATCGTACTGATCGTGCTCGGCGTTCTTGGGTTGGCCTACGGTGGTTTCACTTACACCCGAGAGACCCACCAAACCAATCTGGGCCCGCTCGAACTGACGGTTAAAGATAAAGAGCGAGTCAATATCCCGCTGTGGGCTGGGGTCGGGGCGATCGTCGCGGGCGGTGTTCTTCTGGTTATGGGGGGCAAAAAAGGCCGGTAAAAAAAGCGCTTCTTGCCAGCTTCCCGTTTCTTAACCTTAAGGATCGGATGGGTTCTGTCGATTGGAACGGGCCAAAATGACCATCGCCAATCCTCGCCATTGTTTTCTGCTGTTAGCGTTCGCCCTGATTTTCGGCGGTGGCTGTGCGGTTTTGCCAAACGTCGCTCAGCAGATCGACGAGACACCGACCGCCCGGCAGCCTCGGCAAATCGTTTCGTCCAAGGGATTGCTGTCCACCAAGCAGAGCCAGAAGATCATGGCGCGACTGCAGCAATCGGTCGATCCGACAGACATCCTGGGTCGCCACAGTGTCGTGGTCGAGTCGGTCACCGACAGCCCCCTGACGAAGGGGAACAAAGTCACCCTGCTCGCCGATGGTGAGGCGACCTATGCCGCTATGTTTGACGCTATGGAGAAGGCCCAGGACCATATCAACCTCGAAAGCTATATTGTCGAGGACGATGAGATCGGCCGCAAATTTGCCGATCTGTTGTTGAAAAAGCAGGCGGCGGGGGTTCAGGTCAACCTCAGCTATGACAGTGTCGGCAGCATGTATACTCCGGCCGTCTTTTTTCAACGTCTGCGCGATGGCGGCATTCGGGTGGTGGAGTTCAACCCGATGAATCCCATGGAGGCTCGCGGAGAGTGGCGCCTAACTCAACGCAACCACCGCAAGATATTGCTAGCTGATGGCAGGGTCGGGATTATTGGGGGTATCAATATCAGCAAAGTCTATTCGAGCAGCCCTTTCAAACGAAACAAAGAGGAACCGTTACCCATCCACTGGCGAGACACCGATGTCCAGATCGAAGGTCCGGCAGTGGCCGAATTGCAGAAGCTCTTTCTCGAAACCTGGCGCAAGCAGGAAGGCTCTGTGCTGACCGATCGGGACTACTTCCCTGAACTGCAGGAACAGGGGAACGCCTTGGTCCGGGTCGTTGGCAGCACGCCGGGTGAAACCAACCGTATTCCTTTTGTCATGTATGTGTCAGCGATCATTTTTGCCGAGAATTCGATTCACCTGACGCATTCCTATTTCATTCCCGACGACCAGATCCTGAAAGCACTTGTTGACACAGCTCGACGCGGGGTTGACGTAAAAATCATTCTCCCCGGCACTTCCGACTCGCCGTGGCCACTGCATGCTCAGCGGCATCACTACTCCGCGCTTTTGAAAGCCGGGGTAAAACTATACGAGCATGAAACATCGCTGCTGCATGCCAAAACTGCCGTGATTGATCAGGTCTGGTCTACCGTTGGCTCAACCAACCTGGACTACTTGAGCCTGTTGAATAATGACGAGGTGAATGCGGTGATACTGAGTCGCGAGTTCGCCGTGGAAATGGAAGAGATGTTTGCCAGCGATCTTGCCGATTCCAGACAGATTCACTGGGAAGACTGGAAGAAGCGGCCGTGGTTGCCCAGAATCAGGGAGTGGTTTGTGAATTTGTTCGGTCGCTGGCTGTAACATGAGAATCTTCCTGGTCGCACTATCCATGGCGATTTTATTGGCAAGCGTTACCGCCTTCCCCGCCGAAAGCATGCGTCAGGACGAAGAGCTTCTGCGCGGGGCATACCACCGGAACCTGGCCGGCTTGTCGCACAACAGTTTCGGCCTGCCCCTGGTGCTGGAGTCGGTCGCACAAAAGGGCAGGGTTAAGGTGGATGTGTACGGAAGCTTCGACTTTGACTTCGAAAGCATCGCCGAAGCCCTTCAGGATCAATCCAACTGGTGCGATATTCTCTCCCTCACCCCGAACGTCAAGGCCTGCACCTACCAGGGGGAGCAGGATGACTGGCGGCTGACCCTTTACCTCGGGCGCAAACGCTATCAAGCGCCACAGGAGACCTATCCGTTTGTATACCGCGCCCGCAAGATCGTGCGTCGGCAGGGGTATCTGGACATCGAACTCTGGGCAGACACCGGCCCCTTCGGCACAAGGGACCATCGCATCGGGTTGGCGGCCATGCCCCTTAACGGCAACAGAACCTTTGTCCATGTCAAAGGCGCCTACCGTAGCAGCGCGGTACTTCGCCTCGCCGAAAAGATCTATTTCGCGACGCTCGGCGCTGGCAAGGTCGGCTTTACCGTGATCGGGACCAACGGCAGCGGCGACCCCATCCACATTGGCGGTCCGCGGGGTGCGATTGAGCGTAACGCGATGCGCACCTATTTGGCGATCCAGGCTTTCATGAGCGCCAGGCATTATCCTGCCGCAGGAGTTTTTCCCATCAGAGCCAGCACCTGGTACGACCTGAGCGACCGCTATCGCTTACAGCTCTTCGAGCTGGAGAAGGAGGATTACCTCGTCATCAAGAGTAATGAGCGCAAGAGCCAGGAAAAACTTCAGCGCGAAATCGACAAGGCGCCACCTTGAGTGCCCCGAGGCGTCAGGTCCGGGCCCCGTTACATGTGACGGCTATGTCATATATGACGGGTCCCGTCGACGGGTTTTGCTGCAACGATTTGTGCCATCGCAAACTATCTTAATAAAAACGGGCACCTGAAATGTTTATCCCACGAAGTATATGCCGGCATGTTCGGTGCAAAATACAAGATCAGCAGGACCGGAGAGCGTTCTTGCCATGCGGCCGTGCCGCAGCAAAGTTCCGCTAACGGGAGCTTCGGTTCCAAGGGGAATTCCGTCGTTCAGGCAAACCAACAAAGAGACTGGATGGTCGCTGCCTGGAGGCAGCCACGGTCAGAAAGGAGCATCTCATGCTGTGGACCATTGCCGTAGTTCTTGTCATCCTCTGGGCCTTGGGTCTGGTGAGCGGCTACACGCTCGGTTCGTTTATCCATGTCCTGCTGGTCATTGCCCTGATCGTGGTAGTGGTCGGTTTCCTCCAGGGGCGCAGAGGCTGAAAGGACAATCGTCATAGGAAAGGATGGGCCGCATGATAGGAACCATTATCCTCATCGTCGTGGTTCTGCTGCTGGTGGGTGCGCTGCCGACTTGGCCCCACAGCAGGCAGTGGGGCTACTTCCCCAGTGGCGGGCTGACACTGATTCTGCTGATCCTTCTGCTGCTGATGTTGACCGGCCGGCTGTAGGTGGACGGAAAATCAAACACGGACGGCGCCGGCCATGGCGACCATGCCCGATGTAAAGGGACAGCCATGATCGAGGCCACCATAAAAATCGCGGTGCCGCCGGAGAACAAAAAGGAATTACTGCAGACTTTCCGCGCGAGCCTCAACCCGATCCGGCAAGAGCAGGGGTGCCTGAGCTGCGATTGCTACGTGGATATCGAAGCGGAGAACAACCTTTTTTTCAGGGAGGAGTGGCGCACGCGCGAGGATCTCGAAACCCATTTGCGTTCTGGGCTGTTCTCCGTTCTGATCGGAGCCATGAGCCTGGTGGAGAGTGCGCCTGAGATTAAATTCAATACCATCGCCACGACCGCGGGAATCGAGGTGATCGAGACGATTCGAAGCTCGTCGACAGGCAACCGTAGGGGGAACTTCCAGACCGTGCATTCACTTGGCCCATCAGCGCCACCAACACCAAGGAGAAAAAAACCATGTTAAAAATTCAGCGCAGCATAAAACTGATGGTTTGCTTGATCGTAATTACTGCTTTTATGGGATGTGCCTCAACCGACACCAAGTCAGGTACCGGCGAGTACATCGACGACACCGTTATTACCACCAAGGTTAAATCCGCTATTTTTGCCGAGCCGGGCCTGAAGAGTCTGCAGATCAATGTGGAAACCTTCAAAGGGGTCGTTCAGCTCAGCGGCTTTGTCGATTCTGACCAGAGCGTCAAAAAAGCAGCAGACATTGCCAGCAGCGTCAAAGGGGTCGTTTCGGTAAAAAATAATCTGATTGTTCGCTAGCCCGGAGTTCACGGTTGTCGGCGGCCGGCCGGTGGGTGCGGGAAGCGGGAGCCCAGAGGGATCGATAAAACACGATTCAGAGGGAGGATACATGGCGGTCAGCCGGTCCCGAAAGCCAACAGAAGAAACCTTGTCGCTGCGCCGTCAGGCCGAAGAACAGTTGCGCTTGAGCGAGACCAGATCGCAGCCGCCACCGACCGGGGAAGAGGCACAGCGGCTCGTCCATGAACTCGAAGTCCACCAGATCGAACTGCAAATGCAGAATGCTCAACTGCGCCAGACCCGCGACGAACTGGAAACCGCCAACATTGAGCTGGAAGCGTTTAATTACACCGTCGCCCACGACCTGCGCAAGTATCTGACGATCATCAACGGCTACTGTCAGGTCATCCGCGATCTGCGCGGCAAGGACCGCGAGAAACGCAGCCGGGAATACCTTGAAGATATTTATGAGGGCACCCTGGCCATGAACCGGCTCATCGAAGCTTTGTTCGAATTTTCAGGTGTTGCGAAACACTCGCTGCGCCGCCAGTCCGTTAACCTGAGTACTCTCGCAGGGGAGGTGGTGGACGATTTGATCCCGGCGGAGGCAGACAGTCGCGCCACCTTCAAAATCACCCCCGAGGTCGTGGTCGAGGGTGATCCCGAACTGTTGCGGCTGGTCCTGGATAATCTGATCGGAAACGCCTGGAAGTATGCCGGCGCGAGCGAGGGGGTGAAAATCGAAATCGGCGCGACCTCGCGCGATGGACAACGGGTCTATTTTGTACGGGACAACGGTCCGGGATTCGACATGGCCTTGGCTGACAAGCTCTTTCTTCCGTTCGAACGCCTTCCCGGTACCACCATTGAAGGACACGGTATTGGGCTGGCGACGGTGCAGCGGATCGTTGCGCGCCACGGCGGCAGGGTCTGGGCCGAAAGCCAAAAGGGCAAGGGCGCCACTTTCTTTTTCACCCTCGACTAAGGTCGCGGCGCTGCAATGCGGAGCCTATGTTTTCATGAGCGATACAGAGAAAATTCAGGGGATGGGGGTTCTTCTTCACGCAAAGGGCGTGGCTTTTCGGGTCTGGGCGCCGCATGCACGGCAGGTTGCGGTGGTCGGGTCCTTCAATGCATGGGATGGCAGCAGCCATCCCATGCACGTTGAGGAGAACGGTTATTGGTACCTCGATACGACCGAGGCGCGCCTTGGTGATGAGTACAACTTCCTGCTGACCACGGAGCAGGGTGCGCTGTACCGCGTCGATCCCTATGCCCGCGAAGTCACGAACTCGGTCGGCAATGCCATCGTGTACGATACGTATTTTGACTGGGAAGGAGACGACTTCCGACTCGCGTCGTGGAACGAGCTGGTCATTTACGAACTCCACATCGGAACGTTCAACGATGAGCAAAATAGCGACCAGCCGGGCCATTTTTCCTCGGTATCGGCACGCCTGGGGCATTTGAAAAAGCTCGGGGTCAATGCCATCCAGATCATGCCGGTGGGTGAGTTTGCGGGGGATCGCTCCTGGGGCTACAACCCTGCCCACATTTTCTCGGTGGAAATGGCCTACGGCGGCCCAGCGGCCTTCAAACAGTTCGTCAAACGCGCCCACCAGGAGGGCATCGCGGTGATCCTCGACGTGGTATACAACCACCTGGGACCCAGCGACCTCGATCTATGGCAATTTGACGGCTGGAGCGAGAACGGTCGCGGCGGAATCTATTTCTACAACGATGATCGGGCTCATACGCCCTGGGGCGAAACCCGGCCAGACTACCGTCGCGGTGAAGTGCGGCAATATCTGCGCGACAACGCCCTGATGTGGCTGGAGGAATACCACGTGGATGGCCTGCGTTTCGACTGTACTCAGTTCATCCGCACCGTCAACGGAACCGACCATGAGCTGCCGGAGGGCTGGAGCCTGCTGCAGTGGATCAATAGCGAGGTGTCGCGTAAATTTCCGGGAAGGATTCTGATCGCCGAGGACTTGATGAACAACCGTTGGCTCACCAAGGATGTCGGCGCTGGAGGTGCCGGATTCGCCTCCCAGTGGGACGCCATGTTTGTCCACCCGATTCGTCAGGCGGTAGTCACTTCTGCCGATGAGCAGCGCTCTCTCGCCGCCATCCGCGATGCCCTCTGTTACCGCTACAACGATGACGCTTTTGATCGGGTTATCTACAGCGAATCCCACGACGAGGTTGCCAACGGCCGGCAGCGCGTGCCGCAGGAGATCAATCCCGACGATCCCAAGGGATGGTACGCACGTAAACGCTCAACCTTGGCCGCCGCGATGGTCTTCACCGCCCCCGGCATTCCCATGATCTTCCAGGGTCAGGAATTTCTTGAAGGCGGCTGGTTCCGCGATACGGTGCCCGTCGATTGGGACCAGTGCGAGGAATTCCAAGGCATCGTGCGGCTTTACCGAGACCTGATCCGACTACGGCTTAACCGCGAGGGCTTCAGCCGTGGCCTGTGCGGCCAGTTCACCCAGGTCACACACCTGCACGAAGAGCGCAAGGTCATTGCCTTTCACCGCTGGGACAAGGGTGGGCCGGGGGATGACGTGGTGGTGGTCGCCAACTTTTATCGCGAAGCGCAGGGCGACTACGTCATCGGTTTTCCAACGCAAGGCGCCTGGAAGCTGCGCTTCAACAGCGACTGGCAGGGCTACAATGACGATTTCAGCAATCACCCAAGCACCGACGTCGATGCAAAACCGGGAGACAAGGACGGCTTGCCCTGCCATGCCAGGCTGTCCATCGGTCCCTACAGCGTGGTGATCTTTTCGCAGTGATCGGTATCAGGCGATTTTGGAGCATGCCCATGAAAATTCTCCTTGTCTACCCCCACTATCCCACGACCTTCTGGAGCTTTCGCTACGCGATGAAATTCATCGACAGGAAGGCGAGTTTCCCGCCTTTGGGGCTTATGACCGTGGCGGCGATGCTGCCTGACGGGTGGCAGAGGCGCCTGGTCGACATGAACGTGCGACCCCTCGTCGACCAGGATCTGCAATGGGCCGACTACGTCTTCATCAGCGCCATGACCATCCAGCAGTCATCGGCACGGGAGGTGATCGAACGCTGCCGGCGGCTGGGGGTGAAGACCGTCGCCGGCGGCCCTCTGTTCACGTCATGTCACGAAGATTTCCCCGAGGTCGATCATCTGGTGCTGGGGGAAGGGGAAGTCACTCTGCCCCGGTTTCTAGAGGATCTCCGCTGCGGTACGCCCAGGCGCATCTATACCGCCGAGGGCTGGGCGCAACTCGAGCAGACCCCGATCCCCCAGTGGGATTTGGTTGAAATGAAGGATTACGCCGCCATGAACATCCAGTACGGGCGGGGCTGCCCCTTCGACTGTGAATTCTGCGACATTACGGCCCTCTTCGGGCGCCGGCCCCGCAGTAAGCCCCTAAACCGCCTCCTCACCGAACTGGAGAGCCTTTACACCCGTGGTTGGCGAGGAGCGGTCTTTTTCGTCGACGACAACTTCATTGGCGACAAACCCAGACTGAAGCGTGAAATTCTGCCCGCTCTTGTCGCCTGGATGGAAGCCAGGGATTATCCTTTCTATTTCTACACCGAAGCGTCCATCGATCTGGCAGACGACCCTGAACTGATGGACTTGATGGTAGGCGCCGGTTTTGAGGAGGTCTTCATCGGGATCGAAACGCCGCACGAGGGGGGACTTGCCGAAAGCGGCAAGGTGCAGAACAAGAATCGCGACCTGCTCGCCTCGGTCAAACGCATCCAGCAGGCCGGTCTCCAGGTGCATGGGGGCTTTATCGTCGGTTTTGACAGCGATCCGGCAACCATCTTCGAGCGCCAGATCCACTTCATTCAGGAGAGCGGCATTGTCACGGCCATGGTCGGAGTGCTCACCGCCCTGCGCGGCACCAAACTCTACCAGCGCCTCGAACAGGAAGGACGGCTGCTCAAGGACTCGTCGGGTGATAATACCGCCATTGATCTCAATTTTGTTCCCCGCATGAAACCTGAGGCGCTTCTCGCCGGCTACCAAACCATCCTCGATACCATCTATGCCCCACAACAGTTCTATCAACGGGTAATCCAGCTCTTTCGCGAGTACCAGCCCCGAGCCCAGGGACGGTTTCACCTCCAAAAGGGCCACATCGGCGCGTTTTTCAAATCGATACTGCTGATGGGGGTGCTCGGCCGGGAGCGGTTCCATTTCTGGAAGCTCCTCTTGTGGTCGCTGTTCAGAAAACCGAGGCTGTTCCCGCTAGCCATATCCTATGCTGTCTACGGGTTTCACTTTCGGAAGGTTACAGAAAAGCTCAAGGCTAGCGGAACGTTCGAAGATAACGGGGGATGGGGTCAGAAGGACGGTCAGGTGGTCTGACTGACTCAAGATCTGCCTTCAGCTTTGGTGGCCGATGTTATACCACAGGAACGACGGAGAACGTCCTTCGGAGTTTTTGGTTGGGTCAGCGGTGTAGCTCTGTTTCTGGCCAGTCTTCTAGCCCGGTGGTGGTGGGATCATTTCGGTTCGGCCACGGCTTTTTTTTCGGTGCCACGATAGCTGCTCTTTCCCTGCTCGGTTATCTGCCCATCAACGTCACCAGGCAAGTCAGGTAAAATTGAAGGGTAAAATCTGCAAACTCCCAACAATCTGGAGTTAGTCCTTGTGGATGTCAGGCGTCCAGACCCTCCCTGTCAGACCATAGGTCCGGATTTGGGATGCTTCAGGTCTTCACACTCACGATAGTCCCAGGTATGCCTGTGGTTGTCGACAGTCTGCACGACCAGCTGCCCCGTTTCCAGATTGCACTCAATGACCTTACCTTCTTGATTGCTGGAGGGGTGGATCACAAACGTATCTCTTCCAGCTTCGGCTTCCAGGCAGTGGTGTAAAAATCGATCTTTTTTCATAACAGACTCCTTTCAGCTGGTCTTGTGGTTTGATTATACCACATCCACATTTTTGTCCTATAAATCAAGCTTTTATAATCCTGAGGTCGAGCCGGCAGTTATCGACCGTGCAAATCCGGGCACTCCGTCTATACTTGAAATATTGTATCAAAATGAATCAGACGCTCTGGAGAAACAGAAAGGAGAAACTGCCGTGCAAGCGCAACCGAGGTTCAACAATGAAATCAGCATTGTTCTTGCTGGCGAGGCCGGCCAGGGGATTAAGACCATTGAAATGGTATTGACCCGCACCCTGAAGACCACCGGTCTGCACGTGTTTTCCACCAAGGAATTTATGTCGCGGATCCGCGGGGGCAGTAATTCAACCACCATCCGGGTGGCGGCGAGTCCGGTGCGGGCCTACGCCGAACGGATTGACCTCTGCGTCCTGCTCGACAGCGATGCGTACTCGTGGATGCAGGAGAGGATCACGCCAGAAACCCTGGTCATCGGTGACCCGGCCGTTTACGACAACCTCGACGAACTGGTGCCCCTGCCTCTGGCCGATCTGGCGGAGCAGGTGGGCGAAAAAATATATGCCAGCGCCGTTGCCTGTGGTTTTGTTGTCGGGCTGCTTGGACTGGAGTCAGCGTCGCTTGAAAAAACCCTGAAAGAAATGTTCGGCAGTAACAAGGAGGTTCTGGATAAGAATCTACATGCCTCCCGTCTGGGGCTGGAGCGGGGAGAGGCCGCCGCCACGGAGAAAGAATGGGTTTGCCACCTTCAGGCGGATCCCCAGGTGGCAGGCCAGCTGTTCCTGAATGGTTCCGAGGCGGTAGGGCTCGGAGCCCTCGCCGGGGGCTGCAATTTCATCGCTTCCTATCCTATGTCTCCTTCCACCGGGGTGCTGCAGTTTCTGGCCAAATATGCCGAGAGGTTCGGCCTTGTGGTGGAGCAGGCCGAGGACGAAATCAGCGCCATCAATATGGGCCTCGGCAGCTGGTACGCCGGCGGCCGGGCCATGGTGAGCACCTCCGGCGGCGGCTTCGCCCTGATGGGGGAAGGGGTTAGCCTGGCTGGTGGCATAGAGTCGCCCATGGTTATCCACCTGGCCCAGCGCCCTGGTCCGGCCACCGGATTGCCTACCCGCACCGAACAGGGTGATCTCGACCTGGCCCTGTATGCCGGCCACGGGGAATTCCCCAGGATGATCCTGGCTCCGGGGACCCTCGAAGAAGCCTTCGAGTGTGCCCGCCTGGCCTTTACCCTGGCCGACGCCAGCCAGTCCCCCGTTTTCATCCTCACCGACCAGTATCTGCTTGACAGTTTTTACAATGTGCCGGAGCTGCCACTCCCTGCCGAACCTGATGAACACCACATTGTCGAGACGTCCGCCGACTACCACCGCTATGTCCTGACCGAAAGCGGCCTCTCACCGCGGGGCATTCCCGGCTACGGGCAGGGGCTGGTCTGCGTCGACAGCGATGAGCACGACGAAGCCGGGTTTATCACCGAAGACGCCGAGGTGCGGATCTCTATGGTCGACAAGCGGCTGCGAAAGTTCAACCTGCTGCGGTCCAAACAGGTGACACAGCACCACTTATTCGGACCTCCCGCATATCGGCGCCTTCTGGTTGGCTGGGGGTCTACCCGGCTGGCTATCGAGGAGGCCCTGGCCCGGGTCGGCGACCCGGAGACGGCTTTTTTATACTCCCCCCAAGTCTACCCGCTCGCCGAGCAGGTCAAGGAGCACCTGCAACAGGCGGAGAGGCTGATTGTCATCGAAAACAATGCTACGGGCCAATTCGCCCGGCTCATCCAGCGGGAAACGGGGCGCCAGGCCGACGCCTGTTGGCTGCAGTACAACGGACGGCCTTTCAGCGTCGAATTCCTCGAACACCGACTGCGTCAGGAGGTATCATCATGACCACCAATCCGTTTGTCCGAGAGGGTTGCGATATCGCCTGGTGCCCTGGTTGCGGGAATTTCGGCATTCTAAAGCTTATGACCGCCGCGATGACTGCCCTGGAACTGGATCAGCAGCAGACGGTTCTGGTTTCGGGTATCGGCCAGGCAGCCAAGATTCCCCAGTACATGCAGGTCCATTTTTTCAACGGACTGCACGGACGCGCCTTGCCGGCGGCAACCGCCATCAAGGCGAGCAATCCCAACCTGACTGTGATTGCCGAAAGCGGAGACGGCGACATGTATGGCGAGGGCGGCAACCACTTTATCCACTGTATCCGGCGCAATCCCGACCTGACCAACATCGTCCACAACAACATGGTTTACGGACTGACCAAAGGACAGGCCTCGCCTACAAGCCAGCGCGGCTTCGAAACCCCCCTGCAACCGGCCGGTGTCATCCTGGAGCCGTTCAACCCGCTAGCCGTGGCCATCGCCCTCGAGGCTTCTTTTGTCGCCCGAGCCTTCGTCGGCCACAAGGAACAAACCCTCGATATTCTGCAGCAGGCCATCCGGCATCGCGGCTATGCCCTCGTGGATCTGCTGCAGCCCTGCGTGACTTTTAATAAAATAAACACGTACCAATGGTTCGACGAAAACACAGCGTATCTTGACGAAAATCATGATCCGCATGACCGCATCCAGGCCTTTACCCGGGCTCTTGAAGAAGATCCGATGCGGCTCGGCGTGTTCTACCGCAAGGACAAACCACTCTTCGAGGATCAGTTGTTAGGGTACAAAAAGGAGAAAAAGCCGCTCTTTCAAAGACAGGTGAACATGGAGGAGATCAGGAAACTGGTGCAGGAATTTAATTGATGACGGCACCAAAAGTCTAACGCCCTCACGGGGGAGGAAACGGGAAGCGAATTAAGGACAACCTGCCGCATACGCAGGGGGAGATGAGCCATGGTTGACATTTCTCTTCAGGACAGAGCCAAGGGTGCTCTTATCGGCGCCCTCATCGGCGACGCTATGGGCCTTGGTCCTCACTGGTATTACGACCTCGAGGAGTTGAGACGCGATTTCGGTGACTGGATATGGGACTACACGACACCGAAGCCGGGCCGTTACCATGCCGGACTCAAGGCGGGGGATCTGTCGCAGGCCGGGATTATCCTTACTCTGATGATGGAATCCCTGGCGGATTGCGGGACCTACCAGGAGGAGGATTTCTGCCGCCGGCTCGATGAAGAGCTCTTTCCTCTTCTCGACGGCACTCCGGCTAACGGACCGGGCGGGTATACCAGCCAGTCAATCCGCGAAGCCTGGAGGAGGCGGGTGCAGCAGCTCCCCTGGGGGCAGACGGGTGGACACGCCGACACGACGGAGGCGATCGAACGAACCCTCGCCCTCGCCGTCTTCTATGCCGGCAATCCGGCGCAGCTCGCCCGGTCGGTGGCCTCCAATACTTTGTTGACCCAAACGGACGAGACCGTGGTGTCAATGACCGTGGCCTACGGGGCGGTGCTGGGTATGCTCGTCCGGGGGCACCGCCTCGACGCTGCCCTCTCCGAAAAATTGATGGGCCTTGTCGAGGATGGAGAGCTGCCTTTTCACACCGTCACCGCCGACAACCTGCAGCCGCCCCGACCGGGAGACCCCGATCCGCCCCGGGCCGGGCGTTTCGCCTCCCCCGATGCGCTGCTCTCCCCCTCCTACATGGCCCGGGCCGCCGCCGATCCCGACATCCGCATCGAACCGGCCTGGAAGGTCTCCCTCGTCTATGGGATGCCCTGCGCCATCTACCACCAGCTGCCGGCAGCCTACTACCTGGCGGCACGCTTCCCGGACGATTTCGAGTCCGCCATCCTGCATGCTGTCAACGGCGGCGGCCAAAACCAGGCCCGGGCCATGCTTACCGGGGCCCTGGTCGGTGCGCAGACAGGCTATGCCGGTATCCCCACGCGCTTCATCGACGGGCTGACTGAGGCTGACAGGCTCTGTCGCCTGGTGCAGAGAGTAGCACACCGGGATGAAGGCCAGGCCGAGCGGTTGTGATCCCGTGCCTTAAGTTGTCACCCGGGACCGGGAGGGCATAGTGTGAGGAGGTCAACAGTCAGAAAGGAGAAACAGACATGAAACGGTCATTCCAACGGTTTATCTTTCAGGTTTCCGTCATCGTCATCACCCTGGTGATGATCCAACTCGCCGCCGCTCCCGCCTCAGCCGGCGATTATGCCGCCCTTAAGGATGTCCGGGGCCTTAACTCCGTCTTCGACTACAGTCTGGGATCGGCAGAGGCGGCGACCACCATCTTTCCGGCGATCAAGGGTGTTTACGAAGATAAGAATGTGCTCGCCCTGCCTGCACGCCCTAACACCGTCATTGTCTTTCACGGCAACGCAGTGAAACTTATCTCCACGGCCCACAAGGATCTAGACGAGGCCAGCCGCAAGACCTTCGAAAAAGTCGCCGAACAGATCCGCCAATTCAAAAAAGACGGCGTCACCCTGGAGGTCTGCATGTACGCCGTCAAGGTCCTCGGGGTCGACCCCAGCACCCTCATGCCTGAAATAGACCGGGTCGGAAATGGTTTTATCTCCGTCCTGGGGTATCAGGCCCAAGGGTATGCGGTGGTGACTATCCAATAAGACCTCCAGCTACAGCAGCCTTCCTACCAGGGAAGCTCTACCCCGCGGTAGTCATAAAAGCGCCCGTTATCTTTGGGATCCAGCTCCAGCAGTACCCGGGTCAAACCGGCGGCGCTATCCTCCACGCTTAACGGGGCCTCATCCCCTCCCATGCGGGTGCGAACCCAGCCGGGATGGAAAACCACCGACAGAATGCCCCTTGCCGAGAGATCCGCCGCCAACCCTCTCACGATCATATGCAGTGCTGCCTTGGAGGAGCGGTAGGCGTAATATCCCCCGGAGGTATTCTCCTTCAGGCTTCCCATCAGCGTGCCCATGCACGCCAGAATCTTGCGCTCACTTGCGGCCACGTGCTCAACGAAAGCTTCGGCCACCTTCAGCGGCGCCAGTGCATTGATGCGGAAGACCTCAAGGTACTCCTCGACGTTCGTATCACCGAAGTTCTGACCCTGGGGTCCTTTGACGCCGGCATTGTTGAAGAGAATATCGAGAGGCTCGTTGCTGAGCTCGCCAGCCACCCGGGCGATCGCTGTTTCATCCGTCACATCGAGGCGAAGAATACGAACGTCATTATTGCCCGACGCCAGGAGGTTCAATTCCTCGGCGCTTTCTGGAGACCTGCAGCAGGCGAAGACCTGCCAGTTGTGTCCGACGAAGGACCGGGCCAGTTCCAGGCCAATACCGCGGTTGGCTCCGGTAATCAGTATCGATGGCATAGGATTCTCCTTTCCTTTGAGGCAGAAGGGTTGTGCCGGGTCAATGTGTCGCTGTTTTACTCAAACACATATGCCCTATTTGGCAACCGCATGTGATCAGAAAGCCATCGCCTTTACAGACTCCTCAACAGGCAGAGCATGAACCCCTTAGCGCTGATCGGTGTTGGCGTCTTGCCGTCTTTTCGCTGTCCGTGATCACGCTGCAACCGGAACGGTGCAGCGGTTCCCGCAGGAGAAAACGGCAAAATAATGCCCGTGGGTTTCCTCTTCAAGAAGGGAGTGATGGATGCCATGCAAAGGCGGCGTGACGATCAACCGGGCCTGCATCCGTTCCACTTGGCTCGGCCGACGTAGGGTGCTTCGATAAAAAATGGTGGGGTGGCGTTTCGTGTTTTGATGTTGACAGATGAAGCGTCACATCGGCTTTCGGTCCAGCCCCCGATACTGCACCGCTTCGGCCAGATGCGGCTGGCGGATGTTTGCTTCACCGGCCAAATCGGCGATGGTCCGCGCTACCTTGAGGATGCGGGCGTAGGAGCGGGCCGACAGGCCCAGGCGGTCGGTGACCATCTCCAGCAGCTGGTGGCCTTGCTCGTCGACGGGGCAAAACTTGCGGATGTGGCGGGCCTGCATCTGGGCGTTGGCGAACAGGCCGAAGCGGGCCAGGCGCTCGCCTTGCCGCTGCCGGGCGGCGTTGACCCGGTCGCGGATGGAGGACGACGGCTCGGCCTCGGTCGGGTCGGCCAGATCCTTGTGAGCGACCCGGGGGACTTCGACGTGCAGGTCGATGCGATCGAGCAGGGGGCCGGAGAGGCGGCTGCGATAGCGCTGGATCATGACGGGGGTGCAGGAGCATTCCCGCAATGAGTCGCCGTAAAAGCCGCAGTTGCAGGGGTTCATGGCGGCTACCAGCATGAAGGTCGCCGGAAAACTCAGGGTGGTGGCGGCGCGGGCGATGGTGACGTGACCGTCCTCCAGGGGCTGTCGCAGCATTTCGAGCACATTCTTCTTGAATTCGGGCAGTTCATCGAGAAAGAGGATGCCATTGTTGGCCAGGGAAACCTCACCCGGGCGGGGAATGGCGCCCCCGCTGACAAATGCAAAAGTTTATGCGACAATACAAGATAATCTAATAATTTTTTCGCCCGATAAATTCAAAAGATGTTGCGACAAGTCAAGAGACTGTGCGACTAGTTATTAAAAAGGCGGAAGATCGTGCGACGAGTTGACTGATGCCTGTAAGGAAAATACCTAAAAATTATCGGAATATCACCGGCCGAATTGCGGTCTCAGACGGGTCTGAGCCTAAAGGGTTCGAAAGCAGTCTGGAGAGAGATTTTCTTATCCTGCTTGATTTCGACATTACTGTGGTCAGGTTTGAGGAACAGCCGGCAACCATTTCATATAACGATCAGGAGGGTCGAGCCCGAACTTATACCCCTGATGTCCTAGCCTTCTACAGAACGGATATTCCTTTTTCTCGGAAAAGGGTCCCTTGCCTGTTTGAGGTGAAGTATCGGGAGGACCTCAAAAAAGGCTGGAAGGAATTTAGGCCAAAGTTCAAAGCGGCAATTCGATATGCCAAAAAGCGCGGATGGAAATTCAAGATAATCACCGAGCGTGGGGCGGCTCCAGTTTTCTTGGACACTGATTTGGGATAATATTCCCATGTCCAAGGAGGTTGAAAATGACCGAAC
>JAWSUS010000012.1:0-91479 GCA_033549025.1 Desulfuromonadales bacterium
GCCGGCTGGGCAGGAAAATTTCAGTGCGCGGCCTATTGAACCCGAAATGGCCACCTGAGTTTTTACGATGCCATCAAGAAAAGGAACCAAAAGAAACGCTTTTATTTCTGTTGATTGGTGGCGCCGCTGCGTGGCGGCGGCAGTGCATTTGACAGGTTAAGTGCTCCGTGGCACCTGGAAGCGAAAGGCCCCATTGAGAAACACGTTTCTCAAATGGGTTAATTTAAATGCGCGGTTTGTTATAGGCAGGACACTGCGGTGATCAGGGTTTGAAACACCGGGTTTGCTTGGCAGCTCAGAGGAATCATCGCAGGACCGGCCCAATTTAACCCGTGTGAACGAAGTGAGCCGGGGCCTTCCGCCTTTCCTTGAATCGAAGGTGTGTCGGTCTTGGTTGGCAAAGAGCCCCAAATGGATTGCAGAGCTACGCAAAAGCAATAAAAAAGCCGCTTTTTGCCTCCTTTTTGTCGGCAAACAAAAAGGAGGTCGCCTGCCGGGGCGAGTCCCGGCGGTCTTAAAACCGGGCTGCCCAAAACCCCCCCCGACAAAAACACCTACTTCTTCTTCTGCTTTATCTCCAACATCTCAATATCAAACACCAAATCCTTGCCCGCCAGGGGATGATTGGCATCCAGCGTGACATGGGTGTCGCTCAGCTCAGTGATCATGACATAAAAGGCCGTGTTGTCATGGCGGGTGATCTCCAGTTGTCCCCCCACCTTCAGCCCCAGATCCTCCGGCAGGTCCTTGCGTTCCACCTGCTCCAGCAGTTCCGGTTTCGGCTGGCCGTAGCCCTTCTCCGGCGGTATAACCACAGTCTTCTTCTCCCCCATGACCATGCCGGTCACCGCTTCTTCAAAGCCGGCAATTACTTCGTGCTTGCCGATAATGAACTGCAGGGGCTCCTTGTCCATTGAGGTGTCGAACAGGGTGCCATCGGTGAGTTTGCCAGTGTAATGAACCTTGACCGTATCGCCAGCGGCGGCTTTAAACATCGCTAAATCCTTTCTGAAAGAGACCAACGGAAAAACGGGACAGCCATGAGCTGCCACCGCCCCTTGATACATGGTTGAGCTCTCCCTGTCAAGAAAGGGACCATCACCACGCAAAAGCCGGAACCCCTTCATGGGGGTTCCGGCTGTGTTCTTGTTCTGCTAGTAAGGGAGTGACCCTTGGCTTAACCGTCAAATCGGCTCAGAATACTTTCACCAGCTTAAGCTCAAAGCGGTACCCATCGGAAGGACAGGGGCTGTCGTAGTCGCGGTATACGGGCAAGGTGAACAATGCACCCAGCACCGTCCCCGACTTCTGGTGCTTAAAGACCATCTTGGGCCCGACATACCATTCCCTTCTGGCGTCGTCCTTACCCTGGTCAAAAGTTTCACTTTCGCCATTCCACTCAAAGTTCGATTCCGCTCCGATGTCGAAGGACTTGCTGAGGGCATAAGCCCAGTTGGTGTTGCAGCGGAAGCGGTCAGGCTTGCGGTAGTTATCCTCTGCTTCACTGAAGGTGTAATAGTTGAGTTCCTGGTCGAAGCGGTTGGCTCCCAGAAAGTACGTCAGACCGACACCGGCCCCGGCGCCCCAGGCCTGATTTCCGATGAAATTATTATTGTCGCGTCCTCCATCTGCGGTCGGCAGGACGACGCCGAGATCAAAAGCCAGACTGAAGGGATTGCCCTTGCCTTGGTTCATAACCACCTTATGCAGGACAACGGCGGTATCACCGAGCCAACCATAGTGAGCCGTTTTCCCGCCCGGTAGGTTTGCGTCCACGTCGTAAATGGGGGTGGCTGTGCGAACATCCAGTCCCGGGGCGATTCCGTAACGGAACTTGATGATGCCCACATGTTTGGTCAGTTTGACATTGTCGTTTATCTCCTCGTCATTCAGACGTACGCCGTCGGTTTCAGCGAACTTATAGTTAACCGTCGCTGCGAATTTACCGACCGGGAAGCCGGCGCCAGCCGGTCCGAAAACCGAACTCACGCCGCCGAATGGCTTAGGCGTGCTTCCATCGGCAAAGGCCTGACTGCATACAGACAGAGCCGCCAACAAGACCGCGCCTAATGTCTTGCCGATTTTCATGTTGCCTCCATATCTTTATTAAGAGTAATGGTTCTCTATCTGCTGCCACCCTATTGTGGCAGCAGATAGAGGGAAACTATTCAGTCTTGAATTGGCTAGCTGTTTAAACTGGTACCCTGTTGGTATAAGTATGGCTTGCAGGCAGTAATCGGGATTTTCCATCTAAAAGCCAGCTTAATTAGTTACAATCGTTATTTAAAATCCCTATGCTTGTCTATCGGCAGGACACGTTAGCCGATGGTGTTGCTGCCGACAAACTTCATCTCCAACAGGGGCTGCTTTTTCCTCTCTTGAACTCGTGCAGGAAAGGGGGCAGCTTGGTTCCCCCTCTGTGCTTACTTAGCGAAAAGGGTATCGTCGTTAACAACTAGCGCCCTGTAGTGGGGTTTGTGAGGTTTGTCAGTCAAAACATCGATTTCAACCTTTATCTCTTTGCTCTTGTAGTCAATTTCGGTGAGTTTGCCCAATGTCGGCGCCGGCCCCTGCTTGAAGAGATCAATAGACCCGCTGAAGTTGAACATGGTGTCGGTTTCTGGGCGATACTCGGTGACTGAGGTCACCGGTGAGTACCAGTCATAGCCCTTTTCTTTGCCGTACTCCCAAACCTGTTGGACGGTCATGTTCTTTTCGTCAATCTTGTATTCGACAAAACGACTATACTTCATGCTCGGCAGGGCGGGCTGCTCGTAACCGCGGCCATCACCGTTATCAAAAACAGTCAAGGTGCCCTTGCTCGACAGCCACGCAGTGTGCTGGGTGAAAGTCCAGTCAAAGTCGGTCCCTTCGCAGACCGCACCTTGGCAGTTCAGTTTTCTGCCTTTGCTATCGACAGGTGTCAGGACGCGGTCAGAGAGATGCTCCCAGCCAATATTGGGAGTAAGAATCCACTTGACCTGCTTGTCGCGACCGATCTTCATCACGCCCTGGTGACGCAGGGAAACAATGATGGAGTCGTCCTTCGGGTCATACTCGATCGAGTTGACATGGGCCCAGTTACGACCGGGACCGACCCCGAGGGCATCGCCAAACGGGGTGTCCGGCTCAAGTTCAGCTTGTTGCCCAGCGTGCTCTAGATCGACATTCAGGCAAACGGCACCCTGATCGAGCGCGCCGAGCAGGTCATCACGCAACGGCAGGAGAATCTTGTTCAGGTCCCAGGCGTCCAGCAAATTGCCCTTCATATCGACTTCGATGATCTGGTCGCGAACGGTGTGGACAACCTGACCGTCGGGTCGGCGATAGTTTTTCTTGCCAACCCGCAGCAGAACCGTGTTGTTGCTCGTGTAGCGCGCTTCGTGAGACTGGTCGATATAGTTTCCGGGGAGCGGTTTGTGGGTGATGATCCGTCCCAGCATGTCGAATTCGCCCCAGGTCTGGCCTTGCCCGAACACGTAGGAACCATCCTTGGTTTGACTCAGGCCCATCAGGTAGCCGCGCTTGTAAACATCCATGTCATAGCCCTTGAAGGTAGCATCCTGGTTCAGCCACCAGCGATACTCACCCTGGCTGTCGATGATGTAGGTCATCGGTGCAGCTTCGAAGGACATGGAGCCAACCGCCGGTGACGGATCGAGCGGATGAGCGTTCTGGGGTTTCTGACCTGCCCAATGCAGATCGGAGCCGTGGAAAGTGTTGGTAGAGGAATTGATCAGGTAAAGACGGTCCTCGAATCCTTTGGACATTTTTTTTACATTGACAGGCTGCAAAACGGAAAGGGACCGATTGTCGACATAATGGTTGGTAATAGGGCCGGTCAGGATGTTGTAGTCCTCCTTCATGCTCTTGCCGTCCTCTTTCCACTCAACGGTCACCTTATTTTTGTAGCTAGCGTACATACCAAAAATAGGAACACCATCATGGGTCAAGAGGCTGGTCTTTCCAACCGGGTAAGAGATGTCTATCCCTTTTTCCCCTTTGCCATGTACTGTGACCTTGACATCGCTGATCTCATGGCCGTTGAGCAGAACCACCGCAGTGAGCGGAGCATTATCATAGGGATTGACAATGATCGCCCCCAACTTACCAGCTGGAGGGGCTGGTGGATAGCCGGCTGCATTTGCTAAGCATGTGAGGCTAGCGATTAAGGCAGCAGAAGCAAGCAGGGTTACCAAATACTTCTTGATTTTTTGCATGAGACATCTCCTTAATTGGGTGTGTTTTGCTCGGCGTGCTTTTTAGTGTCGCCCAGTAGTAAGTTTGAAAAATTTTCCAGGTCACAAAAAGCTGCCACTAAAGCACATTAGCTGCAGCCAATGATAGGGCTGAAAATTTGGCACCAGAGGGGGTCGCTATGTGGTGCGGACCGCTGGCACCGTCTGCTGCCGTTCAGAGATCGGGGCTAGCGATGGTGAACGCAATGCCCGATAAGGCTAAAAACAAAGATGTACTTAAACTCCCAACAGCTTTCATGTTTGCCTCCATCTCTTTTTCGATAAATAGGAAAGTGCCATTCACCGGCTGCCACCCTATGTGGCAGCCGGTGAAGAAGGTTAACCATTTACACTGTTGCATTTTTGCTGCGGATGCTGCGTATGATCCAGGCGGCGGCGCAGATGATCAGGACCAGAAGGATGGCGCCGAAGGTGATGATGGTGCACTGGGCCATGTTTATGAAGTGCGAGGGGGGCCACAGATACCAGCCGTCGCGGTAGAAATCGACCAGCCACTGCTGCATGCTGCTTAAAACGGCCCCGTCTGGAACGATGGGGTTGTCAAAACCGCAGTCACCAGTCGGCTTGAACCACTCGGGGGACCATTCGGCCAGGGGCAGCCCGAAGGGGAAACTCGGGTCGGTGGAGCAGCCCTGTACCCCGAAGGGGTCATCGCTGTGTGCTACATGGTGAATCTTGTTCAGCTTCAGGCTCCAGAGCACGCCCTTGACGCTGCCATAGATGGCGAAGACGTAGCCGATGACTTTGAGGACAGCGTTTTTGGGGTTGATGGCGGCTACAAAGCCCCCGATAACCATGGCGAAGAAGGCGAAGCGGATGTAGACGCACTGCTCGCAGGGCTTCATGTACAGCCATTTCTGGAAGACCGAGTGGGCCAGGATCACCATGAAGAGACTCATGCCGGCCATCAGCAGCCACAGAAAGCGGCTGTCCTGCCATCGGGCAATCGTCGGGATTGGTTCGGAGCGGAGGTCTTGCCACCACTGTTGAATGAGTTTCACGACAGACCTCCTTACTTCTTCAGCAGCTCGTTAATCAGTTGCAGCATGCCGTCTACGGATTTGATGCTCTTGGTGTAGATGAGGTATTTGCCGTTGACCACATATCCGGGGATACCCTGGATCTTCGCCACATCGTAGGACTCATCCCATTCTTTGAGCAACGCCTGCACCTTGGGATCCTTTAGGCCCTCTTCGTATTCGGCCTTGCTCATGCCCACGGCATTCAGACCGGTTTGCAGATAGGCTTCTTCGCCGGCATCCCAGCGCTCTTTCTTGTCGTGATAGGCCTGGTAGTAAGCCATCTTGGCCTTCTTCAGCAGGGACTTGTCACTGTAGAGTTCCTTGTCGGAAAGCCCGTTGGCCTGATCCTTGACCAACAACACAGCAAAAATTTTGCTACCAGCCTCGCCATAAGTTCCTTTGGTCTTCAGATGGAAAGGACGGAAGGTCACATCGGCCGGAAGCTGGGGAACTACTTTGGGGCTTACGGCCTTGTCGTACTTGTAGCAGAACGGACAGGCATAGCTGAAAACCTTGATGAGCGTGTTCTGGGCGTTGGGGATAGGTTTATCTAGCACCAGGTAGTCCGTGCCTTCGGTGAAGGTGAAACCGGGACCGGCAAAGATGGCGACCATGGCGATGGCGGCGATCAGGGTTTGGAACAGTTTGCGTTTCATGATTTTCTCCTCTCGTGGTGGTAACACACTTGACTGTTGACTTTTGCCTTTCACTGTACGGGGAAAGGCTTCATCGGGGGATGTAGATTCTCTTTACTGTCTTCCGCTAAAACTAAACTAACTTGTTTGTGGTTAAGTTAACCAAACCTTTTGCCGCTGTCAATAAAAAATCTTACCAGGGTTTATTTTTTTTGTCTTTATTTGGCGGGCCCAGGTTTTCTGATGTCCAAAGGGTTGGTTGGATTGCTTTTGGTTTAGGCGTTGACGGTCTGAGTCTGGATGTATTGGCTGTAGAGTTCTGGTTCGTGCTTTTTCAGGCACGCCAGGCAGATGCCGTGGGTTTCCCGTTTAGGGGGTATTTTTCCGGTGAGGAGCACTGAGTAGGCGTCGGTCAGTCTTTTTGTCCAGGTTTTCCAGTGTTTGATTAAGGGGTGCTTGTCGAGGGATTTTCCGCACCAGGCGCAATAGGAGTTCATGGTTTTACCTCCTTGGGGTTAAAGGTGTCTGTGTAGGGTTCAAGGGTGACTCCGCGGGCTATCCCGCCCTTTATCCCCTCGTAAATGTCGATGACGGAACGGAAGCCTTGCCCAGCCAGAAAACGGCTGACTTTTTCCGAGCGGTTGCCCGAGCGGCAGAGGATGGCAAGGGGGGTGTCGGGGTCGGCTATCTGCTGAAGCCTTTTTATGAATCCCTGTTCGTCGTGACTTCCGTCTTCGCTGAAAAAGGTCAGTAAGTGGGAGCCTGGCACAATTCCGGTTTCTTTCCATTCCTGTTGGGTGCGAATGTCGATGATGGGAGTGCCTGCTTGGATGAATTCTTGCGTGAGGGGAATGTGTCTGACTTTAAATGTGTTGGCTTTTTGGTTGCTGTCCGGCTCGTGGGCGGTTCCAGTCAGGACGGCTGCGAGGGTGCCAAGCAGCATGACGGCGAGGACGATCTTTTTCATGGCGACGTCTCCTGGCGAAGGGGTTGGGTTCTTCTTGAGCAGTTTTTAAAATTAAAAACCATGGTTTGTTTAACAAAACTAAAAAGACATGTCAAATAAAAATTTGTACTTTCTGTTTGGGGGTTAATTTTGGGATTGTATTGGATGACTGAGGAATTTTTTTGGTTAGGCTATTTTGAAGGGAGCGTATTGCGGAGAGTCGTCGAAGTTGGTTTTCGATTTTGTTGTTAAAAATTAGTTGCATATGGCTGTATTGGGTCGTGTGTGGCCGGCCGTGACGGCATGGAGGCGGTCACCTTGATGGGAATTAAAAAGAAGGCAAGTCGAGAAATGATTTGACCGGTGGTTTATTTTTTGTTACCAGTAGTTTGGTCAGACGTGCCGCTATTTTTGGCGGGCAATCGGGGCTGGTGTAAAAACTGGAAAAGAGGGGGAATGCGGTAGATGACATCATTAATTGCTGGATTTTTTGAGAAAAACAAGAACCGCATCGTGGGGGTCACTTTCATCCTGACCTTCTGCATGTTCTGCTTTTTTTCCTTGATGGACTTGAACAAGCGGGTATCGGACTATCATTTTTTTGCCAAAAAGATAAATGGGATCATCCGAGATGTTTACGACGCTGAGACCAACTACACCAATTTGCGCATTACCAACTTCATTAACTCGCTGATTGATGAACACCAGGTTGCTTCCCTGGTTCTCCATAAGGATAAGAACGCCATTCAGGCGGCACTAGGGCACGTCTATGGTGATTTTCGCAATCGCTCCGTGCCGGTCGCCTGCATTGCGGTTTTTGATCGGGAGGGAGAATTGCTCTTTAGCCAGGTCGACCCAGTCTTTCCCCCCCATGATGATCGTCTCGAATCATTGGGCCTTAGGGAAGCCTTTTCGACGGGGAAAATGGTCTACGGTTTTGAAACCGATAATGGCCCCTTGCATTATGACATCGCTATACCGGTTATCAGCCCAGCCAGCCAAGAAGTGGTTGGTGCCGTCGAAATTACCATTCATCCTGACTGGTTCCATTTCAAGGTGGGAATTGCTTTTAATAATCTCAGGACCGTTATCGCTGCCGATGGCGGCCTTGTGCATGCCGAACAGGCTTTTCCCTCTGCTTTTGAGCCATACCGGGCGATATTTGCCCATGAAAAGCGAGAAAGTGACGTCGCTTTTTTTGAGACATTCGCGGACAGACTCGATCTGTCCCAAGATCTTATTGAACAGAAAATCGGCGGTGAGCATTACCTCATCAGCACCAGCCAGAAGCTTAGGAATCCCTTGGGCGAACAGGTTGGTGTTTTGCTGGTTGCGTATGACATGACGGATTTTCGGAATCGGCAGTGGGGCTACTTTTATCTCTGGGTTCTGTTCTTTGCCTGCACCTCCCTGGTCATGTTCCTTATCAGCTATTTCGGCTTCAGAAAATACGATCAGATTATCTCCGCCCAGGGAAAAAAACTGGCCCATCGCTCCAAGCAGTGCGCCCTGGGCGAAATGCTCAGTTATATCGGCCATCAGTGGCGCCAGCCGTTGAATGCCCTGTCGCTGACCATTCAGAACATCGAGCTGCAGAGCCAGTTGGGCAAACTCGATGATGCTCTCGTTAAAAAACAGGTGGGGGCGGCCAACAAGAACATCCAGTACCTGACCACCATCATCGAGGATTGGCGGTCTTTGCTGACGTCGGGAACGACCCGCCAGCTTATCGAACTGTCCGACTCGGTCAGCCGCGCCATCGGTATTGTCCATCCGGTCCTTGAGCGCGACCGCATTTTTATTGCGAATCGCATCAACGGTCCCGTTCATACCCACGGTTTTGTCAACGATCTGGTGCAGCTCACCGTAAATGTTCTGCTGAACGCCAAGGACGCCCTGATCAACCGCGAGGAAGAGCGGCTGATTCTGCTGTCCACCCACCAGAAAAACGGTTTGGTGGTCGTGGAGTTTCAGGACAACGGCGGAGGTATACCGCCCAAGCTGTTGAACAAAGTATTCGAGCCTTATCTGACGACCAAGGAGGATTCGGCGGGAACGGGACTGGGCCTCTACCTGTGCCGGCAGATCGCCGAGAACCTTGATCAGGGGGCGGTGTGGGCCGAAAATCGTGAATTCGAATTCGAAGGCAAGCGCTACCATGGCGCCTGCATCTGTCTGAAATTTAAAGCCACAAGCGAGGAGAACTCTTGTGAATCTTGAAGCTCTGAAAAGCATAAGCATCGTCTGCGTCGATGACGAGCAGGACGCTCTGGACCAGATGTATCTGGCCCTGAACAGTTTCTGCAAAAAAACCGTCTGTGTCACCAGCGCCGAAAAGGCCCTGCAGGCTATCGAGGAGGAACCGCCCGATATCGTGCTCACCGATGTGCGCATGGCGGGCAGTACGGGGCTCGAACTTCTTGCCGCCGTGAAGAAGCAGCACCCCGGCATTGCCGTCATCATCGTCTCGGCCCATTCGGAATCGGAATACCTGCTCGACGCGATTCGCCTCAAAGCGGACGGCTACCTGCTGAAGCCGCTCAACCTCTATGAAATGCTGGAGCTGCTTTCCGGTGTCGCGTCACAGAAGATGATGAGAAAAGAACTCGATCTCAAGAATTTCCTGCTGAAGATGCTCAACTCCATCGGTGGCAAACGGGTTCAGATCATCGAGTACATCATCAGCCGTCTCGATGACGATCTGATGTTTCACGGTACCTACGACGAAGTGGCCGAAGCCTTGAGTGCTAGCAAACCCACCGTCGTCAACGCTTTCCAGATTCTGCTGGAGAACAAAATCCTGGTGCGGGTCAAAAACGGCCTTTACAAGATGACCATGGATCTCAGCGGCACCAAAGGGGCCTGATCGGCCTGATCCGACCGGATTGTTCTTGGCTCCACATGAACGGGATTTTCTCGACGTCAGTTTTGAGAGAATCCCGTTTTTTTCCTTTAGGCGGCAACCGACAAAAAATGGCCAGGGCTTGAAATGTCTCTCCTGACGTGCTAAATAAGACCGAATTGGTCATTAATTGTGATGTGAAGTCAACTTTCAGGAAGGAGTCAGGTATGGCCGCATTTATGGAGTGGAACGACAAGATCAGCGTGGGAATCGAGGAGATTGATGAGCAGCACAAGCAGCTGCTCGATCTCATCAATCGCCTTTACAGCGCCATGGTTTCGGGGGAGCAGAAGCTGCAGGTCGCTAAGGATGTTCTCAACGAGCTCATGCAGTACACCATCGTGCATTTTGCCGTGGAGGAGTCCCTCTTTCGCATTTTCAACTATCCCGACTACGAAGAGCATTGTGCCCACCACTACAAGCTGCGGGAGCAGGTCATCGACATCAACCGCAAGGTGCAGAGTGGCGAAAAGATGGTCACACCCGAGCTGCTGGTCTTTCTGCGCAAGTGGCTGACCAACCACATTATGGTGGAAGACAAGGCCTATGCGCCGGTTTTGCTGGAGCGAGGGCTGAAAAAGAACTGGGAGAAAAAAAGCTGGATCGGCAAGATCTGGTCGGTGGCGAGCTGAGGTGGAAGTCACCCGCCGCTAGTCTGCTGGCCGCTGACCGACGAGCACAATACGGTTTTTGGGTCGGATTAGCTTCTGCAGCCGATTGTCGGGAGGGAAAAAGCCGCTATCCTGCCGGATGACCCGGAAGCCGACCCTCTCAACGAGCTCGGCCAGCTGCTGCGGTCGGAAAATCTGCTTGTGCCCGTAGGGTACCGGTTCGTAAAAGGTATCGAGAAAGAGGGTCGCCTTGCCGCCAGAGAGGCGGTAGGCCCCCTCGCCCAGCCGGTAGGCCAGGGCGTCCCGAGAGGGGGTGTCGATAAAGAGATATCCCCCCGGCTTGAGGCAGCGTCTGGCGCCGACTAAGGTTTCCATGGGAAAATTCACGTGTTCGATGACGTCCCACAGGGTGATGAGGTCAAAAGACGCGACGTTCTCCCGGTGTTCGCAAAATGTTTCAATCGTCTCCTCCTCCAGTTCCAGACCGAATTTCAGGCGGGCGAACTGCCGCCGCAGGGCGCTCGGCTCCAGGCCGCGGGCCTGGGCGCCTTCCTCGCTCATCCGCTGTATGAACTGACCCGTCCCCGCCCCGATATCGAGCAGCCGTGCTCCCGCCAGCGGTCGCTGCTCCCGCACCAGCTGCAGGCGCAGGGGGAGCAGGGGATCGACGTCGTGCATCCGCTGCTCCATGTACTGCCGTGACCGTTCATCCAGAGGCTTCTCCTCATTAGAGCCGGACAGGAGAATGATAGGATCAAGTCGGTCGAGGGCGTGAAAATCACAACGGGAACAGCCATAAATCGTCTGGCGAGCCAGGCGGTAAAGCGGCTTCGCCGACAGATTGCCGCAGTATTTGCAGCGGCGGAAATCGTAGTCCGTTTCTGGTTGAGAGGGGACAAAAGTCTGCATGACCGGTAAATATGCCTGAATGGGGGGATGGAATTCCCTCGTGTACGTAGCCTGTTCTTTGCGCGGTGAAGGCGCCTCGTCGTACGGGAACCCGCTAACCTGCTCGATTCTGCTAATCTACTCGAAATCGCCTCAAAATCCAAATAGAGACAGCCGCCACGCCTGAGGGTCGCTGCCCTTTGCCGACGCGACGAGACAGTGCGACAGGATGGATTAAAAAACCCCTTAACAAATAGCAAGTTGCCGCCACAATGGTATCCTTAGGGTGAAGGGTATCTTTTCTGAAAAATTTGGCAAACAAAAGCCTGTCTTCCGCAAGGATGTCTGCTTATGGCCAGACAACGGATGATGCTCCTGGCGCTTGGAGTCGTTTTCTGTGCGACTTCAGGTGGCTTGGCCGGCTGTGAAAGTTCCTGGGACAAACCGCCAGAGGCTGGCGGCCAGATTTTGCGCCTAGCCACGACCACCAGTGCGGCCAATTCGGGACTGCTCGACGTGCTTATCCCCTTTTTCGAGCAGAAGACAGGTCTCGATGTGGAGATCACCGCCGTGGGAACAGGTAATGCTCTCGCCATGGGAAGAGAGGGGAGGGCCGATGTCATTCTGGTGCATTCGCGCGTGGCGGAGAACCAATTTGTCGCTGAGGGCTACGGTCTAAATCGGCGGGACGTGATGTACAACGACTTTGTGCTTCTTGGCCCCGCCAACGATCCGGCCGGTATCAGGGGCGATATGGACGTGGCGTCGGCCCTGCGCAAAATCGCCGGGAAGAAAGAGCCCTTTAATTCCCGAGGTGACAACTCGGGGACCTACCTCAAGGAACTGGAATTCTGGCGGCTGGCCGAAATAGAACCCCAGGGGGCCTGGTACGTCAAGACCGGCAAGAGCATGCTGGAGACGTTGCGGGCGGCCGCGCTCCGCCAAGCCTATGTGCTGTCGGATCGAAGCACTTATCTTTTTCATCGTGCCGAACTCGAGCTTGTGGTGCTTTGCCAGGGCGACCAGCGCTTGTGGAATCCTTACGGCGTTATTGCGGTCAATCCGGTCAGGGTCAAGGGGGTGAATTACGAGGCGGCCATGCAATTTATCGATTTCCTCGTTTCGGAAGAAGGCCAGAAGATGATCCGAAATTATGGCCTGGCCGACTTAGGGCATTCCCTTTTTAAGCCCTTGGCCACTCCCGGGTTGTAGAGGTGTCCTGCCATGACCCTAAAACACAAAATGCTGGCCACTTTTATCCCCATCGTGCTGACGGCGATTATTGTCACTGCCGCCATCAGTATCTACCTCTTTTATGACCGCCAGCACAAAGAACTGGAAAAAGATCTGCGTCGCGCTCTGCAAAATATTGAATTGGAAATCGAGCAACTCTCTTATTCCGTTGTTTATTTGACCCAGACCGCCATGCAGCAGGAGGACGCCGTACGCGCTCTGGCGGCGAACGACCGGCAGGCTCTTTTGCGGCTATCCATCCATATCAAACGTTTGCTCAAAGCCGATACGGTCAGAATCCTGAACAAAGAGGGGGTTGTGCAAGCCGATTCCTATCGCCAGACCCAGTACGGCCAGCAGGAAGGGGACCGTCCTGGTCTTCGGGAGAGTCTGGCCGGCCAATCGGTCAAAAAGCTGGAAAGCTCTGAGCTCGGTCTGGCGTTGACCGTTTTTTCTCCGATAGACGGAGTCCATGGCGTCGCGGGGGTGATCGAAGTCGTCTACCCGCTGAATCTGAAATTTCTGGCACAGATCCAAAGCATACATGGCATCAAGGCCCTGGTTTATGACGGTGACCGCTTGCAGGCTACCACCTTCACCCGAGCGGCGATTCTTCAGGCGCCAGGCCTGCTCGACTTAAAAGAGAGATCTTTGCATGAAAAAAAGGTGTTTTTTGAAGAGTTGTCCCTCGATGGCATGCCCTATTTTGTCGCCTCCAGGCCCGTAGTTAGCGGGCAGAAGACGGAAGGGGCCATCCTGTTGGCCGTGTCCCATGAAGAGATCCACCGGACTGTCCGATTGACGGTCTTTGCCCTGCTGGGTTTCATGGTGGTGGTCGGCGGACTGGCCACGCTGATCAGCCTGAAAACGGCATCCGAACTGGCGGAGCCGCTCAATCGCCTGGTTCAGATCACGGAGGATATTGCCAACGGCGACCTGACGCGAGAGGTCAGGGTCGATGGCGTAGGGGAGATCAGGAAGCTGGGCGTTGCCTTTAACACCATGACGCAGAAACTGAATCTGTCCATGACCTCCATCGACAATCTCCATCGCGAGATTGCCGAACGGAAATCGGCGGAAGAAAATCTCCAGAAGGCCAACCGGGAGCTTGAGGAGTTTACCTACACCGTTTCCCACGATCTGCGTACCCCTATTACGGTGATCGTCAGCTACGCGGACCTCGTGAAAGAGAATTATCGGGGCAGGCTGGACGCGAGCGCCCTGGAATATCTCGATGAAATTATCGCCGCCGGGGAAAAGATGGCCAAGCTGATGGATGATCTGCTGGCCCTGGCCAAAGTGGGAAAAATCCCGAAGGAGGGGGAGCCTTACGACAGCAGGGAAATCGTCGATGAAGTGATCTATGGACATTCCCTTGGGCTGGCCTCATCCGGCACCGTTATCGAGCTGGGATCTTTGCCCAAGGTGCAGCTGCCTAAAAGCCTGCTCTTTCAGATAGTCGACAACCTGATTGGTAATGCGGTTCGTTATGCAGCGGCGTCAGGTGGGGTCATTCGGGTAGTCGGGGAGCGCAAGGACGAGCAGGTACGGTTCAGCGTCAGCGATCAGGGCCCCGGTATTCCATCCGAAGAGCGTGAGCGTATCTTTGAGGTGTTTTTCCGCGGAGCAACCGGAAAAAAACAGGCAGGTACCGGGATCGGCCTTGCCACGGTTCGAAAAATCGCCAGACTGTATGGAGGCGATGCCTGGGTTGAGGAAACCCCTGGCGGCGGCAGCACCTTCTGGGTTGCAATGGTGGATCAGCTTACCATTGGGGCGGAGCCGAATTCCAGCGAGGACATCTCGTAACCCGGTCTTTTACCGGTGGGGAAAACCGTTGTCGTCAAATCGCAGATCGGTGAACGCAAACAGAAACTCGTGCTCGCGGTGGCGAAAAAACCACTGATTTTTGTGGTTGAAGCCGAGCAGGCGGCTCATGGCCGCCAAGTCGAGCTGCCAGCCTTCGTCGCTCAGGCGAAAGAAGTAAGGGGCGGCCTGCCGATTCTCGATGGGAAAACGTATTACGGCCAAGGGGCTGCTGATGTGCTCTTCGGCCAGGGGGAGGTTCTGCTCCAGCCCTTTGCGCTCGTTGTCCTGCTGGGCGCTGGTTACCAGCCATTGGCGAAAAAACTCCCGGGTGGCCGGGGTGTAAATCCCCAGCTCGGGATCCTTGATGTGCCCTTGCAGCGCCTCAAGATAGCGCTCCAGCGTCTGCCGGGGTGAGGGTTGCGCGGCAAAGGGAACGCGGTCTTCCGCCGCCTCTTTGGGGCGGGCTTCGTCGCCGATGGGAATCGCCAGGCGGGCGCCCGCCCCGCCGCTGAGGTGTTCCAACCTGGTTTTGCCGCCATCGTCGGCGGGAACTTCCCCCAGCGCCCTTCCCACCAGCAGTTCCACCGTGGCTTCCACGCCATCCGCTAATCGTCCCGCCGCAAAAAAGGGAGCCATCTGCTCCCGTTCCACATAGCCGACAAAACCATCGGGAAAGATGCCTTCCAGGTCGTAGCCGATCTCCAGCCGCACCTGTTCGCCGACAGGGTCGATCAGCAGCAGCACACCGCGAGCGCCGTTGGTGGTGCTGCCGAGCCGGTAAGCCTCGAACAGACGCAGGGCTTCCGTATCGAGATCGGCCGGACTTTTGGCCAGCAGAGTCAGCTGGAAATGGATGTCGACATCCTGCCGCAGGCGGCTCTGATAGGCCTCAAGGCGGGCGACTCGGCCCGCATCGAGCCGGGAGGCGCGATCATCGACCTGGGGTGTTGCGGGGGGCCGGTCGCAACCGGCAACCAGCAGGGCCAGAGTGAGAAAAGTGACTACCAGACAGCGCCGGCGACGCCGGGGTAAAGAACAGGGGGGCATGCAGAAGTCCTCAGGGGGTTAGTCCGGTTCGGGTTCCCGGAATGGATGGAGCACATCCCGTCCCCCGCGCTTTTTGTGGCTGAGCAGCAGCAGGACGACCAGGTGAGCGAGAAAGGCGAGCATGAAGGTGAAGGTGAACCAGCCGGGCAGGTTGCCGACGGCAGCCTGGTTCAGGTAGTCTTCCCAATTGGCGACGGGGCGGGGATGCAGCTTGATTTTCATCAGCCAGCCGCACAGGAGGATGATGAACAGGTAAATATAGTTGGCGGCGATGCGGCGACCGATGGCGTAAGCGATGCTCATCTTGTACTGGGGATAGCGCAGGTCGGAGGCCAGTTCAGCACGCCAGTAGACGCCGCCGCTGTCGAAGTCCGGGTCGTCCCGCAGGGTGCCGTGGGCGACGGCGTGATAGATGAGGTTCTGGTGCATGAGACGCACACGGTATTCGTAAGCGTCGTAAAAGCGAAAGCGGCGGGCCTCGATGAGCAGCAGGGTGTAGAGGACGGCCAGCCCGAAAAGAAAGAAGGGGTGGGGAAACTCGGGATGGCTGAAGCCGAAGCCAAGAAAGGCGGCGGTGGCGCCGACAGCCCAGTTGGTGGTGCGGTCGAGCCGTTCACGCCAGGCCAGGCTGCGTTGGGATTCGGCCCGGTAGTAGTGGGCCAGGGTAGTGATCAGCTCGCTTTGAGACAGTTGTCGGTCTTTGCGCTCGTCGCTCATGATTAAACCATAGCAGAAAAACAAGGAGTTATCACACCGGATTTTTACGCGTGCAGGGCTTCACGCCGGCCCTGAAAAAGCCTAGAATGGCTCTTTGAAACCATCGTCCAAAAGGAAGAGACAGCGCATGACCACTGGCAAGCCGACCCCGATTTATATGACACCCGCCTGCGCCGAACGGTTGCGGGCTGAACTCAAGGATATCCTCTACCGTCTGCGCCCGGAAATGGTGCAGACGGCCGCCTGGGCCGCCAGCAACGGCGATCGCAGCGAAAACGCCGATTATCATTATGCCAAACGCAAGCTGCGGCACTATGACAGCCGTATCCGTTTTCTGAGCAAACGCCTGGAGCAGGCCACCATCGTCGATCCGGTGGAGCAGGGGAAAATCGCCAAAGGCCGGGTTCTTTTTGGCGCCACCGTCAGCGTGGAAAACGAGGACGGCGAAGAGAAGGTCTATCGCATTGTCGGCGTCGATGAGCTCGACCCCGCCCGAGGTCACGTGAGCTGGGCCTCCCCTATCGGGCGCGCGCTGCTGGGCCGCTCGGAGGGAGAAGTGGTGACTTTTACCGCTCCGGCCGGTCCGGTGGAGCTGGAGATCGTCAAGGTCGAATACCTGCCGCTGGACTGACCGCATTCACAAGAGACCAGTCGTCACCAAGCGGCCCTTGGTATAAATGTGAGGAAAATTAGGTAAATAGCTTGAGTTTGGACGAATGTGCGCTATAAATTGAGGTCATGGGCCGGGCAGGATGGCCGGCATATTTAATCATCCAACACAGGAGGTGCACGTGGACGATCAACTTAAAGCCGGGGGAGAGTATCTCGATACCCTGATCAATCTCTTCGTTCTCTGGGGGCCCAAACTGGTCGGGGCCATTCTGGCTCTCGTCGTGGGGCTTTACCTGGCCAAAGCGGTCAGCCGAATGGTCGGTCGGGCGATGGATAAAAAGCAGGTCGACCCCTCTTTGCGCCCCTTCATGGTCAGCCTGGTCGGGACCTTGCTCAAGGTGCTGGTGGTCATCAGTGTCCTGGGTATGGTCGGCATCCAGATGACGTCGTTCATCGCCATTCTCGGTGCCGCCGGTCTGGCTGTGGGCATGGCGCTGTCGGGAACGCTGCAGAATTTCGCCGGGGGAGTCATCATCCTGGTTTTCCGGCCCTTTAAAGTCGGCGATTATGTCGAAGCCCAGGGCTACGCCGGCTCCGTCAAGGAAATCCAGATTTTCAACACCATCCTCACCACGCCGGACAACAAGACGATTATAATCCCCAACGGCGGTCTCTCCACCTCTTCCATGGTGAACTACTCCACCGAACCGAGACGGCGGGTGGACTGGACCTTCGGTATCGCCTACGGGGACGACGTCGATCTGGCTAAAAAGACCCTGCTGGATCTGCTCCTCGGGCATGAAAAAGTTCTCAAGGATCCGGAGCCTTTCGTTGAGGTGGGAGCTTTGGCCGACAGTTCGGTCAATTTTACCGTACGTGCCTGGGTTGAGTCGGCGGATTATTGGGCCGTGCATTTTTACATGAATGAGACGGTCTACAAGAAGTTCGCGGAAGTGGGGCTCAACATTCCTTTCCCGCAAATGGACGTACACCTGGACAAATAAACAATCCAGGTTGCGAAAGACAAAAAAGAGGAGGAAGGCTCGCGAGCCTTCCTCCTCTTTTTTGTGGGACTCACCTCGGCGATCAGGCGGTGCCGAGGGCGGCTTTAAGATCCTCTTCAGCCGTGCCGATGGGGCCGATGTTGAAGTTCTGCACCAGGAAGTTGAGGACGTTGGGGGTAACAAAGGCCGGCAGCGACGGGCCGATCTTGATGTCCTTGATGCCCAGATGGAGCAGGGTCAGCAGTACCGCCACCGCCTTCTGCTCGTACCAGGAGAGGATGAAGGACAGGGGCAGGTCGTTGACGCCGCACTTGAAGGCATCGGCCAGGGCCACGGCGATCTGCACGGCGCTGTAGGAGTCGTTGCACTGGCCGACATCGAGCAGGCGCGGGATGCCGCCGATGTCGCCAAACTGCAGTTTGTTGAAGCGGTACTTGCCGCAAGCCAGGGTGAGGATGACGGTGTCCTCAGGGGCCTTTTCGGCAAACTCGGTGTAGTAGTTGCGCCCGGTTTTGGCGCCGTCGCAGCCGCCGACCAGGAAGAAGTGCTTGATCTGACCGCCCTTGACGGCGTCGATGACTTTGTCGGCGACGCCGAGGACGGCGTTGTGGCCGAAGCCGACCAGAATCTCCTGACCGGGGTTGTCGCCGAATCCTTCATGTTCCTGGGCTTTCTGGATGACTTCCGAGAAATCCCAGCCGTCGATGTGCTTGACGTCGGGCCACTGTACCAGACCCCAGGTGAAGAGGCGGTCCTTGTAGCTGTTGGCCGGGCGCTGGATGCAGTTGGTGTTGAAGATGATGGCGCCGGGGAAGTCGGGAAATTCCTGGGCCTGATCCTGCCAGGCACCGCCGAAGTTGCCGGCCAGGTGAGAATATTTTTTGAGCCCCGGATAGCCGTGAGCCGGCAGCATTTCGCCGTGGGTGTAGATGTTGATCCCCTTGCCTTCCGTCTGCTTGAGCAGCTCTTCGAGCATCTTGAGGTCGTGGCCTGACACCAGAATCGCCTTGCCCTTCTTGGTGCCGAGCTGCACAGAGGTTGGCACCGGATGGCCGTAGGCATCGGTGTGAGCCTTGTTGAGCAGCTCCATGGTGACCAGGTTGATGCGGCCGCACTCCAGGGCCAGGGTGACGAAGTCCATCAGACCGAGACTCTTGTCGAGGGTGGCGGCCAGAGCCTTGTGGGTAAAGGCGTAGATTTCATCACTCTCACGGCCGAGGATCAGGGCATGATCGGCGTAGGCGGCATAGCCCTTCATGCCGTAGATGAGGATTTCCTGTACGGACTTGACGTCGGGGTCGACGCCGTTGCTCATGACCCCATGGGCTTCCCCCTGCTCCACCAGGCCGGCGGTGTCGGCGGCGGGCTGCCATTGGGCCGCTTCGGGTACGTTTCCGGCCACGGGACCGGCGAGAGCCTTGGCCTTGTCGCGCATCTGCGCACATTTTTTCAGGATCTTGACGATGGCTTCGGCGTCGAAGTCGACGTTGGTGACGGTGGTGAAGAGCCCCTCCAGCATGAAACGGTCGACCTCGGCGTCTTTCTTGCCGGCTTTGCGCGCTTCGTTGGCGTAGAAAGCGACGCCTTTCAGACCGTAGACGAGCAGGTCCTGCAGGGCGGCGACGTCGGGTTGTTTGCCGCACACGCCGATTTTGGTGCAGCCGGTACCGTTGGCAGTCTGTTCACACTGATAGCAAAACATCGAGTCCTCCTTCTTTGCGAGTTTAAGATTGGGCCTATGCAGACCGGTGGAATCAGGAATCAAACGGACAGTTTTAATCTATAGCAGACTTTGGCCCGATTGCATCCGCCTGTGCTCTCTTCTTTTTTCATCCGCAGGATTACGGCTGGGTTTTCTCTGACCTGACTGGGCTGTCAGCCCGGAGACAGTTTTTTTGACCGAGGTCAAATTAGCCGAATTTACGCATTTTTTTCAATTTTTGACCTGCGTCATGTTTTCCCCGGTGGATTGCCGGTATTCTGCAATCACCCTGACGAAAGGAGAAAACAGTATGCAACTCAAAAACGATCTCGGTACGGCTCAAATAGGAACGGTTCTCAAGGATCATCCCCGCATCGGGGAGATTCTGGCCAAATACGACATCGGCTGCGTGACCTGCGGCGTAGGCATCTGCCTGCTCAAAGACGTGGTCAGCATCCATGCCCTCGGCGACGAGGTGGAACAGAAGATCGAAGACGAAATCAACAGCTATCTGGGCGAACAGTAACCATAACGAATCATAACGACTTAAAAGGAGACACACCCATGAAAAATCTCGCTTGCGGCTGCCCCGGTTCCCATGTACGCACCATCGAAAAGAAATCCTGCAACTCCCAGGAGGCCAGCGGCCGAATCGCTTCGGAACTGCGCCAGTGGCCGACCCAGTTGACCCTGGTGCCGCCGACGGCGCCCTGGCTGCAGAACGCCAACCTGCTCATCGCCGCTGACTGCACTCCCTTTGCCTATGCGGAATTCCATCGGGACTTCATCAAGGACAAGGTCCTGGTCAACGCCTGCCCCAAGCTCGATGACTGCGGCCCATACGTGGAGAAGCTGACCCAGATCTTCACCCACAACGATATCCAGTCCGTCACCATCACCATCATGGAAGTCCCCTGCTGCCGTGGTATGGTTATGGTCGTGAAGCAGGCGTTGGAAGCTTCCGGCAAGGACATCCCGGTCGAAGTGGTGGTTATCGGCGTGGACGGTGAAAGGAGAAACTGATCATGACCAACGTAACTCAGGTGATGGTGGAGGAGCACAAGCTCATCCTGCGCATGATCGCGCTGGTGGAGAAGAATACCGAACTGCTGGAGCAGGGCAAGTTCCGTGACTGGCAGTTCTATCTCGACGCGGTGAGCTTTATCCGCAACTACGCCGACCGCTTCCATCACGCCAAGGAAGAAGATGTCCTCTTCAAGGCGCTGGTGGCCAACGGCATGCCCCGCGAGAATTCCCCGGTGGCGGCCATGATGATGGCTCACGACCAGGGGCGCGATTTCGTCCGCGGCATGGAAGAGGCGGCCCAACTGGCGAAAGAGGGCGAACCGGGCCAGGTCAGTCGTATTGCCGAAAACGCCCGGGGCTACGCCCGCCTGCTGCGCGACCATATCGACAAGGAGGATAATATCCTCTATCCCCTGGCCGAAAAGGTGCTCCCCGAGGACGTCCGCCCGGCCATGCAGGAAGGCTACCGGCAAGCCGAGGCTTCGGCGGCGGACGGGCTGGAAGAACACTATCGCCGCCTGGTGGAAAACTACGAGGCGCGCCTGGGCGCCTGAACAGAAAGGATGTACGGATGCGTATGAAGTTCCTGGCTGTTTTGTTTGTCGGGGTGGCCCTGCTGACGGCCGCTACAGCCTCGGCCCGTGAAAGCACCATCAACTGTCATTGCTTCAAGGATCGCAGTTACGACCCCGAGCAGCCGCACAAGGTGACGGATTATCTGCTGGCCACCACCCACAACTCGTTCTTCGCCCAGGCCTTTGCCCTCAACAAGGCCGATGTGGTTCGGGCCCGCATGGGGGGCATTGCCGGGGAAGACCTCTGGCTGGTCCATTATCTGTCGGAAAAAAGCGGTATTCACACACGTGAGCTTATGGACACCCGGGCCGACAAGGGTTTCTGGTCGGTGGTTATCCGTGAGCTGTCCCTGCCGGAGAATGCGCTGGGAGCGCAGGTGCAGGCTATCGCCCAACAGGGCGGTGATGACGCGGCGCTGGCGGCAGCCGTCGCCGACGAGACCGCCGGTCGTCTGCTGGCCGTGGAGGCCGCCGAACTGAAATCGCTGCGCGACAATGGGGCCGGCACCCAGCAGATCCTGCTGGCCATCTTTCTGTCCCGACAGACGGGCCGCCCTGCCGGCGACATTTACGCTGAGGTACAGGCCCAGAAAATCACCTGGGGCGAGGTGCTGGCATCGACCGGACTGTCTCCCGCTCAGATCGAACCGGAAATCGTCAAGCTGATGCAGTGAGAATGGCGGGAGTCAGGCAGAAAGATTGAGGGCCAGAACCCAGGCCAGCACGACCGTCAGCAAGGCCAGGAGGGCGAGGAGAGCGTTGACCCGCGGCGAGGGATGGCCGGCACGGCGGAGCCGACGGCCGGCCAGCAGCCCGGGGACGATGCCGGCCACAAACCCGAAGAGATGCGCGCCGAGGTCGGTGTTCTCGTCGCCGACGCCGAGCAGAGCGAGCAGGGCCAGGGCGGCGGCCAGGGGCCAGAGCCATCCGCGGGCGAGGGGGTGACGCTTCTGTACCATGCGGATACCCGCCAGCAGGCCGACGGCGCCGAAGAGGGCCGTCGAAGCCCCGACAGAGCGATGGTCGCTGTGATAGATCCAGGCGTTGAGCAGATTGCCGGCGGTGCCGCTCAGGAGCACCAGGCTCCAGCCGAGACCGGAACCAAGCTGGCGGCAGACGAGGACGAGGAAAAAGCCGCCGATGCCGATATTTCCCAGCAGGTGCAGGGCATCGGCATGGAGGGTGAGGGCGGTAAGGGTCCGCCACCACTGGCCGTCCAGAATCTTGCCGGCATCGGCGTTGCCGAGCGCGATCCAGTCGACGGGCGCGTGGCCAAACGCCTGGATATCCATCAGGGTCACATTGTAGAAGATGGCTAGAACACCCAGGACGGAAAGAGTGACCAGGTTGTTGTCGGCCAGGGCAGGAGGGTCGGCAGGCGGCGGCCAGTTGAGGTTTTCCTGCTCAAAGAGGGCGATTTCTTTTTCCGCCAAGGCCAGATAACTGGGAGGTGCCAGCAGGTGCCACCCTTTTTCCGTTTTCAGCCGACGGTGGGGGATGCGGCGGGCCGAGAGGACCAGGGCCCATTGGCGCATCCGTCCCCAGGTCAGGGCGGGCTCCTCCGGAAGGATAGGAAGCCACTCGGGCTGCTCGGGCCCCTTTGCCGCTGTCTGTTCGTAAGCGCTGTCGTTCTGCACCGCACCTCCTGTTCCCTGCCCGATCATGACAGAATGACGGGGATATGGCAATCCTGCCGCCCCAATCCCGTCGGTTGACAAGCCTGCTGCCGGGGCTACAGTAAACAGAAGTGTAGCGTCCCCTTGGTCGGCCTGAAGGCGGGAGGAAACTGTGCGCCTGGTTGTCGAAGAATTGCCTGTTGCCCCCATGGAGCGGCGCCCGATGGAAATCGTCGAGCGCAAGGGGTTGGGGCATCCCGACTCCATCTGCGACGCCGTCATGGACGCCGTCTCCGTGGCTCTGTGCCAGGCCTATCGGGAGCGCTTCGGCGTCATCCTCCACCATAATGTGGACAAGGGCCTGCTGGTGGCCGGGCGTACCCGCAAGTGGTTCGGCGGCGGGCGCGTGCAACGGCCCATGGATCTCTATATCGGTGACCGCGCCACCCTGGCGTACGGCGGCAACAGGATTCCCGTCAAAGAGATCGCCACGGAGGCGGCCCGCCAGTGGTTTCGTGAACATCTCCCCGCCGTCGAGGTCGACCGCCATCTGCGCTGCCGGGTGGTTCTGTCCCCCGGCTCCGATGAGTTGACAGGCATCTTCAGCCGTCCGGGGGAGGTGCTGGCGGCCAACGACACCTCGGCGGCCGTGGGCTTTTATCCCCTGAGCCGCACCGAGCGGCTGGTCCTTGAGCTGGAACATCATCTCAATGGGCGGGGCTTCAAGGCACAATTTTCCGACACCGGCGAAGATGTCAAGATCATGGCGGTTCGCCGTGGCGAGGAGCTGGATCTGACGGTGGCCATGCCGTTGCTGGCCCCTTATGTTGCCTCCGAAAAAGACTACTTCCGGCGCAAGGAAGAGATCGGCGCCGAACTCGACCGTTTTGTCGCGACGCTGACGCATGAAATGGCTGTTCACCTCTATTTCAATGCTCTCGATCAGGCGGGGCAGGGGCAGCAGGGCACCTATCTGAGTCTGCTGGGAACCTCGGCGGAGGACGCCGATTCGGGACAGGTGGGGCGGGGAAACCGCGTCAACGGCCTCATCTCGGTCGGACGCCCTCTGGGCACTGAAGCCGTGGCTGGCAAGAATCCGGTCAGCCATGTCGGCAAGATCTACAACGTGCTGGCCCATCGGGTGGCCCGCCGCCTGGTGGAAGAAGTGGACGGCATCCGGGAAGCGGCCGTATACCTGGTCAGCCGCATCGGCGCGCCGATCAATGACCCGAAAATGGCCGCACTGCAGCTCATTCTGGCGTCCGGGTGCGGGGTGGCTGAAGTGTCGAAACCGGCGGCGGCCATTCTGCAGACCGAACTGGACGACATCGCCAGCCTTTGTGACAAACTGGCGCGTGGACACTACCCGGTCTGCTGAAACACGCAGGGTAAAAACGGTATCGGCGGCGGCGCGCACGCCTGTCGGCAGGAAGGATTTTCCCGTGGGACATCATCGGATAACAGAAGAGTGCATCGGTTGCGGCGCCTGTGCGGAGGTGTGCCCCATGCAGGCAATTCATCCCATCGATGGAAAATACCAGGTTGACATGCACCAGTGCATCGACTGCGGCACCTGCGAAGGCGTCTGTCCCGTCGATGCCATCAGGCGTCGCTGAGTAAAAGTGGCAGGGGATAAAAACAGAAAAGGCCGGCAATGAGCCGGCCTTTGGCGTTTGAGGGGGAGAGCTCAGGTCAGAAAGCCATGCTCAGACCGAAAGAAATGTTGTAGCTCTCGTCCAGGGTGTCGATCCCGTCGTTGACGCCGTCCATAAAGCCAGGGACGTTTTTGGGATTCCACTGATAATTGAGGGTCAGGCGGGTATCCTGGCCGATGCAGCAGTCGATGGCCGCTCCCAGGAAATAATTCTGTTTTTCTTCCAGATACAGGGAGCTGCCGTCGGGGATGAAGGTCCCATCCTCCGTGATGGAGTCCTCGAGCTGAAAACTGGCGCCCAAGAAGGACGTGACGTTGGAATCGGCCGTGTAGCTCAGCCCCGTCAGATCCCCTTTGGTCTCCAGGTAGAGTCCGGGAAAAGTTTTAGCCAGAGGGATGTCATAGTCTTCGGCAGACGCGGCGGAAACGGAAACCAGCGACAGCAGGAGCGCCAGTACACCGAAGAAAAAAACGCCGGTCATGCGGGAAATAATGGGTACCATGTTTCGCCTCTTGGGTCTGGGTTTGCAGAACTGGACCGGTGCGGTCACCGTCGGCGGAACGATTCAAGAGCAAGTGCTGTGCCAGACATGCCCGTTTTTTCGCAACTTTTTGATGTGGGCTTGAGGTTTCAGGAAGTTAGGTGGAGAGTCGACCGTCCTTCCCTGACCCTGAGTCGGTCGTTAACTGTGGTCTGGGCGACACACCTTTGGCCTGGCCTGAGGCTAAAGAGCCCTTTAGCGTCAATGCCCTGCGGCTTTTGACGGAGCCAGTGGCCAGCGTCCCCTTGCCCCAGCAAACAAAAAAAACGAAAACGGTTTTCATTTTCCTGTTGACAAGGGGCTGGTTTCTCATTAACCTGAAAACCGTTTTCAATTTCACACAAAAGGAGCTCCAATATGTGTCTCAGTGAATTAAAGCGTGGGCAGGCGGCGACGGTGGCAAATATCCCTGATGAGCAGTTGCGGGTGCAGCTGCTGCGGTTCGGTATTACGGCGGGGTGTCGGGTGGTCTGCGATACCCGCTTGTGGGCGGGACCGGTGGTGCTGCGCTACGGTGGTCAGGAAATCGCCCTGGGGCGTGAGGTGGCCAAACAGATCAGGGTGGCTCGTTAAGGGCGCACCGGAATTCAGCAGAGAAAGAGAGATGCAGGTGATGGCACAGAGTTGTTGCAAGGTGGCCGGCGAGGAGCTGGAAGGTAAGCGGCGGATTGTTCTGGCCGGCAATCCGAATGTCGGTAAATCGATTTTTTTCGGCAGCTGGAGCGGTATGTATGTCGATGTCTCCAACTTCCCCGGCACCACGGTGGAAATCACCAGCGGCCGCGTGGGGGACGACGTGCTCATGGATACTCCCGGCGTCTACGGCGTCTCCTCCTTCAACGACGAGGAGCGAGTGGCCCGTGACGTCATTCTGGGGGCCGATGTGGTGGTCAACGTCGTCGATGCCACCCATCTGGAGCGGGATCTCTTTCTGACCCAGCAGATTATCGATATGGGGCTGCCGATGATCGTCGCCCTCAATTTCTGCGACGACGCTGCCGCCCTCGGCATCGACATCGATGTCCCTGCTCTGGAGGAAGAGTTGGGGGTGCCGGTCATCCGCACCGCCGCCGTCAAGGGGCAGGGGCTCAAGGAAGCCTATGCCGCCCTCGCCATGGCGCGACCCGGCCGCTGTCTGCCGGAAGTAGAGGCCGCGACCTTGCAGCTGCTCGACCGCATCGATTCGCGTCCCGAGGCGCTGCTGGTGCTGGAAGGGGACGATATCGTGGCCGCCCGGCACGGGGTGGCCCCCTTGGCGGATCGTGAGCGCATCTATCTGCTGCGCCGCCAGCGCACCAACGAGGTGGTGGAGCGGGCGGTAACCCGGCCGGAAAAGGCGGGGCGCCTGCGCAGCCGGATCGGACGCCTCTGTCTCGATCCCCTGACGGGCATCCCCATTCTGCTGGCCGTGCTCTATGGCTGCTATGTGCTGGTGGGGGTCTGGGTGGCCGGCGATGTCGTCGGGATCACCGAAGAAACCCTCATGCAGGGCCTCTATGAACCCTGGGTGCGCGGTCTCGTCGGCAACTGGGTGGCGGAGAGCTCCGTGCTGGGCCAGCTGCTCATCGGCGAGTTCGGCGTACTGACCATGACGGTGACCTATCTCCTCGGTCTGCTGCTCCCCCTGGTGATCGGCTTTTATATCGCGCTCTCCATCCTGGAGGATTCGGGCTACCTGCCCCGTCTGGCGACGGTAGTCGACCGGGCCATGACCGCCATCGGTCTCAACGGCCGCGCGGTGATTCCCGTCATCCTCGGCTTTGGCTGCGTGCAGCTCGGCACCATCACCACCCGCATCCTCGGCTCCCAGCGCGAGCGCACCATCGCCACGGCCATCCTCAACTTTGTCATCCCTTGCAGCGCCCAGATCGGCGTCATCGTCGGCATGCTAGCGGCGGTGGGCCTGAAGCTGACCCTGGTCTATACGCTGACCATCTTCCTCTGCCTGGCCGTGCTCGGCACCGTGCTCAACCGGGCCATCCCGGGCAAGAGCTCGCCGCTGCTCATCGACCTGCCGCCCATGCGCCTGCCGCGTCCCGGCAACGTCCTGCGCAAGACTCTGATGCGCAGCTACTTCTTCATGAAGGAGGCCTACGTCTGGTTCATCGCCGGTTCCCTCGGCGTCTCCCTGCTGCAGATTTCCGGCGGCCTGCGGGCCTGGCAGGAACTGCTCGCCCCTCTCACCGAGGGTTGGCTGTCCCTGCCGAAAGAGGCCGCTACCGCTTTCGTCATGGGCATGGTGCGCCGCGATTTCGGCGCCGCCGGCCTGACCGAGCTGGCCCTGTCCCCCTGGCAGGTGGTCGTTTCCCTGGTAGTTATCACCCTCTTTGTTCCCTGCATCGCCAGCCTCATGATCCTGTTCAAGGAGCGCGGCGTGCGCGAAGCCCTGTCCATTTGGGCCGGCGCCTGGGTGTTTGCCTTTCTGGTCGGCGGCACCCTGGCCCAGATCGTCCTTTAGGAGGTCATTATGTGGAAAATTGCCGGTAAAAAAAACAAAGCCCATGCTGCCCAACCAGGTCTCTGTCCCCAGTGCGGCTGCACCTTGAGTGATCCAGGTTGGCGAAGCTGTCCGCGTTGCCAGCAGGAGATACACTCCTGCACGGGCTGCGGGGGGTGTGGCGGCTGCGGGAAATAGCTGGCTGAAGCGCCAAAAAAACGAGGCCGTCTCCTCTTGGGGGCGGCCTCGTTTCATTTTTAAGCGAAGGCTCCTTGCCTTCAGTCGGGATGAGCCTGCCGGGGGGCTTGCCGATGGCTTGAATGAAGGGGGCAGCTTTGACCGCTGCACTCGCGATTTTCGGGCTGCTGGCGGCAGCCGATGACGGCCTCGGCCCGCAGTGGGATCGGCAGCAGCGGCGCCGACAGTTCGGCGGCAGCTCGCAGGGCGACCCAGCCGTCGCGCCGGCAGCAGCGAGGTGCGTTAAGAGAAGCGATGCGGGCGAGGACCTCCTGGGTCAGCTGCTGAACCTGCTGACGCTGTGCACCCTTGAGGGGATTGGCTTCGAGCAGAAGGCTGAAGGCGACGCCGACCCCGGTGGCGGCGCCGCAGGCGCCGAGAAAGGCGCAACTGCCGCCGATGACCTTGCTCCCGCGCTGGATGCCGGCCCGGATCTGGCCAGGGGAGATAGGACCGCCGAGATTGCCAAAGGTGGTGAGGATGACGGCCGGTACCAGAGCATGATGTTCGGGGCCATGGATGGGAATGGCCGGGTGGCGGCGGATCCGGTCGAAGAGGGCGAGCAGATCCGTTTCGCGGCTCTCCAGGCACATCTGCTCAATGACCTGCAGGGCATCCTGCGAATGGCAGCCGTCGCAGACGAAATGACCGTGCGTGCAGCTGGCGTTGGCGGCAAAACTCTGACCGCAATAGGTGCAGACGGCGGGGCGCTCCTGCGGGAAGTAGTCGAGGGGAGCGCCGCAGACCATGCAGCCGCTGCCGTATTTTATCGTGCTCGGCGCCGAAGGCTGGACCGCCGCTTGATCGGTCCGGGCTTCCGGCGACAGAGCGCAGCCGCAGCCGGCCCCGAGATCGAGGTTGCTGACAGCCCCCTGGGCGTCGAAGACGAATAGCTGCTTGCCCAGCTGGGTCGCCTCGCTGGCGGCAATCTCCACCTCTGTACCGACAGCGAGGGTCTGGCCGCTGCTGGTAGTGACGCTGGCGAAGGGGCCGCGGTACATGACCCGCACCTTGGCAGCGGCCTCGGGTTTGCGGGCCTCGAAGGTCAGGGAGAAGAAAGGGTGCCCCTGCACGGTGCGGTAGGGGAAGCGTTTAAGCAGGCGGATGTGGGCGAAGCCCTCTTCTTCCAGCAACCCGACTAGATCTTGCTGGGTGAGGGCGCCGCCGATGCATTCGCCATGCAGGGTGGTGTCGTTGCGGATGGCCCCGCCGGGCTCGCGGTCGCACACCACATCGGCCACGACGAGGCGGCCGCCGGGTTTTAAGGCGCGGAAAATGCCGGCAAAGGTCCGACGCTTGTGACTGGAGAGATTCAGCACACAGTTGGAGAGGATAACATCGACACTATTTTCGGCCAGAGGTAATTCTTCCAGATAGCCTTTTTCAAAGGTCAGATTGTCGTAGCCAAGGTTGGCCCGCACACCTTGGGCTCCTCGCCGCGCCAACTCCAGCATGGGATCGAGCATGTCGACTCCGATGGAACGGCCCTCGGCCCCGACCAGGCGGGCGGCGATAAAGCTCTCGACGCCGCCGCCACAGCCGAGATCGACTACCGTCTCCCCTGGTTGCAGACCAGCGTCCAGCACCGGGCTGCCGCAGCCGTAGCCCCGAAAGCGGAACTCGGCCGGGATGTGGGCGATAAGGTCCTTGTCATAACAGACGGGGTTAAGTATCTCCTCCTTGCGGTCACCCACCGCGGCGGCGTAAAAGTCTTTGACGACGCGGCGGCTGTCGTGATTGGCCAGGGAGAGCAGGCAGTTGGCGTGGGTGAGGGCGACAGCGCCATGGGCTCCGCAGCCCTCCAGTACATCCCCCATCTTCAGACGCAGGCTCGGCCTGTCATCGTCGCGGCTGGGCTCAGCCTCTGAGGCGATAAGCCAAAGCAGGATGTTCTCGTACAGCGGAACATAGGGGTCATCCCCTGCAAAGCATCCGCCACGGAGAAAGCTGTGATCGGCATCGCCCCCGCCCGTAAAAAATCGCCAGGGGGAGGGGAGTGTGGCAGCCGTGGCCTCTCGCAGCTGTCGCAGAGATTCGCCCTGGCGCCAGGCCGTCGCCAAATCTTGGGAAAGCTCGGTGGCCAGCTCTTTCAGGCCGACGGTGGCGGTCGAGGGATAAAGGCGGCGGTCGGGGCCGATGGCGACGGATTCCCAGCCGCTGTTGCTGCCGTCGTGGAAGGTGCCGACGGGGGCGAAGGCCTGGGTGCGCAGCGCCTCCAGATTGTCGATGCGGATGCCCCGTGCTTTGGCGCGCTCGGCGGCGAGGCGCAGCTGATGGAAGAGTTCGTTCGGGGGGACAAAGCTTTCAGCCCCGGCGCGACCGCGCACGAAGTACCAGAGAAAATGGACGTTGGCGGCGCCGACGTCGGCAGCATAATCGATGAGCGCCGGCATATCGGCGACATTGTCCCGCTCGACGCACATGGAGAGGGTGAAGGGGAGTTCCCGGGCTTTCAGCCACGCAAGCTCGGCGCCGAGGGCGGCAAAGGTTCCCTTGCCCCGGATGCGGTCGTGTCGCTCCTCCAGACCGTCGACGCTGACCTGCAGATGAAAGCGGGAGAGATCCCAGTCGGCTGTCTCCAGGTGGCGGGACAGCTGCAGGCCGTTGGTCAGCACGACGACCTGGGTGTCCCGGTAGGCCAGCAGGTCACGGACGATGGTGCCGAAGTGCGGGTGGCTGAAAGGCTCGCCGCCGGTGAGAGCGAAGACCCGGCAGCCAAGCTCAACCGCTTCGGCGGCCAGCTGGCCCACGTTCTCCAGGGAGAGTTCGTCGGTCGCCTCCGGTCCGGAGGCGAAGAGGCAGTGGCGGCAGGCCAGGTTGCAGCGGTTGGTCAGGTGAAACCAGAGTTCACGCAAATGTTCGGTCTTGAGGAGGGCGCCACGGCCGGCGTAGCCAGCGCCTTGAAGGTCGGGCAGCCTCTGCCGGAAACGTTCAGCCTCTAGAGAACAGGGAGAGTCTTCGTTCCGCTGCCAGCCCTGCAGCAGTTCGTCGCCGGCGCGATTGGGCACAAACCAGCAGGGCTGGTCGTCACGGACGTAAATAGGCACGTTCTCGAACGTGCAGCGTGTCCACTGGGAGGGATCAAAGGACATCGTGGGCTCCTGAAAAGCGTCAAAACCTAACGGGAAAGGGGATGTTGGGAAAGGTTTTATCTATAGCAGGTATTGAGGGATGGGGGCAAGTCGTGAAAACGGCCTGCAAAGCGGGAGGACGTGAAAACTTTTTTTCAGCAGCAGGTAAACCTTGGAGGATGGGTACCGTCTAAATTAACAATTCCACGGATGATCTCATCCGCAAAAAAACATGAACGAAGAAAAGAGGGAGGTAAATGATGAATGCGAAAAAAGTAATGCTCATTGGTGGTTTGGTGGTGTGTGTCGCTGTTGCCGGTCCCGGCGCCGCGTTGGCCAAAGGCGGGCAGGGGGGCCAGTCGGGCTCCCGAGCTCAGGGTTCCATGAGTAACGCAAGTTCCATGGGGCAGACGCAGTCCCAGCACCGCTATCAGAACCAGAATCAGCACCGCTATGAGAATCAGAGCGGCAACGGTCTGCAGCAGAAGGCTGGTGAAGGGGAGGGCACGCAGGATCCGGCCCAGAACCGTTATCAGAATCGTTACGAGAACAAGAGTGGCACCGCCCAGGAATCTGGTGATCTGGACCGCACCCGCGACCGCATCCAGCTGCGTGATCCTTCTACCCATGAAACCACGGAAACGGCGCAGTAAATCGCCTCAGCCGGAGCCATGCACAAAGCGGGGGGAGATGGGCAACCATCTCCCCCCGTTCTTTTTTACCTGCCCCTGATTGCCTCATCCGCCACCTGGCGGATATCGCCGAGGCATCAACGGCTCCGGGGGTGCAGAGTCTCGCAGCGGCAGCGTCCTTCCCGGTGGGCGAGCAGAACGGCGGCGAGGATGGTCGAGTGGCCGTGTCGGCGCACATCCTCGCGGATATCGTGGCGGCTGTGGCGAAAGCAGTAGCAGATCAGCTCATCGTCTCCATCGGAGCCGGTCGGGTTCCCCATCAGGCTATCCTCTCCAGGCGCACGAACTTGCCGCCTTGGTCATAATACAGGGCAAAACGCCCCTGAATCCCCCGTTCGCTCAAAAAGGGCCGCAGATGCGCGGCCGGAAACTGCACCCGCGGGCCTTCCTCCGTGGTCACCAGAATCTGCTGAACCTGCCCCTGGTAGTAGCGCAGAAACTGCTGGCGGTCGATATGGATGGAGAAGCGGCAGCGGGGCATGGCGGCTCAGTCCTCGGCGAGGCAGGCTTGAAGCCCTTCGGCGAGGGTCGGATAATCGAGGCGGATGTCCAGCTTCTCCAGCATCTTGCGGTTTTCCATGCGCCGCGATTCGCTGAGGTAGGAGATCATCAGGGGCGCCATGACCTGGCGGGCCTCTTCCATGGGAATCTGTTGCGGGCGGGGGAGGCCGAGAAGATCGGCCACGGCCAGAAAATACTGGGTCATGGTGCCGCCCTGGCCATCGCAGACATTGAAGATGTCGCCGGCCTCGCCTTTATCCATGGCGGCCAGACAGACGCGGGCCAGATCTTCGGCGTGGATGCGGTTGGTCGGTTTACACTCCTCTTCCCGCAGGAGGGGGTGTCCCTCCGTCAGGCGGGCGACGGGAAGACGTCCCGGGCCGTAGATGCCGGTGACCCGCAGGATGACCACGGGGACCTGGTGCTCTTTTCCCCAGGCGAGGAAGGCGTTTTCAGCGTCGAGGCGGCGCCTGGCCCGCGAGGTCTGCGGGTTGGGCGGCGTCTCTTCCGTGACCAGATCATCGCCGCAGTCGCCGTAGACGCCGCTGGTGCTGATGTAGACGATTTTGGCCGGTTCCTGCCCCGGCGTGATGGCGGCCAGAAAGTTCCGCACCCGCGGATCGCTGAAGCCGCCGCCCGGCGGCGGCGCAAAGTAAAAGAGGCCGGCGCCGGCCAGTGGCAGCCCGGTGAGCGATTCGGGGTCGTCGAGGTGCCCGACCAGGGGCGCAATCCCTGCCGCTGCCAGAGCCTGGCCTTTTTCCTCTTCCCGCACCAGGCCGTGTACCTGTTGCCCCTGGGCCAAGGCCCGGCGGGCGACGCGGCGACCGATATCGCCGCAACCAATAATGACGATTCTATCCATGGAGACCATCCTTTTCAAAAGGCGTAAGGGAGTGCGGCCTTACGACAGGCTCTTGCTGACGATTTCATAGACGTCGCGGGAGAGCTTGGGGGCGTCGAGCAGGCGCTGTAGTTGTTCTTTCATCAGCTGCTGGCGGCCGTCGTCGAACTTGCGCCAGCGGATGAGGGCGGCGGCAAGGCGGGCGGCGACCTGGGGATTGAGAGGATCGAGGGCCAGCACCTGCTCGGCGGTGAAGCGGTAGCCGCTGCCGTCTTCCCGGTGGAAAGCGGCCGGGTTGCCGTGGCAGAAGGCGCCGATGAGGGCCCGCACCTTGTTGGGGTTGCGCAGGCTGAAAGCCGGATGCGCCATGAGGGCGCGCACCTGCATCAGGGTGTCGGGGTGGTCGGCGGTGGCCTGCAGGCTCAGCCACTTGTCGACGACGAGGGGGTCCTGGCTCCACTTGGCGTAGAAGGCCGCCAGCGCCCCCTGTCGTTCGGGGCGGCAGCTGTGTGCCAGGGCGCCGAGAGCGGCAATGACGTCGGTCATGTTGTCTCCCTGCGCGAACTGCCGCTGGCACAGACGGACGGCCTCATCCTCCTCCAGGGCCATGAGATAGGCGAGACAGACGTTCTTGAGGCTGCGCCGTCCCACCGCCGCCGGCTCGATGCTGTAGGGGCCGGTCTCACCCAGACGCTCATAAGTATCGAGCAGTTCGGTCCGCCAGCGCCGGGCCAGACTTTGGCGCAGGGCCTGGCGGGCGGCATGGATAGCCGCCGGGTCGACCACGGTCATCTGTTCGGCCAGGTAGGTTTCACTCGGCAAGGTCAGGGCGAGGGCAAGCAGGGCCGGATCGGCCTCGCGATCCTGCAGGGTCAGGCCGAAGGCTTCGCTGAAAACCTCGGCCTCCCCCGGCGTGCGTCCCTGACTGAGATCCTCGACCAGGCCCAGCAGTACCCTGGTGGCCAGCTGCTGGCCGGCTTCCCAGCGGTTGAAGGGGTCCGCATCCCGGGCCATGAGAAAGGCGAGGTCGGCGTCGGCCAGGTCGATCTGCAGCTTGACCGGGGCCGAAAAGTCCCGCAGCAGTGAGGGGACGGGTTCTTCCGTAAGACCGACAAAGCGGAAGCTCTCCTCTTCCTGACGCAGGTTGAGCACCCGGGTGCCGGCGGCGGGGGGAGCGGTCTCCCCTTCGAGCTGCAGAGGGAGGTCGTTGCCCTGGCGGTCGAGCAGACCCAGGGCCAGGGGGATATGGAAAGGCTGCTTGCTCTCCTGTCCCGGTGTCGGCGGGCAGGACTGGCGGCAGCGCAGGGTGTAGACGCCGCCGGCCGGGTCGAACGCTGTGGTGACCTGAATCTCCGGGGTGCCAGCCTGGCTGTACCAGCGGCGGAACTGTGCGAGGTCGGCGCCGTTGGCGTCGGCCATAGCCGCCAGAAAATCCTCGGTGGTGACGGCCTGGCCGTCGTGGCGCTCGATGTAAAGATCCATCCCCCGGCGGAAGCCCTCGCGACCGAGCAGGGTCTGGATCATGCGAATAACTTCGGCCCCTTTGTTGTAGACCGTGGCCGTGTAGAAGTTGTTGATCTCCACGTAGGATTCGGGCCGCACGGGGTGCGCCATGGGGCCGGCGTCCTCGGGGAACTGGGCCTGGCGCAGGATGCGCACTTCCTCAATGCGTTTGACGGGCCGCGAGGTCATGTCAGCGGAGAACTCCTGGTCGCGAAAGACGGTGAGCCCTTCCTTGAGGCTGAGCTGAAACCAGTCGCGGCAGGTGATGCGGTTGCCGGTCCAGTTGTGGAAGTATTCGTGGCCGATGACCCCCTCGATCCCCTGATAGTCGGCGTCGGTGGCGGTATCGGGCCGAGCCAGCACGTACTTGGAGTTGAAGACGTTGAGCCCCTTGTTCTCCATGGCGCCCATGTTGAAGTCGTCCACCGCCACGATCATGTAGATGTCCAGATCGTATTCGAGGCCGAAGATCTCCTCGTCCCAGGCCATGGCTTTCTGCAGGGAACGCATGGCGTGTTCGCACTTGTCGGCGTTGCGCGGCTCCACGAAGATCTGCAGGGTGACCACACGGCCGGAGCGGGTCGTGAAGCGGTCCTCGATTTTGACCAGCTGGCCGGCGACCAGGGCGAAGAGGTAGGACGGCTTCTTGTAGGGATCCTGCCAGCGCGCGAAGTGGCGGCCGCCATCGAGCTCGCCTTTCTCCATCAGATTGCCGTTGGACAGCAGCACAGGATACTTGGCGCGGTCGGCGACGAGGGTGACGGTGAAAGGCGCCATGACGTCGGGACGGTCGGGATAGTAGGTGATCTTGCGAAACCCCTGGGCTTCGCACTGGGTGCAGAAGTTGCCGCTGGACAGATAGAGCCCCTCCAGCGAGGTGTTCGCCTGCGGATCGATCTCGGTGACGGTGCGCAGGGTGAAGGCGTCGGGCACCTCGGCCAGGGCCAGGGTTTCCGCGTCGAGCGCATAGGCGGTCGTCGGCAGGGGACGCTCGTCCAGGCTGATTTCCCGCAGTTTCAGTTCCCGCCCGTGCAGCACCAGCGGAGCGGCGGGGTCGACACCGGCCGGGTTGCGGCGCAGACGCAGGGTCGCGGTGACCAGAGTCTGCGATTCGGCCAGCTCGAAATGCAGGTCGGTGTTATCGACCAGAAAGGCCGGGGGGGTGTAATCCTTGAGATAAATCGTGGTGGGTCGGTTGGTCATGGACATTCCTTCTCTGTGCGGGTGGCAATGAAAAGAGGTTCCTGTCAGAGGGTGAGCCCGCTATTTTTCAGCCGCCCCTGACATAAATAAAAAAAATGGTAAGATTTACAAATTGTAATGAAGGCCCGATAAGGCCTTTCGTTGTTTTGTCAACAGACGTGATTATCGCAGGAGGCCAATGAATGAACAAGAGGATTGTCGGATTAATGGTGTGGCTGTTGCTGGTGATGCTGGTCGGGGCGGCGGGGGCGGAAACCTTCGGCATGAAGCAGAAGCGCCCCAAGCTGCATGAATACGGCTCTGTCGTCATGAACAACTACTCCGAGCAGAAGAACATCGCGCCCGTCGTTTTTCCCCATTGGGTGCACCGGGCCAGGTACACCTGCCGCCTCTGTCATGTGGATATCGGCTTCGCCATGACGGCCGAAGGGACGCAGATGACGGAGACGGACAATATCAACGGTCTCTATTGCGGTGCCTGTCACAACGGCCAGGAAGCTTTTTCCGTCGCCAAGGCAGAAAAAAACTGCGATCGCTGCCACTCCTACGGCAAGAACGTGCTGTTCAAGAACAACTTCTACGATTTCCGCAAAAAGATGCCTAAAGAGCGGTTCGGCAACGGCATCGACTGGCTTAAGGCCGAAGACGAGGGGCTGGTCACGGTCAAGGACTACCTCGAGGGTGTCTCCATCTCTCGGGCCAAAATCAAGGAGCCGGATAAATTCGATCTGACCCCCACTGAGCCGAACATGCCCAATATCATCCTGTCCCACCAGAAGCATGTGGTGTGGAACGGCTGCGAACTCTGTCATCCCGAGATCTTCCCCGTCAAGAAGAGCACCCAGACCTACAGTATGCAGGACATCTTCAACGGCAAATACTGCGGGGTCTGCCACGATACGGTGGCGTTCCCCAATATCGACTGCCAGCGCTGTCATACCCAGCCGGTGCATTGATCCGACGCGGGCGGGCCGCCGGTCCGCCCGCGCCACAGACCTGAGGGATGAAATAGCGTATGGGAACGATAAGGTCAAGATGGGTCCGGATACTGGGCTGGTGCGTCCTGGGCCTCCTCTGGGCGGAGACGGGGCCGGCGGCGGGTAAGTACTGGGATTTTCCGCCGCTGCCGGCTCCCCATGAATACGGCAATGTCCTGATTAGCCGGATTTCGGTGGAGAACAAGATCAAGCCGGTGCTCTTCCCCCACTGGAGTCATCGGGCCCGATTCAGCTGTCGGGTTTGTCACTTTGAGCTCGATTTCGCCTTTGCCACCAACAAAACGGAGATCACCGAGGCCGAGAATCGCAACGGTCTCTACTGCGGCTCCTGTCATGACGGAGAGCGGGCGTTCGGCCATACGGAAGGCAACTGTGAACGGTGTCACTCCGGTTACGGTTCGACGGATGCGGAGAAATTCGAAGCTTTCAGGCGGCCCCTGCCGTCGGCGCCTTTCGGCAACAAGATCCACTGGGGCTATGCCCTGGAAGACGGGCTTATCAGGCCGGCCTACAGCCTTTTTCATGCGGACGAAAAACCGATGGATTTCGACCGTGAGCTGGAACTACAGGCCGAATGGACCTATGTGCCGCCGGCGTACTTTCCCCATGCCAAACACACGCCCTGGCTCGATTGCGCCAACTGCCACCCGGACATCTTCAACGTCAAGAAGAAGACGACCCAGCATTTTTCCATGGAATATATACTCGAAGGCAAGTTCTGCGGGGTCTGTCACCTGCGGGTGGCGTTCCCCCTGGACGATTGCAAGGGGTGCCATCCGCGCATTTCCCGCTAACAAAGGATGAAGGTGCTCATGAAACGATGGGGATGGGGTGTTCTGGTCGGCCTGCTGCTGACGGCGAGTCTGGTGCAGGCCGAGCCTTGGAAAGAGGATTTCGACCGACTCTGCGGCCAGACCGCTGTGGCGGAAGGGCTCACGGTCTCCGAACTGGACGATCTGACCGCCGCCTGCGACCGGGTCATTCGGGACATGGAAAAAAGCGATTCGGTGGAGAAGAAGGTCTACCTTTTTCGTCTGAAAAAGTGCCGAAACCTCTTCAGCTATCTGGCGGAGGTGAAAAAGACCCAGGGAGAGAAATGATCTCAGCCTGACCGGGCCAGTTGGTGAATATCGCCGACGAGCCGGTCGATGTCCTCTGCTGTCGTCTTCCAGGAACACATGAAGCGGGCGTGCCCTGAGCCGATGAAGGTGTAAAAGGTCCAGCCTTTGCGGTGCAGAGCCTCGATGAGGGTCTTTGGCATCTGTACGAAAACGGCGTTGGCCTGCACCGGGTGCATGATGTCGACCCCGGGTATTTCCCGCAGCCGCGCGGCCAGGCTGCGGGCGCAGCGGTTGGCGTGGTCGGCGTGACGCAGCAGGGCGCCGGCCTTGAGCATGCCGATCCAGGGGGCGGCCAGAAAGCGCATCTTCGAGGCCAGCTGCCCCGCCTGTTTACAGCGGTAATCAAATTCGCGGGCCAGGGCGCGATTGAAAAATATCACCGCCTCACCCATGGCCATGCCATTCTTGGTGCCGCCGAAGGTCAGCACGTCGACGCCCGCCTTCCAGGTGAGCTCCTTGGCGGGAACCTGCAAAAAGGCCAGGGCGTTGGCAAAACGGGCGCCATCCACCTGCAGGTGCAGGTTCAGCCGTCGGGCCGCTTCTCCCGCTGCCGCCATCTCCTCCGCCGAATAGACGGTCCCCACCTCCGTCGCCTGCGTCAGGCTCAATACCCGCGGCTTGGGGTAGTGAATGTCGGCCCGCCGGGTTACCGTTGTTTCCACTTCCCCCAGGTTGACCTTGCCGTTTTCCCCAGGAACGAGAAGCACTTTGGTGCCGTTGGAAAAAAACTCGATGGCGCCGCATTCATCCGTCTCGATGTGGGCGAGTTCATGACAGATGATGCTGTGATAGCTCTGGCAGAGGGAGGCCAGCGACAGGGAGTTGGCGGCTGTGCCGTTGAAGACGAAGAAGACCTCGCAGTCGGTTTCGAAAAACTCCCGCAGCAGATTACAGGCTTTCTCAGTCCAGGGGTCGTTGCCATAGGCATTGGCAAAGCCCTGGTTGACCGCGGCCATGGCCTCCCAGGCTTCGGGGCAGATGCCGGCGTAATTGTCACTGGCGAACAGGTTCATGCTTTCGGACATGGAGCAGACTCCTTCGGGGATGGAGATGAACTCTCTGCTGGGAGCATAGAGGGAGCGGGGTCATAAAATCAAGTGCCGGAACCTGAGGTGTGACTTATCAGGTCGTGCAGGAGGGGGTTTTTGCTCTACAGGGCAGGCGAAAAGAAGGCTTTTATTGCCCAAAAGACCTGTGCTACTCTTTTTGACGCCGCCGGAAGCTGCTCCCGGTGCCGGCGCCAACCATTTCTCACAGCGATTTCGGGGTCCGTGGTTATTAAAACGTTGCGCCTCATATTCCTTGTCGGGCTCTCTTTGCTCTTCTTCGGGCTGTGTCAGGCTGAAGCCCGGGTCGTGCGCACGGGCCTCTACCCGATTCCTCCCCTCATTGTTTTATCCGACCAGAACACACCCGATTCCGTGCAGGGGATTTTCCCCGAATTGCTTCAGCATGTGGCCCGTCAGGAAGGCTGGCAGCTCGAGTTCGTGAGGGGAACCTGGGCCGAATGCCTGTCGCGACTGGAGAAGGGGGAGATCGACCTGCTCCCCGCCATCGCCATCACCCGGGAGCGGAGCCGATACCTGGTCTTCTCCAGGGAGACCGTGGTTTCCGACTGGGGACAGGTCTTTGTCTCCTCTTCCGCGCCTTCCCCCATTCAGTCCATCATCGATCTGGACGGCAAGACCGTGGCGGTCATGAAGGACAGCGTCTTTTATGTCGGCGACAATGGACTACGTCAGCTCGCCGAGGCCTTCAAGCTGCAGATCGACTATCTGGAACTGAACGGACCGGAACAGGTGCTGGGGGCCGTTATCCGTGGTGAGGCGGAGGCGGGCCTGGTCAATCGCATCTATGCCCTGCCCCATGAATACAGCCAGCCGATTCGCAAAACCTCCATTCTGGTGAGCCCGTTTGAGATTCTCTTTGCCACCCGGCCGGGAGCCGATGTTCAGTTGCTGGAAAAGATCGACGCCCATCTGGCCCGGCTCAAGCAGAATCCCGCCTCGTTGTACTACCAAAGTCTGGAAACCTGGCTCGGTCAGAAGACGCCCCCGCACCTGCCGGACTGGCTGCCCAGAGTCATGATTCTGGTCGCCTTGCTGGTCGTTCTGCTGCTGGCTTCCTCCTTATGGGGGCGTTTTCAGGTCAAACGAAAAACCGGGGAATTGAAGGATACCAATCGCGAACTGAAAATGGAGATTGCCGAGCGCAAGCAGGTGGAGGCGCTGCTGCGCCAACAGGCCCAGCTGCTGGAACAGGTTCGGGAGGCGGTTTTCACGACAGACCCCGACCATCTGGTCACCTCCTGGAACCGAGGGGCCCAGCAGCTTTTCGGCTATTCGCCCGACGAAATTCTGGGGAGTCCCGTTTTTCAACTCTTCCCTGAACCTCCGGGCGAGGATATTCCGGCGACTCTCGATCGACTGTTAGAGGGCGAGACGGAGGCTGTGCTGGAAATTCGCCTGCTGCGCCAGTCGGGTATGGTGTTTTTTGGCCAGATCTCCCTGTCTCCGCTGCGTGATGATGGCGGCGCCGTCCAAGGCGTCGTCTTTTCCATTCGGGACATTACCGAGAGCAAGGAGGCCGAGCAGGCGCTCAGAAGCCAGTTTGATCAGGTCAGTACCATTTTCGACGCCTTGGATGCCTTGGTCTATGTAGCTGATCTGGAGACTCACGATCTGCTCTATATCAACCAGAGCGGTGAGGCTCTAATGGGGCGCAACTGGCCGGGTCGCAAATGCTACGAGGTGTTGCAGAAAGACATGGCCGAGCCCTGTGTGTTCTGCACCAACGATCGGCTGGTGGTGAACGGCGAGATTCAACCGCCGGTGAAGTGGGAATTTCAGAACACGGTGACCCAGCGCTGGTACCAGTGCATCGATCGCGCCATTCACTGGCCGGACGGCCGTCTGGTGCGTCTGGAGATCGCTATCGATGTCACCGAGCAGCGTCAGGCCAAGGAGGCGGTCGCCGCCGAGCGGGCCTTCCTCCAGGCCGTCGTCGACGGAGTGGTCGATCCGATCATGGTGGTGGCTCCGGATTATCGCATCGTCATGATGAACCAGGCGGCGCGGCAGTATCTGAGTTCGGATCTGCAGCAAAAGACCAGTCTGTGCTGCCATCAGGTCTCCCACGACAGTGAAGTGCCCTGTCAGGGCGCGGACCATCCCTGTCCCCTGGAACAGATCAAGAAAACCGGGCAGCCGGTCACCGTCATCCATCAGCATGCCAGCGGCACCGGCGAGCGTCGTATCTATGAACTGGAGGCTTCCCCCATGTGGGATGCGAACGGCACCCTCACGGGGATCATCGAGGTGTCGCGCGATATCACCGACCGCCTGCAGATCGAGGCCAAACTGAGTGAGAACGAGCAGCGTCTGCACCATCTGGCCCACCATGACCCCCTGACCGACCTCCCCAATCGCCTTCTTTTTCAGGACCGCCTGCAGCATGCCATGAGCAAGGCCCGGCGGCAGAATCTTATGGTCGGTCTCCTCTTTATCGATCTCGACCGCTTCAAGGTGATCAATGATACCCTCGGTCATGAGACGGGCGACAGGGTGCTGACCGAGGTCGCCAAGCGCATCCGTTACTGGGTGCGGGCTTCGGATACGGTAGCGCGCCTGGGCGGGGACGAGTTCGTCATCATCCTGGAGGATATCCAGGATCCTACTTACGTCGGAGCGGTTGCCCAGAAAATATTGAGCGTGCTGTCGCAGCCGGTGCATTTCGATGAACAGGAGCTTTTCGTCACGGCCAGCATCGGCGTCAGCCTCTTCCCCGCCGATACGGAAAGTCCCGAAGAACTGATGAAATTTGCCGATGTGGCCATGTATCGGGCCAAGGACAGGGGACGCAACACCTGCCAGTTCTATACGCCGGACATGAATGCTCGCGCCCACGAACTGCTGGCCCTCGAAGGCAGCCTGCGCAAAGCCCTGGACAACGATCAGCTGGTGCTGCACTACCAGCCGCAGATCGATCTCAACAGCGGCGAACTGATCGGCATGGAAGCCCTTCTGCGCTGGCAGCACCCGCAGCGGGGGCTGGTCTCTCCCGGCGATTTCATCCCTTTGGCGGAAGAAACCGGGGTTATCCTGCCTATCGGGGAATGGGTCCTGAAGACGGCCTGTCTGCAGAACAAGGCCTGGCAGGAACAGGGCTTTCCCCCCGTGCGCATGTCGGTAAACATTTCGGCCAGACAATTTCGCCAGGCCGACCTGGTGGACATGATCGACCGGGTTCTGGAAGAAACCGGCCTCGACCCCGAGTGGCTGGAACTGGAAATTACCGAAAGCGTTATCATGGAGGATTTCGGCGAGGTTATCATGACGCTCACCGACCTCAAGGTGCGCGGCGTGCATCTGGCCATCGACGACTTCGGCACGGGGTATTCTTCTCTGGCCTATCTCAAACTGTTTCCCATCTCCAAGCTCAAGATCGATAAGGGTTTCGTGCGGGACATCACCAACGACGCCAACGACGCCTCCATCGCCGCTTCCATTGTTGCCCTGGCCCGCAGTATGAACCTCGAGGTCATCGCCGAAGGGATAGAAACCCGGGAGCAGATGGAATTTCTGCTGGATTATGGCTGCGATCAAGGCCAGGGTTATCTCTTCGGCCGTCCCCTTCCGCCGGAACAGTGCCGCTCTTTTCTTGTCACCTCGCTGGCTTCCGGTTCAGACAAAAGCCTTATTCCCGCCTGACCGACGCAAGGCGCGTCAAGGGCTTTACTTGTGATTCCCAGCCCTTTTAGCCCCCCGTCGTTTCGGTTTGCCAGAAGCAAAAAGTTACGCTAATATCGCACCCTACCCGCAGGAGGGTGGAAATGAAGAAGTTCGTAGTATCCCTTTTTTTTCGTAGCATCGGGGCCAAGCTGGCCCTGTTCGTTTTGTTGCTCATTGCCGTTATCACCGCCGCGTCGGCGTTTCTGGTCATCGACATCCTCGATCGTTTCCTGGTGGCGGAAATGGTCAAGCGCGGGCAGTCCATCGCCCTGAGCGCCACCTCGCCCGCCGGCTTCAGCATCCTGTCGGGAGACCGGCTGGCCCTCGACAATCTGGCCGCCAAGATCAAGGAGTCGCAGCAGGACATTCTCTATCTGGCGATTGTCGACACCGAAGGAAAAATCCTGGCTCACAATGACCTGTCCAAGGCCGGTCAGACCTACGCCCCGGTCTCGGGCACGCTGCTGGAGCAGAGCACGAGTGGTACGGTTCGCCGGGTTGTGCGCGACGGGGTGGCCGGCTATGAGTTTTCCAGCGGTGTCCATTTTGCCGGCCGTCATGTCGGCCAGGTATTTCTCGGCATCGATGCCGCCAATCTGGAAGCCAGCCAAAGTAGCGCCCGCCGGCAGATTGCCTGGGTCAGCGTGGCGGCCCTGTTGGGGGGCGTGGTTGGCGCCATTCTGTTGTCGCGCATCATCACCGGCCCCATCCAGCGGCTGGCGGCCGGGGTCAATCGTATCAAGCAGGGGGATTACCGGGTGACTCTCGCCCCGCGCAGCCGGGACGAACTGGGGGAGCTGACCCGCCGGTTCAACGAGATGGCGGGAGTGATTCAGGGGCAGAAGGAACGTCTGCAGAAATACGCCGAGAACCTGGAGTCGTCCTACAGCGATACCGTACGGATTCTGGCCGCCGCCATCGACGCGCGGGATCAGTATACCTACGGCCATTCTTCCCGGGTGGCGGGGCTCTCGCTTCTTCTCGGAGAAAAACTGGGGTTGTCGGCGGAGGAGCTCAAAGAGCTGGAAATGGCCTGTTTTCTGCACGATGTCGGCAAAATCCGCATCCCCGACGAGGTGCTGAACAAGCAGGGATCCCTGGACGAGCAGCAAGCCAGGCTCATTCGCTGCCATCCGAGTTATGGCGCCGAGATCCTCGGGCTGGCCGATTCACTCCACCGCTACATTCCGGCCGTCCTGCAGCACCATGAATTTTATGACGGCAGCGGCTATCCTGCCGGTCTGAAAGGGAGCCAGATTCACCTGCACGCCCAGATTGTCGCCCTGGCTGACAGCTTTGACGCCATGATTTCTTCGCGGCCCTACCGGCCGGGGCGTTCCCGCGACGCGGCCGTGGGGGAAATTTTGAAGTGTCGCGGCACCCAGTTTTCCCCCGAATTGACTGACCTGTTCATCAAAATTCTACCGGAATTCGACGCGGGTCGGCGTCCATCCTTTATGGGAGATGGCTTATGAGGTTTCCCCTGAAAACGATCTGTCTGTTCGCCCTGCTGGGCGCTTTGAGCCTTCTGACCTCTTCCTGTGCCCCCCACACACCGGCATCATCCTCCCCGTCCTCCTTAAACCTCCCTGCGCCGGAAGCGAACCGGGATGACAGTCTGGTGCAGAAGCAGCAGAAGCTTTTATCCCAGGGAGACTACCTGGCCGCGCTGAATCTTGCTGATAACGGCAAGGGAGACAGTGCCGAGCTTCTCCGGCGGGCGTTGCCGGGGGCTTACCGGCAGGGGGAGCAGATGCTGGCGGCGCAGCATTATGCCGAGGCCGGTGCCACCTTCGCCTATCTGCTGTCCCTCGTTAAAGAGAGCGAGGCGACCGTCACCGGCGGTGAAGTGTCTGGCGAGGAACTGACCCGAAAGCGGGACTTCTGCGCCGAGCAACTGATGGTCCAGGGGATGACCGCCTACCGGAACGGCCTGCTCGAAGAGGCGATCGGAACCTGGGAGCAGATTCTCGCCTTTGCTCCCGACCACGAGGGGGCGCATAAATCGCTGGCCACCAGCCGTACCCAGTTGAGCAACCTTCAAGCCCTGAAAAAAGAGGATATCTGATTCCCCACCTCACCCCGTGTTGCGCAAGCCGGCGGCAATGCCGTTGATGGTGGCCGCCAGCGCGTAGTTCAATTCATCATTTTCTTCCTGGGCCCGTTTGCGGCGCAGCAGCTCGATCTGAATGAGACTCAGGGGATCGACATAGGGCTTCCGTAGCTGCAGGGAGCGGGCCAGGGGCTGGTTTTTTTCCAGCAGCCGCGTCTGTTCGGTGATGGTCAGCAGCACCTGGCGGGTGCGGTGGAACTCGTCGACAAAGAGGTCGAAGACGCGCTGCCGCACCTCGCTGTCGGTCACCAGCCCGGCGTAGAGGCGGGCCAGGGGGAGATCGACCTTGGTCAGAGCCAGCTCGATGTTGCGCATCATATCGGAAAAAAACGGAAACTCTTTCATCATCTCCCGCACCAGGGTCTCTTTCTCCCGATCTTCTCCCATAAAACGCTCGAAGGCATAACCGACCCCAAACCAGCCGGGAATAACGTGACGGCTCTGCATCCAGCCGAAGCCCCAGGGGATGGCGCGCAGGTCGTCGAGGCTCTGGCTGTCTTTGCGGCGCGATGGCCGCGAGCCGATCTTGGCCAGTTCGAATTCGAGGACGGGCGTGGCCTGTTCGAAATAGGGGAGGATGTCGGGATTTTCGGCGATCTTGTCCCGGTAGCGGGCAAAGGCGTAGCCGGAGATCTCCTCCAGGGCTTCTTCCCAACGGGCGGGGATTTCCGGGCAGTCCAGCAGGGAAGGGCAGAGGGCCTCCAGCGAGGCGGCGACCATCAGCTCCTGGTTGCGCAGGGCGAGCTGAGGGTCGGAATACTTGAAGTTGATCACTTCGCCCTGTTCCGTGAGCTTGAAGGTGCCGGTGAAGGCCCCCGGCGGCTGGGCGACGATGGCCCGGTGGGTGGGTCCGCCGCCGCGCCCCACGGTGCCGCCGCGGCCGTGAAAGAGGCACAGTTTCACCTGGCATTCCTCGGCAACCCGATGCAGGGCGCGATGGGCCTTGAAGATTTCCCAGGTGCTGGTGATCATGCCGCCGTCCTTGTTGGAGTCCGAATAGCCGAGCATGATCTCCTGCCAGCGCCCCCAGGAATCGAGATAGGGCTGGTAGTCCGCCGCGTTCCACAGGCTGCGGCAGATGGCGGGGGCGTTGCGCAGATCCTCAATGGATTCGAACAGCGGGACAGGCATCAGGCCGGGGTCTCGTGCCGTTCTATCCCCTTTAACCGTGATGCCCGCCAGTTCGCACAACCACACCAGGGCGCGGATGTCGGCCACGCCGCTGGCCCCGCTGATAACGTAGCTGCGGATGGCCTGGGCGATGCCGCGTTTTTTCTGGTCGGCGATGGCGCGCAGGGCCTTGAGCAGCTCTTCCGTCTGTCGCGAAGGGGGGGTGGGAAAATCCTCGGCGGACTCGGCGCAGCCCTGGCTGCCGGCGGCCAGCTCGTGCAGAGCCTGGCTGTGGACCCGGGCATGCTGGCGAATGTCGAGGGTGTGCAGATGAAAACCGAAGGTGTCGACCTTGCGCAGCAACGGGTCGAGCCATTGTCGGGCCAGGCGGCCGCCGCCGTTCTCTATCAGGCTCTCGCGCACCAGTTCGAGGTCTTCGGCAAACTCGGTGGCGACATCGTAGGACTCGTCGGTTCGGGGCTGACGCAGCGCCCCCTGCAGGCGGTAGAGAACGAAGCCGAGCAGCTGCCGATAGCTTTCGCAGGGGAAGCCGTCGGACAGGCTCTGTTCAAAGGCGGGATAAGCCTGCCGGTAGGCCTCCAGGCGTCGGGTAAGGGCGCGGGAGACGGGAACCCGGCAGGTGGAGGGGGTGAGCAACTCCTGCAGCAGGCTGACGGCTTCGAGGTAATGGCCCAGAATGAGGGCCCGGGCCTGGCCCAGCGCCTCCAGGGTCGATTCCGGCGTGACGAAGGGGTTGCCATCGCGATCGCCGCCGATCCACGAACCGTAACGGAGCACCGTCGGCAGGTCGTGCGCTTCGATCGGCCGCCCGTAAACCTCCTGCAGGGCGGCGGCCATGTCCACGTACAGGTCATGGGTGGGAGGGAGCAGGGCATTGAGATAGTGGTCGAAACCCATGCGGATTTCGTCGCTGACCGTCGGCTTGCGGCGGCGGACCTCGTCACTCTGCCACAGGGCGGTGATGTCGGAGAGAATCTCCTGCTGCCCTTGCCGGACGTCCGCTTCGCCGAGGGGAAGACGATCCAGCTGTTCGAGTTGCTGGCCGATGCGGCGGCGTTTGAAGCGGACCACCCGGCGGGCGACTTCCGTCGGATGGGCGGTGAAGACCGGGATAATCTCAATGCGGGTCAGCCGTTCGAGGACGGCGTCGAGGTCTAGTCCTTTTTTCTGCAGTCGCAGCAGGGTTCCGCGCAGCGAACCGGCCTTGTCCGGGGCGCCCGCCTGCAGCCGTTCAGCCCGCCGGCGCCGCTTGCGGTGGTTGGTCTCGGCCAGGTTGGTCAGTTCAAAAAAGGTGGCGAAGGCCTTGATGATGGTGTGGGCCTGGGCCACGGAGAGATTTCGCACCAGGGCCAAGGCCTGCTCTATAAGCTCGCTCTCCACCGGGTCTTCCAGGGCGTCCGCTCCCGCCTTGTCCAGTTGCTCACGGTGACGGATGGCCAGCTGGCGCAGTTCTTCCTCCGTATTGTAGAGGTCGAGACCCGCCTGCTCGCGGATGACGGTGCCGAGCATCTTGCCGAGAGAGCGCACATCCCGGCGCAGGGGGATGTCCTTGCTCTCTTCCTGCCGGCTGGTCAATTCGACCAGGCGTTCCATCTGGTCGCCGGGATACCAGTAGTTCTCCTCGCTGGGCATGGCCGTAAATCCTTTCATCGATGGGAAGGTAACCTGCTCTGAAGTATACCAGCTCTGCGGCGGGCTTCAGGCCCGGGGGAGAAGATCGGGATTTCTGGTAGACTTACCGAAAGGGGACAAGGAGGAAGGACGCTTCTTGCCGAAGAGGAGCCCAATGGCAGGAAAATTTCGATTCTGGCAGGGCCTGTTGGCGGTGCTGCTGCTGGCGAGCCTGCAGCTGTCGCCGGGGTGGGCGCCGAAGCCGGCTGCAGGGGCCGAGACGCAGACCCTCAGCCTGCACTACTACTGGGCGGCCAACTGCCCGCACTGCGCCGAAGCCAAGCCTTTTCTGGCGGAATTGACGGCGGCCTACCCCGGCCTGAATCTGGTCGAGTACGAAGTCTGGAGCAACCGGGAACATTTCGATCGCCTGGTTGCCCTGGCCGAGCAGTTCGGCAGCGGCACCGTCAGCACACCGGCCTTTCACATCGAGAACCGTTTGTGGTTCGGCTTTTCGGCGGAGACAGCCCGTGAGATCGAAGCCTTTGTGGCCCGGCGGCTGGGGCCGGAAGCGCCGGCGCCGGTCGCGTCTGCCGGGGAGGATTACGCCCTTCGCCTCCCCTTGTTGGGGGCGGTCGACGGCGAAAGTCACTCCCTGCTGCTAGTCACCCTGGTTCTCGGCCTGCTCGACAGTTTCAATCCCTGCGCCTTTTTCGTCCTCTTCTTTCTGCTCAGTCTGCTGGTGCACGCGCATTCGCGCCGCTGGATGCTGCTGGTGGGCGGCACCTTTGTCTTTTGCTCGGGGCTGATCTATTTTCTGTTCATGGCCGCCTGGCTGAATCTCTTCCTGCTGGCGGGCCATCTGCCCTGGATTACGGTGACGGCCGGGCTGGTGGCCCTGGGGGTGGCCGCCATCAACATCAAGGACTTCTTCTGGTTTAAAAAGGGGGTGAGCCTCTCCATCCCCGAGGAGGCCAAGCCGAAGCTCTTCACCCGCATGCGCGCCCTGCTCGGTCAGCGCCGGCTGGGCCCGGTGCTGATGGCCACTCTGGTGCTGGCCGTGGCGGCCAATACCTACGAACTGCTGTGCACCGCCGGGTTCCCCATGGTCTATACCCGGCTGCTGACCTTGCGTCCGCTGACCACCTGGCAGTATTATGGCTACCTTGTCCTCTACAACCTCGTCTACATCCTGCCGCTGTTGACCATCACCCTGGTCTTTACCTGGACGCTGGGTTCGCGCAAGCTCAGCGAGTGGGAAGGCCGGGTGCTCAAGCTGCTGTCGGGGGTGATGATGCTGCTTTTGGGCGGCGTGCTGCTGATCCACCCGGCCTGGCTCAACAACCCGGCCGCCGCCGGCGGGATGCTGGCCATGGCCATCGGGGCGACGGCTGTGGTCGTGGTCGTCTATCGCCGCCTCTATCCACAGGGAAAAAACGATTGAGAGAAAGGAAGATTATCGCATGAGTCTCGCAGGAAAAAACGTCCTGATCACCGGTGGAGCCCAGGGAATCGGCCGCGGTCTGGCCGAGCGCTTTCTGGCCGAGGGGGCCCGGGTGATGATCGCCGATATCGACGACGCCGCCGGTCGAGAGACCGAACAGGAACTGCAGGCGGCAGGGGAGGTGCGTTTTTTTCGCGCCGATGTGGCTTCGGAGGAGGAGGTCGGCAGCCTGGTCGCGCAGACGCTGCACACCTTTGGCGGTCTGGATGTGCTGATCAACAACGCCGGCATCATGATCCGCCGGCCCCTGACGGAGCTGAGCCTGGCGGAATGGAACCGGGTCCTGGCCGTCAACCTGAGCGGCGCTTTCCTCTGCGCCCGCGCCTGCGCCCCCGCCCTGCGCCAAACCAAAGGCGCCCTGCTCAATATCGCCTCCACCCGGGCCCTGATGTCCGAGGCCGACACGGAAAGCTATGCGGCCTCCAAGGGGGGGCTTCTCGCCCTCACCCACGCCCTCGCCGTCAGTCTCGGGCCACAGGTACGGGTAAACTGTATCAGTCCGGGCTGGATCGACGTGTCCGGCTGGGCCAAAAAATCCGTCCGGGCTCAGGAAGAGCTGAGTGAAGCCGATCATGCCCAGCATCCGGCCGGGCGGGTGGGTACGCCGTCCGACATCGCCTCGCTGGTCGTGTTTCTCTGCCGCCCCGAAAACAGCTTCATCACCGGTCAGAATTTTGTCGTGGACGGTGGCATGACGCGCAAAATGATTTACATCGAGTAAATTTTCCTCAAAACTCACATATTTCTAACAAAACGGCCCTATATTCCTCCAAATCGTGCGATATTCCCGAGGAGAAAAGAAGCGGACCCATGAGCAAAGAGCGCATTCTCGTCATTGAGGACGAAGAGGATATTCTGGCCCTGATCCATTACAACCTGGCCAAGGAAGGCTACCAGGTCGCTGGCGCCATCAGCGGGGAAGAAGGGTTGCAGAGGGCCCGCAAGGAACCCTTCGACCTGGTGGTTCTCGACCTGATGCTGCCGGGACTCGACGGCCTGGAGGTCTGTCGGGCGCTGAAGAGCGACCCGGCCCTGGCCCCGATTCCGATCGTCATGACCACGGCCAAAGGGGAGGAATCCGACGTGGTGCTGGGCTTGGAGATGGGCGCCGACGATTATGTCACCAAGCCTTTTTCGCCCAAAATCCTGCTGGCCCGTATCAAGGCGGTGCTGCGGCGCCGCAGCGAGGGGGAGCCCGCCGCGACGGAAGAGGTCCTGCGGCTGGGCGAGTTGGTCATCCATCCTGGCCGCAACGAGGTGCTGGTCGGTGGTGAGCCCGTCGAACTGACCTTCACGGAGTTTCGCGTCCTGCACTTTTTGGCCAGTCGTCCCGGCTGGGTCTTCACCCGCTACCAGATCGTCAATGCGGTGCGAGGCGACGACTACTCGGTCACCGACCGGGCGGTAGACGTGCAGATCGTCGGACTGCGCAAGAAGCTGGGCCCCTGCGGCAAGGTCATCGAAACAGTCCGCGGCGTCGGCTACCGCTTCAAGGCCTGATTATCCTTTCTCACGAGGCAAAATAACATGATGCGTCCCAAGCGGCTGCTCTGGCAGTTCTATATTCCCTGTCTGGTCATCATTCTCCTCTCCCTGCTGGTACTGACCTGGTATTTTTCTTCCACCCTGCGCTCCTCCTACCTCAAGCAGGCGGAAGAAGACCTGATGGCCCGGGCGCGCCTGGTCACCGTGCAGGTCAAAGGGCTTTTCGCCGTCTCCCAGTCCCCCTATCTTGAAGCGCTGGTCGCTGAATTGGGGCAGGACTCGGCGACGCGAATTACCCTCATCATGCCCTCGGGCGTGGTGCTGGCCGACTCGGAAGAAGAAGCCGCCCGTATGGAAAATCATGCGGGCCGGCCGGAAATTGTGGAGGCGATGCAGGGGCGCACCGGGCGCTCTGTCCGTTTCAGCCATACCATTCAGCAGGACATGATGTACGTCGCCCTCCCGGTGGCGGAGAACGGTGCCATCACCGGCGTGGTCCGGACCGCCATGGCGATCACGGCCCTGGATGAAACCCTCGACACGCTGCTGCGCCGGGTCATTTTGGGCGGTTTGGCGGCGGCTGGGCTGGCGGCCCTGCTGAGCCTGCTCGTCTCCCGCCGCATCAGTCAGCCCCTGGAGATGATGAAGCAGGGAGCCGAGCGCTTTTCCCGGGGCGAGCTGCAGCAGCCGCTGGTCGTGCGAGGTTCGGCGGAGGTGCGTAGTCTGGCCGAAGCGATGAACAAAATGGCCGCCCAGCTCGACGAGCGTATCCGTACGGTGCTGCGCCAGCGCAACGAGCAGGAGGCCGTGCTGGCCAGCATGGTGGAAGGGGTGTTGGCGGTGGATGCCGAGGAGCGCATCCTGCGCCTGAACCGGGCGGCGGAAAAGCTGCTGGCTCTCGACTCCGAAAAGGTGCAGGGAAGTCGTATCCAGGAGGTGGTGCGCAAGGCCGATCTGCAGCGTTTTATCGCCCAGGCGCTGGCCAGCCCGGAAGCGGTGGAAGGGGATATCGTCTTTCACGGGGAACCCGAACGTTTTCTGCAGGCCCACGGTACGGCCCTGCGCGGCTCCCAGGGGCAACGCATCGGCGTCCTTATTGTTCTTAATGACGTGACCCGCCTGCGCCGTCTGGAGACCATGCGCCGGGATTTCGTCGCCAACGTCTCCCACGAACTGAAGACGCCGATCACGGCCATCAAGGGGTTCGTCGAGACCCTTCTCGATGGCGCCATCAACCAGCCGGAAGACGCCCAGCGTTTTTTGACCATTGTCAGCAAGCAGGCCGACCGTCTCAATGCCATCATCGATGATCTGCTCGATCTGTCCCGTATTGAGCAGGGTGCCGAGCGGCAGCAGATCGACCTGCAGCCGGAGGGGGTGGACGAGGTGGTGCGGTCGGCCATCCAGTCCTGCGAGGTGCAGGCGCAGGAGCGGGGGATCCAGGTGGAGCAGGCCGTGGCCGATAACCTGCGGGCCCGTCTCAATCCGCCGCTGATCGAGCAGGCTCTGGTCAATCTCATCAGCAACGCGATCAAATATTCCCCCGAAGGCAGCCGGGTGCGGGTAGAAGGGGCGCAGGGGGACGAAGGCGTCGTCATCCGCGTCATCGATCAGGGCTGCGGCATTGCCCGCGAGCATCTGCCCCGTCTGTTCGAACGCTTCTACCGGGTCGATAAGGCCCGCAGCCGCCAGCAGGGGGGCACCGGGCTGGGCCTGGCCATCGTCAAACACATCGTGCAGACCCATGGCGGCCGTGTCACCGTGGAAAGTGTTCCGGGTAAAGGCAGCACCTTCTCCATTATCCTTCCCTCCGAGCCCCGGTCCTGACCGGTCGGGGTTGCGGGCCGCCTCGGGCGTGATAAGGTTTAACCGTTCTTTTAATCCCCGTGACAGGGGGGGAACGGTTGAGCCCGCCCCGAGGAGGTCCCTATGCACGCCCAACAAGCCGATACACTCAAGACAAAAACAACCCTGACGGTCAACGGTCGCCGCTACGATTATTTCAGCCTCCCCGCTGCCGAACGGGCGGGGCTCGGCGATCTCAGCCGCCTGCCTTTCTCCCTCAAAATATTGCTGGAAAATCTGCTGCGCTTTGAGGACGGCCAGAGCGTGACCGTCGCCGACATCGAAGCCCTGGCCGCCTGGCTCAAGGAGCGCTCCTCCTCCCGGGAAATCGCCTTTCGCCCGGCCCGGGTGCTGATGCAGGACTTTACCGGGGTTCCCGCCGTGGTCGACCTGGCCGCTCTGCGCGACGCCATGGCCCGGGCCGGGGGCGACCCGGAAAAGATCAACCCCCGCGTGCCGGTGGATCTGATCATCGACCATTCGGTGACGGTGGACCGCTACGGCTCGAAAGACGCTTTTGCCGCCAATGTCGCCGCCGAAATGGCGCGCAACCACGAGCGTTACGCGCTGCTGCGCTGGGGACAGAAGGCTTTCGCCAACTTCCGCGTGGTGCCGCCGGGCACCGGCATCTGCCACCAGGTGAATCTGGAGTATCTGGGACAAACGGTGTGGAGCGCCGAGGAGGATGGCCGCACGCTGGCCTATCCCGACACCCTCGTCGGCACGGACAGCCATACGCCCATGATCAACGGCCTCGGCATTCTGGGCTGGGGGGTCGGCGGCATCGAAGCCGAGGCGGCCATGCTCGGCCAGCCCATCTCCATGCTCATCCCCGAGGTGGTGGGCTTCCGCCTGCACGGTTCCCTGGCGGCGGGGGTGACGGCCACCGACCTGGTGCTCACCGTCACCCAGATGCTGCGGGAGTTCGGCGTGGTCGGCAAATTCGTCGAGTTTTTCGGACCCGGCCTCGATCATCTCCCCATCGCCGACCGGGCCACCATCGCCAACATGTCTCCCGAGTATGGCGCCACCTGCGGGTTCTTCCCGGTGGATCGGCAGACTTTGGACTATCTGCGCTTCACCGGGCGTGACGGCCAGACCCTGGCCCTGGTGGAAGCCTACGCCAAGGCGCAGGGGCTATGGCGGGACGAAAAGACGCCGGCCCCTCTCTTTACCGACGTGGTGGAGCTGGACCTGGGTCAGGTGGTGCCGAGTGTGGCCGGTCCCAAGCGTCCGCAGGATCGGGTGGCGCTCCCCGAGTTGCCCGGCGCCATGGATGCGTTGCTGGCAGACGCGGGCCGGGAACAGTCCGCCGAGGTCAAAGGGGCAGACTACCGCCTGCGCGATGGCGACCTGGTCATCGCTGCCATCACCTCCTGTACCAACACCTCGAATCCGGCCGTCATGATGGCCGCCGGTCTGCTGGCCCAGAAAGCTTTGGAGAAGGGGCTGTCCAGTAAACCCTGGGTGAAGACGTCCCTGGCCCCCGGCTCCAAGGTCGTCAGCGACTATCTGGCCGCCGCCGATCTGCAGAAACCCCTCGATGCCCTCGGCTTCCAGCTGGTGGGTTACGGCTGTACCACCTGTATCGGCAATTCGGGCCCCCTCGACGAGCCTATTGCCGCCGCCGTGCGCGAACAGGATCTGACGGTCTGTGCGGTTCTCTCCGGCAACCGCAATTTCGAGGGGCGCATTCATCCCCAGGTCAAGGCCAGCTGGCTGGCCTCGCCTCCGTTGGTGGTGGCCTACGCCCTGGCCGGCACCATGCGCATTGACCTGTCGAAAGAACCCCTGGGGGAGGACAGGGACGGCCAGCCCGTCTATCTCGGGGATATCTGGCCGACGGCCGCCGAGGTCGCCCGGGCGGTGGAGAAGGTGACCGCCGAGATGTTTCATCAGGAATATGCCGACGTTTTCCACGGTGAGGAAAGCTGGCGGAACCTGCCGGTGCCGGAAGGTAAAACCTTTGCCTGGGATTCCGATTCCACCTACGTCAAGGAGCCGCCCTTCTTTCTGGATGTGGAGCAGGAGCATGGGGAGGCGGCCTTCGCCAGCGCCCGCATCCTGGCGCTGCTTGGAGACACCATCACCACCGACCACATCTCGCCCGCCGGCAGCATCCGGGCCGACAGCCCCGCCGGCGACTACCTGCAGAAACACGGGGTCAAGGCGGCCGACTTCAACTCCTACGGGTCGCGCCGCGGCAATCACGAGGTCATGATGCGCGGCACCTTCGCCAACATCCGTCTGCGCAACGAGATGGTGCCCCACCTCGAAGGCGGCTTCACCCGCCATATTCCCAGCGGCGAGGAGATGAGCCTCTACGACGCGGCCATGCGCTACGGCGAAGAAGGCACGCCCCTGGTCATTATCGCCGGCGCCGAGTACGGCACCGGCTCCAGCCGCGACTGGGCCGCCAAGGGGAGCCGGCTGCTCGGCATCAGGGCGATCATCGCCGAAAGTTTCGAGCGCATTCACCGCTCCAACCTTGTCGGCATGGGGGTGCTTCCCCTGCAGTTCGAGCCAGGCGTCACCCGGGTGACCCTCGGTCTCGATGGCAGCGAGCAGGTCGACCTGCTGCCGCCGGAAGGGGAACTGACGCCGGGCATGAGCCTGCAATTGGTCATCCGCCATGAGGATAGTCGTCAGCAGGAGGTGGCGGTGCGCTGCCGCATCGATACCGCCGACGAAATCGCCTACTTCCACAGCGGGGGCATTCTTCATCACGTGCTGCGGCGGCTGCTGGAGACCCCTTGATGGCGGTTTTCTCCTGCGACTGTGAAAAGCTCGACATCCTCTACGCCGACGACCACCTGGTGGCGATCAACAAACCGGCGGGGCTGCTGGTGCATCGCAGCCCCATCGACCGGCGTGAAACCCGTTTTGCCCTGCAGTTGTTGCGGGACCAGCTGGGCCGACCGGTTTACCCGGCCCATCGCCTGGACAAGCCGACCTCCGGCGTGCTCCTCTTCGCCCTCTCCCCCGAGGTGGCCCGCGCCTTGGGGGAGTCTTTCGCCCGGGGCGCGGTGGAAAAGACCTACCTGGCCGTACTGCGCGGCGTCTGCCCGGAGACCGGGATCATCGACTATCCCCTGATCGAAGAGCCCGACCGCCTCGCCGACTATCCGGCCCAGCCGGACAAGCCAGCCCAGGAGGCCGTGACCTCCTTCCGCCGCCTGGCGCAGGTCGAACTCCCCTTCGCCGTCGGGCGCTACCCCAGCAGCCGTTACAGCCTGGTGGAGGCCCGTCCCCACACCGGGCGCCGTCATCAGCTGCGTCGCCACTTCAAACACCTCTTCCACCCCATTATCGGGGATACCAAGTACGGGGAAGGGCGCCACAACCGCTTTTTTCGGGAGCACTTCGGCTGCCACCGACTGCTGCTGGCCGCCACCCGCCTAGCTTTCCCCCATCCCCTGGACGGTCGGCAGCTCGTCATCGAGGCCCCTCTCGACCCGGCCATGGCTGCTCTGCTGGGGCAGCTGGGGTGGTCGGACTGTCTCCCCTGAGGAACTTTCGCTTCCTTCAAATCCTGCTAAAATTGTGGGGTCGTTTTTTGATGTCACCACTCAACCGAAGGAGAAAATCTCATGATGAACAATGGAACAGGAAGACGCGTCGCTCTCTTTGTCCTTTTCGCCGGGATGCTGTTTTTCGCTCTACCCCAGGCTGTTTTCGCCGCTCCCAAGGAGGGCAAGGGGAAGCCGGACCGGATGGAGCAGATGCAGCAGGTCGCCGATGGCGATATGAAGACCCTGGAGAAGCGCCAGCAGGCCGAGCGCAAGGCGCTCGAAGAGCGCTACAAGGCGGACAAGGAGGCCCTCAAACAGCGGCATAAGCAGGAGCGCAACGCCTATCAGGAACGCATGCGCTATGAAAAGAGTAAAGGAAAGGCCACCGACGAGGGTGAAAAGATGCGCAAGCGAGCCGAAGAAGTCGAGCGCAAGCGGGATTCACAGCGTGAAGATGGGGATCGCCGCATGATCTGGGAGCGTCAGCGGGACCAGGAGCAGGAGGGCGAGACGGAGCGCAGGGGCAACGAAAGGAACTGAGGTTCTGCGTGACACAAACCTGAGAAAGGGCCACCGGGACAGATTTCCGGTGGCCCTTTCTTATGGTCGGGGCGGGCGGCGCCTTTTCCGGCGGGCCCGCAGGCCGAAAAAACAGCCGGCGGCGGTGAGCCCCCAAATCAGCAGGGTGACAATGGTTTCACTCTCTGGCATGCTTATCCTCCTGTCAATGATGATCGTGCCGCTACTAAAACACGTTCCGGGCGCCGTTGCCTTGAGGCAGGTCAAAAAAGGGCTTGTCCCTGCTCAGGCCGTGGGTGTTTTATGGATCAGGCCCAGCCGCTTGGGACCACGCGGAAAACCGAGGAGATTTTATTATGGAACAGATGATATTGGATGCCGTGGAGGCCAGGGTGCTCGGCTGTCTCCTGGAAAAAGAGATGGCGACACCGGAATACTATCCTCTCAGCCTCAATGCCCTGACCAACGCCTGCAACCAGAAATCCAACCGCGAGCCGGTAATGGTTCTGGAGGAGACGGAGGTCGTGCGGGCGCTGGAGCGCCTTCGCCACGGCGGGCTGGCCATGCAGAGCGGCGAAGGGGGGAGGGTCCCCAAATACCGGCACACGCTGGCCGAGAAACTTCATCTCGAGCCCGAGGAACTGGCCGTGCTCTGCGTGCTGCTGGTGCGCGGACCGCAGACCCTGGGCGAATTGCGGGGGCGCAGCGAGCGGCTGTATTCCTTCGAGGAGCTGGCGCAGGTGGAGGAGGTGCTGCAGGGGCTCGAACAGCGGCAGCCGCCCCTGGCGATCCGTCTCCCCCGTCAGCCGGGGCGTAAAGAGTCGCGCTACGCCCACCTCTTCGCCGGGGCGCCGCCGGAGGAAGCCGTCTGCTCCGAGGCTCCGGCCGAAGCGGCCACCCTGCGGGTGCGGGCCGAAGAGGAGCGTATGGCCCGTCTCGAGGACGAAGTGGCCGCCCTGCGTGAGGAGGTAGAGACCCTCCGGCGGGAGATGGCCGCCTTCAAGGCCCAGTTCGACTGAGGGCGCTCTCCTCGGTTATAGGGGCCGTTACCGGTGCGCCGGTCTGGCGGGATGACTTGCGGCCGCCGTGACGGCTGATGAGGACGCCGGCCAGGACCAGAGCCGAGGCGGCCAGCTGCTGAAGATTTAGCCGCTCGCCGAGAAAGAGCATGGCCATGAGCACGCTGAAGACCGGGATGAGATTGACGAAGACCGCCGCCTGGCTCGCGGGGATGTGTTTGACGCCGATGTTGTAGCAGGTATAGGCCACCAGAGTGACGAAGAGGCCCAGGTAGGCGATGGCCAGGACCGGCACCAGCAGAAATTCGCTGGGGAGAACCGTCTGCGGCAGCAGCAGGAAAGGGAAGAAAAAGAGGCTGCCGGCGAAGGACTGGAAGGCCGCCATGAACAGGGGCGGGTAGCCGGCGCTCAGGTGACGCAGGGAGACGGTGTAGCCGGCCGCGCAGATCATGGCCAGAAATTCGTAGAAATTACCCAGCAGGGGGTTGGGTGCATAGGCGTCACTGCTGCTGGCCAGGCTCAGCCAGACGGCGCCGACGATGGCCAGCACAAACCCCGCCAGGGTCAGGCGGCTGATGCGCTCGCGCAGAAAGAACCAGGCGAGGATGGCTACCAGGAGGGGCATCATGGCGGTAATCATCCCGGCCTGTGACGCCGTGGTGTTCTCCATGGCTCTGGCCTCGAAGACAAAGTAGAGACAGGGCTCGCACAGGGCCATGAGGGCCAGATATTTCAGATCTCCCCGGCGAAAGCGGATGCGGCGGAAGCTGGGAATAAAGGGGAGAAAAAAGAGGCTGGCCAGAAACATGCGTCCGAAAATGACGACCATGGGGTCGTAGCTTCTAAAAGCCAGTTTAAGGGCCACAAAAGAACTGGCCCACAGCAGCATGGCCGCCACCAGGCTGACCAGGGGCAGCCACTCGATCTCCTCGTTCTTCACTCCAAACCCATCCTTCATGTCTTAAGCGCCTCCTTTTCGACCGCGCGCTAAAATACGCCTCTTTTTTTTTCAGGGCCAGAAAAATCCCGGGTGCCGCCGCAGAAGGCCATGCACATATCTGCCTGTCCTTATTTGTCCTCTCCCCTTGAATGAGGGCCGACGGACGATATAGTGCTTCTATCCTAATATTCCCCTAACAAAAGACCCTTATTCCTTGTTCCTGCCCAGCTGTCGGACGAGGTCTGTTTCATCGGCGGAAAAACTCATGAGCTTCTTACAGGCGGCTAACAAACCCCTAACAGAAGCGAGGCAGAATCCGAACCGTAAAGAACGAAACAGAACGATCGCCGTCGCCGCTTTTACGTGTTTAAGCGGTATCTCAAAACGACACATCAGGAGAAAAGACAGATGAAAAAAAATGTTTGGAAGAAGCTGGTTCTTGCCGCTGCCGTAGTGGCCGCAGCCATGGTTTTTGCCGGTGGGTCCGCTGTCGCCGCGCAACTCAAAGTCGATCCCGCCCTGCCGGTCTACGCCAAGACCCAGGGGGTGAGCGGCAACCTCAACAGCATCGGTTCCGATACCCTGAACAACCTCATGACCTACTGGGCCGAAGGGTTCCGCAAGCAGTACCCCAACGTCAATATCCAGATTGAAGGCAAGGGCTCCAGCACCGCCCCCCCTGCCCTCATCGAAGGAACCGCCCAGATCGGCCCCATGTCCCGCAAAATGAAGACCTCCGAGATCGAGGCCTTCGAGAACAAATACGGCTTCAAGCCGCTGCAGATCGGCGTCGCCCTCGACTCCCTGGGCGTCTTCGTCAACAAGGATAACCCCATCAAGGAACTCTCCCTGCAGCAGATCGATGCGATCTTTTCCAAGAACCGCAAAGGGGGCTACTCGCAGGATATCCTGACCTGGAGCCAGGTGGGCGTAACCGGCTCCCTTGCCAATATGCCCATCAGCCTCTATGGCCGCAACTCGGCTTCTGGCACCTACGGGTACTTCAAAGACCACGCCCTCTTCAAAGGGGACTATAAGGACATCGTCAAGGAACAGCCCGGCAGCGCATCGGTCGTCCTCTCGGTGACGGAAGACAAGGCCGGTATCGGCTACTCGGGCATCGGTTATCTGACCTCGGGGGTCAAGGCCATCGCCCTGTCGGAAAAAGGCGGCCCGGCCTACGAGCCTACCTATGAAAATGTCCTCAGCGGCAAATACCCCCTGGGACGCATGCTCTACCTCTACGTTGCCAAAAAGCCCAATGAGCCGCTGCCCAAGATGCTTGAAGAGTTCATCAAGTTCGTGCTGTCCAAGGAAGGACAGGAGGTCGTAGTCAAGGACGGCTATCTCCCGCTGCCCGCCAAGGCCGCCCAGCAACAGCTCGACCTGCTCAAATAAACCGGCCAGACCCGGTAGCAACCCTGACAACCTGTCTGCCTGCCTTGCGGCCATCTAGCCGGGGGCAGGTAGACGCATGTTCAGGATTCTGGATGGATGGATATGGATCAGAAGCTGCTGAAAAAAGTTAAACGACGCGACCGCATCGCGCGCTGGGTGATTACCGTTGGGGGCATGACCATCATTTTTGCCGTCATTTTCATCCTGCTCCTTATCGGGGAAGTCTCCCTCCCTCTGTTCAATCAACCGACGGCGGCGCCCGTGGCCCGCATCCACCCGGTCGATTCGCAGGGGGGCGAAGCGACCCTCGCGCTGGGCCTTGACGAGTATCTGGAGACGGCTTTCACCCTGTCGGCCGCCGGCGACTTCACCTTTTACGAAGTGGCCTCGGGTGAGATCACCGAACGGATCTCCCTGCGGCCTCCCGGTGCGCCGGAGGCCCACATCGTCGCCGTCGACAAATTCGGCCGCCAGGCTTATGGCCTGCTGTGGAGCGACGGCGTTCTGTCCATCGAGCAACTGCGTTTTTCGGCCCAGTGGGACAAGGAGCACAACCGGACCTTCGAGATCGCCGTGGAGCGGGAAGGGGTCTTTGCGGCTCCCGAGGGGAACTTGCCAGTCATTTCCCGGGGACGGATTGCCGGCGATGGTACCCGCACCCGCGTCAGCCTCATGGACGACAACCGCCTGCTGCTCGACCAAGAGGCGGTGACCACGGATATCTTCGGCAACGAGGAGCGGATTCAATCCACGGCGGTTCTGGGCGACGGAGAGCCGGACCGTCTCACCGCCCTGGCCCTCGACACCGAGGGGCGCGCCCTCTATGCCGGCACCGACCAGGGAGCTCTGCTGCGCTGGGATCTGAGCGAGGCGGGGAACCCCCGACTCGTGGAGCGGCAACAGGCTTTTCGGGACCGCCGCGCCATCACCGCCCTGGCCCTGGTCTTTGGCGATATTTCCCTTGCCGTCGGGGACGCGCAGGGGCAGCTGACTACCTGGTTTCCGGTACGCACCGACACGGAAGGTGGGGAGAAGCGCCTGCGCCGCATCCATACGCTGGCCGATCGCGGCAGCGCCGTGCGGGCCATCACCCCCTCGCACCGGGACAAGTCCCTGCTCAGCCTCGACGAGGAAGGGACGGTCTATCTCGATCATATGACCAGCGAACGCCAGTTGCTGACCCTCGAAGGGCAGGAACCCCTGCGTACCGCCGCCCTCAATCTGCGGGGCACCGGCATCATCGCCCTCAATGCCAAGGGGGAGCTTGAAGCCTGGAGCGTGGACAATCCCCATCCCGAGGTGAGCTGGCGCACCCTCTTCGGCAAGGTCTGGTACGAAAGCTACGATGAACCCGCTTACGTCTGGCAGTCGTCGTCGGCTTCGGAGGATTTCGAACCCAAGCTCAGCCTGACGCCGCTGATTTTCGGCACCCTGAAGGGGACGTTCTACGCCATGGTCTTCGCCATCCCCCTGGCGCTGCTCGGGGCGATTTACACCAGCCAGTTCGGCCACCCGAAGCTCAAGCAGTACATCAAGCCGACGGTGGAGATCATGGCCGCCATCCCCAGCGTCATTATCGGCTTCCTCGCTGCCCTCTGGCTGGCCCCTATTGTGGAAAAGTCGGTGACGGCTATCTTCCTCAGCTTCCTCTTCGTGCCGACATCCTTCATCCTCTTCTCCCTGCTCTGGCAGAAGCTGCGGGAAGTCGGTCCTTTGCGGAAAATTGAGAGGGGTTTCGAGTTCCTCACCTTTGCGCCGGTCATCGTCCTATCGGTGGCGGCGGCCTTCGCCATCGGGCCCCTGGTGGAAGCCTGGCTCTTCGGCGGCGACTTCCGTCTGTGGCTCTTTACCGAAATGGGGACGCGCTACGACCCCCGCAACAACATCATCATCGCCTTCGCCCTCGGCTTCGCCGTCATCCCCATCATCTTCACGATTGCCGAGGACGCGCTCTCCAACGTACCCGGCAGCCTGAAGGCGGCCTCCCTGGCCATGGGCGCCAGCCGCTGGCAGACGGTGTGGCGGGTGATTCTGCCTTCGGCCAGTCCCGGCATCTTCGCCGGCATCATGATCGGTTTCGGCCGCGCCATCGGCGAGACCATGATCGTGCTCATGGCCACGGGCAACACGGCCATCATGGATATGAGCATCTTCAACGGCATGCGGCCTTTGTCGGCCAATATTGCGGTCGAGATTCCGGAGGCGCCGGTGGCCAGCACGCTCTACCGGGTGCTGTTCCTGTCGGCTGTCATCCTCTTTCTCTTCACTTTCATTCTCAACACCATCGCCGAAGTGGTTCGGCAGCGGCTGCGCAAGAAATATGGCCGGTTTTAAAGGACAGACTGTATGAAAAAGTACTGGCGTGAAGGAGAACCCTTTGTCTGGGCCACCGGCGTGGCCCTGGGCATGACCCTGCTCATTGCCGCGACCCTGATCGTCGTGGTGCTGGTCAACGGCCTCGGTGTCTTCTGGCCCTCCGACGTGGCGATGGCCCGGCTGCACAGCGGCCAGACTGTCATCGGCGAGATCATCAAACGCGAACCGACCGCGTCGGGCGAGGGGGAACGGATTCAGTTCAAGATCGGCAACCGGGATCTGTACGGCCTGGATTTCCGCTGGATCGACGAAGCGGATATCGCCGCCATGGACTATCCCGATGAAATAACGGTCATTGAGCGGGAAGAATACGGGAACTTCTACGGCACCCTGGTTCGGGTACAGACGCCGGCCGAGGAGTTCGCCCGGGCGCCGTTGGCCGAGCCTCTGGAAAAGCTGCTGGCCCAGGTGGAAAAAGAGGAAAAGCCCCTGGTGCGAAGCGGTGAAGAACTGAGGCGGCTGAACAGAGCAATGGAAAAGCTGCGGCGTCAGGAACTGAAGCTGGTCTACCAGGGAGTGGACGAGGCGGACTCCCGCCTGGTGGAGCTGCGCCAGCAGCAGGCCCTGCTGCGGGAAGATTTCGAGCAGATTGTGACGCAACAGGGACAAAAGGCGGCGGAACTGACGCGCTACAAGATCGTGGTGGCCGATGCCGGCGGTCAGGAAAAAGAGATCGAGGCCAGCCACATTGTGCGCTTTTACCAACCCAACGCGCTGTCCTGGCTGGATAAATCCCTGATCTATGCCGGCAAGCTGTGGGAGCTCATCTTCGGCGAACCGCGGGAATCCAATACGGAAGGGGGCCTCTTCCCAGCTATCTTCGGTACGGTCATGCTGATCTTCCTCATGACCCTGGTAACTTTCCCTCTGGGCGTCATCGCCGCGGTTTATCTGCGGGAATACGCCAAAGACGGTGTCGTCGTGCGCCTGGTGCGCATCGCCGTCAACAATCTGGCCGGTATCCCCTCCATTGTCTACGGCATCTTCGGACTGGGTTTCTTCGTGTACGGCATCGGCAGCACCATCGACAAAATCTTCTTCCCTGAACAGCTGCCGACCCCCACCTTCGGCACCGGCGGCATCCTCTGGGCCAGCCTGACCCTGGCATTGCTCACCGTGCCCGTGGTGATCGTGTCCACCGAGGAAGCGCTCGGGGCCATCCCCGCCGGGGTGCGCGAAGGTTCGCTGTCGCTGGGGGCGACCAAGTTCCAGACCCTGATGCGGACGCTGCTGCCCATGGCCTCGCCCGGTATTATGACGGGCCTGATTCTGGCCATGGCCCGCGCCGCCGGCGAGGTGGCGCCGCTGATGATCACCGGGGTGGTCAAATTGGCGCCGGCCCTGCCGCTGGACGGCAATTTCCCCTATATCCATCTGGATCGCAAATTCATGCACCTGGGATTTCATATCTACGACATCGGCTTCCAGTCGCCCAACGTCGAGGCCGCCAAACCCATGGTGTTTGTGACCACCCTGCTGCTGGTGCTTATCGTGCTGGTCATGAGCAGCGTGGCGATCTATCTGCGCAACAAGATGAAAAAGCGCTACACTTACGGCACCTTCTAAATACCCAGTGAGGACAGGTCCATGTCAAAAAGCACACTCGTTACCATCGATGATCCCGTCATCGAGGTCAAAAATCTCAACTTCTACTACGGCTCCTCCCAGGCTCTGCACGACATCAGTCTCGCCTTTCCGCGGCGCCAGGTCACGGCCCTCATCGGCCCCTCGGGCTGCGGCAAGTCCACCTTTCTGCGCTGCCTCAACCGCATGAACGATCTGGTGGACGGCACCCGGGTGGTGGGGAGCATGACCCTCAACGGCGTGGAGATCAATTCTTCGGCCATGGATGTCATCGAGTTGCGCCGCCGCGTCGGCATGGTCTTCCAGAAATCCAACCCCTTCCCCAAATCGATTTACGAAAACGTCATCTACGGGCTGCGCATCGCCGGGGTGAAGAGCAAAACCACGCTGGACGAGACGGTGGAGAAGAGTCTCAGGGGGGCCGGGCTGTGGGATGAGGTCAAAGACCGTCTGCATCAGTCGGCTCTCGGTCTGTCCGGCGGGCAGATGCAGCGCCTGTGCATCGCCCGCGCCATCGCCGTCAATCCCGAGGTCATCCTCATGGACGAGCCCTGCAGCGCCCTCGACCCCAAATCAACAGCCCGGGTGGAAGAGCTCATTGGCGAACTGCGGGAGAACTACACCATCATCATCGTCACCCACAACATGCAGCAGGCGGCCCGGGTCTCCGACTATACCGCTTTTCTGTACGAAGGCCTTCTGGTCGAATACGGCAAGACCAATGGCATTTTCATGAAGCCTAAGAATAAACAGACAGAAGACTATATTACCGGCCGCTTCGGTTAAGGAGAAAGAATCAGGCTATGACCATACATCTGCAGAAAGAACTGGATACACTGAAAAAGATGCTGCTGGGGCTCAGCGCCGTGGTGGAGGAGAGCGTCCACCAGGCCGTGGAATCCCTGGAGAAGTGCGACGTGGCGCTGGCCGAGAAGGTGATCGCCGGCGACACCCAGATCGACAACCTCGAAGTGGAGATTGAGGAGGAGTGCCTCAAGGCCCTGGCTCTCTATCAGCCCGTGGCCGTGGATCTGCGCTTCATCGTCGCCGTGCTCAAGATCAACAACGATCTGGAGCGCATCGGCGACCTGGCCACCAATATCGCCGAACGCACCCTGGCATTGGCCTCCATCTGCCGGCTGGAGCCGCCTTTCGACTACCTCTCCATGGCGGCCAAGACCCAACGGATGCTGAAGATGAGCCTCGACTCTCTGGTCGGTCTCGATGTCGTTCTGGCCAAAGAGGTGCAGAGCCTCGACGACGAGGTGGACCAGATGCACGCCGACAACTTCACCTTCATCAAGGCCGAAATGCGCCGCGACCCGGACAGCATCGACCACATCACCCAGTATCTCACCGTCTCCCGCCACCTCGAGCGCATCGCCGATCTGGCCACCAATATCGCCGAGGAGGTCTATTACCTCATCGAGGGCGAGATTGTCCGCCACACCAGCGACTGGGGGCCGAAATCCTAGCCTGCGTCGTGCTGTCTTCACTCCCACTGGCCGCCTCTTCCCTGAGGCGGCCTTTTTTTTGAAGCGGATAAAGGATTTGTCGCCCCCGCTTGTTCCCGGTGAAAAACAGGGTACCTTTTAAGAGGCCGATTTTCCGTGGCAGTCAAAAGAGACCCTTGTTCACACCGGGAGTTTTCATGTCTTTGGAATTGAGTACCAAATTCACCCTGGGAACCAGTGCGGTGGTATTGGTCGCCATGAGCTTCTTCGCCTTCATGACGATCAAGAATGTCAGGAACATGAGTACGGACAACGCCATCGAGCATGTCGAGCATCTGAGCGAAACCCTGCTCAGCACGACCCACTACGAGATGCTGGTGGATAATCGTGCCCGCGTTTACCAGATGATGGAAGAGGTCGGCGCTCAGGAGGGGATTTCCCGCATACGGCTGTTCAATAAGGATGGACTGATCAGCTTTTCCACGGCCAAGGAAGAAGTCGGCAGCACCCTGGATGTTGATTCCGAGGGGTGCAACGGCTGCCATATCGACAACAAACCGCCCCATACCGATGTGCCGACAGAGGGGCGCGCCCGCTTTTTTTCCGAAGGGAACAACAATTTTCTAGGCGTAACCAAAGGCATCTACAACAAGCCGAGCTGTTATACCGCCGCCTGTCATGTCCACTCGGCCAGTGCTACGGTCCTCGGCACCCTGGATGTCATTATTCCTTTGAATCGCATGGAGGCCCAGACTGCCGCCAGCCGCAATCAGATCGTTCTGCTGACCGTCTTTGTCTTGCTGCTGGTTTCCCTCAGTCTGGCTTTTTTGACCCACAAGCTGGTGAACGTGCCGGTCAATCGCCTGCTCTATCATACGCGGCGACTGGCCGATGGCGAGCTGGACAGCCGTGTTTCCACCGTGCCCTCCGATGAAATCGGCGAGCTGGCCCTGGCCTTTAACGACATGGCCCAGAACCTTCAGAAGGCGCAGCGGGAACTCAAAGAGTGGGCCAACACCCTGGAAGTAAAGGTTGAGGAACGCACTGCCCGCATCCAGTCCATGCAGTCGAAGCTCGTCCGTTCGGAAAAGCTGGCGACGATCGGTGAACTGGTGGCCGGGATCGCCCATGAAATCAACAATCCCCTCACCGGGATTCTTATGTATGCCTCCATGCTCGAAAGCGACCCCCGCCTGGATGCCGGCCTGAAAGACGATCTCGCCGTCGTGGTGCGGGAGACGCAGCGCTGTGCGGAAATCGTGCGGGGGCTGCTCGGTTTTTCGCGCGAATCCATCCCCCAAAAACGCCCGGAGTCCATCAACGGGGTCATGGAGAGGACGCTCTCTTTGATCGAAAGGCAGGCGGATTTCCAGAATATCCGGATTTCACGCGAATACGGCGAGGGACTGCCCCAGGTGCTGATTGATCCCAATCAACTGGAACAGGTGTTCATGAACATCCTCATCAACGCCAGTCAGGCCATGGAGGAAACGGGTGGCGGCAGTCTGAGTATCACGACGGGGACGGAGAGCGAGGGGCGGGGAGTCTTTGTCCGTATTGCCGATACGGGATGCGGTATCTCAGAAAAGAACCTGGCCCGTATCTTTGACCCCTTCTATACGACCAAGGAGAATCGCGGCACGGGGTTGGGTCTGTCGGTTTCCTACGGCATCGTGGAGAATCACGGCGGCCAGATCGAGGTTTCCAGCCAGGAGGGGAAGGGGACGACCTTTACCATTACGCTCCCCTTCAGCAACCCCGCCGCGGCACCCGCCGCCGGCTGAGAAGGTGTTGCCTCAGCCGGGAATCCTGTCCCGGATGGATATGCCCTGCTTCTTGAGCAGCGCCTGAAAGTTCGGGCGCAGCATGCCGACTTCTTCCGCCGCCCGGGTGACATTCCAATTGTTCCTTTCCAGCGCGTCCAGCACGAAGGCCTTTTCCACCGGCATGACCGCCATCTCTCGTATCTTCTGTTTGGTCTCCTTCAGCTCTTCCGCCGTCTTGGGGATGAACTGACAGAAGGGGGCGCCGGCCTCATTCGTCTCTCCCGCCAGTTCCAGATTGTCGATCTCGATGACAGGTCCTTCCGCCAGCACGACGGCGCGCTCCAGGATGTTTTCCAGTTCGCGGACGTTGCCGGGGAAAGCGTGCTGGTTCAAATGCTCCATGGCGGCCGGCGAGAGACCGCGGATTTCCTTGCCCAGTTCGCGGGCGAACTTTTCCAGAAAAAACCGGGTCAACAGGGGGATATCGCTCGGCCGTTCGCGCAGGGGGGGCAGGTCGATGGGGATGATATTGAGCCGGAAGAAGAGGTCCTCGCGAAACTCACCCTTGGCGCACATTTCCCGCAGGTTGCGGTTGGTGGCGGCGATGAGCCGGATATTGATGGGGAGGGGCTTGTTGCCGCCGACGGGGGTGATTTCCCGCTCCTGCAGCACGCGGAGCAGCTTGGCCTGCGTCGTGAGGCTGATGTTTGAGATTTCGTCGAGAAAGAGGGTGCCGCCGTCCGCCACCTTGAACAGCCCCACCTTGCTCTGCACGGCGCCGGTGAAAGAGCCTTTCATGTGACCGAAAAGCTCGCTCTCCAGCAGGCTTTCGGCCAGCGAGGTGCAGTCGACGGCGACGAAGGGCTGGTCTTTGCGGGCGCTGTGATTGTGGATGGCGCGGGCGAGCAGTTCCTTGCCGGTGCCGCTCTCCCCGGTGATGAGCACGGTGCTGTCCGTGGGGGCCACCTGCAGGATTCGGCGGTAGACGCGCTCCATCTGGCGGCTCTCCCCCACAAAGAGATCGAAACCGGGATGCCGGCCGGGCGTGTCCCCCCGCACCGCCTTTTCAATCTGCGTGAGGCGATGTTTGAGGGCGGATGCGGTCAGTTGAAGGATCTGTTCCGGCGTGAAGGGCTTGGCCAGGTAATCGAAGGCGCCGAACTTCATGGCCTCGACGGCGGTCTCTACCGTGGAGTACCCCGTGATGATGACGACGGGCACGTCCGGCTGCAGAATGCGGATGGCCTTGAGCACCTCCATGCCGCTCATCCCCGGCATTTTCAGGTCGGTAATGACCAGATCGAAATCGGCTGCCTGTAGGCGCTCGAGGGCCAGATTGCCGCTGGATGAGGTCTCGACCTGATAGCCGCCCTGGAGAAGTATTCGCCGTATCCCTTCCCGAATGACGCTCTCATCATCCACAACCAGGATATTGGCCTCGCCTTTTTTCATGGATAACCCCCTCTGTTGCACAAGATTTCCGCTGGGCAGAAAAAGAGATGTGGGGCGCGGAAGATGTAAAAAAACACGTTAAAAGATACCAAATTTAACCCCAAAAGCAATGAGGTTATTGCCCCACCGATGCGGATTGAGATCGATGGCTTCCCGGTGTCGTGTTGGGCCTGATGGCCCAAACGGCAAAGAGCCAGAGAGCGTATATTTTCTTCATACAGGGTTTCTTCTGGCGAATGGCCTTATTGTTTCAGGGGCTTAGAGATTCGCAGCCTGGCGAAACCGGCCGACCGGGCGAATCTTTCTGTATGAATAAATTATTCATGGACTCTCTCGCTAGGCAGTCAGGCCTGGGAATAGAGGGGTGAAAGACGCGTGAAAACAGGCGGTTAGGGTAGATTTGCTGCGGTAATAGCCCCCTTGGCACATTCGATGCTCTGTATAACGCACGGGGGAAATCACCTTGGATCAGGGGAGGCAGGCCTGCCGGAGGGCAGGAGGAAGCGGTTACGGTTATGAGCCAGGCGCACATTTTGATTGTCGATGACGAGCAGGTGATCCGAAGCGGTCTGCAGAAGGTGCTCGAACGGGACGGCCAGCGGGTAACGGTGGCGAGCTGCGGCCAGCAGGCTTTGGCGAGTCTGCAGGAACACGCCTTCGACCTGGTCATCACCGACCTGAAGATGCCGGGCATGAGCGGACTCGAAGTACTCAAGACGATTCGTCGCCTGCAACCGGAGGTGCCTGTATTGATCGTCACCGGCTACGCGACGGCGGAGATGGCCACCGAGGCGCTGGTGTCCGGGGCATTCGATTTTTTATCCAAGCCGTTTACGCCGGGGCAGATTCTCTATCAGGCCAAAAGAGCCGTCGATTGGCGCCGAACGCAAAATGTCGAGCAGGCCGATCGCACTTCTTCTGTCGCGGACTGCTCTTTACCCGGGTCCCGGTTTTCATCGTGAGTCTTATTGGTATAGTTGTTCGGGTGGTGCAAGACGCCCGTGAAGTTGCCGCCTTACTCATCCTGCAGGGAGTACACCATGAGACAGAGCTTGTCGTTCAAGGCCATCGTGCCCGTTGCTCTCACCGTTACCGGTTTTGTCACCGTGTGCAGTATCCTGCTGTACAGTTACAACCGGCAGAATCTGGTAGCGGATGAGATCAAGCAGCAGAACAGCCTGGCGAACACGGTGGTCAAAGCCACGCGCTACAGTATGTTGAAATCAGACCGGGAATCCCTCGCCCATACCATCCAGTATGTGGGGGAGAGCGATGGTCTGGTGCATCTGCGCATCTTCAACAAGAAGGGGATCATCTCCTTCTCTTCCGATCCGTCTGAAATCAATCAAATGGTAAAAAAAGAAGCGGAGGGCTGCGTGCAGTGCCACAGCGGTCCGGTTCCTCTGGCCACCCTGGGCACCAACGAACGGACCCGGCGCTATACCAACGAGCATGGTCTGGATGTCATGGCCATCACCGTTCCTATCTACAATGAACCAGGCTGCTTCGCCGGTGACTGTCACGTCCATTCGGAAGAGGAGAAGGTGCTGGGTACCCTGGATATCGGCATCTCGGAAGAACCGCTGAACGCCACCCTCGCCACCCTCGGCCAGGGACTGGTGGGATTCTGCCTGATGATCCTGCTGCTGTCTGTCGGTGGGGTGGCCGCTCTTTTACACCGCAATGTGCTGCAGCCGATCAAAAACCTGGTCGATTTCAGTGAAAAAACTCTGCGAGGCGAACTGCATCATCCCCTGCCCGATGAGAATGCCGAAGTCGAGTTCCTGGGGCGCTCCATTCATCGTCTGGCGGCTCGCCAGCATGACAAGGGCAATTCCGCTGCGGTGCAAAGCCCTTCGCCGGAGAAAAGCCCAGTGACTCCAGAGGCCTGATGTGATGACCCTTTCGGCGGAAAATGGTTTCCTGACGCCAGAGCAGCGGCGTGCGCAGATCGAAAAGAGGATCGGTGTCCTTCAGCGCCGGGCCCGGACCGGGCTCTGGGGCATCCTCTCGTTCGTGCTGGTGAGCGTCCTTTTTGCCGGTGCGCAGTCGATCATTCTGTACGATTTTTTCTCGCTGGAAACGAGAAAGCTGCTGGGCGCGCCGCCACCGGCCAACCTTGTCAGCCTCGCCCTGGCGGTGTACAGCTTTTCCGCCCTGACGATCCTGCTGGCGCGTATGGCCAAGGGGGCGGGGGTTTACAAGGGCTGGCCCCATTTGGGGTATCTGGCCGCTTTCTATCTCTTCTACTGGGCCGGCAATGCGTTAAAAGGCAATTTCTGGGCGGTTTTCATCGCCGGCCTGACCATCCTCGGGCTTGAACACTATCGGACCTGGTCTGAAACCCAGCATGCTCTGGCCAAAGAGAAAGAGCTGCTTTATCAATTCGTGCGTTCGTCCTCGAATCCATCCTGACTTCCCCCACCGCCGTATTTTTCTTCCCCCCTCGGTTCTCCCCTGAAGATCCGTTTTTTATCGACTGTACATCTGGCTTATACGGCTGAGCGCCGCATGAAAAGTCCGGATATCGGGGCCTTGTGGTGCCTTGTCTGTGGGGGACTGCCCGGCGGGGGGGAGGTGGATAATCAGGTCATGCACCTCATCGCTTGGCCTGGGCGGGGTGCCGATTAATCGTCTTCCCGTAAAAAATGTAGAGATTCCATAGTGTTGAGGGTCATTCCCCTTTTTGTAAATGGATACTGCCCCGGCCTGGTCGCCCTGTTTCCGGAAGCCGCCCGCCGGCCAAGGGGCGGACGTATAGTTTGTTCATACGTCATCGGTATAAAAATTGGGGTCAGGCACGGTTCTGTTTTAGGTAAATAAGTGTCATTTCAGGTGTTTGTATTGTTTTTTAACGGATTTTAAGGTTTTGGCACAAGGGGTGCAATTTCAAGAAGACAAGAACAGACGAAGCAGGTGATGACGGTTGGATACACAGGGTTCAGGATAATGCGGCGGATGGTTTATTGCCGCCAACCCCAGATGAAATGAGGATGCCATGATGGAAAGAGCGATTCTCATAGCGGATAAGGATCCAGCCGTCAGAAAACAGATGGCCGCCCTTTGCATCGAGTCCGGCTATCAAGTGGTGGCGACCAACTCAGCGGCCCGCGTCCTGAGAGACATTCTGAAACGAAACGTCCAAGTGGTGCTGCTGGGCAGTGAGTTTGACGAGCTGGCCGCCGCCGACCTGATCCCGCTGTTCAAAATGCTCAACCGCGATCTCCCTATCATTCTCATGTCCAATGAAGTTTCCCTGGCCATGGAGCGCCGGATACGGCGGGAAGGCATTTTTTATCACGCTTTGAAGCCCCTGGATTCCCGTGACCGTGAGGAAATCAGGCTGGCTTTGAAATGTGCTTTCGAGGAACTGGAAAACCGCCTCGCCGGCGGTCATGCCAGAAAGTTATCTGTCAACCCACAATAGAGGAGGATGTCATGAAAGCAACGCGTATTCTGTCGGCAGCCGCAAGTATGTGGATCGTTTCCGTTGTTCCGGCCCTCGCCGCCGCGGGTCGTGAAGATTCAAGCGGTCTGGTCGTCTGGGTTTTTCTCGGCTTCTGCGCCCTGATCGTGGTCGCCCAACTGCTTCCCGCTGCCATGATGCTGTTCGGCCTGGTCAAAGGGGCTTTCAGCCCGGCCCCCAAGGTGGCGAAATCTCAAATTAATGAATAAGCGCACGTCTGATTGCCAAAGGCAGTCCGCGGCGGCCGCAAGCAGATGAAAAACCCCTGGCCGCCGCAGCTCCGATGGCGTAAAAGGAGGCAAGAGTATGAAAGCAGCGGTTTTTGCTCTGTTGTCATTAGGGATGCTGGGGACAGCCACATCGGCCTGGGCTAATTCGTTTGTCCCCGAGGGGACCAGCGGTCTGGTCATCTGGGTTTTTCTGGCTTATTGCGCCCTGGTGGTGGTAGCTCAGCTCATGGCGGCCTTGAAGGGACTCCGTTTCCTGATGGAGGAATGGAGCGAAAAGAAGAAAAAGGCCAGACGGGTCGCTTTACGTTAATTCGTCGCGTGGTCAACTAAAGGAGGGCCTTGTTGTGTTGAAATGGATAAGAAGAATAAGTTTGATGACCGTGTTGATGGCCGGTCTGGTGGCGGCATCGGGCTGGGCGATGGAGAATGAGGACTGTCTTGGCTGCCATGCCGAGGCGGACATGGTCGGATCGGATCTGGTCATCGAGGCCGAGCAGTTTGACCATACCGCCCATGCGGAGATCGGTTGCACCAGTTGTCATGCCAGCGTGACGGTAGAGCACCCCGATGACGGCCTGGTACCCAGCAAGGCCAGCTGCAACGACTGCCACGGGGAGGTTAATGAGGAATATGCCGCCAGCCTGCACGGCGACAAGGCCGCCTGCACCGACTGCCACAATCCCCATGATGTGCATGATCCGACCGCCGTTTCAGGTCACGACATGAACCAACAGTGCGATACCTGCCACCTGGAGGTGGATTCCATCCGCACCCACGCCCAGTGGCTGCCCCAGGCCGAGCTGCACATCGGGGCGCTTCCCTGCGTGGCCTGTCATACCGGCTCGAAAGAGTATGTGATCACCTGGTACATCATCAAACGGGAGAGTGACCCGCGCTATGGGGATTTCGAGCTGGCTTCCTACCGCGAACTGCAGAAGCTGGCCGGCGGCGACAACATCGACCGTCTGCTGGACAGCAATGAAGACGGCCGGATCGCTCTGGCCGAATTGAAAGACTTCAATGCACGGATTGACCTGAAAAACGAGGGAATCCGCCTTAAAGGCATGATGATGCCGGAACAGGTGACCCACAGTTTTCAGATTCTGGAAAATCGCTGGGACTGTTCCTTCTGCCATGCCTCCGGACCTGAAGCGATGCAGAACAGTTACGTTGCCTTCCCATTGGCGGACAATTCCTACCATCGTCTGCCCGTCGAGAAAGGGGCCGTTCTCGATGCTCTCAACGGCACCCCGGACTTCTACATGATGGGGGCGACGCGCAATGCCTCCTTGAACCTCATCGGTTTGGCCATCATCGCCGGCGGTCTGGTCATGCCCATCGGCCACGGAACGCTGCGCTTCCTGACCCGAAGCAAACGTCAAGGAAAGGGGCACTAGCCATGAAAGCAAAAATGATCTATCTGCAGCCGACACCTGTCCGCATCTGGCACTGGCTCAACGCCCTGGGCATCATTACCCTGATTGCGACGGGTATTCAGATCCGCTTTCCCGAATTCGTCAACCTGTTCGGGACCTACAAGGCCGCCATCCGTCTGCACAATACGGCCGGGGTGGTCGTCGCCATTTCCTTCGGCCTCTGGCTCTTCTATTACCTGGTGGTTGCCGGCACCCTGAAAAAATTGTATCTGCCGGGCAAGGACGACCTGCAGCATGGTCTTTTGCGTCAGGGGATATTCTACTTCTTCAACTACTTCCGCGGGGGGCCGAACCCTCACCACACCACTCCGGATGACAAGTTCAATCCTTTGCAGAAGTCGGCCTACCTGGTCATCATGATGATCCTGGTCCCCCTGGTCATCGTCTCGGGCCTGCTGCTGATGAATATCGCGCCCTTACGGGAAGTGGTTCTGCTCTTCGGCGGTTTGAAGTTTTTGGTGGGACTCCACTTTCTGCTCGCCTGTTGCCTGTGCGCTTTTCTCTTCACCCACGTCTATCTGGCCACTCTGGGTCATACCGTGATGGCCCATATCGTCCCTATGTGGACGGGATGGGAGAAAGTGGAAGAGCCTGAGGAAGGCGAGCATGAGGAAACTCATGAAGGGGTCAAGGAGAGCACGCAGGTGAAAGCCGCCTGAACATAGCGTCATGACGAACAAAAAAGAGGCCGCTCCCGAAAGGAAAGCGGCCTCTTTTTTATGCAGGGAACGGGATTGTCAGCGGCACAGTTTCAGCGCAATCTCCGCCACCCGGCGGCCTTGGGCGCGGGCCAGGGTCAACTCGTTTTCACTGGGCTGGCGGGAGCCGTCTCCGGCCGCCAGGGTGCTGGCGCCGTAAGGCGTACCGCCGGTGACTTCATCCATTTTGAGCAGCCCCTTTTCCGAATAGGGTACCCCGACAATGACCATGCCGTGGTGCAGCAGGGTGGTGTGAAAGCTGGTGATGGTCGTCTCCTGCCCCCCGTGCTGGGTCGCGGTGGAGGTGAAGACGCTGCCCACCTTGCCGATAAGCTTGCCTTCCAGCCACAGCTTGCCCGTCTGGTCGAGAAAGTTGCGCATCTGGCCGCACATGTTGCCGAAGCGGGTGGGGGTGCCGAAGATAATGGCGTCCGCGTCGGCCAACTGCTGCGGGGTCGCCACGGGAACATGGGCAAAGGCCTGGCGGGCCTTGGCCGCACCGGCGGCTTTCAGGGCTTCTTCGCTCATGTGTTCCGGAACCTGCAGCAACAGGGCTTCGGCTCCTTCGATTTCATTCACGCCTGCCGCTATGGCTTCGGCCATCTGGTAGACATGGCCGTACATGCTGTAAAAGACAACCTGAATCTGGATTTTTTTCATGGTTCCTCCTCTAGTGAAAAATATGCGCCATATCGTCTGATTCTAATCGAAGGAGGGCAAAGTTCAAGCGGTGTCGCCTATTTCCAATATCGGCGCGGCATTTAAGGGTAAATCCCGCTTTTTCACGGCTTCAGTCGGGGGATGGCCACGGATCGCCCGTGGGTTTTTGGGCCTGTTGAGGATTAAAATCCTATTAATATATTGAAATCAGTGAACATGAGAGAACGCCCCGGTGTTGGCTGAGTTTTTGCTAACAGGTTCTTTCAGACCGCTATTTTGCCCGGGGAGGTTCCGTTTTTGACACTTCATGCGTTTCTGATTGTCGGTTCCTCTTTGCTGCTGGGACTGGCGGCCGGCGTGGTGATGCATCGCGCCGATTACTGTATCGCCGGCATGTTCCGCGACTTGTTCCTGACCGGCGTGGGCGGCATGCAGCGCAGTCTGCTGCTGCTGATCGCGGCCAGCATGGTGCTCCTCGAAGCCGGCCGTCTGGTCGGGCTCTTTCCCGAGATGCAGGCCCTCTATAAAACCCCGGCTCTCACCAACCTGTTGGGCGGGATTCTCTTCGGCATCGGCATGGTGCTGGCCGGAGGCTGCGTCGTCGGGACACTCTACAAGATGGGAGCCGGGCGATTTCCGAGTCTGCTGGCGTTTTTGGGGCTGCTGGTCGGCAGTGTCCTCTACGCCGAAATTCACCCGGCCTGGATGGCGCTGACCGATTATCTCAAGCTGCCGGTAGCGGGCAAAACCCTGCCGGCGCATCTCGGCCTGGCGGCGACCCCGATGATCCTTGGATTTGCCCTTCTTCTGGCCGTTCCCGTAGGCCGCTGGCTGCGGACGGGGGCCATGGTGAGGCCCTCGGTAGTTTCCGGCTACATTCAGCCTTGGAAAGCTGCGCTGCTGCTGGCTCTGATTGGCGTGGCCGCCTGTGCGCTGCTGGGATCCCCCATGGGCATAACCACCTCCTATGCCAAGATGGGAAGCTGGGTTGAACAGCTTTTTTTCCCGGAACACGTGGCCGGTCTGACCTATTTTCAAAGCGAAACGAGGATGGCAGTGGAGCGTTTCGGCGGCGGGCCGCTCTACGGTGGGGGCGGGCCAAGGCTCGATGGCGTGGTGTTGCTGCAGTTTCCCCTGATTGCCGGCATCGTTTTGGGCGCCGCCGCTTCGGCCATCCGCCTTGGTGAATTTCGACTGTCCTTTCGTCTGCCCTGGCGGCAGGCCCTTTCCGCCGTCCTGGGCGGGATCGCTATGGGGCTGGCGTCCCGTCTGGCGCCGGGGTGCAATGTCTGGCACCTGCTGGGGGGAGGCCCCCTGCTGGTCACCCAGAGCCTGCTTTTCATCCTGGGACTCTTTCCCGGCGCCTGGCTGGGCGCCCGACTTTTCGTGAACGTGGTCCTGCGCTGATGCGGCAGAACCATTCTGGTGGAGGGGGATTATGGAAACCCTGAGGCTCGATGTTCGCAACCAGATCTGTCCGTCCACGCTGCTGGTCGCCCTGAAAGAGATTAACACCCATCAGGCGGCTTTGCGCCATGGAACACTGGCCCTGGTGGTGCTGTCCGATAACCGGGATTCCACGACCCGTATCGCCGAAGCGGTCGAGAATATGGGATATGGCGTCAAGGTGGACAAGGAAGAGGCACACTATCGTCTGACCATCACCGGTCGAAGCGACTAAGAGAAGGATCATCCATGGCAAAAGATTCAGCTGAGCCTAAGGCCAGGGTTATCGACCTGCGGGAAGGACCACTGAAAGGGACGGAGCAGTTGCTCGAAGACTTTTTCTCGCTGCGGGAGCGGGAAAAGGCCTTGAGCACCTATGTGCGCCAAAAGACCAATCAACTGCTTGAAGTCATTGGTACCCTGCCGCTGCGGGCGGAGGAACTGGACGACGAGACCCTGGTTCAGGTCGATCCCATCGGCATCGTGGCCGACTCTTTTTCGCAGGTTCTGGAGCATCTGCGGGAGACCAACGAAACCCTGGCCCTGGCCCACGACGAAATCCAGGCCATTTTCGATTCAGCAGGCGCCGCCATCCTGGTGGTTGACAACCACCGGCGGTTACAGGCCTACAATCGCAAGAGTCAGGAGCTCTTTTTCCCGGACCGCTCGGAGCTGATCGGATATAACCTGCGTGAACTCATGTGTGATCCCGGGACGCACCCGCAGGTGTGCATTTTCGATCAGGTCATGGCGGAAAAAGCGGTGGTCGAACAGCCTGATTTTGTGGCCCGCGGCCGGAACTATCACGTCATTGCCACCCCCCTTAAAGACAATCAGGGTGAAATCGCCCAGGTCATACTCGTCTGCACGGATATCACCGAGCGCCGGCGCAATGAACAGGCTCTTCGCGAAGCCGAAGCCCGTCTGAAGACCATTCTCAACAGCGTTCAGGCGGGTATCATGGTCATCGACCCCCAAACGAAACAGATCGAACTCGTCAACGAGGCGGCGGCCAGTCTCGTCGGGGCGCGGCCCGAGAGCATGATCGGCAAGGTCTGTCATGACTTCATCTGCCCTGCCCTGCGGGGACGCTGTCCTATTGACGGTGGCAGAACGGTTGACAATTCAGAGCAGGTGCTGGTGACGGCCTGCGGACAACATTCGCCGGTTCTCAAAACCGTAACCCGGGTGGATATCGGGGGACGGGAGATGTTTCTGGAGAGCTTCATCGATATTTCGGCCCGAAAAGAGGCTGAAGAACGTCTGCAGAAGAGCGAGGAGCGCTATCGCTCCCTCTATAGCACCATGCATGAAGGCATGGCCTTGAAAGAACTCGTCTATGATGAGGCGGGCAGGGCCATCGACTATCGTATAGTGGATGTCAATCCGGCCTATGAACGGATTCTCGGCCTGCGCCGTGACCGGGTGCTGGGCCGGCTCGGCTCGCAGATTTATCCTCCGGACGCCAAGGGGAAGCCGCCATTGCTGGAGGCTTTTGCCAGGGTGGTGGAGACTGGCCAGCCGGTGCATCTGGAAAAGATCTACGAACCTTCCGACAAAATTCTGGCTCTTTCGGCTATCTGTCCCTCGCCCGGGCAGGTTGCCATCATTTTCGACGACATCACCGAGCGTAAGAAGGCCCAGAGCCAGATCGAGCGACTGGCCTATTACGATATGCTCACCGGCCTGCCCAACCGTGTGCTGTTAAGGGACCGCCTCGGCCAGATGATCGCCAAGGCGGGGCGAAACAGGCTGAAGCTGGGGATGATTTTTATCGACCTTGATCAGTTCAAGGCGGTCAATGACACCCTCGGGCACGATTCGGGCGATCACCTGCTGCGGGTGATCGCCGGCCGACTCAATGAATGCATGCGCAAGAGTGACACCGTGGCTCGTCTGGGGGGCGACGAATTCATTGTGCTGCTGGACGATGTTAGTAACGAAGTCGCCGTCGGCGAAGTCGCTCAGAAGGTCCTCGATGTTCTTTCCCAGCCCATATCGCTGGGCGGCCGTGAGGTCTTCACCACGGGCAGTCTGGGCATTGCGCTTTACCCGGCCGACGGGCTTGATGCGGAGACCCTGCTGAAAAACGCCGATACGGCCATGTATCAGGCCAAAGAGCGGGGGCGCAATAACTTCCAGTTTTACGCCTCAGAGATGCATGCCCAGGCTCTGGAAAAAATGCTGCTGGCCAATGACCTGCGCCGGGCCCTGGAGCGCAGCGAATTCTTTCTTGAGTACCAGCCTCAGCTGTGCCTGAAAACCGGCAAGTTGACGGGGACTGAAGCACTTCTGCGCTGGCAGCACCCGGATTTGGGGGTGATTCCCCCAAGCCAGTTCATCCCCATGGCCGAGGAGACGGGTCAGATTCTCCCCATCGGCCGCTGGGTCCTCGAAACGGCTTGTCGGCAGAACAAGGCCTGGCTGGACGCGGGTTTTTCACCCTTGCGCATGGCGGTGAATCTTTCCGGCAAGCAGTTCAGGGAAGGCGGGCTGCTCGAATGCATCAAAGGCGTGTTGCAGGAAACCGGTTTGCCGGCGTCCTGTCTTGAGCTGGAGTTGACCGAAAGCATTCTCATGGAGAATGCCGGGTCCACCCGTTACACCTTGAAAGCCCTGAAAGAGATGGGCGTGCAGTTGGCGATTGATGATTTTGGCACCGGTTACTCATCCCTCAACTATCTCAAGCATTTTCCCATTGATCGGCTGAAAATCGACAAATCCTTCGTGCGGGAGATTGACGTTCATCCCGACGATGCCGCCATCGCCGAAGCCATCATTGCCCTGGCCCACAGCCTGCGCGTCCAGGTGGTGGCCGAAGGCGTGGAGCAGCGATCGCAGCTTGAATTTCTCCGACAGCGCCATTGTGATGAAATTCAGGGATTTTACTTCAGCCACCCTCTGTCGGCCACGGCGCTGGAGGCATTGCTCATGGGAGCGACCCACCCCGCCGCCTTCTGCTTTTACTCCGGTCAATAACGTCCCGCCATCTTGAGCCTTTCCGTCCTTCCGGCGGGAAGGGGGTTCCGTTTTAATCCTGGGCAGGTTTTTTGCATTCTTCCCGCAGGCGGGTAAAAGATTCCGTTTGTGACGGGTTTTTGACAGGCCTTCGCCTGCGCCCAGCCCCCTTTCTGTCAATGGTTGGATAAAAAAGGCTCCGAGATCATGCGTCATCGAAACCCCTTCAATCGCAGGACGTTGAAACCCGTTGTGGGGATTCAGCGTCGAATCGGCCTTGACGCCGCCCTCAGCCGTGAGATTGCCCGACGAATAAGAACCGAAGACGAGTTGCGGGCTCACGAAGAACTGGCCCGGCAGCGGGACCTCGAATTTCGGACGCTGATAAATGCTATCCCCGACCGTATTACCCTGTTGACGGCTGACTTGCACCTCGGCTGGAGCAACAAGGAGGCTGAGCCGGAATACAGCCGTCCGCACGGCGATCCGTCGAGTCCGACCTGTTACGGAAGATGGCATGGCCGCGCCGAGCCCTGCGAACCCTGCCCGGTCCAGCGCTGTCTCGTATCCGGACAGACCGAAGATCAGCTTAACAGGGCGCCTGACGGCAGCTATTGGGGGGTCAAGGCTTTTCCCATGCGGGATGAGACCGGCGGGATTGCCCATGTCATTCACGTTGCCAGCGATGTGACCGAAAAGGTTCGCATGCGCCAGGAGGCTGAACGTTCGGGGCGGCTGGCCTCTCTCGGCCAGCTGGCGGCCGGGGTGGCCCACGAGATCAACAACCCCAATGCCCTCACCCTGCACAATGTGCCCATGCTGCAGGAAGCCTGGGAGGACATACAGCGCATCCTTGATGAAGTGCAGGCTGAAAAGGGCGATTTTACCTTGGGCCGGATGCCCTATTCGCGCCTGCGAGATCAGATCCCCCGAATGCACGAGCAGATTCTGGAGGGCAGCCGCCGTATCCGCGGAATCGTCGAGGATCTCAAGGATTTTGTCCGTCAGGGCGATCTCAGCGTGCTCGAACCCGTTGACCTCAACGCCGTCGTGCAGTTCGCTGTGCGCCTGGCTACCAATACCATCAAAGTATCGACCGATCATTTTGCCGTCAGTTACGCCGAGGCTCTGCCTCCTTTTATGGGAGCGCCCCAACGCATCGAGCAGGTGGTGGTCAACCTCATCATGAACGCCTGCCAGGCCCTGCCGGTCCGCAGTCGGGCCGTACGGGTGGAAACCTGCTACGACAGCAGCCTGCGCCGCAGTATGGTGCGGGTGGCCGATGAGGGCAGCGGCATCGACGAGGAGAACCTGTCCCATATCCTCGAACCTTTTTTCACCACCAAGCGTCAGCAGGGGGGAACGGGCCTGGGGCTTTCCATCGCCGCCCGCATTGTCAGGGAACACCAGGGAGAGCTGACCTTCGATTCGACACCCGGGCAGGGCACCCTGGTCACCATCGCCTTTCCCGTTGCCAAGGAGACGCCGCGATGACCGATGTCGTCTATCCCCAGCATCCTGTCCTTCTGGTCGATGACGAGCGGTCCTGGCTGGAAAATTTTGCTTTTGCCCTCGAATATTCGGGCAAGATCAACCATGTCGTCCTCTGCCAGGACAGCCGCGAGGTGCTGAACATTCTCGGCCGCCAGCCGATCAGCGCCGTTGTGCTCGACCTGACCATGCCCCATCGGGGCGGAGAAGAACTGCTGGCCGAGATTGCCGCCGATTTCCCCCAGTTGCCGGTCTTGATTCTCAGCGGCCTCAACCAGCTTGAGACGGCCGTGCGCTGCATCAAAGCCGGGGCCTTCGATTATTTCGTCAAGACGACGGAGGCCGAACGTCTGGTCGCCGGCGTCAAGCGGGCGCTTGCCCAGCGGGAAATGCAGGATGAACTCGAACGGCTGCGTGAAAGAATGCTGCACGGCGGAGTCGACTCCCCCGAAGCCTTTGCCGGCCTTCAGACCCGCAGCCCGAAAATGCGGACTCTTTTCTCCTATCTGGAGGCGGTGACGGCCAGCCGCGAACCGATTCTCATCCGGGGCGAAAGCGGTGTCGGCAAAGAGCTCTTTGCCCGGGCCGCCCACCGTCTGGCTTGTCCCGACGGGCCCTGGGTGGCCGTGAATGTGGCCGGACTCGACGATCACGTCTTTGCCGATACCCTCTTCGGCCATGTGCGCGGGGCTTTCACCGGGGCGGAGCAGCCGCGCAGCGGCATGGTCGAGCAGGCGGCGGGGGGGGTGCTCTTCCTCGACGAAATCGGCGATCTCAGTCTGCCCTCGCAGGTCAAGCTCCTGCGCCTTTTGCAGGAGGGGGAGTACTACCCCCTGGGCTCGGACCGCCCCCGCCGGGTGCAGACCCGGCTCGTCTGCGCCACCAACCAGGATCTGGCGCGACGTCAGGCCGAGGGGACCTTCCGCCGGGATCTCTATTATCGTCTCTGTGCTCACCAGTTGGAGATTCCTCCCCTGCGTCAGCGCAAGGAGGATATTCCCTGCCTGCTGGAACACTTTCTCGCCGAGGCGGCCGCTGCCCTTGGCAAGAGTCGTCCCACGCCGCCGCCGGAGCTCGCCGTCCTGCTGTCCACCTACGCTTTTCCCGGCAATGTACGTGAACTGCGGGCCATGGTCTATGACGCCCTGAGCCTGCATGGCGGTGGGGTCCTTTCCCTGTCGGCCTTTAAAAAAGCCATGTCCCCGTCGGACCAACGGCCACCGACGGCTGCGGCTCCCGGGGAGGAAGCCGGGCCCGATGGTGTCCGGGTGCAGTTTTTTGACCCTCTGCCCACGCTGGACCAGGTTGGCGAATTCCTGGTTGACGAAGCTCTGGCCAGAGCGGGGGGCAACCAGACCATCGCGGCCCGTCTGCTCGGCATCTCCCAGCCGGCGCTGAGCAAGCGCCTCAAGAAGAGGGCGGATAGTCAGGCTGGCCCCGCCCAAGTCCCATAACCTGAGTTATAATCCCCCCTGTGGTTATAGGGTCTCCGAACCCTCTTATCCTTGCGCCTTGTCTGGCCGCTGCGGCCGGCACCCATAACCCTGGTTATGGGTGCCGGCATCTCCTCCTGCTGTTCTTCCAAACCTAAAATACCTGTAAAAACAAGAACCTGTGTTCTGCTCAGGAGGTTGGCATCTGTCTTGCTTTGTGAGGCCTAGCGGGCAAGGGCGCGCCAAGAGGGGGATGGATGGCTGACGGAAAACAAAAAGAGGTTCTGCTGATCTGTCAGACGACCCAGGACGGCCGGAATCTGACCTTTCTGATGAAGCTGAGCGGCTATGGCTATCGCCTGGCCCGTGATGTGATGGAAGGGGTCAACTATCTCCATAATTGCCGGGTCAACGGTTTTCCGCTCCATCTTATTCTGACCGACAGCGCCGCCATGACGGCCGGTGATTGCCGTGAGCTCCACATGTTGCAGGAAATTCGTCGACAGACGCCGCTGCTGATTATCGACCGTGGCAACGGGGACCGGAACGCGCTTCTTGACCGTCTGCAGGACACCCGTGACGGAATATACTTCTGCGAGCCGGAAGAGGTGGTGGGTGCCGTTGAAAACCTGCTTCACCAGGATCGCCGGGATAGCGGCCAGCCAGCCGCTCAGTCGGCCTAGTTACGCGCGACGCGTCATTTCTGAAATCATAACAGGCAACACATCAAACCCCATGCCCAGGGATGGGAGGAGAAGGAAAAGATGAAAAACATCAAAGTCGGACAGAAGATTTTCGGCCTGAGTCTGGCCATCATCATCATCTTTACCGTGGTCATCGGCTGGGTGTATCTGCGGGCTCGGGATAACCTGTACGAAGCCAAGCGGGTGGAGATTCTTCACGCCGTGGAAACGGCCTGGGGGGTGGTGGATCACTATGCCAAGGAGGCCGCCGCCTACAGTATTTCCATGGAAGGCGCGCAGGAGGCGGCTTTGGAAGCTATCCGCCACACCCGTTTCGATGAAACCAACTATTTCTGGATCAATGACCTGTCACCGCGCATGGTCATGCATCCCCTCGCTCCTGAACTCAACGGCAAGGATCTGACGGAAAACAAGGATCCCAACGGCAAGGCCCTCTTCGTGGAGATGGCCAAGATCGCGCGGGAAAAGGGGGGCGGTTTTGTCGATTACGAGTGGAACAAGCCCGGCTCTGACCGTCCCGTGCCCAAGATTTCCGCCGTCAAGCTCATCCCCGAGTGGAACTGGGTAATCGGCGCCGGCCTTTATCTCGACGATATCGAGGCCGAGCTCTTCGCCATTCTCTGGCGCGTGGCGGTGGTGGTGGTCGCCATCATTCTGCTGGCGCTTGCCCTGGTCATTTTTGTGGCGCGCGGCATCTCGCGCCCTCTGGGCCGGGCCGTACATATGATGGAAGAGCTGGAAAAAGGGCACCTCGATACCCGCCTCAACCTGTCTCAGACTGACGAGATCGGCCGCATGGCCCAGGCCATGGATGCCTTCGCCGACAGTCTGCAGCACGAGGTTGTCGCCTCTCTGCAGCAACTGGCTGCCGGCGATCTGACCTTCAGGGTGACGCCCCGTGACGGCCAGGATGTGGTGCGCAACGCCCTGGCCCAGGTGGGTCAGGACCTCAATGGCATCCTGGGGCAGGTGCAGATGGCGGGCGAACAGATCGCCTCGGGCAGCGCCCAGGTTTCCGACTCGAGCCAGGCCCTCTCACAGGGGGCCACCGAATCGGCCAGCAGCCTCGAGGAGATTACCAGTTCTCTGACCGAGATGGGCAGCCAGACCAGCCTCAATGCCGAAAATGCCTCGCAGGCTAACCAGTTGGCCGCCCATGCCCGCGGCGCCGCCGAAAAAGGCAATGCCCACATGCAGCAAATGGTGACGGCCATGGGCGAAATCAACGAATCGGGTCAGAATATCAGCAAAATCATCAAGGTCATCGACGAGATCGCCTTCCAGACCAACCTGCTGGCGCTCAACGCCGCCGTCGAAGCGGCCCGGGCTGGCCAGCACGGCAAGGGCTTCGCCGTCGTCGCCGAGGAAGTCCGCAACCTGGCTGCCCGCAGCGCCAAGGCCGCCAAGGAAACGGCTGACCTGATCGAAGGCTCCGTCAAGAAAGCGGAGAACGGGGCGGATATCGCCGACAAGACCGCCAGTGCCCTGGGGGAAATCGTCACCGGCATCACCAAGGTGACGGACCTGGTGGCAGAGATCGCCGCGGCCAGTAACGAGCAGGCCCAGGGGATCAGCCAGATCAACCAGGGGCTCAACCAGATCGACAAGGTGACCCAGCAGAACACGGCCAGCGCCGAGGAAAGCGCCGCCGCTGCCGAGGAGCTTTCCAGTCAGGCCGAACAGCTGCGGCAGATGCTGTCGCGTTTTATGCTGACGGGCAGCCAGGCCCAGTGCGCACCGGTAGAGCCGCTCCCGGCGTTGTCATCCTGGGGGCATGACAAGCCCGTTGCCGCCGTCAAAAAGGCCCTGCCCAAGTCGCAAGCCGCCAAACCCGAGCCGCGGGAAGTGATCGCACTGGACGACGCCGAATTCGGCCGCTATTGATGCCGGCGGCTCGTGCAAAGATCACTGTAAGGTAAAACGCCAGCGGCCGCCATATTCTCAAAGGAATGTGGCGGCCGCCTGTTTTACGGGGAATGCCGGGTACCGGCTATTCGATGGTGACCTTCTTGACTTTTTCTTTGGCCTGCACGGTTTTGGGGAGAACGATTTCGAGAACGCCGTTTTTGAAGCTGGCTTTCGCCTTGTCCGGCTGCACTTCCGCCGGCAGGCGCAGAGAGCGGGAAAAGGAACCGCTGGAGCGTTCAAGTCGGTAGAAGTCCTTTTTTTCGACTTTCTCTTCGGTCTGCTTCTCGCCGCTGATGGTGAGGGTGTCCCCCGTCAGTTGAATGTCGAGGTGTTCTTTTTCCAGGCCGGGGACCTCAGCTTTTACGATCACGTTGTCCCCTTCCTCGTAGATGTCCACCGAGGGTGAAATTTCAGCGAGATCGGCCCGCAGGCGGTGGCGGAAGCCGGGCGGAAAAAAGGAGCGACGGAAGCTGTCTTCAAACCAGCGCTCCATGTCCAGCGGACGGCGGAAAAAATCTTCGAACCAGCGCTCCATGTCATCGAAGGGGATGAGTGATTTTTTTGATTCGGTGGCCGGGACGTCTTTGGTTTCTTTCTTGGCCATGACATACCTCCTTTGTTGCTGTTTTTGCGCAGAAATTTTCTTAAAATGAGTCTCTGTTCATCATTCTAGTAGGCGCACCGGTGATGTCAAATGGGCGGAGGCAACTTGGAGCCATGGCCAGCGGGAGGACCTGTTTGCCTGCTATTGAGTTAAAAGGTTGCAGAATTATCGGGGTTTCACTAACATGGTCAAATCTTACGGGTTTTGCACACGGGATTTTTCGATCAGGCTTCCGGTGTTCAGGAGACTGAAATGAAGGCTCTTGGGTTCTTCGGTCAATCGTGGCGTCACCTGGTTTTTTCCGCGCTTTTTCTGTTGCTGTTGTTCACCGCAGCGCCGGCGATGGGCGGTCGTCCCATTCTTGTCGGTGGTCCCGACAATTTCCCCCCTTATGGTTTTATCGATCCGGCCAGCGGCAAGCCAGCCGGGTTTAATGTCGAACTGGCCCGCGCCGTGGGCGAAGCCATGGGGTTCGAGGTGGAGATCCGCCTGGCTCCCTGGCACCAGACCCGCCAGCGCCTGGATCGGGGTGAGATCGATCTGATTCAGATGATGATTCGCACCCCCGAGCGTGAACGGCTCTACGACTTCAGCCCCCATCATACGATCGTCAACTATTCCATCTTTGCCCACCTAAACTCCCCCCAGGTCAAAACCCCCGACGACTTGGCAGGTAAGCGCCTTGTTGCTAACCGCGGCGATCTCAGCCACGACTATTTTGTGCAGCAGGGCTTGGATGAATACCTGGCGCTGGCCCCCAGCCAGGTCGAAGCCTTGAAATTGGTAGCCGATGGGCACTATGACTTTACCCTGGTTTCCCGCCTCTCCGGCTTGTACTGGGTGCGCAAGCTCGACCTGGACAACCTGCAGGCCGTCGGCGAGCCCTTGTGGGATCAGTACGGCAGCTTTGCCGTCAGAAAAGGGGAAGAAGAGCTGCTGGCCCGTTTCAGCGAAGGCCTGGCCATCGTCAAGGCGGATGGCACCTATCAGGCGCTCTACGACAAATGGCTGGGCGGCTTGGAACCGACCCGGGTCCCCATGCGTGATCTGGTGCGCTACGGAACCCTTTTTCTGGCCGTCGGACTGGGACTCGCCATTCTGGCCGCTCTGTGGTTCTGGACCTTGCGCAAGCAGGTGCGCGCCCGTACCAGGGAACTGCGCCACGAGGTGCAGGAGCGTCGTCGGACCGAAAAAGCTCTAAAGGCCAGCGAAGAACGCTTCCGCCTGATTTTCGATTCGACGGGGGCGGCCATGAACACGCTGACCAAAGACGGTGGGTTCTCCATGGTAAACCCCCGTATGTGCAGCTTTCTCGGCTATTCCGAAAAGGAGCTGCTGCAGATGACGGTGGAGGATATTACCTATCCCGCCGACAGGGAAATGACCCGCCTCTTTTACGATCAGGTCAAAGCCGGGCATCTGCAGTCTTTCGATTATGAAAAACGCTTCGTCCGCAAGTCGGGGAGCGTGGTCTGGGGGCATGTCACCGTTGCCTGGATATTGGACGATGAGGGGCATCCCGATCACGCCATCGCCATGGTGCAGGATATCACCGACCGCAAACATGCCGAAGAGCTGCTGCGTCAGAGCGAGGAGCGCTTCCGTACGACCGTCAACAACGCGCCCATTATCCTCTGGGCCCTCGATGCCCAGGGCGTCTTCACTCTCTCCGAAGGGCGCTCTCTGGCCACTATGGGGTTGAGGCCGGCCGAAGTGGTCGGACAATCGGTCTTCGAGCTGTTCGCCGAGGTCCCTCAACTGAAGCATTATGTCCAGCGGGCCCTGGGCGGCGAAGAGTTCTCCGCCCGCAATGAGGTCAAAGGACGGGTTTTCGAGACTCTCTGGAGTCCGCAGAAAATCGCGACGGGAAAGGTCGTGGGCATTATCGGCGTTTCCACCGATGTTACCGAACGAGCCCAGGTTGAAAACCGTCTGCGCGAAAACCAGGAGCGCCTGAATTATCTCTCCTATTACGACCCCTTGACCCATCTGCCCAACCGGGTGCTGCTGCACGATCGCCTGCAACACGCCCTCGAAAAGGCCCGGCGCACAGGCGGCAAGCTGGCTCTGCTCTTTTTCGATCTCGACCGTTTCAAGACTGTCAATGATTCGATGGGGCACGCCTTTGGTGACCGCGTTTTATGCGAGGTGGCGCTGCGCCTCGAATCCCACGTGCGGCGGGCGGATACCCTGTCCCGTTTCGGCGGTGACAAGTTCATTCTGCTTCTTGAGGATATCAACGATTTCCAAAAGGTTTCCGAAATCGTCCAACAGATCCAGTTCAGTCTTACCCGCGAGCTGGTGCTGGATGATCTGCAGTTTTACCCGACGGCCAGCATCGGCATCAGCTATTTCCCCGATAACGGCGATGACAGCGAAAGTCTGATCAAGGCCGCCGAGGTCGCCATGTACCGGGCCAAAGAGCTGGGGCGCAATCTTTATCAGTTTTATATGCCCGATATGGATGCCCACGCCCGCGACCGTCTGATCCTCGAAGCGGATCTGCGCAACGCCCTCGAAAGGGAAGAGCTTCTGCTCCACTACCAACCCCAGATCGAGTTGCAAAGCGGCACGCTGGTGGGGATGGAAGCCCTGATCCGCTGGCGCCGAGGCCAGGGCGATCTGGTGCCCCCCTTCAGTTTTATCCCCCTGGCCGAAGAGACCGGCCTCATCGTGCCTATTGGCGAGTGGGTGCTGCGCACCGCCTGCCGGCAGAACAAGTACTGGCAGGACCGCGGCTGTGCCTGCGTACCGGTTTCGGTCAACATCTCGGCGCGCCAGTTCCGCCAGCGCGATCTGGTCGATACGGTCAAACAGGCGCTGGAGGATTCCGGCCTCGAGCCTCGCTATCTGCATCTGGAAATTACCGAAAGCATGATTATGGTCGATATCAACGCCTCCATAGCGATTCTGCAGGAGCTGGCAGAAATGGGGGTCGGCTGTTCCATCGATGACTTCGGGACCGGATATTCTTCGTTGAGCTATTTGAAGCGATTCCCCATCTCAGCCCTGAAGATCGACCAGTCCTTTGTCCGCGATGTCACCGTTGATACCAACGATGCCTCTCTCGCCATCGCGATTATCGGACTGGCCCGCGGTATGAATCTCAATGTGGTGGCCGAAGGGATCGAGACGGAGGAGCAGCTGGCTTTTCTGAAAGAACACGGCTGCGCCCATGGTCAGGGCTATCTCTTCAGTCGGCCCGTACCGCCGGAGGAGATCGAGCCATGTCTGTGTTTGAGAAGTGAGGAGTGAGGGCGCTTTATCCGCGGTTTTTTATGGCGATGGCGGCGTTTCTTTGCAGGCAGGCGAGACCGGTGCGGTAGAGAGGGGTGCCCTGAAAGCGCTCCTGAAAAACCTCCTCCGTCATGGTCAGAAAGTCTTCGGGCGTGAAGGGGGCGTCTCCCGTCAGCTCTGGCATAATCAGCGCCTCGCCGAAACGGTTCCTGGGGCAGGACGCCGTGCACAGATCGCAGCCGAACAGCGCCTGGCCCAGCAGAGGCTGATCTTCCGCAGGGATGTCCCCGTCGTGTTCAATGGTCAGGTAGGAACGGCACCGACGCGCATCGACGAGGCCGTTGGCGTCGATGGCCCCGGTCGGGCAGGCGTCGATGCAGCGACGGCAGGTGCCGCAGCGGTTGAGGCGAGGGGAAGAAGGGTGTAATTCCAGGTCGACCAGAACCTCGCCCAGTACAAAGCAGCAGCCGAACTCTTCATGGACGAGCTGTCCCTGCCGGCCGCGCCAGCCGATGCCGGCGCGGATCGCCCACTCCCGCTCCAGTACCGGCGCTGAATCGACACAGATGCGCGCCACCTGCATGTCCGTATGATCGCGCAGAAAGGCGACCAGTTGCTTCAGCTTCTTGCGCACCACTTTATGATAGTCCCGGCCGCGGGCATAGCTGGCGATGCCCCCGGTGGCCGGTTCAGGGTTTACCGGATAGCGTGCCGCCACCACAATGACGGAGCGGCTACCGGGGGCCAGATGGTTCACGTTGGCCCGCAGCTCGGCATGGCGCGCCAGGTAGCTCATCCGCGCCGCAGCGCCGCTGTCGAGCCAACTTTGGTAGATGCCCAGCGTCTCGGCCTCCGTCGCCTCGGCAAACCCCACGGCGGCAAAACCGAGACGCCGGCCTTCCTCTGTGATTTTTTCTTCCAGGGTCATGGCTGCTCTCATGCGTTCATAACGTTTGACCAGTCGCCTATACTAGAGCGCCATATGCTGAAAATCAATAGAAGCAGGGCGTTGTGATGATAATATCGCAGATGGTGTCTCTGCCTGAAAAGACTAGCGGAAAATCTTCGGGATAGCCGGTAGGTGAAAATTCACTTCCATTCGATTAGAACATGGTGTTAAGTTGTAGTGAAAGTGTTTTTGTCAACTATTAGCACGCTTTTATCTTGTTTTGGTAGCTTTGGTACACACGGGAGATTTATCACAAGGCATATCATATAAAGTAAAATCAAAACAGCGTTTGATTTTATAAAATTGGTATAGTATGATTTGTGTAAGTCCAAAATTCCGGCAAAATTTCCACCCTGGACTCCCACAGAAACACAAACGCGGGAGGTGCCAAATATGGGAGTAGCAAGCAGCGACCCTATCTATCCAATCAGCGTAGCAGCCAGACTGCTCAACGTCCATCCGCGAACCATTCGAATTTACGAAGAAGAAGGCCTGGTCAAGCCTTCCCGCCAGGGGAGCAAGCGCTACTTCTCCAACGACGATATTGAATGGATTCAGTGCCTGCGTGATCTCATCCACGACGACGGCATCAGCATCCCCGGCCTCAAAAAACTTCTCGACCTGAGCCCCTGCTGGGAAATCAAATCCTGCGACCCCGACAAACGTTCCCACTGTTCCGCCTATGTCGATCGCACCAAACCCTGCTGGGAGCGGGCCAACACCGCCTGCGCCAAGGAACTGAAGCAGTGCGCGGCCTGCGAGGTGTTCATGCAGCGGATGCGGGGGGCACGGGAGAAGGTGGTCGAGATGAGGGAGGTTCGGCGGGGGAAATAAAAGTCATTTTTTGAGCAGAACGACGCGAGGCGGAACCAGTTGGTTCCGCCTCGTGTCGTTTACGGGGTATGTTTATTGTGGACTAGGATAATAAATATCAAACAGACCACCAAGCAGATTTTGCCCGGACAGATCGACCCAGGTGATCAGAATATCAGAGGCGACCGGGTAAATGTAAAGGGTTCCTTCAGGCGGTTGTTCGCTGATCTCATAGCCGAGAGTAGTAGGGGCGTTTTCACGGCTGTATACAGAACCTTCGGTTGATACAGCGTCTGCGTAGATGCCACTGTTTGATGGCGTATCCGGATCAAGATTGGCCCAAGCTACCACAAAATTTATTCCATTCCAGGTGACGGTAGGGAAGTTTTGGATAGGCGCGCTGGCGGTGTTAATGGCTATGCCATCTGCTTCAAGCACGTCACCACCCATTGAAATGCGAGAACCGTAGATATCGTAGCCTGTGGTGGTAGCATTTCGGAGATCACTCCATACCGCGAGATAGTTAGTGCCATCAAAGGCCAGTTGTGGTTCAGCCTGGCCTCCGGGGGCTGCGGAAACAACGAATTGGTCGCCGACAACCGTGCCATTGGTAGCTTCGACCCTGGCCCCATATATATCACTGGCAAGGGTAATGTTCTGACTTGTGTCGGTCCATTGGCGCCATAGCACTAGGTAGTTCGTGCCGTCGAAGGCGACGGCTGGCTCGTTCTGATCCCCGGCCTGAAGTCCAAGAAGGGATTCTTCCAACCGTTCTTTGGCAATGTTGCCAGAAAGGTTGTCAAATGAAATGAGGGCACTGTACAAGTCATAATAATTGACGCTTTCATCCATGTACTTGACCCAGACGACCAATGCTTGTTGGTTGAGGTCATCGTCATCATAGGCCATGACGGGTAGATAATTGCCATCGCCCGACGACAGAGTCTGTTTTGTGCCTAATAGATTGCCGTCCGTTTCGATCAGCTGGGCATAAATGCTGCCGCCGTCCTGAAAGACGACGCAATAATGCGTGCCGTTGAAGATAGCCGCGGGTCGACTTGAGGTGGCGTTATCCTGAAGATCCGCAATGGCAATAGTCCAGTCATCAGGGAAGGTCGTGCCGGTGAATGGGTCACTGTCGATAATGCCAACAAGCTTGCTGGTGCCATCCGCTGCAGTGGTCGCACTGACCACTAAGAAGACCGTTCCGTCAGTAGCAACAGTGGGGCGACCTGGCTGTTCTAAGTCTAAACCGTCAATTTCGGACCCTGCCAGTGGATCCTTGTTCACGGTGTTGTCGGGATCAGCAGGGGGAGTAACAGGGTCAGAAGGGGGAGGAACGGTCTCTGTGCCACCTCCACCACCCCCACCGCCACAACCGCTTAGGGTCAGTAGCATCAGACCAAGTATTAATGCAATGATAAATACAAGATTATGCTTTTTCATTTTGCCCCCCTTGGTTTCCGTTGCAAAAATGGCTTAATAAGAGATGAGTTGGTGCTGCCTGTCTTTGTAAGGATTTTGAATGTAGCGGAACCGGTTCCTTGGACACAAGTTTAGATTATGCCGCCTGACGGATTTCGTCGGGCGACCGGAAGCCGTT
>JAWSUS010000013.1:0-84671 GCA_033549025.1 Desulfuromonadales bacterium
AAATCGACTGCGGTCCGCCTCGTCATGAAAAATGTCCTGCCCGGCATTGCCTCGTAGCATGACGTGAAAACAGGCACATGGAAAATGAACTCTCGGCTTTCTTGGCATGGCCTAAAGTTAAGGCCGTTTCCCCGTTTGTCAAGCCTGACCCCTTTTGCTCCCACAAGCGGCGGGGGCTCTGCCAGCTTTTCATGACAACCCGCCAACACTTCCTCTACGAAAGAATCGTCCCCTAAAATCCGCCCCTCGTAGGTGCCCCGGTGAAATTCTCGGCAGTATCCATCCGGCTGACCTCCTTCTACAAAATCGCGATAATGGTCCACTGATCTTCCCGCATCATCGCTGAACTGGCTCAACACCCAATCGACTGTGAGCAAGGGAAGGTTCTCGCGGGATAGGTACGCATGGTGACTTGACCAGGGATAATCATCCAGGTTTGCCACCATGCCCGCTCGCAGCGGATTTCGATGAACGTAGCGTACCAGCGCCAGCAGATACGCCTCCGCGTCAATCAGCAAGGCTTTGAATCGCCCCTGAAAGATGTGGCCGGTCTGTTGAAATTTTTTGTTGAGATATTGAGTATAGCGAAAGGAGAGATTGTGCATGATTCGCGACAGGGCTGTTTCTTTCACCTGTACAACAAGATGCACATGATTGCTCATCAGGCAATAGGCGTGGATACGATGCCCAAAGCGGGCTATGCCTTCCTGCAGCAGGAAGAAAAATCGACTGCGGTCCGCCTCGTCATGAAAAATGTCCTGCCCGGCATTGCCTCGTAGCATGACGTGAAAACAGGCACCTGGAAAATGAACTCTCGGCTTTCTTGGCATGGCCTAATGTTACGGCTGTTTCCCCGTTTGTCAAGCCTGACCCCTTTTCCGTTCCCTGCCTTTCCCGCGCGCCATGCCTGGCGCACCACAAAAAAGCCGGGCTCCAAGGAGCCCGGCAATTGTAGTGCTAAAGTTTAGATTGGGCAGTGCATCAAGGACGTTCAGTACCCAACCAAGCTGCCCCAGCGGGATAGCTGGCGCTGTAATCGGCGATGGTGCCGTGGAGAGTGCCGTCTTCGAGGTAGTCAATGGAGTCGAATATCAGGCGCTTCACATAGTAGCGATTGTGGGCGAAACCACCTTTCTCGTCCGAGGTTAGCTTGGAGTTCTGGAAAGCTCGCAGGTCATTCTCCACAGCACTGTTGTGGTCAATCAAAGCACCGCTGTAATTGGTGATGGTGTTAGCTAACAGTGCGAGCAGAATGTCCCCTGCCTCCTGGTATCCCTCTGACTCGTGCTCCAGTTCGGCCGTGGCCTGATCTACATGCGCCTGCGTCACCACGGTGGGAACCAGGGCAGTACCGTTCCAGAGGTTGTAAGTCTCCCCGATCTGGCTGGAAGAGAGGAACAGGGCGTGCTCGCCATCATGGCAGCCAACGCAGTTGGTCGCAACAATATCGGTGATCACACCAGTCTCATCCTTCTCCACCACAGCGAATTCATGGTTGGTGTCGTCACCGTCCATGTGACAGGCCACACAAGGACCGGCCCCATCCGCGCCGAGGCTATCATGGGCAAAGTATACTTTGTTGCTGTAATCAAGCCCAGCAAACTCAGCCCCAACATGGGTTAGCTCACTATAGAGCGTTGCTGCAGCGGGTGCGTGATGGCCAGCAAAACGGGAGCTCGTGGAAACAATTTCATTATTTCCACGACCGGCATGACAAACATTACAGGTATTGGAGCTCCCTGATTCCGGCAGAACCACATCGACCCCACCATAGGTGTAAGGCGCTGTAACAGCACCCTGGACACGAAGGGCGCCCGAGTTGTTAGCATGGCAGCCCCAGCAGTAGAGCAGTTCATTCTGGCCAGAAGAGGTCACTGCACCGAGATCATCTTTTGTCCAGCCTACCAAGTGAGAAAAATCGTTGTTGGCGGCGTCGTAGCTTGCAGGGTCTGCCACATAGTTTACGAAACCTGTGGTAGTGTGGCACATCTGGCAATCCTGGCGGTTCCCAGCATCCCAGTCATAATGTGTGAAGCCACCATTGCTTGTTTCATCAGTTGCACCCGCCTCACGGTATACGATAACTCCATCAAACGTGTGGCTATCAGCATTAGCCGCTTCTTTGGCCTCAAGGATGCCACCGGCATGTCCTGATTTAGCCCAAGATTTATTGATGGTCGTATCTGCAGCATGCACATTGTGACAGTCACGGCAGACGCGCTCATTTGTCGGATCCATCGTGTAACCTTCAATCTTGGCATTCCCATTGGCATAACTAGTTTCCGGATCATCATAGTGGGAAGATGAAATTACACGCTGGTAACGGGATGCATGGTATATCAGATCACCGGAAGCACCGTCAGTTGAGCTGGACCCTGCAAGTTGAGTTACCCCAAGCAAAGTGTCTATTTGTGCATCATGCGCCTGATGACAGTTAGTGCACGTAGCATATTCAGACGACTGAACCACATGCTCACTGGCGCCATGGCCTTCTGTCACTTCACCCTTCAGAAGTTGATTCGCAACATGAGGGTCATGACAAGTACGGCACTGAATGGCGTGAGTCGTCCCCTCAATGGGAAGTGTGACAGCAAGTCCTTCAGGGGAGTTAACAGCCTTGTACATGCGAGCGCCCTCGTCATTGTGACACTTGACGCAGATCGCTTCATTGCGACCATCAGCATCAGCGTGGGGGGAGGCCACATAATCCTCAAGGATATTATCTCCTTCAGGATGGTACCTGTTATGATCCATTGCACTGTTATGGCATTGACCACAGGCGTCATAGCTTGGTGAAGCATTAGGGATCGGTCCTACCCCGAAGTGTTCACCACCGGCCCCATGACAATTTTCACAGGTAACTGCAGCCAATCCAGCCGCAGGCACATTTGCCGAATCAATGTAACCTTCAATAAGCACGCCATCACCAATGGGATCATGGCACTGTAGGCAATCGCCAGAGGCAGCATCAATATGATCACTGTGTATTACGTGCTTACCTGCCAAGAAACCGGCAACTTCATCCGCACTCCAGGAAAACCCTTCATGACACTCAATACATTTATCCGCCCCCACATAAGCCAAACCGCTTACGGGGTCAGTACCCAACTCCGTGCCGCCACTGGTGGCCGAACCACTGGAGTCCCGGTTGCTGCCGCAACCTGCCAGGGCCAGCGACAAAGCTGCACCCACGGCGAACAAGGCAAACATTTTCCTTTGCATAAAAACCTCCTTTTGGTGTTAAAACGAAGTAAGCGTTAGTGACACTTACGACAGGTCTTTCCGTCGCTGGCCCGCTTGAGGCGGCCGTCCATATCGCTCCAGTCCGCAGGGTGAGGATTCACCCTCAGACCAGTCGTGGCGCTGTGGCACTTGAGGCAGATATCCCCTTGCGGGTGGCAGGCCTGGCAGGTGGCCAGATTTTTGCGCGCCTCGCGGGCATGGGCTTGCGACCAACCCGTGGTGCTGGGGATAACCGAACCGCTGGTGTGGCAGCCAGCACATTGCGTTTCGTCGTATTGGGCGTGCATGCCATCCAGAGTGCCGTCGGTCCAGCCACGGCGGTGTGAATCAAGAGCCAGGTCAGCCGGAGCGAACTGGTTGTGGCAGTCGGAGCAGTAGTTGGGCTCGTGGCAGCTGGAGCACAGCTGCTGGTTGGTGCGGGCGGCGATGGGGTGGGTTACGTGGAAATCGCTGCGATGCACGTTGATCATGTTGTTGCCGAAGTCACCCATTTCATCGGAACGCCCCGAAGTGTGGCAGTCCATGCAGTAGCTCTGCTGGTGGCAGGCGGCGCAGTCATAGGTGTTGCCCTTGGCAAAGGGACGATGGTTGAGGGCCCAGACGGGTCCGTGGGTTTTGAGGCCCGGCATCTCGACGGTGTCGACGAAGTCCTGATCGTGACACTGCAGACAGACCGAGGTCTCGGGAACGATGCTCTGCGCCCCCTCCACGTGGCAGGTGGCGCAATCCGTCCCTTCGATGTAGGTCAGATGCTCGGCGTGGTCGAAATCGACCGCCAATGCCGGTAGCGCCCACGCAAAGGTGACGGCCATAACGGCGATTAAACAGCGGATCATATCGTCACTCCTTTACTAAAAGAGGATGTTGAGGCGAACGCGGCCACGATTGTAGTAGTCCCACAGATCACTCTCAACCCGCTCGATCTTGGCCTGCACGTTGACCTTCTTGGTAATGTACCCGGTCACGTCAGCCCAATAGCGGGAGCTGGTGGTTTCGTCATCTTCGTCATCGATGCGGCGATCGAGAACATCGACCTCCAAACCGACGCCAGCCTGTACGTACGAATTGAACAGATAGGCAGCGCGAGCTTTGAAGCCCATGAGATCCTGGCCGTCGCCGTCTTCACGCACAACACCGGTCAGATAACCGGAGAAGTTGCGGGTACGGATTTTCTCGATACCGGCTTCGAAGACGTCGGCGTCAGCGAACTCGGGGTAGATCTCGCGAGTGTAGCGGCCAAAGGCGTGCAGACCCACGGAGATGCGGTAGGTCAGTTCGGCCATGACTTCTTCGTACTCGTTGACGGCAAAGACGGAATAAATGGAGGTGGCGGAGAATACCGGGAGGGAGTAGAGATATTCAGCCCGCAGGCCCCATTTGTCGTTGGGACGGTACTTGGCGCCACCCAGGAAATAGGAGACGCTGTTGGACAGGTAGTCGAACTGGACTTCACTGTAGAGGTTGAGCACGTTGCGGAAGTCGTAGTCGACATCGAGTCCGAAGAGCTCTTTGGCCAGTTCGCCGTTGTCCCACTTCTGTACGTAGGACAGACCCAGGTCGAGGCTGTCGAAGAAGCGGCCGCTGAGCTCGCCACCGAACATGAGGTCGTCGGCGCTGTAGCCGCTGTAATAGGCGACGTCGCCACCGCCGAACAGGGCCAGCTTGAGGGGACCGAGGTTGTCATAGTCGAGATAGAGACCGTCCATCATCGAGGCCCCGGCCGTGGTGGAGATGAACTGCCGACCGAGCTTCAGATTCAGGTCGTCAATCAGGTCCTTCTTTTCGAAATAAGCGTAATAAAGACGGCTCTCGATATCCACTTCGTCCTTGAAGTCATCGGCCAGGCGGCCGTAACCACGGAAGTCGAGTCCGTCTCCGTCGATGTCCCTGACGTTGAGCATCAGGTACTGATAGGCCGGCATGGCGGTGTCGCCCTCGGCATCATCGTACCATTCGATCTCGGTGCTTGAGCGTCCCGAGATCGAGGCTGCCAGCGCATCGACCGCCGGCATCAGCGCCAGCAGCATCGCGGCCATGCAGACCGTCCATCGGTGCCATACTTTCATGTTGCCTCCTTAACATGATGGCTGTGAAGTAACCCCGGATAATATCCGGCAACTCAATCAGGCCTGCCTCCAACCCCTCCCAAGGTCAGCATCAGGCCTTGCCTTCTTATGGTTCTCTTTTCGTTATCGCCTCCTTTGCTTTGTGTTGTGACAGGGGAAATCTCACTAAATTGAGGGAAAATTTCGAAGCCATTTTAACCCCATGGTTCATGAGACAAATACCTTATCTGTTATCTTGTTAAGCAGTTTTCGTACCAGTTGCGAGCGTTCCTTTAAAAATAGCCCCATATCCCACCCTGTCAAGGAAATGCCCTATTTTTCGCGCCACAAAGATTAGCTTCATTTTTTAATATAGAAATCGGCATGTTGCAATCAACAGGGAGGTCGTCTCCCTTTCGGTCATATAGCGACATGACGTCGCTATAAAGCCGAGCGATCCACTAGGAATTCATTAATCTGAATTTCCATATATGGTAACATCTTCATGTGACTGGCTGCCCCTCGGTGAAGGTGATAAGATGCAGGCAGGTCAGCCGGCCCAAGCCGCTACCGCTACCTTCAAACAGGAGTCATGTTATGTCTGCCCACAAATTCAACCCGGCCAAACTGGCCAAGCTGAACCACCCCGACCGCTACAACCGTGAAAACCCTGAACGGATTTGGGAAACGCTGGCACTTGATGATCCGCGGGTGATCGTCGATATCGGGGCCGGCACCGGCTTCTTTGCCATCCCCTTCAGCCGTCACATGCCCGAAGGTGTGGTGTATGCCTGCGATATCGCCGACGAGATGCTGGACTGGCTGGAGAAAAACCTCCCCGCCGAGCTGCAGGGACGGGTAATACCCGTTAAAATGGAGGAACGGACCGTACCGCTGGCGGCGGAACAGGCCGACCTGGTGCTTATGGTCAACCTGCATCATGAACTGGAAGATGCGGCCGCAATCCTGGCGGAGGCCTGGCGCCTGCTCAAACCCGGCGGCAAGGTGGCCATCGTCGACTGGAAAGATGAGGAAACCGAGAGCGGCCCCCCAGTGGAGATTCGGCTCAGTGAGTCGCGCATCCGCCAGCAACTGGCCAACGCCGGCTTCGGACAGCTCAAAACGCATGGCATCCTGCCCTGCCATCATTTTTTTGAGGCCCGCAAACCGTTCAACCAATGAGATAACAAGGGAAAGGACTGAGCCATGGCGAAAGAGAGACTTCTGGTGATTGGCGGCGACGCCGCCGGCATGAGCGCGGCTTCGAAGGTTCGGCGGCAAAAGCCGAAAGCCGAGATCATCGTCTTTGAGCGTTCCCCCCATACCTCCTACTCGGCCTGCGGCATGCCCTATTACATTGCAGGCATGGTGGAAGAGGTCGATTCTCTGGTCGCCCGCACCCCCGCCCAGTTCCGCGAAAAGTACAACATCGACGCGCGGGTGGAGCATGAAGTGCTCGAAATCGATCCGGTCCAGGCGAAGCTGCGGGTCCTGAATCGCGAGAGTCGCACGGAAAGCTGGGAAAGCTACGATCAGCTGCTCATCGCCACCGGGGCCGAGCCCTTCTGCCCCGAGATGGCCAACGCCCATGCGCAGGGTATTTTCGGGCTTTCCACCCTACAAAGCGGTATCAGGGTGCGGGAATTTCTCGACCAGGAGCAGCCCAAACAGGCGGTGGTGGTCGGCGGAGGCTATATCGGGCTGGAGATGGCGGAGGCGCTGGTGCGGCGGGGGCTGAAAGTCTCGCTGATCCAGAAGGGGGAGCAGGTCATGGAGACCCTCGACCCCGACATGGGCGCGTTGGTCTCGGAGGCGCTGCGAGAAATCGGCGTCACCCTTTACCTGGAGGAGACGTTGCAGGGTTTCGAAGCGCAGGACGGCCGCGTGACCGCGATGATCACCGATCAGCGCACCCTGCCGGCCGACTGCGTTATCCTGGGCATGGGAACCAGCCCCAACAGTCACCTGGCGGCCGAGGCCGGTCTGGCCCTGGGGGTGAAGGGAGCCATCAAGGTGAACGCCCGCATGCAGACGGACCGGGACGGGATCTGGGCGGCGGGTGATTGCGTGGAGTCGATGAATCGCGTGAGCGGCCGCCCCATGCACATTGCCCTGGGGACCGTGGCCAACAAACAGGGGGTGGTGGCCGGTACCAATATCGCCGGCGGCTATGCCACCTTTGCGGGCGTACTGGGAACGGCGGTCAGCAAAATCTGCCAATATGAAGTGGCGCGTACCGGACTGCTGGAGAGGGAATTGCCGGCATTAGGGCTGGAGGCGGCCACCGCCACCATCCGCAGCCGCACCCGGGCCGGTTATTATCCCGGTGCCGGACGCATTACGGTCAAGCTGCTGGCGGAGAAGGGAAGCGGCCGCCTTCTGGGCGGGCAGATTGTCGGGCTGGAGGGCGCGGCCAAGCGTATCGACATCCTGGCCACGGCTCTCTATGCCGGCTTGCGGGTACAGGACATCGTCGATCTCGACCTGAGCTACGCCCCGCCCTTTTCACCGGTATGGGACCCGGTGCAGACGGCGGCGCGGCAGCTCTTATCGCTGGTGTAGGATTTAAAGAAAACCGAATTTCTTCATGCGGTAGCGAAAGGCGTCGATGCCCAGGTGAAGCAGCTTGGCCGCCTTGGACTGGTTGCCTTCCACCACCTCCAGGGCCTGGCGGATGAGCTCGCGCTCGACCTCTTCGATATCCACCCCTTCCGGCGGGATGCGAAAATTCATGGGGCCGCTGCCGGTGGTGGCTTTAGCGACGATTTCCTGGGGGAGATGTTCGAGCAGCAGCGTTTCATCGTTTTCAAGGATGATCGCCCGCTCGATGACGTTCTTGAGTTCGCGGATATTGCCCGGCCAGCCGTATTCGAGCAGGAACTTCTCGGCCATCTTGGAAATCCCCTTGACGCTCTTGCCGAACTCCCGATTGAAGTGAGAGACGAAGTGCTCGGTGAGCGGGATGATGTCGTCCTTGCGCTCGCGCAGGGCCGGCAGATAGATGGGGATGACCTGGATGCGGTAGTAAAGATCGTTGCGAAAAATGCCCTCTTCGATGGCTTTGAGCAGATCCTTGTTGGTGGCGGAAATAATGCGGACGTCGACACGGATATCCTTGGTGCCGCCCACCCGGCGGAAGGAGCGCTCTTCCAGTACCCGCAGCAGCTTGGCCTGCATTCCCGGCTCCATGTCACCGATCTCGTCCAGGAAGATGGTGCCGCCGTCGGCCAGCTCGAAAAGTCCCTTCTTGAGCATCTTGGCGTCGGTAAAGGCGCCCTTCTCATGCCCCATCAACTCGCTTTCGAGCAGGGTTTCGGGGACGGCAGCGCAGTTGATGGCCATAAAAGGCTTGTCGGCGCGTGCACTCTCGTAGTGAATGGCCTTGGCGATCAGTTCCTTGCCCGTGCCGCTTTCGCCCTGGATCAGGACGGTGCTGGCGTCGCTGCGGGCGATCTTTTCGACCATGGCCAGCACGTTCTTCATGTGGCGGCTGCTGCCGATAATCTGGCTGACGCCGAACTTATGGGAGTGCACCGTGCGCAGGTTGGCGACTTCTTTCTTGAGGTCGCCGGTCTCGAGGGCCTTGTTGATGACGATGGCCAGCTCATCGAGATTGAAAGGCTTGTTGACATAGTCGAAGGCGCCCATGCGCATGGCCTGAACGGCTGTTTCGAGGACCCCGAGCGCCGTCACCATGATGACGATGATCTCGTCGTCGAGCTCCTTGACCTTCTGCAACACGTCCAGACCGTTGATGCCGGGCAGCTGGATATCGAGAAGAATGAGGTCGGGCGCATCGTCCTGCACGGCCTTGAGGGCCTCTTCGCCGGAAGCGGCCGTCCCCACGTCATACCCCTGCTTGCGCAGGTTCTGTTCAAGAGACCAGCGGATCAGATGTTCGTCGTCCACAACCAGAATCTTATACTTACGCACTTTCGACTCCTTCCAGCCCTAAAGCCTGCCCCGCTGTAACAGGCAATTCAATCGTAAATGTCGTCCCCTCACCCAGTCGGCTTTCCACGCTGATCGTTCCCTGGTGCTGCTCAAGGAGCTGCTTGCAAATGGGCAACCCCAAGCCGGTACCCTGGGTTTTGGTGGTATAAAAGGGGACAAAGATCTTGTCGAGTTCTTCCTGGGGAATGCCCTTGCCCGTATCGGAAATTTTCAGCTGCACGACGGACAGTCCGTGCCTTTCCACCAGCCCTGTAGTCAGCATGAGCGACCCGCCGGCCTGCATGGCCTGAATGGCGTTGATACTGATATTGAGCACCACCTGCTGGATCTGCTTTTCATCGGCCCACACCGGCGGCAAATCGCGGGTCAGGTCTTTGCGGCGGTGAATATTGCGGGCCTCCGGATGCTGGGAAACGAAAAAGAGTGTCTTCTTCACCAGGTCGTTCAGGTCGACATAGGAGAATTCCGGTTTTCCCGGACGACCGAACACCAGCAAATCGGTAGCCGTTTTATCCAGTCGACGAATCTGCTCGAGAATCTGCTGAAAGATATCGCGCCGCGGGTCATCTTCGGAAAAATCGTCGGCCATGACCGAAATAGCGCTGCTGATGCCGGCCAGGGGATTCTTCACTTCGTGGGCAACCCCTGTGGCCATCTCGCCCAAAGACGCCAGGCGATCCGCCCGCTCCATTTGTTGAAAATGATAACTTTCGAGCTGCTTTCGCGCCTGCTGCAGATTCTCGACCATGGAGTTGAAACTGCTGCTGACCCGAGCCATCTCGTCATTTCCCTCGGAGATCAGGCGGACGCTGAGATCGCCGTTCTCGACCTGGGCCATCTTATCCATCAGCATCAGGATGGGTCGCTTGACAAAACGGATGAGAATGACGGCACTGCCGATGGAGAGGAGCAGGAGGATAACCCCGGTGGTGGCAGCAAAAAACTCGGTAGACTCCTTCAGGCGCTCCGTAGAGGGCGACAGGGAGAAATTAAGGCTCAACAAGCCGATAATTTCGTCCTGCCGCTGCTCGTGACAGCGATAGCAATCCTGCTGGGAACGGATGGGGCGCACCATGCCTAGGACCTCTTCGCCATTGACCTCGAAGGTGGTTGCAGAGCCTTTCTTTTGGTACAGCGCAAACTCCCTCGGGCTGACCTGCGTACCGATCTCGTCTGGCTGGGCGGACTTGATGATTGTGCCGTCCGGCTCAAAAATGCGGACATGCACGATGCGGCTGCCGCGACCGACATTTTCCAGGGTCGCCTGCACGTCATCGCTGTTGCCGACACGCATGGCGTTGAAAATGGCGTTTTCAATGGTCGTCAGCAGAAGCTCGGCGCTCTCTTCGGCGGACATTTCCATGTCCTGATGATCCCGCTGTATGTGCACCAGGGAAAAGGCGGCCACCCCGATGGACAACAGCAGAATATTGAGCAGGATCACGCGACTGATAAGACTCTTGAACAACAGCAGGCCCCCCTGGCTGACCGATAAAGTACGGGATGTGACGGACCCGATCAGGCCTTTTTCTGCAGGACCCGCTGGGCGGCTTCCACCAGATGGGCGGGTGTCAGTCCGTAATGGGCCAGCAGATCTTCCGCCGTGCCCGACTGCCCAAAGACGTCGCGCAGCCCGACGCGCTCAACCGGCACGGGGTGACTTTCACAGAGAGCCTCGCAGACGGCGCCGGCCAATCCGCCGATCACCGAATGCTCCTCTGCCGTCACCACCGCCCCGGTTTCACGGGCGGCCTTGACCACGAGATCGGTGTCGAAGGGCTTGATGCTGCCCAGGTGCAGTACCCGCGCCTGCACCCCGCCTTCGGCGAGAATGGCGGCTGCTTCCAGCGCCTGCGCCGTCATCAGGCCGGTGGTGATGAAGGTCAGGTCGCTGCCGTCACGCAGGACATGCCCCTTGCCAATGGTAAAGTCGCAGCCGTGTTCGAAGACGACCGGCACTTTGGAACGGCCCAGGCGCACGTAGACGGGTCCATCATATTTGGCGACCGCCCGGATGGCGGCTTCGGTTTCGGGACCATCGGCGGGGCAGAGCACGGTCATATGGGGCAGCGCCCGCATGATGGCCAGGTCTTCCACCGACTGGTGCGAGCCGCCGTCCTCACCCACGGTAATGCCGCCATGGGTGGCGACGATCTTTACGTTGAGTTTGGCGTAAGCCACGGACTGGCGGATCTGCTCGAAAGCGCGGCCGGCGGCAAAAACGGCGAAAGTGGAGGCAAAGGGAATCATCCCCCCCGCGGCCAGGCCAGCGGCCATGCCGACCATGTTCGCCTCGGCGATGCCGGCATTGAAGAAGCGATCAGGGAACTCTTTGGCAAACAGAGCGGTTTTCGTCGATCCCGACAGGTCGGCATCCAGGGCCACGATACGGGTATTTTCACGGCCGAGTTCGACCAGGGCTTTGCCATAGGCATCTCTAGTTGCGATCATCTCGCTCACGGTATCCTCATCACTTTGGTTTAGTTACTTAAAAAAATTGTCGGATCACAGCTGCTTGAGCGCCTCGGCCAATTCGGCGTCACTGGGCGGCACGCCATGGTAGCTAGCCTTGTGCTCGAAGAAGGAAACGCCCTTGCCCTTCACCGTACGGGCGACAATCATGGTGGGGCGACCCTTGGTCTTTTCGGCGTCGGCCAGAGCCAGACAGATGGCGCGGATATCGTGCCCGTCAACCTCGAGCACGTGCCAGTTGAAGGCGAGGAACTTGGGGCCCAGCGGACCGACGTTCATCACTTTGGCCACTTCGCCGTCGATCTGCAGTCCGTTCTGATCAACAAAGACGCAGAGATTGTCGAGTTGGTAATGCGCCGCGGCCATGGCGGCTTCCCACACCTGACCCTCCTGCACCTCCCCGTCGCCCAGCAGGCAGTAGATGCGGCTGTCGGGTTTGCGAAGACGGGCCGCCAGCGCCAGGCCGACAGCCTGGGAAAAACCCTGGGCCAAAGAACCGGTGCAAACCTCGACCCCCGGTGTCTTGTTCATGTCGGGATGTCCCTGCAGATGGCTGCCCAGACGGCGCAGCCCCTTGAGGTCGTCGCGAGAGAAATAGCCCGCTTCGGCCAGACAGGCATAGAGGGCCGGAGCAGCGTGGCCCTTGGAGAGCACAAAGCGGTCGCGATCCTCCCAGGCGGGATTACTGGGATCGTGGCGCATCTTGTGGAAGAAGAGGACGGTCAGCACGTCGATGGCGGAAAGGCTGCCGCCAGTGTGGCCGGACTTGGCCGAGTTCAGCATTTTGAGAATTTCGACACGGAGATCGCGGGCTGTTCGCTCCAACTCCTGCACGGTCTGGTCAGTCAACATCAGGCGGGTGCTCCCTTTCACAAACGTGCCCGCACAGCGGCGGGCAAATGGATTAGCGGGTTTTCTTGTCGTCGCCGACAAGGTAGGAAAAAATCAGATCATCGAGACTTTCCGCCGAGGCAGCGGAAGTCGGCGTGGTTTGCGAAGACGGCGAAGAAGACTCTTTGGTGGCCGTAGCAGGGATGGGGGCCTTCTTTGGGGACTCCGGCGGACTCGGTTCGGCGACCGCAGGCGCCGGCTCCTTTTTGCCCTGGGAAACGGACGAAGCGGCGGGCTTTCTGCCAAAGAGAGCCGCGTCGAGTTCCCCGTCTTTAAGCCGCCGGAGCATCTCCCGATGCTGCGTTTTCATACGGCTTTCGACGACGGCTTCAAGGTTTTCTGTGCCAAGGATATCGGCATAGGAGGTTTTCTGGGACGCCAGAATGGTTCCGCCCTTGTAGAGCAGGGTGACGATATGGGGACTCTTCAGACCGCCGTCTTCGGTCTGAACATGGTAAACCTCGTTTTTATAACGGAAATTATGATTGAAGCCAACGACCATGCCGTCCCTCTCATCATCCTGTAATAATCATGGCGAAACTAGCATACTCCGCCAAATGGCGCAACAGGATTGATGTTATTCCGTCTTAACACCACAGAGGCGGTTAGTCCTTGCGAGCCTCACGGAAGAGCGCCTTGACCTTGTCCACCGCTTCCAGGGCATCGGCGGCATAGAGATCGGCACCGATGCTGTCGGCGTAATCCTGACTGACCACGGCGCCACCGACCATGGTAAAGACCCGCACCCCGGCATCCCGCAACTGGCGGATAGTCACCTCCATCTGGTTCAGGGTCGTGGTCATCAACGCCGACAGGCCAACGGCATCGACCTGATGATGGGTCGCCTGTTCGACAATGCGGGCCGCCGGCACGTTCTTGCCGAGGTCGATGACCTCGAAACCGTGATTTTCCAGCAGGGTACAGACAATGTTTTTGCCGATGTCGTGAATATCTCCCTCGACGGTGGCCATGAGAATGCGCCCCAGCCCGCGCCCCTGTTGCCCTTTCATCTCTTGCTTCAGCCGGCCAAAGGCCGCATGCATGGTTTCAGCGGAAAGCATGACCTGAGGCAGGAAGATCTGATTCTTGCCGAACCGGCGACCGACTTCTTCCAGACCGGGCAGCAGCCCTTCGTTGCTAACCACCAAAGGTTCCAGGCCTGCCGCCAGTGCCTCCTCGACCAGGGCGACAATGCCTTCCTGATCGCCTTCGAGAACGGCGGCAGCCAAACGCTGGCGGACATCCGGGGGGACACCGTCATTCTGCGGGGCGGCGACAGGAGCGCTGACGCCGCCGTAGACATCGATATAGGCCTCCGCCCGCTGATCCCCGCCCAGCAGCACCATGGCCGCCCGATAGGCGTCCATCATGCGCTCTTCCTTGGGGTTGACGATGGCCGCGGCCAGCCCCGCTTCCAGGGCCATGGCAAAAAAGGTAGCGGAAAGAACGGAGCGCGTCGGCAAGCCGAAGGAGATGTTGCTGACCCCCAACACCGTGCCCAACCCGAGCTCCGACTTCACCAGACGCAGAGCGTGGATGGTCTCCATGGCCCGCTTCTGCTCGGCCGAAACCGTAAGCGTGAGGCAGTCGATGATCACATCCTCTTTGGGCAACCCCACAGCCTCGGCGGCCCGCAGGATTTTGCGAGCGACCTCAAGGCGACCCGCGGCCGTCTCGGGGATGCCCGACTCGTCGAGAGCCAGACCGATGACGGCGGCGCCATACTTACGGGCGAGAGGCAGAATTTTAGCCAGGCTTTTTTCTTCGCCGGACACGGAATTGATGAGCACCTTGCCGTCAGCGGCTTTCAAGCCTTTTTCCAGCGCGACGGGGTCGGAAGAGTCCAGAACAAGCGGCGCCGACACCACCCCGCTCACCGCGTAGACGGCCCGCTCCAGGGCGGCGGGTTCATCCACCCCCGGCCTTCCGCAGTTGACGTCGAGCAGGGTAGCTCCCGCCGCGACCTGCTCCTGGGCCTCGCGACGGATATAGGCGGTCTTGCCCTCGCGCAGTTCGGCCGTGTACTTTTTCTTGCCGGTAGGATTGATGCGCTCGCCGATCACGGCACAGGGAGCATCCCCCCCAATGGGGACGACGGTGCTGCGACTGGAAAGGTAACCGCGCCGAGGCGGCGCCTGCCAGGCCAATGAGCGCCCCTGTAAAGCCAGACGCATGGCACGGATATGGACGGGGGTAGTGCCGCAGCAACCGCCGATGATGCGAACCCCGATGGCCAGCAGGCGGTCGTGATAGGCCGTCATCTCTTCGGGCGTGCCGGGAAAAACCGTGACGCCGTTGCGCAATTCGGGCAGGCCGGCGTTGGCCTGGGAAATCAGCGGCCGTGAGGTAACGGCGCGCATCTTTTCCAGCAGGGCATAGATACCGTCGATGCCCAGGCCGCAGTTGGAGCCGATCACGTCCACGCCAAGGGCGTCCAGGGTCACCGCCGCCGCTTCCGGCGGGGTGCCGAGCACGCTGCGGCCGCCGTCATCAAAGGTCATCTGGGCGACAATGGGCAGGGAAGAGAACTCGCGGGCCGCGATCACGGCAGCGCGAAGTTCGCGGATATCGAGAAAGGTCTCCATAGTGACCAGGTCGGCGCCGGCATCGGCAAAGGCCCGCACCTGCTCGCCGAAAACCGCGACCATCTCATCGAAATCGGCATCGCCGACGGGAGTCAGAAAACGCCCCGTGGGACCGATGGAGCCAGCCACGAAGCGGTCGTGACCGGCGGCCTGCCGCGCCAGCTCGACGGCGCGGGCATTGAGATCATAGACCCGATCCTGCAGGCCATAGTGGCCCAGCTTGGCAGAACTGCCGCCAAAGGTGTTGGTGACGATGATATCGGCACCAGCCTCGACGTACTCCCGGTGGATGCCGACAACGACCTCGGGGGCGCTTTCGTTCATGGCCTCGGGGCAACCGCCCGGGGCCAGCCCCCGCTCCTGCAACATCGTTCCCATAGCCCCGTCGAGAATCAGAACCTGTTTTGCGAGCGCCTCACGAAAATCGGCCATCAGTTTCTCCCTTCCGGATCGGTTGCCAGAGGCTCGGCAGGAGCCACGGCGGCGGGCTCGCGGGCGAAGCGAAAGTCCACCGTCACCGGCTCAGCTATCCCGACATGCCCCCGGATGCTTTCACGGCGCTGTCCCTCAATCAGAAACTGCACCTGCCGAATATAGGGGAAATTGGCCGCCAGCGTATTCGTCACCCCATAAACCGTCATCAGCTCGGAAAAACTTCCTCCCGGATGAAGCGACACCAGGTCGGCGCTGAAATCGACCGTGGCCAGCGAGCCTTCCACCCGGATATCCCGCAGCACGGTTTGCGCCGGCAAAACAGCCAGGGAGGAGGTAGCCGGCCCGTCGATCAGGGCCTGCATGGTATCCCGCAGGCAATCTTCCTCCTGCTGGCAATCTTCGATCTCGCGGGTCTCGGGGAGCAGGTAGTCGGCCGAAGGGGCGGCGAAATAGAGCATGATTTCGCGCATGACTTTGGGCTCTTCCACCTCAACCGGCTGCGGCACGGGAGTCGGCGGCGACGCCAGATAGTTTCTCAGCACCAGCGCACCCAGCGCCAGCACGATCACGGCTGCAACGATCAGAAGCAGGCGATTACCCTTCATAAACATCGATCTCCTTACACTTTTCAGACTGGCGATAAAATCAGACGGTCAGATCCAGTCGAGTTCGATCTGCTCCACACCGAGCAGATCCGCTCCCAGAAAGGCCCCGCCCACCTTCTCAAAACGGGTCGGCACATCGGTGACGAAAAAAGATCTTTTCCCGGAAGCGGTCCGGCGCAACAGATCGGCCGAGGCCAGGGTTTCAGCCACCGTGCGGGCAGTCTCCTCCGCCGAATCGATCAAACGTACCGCCTCGCCCATGACGGCGCGTATGGTGTTTTTCAACAAGGGATAGTGAGTGCACCCCAAAACCAGGGTGTCGATGGCGTGAGCCCGGAGGGGAGCCAGATATTCCTCGGCCGTCAAATGGGTCACGGGATGATCGAGCCAACCCTCTTCCGCCAGGGGCACAAAAAGAGGACAGGGAACATTAATGACGTCGAGGGAGGAATTGCAGCGATGGATGGCAGCGGTGTAGGCGGCGCTCTTGACGGTTCCTTCGGTGCCAATCACACCGATGCGGCCAGAACGGGTCTGGGCCGCCGCCGTACGGGCGCCCGGCTCGATCACGCCAATGACGGGCAGGCTGAAGTGCTCCGCCAGCGCCGGCAACGCCACGGAAGAGGCCGTATTGCAGGCCACCACCAGCATCTTGACCCGATGCTTGACCAGAAAGGCGGCCGCCTCCAGGGCGTAGCGCACGACGGTCTGCGGGCTCTTGGTCCCGTAGGGAACCCGGGCCGTATCGCCGAGATAGACAATATCCTCACCGGGGAGCTGGCCCACGATCTCCTTGAGAACGGTAAGCCCCCCGACCCCTGAATCAAAAACACCTATGGCACGTTCGGACAAAAGAGGCCCTTTCCGTCGGATAGCTGAAGCGCCTGAACAAGCATGCAATCCTAGAAAAACCACCCTGAAAAGTCAAGGAAAACGCCCTTTTTTCGCTTTGTCTTCCTGATAAAAACTGATATGGTACTCAATCGGTCGCACCCAGGTGCTTCACACATCCGCAACCTTATCCAGCAAGGGAGATTGGCTTCATGGATTTTTCCAGCGTCGCTGAATTCTTTGAGCGCTTCCAGACCGAACGGGTTATCGAATTTCTCAACGACATGAACGTCGGTGAGCTCATTTACAACCCCCTCTTCCTGGGCATCATGGGCGGCCTGGCCATTCTGGCCCTGATCATGCGCTGGCGCATGCTGCTCGTCACCCTCTTCAGCGTTGTCGGTTTTGCCGGTCTGATTTCCTACACGCTGGAGCGCGGCACGGATATCAGCAGCCCCAGCGATCCGACGCTGCTCATTTTCGTCGTCGCCGGGGCCGTACTGGTTATGGCGGCCATCTATTTCCTTTTTATCAAAGGGGACTGATGACACGCCCTTTCCTACCCCCGTTCTGACCTCATCTGACTCACTGGTGGAGATTCCATGCTGAAAAAACGTGATTTAGCCCTGATCGCTCTCGCCGTTATCATCGTGGCCTTTCTCTGGGCTGCTCCCGAAGAATCGACCAGCCGCGTCCCCTACGACGATACCCATCGCCCGTACTTCGAGATGGTCAAAAAAGAAGGCAAAAAAGCGGCAGAGAAACATTGCGAAACCTGCCACAATGCCGAGGGCGTCCCCTTCCCGGCCGAGCATCCTCCCAAATTCCGCTGCCTGTTCTGCCACAAACTGGAAGAAACGCCGTCATCCTAGAGCGCAGGCGTTTAGGCCATGTCTGAACTCGATAATCGCCCGAGGGAAATCGATCTCAGCGAAGCGATGGACGGCCTTTGCCGCGACCTCTGCCTCCGCCTGCCGGAACTGCGTCACATTGATCCCGACCGGGTTCTGTTTTCTCTCAGCCGTTCGCGGGCTGGCGGCACCCACGGCGTCTATGCCCGCATCGCTCCCCTGCGGTTTTCCAACGGCCAGGTGGAAAACAGTCGCCGCCGGGGACGCTACCTGGAAACCTTTCGGATGCCCCGACTTCGGCACGACGGGCGCGACATTCTCTACCTGATCACTCTCATGACGCCCCGGTTTCTGCGCCTGTCCTTCGAGCAGAAACTCACCACGATCATTCACGAGCTCTATCATATCTCTGAAGGATTCGACGGCGACATCCGCCGTTTTCCTGGCCGCAATTTCGCCCACGGCTCTTCCCGCGCCGCCTACAACCGCATCATCGACACCCTGATGCAAACCTATCTGCGCACAGACCCCGACCCGGCCCTGCTCGCCCCCCTGCGCCTCGAGGAAATAGACTGGCAGGAAGGGCGCGTCAGGCTGTCAGGGCTGCGTTTTCCTCTGCCCAAAGCCAAACTGGTCGCCCGCGTGCGTGTTTGAAGGCGGAGCAACCACCCTCCACCAAATAAAACACCGGGGACAAACCCCGGTGCCGATGTTCGCAAAAAGTTTTCGCGTCACGCCGTCTCAGGCCGATTCCCGGCTTCTTCTTTTCAGCAAAAGACCGACGACTGCGGCCAACAGCAGGGTCAGCGCGCCGCCGACGATCCCAGCGGCCGACGTACCGGCATCAGCCTGCGGCCAGGTTTCTTTTTCAGCAACTTCCGCACTCTGTTCTTCCGAACGGAAACCATAGTCCGGGAAAAGGGCCAACCGCTGCTGCACCCTCGCCAGACCGCCGTGCAGCCCTTCTCCTCCACTCTGCTCCTCTTCGAAGCCCGCCTTGGCAAGGGCCCATTCGAGTCCATCAGGATGAGCGGAGGCAAACCAGGAAAAGACTCCACCGACCAGCATTGCCGCAGCCAACAGAACGGCCAGGGCCTTTTTGCGTCGGCGCGGAGCAGCCGCAAGGACCGGAGTCATCCTCAGCAGATCGGGACGCGCCTGTCCCACATAGCGGACCACCGCCGCGGTGACCAACCCCTCCACCAGGCCGATCCCCAGATGGATGGGTTGCATGAGCAGAGCAAAGGCGACAAAAGGCAAATCGGCCAGCCCCGACAGGGTCGTCTGCAGAACGACCGCGAAGGCGCCGAACTGTAAGGCGACAACCGCGGCCAGAACCGTTGCGAAGGTCCGCCTGTCATTGCCGCCGTCGCCCGCCGCCAGGGGGCGGTAAATGAGCGGATAGGCCAGCAGGCAGGGGAACAGGCCCAGATTGACGATGTTGCTGCCCAGCGCCAACAGCCCGCCATCGGCAAAAAAGAGGGCCTGCACCGTCAGCACCGACGCCACCACCACAAAGGCAGCGTGGGGGCCCAGCAGAATAGCAAGGAGAAGGCCGCCGCCGAGATGGCCGCTGGAACCGGTTCCCGGCAGGGTGAAATTGATCATCTGGGCGGCAAAGACAAAGGCCCCCAGCACCCCCATGAGGGGCACCATCCCGTCCTCCAGGCGTCCGTTAAGACGCCGGGCGCAGGTGCCGAGAGTGGCGCCGGCAGCTACCCACATCGTGCCGCCAACGGCAGGAGACAGCAGGGCATCGGACATGTGCATGGGAAAACTCCTCATCGAGGTATTGCGGCCAGATGATGCCACGTTTTTCATTTTCGTGTTACCAGTCTGTCTGCAATAGTAATTTCGTGGCGTGGATTGTCAAGCTTTCAGGGCCTGGATGACTTTATCTCCCAACCCTTAAATCTTTTAGCCACGAATAGAAGCGGATAAAAGTCGATTCCAATAAAAAAGGCGACCCCCAAAAAGGAAGGTCGCCAGCAGAGATAAATCAGAACTGCCCCGTCAGAGCCCGCGGATCTGCACGTCCTCGGCGTAGGTCTCGGCCAGGGCGGCAAAGCGTCTGACCTCGTCTGCCGGATGGGGTTCAAGGGCCTGCAGGCTTTCAGCGAGGGCATGGCGGGGCACGAACTGCTGCAATACCCAGGTGCGTGCCCCGGCAATGGCCTGGCCGATGCGGTGGATATCGGCCTCTTCGACCAGACCGGGAACGCAGGTGGTGCGGAATTCGTATTCCACCCCGGCCTTCAGGACCAGTTCGAGGGAACGCCGCAGAGCCAAGTCATCGACGGGAGCGTTATGCAGTTCCCCGTAGCGCTCGGACGAGGTCTTAAGATCGATGGCCAGGTAATCGACCAGTTTTTCCCAGAGCAGGCCTTCGAGCACCTCGGGTGCCAGCCCGTTGCTGTCGAGCTTCACCAGCAGGCCGAGGCTTTTGACCTGACGCAGGAAGGGAACCAGCCCGCCATCCACCGTCGGCTCACCGCCGGAAACGACGACGCCGTCTATGAAGCTGCGCCGCGAGCGGAGCTCGTCGATCAGGTCGTCGACAGGATAATCGGGATAATGGCCGGGATTGAGAACCAGGTCGGGGTTGTGGCAGAAGGGGCAAGTGAGATTGCAGCCGCCGTAAAACACCAGGGAAGCGATCCTGCCCGGGTAATCGAGCAGGCTCGTCCCCTGAAATCCTTTGATGGGCATGGATTACTCGTCGCTGCCCGCCTGGCCGACCACAAACTCGGTGCGGTCCTTGAATTCCTGTTTCTTGCCCTTGTTCCACTGCTGAACCGGGCGAAAGAAGCCGCAGACACGGGAGTAAACTTCGGTTTTTGCGTCACATTTGGTTGCCATAATGCCTCCTGGTGGATGTCAAGCCGCCTTCCCCTCGTGGTTGTGGGGGCAGGCGAAATGTTCACCGGTGATGTAGCCATGCACCGGACAGATCGTAAAGGTGGGGCTGATAGTGAAATAGGGCAGATGGAAGTTCTCGGCGATGCGCCGCACCAACAGGCGGGCGCTGCGCCAATCCTCCAGCCGCTCCCCGAGGAAACCGTGAAAAACGGTGCCACCGGTATAGAGGGTCTGCAGGCCGTCCTGATGCTGCAGAGCCTGGAAGATATCCTCGGTGCTGCCGACGGGCAGCTGAGTCGAGTTGGTATAGTAGGGCTCGTCGCTGCCGGCGGTGATGATGCCGGGGTACTTCTTGCGGTCGCGGTTGGCCAGGCGGAAGCTCGTCCCCTCGGCCGGCGTCGCCTCCAGGTTGTAGAGATGCCCCGACTCCTCCTGAAAGACCTCCAGCTGCTTGCGCATGAACTTCAGGGTCTCTTCCGCCAGCGCCTTGCCCTCGGGCGTATCGATGGATTTGCCGACCAGGTTCAGGCTGGCCTCGTTCATCCCCAGCAGGCCGATGGTGGAAAAGTGGTTGTCCCAGTAATGGCCGCTGCGCTCCTTGATGCCGGAGAGGTAGAAGCGGCTGAAAGGATAGAGGCCTTCTTCGGTAAAGCGGTCGAGCTGCTTGCGTTTGATTTCCAGCGACTCGTGGGCGAGCTTCATCAGTTCGGCGATGCGCTCGAAAAAAGCCTCTTTTGTTTTGGCGACGTAGGCTGCCCGCGGCAGGTTCAGTGTCACGACGCCGATGGAACCGGTCAGCGGGTTGGAACCGAAGAGACCGCCGCCGCGCCGGCGCAGTTCACGGTTGTCGAGACGCAGACGGCAGCACATGGAACGGGCGTCGGCCGGGTCCATGTCCGAATTGATGAAATTGCTGAAATAGGGGATGCCGTATTTGGAGGTCATCTCCCAGATCGGCTGGAACCGGGGGCTTTCCCAGTCGAAGCCGACGGTGATGTTGTAGGTGGGGATGGGGAACGAGAAGATGCGCCCCGAACTGTCCCCCTCCATCATCACCTCGCAGAAGGCCCGGTTGAACAGGTCCATCTCCTCCTGGAAATCGCCATAGGTGACATCCATCAGCTCGCCGCCGATGACCACGGCCTCATCCTTCATGTTGCTGGGCGGCGTCATGTCCATGGTGATATTGGTGAAAGGGGTCTGGAAGCCGACCCGCGTCGGCACGTTCATATTGAAGATGAACTCCTGAACGGCCTGCTTGACCTCCTTGTAGCTGAGCTGATCGTAGCGGATAAAGGGCGCCAGCAGGGTATCGAAGTTGGCAAAGGCCTGGGCCCCGGCCGCTTCGCCCTGCAGGGTGTAGAAGAAGTTGACCGCCTGCCCGAGGGCCGTACGGAAGTGCTTGGCGGGGCCGCTCTGCACCTTGCCGTAGGCGCCGGTAAAGCCCTTGAGCAGCAGCTCTTTCAAGTCCCAGCCGCAGCAGTAGACGGAGAGCATGCCGAGATCGTGAATATGATAGTCCCCCTCACGGTGCGCATCGGCGATGTAGCCAGGATAGATTTTGTTCAGCCAGTAGTTGCTGGTGATATTGGCCGCGATATGGTTGTTGAGCCCCTGCAGCGAATACCCCATGTTGGCGTTTTCGTTAACGCGCCAATCTTCCTGGCTCAGGTAGGAATCGATCGCCTCGATGGATTCCTTCATGAACTCCTTGGTCCGGCGCAGATTGTCGTGCTGCTGCCGGTAAAGGATGTAGGTCTTGGCGGTCTGGGCGTGGCCGTTCTCGATGAGGCTCTTTTCCACCAGGTCCTGCACGTTTTCCACGGTGGGAATACGGCCATCCTTGTAGATGACCTCCAGGATGCCGACAACCTGACGGGCAATACGGGCCGCCTTGTCCATGTCCTTGCCGCCGACGGCGCGGACGGCCTTCTGAATGGCCTCGGTGATTTTCTGCTCCTCAAAAGCGACCAGCCGGCCATCCCGTTTGCGAATGTATTCGAGCATCCCTCTCTCCCTCCTTTTGTGCTGAATGAACAGTGCGAATTTAGCACAGGAAAGATCGCTGTCAAGGCAAAAAACACAACATATAGACATTGATATTTCACACACCCACAACATCTGGTGATATAACGGGCATAACCTGTGAAATGACGGTGGACAGAGACGGCCAAGTCCCCAATATTCTTGACCCCTTCGGGGAGGCGTGCTAAAGACTCTGGAATATCACCAAAACCAACGGGGATTTTACGATGGCCGACCTGACCCGCTTCGGCATTTCCATGGACGAACGCCTGTTGTCGCGCTTCGATGAGCTCATCACGGGCAAGGGCTACGCCAACCGCTCCGAGGCCATTCGCGACCTCATTCGCAACGCCCTGGTCGAAGACCGCTGGGCCCGGGACGATGAGGAGATCGTCGGCACGGTGACTCTGGTCTACGATCACCACACCCGCGACCTGGGGGACAAGCTCATCGAGCGCCAGCACACCCACCATCAGGCCATCGTCTCGACCTTGCACGTCCACCTCGACGCCCATCACTGCCTGGAAGTTCTGGTCGTCAAGGGAACCGCCGGCAAAGTAAGACAACTGGCCGACGAACTCATCGGCACCCGCGGCGTCAAACACGGCAAACTGGTAACCACCACCACGGGCCAGGATCTGGCCTGACCTCGGCAATCGGCGGCCTCGCCCGCCCAACCGTGCCACGAAAACGTCATTCGTAACACCAAAGGCTCCGCCATGGCCCATATCAGCACAGCGCTCCTCAACCTGGGAACTCTGGACGACCTGGCCGCCCGCCAAAGTCCCCTGCATCGTCTCGACCCCCGAGCCAAAGTGCTCACCACCCTAATTTTTGTCGTCACGGTGGCCTCCTTCGGCAAGTATCAGGTCGCTGCCCTGCTGCCCTTTTTGCTCTTTCCCCTCGGGCAGATCGCCGTCGCCGGCCTGCCCTTGACCACCTTCATTCGGCGACTGCTCTTTATTGCCCCTTTCGTCCTCTTCATCACCATCCTCAATCCTGTGCTGGATCGGGAGATTCTTCTGCAGGCCGGCCCTTTGGCCGTCAGCGGCGGCTGGCTTTCCCTGGCTTCCATCCTGCTGCGCTTCGTGCTGACCATTGGCGCCGCCCTCGTTCTGATCGCCACCACCGGCTTTCCCGGGGTCTGTCGCGCCCTGGAGCAACTGGGCGCCCCCCGCATTTTCACCATGCAACTGCTCTTCCTCTATCGCTACATTTTTGTCCTGATCGAGGAAGGACTTCGCCTTTTCCGGGCCAGGGCGCTGCGCTCCTTCGGCAAAAAGGGGCTGGAATGGCGTGTTTACGCCCTGATGACCGGGCAACTGCTCATGCGGTCCCTGCAGCGGGCCGAGCGCATTCATCAGGCCATGCGGTGCCGCGGTTTTGACGGAAAACTGCCCGCCATGCACCAGGCCCGTTTCGGCCGGCAGGAAGTCCTCTTTACCCTGGGATGGAGCGCCATTTTCATCCTGCTGCGCCTTTGGAATCTTCCCCATTGGATAGGGGGATTATTCATGGAGCTGTTTTCATGACCGAACTCATGGTTCAAGCGAAGAACCTGCAATACAGCTATCCCGATGGGACCGACGCCCTGCGGGAAATTTCCTTCGAGGTATACCGGGGGCAGTCCCTGGCCATCACCGGGGCCAACGGGGCCGGCAAATCCACCCTGCTGCTCCACCTGAACGGCCTGCTGACGCCCACATCGGGAACGCTGACAATCCAAAATGTCGCCCTCGGCCCCAAAAACCGCGAGAAGGTACAGCGCCGGGTCGGTCTGGTCTTTCAGAATCCGGACGATCAGCTGTTCATGCCGACCGTCTGGCAGGATGTGACCTTCGGCCCCCTGAATCTGGGCCTGAGCGCCGAGGAGGTTACAGCCCGGGCCACCGAAGCCCTGAACCAGGTCGACGCCCTTCACCTGAAGGATCGGCCGCCTTTTCGCCTCTCCGCCGGCGAAAAACGCCGGGTCGCCCTGGCGACGGTCCTGGCCATGCAGCCGGACATCCTGGTGCTCGACGAACCGACCACCGGGCTCGACCCCTGCAGCCGCCGTCAGCTCATCCAACTGCTCAACGGCTTTGGGCACACGCTCATCCTTGCCAGCCACGATCTCGATCTGGTCATGGATGTGTGCGAAAGGACGCTTGTCCTGCATGAAAGGAAGATTGCCGCGGAAGGAGCGACCGGGGAGATTTTTACGGATGGGGAGTTGTTGCAGCGCTGCCGCCTGGAGAAACCGCTGGGGATGCGGGGATGTCCCCTTTGCGGAAGGGTGAAGCCCTAAGGGCGAAACCCCCGCCTACCGTCCCTCTTTTAACAGGGCTTCCAGTCGGGCCAATCGAGCTTCGAAACGTTCAAGACGCTTTATGATATCGGCCGAGGCGGAGGTTGCCTGCTGGGTCTGCAGAGCCGCCGTGATAAGTTCAGGGTGCTGGCTGGCATAACCGGCACCAAACAGTTTATCGATCTGGGCCACAATGCGGGACAGATCGGCCGAAAGGGTCTCCGTGGCTGAATCCTCGGCGGCAGCATACTCAGCGGCCAGGGCCGACAGATCCTTTTTCGCCGCAGTCTGGGCCTCCTCGTCAGGTTCGGGCTCACCGCCCGTCTCAACCACCGGCATGTCCCCGCCTGTCCCCTTTTCACGGTCCGCCTGCTGGGCCAAGGTCTCCGTCACAAAGCGATCCAGCCTATCGAGAGATTCGCCTTTGGTCGCCTGCAACGCCGGCTCCGGTGTTGGCTCCGGTGTTGGCTCCGGTGTTGGCTCCGGTGTTGGCTCCGGTGTTGGTTCGGGTCTTGGTTCGGGTCTTGGTTCGGGTCTTGGTTCGGGTCTTGGTTTCGGCGCTGGTTCAGGCTCAGGGGCTGGCGCGACCTCATCCAACGGCTTGGCGACTTCACCACTGACTTTCTTTTCCACCAGGGTCTTCGCCACGTCGGCAGGAGCCTCTTTTAGTTCGGCCTTTTTTTCCACCGCCACCGGTTTGGCGACAGCCGGCACAATTTCCTCCTGGGCCGGCGGAGAAGGCGCTTTTGGTTGGGCCGTCTGCTCTTTTTTAACACCCACCGCACCGGGGCCTTTCGGCTCCGGCGCTATTTTGGGCTGAGAACTCTCCTTGGCCACCGCCGGCGCTTTTTCTTCGCCTTTATCCTGTAAAAACGCCGAAGGCTGCGCACCGAAACGATCCAGGGACGACTCCATTCCCAGAGCCGATCCGGTTGAGGTGCTCTCTTTCAGCGCCGCGCCGCAGCGGGGGCAACGGGAAACTTTCGCCCCGGTCGAGGTGAGCAGGGATACCTTGCGTCCGCATTCAGGACACTTACTTTCACTAACAAGCGCCATTTTTTCATCCTTTTCCTTAATTAGAAAAGGGTAGCATAAAATTCTTTGGAGGGAATGGCGTGGAGGCAAAAACTTTGAGTGGGAACCGAGTCTGGCGCCATCGGCTATTTTTTCAGCTTATTGTCACCGCAAAAGATGTAAAAAAAGGCCGGACAAGCCGGCCTTTAAAGAGATTCGTCTAAAACCAGAGAAGATCAGTAACGCCCGAACTCCTCGTCATCCAGGGCGATGACCTGCGAGGCGTCCTGAACCTTTGAGGGGGCCGGTGATGACTGGGCCTCCCAGCCGGATGCGGGTGCGGGCTTGGCGGGCGCCGCCGAGGGCAGGCTCAGGGTCGGATTCGGGTCGAGCTCTGGCTGAACGTAGTCCTGGCCGAGATTTTTCAGAGAAAAGCGGGCCAGCATCTGCTGCAGCTGGGCAGCCTGACTCGACAGCTCTTCGGCGGCGGCGGCGCTCTCTTCGGCGTTGGCCGTATTCTGCTGGGTCACCTGATCGATCTGGCCCAGCCCCTGGTTGACCTGGGCGATGCCCTGGGCCTGTTCGTTGGAGGCGGCGGCGATCTCGGCCACCAGGTCGGTGGCCTTGGAAATGCCGGTCACAATCTCGCCCAACGCGACAGCGGTACGGTCGGCAATCTCCGAACCGTTCTGAGCCTTTTTCACCGAACCCTCGATGAGCTCAGCCGTTTCAGCCGCGGCCTTGGCGCTGCGGGCGGCCAGATTGCGCACCTCTTCCGCCACCACGGCGAAGCCCTTGCCGTGCTGACCGGCGCGGGCCGCTTCGACGGCGGCGTTCAGGGCCAGCAGATTGGTCTGGAAGGCGATTTCGTCGATGACTTTGATAATGCGGGAGATGTTCTCCCCCGACTCGTTGATGTCGTTCATGGCCGCCACCATCTGCTGCATCTGAGCGTTGCCGTTTTCGGCCGCGCCGCGGGCGGTCGTGGCCAGATGATTGGCCTGGGTGGCGTTTTCGGCGTTGAGGCGGGTCTGGGAAGCCAGTTCGGCCATGGAGCTGGTAATCTGCTCCAGCGAACTGGCCTGCTCTGTCGCCCCCTGCGAGAGGGACTGGCTTGAATCGGCCACCTGGGCGCTGCCCGAGGCCATCTGAGATCCGGCCACATGAATCTGGGCCAGGATACCGTTGAGGTCTTCCCCCACCCGACTGAGAGCACGGCGGATGACATCCTGCTCATCACGGGGACGCACTTCGAAAGTCAGGTCCCCATCGGCCAGCTTCTGCAACGAAGCCACCACCTCGCCCTGCAGACTGTCGGCAAAACCATCCATGGCCGCAGCCATCTCACCGATTTCGTCCTTGCGCTTCATGCGCAGACGCTGGTCCAGGTGACCGCGCTCCAGGCCCCGGATCATGGCGACGGCGCGCTTCATGGCCCCCGAGATATCACGAGAGATCAACAAGCCCAGGGCGATGGCCAGAATGATAGCCAGAATCACTGCCACCACCATGGCCGTGCGGGCCTTGGCGGCCCCGGCCTGCGCGTCGGCGCTGTTTTTCGCCGAATGCTCGGTGTCGGCCGTCATGATCTGTGCGAGAAGCTTTTCCACCGCGGAAAAAGCCTGACGTTCGCTACCGAAAGCCACCTGGACCGCCTGCTCCAGAAAGCCGACATTTTCCCGCACATCCTCAAGGGCTTCGTGGAAAACTGCCTCGATAGCGGCCAGCGTCGGCACAACCTCGGTGTCGAAAAGAGCTCGGGCGGCGCGGGTCTGACCGGCGGCGAGCATCTTGTTGATCTGCCCGCCGTAGCCGTGGAGGCGATTGTGGGGTTCATGGAATTTGGCGATGATGCTGTTGAAATGGGGATCGTCCGAGGTAAAGGTCGACATCCACTTGCCCATGGCGCACAGGGCCGGGTCCAGCTGTTTCATGAATTGGTCGCCCTGGGCGATGCTCATGTCCAGGGTGTCGACCCATTTGACATGGTCGAGCTGCCGAGCGACCAGAATAGCTTCCAGGGTCTCCACGTCATCGAGTTTCACCCGCGAGGCCAACTCAACCAGTTTGGCATGCTCCGTCTTCCAGGTTTCCAGCGCGGCCGTAAACCGTTTCCAGAGGGCCGCCTCTTCATCGGAATGAGACAGACCGCCATACAGGTTGTACCCTTCGTCAAACTTCCCCCAGCGTTTTTCCAGGTTGTCGATTTCGTGCTGGCGGTCCTTGGCGGTGATACTGGCGATCACCATGGTACGCTCCGCCGACTTGATACCGTTCATCCCTTCCATCATCAGGGCCAGGCCCCGCAGGGCCGGCACATTGACCTCGGCCTGCTCCCGCAACGACCCTTCGGTGGAGCGGATGCCGAACCAGCCGACGGCGCCGACGAAGGCGCAGATAAGGGCGACAATGACAAAAGCGCCCGTGAGTTTCGCAAAAATCTTCATAAAAAAACCTCCCGCCTGAGTGAATAAATCAAATGAGCTACGACAAGCAGCACTCATCTTAGAGGGCGTTAAGCAAGCACAATGCCAGAAAATATGGACGTTTTTGAGGCAATGACAGCCTCCTGATCCGTCCCAAAGTCAAATAACCGTCCTTTGGGTGCCGGGATATTGGCTTTTACAGTCTCACCGCCGCCCGGCCATACTGGCCATAGGGAGCAGCTTGCGCTAAAAGGGGCGCCAGCTCTTCCACCCGGCAGGGACGACTGAAGAAGTAGCCCTGCATCTCCAGGCAGTCACGGGTTTTCAGGTAGTCGAGCTGAAGTTCGGTCTCGACTCCCTCGGCGATGACATTCAGGTCGAGACTGCGGGCCAGGGCCAGAATGGCTTCAACGATGGCCTTGTCGCTGCCGTCCTCGGGGAGGCGGCGCACGAAGGACTGGTCGATCTTCACCCGGTCGATAGGGAAGTTCTTCAGGTAACTCAGCGACGAATACCCCGTGCCGAAGTCGTCGATGGCCAGGCTGATGCCGCGCACTTTCAGATCCGTGAGGGTCATGATGGTGCTCTCGATGTTGTCCATCAGGTGCCCCTCGGTCAGTTCCAGCTCCAGACACTCGGAGGGGAGTCCCGTTTCTGCCAGCACACGGTCGATCAGGTCGATGAATTTGGGCTGTTTGAACTGCATCCCCGAAATATTTACCGCCACTTTCACCTCGGGGTTGCCGTTGTCGCGCCAGGTGCGGCACTGACGGCAGGCGGTACGCAACACCCATTCGTCGATGGCCAGAATCAGCGCCGTCTCTTCGGCCAGAGGGATGAACTCGCCGGGGGAGACCAGTCCTTTGACCGGATCCTGCCAACGCACCAGGGCCTCCAGACAGGTGATGCGCCCCGTGTCCAGGTTGATCTGGGGCTGGAAGCAGAGGAAAAATTCATCGTTAAGCAGCGCTCTTCGAATGCCGTTTTCCAGTTCCAGCCGCTTCAGGGCCAGGCCGTTCATATCCTCGGAGAAGAAATGATAGCGGTTGCGCCCCAGACGCTTGGCCTCGTACATGGCGATATCGGCGTTTTTCAGCAGGGTGTCGGCGTCTTCGGCGTCCCGGGGAAAGAGGGCGATGCCGGTACTGCAGGAGCTGTAGGTCTGATGCCCGCCCACCCATAACGGCTCGGTGAAGATGTCGAGAATCCGCTGGGCGAAGATCGCCGGGCTGTCATCGTGTTCGACATCTTCCAGAATAATGGCGAACTCGTCGCCGGAAAGGCGCGCCACCGTATCCATATTGCGCGTGCACTCTTCCATGAGCCGCGCCACGCGGGTCAGCAATTCGTCGCCCATCTGATGGCCGAGGGAATCGTTGATATTCTTGAAGCGGTCAAGATCGACAAAGAGCACCGCCAGCTTCTTTCCACGACGCTGGGCCATTTTCATTGATTGCCGCAGGCGGTCCATGAACAGCCGGCGATTGGGCAGGCCGGTGAGGGCATCGAAATAGGCCAGTTCGCGGATACGGCTTTCCGCCTCCTTGCGCTCCGTTACGTCACGGGAGATGTGAATAATCTGGCGAATCTTACCGTCGGCCGCCTTGATGGGGACGGCGACGACCTCTTTGTAGCGGGTTCCCTCGGGCGTCTGCACTTCGTTTTCGACGACGACCTTCTCGCCCGCGGCGGCGCTGCGCACCAGCGAACAATCGCGGCCATCGTTGAAGCAGGGGGAAGAAAATCCGTGGATCACCTCATGACAGGTGCGACCCAGCACCCCCTTTTCGTTCAGACAACCTTCCTCCGAGAGAAACACTTCATTGACGGACAAAATGCGGTAATCCTGGGCGTCGATGACAATCAGCGCGTCGTGCAAACTGTTGATAACGCTGGCATTGAATTCACTGAATTCCCGCAGGGCGTCTTCCACCGCCTGGCGCTCGCGGATGTCTTCCTCCAGCAGGCGATTGGTGTGATGCAGTTCTTCCGTGCGCTCGGCCACCTGAGATTCCAGGGTATCCCGGCTCTGCTTGAGGTTGGTCGAGAGACTGTTGAAGGCGGCGGCCACCTCGTTGAGCTCAAGGGTGTCGAAAGAACCCACCTGCTCACCCAGCCGCGATTCGTTGTGAACGATCTGCACGACCTTGTCTTGAATCGTCCCCAGGGGTCTGATAACAAAGCGTCGAGCCAAAAACCACTGCAGGGCAAAGAGGCCGATGAAAACGGCGCCAATCACCCCGTAAAGCCTGTGGGAAAAGCGATCGGCGTTGGCATAGGCCGCCGCCAGAGGGATGCGAACGGAGAGAGCCGAGACGAGCTGGCCTTCAAAACGGTCGAAGCTCCTTTCCGGTCCATAAAGCGCAACCAGGTCGGCGGGGGCTCTGTCGGGATCGAGGTGACAGCGCAGACAGGAAGCCTCCATCGCCTCACCGCGCACCATGACCTCAAAAAAGGGCTTTCCGTCGATTACCCGTACGCCTGACCACTCGTTCAGACTCGGATTCTGGCGCAGGGCCTCGAGAAACGCGCGCTCATACTCATCGGCTTCGTTGTCCGGGCTGCGGGCATCTACCGCCGCCTCCTTGTAGTAGAGCCCGTCGTTATTTTCTACATTGTCGTAGAAGATTCGGTTGATTTCCCGCACGGCATAGGTCGACGACATCCAGGTCGGGTCAAAATAGGCTGGTTCCACGGAGCCACCCTGACCCAACCGCTCAAAGAGGCGGGGCTTGAGCTGGCTGTTGAAGTATTGGTGAACGGCCAGGTTGCGCTGCAGAATCACTTGGGAGCGCCCCCGGGCCTCCTCCAGAGAGTGGCGCCGCATGCCGTAGTTGACAAAAGCCACCAGAGCCAGACTTGCCACCACAAAGAGGACCACATTGACCAAGCCCAACACATGGCTGATCCGTGGCGTCCCACCTTTCTGCGGCGACTTCCGTGTTTTCTGATCTAAATGGGCCATAAGAACTTGTTCCCCTAACATCTGTCTATTTCATAGCATCGATAAAATTTAAAGGCAGACCCTCAGCACCGCCGGGGCCAGCCCTTCCAGGGGCAGCACCCTGTCCACCCCACCTTTTCTAATTGCCTCCTGTGGCATACCGAAAACAACGCAGGTGGCCTGGTCCTGGGCGAAGGTGACGGCGCCGGCCTCTTTGAGTTCGAGCATGCCGCGGGCACCGTCGTCCCCCATACCGGTCATGATCACCCCGACGGCGTTCTTGCCGGCGTAGCGGGCCGCCGAGCGGAAGAGTACATCGACGGAGGGGCGATGGCGGCTGACCAGGGGGCCGTCCTTGATCTGCACGTAGTAGCGGGCGCCGCTGCGTTTGAGCAGCATGTGGTGATTGCCGGGGGCGATGAGCACGTGGCCGCGCAGCACCGAATCGCCGTCTTTGGCTTCGGCGACGGAGACGGCACAGAGACTGTCGAGGCGTTTGGCGAAGTTGGCGGTGAAATTCTCCGGCATATGCTGTACCACGACCACACCGGGGCTGTCCATGGGCAGGGCCTGCAGAAAGACCCGCAACGCCTCGGTGCCGCCCGTGGACGCGCCGACGGCCACGACCTTTTCGGTGGTCTGCAGCATGGCGCCCGAGGCCGGCTTCTGCAGCACGGCATCGGCGGTCAGCTTGGGCGCCGCCTTGATGGTGCGCTCGCTGAGGCGGTGCGGCTGAGCCGAGGCAGCGGCCTTGACGGTATCGCAGATGCGCAGGCGGGATTCTTCCAGAAACTGCCGCGTGCCCAGGCGGGGCTTCTCGATAATTTCCACGGCGCCGTATTCCAGGGCCTTCAAGGCCGTCTCCGTCCCCTGGCCCGTCAGGCTCGAACAGATGACCACGGGGATGGGGTGCTGGCTCATGATCTTCTGCAAAAAGGTGATGCCGTCCATGCGCGGCATCTCGACGTCGAGGGTGATGACGTCGGGGATCTCCTCCTTCAAACGGTCGGAGGCGATAAAGGGGTCGGCCGCCGTGGCCATGACCTCGATCTGCGGATCGGAGGCGAGGAGATCGGCCAGAGTCTGGCGCACCAGGGCCGAGTCGTCGACAATCAGCACGCGGATTTTTTTCTTCATGACCGCCCTCCCTGCCCCAGCCGCTTGAGCCAGACTTCGCCTGTATGTGAATGAAACAGAATCTTGCGCCCCTGTTTGCCTCCCGTATCGGAGGAAGCGACCCGCAACCCCGCCCCGTTGATAAAATCCATGGCCGCCCGGATATTTTTAGTCCCCACGGTGCCGCCGGAAAAGCCGCCGGTGGTGGTCAGCACATCGGCGCCGCCGAAGACCTTGACCTCGATCTCACGGCGCAGAATCCTGCGCTTTTCAAATTGCTCCAGCATGTGGGCCAGGGCGCAGTTGACGAACTTGAAACAGTCCTCCGTGGTGCTGGAGGGGAGCAGGGCGTGGCAGATCGCCGCCAGACCCGTTCGCTTGTGGAAGAAGGTCACTGCCACGCACGATCCCAGAATGGTGGATACCAGGGCTGGTTCGCTGAGAATGAGCAACTCGGCCGGCATCAGAAAAAACGCATTGGGCGGCGCGGCAAAATCGGTCATCGCATAAACCTGTACACGGTAGGAGCGACCTGTTTCAGAGGCACGTTATAGCCGTGCAGCGACTCGGAATGGCCGAGAAAAAGATAGCCGCCCGGCCGCAGATAACGGCAAAAGCGGTTCATAAGCTGTTCCTGGGTCGGCTTGTCAAAGTAGATGATGACGTTGCGGCAGAAAATGATGTCCATGGGCTCGGGCCAGCCGAAGTCGTCATCCATAAAATTCAGGCGACCAAACGTCACCTGGGCCCGCTGCGCCGGGGCGATACGCACCAGAGGGCTGTTGGGATCCTTGCTCTTGAGCAGGTATTTTTTACGAAAGGCCTGGCTGACGGGGGCGATCAGCCGCTTTTCGTACACCGCCCGCCTCGCCTTTTCGAGCACACGGGTACTGATGTCCGTGGCTAAGATATCAAATTTGAAACCCGGCACCGTCTCGGCATAGTCGGAGAGCACCATGGCCAGGGTGTAGGGTTCTTCCCCGGTGGAGCAACCGGCGCTCCACAGACGCAGGCGACGGCGCATCCCGGCCCCAGAGGTGCGGGCCAGTTCGGGCAGGGTGGTGGCGGTCAGGTAGTCAAAATGGCTCGGCTCCCGAAAAAAATCCGTCTTATTGGTGGTAACCGCGTCAAGGAGATGGACCAGCTCTTCGCCCTGCCCCTCTTCGCTGAAGACATGACGGCAGTAGTCGTCGTGGCTATCCAGTCCCAGAGCGCGCATACGCTTGGTCAGACGCCCCTCGAGCATGGTCTTCTTGCCCGGCGGCATCTTGATGCCCAGCTCATCGTAAATGAAATGACTGAGCTCGTTGAAGGTTTTGGCGGAAAGGCCTGATTTCACCCGTATCTCCTATGGTCGCCCCCGGCGATGGACCACCGGGGGCGACTCTGCAGGCTAGAAGCGCTCGAACTCGTCGTCCAGCTTGTCGCTGCCCGACCCCATGTCCAGCTGCAGACCCTTGCCGGCCGTTTTCGGCGCGGAAGGCTTGGCCGCCGGCTTGACCGAGGTCGCTTTGGGCGAAGGCAGGGCGCGGGTGGTAACGCGGGCGGCACTGCCGCTGTTCACCTTGAAGAAGGCGATGGTGTGCTGCAGCTGCTCGGCCTGGCTGTTGAGCTCTTCCGAAGTCGAGGCCATCTCTTCCGAAGCGGAAGAGTTCTGCTGAATGACCTGGTCGAGCTGCTGGATGGCCTTGTTGACCTGCTCGGCGCCGGCATCCTGTTCCCTGCTGGCGGCGGAGATTTCCTGCACCAGCTCGGCGGTACGCTGGATGTCGGGCACCATGCGGGCCAGCATTTCGCCCGCCTTTTCCGCCACTTCGACGCTGCTGCTCGACAGGTCGCTGATTTCGGCGGCAGCGTGCTGACTGCGCTCCGCCAGCTTGCGCACCTCGGCGGCCACCACGGCGAAGCCCTTGCCGTGCTCCCCGGCCCGGGCGGCTTCGATGGCGGCGTTCAGGGCCAGCAGGTTGGTCTGGCGGGCGATCTCTTCGATGATGCTGATCTTATCGGCGATATCCTTCATGGCCGACACGGTCTCGGCGACGGCCTTGCCGCCGTCCTGGGCGTCGCGGGCCGACTGGGTGGCGATTTTCTCCGTCTGCAGGGCGTTATCGGCATTCTGACGGATGTTGGCGGCCATCTGCTCCATGGAGCTGCTGGCCTCTTCGGCGGCTGCGGCCTGTTCGGTGGCCCCCTGGCTCATCTCTTCAGAAGAAGCGGAGAGCTCCTGGCTGCCGGAAGCCACGTTGTCGGAGGCGTTCTGCACGTTGCCGACGATCTCGGTGAGTTTTTCCACCATGTTCTTCATGGCCGCATAGACGCTGGCTTCGTTCTTCACAACCAGATCCATTTTCAGAGTCAGGTCGCCATCGGCAATCTTATTGGTGACCTCTTCAATCACCGAGGGATCGCAGCCGAGCTGGCGCAGGATGCCGCGAATCAGGAAGAGGGCCGCGAGGATACCGATGATGACGGCCACGATGGCCATGATGATGATCACGCGGATGGCCTGATCGTTGGCGGCCTGCACGCGGGGGCCCAGTTCGTCCTGAGCAGCCATGATGCTGAGCTTCAGATCTTCTAAATCCAAAACTATCTGATCACCAAGGCTTTCCATGGACTCAATTTCTTTGTTGCGCTCAAATATGAGGTTGGCCACTTGATCGAAGTCTGCGGCATACTTTGTTTGGTAATCCATTACGGCGGCCAAAAGACGACGCCTTTCCGGGTTTTTCAACTCCCGATGCAACACCGCCAGTCCTTCGACGCAATCAGCCAGTTCCTTGTGGACCCGCTCTACATCTTCCAAGCTGTTTGCATCAAGAAAACGCATCGCATAAACCCGGGCCAGCAACAGATCACGCAGCGCAAGGCTGGCATTATAAGCAGCAACCATGTCACCATCGGCCCGCGCACTAGTCAATATAGCTGTCAAATCTCTCTCTGCGGCAACCCCGAATTCACCTAAGTTTTTGACAAGCGCATTACGCTGTTCCCGCACACCGGCAATTTTTTCAAAGCTGGCACCGTATGCTTTGGCTTCTTCTTCAACTTTGGCCAGCTGTCGCTTTCGCTCTGGGTTTTGGATTGAATTCCCCGCTTCCTCAATAAACCCTTCCATTGCCGAATACCGTCTATTAAATCGCTCCAGATCGTCTGTATGGCCACTGTTAATAAAATTCGCAGAAGCCACCTGGGCATCCAGCAGGTTGGCCTGAATGCGACCACTCGTATTTGTGTTGCGGGCCATGCGGCGGTAATCGGAAAAATCTTTCGATGACTGGCTGATGGCATTGAAGGCCACGAAGCCGATGATCACCAGCAGGGCCAGCACCACCCCGAAACCGGCCGTCAATTTCTTGGCCAGACTCATTCCTTTAAACATAAAAACCTCCTGAATTAATTGTGTTTGAATCAGACTTTAACGGTTTCGTCCCCGGGTTGCCCGCCGGTCACTACCGCCAGCTCATCGCTGGAAAAGACCCGGTCGATGTCAAGAATGATGATGAACTGCTCGTCGCGCTTGCCCATCCCCTTAATGAACTCGGTACGCAGCCGCGTGCCAATGCGGGGGGGCGGCTCGATCTGATTGGGCTCCAGGTCAAGAACCTCCTGTACCGAATCGGCCAGGGCGCCAATGACGGTGGTCTCCCCTTCCAGGTCGATCTCGGTGATGATGATGCAGGTGTTGACGGTCTTCTCCGTCCGGGTCATGCCGAACTTGAGGCGCATGTCCACCACCGGCACCACGTTGCCGCGCAGATTGATGACCCCGCGCATGAATTCGGGCGTTTGCGGCACCTTGGTCATTTCGGTGAAGTCGAGCACCTCGCGCACCTTGTCGATACCCAGGGCAAAGACTTCGCCATCCAGCCTGAAGGTCAGGTACTGGTTGGTCTCCATGCCGTTTTCCACACTCATACGTACTCCTTCCTGTTTCGATATATGGGACTCTGTCTATTTACGGTTTTCTTGCTGTTTTTCCTGTTCCACCGCCTTGAGCAGAGAGGCGATATCGAGGATGAGGGCCACGGAGCCGTCGCCAAGGATGGTGGCGCCGGAAACGCCCTCGATCCCGCGATAGAAGCGACCCAGGGACTTGATGACTGTCTGGTGCTCGCCGATGACGTGATCGACCACGAAGCCGATCTGCTGCTGGTTGACGCGGGTGATAACGATCTGCTCGACGGCCGGCCGCTCCCCGGTCATGGCGAACTGACGGCGCAGATCGATGTAGGGAACAAGCTGGCCGCGGACGTTGACCAGGCTGCGACCACTGGCCTGGCCGCGTGCCTCGGCGGTCAGCTCGATGCACTCTTCGATGGCGTCGAGGGGGAGGACAAAATGGCTGTCACCAAGGCGCACCAGCAGGCTCTCGATAATGGCCAGGGTCAGGGGAAGGCGGATGCTGATGAGGGTTCCCTTCCCCGGCTGACTGTCGATCTCCAGAGTGCCGCGCAGGGCCTCGATGGCCCGCTTGACCACATCCATGCCGACACCGCGGCCGGAGACGCTGGTCACCGAAGCGGCTGTGGAAAAACCGGGGGCGAAGATGAGCTGGTAGAGATCGCGGTCGGCCAGCACGTCGGCCTCGCTGATAAGATCCCGGTCGATGGCTTTCTGGCGGATGGCCTCGCGGTTGAGACCGCCGCCGTCGTCCTGAATGCGGATGATGACGCTGTCGCCCGAATGCTCGGCGGACAGGTGGATGGTGCCCAGGCGAGGTTTGCCCGCCGCCTGACGTTTTTCCGGCGATTCGATGCCGTGGTCGATGCTGTTACGGATAAGATGCACCAGGGGATCACCCAGTTTTTCGATAACGGTCTTGTCCAGCTCCGTATCGCCGCCGCTGGTCTGCAGGTCGATCTCTTTGCCCAGTTCGCGGGAGAGGTCGCGCACCAGGCGTTTGAACTTGCTGAAGGTGGTGCCGATGGGGAGCATGCGGATATTCAGGGTGTTGTCGCGCAACTCCGCCGTGAGGCGTTCGACCTCTTCGGCGATGGCCAGCAGGTCGGCGTCGTTGCGCTGGGCCGCCACCTGGCTCAGGCGCGACTGCACCGTGACCAGCTCGCCGACCAGGTCGACCAGGGCATCGAGCTTCTCCGCCGGCACCCGCAGACTGCTCTGGGCCTCTTCCTGCTTGCGTTTTTCCTGCAGCTGGCGAACCTGGTTCTGCTCGGCCAGGGCCGCCGTAACCTGGCTGGGGGCAACCAGGCGCGATTCGATGAGTTTTTCGCCGAGCTTTTTCTGCTGGCCGAGCAATTCCTGCAATTTTTCCTGACTGATATCGCCCCGCTCGACCAGAATCTCGCCCAGCTTTTTGGTGTGGCCTTCGGCCAGATCAAGCCCGTCATCGATGCGTTCGATGCGGATTTCCGCCTCATCCTCGACAAAGATGAAGACGTCGCGGATGGCATCGAGGCCGGCCTCGGTGGTCAGCACCACATCCCAGAGGACGTGGCACTCTTCCGGGTCGAGATCATCGAGATAAGGGATGTTCTGCGGCTGGGCCACAATTTCACAGGAACCGAGATCACGCAGTTCGTTGAGCAAAAGGACCGGGTTGGTGCCGCCCCGCAACAGTTGAGGGAAAGGTTTGAAGCGCACCCGGTACACGGCAACCTCGGCCTCCGTCTTTTTGCCGCCCCTTTTCTCTTCTCCTTTTGGATTGTCGGCCGCCGCCGGCTGCGGCTGCAGGGCACGAAAGGCTTTGACCAGGGCGGTGCCTTCCTGGGAGTCGTCGGGACGAGCGGGATCGGCCGCGTCGAGCAGGCGCTTGATCTGGTCCCGAGCCGCCAGGGAGAGGTCTACCAGCTGGCGACTGACGGACAGTTGGCCGTTGCGCACCAGGTCAAAGACCGTTTCGACCTCGTGGGTAAAGGCGGCGATGGCCTCGAAGCCGAACATGGCCCCCGACCCCTTGATGGTATGCATGGCCCGGAAAACCCGCCCGACCACGTCCATATCTTCGGGCCGCTCTTCGAGCTCGAGCAGGGATTCTTCCAGTTCGGCCAACAACTCGTTGGCTTCTTCCCGAAAGGCGGCCCGCTGCCTTTCCATCATGGCGGCGATGTCACTCGTGCTCATGGCCATCCTCCACCCAGAGGCAATTGTCAGGGGCGTCGCTCTGCGGGCAGCTGCAGTGGCGGTCAAAACCGGCCTCGGTCTTAAGAGCCTCCAGTGATGCGGGCAGGCTGGCCAGGGTCAGGGATTTTCCCGCCCGCACGGCGCTGCGATGGGCGGCGCAGAGAAGCTGCAGCCAGGGAAAGTCCACCTTTTGCGCCTGGGAGCAGTCGACCACCACCTGGTCGCTTTGGCTCAAGGCCCGCTGCAGCAGCGTTTTCAGCTCGGCGACTTCCTGGATGGTCAGCGCCCCCTTGAGACGAACCAGGCTGGCGCCCTCATTTTCTTCAATAATTTGGTGTGTCTGTTGTTCCATGAGTTCCCCTTGTCGGAGCGGCAGGTAAATTATCCGATGAGCTTCTTGACCACTCCGAGCAGCTTGGCCGGATCGAAAGGTTTGACGAGCCAGCCGGTAGCGCCGGCGGCCTTGCCCTTGGCCTTAAAGTCATCGCCGGCCTCGGTGGTGAGCATGAGCATGGGGGTGAAACGGTAGGCCGGCAGGCCCCTGAGGTTCTGGATGAGGGTAATGCCGTCCATGTTCGGCATGTTCAGGTCGGTGATGACCAGATCGAAGCTCTGCCCCTGGGCCTGGTTCAGGGCGGCCTGCCCGTCGGCGGCCTCCACCACCTCGTAACCGGCCCCCTTCAGGGTGAAGCTGACCATTTGCAGAATGGAACGGGAATCGTCTGCTGCCAGAATTTTTTTCATGTGCCCTCCGTATGTTCGTAAAGTGTGCAAGCCGCGCAAGGGGCGGCATTGTTAAAAGAGTTCGATGGACCCTTCATCCAGGGTCTTCTGCGACACGGGGTTGTGCTGGGCCTGCTCCACCAGAACGGCCGCCTGCCCAAGGACTTCCCGGAGGGCCTGTAGACGGGCGCTGCCATCGACGGCACCCTCCCCTTCCGGTTCATCCGCCGATTGCCCCAGAGGCAGGGAGGAGAGGTCGTTCAGCACCGCTTCCAGCACCTCGATGCGCCCGTTGACATGGCCGAGCACCTGATGGGCCATATCCTGAAATTGCAGGGAAGTGACCAGGGAGCGCACCTCGAGGCCAACGCTCTCGGCGATGGCGGAAATCCTGGCGGCGGACTGTTCCACCTGGCTGTCGAATTCGCGACTCTTCTGCAAAAGGCCGGAGACGCGGCCACGGGCATCGCTGACCATATGGGCGTCCTGGGCGGCCATCTGCTCCATGGCGGCACCCACCGCGGCCAGACCATCGGAAATCCCGCTGACCGCGTCACCAATCTGGTCGCTGAAACGGTTGGAACGGGCCGACAGATTGCGCACCTCTTCGGCGACAACGGCAAAGCCCTTGCCCGCCTCGCCGGCCCGGGCCGCCTCGATGGCGGCGTTGAGCGCCAGCATGTTGGTCTGCCGGGCGATGGTACGGATTTCTCCCAACTGGCTGAGCACCGTGCCAAAGCGGGCATTGGTCTGCTGCATCTCGCGAATGAGGCGTTCGGCCACCTGCCCGTTCTTTTCCGCCGCTTCGACGAAGCCATGGAGCATGGTTTCGATCTCGGAGAGGAACGCGGCCAGGGACTGTTTGCCTTCCGGCGTCTCCCCGCTTTCCGCCGCCTTGCCGGTCAGCTGCAACGACAGCTGCTGCTGTTGCCGCGTCTGCTGCTCAAGCCCGGTAAAACCCTGCACCAGACGGTTGATGGCATCGTCGAGAATGCCCTGCACCTGGGTGTTTTCCGAACGCATGCTGGCGAACTGGCTGTTGAACTTTTCCTGCAGGTCGGTAAAGAGGGTTTGTGTCACCTGCTCCAGTTCCATCACCCCCTCGGTAACGGACAAGTTAGCGACGGGATCTTCCCCACCCGGCTCTGGCTTGACGGAACGCAGCCGGCCGGCCACCGTCTCCGCTGCTTTTTGGGCGCCTCTCTGCAGGGACGGCAGAACCCGGCGGACAACCTTCTGACTGAATTGGGACATCTGTAAGAGCATGAAATTTCCTTTTTTTGATGTATCCAAAAGCCTTATTCCCGTGGCGAGGTCTTCGCCCCCAGAAGCGAGGCGACCAGGCTCTGGGCCGGAGCCAAGGAGAGTTCCTTTTCCACCAGGGATTTCCCCTGCAAGAAAAGATGCCGCGCCAGCTCACCCTGCACATCGAGCACCAGCAAAGGCCTGTCCCCTTCCTGGCGGCACAGCCCTTTGAGAAAAGCCGATTTACGCACTTCGCTCCAGCGGCCTGCCACCAGGACGAGAGCCGCCTGCGGCTGACGGTCACCGTAGACCGACAGCCAGTTGATCGCTTCTTCCAGCCCCTGGACGTAGGCCACCTGATAGCCGGCCAGTTCCAGCAGAAACCCGGTGGACGTCGATCGTTTACAACCCTGTTCGCAATACAAAATCATCTGGCGGTTCATATCTCCTCTACTTTCGCAGCACCGCTTAACGCCGGTGTTCTGGGCATTTCCTTGAGCAAGGGCGATGCCAAGCGGCACACATAACTCAAACTGCCGATTTTATTATTGTTTCTCACCCGGCAAAAAACAAAAAGGCTGCAACCAGAGTTGCAGCCTTTTTCGGATAAAACCAATATTTGGTTTTATTTTTGCTATGTTAGGTGGCCATGCCACCAAAGTTGACAGTGCAACCCTGGTTGCACCCTTTTCTCAAGACGAGGTGGTGTTTTTCTTCAGCCTTTTACTCAAAGCCTGCCGGGATATGCCCAGCATGCCGGCGGCGATGCCCTGATTCCCCTGGGCCCGGCGCATGGCTTCGTCAACCAGCTGTGACACCGCTTCTTCGATGCTGGGGAGTTTGGCGGGGAAAGAGCAGGTCGTCGCGGCCGCCGTCTCTTCCGCGTCAGGCATTTCGGCCCTCCCGTTCGACTCACCCATAGCCTTTTTGAAGGCCGCCATGGAGAGCTTGCCCGATTCGTGCAGACTCAGGGCATCGTAGACCATGGCCCGCAGCTCGCGGACATTTCCAGGAAAATGATAGCTGCCGAGCAAGGTCAGGAGTTCGGGCGGGGGCGTGGGGTGTTTTTTGCCCAGCTCCTCGGCGGCTTCGGTCAGAAAGCATTCGAGCAGCAGGGGCAGATCGTCGCGGCGCTGGCGCAGCGCCGGGACCTGGGCATGGTGGCCGCGCAGGCGGTAGTACAGGTCCTTGCGGAAACGCCCCTGCTTCTGCAGCAGCTCCAGGTCCTGGTTGGTGGCCACCACGATACGCGCCCGGCAGCGCTTGGGCTTGTCGCTGCCCAGGGGGAGATATTCGCCTTCCTGCAGCAACCGCAGGAGCTTGACCTGCGACAGGGGGCTGAGATCGCCGATTTCATCGAGAAAGAGCGTGCCCCCCGCAGCCTGCTCGATCATCCCGGGGCGCGGCTGGTCGGCACCGGTGAAGGCACCGCGCACATGGCCGAAAAGGGTATCGGAGAAGACATTGTCATCGAGCCCCGCCACATTGACGGGGACCCAGGGCTCTTCCTGACGGCTGAGCAGGTGGACGGCCCTGGCCAGCAATTCCTTACCGGCACCGCTCTCGCCCGTAATGAGCACCGGCTGCCCGCTCGGCGCCACCGCTTCGAGATAGCGGAACAGGGCCAGCATACGGGGGTTTTGGGTGTGAATGCGGCTGAAAGCCTCGGGGTTGCGAAGCTCTTCGTTGAGCACCTGCTGCTGCAGAGCGCGGTTTTCGCCCTGCAGTTCGAGAAAGCGCAGGGCGCGATGAATTCCGGCCAGCAGGGGGCCTTCTTCCGAGGTCTTCACCAGAAAATCGAAGGCGCCGAGCTGCATGCACTGCACGGCCGTTTCAACCTGGTTCAGGGCCGTGTTGACGATAACGGGAATCTCGGGATACTGCTCGACGAGCAGGGGGAGCAGTTCATCGCCCGGCAGATGGGGCATGGTCAGATCGAGCAGGATCAGGCTCACCGGGCGTTCGGCCAGGATACCCAGCACCTGGCGGCTGTCCTGGCATTCGATGATGTCGGCGAAACCGCCGCTGCGCTGCAGGGTGCGGCTCAGCGCCCGCAGCCACAGGGGTTCATCATCGACCAGCAGCAAGGACTTGTTGTGACGTATGGGCATATCCTCTACTCCTCTGCGGCGACGGGCAGGCGCAGGATCACCCGCGTTCCCAGTCCCGGGGTCGATTCGAAAGACAGGGTGCCGCCGTGTTCCCGGACAATACGCGACGATACGGACAGACCCAGCCCCGTGCCGCCTTCTTCGCGACGGGTGGTAAAGAAAGATTCGGTGAGGCGGGGCAGGTTCTCGGGGGCGATGCCCACTCCCTGATCGGCCACTTCGAGGACCGCTTCGGACGCCGGGACGTCGAAGGAGGTTCGGATGGTGATGGAACGGCTGCGGTCGGGCAGGGCCTGGCAGGCGTTGACCACCAGGTTGATGATGACCTGCTCGATGCGCTGCATGTTGCCAAGCAGCGGCGGCATGTCTGCCGCATAGTGCGTCACCAGATGATCGGTGGCCTTGTGGATGGGGTTGGCGACCAGGCGCAGAGCGGCCTGCACCGCCTCGTTGAGGAAAAAGCTCTCGTGGCGGTCCGTATGTTCGCGCCGTACGAAATCCTTAAGATCCTCGACAATGCGTTTGATGCGGCGGGCGCCCCCCTGGACTTCATCCAGCACTTGGGGGATCTCCTCGCGCATACGCTGGTAGGGGAAGCCGGCGAATTCACCCTCGGGATCGTCACCAAAATGGGCATCGAGAATGGGCAGGGATTCGCTGAAGACATCCTGCAGCAGGGGCAGGTTGAGCAGAATGAGAGCGTTGGGGTTGTTGATCTCATGAGCCACCCCCGCCGTCAATTCCCCCAGAGCCGCCAGACGACTGGATCGGTTCGCCTCTTCGCGCAGCTTGAGCTTTTCGGTGATGTCGCTGGCCAGCTCGATAACCTGGCGCACCGTACCCTTTTCATCCTTCAGGGGAAAGGTCTTGACCCCCCAGATACGGCCGTCGGGGGTCGAGATGACCTCTTCTCCCGTCTGTCCCGTATCAAAGGTAATTTGGGCCGGGCAGTTGCCGCAAGGTGTATCGGCCCGGTGGCAAAGGGAATGACAGGTTCTGCCCACCATCTCTTGCGGTGTGATGCCCAAATAATCGGCCGAACTCTTGTTGGCCCAGACGATCTTAAGAGCGGGATCCAGCAGGTGCAGGATATCGGGTATGCCGTCGAGCAGGGTTTTCAACTGTTCCGACAGCTCCCGGTTCTGCTGTTCGCTCGCCCGTAGCGCCAATTCACGGTCGGCGATAGTCGTGGCCATGTCTTTGAAGGCCGTCGTTACCTCGCCAATTTCGTCATCGGGCCCCGCAGGCAGGGATAAGCGATAATTCCCTGCCGCCACGGCCAGGGCGGCCTGACGCAGGGGCCGCAAGCGATTGAGAATGAAGACGCTGAGCATGGCGATAAGCGCAATGAAAAGGATGAGGTAACCGGTGAGATGGTCGACCAGATTCATCCAGAACAGCCGGTTGCTCATGGTGGTGACTTCCACCCCCGGCATCTTGATGCTGAAAATGCCGACGAGCTCGCCCACCTTGTAGTCATAGCCCGCATCGTAGCGGGCACGGATACTGGCGGGAGCCGTGGCATTCTGGCCATGGCAGGTAAGGCAATAGGCCTCGGCCCGGATGGGGGTGGCGTACTGATAGATCGACTGACCGGATTCATTCGGATAGACGTGCAGACGTTCTTTTTCTGCCGGGTTTTCGCGGAAATAGGCGATGGCCTGGCTCTCGACCTCGTCCGCCCGGTTATCGGCATTGCGGGGATGTTCCGAGACATTATTGAAACTGATCCCGCCGGTGTTGCGGGTGGAGAAATCCTGCGAGATGCGCAGCAGGGCGTGGGCGGGGAGAAAACCGAGGGTCTGATCGGTGAGGGGGATGCCGCTGTCTATGAACTGGTGATGGTAGACCTGGCGCGTGGCCATGACCATGCTGTGCAGGGCCCGGGCTTCTTTGAGCTTGAGTTCGCGCACCTCCCACTGCACCCCCTGGTAGCGCAGAATTTCCACCAGAAACAGGGAGATGGCGAAGATGAAAATCATGGCCAAGGTCAGGCGGGTGCGCAATCGCATGGGGGCTCCGGGTGTCAAGAAATTGGCTTGTTAACAGTCCGGAGGGGAGAATTGCAAACGGCGTGCCGCCTGCACGGCGCTAGAGACCCAGGTAGGCTTTTTTCACTTCATCGTTATTGAGCAGGTTTTCAGCGGAGTCGACCAGGGTGATGCGGCCGTTTTCCATGACATAGCCGCGGTCAGCCAGCTTGAGGGCCTGGTTGGCGTTTTGCTCCACCAGCAGCACGGTGGTGCCGTATTCCTTGTTGACTTTGCGGATGATTTCGAAGATCTGCTGAATGATCAGGGGCGCCAGCCCCAGCGAGGGTTCGTCGAGGAGCAGCAGACTGAGGCGAGCCATAAGAGCACGGGAGATAGCCAGCATCTGTTGTTCGCCGCCGGAGAGGGTGCCACCGAGCTGATGGCGGCGCTGGGCGAGGATGGGGAAGAGTTCGAGGATGATCTGCAGATCCTGCTGAGCCTTCTCCTTGTCCTTGCGTAGAAAGGCCCCCATCTCCAGATTCTCCATGACCGTCATGTTGGGGAAGATACGGCGTCCTTCCGGCACCTGGCAGATACCGAGCTGGACGATTTTTTCGGGGCTCATACCGTTAATGGGCGCCCCCTTGAAGTAGATTTCGCCCCGGCGCGGCGGCACGATGCCGCAGATGGACATGAGAGTGGTGGTCTTGCCGGCGCCGTTGGCGCCGATGAGGGCGACGATCTCCCCTTCGGCGATGTCGATGGAAACATCGTGCAGGGCCTGAATATTGCCGTAGTAGGTCTGGACGTTGCGCAGGCTAAGCATGGGCTTCCTCTCCAAGGTACGCCTCGATGACGCGGGGGTTGTGCCGAATTTCCTGGGGGGCGCCTTCGGCGATTTTCTTGCCGTATTCCATGACGGTGATGCGGTCGGAGATATTCATGACGAGCTTCATGTCGTGCTCGATGAGCAGGATGGCCATGCCGTCCTCGTCGCGGATGCGCACGATGAGTTCGTCGAGGGCCCGGGTTTCCTGGGGATTCATCCCCGCCGCCGGTTCGTCGAGCAGCAGCAGAAAAGGATCGGTGGCCATGGCGCGGGCGATTTCCAGGCGGCGCATGGCGCCATAGGGGAGATTGCGGGCGAATTCGTTGGCGAAGGGGGCCAGGCCGACCTTCTGCAGCAGGCGGTAGCTCTTCTCGATGGTGTCGACCTCTTCCTGCCGCGCTTTTTTGCCGCGCAGAATGGCGCCGAGGATGCTGGTGCTGGTACGGCAGTGGCAGCCGATCATGACGTTTTCAAGCACGGTCATGGCCGGAAAGAGGCGGATGTTCTGAAAGGTGCGGGCCATGCCGAGAGTGGTTATCCGGTTGGGCTTCAGACCGTTGATGCGGCGGCTTGGCCCCTTGGGCGGATGGATGAGAACATCCCCGCGGCTCGGTTTGTAGATGCCGGTGACACAGTTGAAAAAGGTCGTCTTGCCGGCGCCGTTGGGACCGATCAGGGCGACGATCTCTCCCGGGCACACCTGCAGATCGACCCCGTCAATGGCCCGCAGGCCGCCGAAATCCATGGTCAGATGGCTGACTTCAAGCAGTTTATCCATGTTCCCCCTTGCCGGCGGGTTCTGCGGAGAGACCGCGATATTCGTACTTGCGACGGATGTTGCTGACCAGCCCCTGGGGCCGGAAGATCATCATCAGCACCATCACTGCCCCGAACACCAGCATGCGGTAGTCGGAAAAGGCCCGCAGGTACTCGGGCATGAGGATCAGCACCAGGGCCGCCACGATCACCCCGACGATGGAGCCCATGCCGCCAAGGACGACGATGGAGAGCACGATGGCCGACTCCATGAAGGTGAAGCTGTTGGGGTTGATGTAGGTGTTGCGGGCGGCGAAGATGACCCCCACCAGTCCGGCCCAGAAGGCGCCGAGGGCGTAGGCAGACAGCTTGGTGCGGGCCATGTCGATGCCCATGGCCACACAGGCGATCTCGTCCTCGCGCAGGGCGATCCAGGCCCGGCCGATGCGGGAATCTTTGAGGCGGTTGACGACGAAGATGGTGAACAGCACCAGCAGGATCATCAGGTAGTAGGTATAGATCGTCGCCCCTTCGATACTCATGTCAAGGCCGAAGAGACCGGGCCGGTCGATATTGGCGATCCCTTTGGCCCCGCTGGTAACGACTTCCCAGTTCTCGATGACGATTTTAGCGATGGACCCGAAGCCGAGGGTGACGATGGCGAGATAGTCACCGCGCAACCGAAGAATGGGGAAGCCCAGCAGGGTGCCGAGCAGAGCGCCGGCCAAGCCGCCCAGAGGGAGGCAGATCCAGAATCCGAAGCCGAACTGGGTGTTGAACAGGGCGTAGGTGTAGGCCCCGATGGCGAAGAAGGCGACGTAGCCCAGATCGAGCAGACCGGCCAGCCCGACGGTGATATTGAGGCCCAGTCCCAGCACGACAAAAATCAGGGCCAGCACCATAATGTTGACCTGGTAGACGTCAAAGATCCAGGGGAAGAGGATCGCAAAGGCCAGGACGGCCCCGATGAGGGGACGGTAGATCCTGGCCTCTTCCAGAATGCGCTGGCCGATTCCCGGCCGCACCTCTTCTTCTCCCATTTCCATCTTTTTCGAACGTTTCGCCCGCCGCGCCAGAGCCCAGCGCCAGATGAAAGAAAGCGCAAAGGCGCCGAGGCCGACCCAGAGGACATTGAACCAGCGCCACTCCACCAGGTTCTTGAGGGTATTGACCTTCACCACCACGAAGGGAAAGGTGAGGAACATGAACCAGAGCGCAATGCCGAGAGAATGTTTGATGTGTGCCAGCATGGTTTAAACTCCCGCCACCCTCAGACCTTCTGCTTGACGGCCTTGCCCAGCAGGCCGGCCGGTCGCAGGATGAGGATCAGAACGAGGACGCCGAAGGCAAAGACGTCCTCATAGGCGCTCGACACGTAACCGGCGGCGAAGGCTTCCGCCAGTCCCAGCACCAGGCCGCCGAGGGCGGCGCCGGGAATATTGCCGATGCCGCCCAGCACCGCAGCAGTAAAGGCTTTGACGCCGGCCATGAAGCCGATGTAGAAGTTGATCTGCCCGATATAGGAGCCCACCAGCACCCCACCGATGGCCGCCAGCACCGAGCCGATGATGAAGGTCATGGAGATGACCCGGTCGACGTTGATCCCCACCAGCCGGGCCATGATGAGATCCTGCTGGGTCGCCCGCATCGCCTTGCCGATGCGCGTGTACTTGATCAGCACGGTCAGCCCGATCATGCTCAGGGCGCTGGTCACCAGAATCACCAGTTCGGCCGAGCCCATGATGTGGGCAATAGGTTCCATAAAGGCGAAATCGGGCACGAGCTGCGGAAAGGGGAGAAAGTCCGGCGTCTGCGCCAGCAGGACGTAATTTTGCAGAAAGAGCGACATGCCGATGGCGCTGATCAACGGCGACAGCCGCGGGGCGTTGCGCAGGGGCCGGTAGGCGATGCGTTCAAGGGTGAAGCCATAGGCGGCGGCGTAGATGACGGCGATAAGGGCGGCCAGGATGAGGATGGACACCCCGGAAAATCCGTAGATGGTCAAAACGCCGGAGACGATCAGAGCCACGAAGGCGCCGATCATGTAGATCTCGCCATGGGCGAAGTTGATCAGCTGGATGATGCCGTACACCATGGTGTAGCCCAGGGCGATGAGGGCATAGATGCTCCCCCGGGTCAGGCCGCTCAGAAAGAGTTCGAGAAAGTAGTCCATACGACTCCAGCAAAAAGGGGGGCAGGCCTGCGCCTGTCCCCCCGTGCGTTACTGAACTTCGACGAAATGGCCGCCCTTGACCTGGTAGACGGAAAAGCCGACCCCTTCGGCATCGCCGCGGGCGTCGAAGCGGATCTTGCCCAGCGTCGTGTCGACATAGGAAGTCTTGAGAGCGTCCGAAAGCTTGGCGTAGTCGACACCGCCCGCCACCTTGATGGCGTTGAGGGCGGCCTGGATGGCGGCATAGCCCTGGTCGTAAAAGGTACCCGGTTCCTTGCCATACTTGGCCTTGTAGGCATCACGGGCCTCATTGTTAAGGGGGAAGCGGGAAACGTCCATGGGGCCGGTGGCATAGACGCCCTCGGCGTTGGCGCCGGCAATTTCGAGAAAGCCATCCCCCTTGATGCCGTCGGGGCCGATGAAGGCGACGTCAACACGCTTCTTCTTCATCTGCCCCACCAGTTTGGACGCCTCGGGGTGATAACCCCCAAAAATAACCGCATCCGCTCCTTCGCGGCGGATCTTCTGCACGACGGCCGAGTAATCCATGGCGCCGGGGGTAATCCCTTCGTACATCACCACTTTGGCCAGACCACCCTGCTCGATGGTCTGCTGGGCGAAGTCCGCGAACCCCTTGCCGTAATCCCCCTTGTCATGAATGAGGGCGACCTTCTTGGCCCCGAGCTGGCCGGTGACGAACTCGGCTGCGAGCTTGCCCTGCATATCGTCGGAGGCAATGGTGCGGTAGAAGTTGGGATATTCCCCGCTCTGGGTCAAGGTCGGGGTCGTAGCGGAGGGGGAGATGGCGATAACGTTGGCTTCCTTGTAGATGCCGAGAGCGGCCTTGGTGGCGCCGGAGCAGACATGGCCGATGACAACGGCGGCGCCCTGGGACACCAGCCGGGTCGCCACGTTGGTGGCAATTTCGGGTTTGCATTGGTCATCGAGGAGCAGCAGCTCGATCTGGCGGCCCAGCACGCCGCCTTCGGCGTTGACCTGCTCAGCCACCAGCTGGACAGCCTCCATGGTCGGGATGCCGTAGGGGGCCAGGTCACCGGTATGGGGGCCGGCCACGCCTATTTTAAAAGTGTCCGCCGCCCAGGCCGGAGCCGTCAGGACAAAGAGACAAAGACAGAGGATGGAAAAAACGCGTCTGCTACGATAGAAGCTCATACTTTCCTCCTGGTCAGAAAAATAAACCGCACTTGTGAACCAACCGTTCAAGGTATAGCTTTAATCCCCAGCCTCCGTCAAGAGCTAATCCCATGAAATAACGATGAAATTCATTCAAAAAACACGATAAGTCCGAACACCTCGTGGACCTGCCGTGATCTTTTCAGCGCCGGTTTCTCGCCGCACCGTTATGGGCCGACTTCATTCCCAAAGAAGTTTACCGCTTTTTCTGGGAGAAAAAGCGCCTCGCTTTCGCCGACAGTCCCCGAGGTTGTGAAAAATACTCTTAAACGTGGAAATCGAAGCCAAAGAGGGAAACCGTGACATGGATCGCGGTTAATGAATCGGATCTTTTGCTGCAAAAACCTTGACTTTTAGCTCTTGTCCACCATCTTTTGCCATGGTATAAGCTGCTTGTTCAGCCCTTTTAATACCGGGGCGGCCTTGATAATTCGGAAAGGGGGCATACTATGAATCGTGGACGCAAGGAACCCGTGCAGGTGGTCTGCCCCAAATGCCGCTTTACCGAGATCGTCTATCTGCCCATGGAAGACCTGCCCCGCTGCCCTGAATGCAACACGCCCATGATCATCCAGGAACTGCTGGATGAAGGAAAATCCTACTGACGACAAGAAGGTTTATTCATCCCAAGGAGAGACGTCATGAAACGATTGACTTTGCTGCTGCTCCCCCTGCTACTTCTGCTGGCCCTCGCACCGGTCTCGATGGCCGACACCCTTGACGACATCAAGGAGAGAGGCGTGCTGCGCGTCGGCATGGAGCCGGGCTACATGCCCTTTGAACTGACCAACCAGAAGGGCGAGATCATCGGCTTCGATCCCGATGTGGCTAAACGCATGGCCAAAAAACTCGGCGTCAAACTGGAACTGGTCAGCACGGCCTGGGACGGCATCATCCCCTCGCTGATGACCGGCAAGTTCGACATCATCATGAGCGGCATGACCATCACGGACGAGCGGGCCGAGGTGGTTGACTTCGCCAATCCCTACATCATCATCGGCCAGACGGTCCTGCTGCGCAAGGATCTCGCCGGCGAAGTAACTTCCTACAAAACCCTCAACGACCCCAAGTACAAGATCGCTTCCAAACTGGGCACCACCGGTGAGTTCGCCGCCAAGGAGACCTTTCCCGACGCCCAGTACTTCTCCTACGAGACCGAGCAGGAGGCCGTCATGGAGGTCGTCAGCGGCAAAATTGACGCCTTCATCTACGATTCCCCCTACAACGCCGTGGCCTTCGCCGAAAAGGGTCAGGGCAAGCTGGTCTTTCTTGACCAGCCTTTCACCGAAGAGCGCATCGGTTGGGCCGTACGCAAGGGCAATCCCAAGATGATCGCCTTTCTCAATGCCTATCTGGAGGAAATCAAGGCCGACGGCACCTATGACAAGATCTACACCAAGTGGTTCAAGGACGACACCTGGCTGAAGGAACTCCAGTAAGATCCCTCGCCAGAGATTAACGACAACGGCCCCGCCAGGGGCCGCTTGATTTAAGGAAGACCTGACGTTTTGAATTCCGGCCATCATCTTTTTTATTCGAAGCTTCTGCTCGCCGCCATCCTTATCCTGGTGGCGGCGGGAATGTGGGGCGCCACGGCCCGGGTGGACTACACCTGGCGCTGGGAACGCGTCCCCCAGTATTTCCTCTACAAGGGGGAAGATATTCATAAAGCCGGCGAGGATGGCCGGGTGGACCAATTGCAGGTCCAGGGGAAAAGCGCCCTCATCCAGATGCGGTACGACAACGGCGAGACCGAAGAATTCACCGTTGAGGCGGACACGGTAAAGGTGACCGCCGGCGAAGAACTCTTCGAAGGGGACATCCTCGGTTTCAGCTCCAGCTGGCATATCGGCCCACTGATTCAGGGGCTGTGGGTCACCCTGTGGCTCTCCCTGCTGTCAAGCATTCTCGGTCTGGCCCTGGGCCTGGTGACGGGCCTGTGCCGCGTGTCGAAGAACTACGTCCTCAAAAGCCTGGCTTCCCTTTACGTCGAGTTGATTCGCGGCACCCCCCTGCTGGTACAGATCTTTATCTTCTATTTCTTCATCGGCACGGTGCTCAACCTCGACCGCATGGTGGCGGGCATTGGCGCTCTCGGCATTTTTGCCGGCGCCTACATCGCCGAAATCATCCGGGCCGGCATTCAGTCCATTCCCCGGGGACAGATGGAAGCCGCCCGCTCCCTGGGCATGACCGTGCCCCAGGCGATGCGTCACATCATCCTGCCGCAGGCTTTCAAACGCACCCTGCCGCCGCTGGCCGGGCAGTTCATCAGTCTGATCAAGGATTCCTCGCTGGTGTCGGTCATCGCCATCACCGATCTCACCAAGAGCGGCCGCGAGGTCATCACTTCGTCTTTTGCCACCTTTGAAGTCTGGTTCACGGTGGCCGCTCTCTACCTTGTCGTCACGTCCCTGCTGTCGCAGGTGGTTTTCTGGATGGAACGGAGGCTTTCGGTCAGTGATTGATGCACGGCACGTTGTAAAGACTTTTCACGGGCGCGGCCAGATCGTGCGCGCCGTCGACGACGTTTCCACCACCATCGCCAAGGGGGAGGTCGTGGTTGTCATCGGCCCTTCCGGTTCGGGCAAATCGACCTTTCTACGTTGTCTGAACGGCCTGGAAACCTTCGATTCGGGCCATATCGTCATCGACGGCATGGATCTGGCCGACCGACACACTGACATCAACCAGGTGCGCCGTGAGGTGGGCATGGTCTTCCAGCAGTTCAACCTCTTTCCCCACAAGACGGTCCTGCAGAACATCACCCTGGCCCAGCAGGTAGTGCGGGGACGCAAAAACGCCGAGGCCGAGGAGACCGCCCGCAAGCTGCTGAAAAAGGTCGGTATCGCCGAGAAGGAGGCCGAGTATCCGGCCCGCCTCTCCGGCGGTCAGCAGCAGCGTGTGGCCATCGCCCGCGCCCTGGCCATGAATCCCAAGGTCATGCTCTTTGACGAACCGACCAGCGCTCTCGATCCCGAGATGGTCGGTGAAGTGCTCGACGTCATGAAACAGCTGGCCCGCGAGGGGATGACCATGGTGGTGGTGACGCACGAAATGGGCTTCGCCCGCGAGGTGGCGGACCGGGTGCTCTTCATGGATGCGGGCAAACTCGTCGAGGAAGGCACTCCGCAGGAAATCTTTTCGAATCCGCGGGAAGAGCGCACGAAACTCTTTCTCAATCAAGTTCTGTAAGCGCCTTAAACCATCACATCAGAAAAGGGCGCCGGCTGGCGCCCTTTTTATTTGGGAAAAAGGTCCGAGGAAAGACAGTGACACATACGAAAAACGCCGCCGATGAGGCGGGGCAGGATATTTCGCCGGGCTGGCTGCGCGAGGGACTGGCCGCCGCCGCCCCCATCGCCCTCGGCTACTTTCCCCTGGGCATGGCCATGGGCGTACTGGGCCAGAAAGCCGGACTCTCGGCCGGCATGGTCACCCTGATGTCGCTGCTGGTCTATGCCGGAAGTGCCCAGTTCATCGCCGTGGCCATGCTGGGGACGGGAGCGGGACCGGGGGCGATCATCCTGACCACCTTCGTCGTCAACTTCCGCCATCTGCTCATGAGCTTCGCCCTGTCGGTGCCCCTGCGCGGGGCACGTCGCGGTTTTTTGTCCCTCTTTTCCTACGGCATCACCGACGAGACCTTCGCGGTCAACATGACCCGCTTCCGCCAGGACGGCTGGGATCGACGGCGCGCCCTGGTGGTCAACGAAGGCTCCCACCTGGCCTGGGTCGGCGCCACCACCTGTGGGGCCTGGGCCGGGGCCTTTATTCCCGCCGGCGCCTTCGGCATCGACTATGCCCTGGTGGCGATGTTCCTCTGCCTGCTGGTCTTTCAGCTGCAGGGGCGCCTCTATGTACTGACCGCCCTGGCCACCGCCATCCTTTCCGTCGTCCTCTACCTGTTCGTTCCCGGCAACGCCTACGTGGTGCTGGCTTCGGTGGGTGGCGCCACCATCGGCTTTCTGCTGCAGAAACGCAAAAACCGCACGCGGAGGACGTCATGAGTCTGGTGGACTATCTGCTGCTGGTCGCCGGCATGGGAGCCGTGACCTACATCCCCCGCTGGCTCCCCCTCTTTGCCCTGGCCCAGCGCCGACTGCCTCAGGGGCTGGTCGACTGGCTGCGACTGATCCCCGTCGCCATCCTCAGCGCGCTGGTGGCTCCCGCCCTGCTGACCGACAGCGCCACGCGCACCCTGTCCTTTGGTAAGCCCGAATTCTGGGTTGCCATCCCTACCCTCTTCTTCGCCTGGCGGACCCGCTCCCTGGCCGGTACCGTCATCTTCGGCATGGTCCTGTTCTGGCTGGCCGGAAAATTTTAAAAACCCGGAGGATCAGGAGGTCGCCGCTGTTTCGTGGCTGGGACGGCGCGGCACGACGGCCAGAGTCAAACGCGAGATGCAGACCAGCTGGCCCTGTTCATTGCTGATACGGATTTCCCACACCTGGGAACGGCCGCCGATATGGATGGGCGTGGCGAGGCCGGTGACAAAGCCCTTGCGCACCGGGCGCAGGCGGTTGGCGTTAATCTCTTGACCGACGCAGACCTGACGTTCCTGATTCACGCAGAGGTTGCCGGCGATGCTGCCCAGATGCTCGGCCAACGCGACGGAGGCGCCGCCGTGCAGAACACCGAAAGGCTGATGCACCCGCGCCGCCACCGGCATACGCGCCACCAGAGTCTTCTCGCCGATCTCGGTAAATTCGATCCCCAGATACTCTCCCAGGTTCCCCGCCGACAGGGCGTTGATTTCTGCCAGGGCATATTCTTTGAACCAGATGGCCATAGTGCAATTCTCCCCCTGATATTTTGGTCCAAGCTCTCGCCTTCCAGCGATTTTCTGTTTGAATGGGTAAAAAGAAGCACGGACGAGAACGTTTTTTCTGCGCGCTGAGTGGGGGGAAGACGATGAGAGAAAACCCCATGCGGAAAATGCTGCGGGTCATCGACCTGGAATACGGCCAGACCGCCTATGTCACGGGGCGCCTCAAGGCACCTCCCCGTATACTCGAAGCCATGGCCCGTGTGCCCCGGGACGCTTTCGTGCCGGCAGAAATGAAAGCCCGCGCCTATGACAACAACGCGCTCCCCATCGGCCGGGGACAGACCATCTCCCAGCCCTTCATCGTGGCGCTGATGACCGACCTGCTGGAGACCGAACCGGATGACGTCATCCTCGAAATCGGCACGGGCTCAGGCTACCAGGCGGCGGTTCTGTCTCAGTTGGTAAAACAGGTCTACAGCCTGGAGATTCTCCCTGAACTGGCCGAGCGCAGCGCTCGCCTGCTGGCGGAACAGGGCTGCGCCAACGTGGAGGTCATCTGCGCCGACGGTACCAAGGGTCTGCCGGCGCGTGCGCCCTTTGACGGCATCATCGTCACGGCCGCCGCTGGCCACATTCCGCCGGCCTTGCCGAAACAGTTGAAGACGGGTGCTCGCCTGGTCATCCCCGTGGGACCTCCTTACGGACACCAGGAGCTGCTGGTGGTCGACAGAGAGGACGACGAAAAAATTCGCAGCCGCTCCGTCCTCGGCGTGGTTTTCGTCCCCCTGACGGGCGCCGGGTGGACCGACGCCTAGACGAGCAGCGGCGCTCAGCCCGGGATAACGTCTTCCGGCGGCTCGCCGCTCTCGCCCCCATCATCCCCAGCGGTCTGCTGATCGTCCGGCACCTCCAGGCTGATGCGGCCGATCTTTCCGCCGCGCAGTTCGAAGAGCAGAATCTCGGCGGCCCGATGACGGTCGACCTCGCCGCCGGCCACCAGGCAACCCCGCCGGCGACCGATCTCGTGCAGCATATCGGAAGGCGTCGGCGGCAGTTCCGTCAGGCGGTAACGGGTCTTCAGCCCTTCCGGGTAACGGCGGGCCAGATAATCCAGCACAAAGAGCGCTACCTCGGGATATTCCATGACCGTGTCGCCGATGGCGCCACTGGCGGCGAGACGGTAGGCGCCATCCTGGTCAGCCAGGTTGGGCCAGAGGATGCCCGGTGTATCGGACAGAACGATGCCGTTTTTCAGATCGATATGCTGCTGGCTCTTGGTGATGGCCGGCTTGTCACCCACCTTGGCGATGGCGCGACCGGCCAGGGTATTGATGAGCGTGGACTTGCCCACGTTGGGGATGCCCACCACCATGACCCGCAGAGGCTTGCCGGGGACACCGCGGTGGGGCGCCAGGCTGCGGATCAGCTTGAGCAGACGCGGCACCGAGGCCCGGCTTTTCGCCTCGAGGGCGATGGCCTTCACCCCGTGTTGGCGCTCGAAAAAAACACCCCACTGACGGGTCACTTCGGGATCGGCCAGGTCGGCCTTGTTGAGCAACTTGATGCAGGGTTTGTTGCCACGCAGCTCGGCCAGCAGCGGATTGGCACTGGAGGCGGGCAAGCGGGCATCGAGCACCTCGATGACGACATCGATGGTGCGCATGGTCTCGCTGATCAACCGCCGGGCCTTGTTCATGTGCCCGGGATACCATTTTATGGCCATGGGGTTCTTCGCTTTCGTTCAGTTCGATTTTAAGGTCAGGGGTCTTACTGTTCAGATGCACAGATGGGCGACGTGTCTTGATTCCGGCAATTTTACGAATCCGCACGTGGCCGCGAGGGCAGACACCGGGTATAGTTTAACCATCAACGGATGCTTGTGGCAGAGCAGACGGTAGATAAAAAAACCTTCTTCATCACAGCAGCTCCTTTGGCGCGTCGAATTGCCCTCCTGATCGACGCGTCTTTTTTTATCCGCGCCCTTCCCACAAAGAAACACCCACCAGCCTGCTTGTGACCAGTGGGTGCCCCGTCGGAAAACGTCTGAAAAGTTATTTCCCTTCCGCCGCCTTGAAGGCCTGCAGGTACTTCTGCAGAATCCGCCGGCCCCGCTCATCGATTTCCGTGAACTCGATCCCCGAGCAGATGCCCTCGTCAGGACAGAACTCCTCGTGCACTACCGAGCCCTTGAGCTCCACCACTTCATCCTCGAGCCCCAGGGTCAGCAGAACGGTATGGTAATCTTCCAACGGCACATGCGTCTGCAGCATCAAACCTTTTTCACAGACATTGCGGGTGCGCCCCATCCCCTGATCCACCACCTGGCCGTTCTGGTCCAAAACCACGTAATCCAGAAAGTTCAGGGAATCCTTCCGTTCTGACTCCCGCCGGTCCTGATTCTCCATATATTCTCCCCTGGTCTGAACAAAAAGGTCGAAAAGCCCATGCGGCTTCCTGACAGCCGTGCCATTAAGTTTCGATAATTCTACCCGGCGAACCCCGGAGATACAAGGAGTTATTCTCCGGCAAAACGCCGGTCTCTTTGCCCCAGCAACACCTGGTCTGAAATATTTAATCCTTGACAGCCACAACGATATACACCGGATTGTAGGCCTCGAACATCTTGTAATCGGTCAAGGGTCGGGTGCGGGCGATGTTGATGGTCGTCACCTCGACCTGGTAGCCAGCGTTGTCGAAGAATTCGTTGGCGGCCGTCAGCGTATCGAGGGTGGTGGCGTTCAGCACGATGCGCCCTTCGGCGGGGAGACGGCCATCGACCGCCTCAAGGATATCCCAAAGATTCCCTCCCGACCCCCCGATAAAAACCCGGTCGGGGTCGGGCAGATCGTCAAACACGGCCGGCGCCTCGCCTTCAATCAGGGTCACGTGGCGGGCGTTGAAGCGGTTCAGGTTTTCCTTGATGAAGCCGACATACTGGTCATTGCGCTCGATGGCGAAGATGCGGCCATTGGGGAGCAGGGAATCCGCTTCGATACTGACCGAACCGGAGCCCGCCCCGACGTCCCACAGAACCATGTCGTGGCGCAGGTTGAGCTTGGCCAGGGTCACCACCCGGATTTCTTCCTTGGTGATCAGGTGCTTGGTGGTCGAAAATTCCTCGTCGGGAATGCCGAGGGTGGGGATGTAGTCGTCGCCTCCCCCCTCGTATTCCTTGATGAGGATGAGGACATTGAGGGGAGCGGCCTTGATATCCAGCAATCCGCGCACATCGGTAACGACAATGCGTTCCTCGGCAGTACCGAGATTCTCGCAGAGGTAGGCAGCGTAGCCTTCCCGGCCCCGCCGGATCATCTCCCCGGCGATGGCGGCCGGCGTGTTGATCTTGTCGGTCAGCACGGCCGCCTTGTCGTTGGCGACGATGCGATCAACCGCCCCTTTGATGCCCCGCCCTTCGGCGGAGATAAAGACGGCATCGTCCCACGGCTCCTTGATCTTCGCGAAGGCATACTGCACCGAACTGACGTTGGGCACAAAGTCGAGGCTTTCTTCGGGGAGATTGCGCAGCAGGTAGCGCCCGATGCTGAAAAAGAGCGGATCGCCGGTGGCAAGGATCACGGAAGTTCCTTTTTCGGTGTTCAGGCGTTCAAGCAGGCCGGCAGCGCTGCTGTCGACTACGACCTTTTCCCCGGAGAAATCCGGGAACAGGGCCAGCAGATGCTCGCTGCCGAAGAGACGCACAGCCTGATTGATAATATCGAGGGCGCGGCCGCTGAATCCTTCCTGACCCTCTACACCTGCTCCGATCACGTACACTTTTTTCATATAACCCCTCTCAGGTTACGCCGCTGGGCGACAGCGCTTCCCAAACGTCGCCCCTCAAGGCGGCGGCTATAAAATGCCCCCCTCAGCCGTTCAACAGGGAAACAACCCTGGGACCGTCGGGGTGATAATCGATGATATTGAGACAACCGAAATCCTGCGCCAGGTGAAACATTTTATCGAGGGGCGCGCCGATGGCGTCGAGCAGAATGAGGCGATTTACGCCGCCGTGTCCGACGATGACGACCTCTTCCCCGGGGTGGGCACGGAGGATATCCTCCAGGGCCGGGCGCACCCGCTGGGCCAGGTCAAGGAGATTCTCCCCGCCGGGGACCCGGTAATGGACCAGATCGTCGAGACGGTTCTGCCATTGCTGGGGATAACTCGCCTGCAGTTCCTGCCAGGTGCGTCCTTCCCACTCGCCGACATGAAGTTCGCGCAGAGCCGGTTTGATCAGCGGCTCCAGGCCATGCGCGTGGCCGAGAATCCTGGCCCCTTCCACGCAGCGCCCCAGGTCGCTGGCATAGACAGCCTTAATGGCCCTCTCCTGCAGGCGCATCTGCAGCATGCCGAACTGGGCCCGCCCTTTTTCGGTCAGGGCCACCTCGCTCTGGCCATTATACCGCTTCTGCTCATGTCCCTGAACCTGGCCATGGCGGATAAGGTAAACGCGAGTAGGATTCATCTATACTCCAGTTCCATGCGACACGCTGCCTTGGTTGTAGCAAACCGCCGGAAAACCTGTCAACGAAATAGAGGGACGCACCGCCTGTCGCCTCCTGCAAACAGAGCCTTCATCCTTCAGCGATACACGCGGTCATCCGCCATGATCATTTCGAACAGCTGCATGGGGGATACGTCATACCGCCGGGCGAGGTCTTTAAGCGGGACCTCCGCCGACTCCGCCGGATAGCCCTCTTCGGCGAGCACCTCTAGCGCCGCGGCCAGGTTGAGGTCGATGCGCCGGGCCAGCTCTGCCAGCGGCATCAGTTCGGCGTGAGGAAAGGGAGGCTGCACATCTTCGCCGGCGTACCAGGCCTTCTTGGCGGCGGCGCCCAACTCCATGACCTGCGAAAAGGGCGTCCACTGGGCCGCACTGCCGCCGATGACGACCAGACCAAGGACCAGGGCGGCGGCCAGCTCGCGGCGCAGGGTGAACTGTTGCCTCAGGCGGTCTTTCAGGTAGGCCATCAGCACGCGCCAGTTGTAGTAAAGGTGAAAAATCAGGACCAGGAAAAAGAGGAAGCTGAGGTTGGTATGCACGCTGCCCCAGGCCTCTTTGGTCAGCCCCAGCAGCCTCCAGTCGGTCCAGTAGGCCACCCGGCCCTCGGGAACGACATAGAGAACGAAGCCGGAGACCGTCATGACCAGGCCGCTCAGGGTGACCAGCAGGGTAATAAAGTTGCGCAGACGAAAGGGTGATGAAGACATGATCGCTCTCCGTATCGGACGACAGCCGGCGAACCGGGCGGGCTCGATGGACCATCCGTGTATTGCTGGGGAAATCTCGGCACAGGACGGAAGGGAAGTCAGTTGTCCTCTGTGGCTGCGGCGGGGCGCTCCTGGGCCAGCGCCGCCTCGATCCTTTCCCACACCTCGTCCCGGCCTTCGCGGTTGAGGGCGGAGAAGAGGCTGAAGGCATCCCGCGGCAGACCCGTGGCGTCCAGAATCGGCTTGATCTGCTTTTCCCGCTGCCCCCGGGAGACTTTATCCACCTTGGTCAGAACGGGGATGGTCGGAATCTGGTACTCCTCCAGCCAGTCGAGCAGTTGGAGATCCTCTTCCCGGGGAACCCGGCGAATGTCGAAAAGTATGACGACCGCCCGCAGGTTGTGACGTCTTTCCAGAAAGGTGCGCACCATGGGACCCCAGTCTTTCTTGACCGCCAGGGGAACCTTGGCAAAACCATAGCCGGGCAAATCGACCAGGGAGAAAGTGCCGTTGATGTCGAAAAAATTCAGCAGCTGGGTGCGGCCCGGCGTCGAGGACGTTCGGACCAGGGCCTTGCGGTTGACCAGAACGTTAATCAGGGAGCTTTTCCCCACATTGCTGCGACCGGCGAAGGCCACCTCGGGGAGATCGCTGGCGGGATAATTGTCGGGGCGGGTGGCGCTTTTGACGAATTCTGCGGATTTAATGAGCAAGAGACCCCCGTGAAAAGTTGTTGATATCTGTTAGACTGAAGGATCGTCAGAATAGCCCAGTTCCCATGGATTTGCAACGATACCGCCCGGTGGTGCGCTGGACAAAGCGAACTGCCGTGGTTATAATTTTGGCCAGTTCAACGGAAGCAGACGATGGAGGAGAACGCCATGCTCAGCCCCAAGATGCAGGACGCCTTGAACGAACAGATGAAAAACGAATTCTTTTCCGCTTATCTCTACATGGCCATGGCCGGCTACTTTCAGTCGGAAGATCTGCCCGGCCTTGCCAGCTGGATGCGCGTACAGGCCCTGGAGGAGATGACCCATGGCGAGATGTTCTTCAACTTCATCTGCGACGCCGGCGGGCGCACCCACCTTTTGCCCGTGGATGAACCCCAAAATGATTTCTCCTCGCCGCTGGACGCCTTCGAATACGGCCTCAAACACGAACAGTTCGTGACCGAGCGCATCGGCAAACTGCTCGATCTGGCCCGCGCTGAAAACAGTCACGCCGCCCAGGTTTTCCTGCAATGGTTCGTCACCGAGCAAGTTGAGGAAGAGGCCAGCTTCTCCCTGATCATCCGCAAACTGTCCCGCGTCAAGGACGACGGGCGCGGGCTGCTCATGGTCGATCAGGAACTGGGCCAGCGCGTCTTTACCCCGCCCGCCGCCTCAGGAGCTTAAGCGTTTTTGGCGCCGGCGCCGGCAACACTTCACCGCTATGACCATCGGGTCACCATCACAATTTACGTGCAAAGGAGAGACACATGGATTTACAGGAAGCGATCAAACGTTCCATCCAAACCGAAAAAAACGCCATGGACTTTTACCGTCTGGCGGCAACCCACATGAAAGACGCCGACGCCAAACGCGTTTTCGAGGTTCTGGCTCGGGATGAAAAAGAACATGCCGGGCAGTTCTTCGCCATCTACCAGGGCGGCGATATCAGCTCTTTCGATGACTTCATCGCCAAGCCCCCCAAGGAGGAGTCCGACTGGATGGCCGATCTGCGCAAAATGCTTGACGCCGATTTCAACGAGCGCCAGGCCATGGAACTGGCCATGAAAAAAGAGCAGCAACTGGAAAAGGCGCTGCGGGAGATGGCCGCCAAGATCGACGATCCCCAAGTGCGCCAGGTATACGAAGACAACGCCAAATCCACCAATCATCACTACCAGGTGATCGAATCGGAATACGCCCGCCTCATGGGCATGGTGCACGAGACGGACATCGATACCTTCGTGCGCGAATAGTCCCGCCACGGATATAGCATGGAAAAAGCCTGCCCCGACTTCAGCGCGGGGCAGGCTTTTTTGTGCAGGCCGTCAGGACGGGTCGCCGCTCTTGTTCGGCTCCAGCGGGATGGTGAAGCTCACCTTCGTGCCTCGGCCCGCCTCGCTCTCCACCCAGATTTTACCCCCGTGCATCTCCACAATGGTTCTGGCGATGCTCATGCCCAGGCCCAGTCCGCCAATCGCCGTATCGGAGGCATCGGCCCGATAGAACTTCTCGAAAACCCTTTCCACCTGCGCCGGCGTCATGCCGATGCCCTGGTCTTCCACCGTCACCAGCAGGCGATCCTCCAGTTTTTGTCCCTCAACCCGGATGGTTCCGCCCTCAGGGGAGTATTTGACCGCATTGCTGACGAGGTTGTCCAGCACCTGGGCCATCTTGTCCTTGTCCACGAGGACTTCGGTCACCGCTTGCGGCACGGCGATCTCGAAATGATGCTTGCCTTCTTCACGCTGGTAAGGATTCACTACCTTCAGCAGACATTCGCCCATATTGCAGGGAGCCCGGTGGAGAACAATAACCCGGCCCGACTCGATACGGCTCAGATTGAGCAGGTCGTCGACGATCTTCTCCAGGTGTTGGACCTTGTCGTAAATCGTCTGGGCGTAGTCGCGGGACTGTTCGTCCCCTGTCTCGTCCTGATGGGTCTGCAGAAGCTCGGCATACCCCATGATAACCGCCAGGGGCGTACTCAATTCATGGGCCGCGGTGGCAATAAACTCGCTCTTCATGCGGTCGATCTCCCGCTCCCGCGTCACGTCGTGGAGCAGGGTGATCCATTCTCCGCCCGAGCGATCACGCCGATGTACCGGCGCCGTTCTGGCTTCCATGATACGGGCCGCTTCGCCGTCCTCACTAGGTAGCTCGAACACCAAGGGATCGTCCACCTTCTCCCCCGCGATGGTCCGCTGCAGGTATTGGCGCAATACCCCGGGCAGAGGGACCTGTGCCAAAGAAAGATGCGACATGGCAGGGCAATGCAGGGACAGAATCTTCTCGGCCACCGGATTGGCCATGACGAGATGTCCGCCACGGTCGGTGACCAGCAGACCGTCGACGACCGAACGCAGAATGGCATCGATGCGGTCCCGGGCTTCCTGGGCGTTTTCCAGAGCCAGCGTCAGTGCGGCCTCCGCTTCCTGCCGGGCCGTAATATCGTCGTACAGGGCGACCACTTCGCCGGAGGGCAAACGATAGAGCCGGTTTTCCTGCCAGCGGACCTTGTCAGAGCTTCCCGGTGCCACCGAAGAGAACATCTCCGAGTTCCCGCTCTTCCAGACCCTTTTGAGCGCCTTGAAAATTTCGGTATCGCAGATTTCGGGCAAGGACTCGCACAGGCCTTTGCCAATCAGCTCTACCCGGACCATCCCCCCCATCTTCCTGGCGGCCTGATTGCAGTCAACCAGAATGAAGTCTTCCCCGTTGTCCAGGGGTTCATAGATGGCCACGCCACTGTTCATATGACTGAACAGTTCGGTGAAGCGTGTCTCGCTCTTCTGGCGGGCCTCTTCGGCCTCTTTGCGTTCCGTCACGTCCAGAAGAATCCCCTCGATCGCCAGCAGGCGGTCGTTTTGGTCAAAAACGCCGCAGCCCTGATCGACGACCCAGCGCTCTCTCCCCTGACTGTCGAGCAGGCGGTATTCAACCTGGAACAGGTTCTTCTGCTCGACGCTCGCCTGAATGTGTTCCCATACCCGTTCCTGATCCTGGGGATTGATCAGGTCGGCAAAGGCGACGGTGCGATTGTCGATCAGGTCCTCGGGCGTATAGCCGATCAACTCCTGGCTGCCGGCACTGACAAATTCCATGCTCCAGGACGGATCGTTTTTGCAGCGGTAGACCATGCCTGGCAGATTGCCCATCAGGGTGGCCAGCTTGCGTTGCTCCTCCCGCAGGTTCGCTCCCATGCGGCGAAGCTGCCGCCGGTTGACCAGAAGAGCCACCGACAGCAGGATAAAAAGGAGCAGCACCCCGAAAACCAACCAGAAAATGACTTTGTTTACCGTATAGACCGGGTCCGGCGGATAAAGAATCTGGCTGTCGGGCGGCAGTTCAGCCAGTTTGATACTGAACCGGCTCAGCTGCCGATAGTCGAACATGGCGCGGTTGGCCCCTTTGGTCACCACGGGGATCGATTCGGTCGGTTCTCCCTGCAGAATACGTACCCCGATATCCGCGGCCATCTCACCCTGAGCACTCCCGCTGACCAGCACGCCGCCGATGACCCCATGTCCGAAGTTCAGGTCCCAGGGTCCCCACAGGGGGACTGTACTGGCCTGGCTGAGGATCGACGTGGCCTCCTTGGGCTTCAGCACCTGGCCGTGGGTATCGGTGACAAACCCCACCATGAGGGCAAGGTGATCCTGCGACAGGGTCTTGAGTCGCGAGACGGCCTCGTCGAGGGAAAGATCGTCCCAGAAGCGGAACTGCAGGCGATTGTCGAACCGGACGGCCAGCCGCTCCAGCTCAGCGCGGATGTGACGTCCCGTCTCATCAACCTGGTTACCCAGAACCACCAGCGACCGGGTTTGGGGGCGCAGGCGTAGCAGAATGTCGAGGGTCGCGGCATAGGAAGGCACTTCGGCCACGCCGGTGATACCCCGGTGCCCGGCCAGCATCTCGGGACGATAGTTGTTGATACCGCAGAAGACCACCGGCAGTCCGGAAAAAAGGCGCTCCCGATGCCGCAGCACGAAGTTCAGCGCATCATTGTCCGACACCATGACCAGGTCGAAATGCCGACCGGTAAGCTTGCTGACCAGGGCCCTGTCGGCGGTCTCGGTAATATAGAAGGCCCCCGGGTTGCGCTTGGTGTCCATGTATTCGGAATAAATCCGTATCTGCAGGGGTTGCGAGGCAAATGTCCGGGCGATGGCGTTGTCGATGGAGGTCGTCCAGGGGAAGCCAGGATCGTAGGAATGCAGGACGAGAACGTCTTTGGCCTTGGAATATTCGGCGCCCTGAGCAGGCGAAAACAGACCGACGGCCACCAAGAAGAGGCCAGCGAGGATGATCCTGCAGAAGCGGGAGGTAAAAGCCATGGTAATCCTTACGGAAGCAAGGGGTGGTGCCTTAGCACATGCCGTGAAGATTAAATTGAAACGCAGATCGGTTCGGGTGTCTACCCCTGAAGGTTATTTTGTGGCTGGGCACCAAAGAAAAGGGGCACGGGCCAATTAATCGTTAAAAAGCTCCAACTGTTTGAAATGGGCCTCGGCTATCTTGAAAGGCATCGGCTGAAAACGGGGGCACTGCAAAAGCAGGATGTTCTGTGACTGCCGACAGCTGCGCAGACATTTCTGGCAGAGCCTGTTCGCCTCCTGGCGGGGAATGATTTTAGGCACCGCGCACCTCTCTTTCCGGATCGTCCCGAAAACCTTAGCAGTCCCGCCGCCCACCGGCAAGGGGGAAATACTTTTCCACGTCCTCGGGCGGAACAGGCAGGGCCACCAGATAACCCTGAACTTCGTCACACCCCTGCTCTCGCAGAAAGACGCGCTGCGCTTCGGTTTCCACGCCCTCGGCCACCACCTTCAGGCGCATGCTGTGCGCCATGGCGATGATCGCCCTGACAATGGCGGCATCCTGCGCGCTGCTGACCACCCCCCGCACAAAGGTATAATCGATCTTCAGCACGTCCAGCGGAAAGCGCCGCAGGTAGTCAAGGGAAGAAAAACCCGTGCCGAAATCATCCAGGGCGATGCGGATCCCCATATTCTTGAGCTTCTTCAGGATGGCGATCGCCCGCTCGGTATCCTGCAGAATGACGCTTTCGGTGATTTCGAGCTCCAGGCACTGAGGCGACAGGCCCGTATCCCCCAGGGCCCGGCACACCGTGTCGACCAGGTCCTTCTCGCCGAATTGCTGGGCCGACAGGTTGACCGCCACCGGGAAGGGCCGATAGCCCTCCTTTTGCCATTGCCGATTCTGCTGGCAGGCTTTGCGCAGGGTCATCTCCCCCAAGGGGACGATAAGACCGGTTTCCTCGGCCAGGGAGATGAAATGGGCCGGGGAGATCAGCCCGCGATCGGGATGCTGCCAACGCGCCAAGGCTTCAAGACCGGTAAATTCCCGGGTAACGCTGTTGAACTTGGGTTGGTAGTGCAGCAAAAACTCGTCACGCTCCAGGCTGCGTCGCAGACTGGTCTTCATGACCAGCCGCTCCTGCACCTGCCGATTCATCTCTTCGGAAAAAAAGACATAGCGGCTTTTGCCCTGCTCCTTGGCACAGACCATGGCCGTTTCCGCTTTCTGAATCAGCTCTTCGGGGTCCGTGCCGTCGATATCGCTCAGGGCGATGCCGATACTCAAGGTGATATAGAATTCGCGGCCACCATAGGTAAAGGGGGTTGCCAGGGAATCCAGCAGCTTCTGGGCCACAGCGGCCGCATCTCCACCCGGCAGCAATTCCCGCAGAATGACGGCGAATTCGTCGCTGCCAGGGCGGGCCACCGTATCGCTGGCCCGAATGCATCCTTTGATTTTGCGGGACACTTCCTGCAGCACCCGATCTCCCGTCGGACTGCCCAGGGTATCGTTGATTTCCTTGAAGTCATCCAGATCGATAAAGAGGACAGCGACCTGCCCCTGGTGGCGCTTTTCGCCGACCAGGCTCTGCTGCAGGCGGTCGAGGAACAGCAGTCGGTTGGGCAGATCGGTGAGAGGATCGAAGTGGGAGAGATAATGCAGCTGCCGTTCCGTCTCCTTCAGGCGCGAAAGGTCGGTGGCGGTAAAGACGTAATGGCCGTTTTCTTCGCCCTCGCTTCGCGCCTCGTTGACGGATACCAGGGCGGGAAAGGACTCGCCGTCCTGTCGCCGGCTCCAGACCTCTCCCTGCCAGAAACCTCTGTCCGTTACGGTCTGCCAAATATGCCGGTAGAACCCCGGTTCATGCTGGCCGGACAGCAGGTCCCCCAAGGGCCAGCCGACAATTTCTTCGCGGCCATACCCCGTCAGCCGGCAGAAGGTGTTGTTCACATCGACCACCCGGGCCTGCATATCGGTAATGAGGATCATGTCGCCGCTGTTTTCGAACACCTTGCCGGCGAGCACCAGTTTCTCCTCAATCCGTTTACGGTCTGAGATATCCTGAATGGTGCCCACCAGCCGGACGGCTTCCCCGCCGGCATCCACAATCCGGTCCGCCTGGCCATGCACGAATCGTTCGGTCCCGGCGGGGCGTAGGAGGCGGAAATCGAGAGACAAGGGAGGGCCGCCTTGCCAGAGATGGTCGAGGCCCCGGCGAATAACCTCGCGCTCCTGGGGATGAATGCGCTCCAGATAAGACGTCAGGGGCAGGGCGGCGGCCTCTTCGGAAACAGCCAAAATACGCCGGGCCTCTTCGGAGAGGCGCAATCGGTCATCTCCCCTCTCCCATTCCCAGTTTCCCAAACGGGCCAGTCGTTGCGCATAAGCCAGCCGCTGCTCTTTCTGGCGCAATTCCTCGACATTCAGGCTGGCCCGCAGCATATAGCGGACATGGTGGCGCAGGTGAGCGGCGTTGATCGGTTTGGGAATAAAATCGGTCGCCCCGGACGCATAGGCTTTCTCAGCCACTTCGCGCTCTTCGGAGGCCGTCACCATGAGAATGGGGACATGGCGAACTCCGGGAATGGTTCGCAGGCGGGAACAGACTTCGAAGCCATCCAGGTCGGGCATGATCACGTCGAGCACGATGAGATCAGGATGAATCTGTCGAACCATCTCCAAGGCATCGCGCCCATTGCTCGCTTCGCTGACGCCAAACCCGGCCGCTTCAAGGGCATCCCGCAACAGGGTTCTCATCAGCCTTTCGTCGTCGACGATGAGCACCAGAGGCGTTTTTCTTTGGGTGCGGCTTTCGGGCATGATCAGGCCTTCTTAAGACTCTGTACCGGCGGTTCGGCCAGCAGGCGGTGGATTGATTCTTTCAGCCGGGCTATCCCTTCCTCTTCCGGTTCCAGCTGGATCTCGATACGCCGGTCGGGATGGGTGTGAAAATACAGGGGGTCGTAATAAAGAACCATCAGATCGGCCACCAGCTCGCGCCACTTTCCGGCGTGGAGCAAGGCCAGCAGGCGTTCGACGGTCTCGGTGCCGAGACGGCGCTTGAGCGCGACAATGGGGGGGATGAAGTCTTCACGAGGAATGTGATCGACGGGATATTCCTGCAGAATCAACTGGATTCGGTAATCGAGGGAGGCCTCCAGCCACAGGGACGTCTCCTGCTGCAGGGCCTCGTACACGCGGGGGGGCAGCACCACCCTGCCAATGTGTTTGCTCTCCCCTTCGGCCAGCGCATAGCCGCCCGGCGGAATCTGGCGCAGAGCTTCCCAGAGGCGGGCCTCGAAGGCCTTCTGACTCGGCTGCTCCCCCTGCCCCAGGGCCCCAAAGGCGCTGCCCCGATGGTTGGCCAGGCCTTCTAGGTCAAGAACGGGATAACCCTCTCCGCGCAACCGGTGCAGGATCCGGGTTTTTCCCACCCCCGTAAGACCGCGCAGGACGAACAGGCGTCCCCACGCCCCCTTCTCTAGAAAATCGCGCACCTCAGCCCGGAAGGCTTTGTGGCCGCCGGTCAGCTGCCGCGCCGAAAATCCGGCCAGATCGAGAAAGGCCGTCAGGGCCCGGCTGCGCATGCCGCCGCGCCAGCAGAAAACCACCAGCGGGCGTCGACGACCGTCGAGCAGCTCGTCGACCCGGCGAATCATCGCCGGAATGCGGGGGGAAACGAGATCCACCGCCAGCCTTCGGGCCGGCCCCGGCCCCTTCTCCTTATACAGGAGCCCCACCTGGGCACGCTGCTCATCATCAAAAAGGGGAATGTTCACGGCACCGGGAATGGTCGCCTCGGCAAATTCGGACGGGGTACGGCAGTCGATGAACAGAGCGCCCTCATCCCGCTGCTGCAGTGCTTTTGGTAGATCAATTTTCAAATGATGCATAACTGGATTCCAAGCCCTCTCAGGCCCCACCGGGCGGGGCAAGACTGCATTCTAACGGAATCCCGCCACTTAAACAAGGAGTTCCACGCCGGCCGGAACAACAGAATCAGAAATTTTTACAATTAAAGGTTGACAGACAAAAGATGGATGTATATAGTTTCAAATTCCGACGCGGGGTAGAGCAGTCTGGTAGCTCGTCGGGCTCATAACCCGGAGGCCGGAGGTTCAAATCCTCCCCCCGCAACCAAAAAAGATCAGGGATCTGCCTTTGCAGATCCCTTTTTTTGTCTTAGCCCGCCAAACCAGAGTGGGGAGCCCGCCCGGACTCCCCACCCTGTCCTGTCATGTCCATCCTTGCCGCCGCCAGGCTCAATAAATCCCGCGACTGTTCAGGAACGACCCATAGGCCTTGTCGGTCTTCTGGATATGGTTGGTCAACCAGGACTTGAGAAAGTTGAAAACGTCACTGGACAGGGTCGCTTTCCCTTGGCTGAACTGCTCCCGCAGGGAGGCCACCTGCTCGACCAGATCGGCATGGAGTTTCTTGTGCGCCGCCAGATCGGGATAGCCTTTGCTTTGCAGCATCCTCTCTTCGCTGGAAAAATGCCCCTGCGTATAGGCGATCAGCTCATCAAGAACCTCCCCGAGTACCTGGTTGCCCTGCCCGCCCTTGAGAGCGCGGTAGAGCTTGTTGACCAGGGCCAGCAGCTTCTTGTGCTGGCGGTCGATCTCGACAATGCCCACGCTGAAAGCCGGGCCCCAGGTCATAAGGTCGTCCGGTGAAGACTCCTCGCCGCCCCAGCCCAGGGCCGCCTGACCGCCGCCTGCCGCTGCCGGCCGGGAGGGAGCCTCCAGCTGTCTGGCCGAGGAAGCCAGCTGAAAGCTGGAGAGCATCTGGCGCAGGTGTTCGGCCTGGCTGGAAAGCTCTTCCGCCGCTGCCGCACTCTCTTCGGCGTTGGCCGTATTCTGCTGGGTGACCTGGTCGATCTGTCCGAGGCCCTGATTGACCTGGGCGATGCCCTGGGCCTGCTCATTGGAAGACGCCGCGATCTCGGCCACCAGATCCGTCACCTTGGTAATGCCGGCCACAATTTCATCCAGGGCCGCCGCCGTCTTGTCGGCGATGTCCGAACCGTTTTCCGCTTTCTTCACCGAGCCTTCAATGAGCTCGGCCGTCTCGCGGGCCGCCTTGGCGCTGCGCGCGGCCAGGTTGCGGACCTCTTCGGCCACCACCGCAAAGCCCTTGCCGTGCTGCCCGGCCCGGGCCGCTTCGACGGCGGCGTTGAGGGCCAGCAGATTGGTCTGAAAGGCGATCTCGTCGATCACCTTGATGATTTTGCTGATATTCTGGCCCGATTCGTTGATGGCGACCATCGCCCCGACCATCTGCTGCATCTGCTCGTTGCCGCGCTCGGCGGCCCCGCGCACATCGGTGGCCAGGGTGTTGGCCTGGGTGGCGTTCTCGGCACTCTGGCGGGTCTGGGAGGCCATCTGGGTCATGGAGCTGGTAATCTGCTCCAGGGAGCTGGCCTGCTCCGTTGCCCCCTGGGACAGCGACTGGCTCGAATCGGAGACCTGGGCGCTGCCGGCGGCGATTTGTGAACCGGCCGTCTGCACCTGACCGAGGATGGCGTTGAGGTCGGTGCCGACTTTCTGCAGGGCCAGGCGGACGACATCGTCACCATCCTTGGGAACCACCCGGAAAGTGAGATCCCCACTGGCCAACTGCTGCAGCGACCCGACGATTTCATTTTGCAGACTGTCCGCAAAAGCATCCATCGTCCGGCCGATGTGCCCGATCTCATCCTGAGCCGACAGATTGAGGCGGTGGTCGAGATGCCCCCTGTCCATTTCGACGATCATTTTTTCCAGGGCGAGCAGAGGGCGCCGCACCAGGGCGCCGAGCAGCACATAGACCCCCAGAGAAGCCAGCAGTAGGCAGACGAGGCCGGTGATGATGCCGCTGGACAGGCTTTTTCCCGACGCGTCCGCGATCAGCGCGGCCGTCTGCACCTCGGCGTCGCGCAGATCCTTGAGGCTGTAATCCAGGTAGAGGATGCCGGCGAGGTCACCTTCCTTGACCCCTTCGTGACAGCCGAAACATTTGGGTTCCATGCGCAGCGGCTGAATGATCAGCAGGGTGTCGTCACGCTGAAATTCCTGCATGGCCGCATCACCCGACAGCGCGCCTTTGTGCGCCTGCTCGTCCATGCGGCCGCCGACGGACTTGGTCAGATTGGAGTAATGGATATCCCCATCGGGGCCGGCCAGCCCGACTTCTTCCACGTTGCGGATGGCCCCCAGCTCATTGAGCAGATCGGCAAAGAGATCCATCTCGCCCTGCTCCACCGAGCCCTGGGTGCCAATGTGCAGACTTTCGGCCACTCGCCGGGCCTGATCATAGATGGCGACCTCCAGTCGTTGCCGGGAATCTTCGCCGGCATCCTTCAGAAGGGCCGTCGCCTGGCGGGTGGAGACAAAGGTGCTGATACCGAAAGCGACCAGCAGCAGCAGCACCAGAAAGAGCGTCACTTTTCTCTGGATGTTCATTGCAGCGATACCTCATCGTTAAGGTTCAATAACCATCCCCCTATCAAAGCCTGTCGAAAACCCGGCTGGGTCTACCCGGGGGCAGGGTGCGCACGCCCAGGGGTTTCGACGGCATAATCATCCATGATCAGCGGCAGCTTCCGGCCATAAAGCTTTTTATCCCTGGCTGACGGTATCGAGCTGCTCCAGCTCCTCCTCGTACAACAGGCGGCTGACATCGAGCAGAATCTTGACTTCTTCGCCAACCTTGCCCATGCCCTGAATGTAGCGGTTCTTCCCCTTGCTGCTGCTGGGAGCGGGTTCGATCTGTTCGGCCGGAATCTCGAGAACCTCGCTGACTTCATCGACCACCAGCCCGACGCTCTTGCCGTCGAGGTTGACGACGATGATGCAGGTCCGTTCGTCATAGGGGCGGCTGGGCAGATTGAAGCGCAGGCGCACATCCATCACCGGAATGACCTTCCCGCGCAGGTTGATAACGCCACGGATGAAGTCGGGCATATCGGGGACATCGGTAATCTTCTGGATACCGATAATCTCCGTTACGTGACGGATTTCAATGCCATAGCCAACCTCTGCCAGCTGAAAAGTCAAAAATTTGCCTTTGAGGGTATCTTCATTGTCGGCCAGATGATCCGCCATATCCCATTGAGATACAGAACTTGCCATGATTCGCTCCTTAGTCGGGCTAAAGTGAAGGGCCGGCAGCCCCAGCTACCGGCCGTATTATGCAAAAACTATGTCAAGACAACCATAAGAGAAGAACCTACTCGCCCCAGCCAAGCTGGGCAGGGGGCGTGGCCGGCGCGGACTCGAGGCGGGTCCGACGCTCTTCCTGCAGCTTGAAGTGGGCCAGCATCTGCCGCAACTGCTCGGCCTGTCCGGACAGCTCTTCGGCGGCGGCGGCGCTCTCTTCGGCGTTGGCCGTATTCTGCTGGGTGACCTGGTCGATCTGCCCCAACCCCTGGTTGACCTGGGCAATGCCCTGGGCCTGCTCGTTGCTGGCCGCGGCGATTTCGGCGACCAGATCGGTCACCTTAGTGATGCCGGTAACGATCTTGCCCAGCGCCTGCTCCGTCATGCCGGCGATTTCGGCGCCGTTTTCCGCCGCCTTGACCGAACCTTCGATGAGCTCGGCCGTTTCCCGCGCCGCCGTGGCGCTGCGGGCCGCCAAGTTGCGCACTTCCTCGGCCACCACGGCAAAACCCTTGCCGTGCTGACCCGCCCGGGCCGCTTCGACGGCGGCGTTAAGAGCCAGCAAATTGGTCTGGAAGGCGATCTCGTCGATGACCTTGATGATTTTGCCGATGTTCTGGCCCGATTCGTTGATGGAGGCCATGGCCGTGACCATCTGCTGCATGCTGGCGTTGCCCATTTCGGCATCCTGCCGCACCTCACCGGCCATCTGATTGGCCAGCGTGGCGTTTTCGGCATTCTGCTTGGTCTGGGACGCCATCTCGGTCATGCTGCTGGTGATTTCTTCCAGGCTGGAGGCCTGCTCGGTGGCGCCCTGCGACAGGGACTGGGCCGAATCGGAGACCTGGGCGCTGCCGGAAGCCATCTGCTGGGCACCATGATTGATTTCGCCGATCACCTCGGTGAGGCTGCGGACCATCTTCTGGAAGGACAGGCCCATGGCATCCTTTTCCGAGGCCATGGCAACCTGCACCCGCAGATCGCCCGAGGCGATGGCTTCCGCCTCTTCTCCTTTACGGCGCAGCGAGGCGACCATCGTCTGCAGAGACCGCAGCAAATCGCCGACCTCGTCCTTTGAGGTCACCTGAATATCATGGTCCAGATCGCCGAGAGCCACGGATTCCGTCACTTTCACGGCCCGTTGCAGCGAAGAAGTGACGCCGCGCGCCACCAGCACGAGGATGCCGACGATAATGAGCAGAGAGACCAACAGGCCGCCGCCAAGGCGGGTGCGGATGGCCCCTTGGGCCTCATCGGCTTTTTCCTGCATGCCGGCGATCATTCCCTTGACCTCTTTCATGTCGAAGGCGAGCACCATGACGCCAACGGGCCGGCCGGAATAGTCGGGAACGGGGAAGGCCTTGACGAAATGGCCATCGACCTCTTTTTCCACATCGGCCTTGACGGCCGCTTCCAGCAGCTGTGCATCCACCACGGCATCCGTGATTTCCTTGCCAGTGGAGGTCATGTAGACGAATTTGTCTCCGACGGGAGGGTTCTTCGCGGGATCTTTCAGGCCGGTGGCGATGGAGAGCATGGAAGAGTCCATGTAGACCGCCAACTGGTAGTCGTCGCTGACATGGTTGGCCTTGAGCAGATTATCGAAGGACAGCAGAATTTCGCAGGAGCCGAGATGACGGCCGTCGGCGGCGGTTATCGGGGCGAGGCCGCGGATGGAAAAGCCGCCCCGGCCGACCTCGATGCCGCGAATCGGCCGATGATCGCCACGGTTGATCTCCATGACGGTTTGGCGGAAGGAGGAAATATCGTCGGATATGTCCAGCTTTTCACCGTTGCGGCGGGTCTGCCAGCCGTCCCGCCACACCCGGGCGAGACTGCGGCCGTTGGGCAGGTGAAAATGAAGCTGCAATTCCTTGATGCCGGTCTGGCGGGCATAGCCGGCCAGAAAGGGCTTCAGTTCCCGACGCAATAGCTCGCGGGCCTGTTGGCCTTTGGGATCGGCCTCATTTTCGATATTCCCCGACAGGGCAATTTCATAGGCCTGTTGCACCACGGGAATTTCGGAAAAGAGCGCCGTCATTTCCAGGGCCTTGCTGCCCACTTCGCCAATGCCGTCGGTAATGGCTTCCTGCCGCTCCTGGGCGCGCGCGGAGAGAGAATGGCCCGCGTAGTCTTCCACACGGTCCTTCTGGCTCTGCACCAAGGTGCCGATCATCGCCGTCACCGCCACAAAAGCGATCAGGGCAAAGACGACAAATGATGCCGCCACGGGGACAATAAACTTAGTCTGAATTTTCATGGAACCTCCTGCTTACCGCCGGTTGATAAAAGACTTCCGGTTGTTTTCTGCGCTGTGGTGACTGTGGCAGGCCAGGACATGGCGCACTATCGTGTCGTCATCCCTGTGCCAGCCGAGCCGCTCATTGGGATCAGTATCGTCCGTACTCGTCGTCGTCGAGGGAAATAGAAACGTTAGGAGCCACCTTGGCCGGAGGCGCGGGCTGAACCTTTCGCGCGGGCGGCTGAACCGGCGGCAGGCTTTCAACAGCCGGTGGCGCAAGGGCCTTCACCCCCTGCTTGAGCTGGAACCGCTGCAGCATTTGCTGCAGCTGCGAAGCCTGTCCGGACAGTTCTTCCGCCGCCGCCGCGCTCTGCTCGGCATTGGCGGTATTCTGTTGGGTCACCTGATCGATCTGCCCCAGGCCCTGGTTGACCTGGGCAATCCCCTGGGCCTGCTCGTTGGAGGCGGCGGCAATTTCGGCGACCAGATCGTTGACTTTGGTGATGCCCTGGACGATTTCCGTCAGGGCGCCGGCCGTCTCGTCGGCGATGGCAGCGCCGTTCTCCGCCTTCTTCACCGAGCCCTCGATTAGTTCGGCGGTCTCCGAAGCGGCCTTGGCGCTGCGAGCCGCCAGATTGCGCACCTCTTCCGCCACCACGGCGAACCCCTTGCCGTGCTGCCCGGCTCGGGCCGCCTCCACGGCAGCATTCAATGCCAGCAGGTTGGTCTGGAATGCGATCTCGTCGATGACCTTGATAATCTTGCTGATATTCTGGCCAGCCTCGTTGATTTCTCCCATGGCCTGCATCATCTGCCGCATCTGTCGACTACCGTCTTCAGCGGCTCCCTGAGTCTGAGTGGCCAGGGTGCTGGCCTGGCCGGCATTCTCGGCGTTGTGACGAATCTGCGACGCCATCTCGGTCATGGAACTGGTAATTTCCTCCAGACTCGAGGCGCTTTCCGTCGCCCCCTGGGAAAGGGACTGACTGCTGTCCGAAACCTGGGCGCTGCCGGAGGCGATCTGCTCGCCGGCCAGCAGAATCTCGCCCATCAATTGATTGAGATCCTCCTCCAGGGCCTTCAGGGCACCGCGTACCGCGTCCTTTTCATCCCGTGGCACAATCGTATAGGTCAAATCTCCCTGCGCCAGGCGCTGCAGGGCATCGACCACTTCATGCTGCAGGCTGTCGGCAAAGGCATCCAGGGTACGGGCCATGTGGCCGAACTCGTCGCGCCGATTCAGGTTAAGACGGCCATCGAGATGTCCCTTCTCCATTTCCGTCAGCATATGGCTGACCGCATGAAGGGGCCGCAAGGTGCGACGGGCGAACAAGGCCGCCAGCAGCGAGGCGGCCAGAGCGATGACCACCGCGCCCACCAGCATGGACATCCGCAACTGGCCGAAGGAACGTTCAATAACATGGGCGGTGGCCAGAAACTCGTCTTCCGGAATGCTGGCCCCCACTACCCAGTCATAATCCGGATAGTAGGTGAAGCGCACGATCGTCTGGTGGACCTGATTATCGAAAGGATTGGTCACTTCGACACGCGCATCCAGCATCTCACCCGGTTGGGCTTTGGCCGCCTTGTCGAGCATCTCCTGGATATAGGGACGACCGTTCTGATCGGTCGCCTTGAGCATGTTCTTGCCGTCGTTTTTGCCCGCGGGAGAAATGACGAATTCCCCCCGCCGTTCTCCCGAGCCCACCAGGGCCCAGACATACCCTTTTTCTCCGAGCTTGACGGCTTTCAGCAGGGATTTGAGATCCTCCATCTCGCGCCGCTCACCCTCGACGTCATAGAGGGATTCCAGCTCATCAATAAAAACCCCGGGGGCGATGATCAGATCGAGGGGCTCGAAATAGCGGTAGTATACGGCCTTGTCCCGCTTGGCGGTCACGGCGTGATAGGTGATGTAGCCATTTTTGCGCTGGCGCATTTCATCAATGTGAGCCTGGCCCGACAGATCCTTCCCCTCACTGGAAGGGTGAATGGTCAGAACCCCCTGGCTGTTCATGCCGAAGGCGTAGCCTGTCTTGGCAATTTTGTCCGACAGAAGAATCTCGCGGATGCGCAACCAGGCCTGCTGCGGCGTGCTCTGGGCATATATGGCCTCGACCCGGGCCAGTTGACTGTCTGCCGTGGAGCGCAGGTAGTTCTTGACGGCGGTAGCCCGTTGCTGGGCAATGGCGTTCTGCTTGGCCTCGGCCAGGTTCAGGGCGCCGGCAATGACGTAATCGAGACTGGTGCGCCCGACTTTCTGCGCCTCTTCCGTCGCCTGCCGGCGGGCGTCGGCCGAATTGAACTCGGAAACAACGAGAATCGCCCCGAGCGGCACCAGCACCGCCAAAACGACCATGACAATAAGTTTGAATTTGAAGGACACGAGTTTTAGCTCCTTTGCCTGAAAGATCATTATTGGGTCGATTTGGGTCGCTTTATCAAACCCATGAGACACATCGCCCTGACCTTCCTACAGCAACAGGAATGCCAACCCGTCAATTGGAAACAATAGTCATTATTTTCAAATACTTACTAAATCAGAGACCGCTCCGGAAAGGATCAACCAAAGTTGACAACTAACGGCAGCTCATGGCGTCAGCCCCTGAGATATCAGATACTTACCTCTTTCATAACCAGGGTTATAGATGCAACCCAGGTTGCCGGGTTCCCAAAGGGCACGCCGGGGAGTTATGGGACGATTCTGAAAAGGAAAGTTCGGCTGGGAGCCAGGGGAATTGCAAAGCGAAAGGATAAACACTGAGGAGGGAGTTGGCTGCAACGGGCGGGACGGAAAATCCCGCCCGTTGCTCCCTTGTTCTGTTTTTAATAGCGTCCGAACTCGCCATCATCGAGAGCGATGATTTCACGGGGGAGGGGCGAGGGCTTTGAAATTTCACGACGAAACGACTGGTGAGCCGCGGGCTGAGAGGCCGCGACCGCCTCCCAGCCGATAGCGGCCAGGGCCCTGGATGGTTCGCCAGCCAGCTCCTGCGCATCATCCCGCAGCATGAAACGCTGCAGCATCTGCTGCAGCTCGGCGGCCTGGGAGGAAAGCTCCTGGGCGGCCGCCGCGCTCTGCTCGGCGCTGGCCGTGTTCTGCTGGGTGACCTTGTCAATCTGGTCAAGCCCCAGGTTCACCTGGGCGATACCCTGGGCCTGCTCATTGCTCGCTGCGGCGATTTCGGCCACCAGCTCGTTGGATTTGGATACATTATGGAGGATTTCCTGCAGAGCTTCGGCCGTACGGTCGGCTATGGCCGAACCGTTTTCCGTCTTTCTGACCGTTCCTTCGATGAGAGCGGCCGTCTCCTGGGCGGCCTTGGCGCTGCGGGCGGCCAGGCTGCGAACTTCTTCGGCGACGACAGCGAAGCCTTTGCCGTGCTGCCCCGCCCGGGCCGCCTCCACGGCGGCATTGAGGGCCAGCAGGTTGGTCTGAAAGGCAATCTCATCGATCACCTTGATAATTTTGGAGATATCGTGACTGGCCCCGGTAATTTCATCCATGGCCTGCACCATCTCCGCCATCTGCTCATGGCCCCGGCCGGCCGCCTGTCGAGCCGTTTCGGTCAGCCGGCTGGCCGCATTGGCGTTTTCGGCATTGAGGCGCGTCTGGGACGTCAACTCATGCATGGACGCAGAGATCTCTTCGAGGGAACTGGCCTGCTCCGTCGCCCCCTGAGAGAGGGCCTGACTTGAATCGGAAACCTGGGCGCTGCTTGAGGCAATGCGCTCGGCCGCCGCGCGGACTTTCCACAACGAGAGATTGAGTTTTTCGCTGACCCCTTTGAGGGCGATGCGGGTGGAATCCTTGTCATCCCGGGGCTTGGGCTTGAAACGGATATCTCCCTCCGCCAGCTTGTTGAGCGTCACCAGCAGTACGTTCTCAAAGTTGTTCGACAGGGCATCCATGCTACGAGCCATCTGTCCCACTTCGTCCTTGCGGTCATGCAGGTTGAGACGGTGATAGTAGCGTCCCCGCTCGATTTCATCGATCATCTCCGCTGCCCGACGGATAGGGACCGCCAGACCTCTGGCCAGGACGAAGCCGAAGCCAAGGGCCGCCGCTACGCCCGCCAGGACGGCGCCGACCATAAAGAGGGTCGACCTGGCTTCCAGCCTTGCGGCCTCGCCGCGGCTCTGGTCCGCCAGACGCTGATTGAGATCTAGCAGTTCCCGCAGTTTCTCCTGCGCTCCTCTGAAGGCCACCATTTCTTCGCCGAAGGCCACCTTGGCAGCCGACCGCAGCAGTTCGATATCCGCCCCGACGATCAACTGGGCCATATCGAACTGGTCAATCAGTTCCGAAAAGGTCGGTTCGACCTCTTGGTGAAAAAGCCGGCGTGCCTCCGCGTAGCGACCTTGGACAAGAAGGGTGTTGATCGTTGCGGCACCCCGGTGCAGCTGTGCATGGGGTTCGGTAAACGCCGCCATCACTTCGACGAGATCCGGGTTTTTCGGCTCGAAAGTCTGCAGCCAGGCGCCAAATTCGCAGAGGGCGGGATCAAGCTGCCCGCCGAAAGATTGTCGCCGATCGATGGCCCGATCCAACGCATCGATCCAGTTCACATGATCCAGCTTGCGGCTGACGAGAATGGTCTCGAGGCGCTCGATGTCGTCGTCCTTTACCAATACGGTCATCTCGGTGACCGTCACATTGGTTGTTTTCCAGGCTTCCCAAGCTTCTTTGAAGGCGACCCAGAGAGCCTGTTCTTCCGCCGTTTTTTCCAGCGCCTCGAAACGGCTGAATTCCTCTTCGGCCTCGGCCCAATTACGGCTCAGATTCTCCAGCTCCTGGAGACGGTCTTCCCGGCTGACACTGGGAATCAATAAGGTTCTTTCGGCCGTGGTGATGGCATTCTGCAGCTGGGCCAGTTTTTCCACCGTGGAAACGGCAGGCAGGCGCACCTGGGCAATCTCCTGCACCCCCTGGTTGGTCTGGCGCAGACCATACCAGCCGACACCGCCAACCAGCGCGGCGATGAGGGCCAGCAGCGAAAAGGCTCCCATCAATTTGGCGAAAATCGTCATGATCCGCTCCTTTCCCCCGCGACAAGGGGGTTCACATTCTTTGCCGCAGTTTTCAGCTGACTGGAGTGCCGGGAAAAAATCTCACATTCATCAAAGTGACCGCCGCAAAAATAGATAGCGGCCTCGGCCGAATTGCTGGTCAGATCGGCACAGTGACAGCCAGCATAGGGCCTCCTTACCAGAGGGCATATTTTCCCGGCGCCCGGATTGCGGGGTTCGTTCATGGGGATATCCGTTCTTGAGGAAGTAGGTGTCGCGTATCGCCTTCGGGCGATCTGACTATATGGACTTCCAAAAGTCATGCCGCTTTTCCGGCGCTATTTTCAGCGACGCAAAAGAACGGATTTACCATGTGAATAAGGGGGTTGGTCCGGCGAAAAAGGGCAAACCGGGGGAAAGGCTGGATGCCCTCGGGGAGAGAAAGAGCCGATCCGCTGTGCCAGCGCCGTGGGCACAGCTGTGCCATGGCACAGAGGGCAAAAAGCCCTACTCCTGGATATCGAGTTCCTCGATCTTGCGGTAGATGGTGCGTCGGCTGATGCCGAGAAGCCGCGCCGTCTTGGCTTTGTTCCAGCCACACTTTTCCAGCGCCTGGCGGATGGTTGCCGACTCGTTCTCATCTTCCCGCAGATGACGGCTTCCCGCGCCGGGAACATGGGGGCTCAGGTCGGGAGGCAAATGCTCGGACAGGATGAGGGTGCCGGGGCAGAGAATGAAGGCGTGTTCCATGACGTGTTCGAGCTCCCGCACGTTGCCGGGCCATTCGTAGGACATGAAAAAGCGCATGACCTCGTCGGACACGCCCCGGATATCCCGCTGGAACCTTCCATTGAAGCGCTGAACAAAAAAATCGACCAGCAGGGGGATATCTGACCGCCTTTCCCGCAGGGGCGGCAGAGCCAGGGTGACGACCTTCAACCGGTAGAACAGGTCTTCGCGAAATTCACCGCGCTTGATTTTTTCCGGCAGATTCTGATTGGTGGCGGCGACCACACGCACATCGACATCAATAGGACGGGTGCCGCCGACCCTTTCCACCTTGCGCTCCTGCAACACGCGCAGCAGACGGACCTGCATGGCCGGGGAAATGTCCCCGATCTCATCCAGAAAGATGGTGCCGCCGTCAGCCATCTCGAATCGTCCCGCCTTGTCGCGGATGGCCCCGGTAAAGGCCCCTTTGACATGGCCGAAGAGTTCGCTTTCCAGCAGATTTTCCGTCAGGGCGGCACAATTGACCTTGACCAGCGGCCCCTGTCGTCTGGCCCCCTGGTAGTGCAAGGCGTCGGCAATAAGCTCTTTCCCCGTGCCGCTTTCGCCGGTGATCAGCACGGTGCTGGGCACATTCGCCAGTTTTTCCAGCAGGGTGTAGACCTCCTGCATCCGGTCACTGCCGCCTATCAGCTTATGAAAAGACGTACGCTCCTTGAGATCCCGCTCCAGAGTGTGCAGACGGGTTTCATCGCGGATGACCAGCACGGCGCCATAGGTGGCCCCCTCACCGTTGATCAGAGGCGCCGCCGTGGCCGAGACAACCTGGGCGGCTCGGCCTGGACGCTGACACTCAAAGCGGGGGAGATCGACGGGCGCGTTCTGTTGCAGGGTTTCTGCCAGCGCCTCGCGGCAGCGCCCCTGGCAGTCGAGGGAGAGGCTGGTGAAATCCTGTCCCTCCATAGCGGAATCCAACCCGCAGAGACCGCCGGCCGCAGAATTCATGCGGACGATGTGCAAGCCGGAATCGACCGTCACGATCCCCTCCGAAACGCTGCGGAAGATCGCGTCAAGATCGGCCTGGTACTTTTTCTTTTCGTCGTTGATGTTCTTGTAGCGCAAGGCGATCTGGGTCGTCCGCAGCAGGACATCCTGCGTAACAGGCTTGGACAGGTAATCGAAGGCTCCCAACCGCACCGCCTCCCGGGCCGTGTCTACCCCCGGGAAACCCGTAATCATGATGACCGGTACATCGAGCCCCTGCGCCCTGACTTCCTGCAGAATATCGATGCCGCTGTCGCCGCCGAGCAGGATGTCGCTAAAGACGAGATCGACGCCCCCGGCCGCCAATCGGACCATGGCCTCTTCATAGCTGGCCGCCGTCTCTACGGCATATCCCGCCTCGACCAGGAAGCTGGAGAAGGTAAAGCGGATGCTCTCCTCGTCATCAATGATCAGTATCTTCTGAGCCATCAGGGCGGTCTCCTTTCGATGCGGCAGCGGGCAGATCCATCACGACCCGGGTAAATTGTCCTTCCACGCTGTCAAAGACCAGGCGGCCGTCGTGATCCTTGACGATGCCATGGCTGATGCTCAGTCCGAGGCCGGTCCCCTTGTCGTGCGGTTTTGTTGAGAAAAACGGGTTGGTGATGCGTTCGATGATTTCTGCCGGGATGCCGGTACCCTGGTCGTAGAGCGTCATGCGAACAAAGGGGCGGCCGCCCAGGCAGAGTGTTTCACCCGACAGGCGCATGACCTTCTCCGGATGCGCGCCGGCGTACTTTTCGTTGAGTGCATAGCGGGCGTTGCTGATCAGGTTGAGGAAAACCTGCTGAATCTGCTGCTTCAAGGCGAAAACGGGCGGAAGGTGCTCGGGCAGCTGCAATTCAAAATGGATACCGTCCTTACGCAGCTGCGCTTCCACCAGAGCCAGCGAGTCGGCGAGGATCTCCTCCACGGCGACCGGGGCCTTCCTGTCCTTGCGCTCGCGTGCAAAAGAAAGGAGGTTGCGGACGATGGTGGCCACCCGGTCACTCTCCCGGATGATGCGCAGACTGATGTCCCGCTCCGGACTCTGTTCCGCGGCCTTGTTGGCCAGAATCTGGGCGTAATTGATGATGCCGTTGATGGGGTTGTTGATTTCGTGGGCCACACCGGCCGCCAGCTCCCCCAGGGCGGCCAGGTGCCCGGCGCGGATCGTTTCGGTCTGCAGGCGGATTTTTTCGGTAATGTCATGAGCCAGCTCGATGACGTTGCTCACCCGTCCCATCTCGTCCTTGATGGGGAAGGTTCGCATCCCCCAGATACGGCCATCGGCCGTCGGCATGTGTCCTGTCTCGGTCTTGCCACTCTGGAGGCTGCGAATGGCGTGGCAGTCATCGCAGGGGGTGGCCCGGTGGTGCCACACTTCGTGGCAGCTCTTGCCGACCATGTCCGCCGCCCGCCCCTTGATGGCCCGGGCGGCGCCCCGGTTGGCCCAGAGGATTTTCAGCTCAGGGGTCAGCACCATGAGAGGATCGGGGATACCGTCAAAAAGGGTTCGGAACTGTTCGAGCAGACGGCGATTCTCCATTTCACTCTTGCGCAGACTCTCTTCGGCCCGTTTGCGCTCGGAGATGTCCCTGGCGATAGCCAGCACCGTCTGACGCCCGCTCAGTTCGAAGAGGTGGGCATTGATCTCGAAGGGGATGATCTGCTGGTGCTTGGTCATCACGTCGAGTTCCACGACACCGTGCCTGTCCCGCAGCACCATGTCGGTCAATCGGTCGAGCTGGGCCCTGGTTCGAGCCGAAATAAAATCGGATGGCGTGAGGTCCTGCAGTTCCTCCCGCGAATAGCCCAACTTCTGCACCGCGACGGTGTTGGCCTCGATGAAACGCCCCGGTTGATCGCCCTGGGGCAGTTGATAAACGCAAATGACGTCATTGCCGCTATTGAAGAGGACGCGGTAGCGTTCCTCATTGCGCTTGAGATCCTCCATGGCCTTGCCGGCCCGCAGCATGTAGCGGATGCGCTGTCCCAGAATCGGCCATTTGATCGGCTTGGTGACAAAATCCGTGGCTCCCGCCTCATAACCCTGCCGGATCGAGTCCACGTCCTCCAGGCCGGTCATCATAATGATGGGGACACCGGCGCCACCCTCCACCTGCCGCATTGCGGCGCAGGTGGTAAACCCGTCCCTTTTGGGCATGACCACATCCAGAAGCACGACATCGGGTTTTTGGCGCGTAAACAGCGCCAACCCCTCCTCGCCATCGGCCGCTTCTTGGACGGTAAAGCCTTCGGCCTGCAACGCCTCCCGCACCAGACGGCGAATGATAACATCGTCATCAATGACCAGAATCCTTGATTGGCGTGATGCTTCCGGGTCAGGCAGCATAAATTCATTCCCCTTGAATTTTCTTTCTTCGGTCTCAGCCGATTGTTAACCAATTTCCACCGATATTCCAGAAAAACCTTTTTTCCAGGCCTTACCTGCGGTTTTGTTCGTTTTTTTATTATGTTCATTTTTTGTGAATGACTATTTAAACTATATGACAGGGTCTTTCTTGACCGATTTTGCACCATGCATTAGAATCACCGGGCCCATTGGCAACGACGGAACCCGCGTCCCTAAGCATCACTGCCACAATCAATACAAATGAGAGGATTTCCCCATGAAAATCGCCGTTAATCCTGACTTGTGCCGCGGCACAGGCGACTGCGCCAAGTCCTGCCCCATGGACGCCATTGCAATTCAGGAAGGAAAAGCTCATATCGACTTGGACCGCTGCGATCTCGACGGGATCTGCATTGCGGCCTGCCCCGAACACGCCATCCAGTTCATCGAAGACTAAGATGTTCACTGACGCCCAGACCGACGCTACGCCATGAACCTCATCCTGCTTTTCCCGGAAGACTTTATCGCCGCCGATACGGTCCGGCTCACCGGGAGACGACAACAGCACATTCGCGATGTGCACCGTGCCGGCGAGGGGGATACTTTATGCGTCGGGCTGGAAGGTGGCGGCATCGGGGCTGGGCTCATCCGCAGGTGGAACGAGCAGGGGATCGAAATGCAGGTCTCTTTTGAGGCCCAACCGCCCCCCAAAATGCCCCTCATTCTCGTGCTGGCCCTGCCCCGCCCCAAAGTCCTCAAAAGGATCCTGATTGCCGCCACCACTTTAGGGGTCGAACAAATCCACCTCATCCATTCCTGGCGGGTGGAAAAGAGTTTCTGGCACAGCGACCTGCTGAAACCCGACGCCTTGCGCGAACCACTGGTCCTTGGGCTCGAACAGGCCAAGGACACCATCATCCCCTCCATTGAGCTGCATCGCTTCTTCAAGCCTTTCGTGCAGGATGTTCTCCCACTTCTCAGCGCCGATTCCCGACGTCTGGTGGCTCACCCGACCGCCGCATCGCCCTGTCCCCGGAATTTGGGGGAAAGGACTACGCTGGCGATAGGGCCCGAGGGGGGCTTCATCCCCTACGAAGTTGAACTGCTGGCTTCGGAAGGCTTTGCGCCGGTCCACTGCGGCCCCCGCATCCTCCGAGTTGAAACGGCGGTTCCCGCCCTGATTTCACGCCTCTTCTGACCCCCTGCCCCCGCGATACGCCCATGCGCCAGTCCCGCGCGCCAGGGGCACACAAATGGTACATTTCCCACCGCATCACTACCAGACCGACTCAGCCGCGGACCTTTCCAGTCGACCAACAGACAAGACCCCCTCATCTACTATCTCTTTTTCACAAATCATTTCATATACTTTTGGCTTATGGGCTCGATTTCCGGGGCTTAATTTTAATTGTTAGATCTGAACGCGTTGTTTACACTTTTAAGCCATAGAAATGATCCAGCAACTTTTCGTATGGCGTTAGATCGT
>JAWSUS010000014.1:0-84621 GCA_033549025.1 Desulfuromonadales bacterium
GGAGCCACTCTGGGAGCGACCTGTGCGTTTCTGGTGTCTCGTTACCTTTTGAGTGGATGGGCGCAGAAAAGGGTCGGGTCAAAATGGGATACGCTGAATGTAGCCCTTGAAAGGGACGGACTAAACTATCTGCTGTTCCTGAGATTTGTTCCCATTTTCCCCTTTTTTCTCATCAACCTCGTAGCGGCGTTAACAAGACTGCCCCTTCGCACGTTCTTCCTGGGAACCTTCGTGGGCATTCTTCCGGGAGCTTTTGTCTATGTTAACGCGGGAGCAAGTCTTGCTTCCATTGAGTCGATGGCTGGAATCGTCTCACCAAGAGTCCTTGGTTCCTTTGTGCTGTTGGGGGGCTTTTCCCTGGTGCCTATTCTTAGTCATAAATGGCATTGGGCCCGAAAGAGCGAAAAACAATCTGAAGCTTAGGTTGCGAAAAACTGCCAAAGGAAGGGTGCGGATGCGTTGCTTGCGCCAGGTCAAGAAAGGCTGGTAGTCCTGGCAGGGTAATCAGCACCGTGTAGGTGGCCTGCTGCTGATACTAAAAGGCTAGAGAGCCATGTGCCATCATAGATTGACTGTCAATTGGCATTGAAAAATGAACCACCATTGGTGCTCAATTTTACCTGTTGCCAAAAAAGTCTTGACATGAAAATCAACCCCATATAGATTGACATCAAATAGTTCGACATTAATCCATGTGGGGAATTCGTGAAAAAATTGTCGTTCAAAAACAAGGACGAAACTGTTGCCATGAATACCTTTGTGAAGCTGATGAGGGCCACAGAGGTGGTGACCAGCGCCACTCACCGGCATTTGGCCGAAGAAAACCTGACCATTTCCCAGTTCGGTGTACTGGAGGCGCTCTATCATCTGGGCCCTCTGTGTCAGCGTGATGTCGCCAAAAAGATCCTCAAGAGCACTGGTAATATCACCACCGTCGTGGACAACCTGGAGCGACGCGGTTTGGTCGCGCGCATTCGCAGCAGTGATGATCGCCGCTATGTCGCGCTGCATCTGACGGAGGAGGGAACCCGCCTGATCGCCAAAATTTTTCCGACCCATGTGCAGGGGGTTGTTCACAGTCTGAGCGCTCTCACTTCGGAAGAGCAGGAGGAGTTAGGCCGTTTGTGCAGAAAGCTGGGACTGGGGCAGGGAAGGTAAAAAAATTTCCCTATATAGTTCGATGTTAAATTATATTCCAACAACCACGGAGACAATCATGTTAAACAAACTGCTTGGCACGAAAGACGAAATCTCGATAACCATTCTTCGCCTCACCCTGGGACTGGTGATCTTTCCGCACGGCGCTCAGAAACTGCTGGGGTGGTTTGGTGGCTATGGCTTTGCCGGCACCATGCAGCACTTCACTGAAACCATGGGAATTCCCTATCTGTTTGCCCTGCTGGCGGTCCTGGCCGAATCATTTGGTGCCCTCGGACTGATCGTCGGGCTAGGGACGAGGATCGCCGCGCTGGGGGTGGGGGCCACTATTGGCGTGGCGGCTCTCATGGTGCATGTCCCCCACGGATTTTTCATGAACTGGTCCGGCGGCCAGGCCGGAGAAGGGTTCGAGTATCACCTGCTGGTCGTCGGGATGGCCCTCTCCCTTGTCATCAGAGGCGGTGGGAAATGGTCCCTGGATCGCATCCTGGCCAGCAGGTCCATTGGTCATTGACGAGAAAATTCCCAAAACCAAACCTCACATCCAAAAAGAAAGGAAAACGACAAATGAAAAGACTGATTCTGACTCTGAGTACTCTGGCCCTGCTGATCGCGCCTTCGGGGGCTATGGCGGCGAACTGGAACATTGACCCCGATCACTCGGCGGCCCACTTCAAGGTGCGTCACATGATGATTGCCGATGTGCGTGGCAGTTTCCCGGACGTACAAGGGGTTGTGGTCATCAACGACAGCGATATTACGCGCTCGACTATCGATGTCACCATTAAGGCCGCCAGTATCAATACCGGTGTGGAGAAACGCGACGCCCACCTGAAGAGTGCAGACTTTTTTGAGGTCGAAACCTATCCGACACTCACCTTCAAGTCGAAGCGTGTTCAGGAGGTTTCGGACTACAGGCTCAGGGTCGTTGGCGATCTCACCTTGCACGGTGTGACCAAAGAGGTGGAGTTGCTGGTTGACGGACCCAGTGGTGAGATCAAGGACCCCTGGGGCAATCTTCGCAAAGGGGCCAGGGCCGCGACCCAGATCAACCGCAAGGACTTCGGCATCATCTGGAACGCCACGTTGGACAATGGAGGTCTTATGATCGGCGATGACGTGGAGATCATCATCGACCTCGAATTTATCAAGCAGGCGAACTGAGCCAGTCGCCCCGCCGGGAGGGCATGCCTCCTGCCCTCCCGGCTTGTCTGGACCAGCAAGGGTTGCCAGCATCAAATCTCCTACCTGGCATTTGAAAAACTTACATAGGCGATCGATGTTGTCCGTCGTTGTATTGTAGCTTCTTGTATTGGCAATTTTTGACAGGGTTGTTCGATGGATCTGGGTTGCTTTTGCCTGCTCGTCAAAGGTCAATCGGGACCCGGTTTTAAACTCCTGGGGGGCACTGCTGCCACTGATGCAGGGTGGTGCGAATGATTTCGAAATAGCCCGGCGCCCGCACAACTTCTTGATATCCCGGAACGGCTCCCACCCACTTGCCCAGTCGGACGTTGCGTTCCTGTGTGAGATAAAGGGTGGGCAATCCCATAAGCGCCGGACCGTCCATGCCGGCAGTGGTGACGCCAATCTGGCCCACCAGGCCGTGGCGGTCTCTCAATTCCTCAAACAGCTGCAGTTGAGCGCGGCGCATGTCCGGTCCCTGGAAGAGCGGCTCTTTCCAGCAAAGGGTGAGGTCCACTCCCCTTGTCTGCGCAACGTCTGCGGGAACAGCATCGCCGAAAAAGATGGGAGTGAGCCCGGCATTCAATACCAGGTCAGAAAGCTGACGCAACTCATCAAAGCAGGTATTGCGCGGGGCATCGTGGTCACCTGTTCGTACCCAAAGCAGCACCTTCTGTTTTTGATTTCCTCCCACCTTGCCATCGATCCATGATCTCAAGGAAGCCGCCGGCGGTTCATCTCCCAAAAACGCTGCGCGCAGGGTGCGCTGTGCTCCTACCGCATCGGTGTGAAACGCCTCGGCGATGAGATGAGTCAGGTGCTTGGGGCTCGCCGGACGAGACCGATAGGGGCGAAGGGCCCCTTCCAGCCCGGCATCGAGAAGGAATCGTCTGGCCTGCAATTCCTGGGCAGCACCAGGTTTGATCTGGATGAGCACGCCGGCCAACAGTGCCGCAGCAGCCAGATACCAGCCTTCGCCAAACGAAAAACCGGGATCGGCATGGAACGTATAAGCGCGGTTCCGCTCTAGGACGATTTGCCTGGCGGCGTTTCCGGCAACTTCGGCTCTGCGGGCAATTGTTCTCGCTTTGGCCGTATCAAGTAGCCGGGCAAAACGTGCGGCCGCCAATGCCGCCTCTTCCGCATTGCCAGCAATCTGCTCGACGCGCTGCCAGCCGTCTTCGCAATCGTCCAAGGTCGGCGCCCGCTGCGCTCCGCGCGAGAGCTGCCCGGCACCATAGCGCGCATCCTCGGCCCGCGCGCCTTGCGCCCGCAGCAACACCCAGTGGAGAGATACTAGCTCACTGTTTTCCCGCTCGCCCTCCAGCGCCCGTGTGGCCAGCAGGACAACCTGCTCCAGCCGAGAGCGATAATCATCGCGCACTCCGGGCAGATGCAGCGATCCCTCCAATGCCGTGGCCTCCGCCAACAGAGTGGCTGCCTTTCGTGCGAGCCCCCCGCCATCCGTTTCGTGATGAAGCAGCTTTGTCACAGGATCTTCTTCGACCAGGTCTTCGGCGCGAGCGGTCCGTCTATTTCCAGCTCGACATTGTGTAAAAAAGGGCGAGGTCCGCGAGATTTTATCCATTCGATCATAACGGCCAATCCCTCTTCGAGTTTCACCTTCGGCTGGTAATCAAGCAACCGCCGGGCCTTGTCGGCGCAGCAGTTGGCAAAAAAAACCTCCTGGGGGCGGCTATCGACCCGGTTCGGCTGCAGATCAAAATCGAGCAGCCGGGCGATCGTAGTTGCAAGTTCGTTGATGGTAACAAACTCATCGTCAGGGCCGATATTGATGATCTCATGGACACAGCGGTTGTCGGTGGCCATCCGCAGAAGGGGATCCACCACATCGGAGACAAAGCTGAAGCAGCGTCTCTGATTGCCGTCCCCGTAGATATAGGGTTGACGTCCTTGCAGCATCAGGTTGATGAAAATAGCGGCCACGTTGCGATAAGGATCGTCGTACCGCTGCCGAGGCCCGATAATATTGTGAGGAACCGCCACCACCCACTCCATACCGTGGGTTTCGGCAATATTGGCAAGCAACCGTTCCGCACACCATTTGGCGATGCCGTAGGGATCCTGTGGCGCCGGTACCATATCCTCGGTAAACGGAACCTTATTCGTGCCGTACCTGGCCATGGACGAACAGAGCACGAAGCGCTTCACGCCTCCCGCCGCGGCTGCGGAGACAACGCCACTGGTCGCCGTCACAACGTTCCGGGTGACCAGATGTGGACTGAATACGGAGAGGCCTTCATAGGCTGTGGCAGCGCAATGGTAGACAATATCGACGTCTTTCATCAAGGCGGCCAGTGGCACAAAATCGTTGCAGTCGATTTGATGAAACACAGCGCCGCTCGGAATATTGTCAAGGTAGCCACCCCTCAGGTTGTCACATCCCGAAACTCTGTACCCTTCAGCCAGACACCTGTCCGCAATATGACTCCCTAAAAAACCTGCTATCCCCGTAATGAAAATTCGTTTTCCACTCAATTGAAGCACTCCATACCGGATTTTTTATTAGAACCTGAATTAGTGAATAATCCGGCGAATCATAGCACAAGTCAATGAATCGCCTAAGCACCCCAAAAATCTCCGCTGTCCTAGGAAAGCGCATCGGGTCAAACCGATAGACATGGTACATCGTTGCGGCAGGTGTAGTTTTCCGCAAATCTTGTGAGTTTTACCGTTGGCTTGGTCTTTTGGAGGTTTTCGGCCGGCCAAAGGTCAGTGAAAAAATGACCCTTGGTCAGAATTCGCTTATTCTTATGAAATCTATCCAGGTGCTTTTGCGTAAAAACTTTCACCTGTTATCAGTCAAAACGATCCAGGCATTCTTGGTCTAACGCCATCCATCAATTATCACGGCTACTGGCTTCCCGAATGGGGGTTTTGAATCCCCCAAAGAACACAAAACGCGCTCAATCACCATACTGAGCACGTTTATCATTAATGCTCCATTTTTCGAGCATCTTGGAGTGCTCTTGACGTACCATTCCTTAGGTGCTATCAAGTGGTCAAAAGGAGGTGTAGTCATGGCCATCAAGTTTTCAGAAGATATAGTCCCCCTGGCAGATGTAAAAGTGAATCCTGGAAAGGTTATCCGCCGAACCAGGGAATCCCATCGACCAATTCTATTGACCAGTCGGGGTCGAGGTGTTGCCGTTGTGCAATCGCTGGAGGATTTCGAGTTGGCAGAGGAGGAAAAGGCTTTTATGCGGGCAGTTGTCGATGGTCTTGGCGATCTGGACAACAATCGTCAGGTCGATCTTGATACGGCAAAAAAACGGTTGGGCCTGTAAGCGCCATGTCCCAGGTTCTTCAGGTTGTATTTGCCGAATCAGCAGTCAGGGATCTGGAAGAAATTCGAGAGTATTATTTGGAGCAACAGGTCCCGGATGTTGGAGATCGCTTCGTGCGCGAGATCATCGCCTTAATTGAAGACCTGCCATCGCATCCAGACAGGGGTAGAGTGGTTCCTGAGTTCAACCAACCCAGACTCCGAGAACTGATTCATCCCCCGTTTCGAATTGTTTACCGCCGCGACCCGCAAAGTCTCAGCATTGTCCGTATCTGGCGAAGTGAACGGTTGATGCGCCTTCCGTAGTGCAACCACCCCTCATAGATCCTGATCCAATGATCGGACTTTTCTCATGACCCAGGGTTATCAGTAAATTCATTTTTCAATTCTTTCAAACCAAGTCATCCCCGACTTTGTCGTCAGGTATGTCCTCAGCCAGTTCTTCGGTGCGACAGTCAAAGAAGGCACACCGCTTGTTCATGTTGTCCGTTGTGGGGTTGTAGCCTCTCTGATTCCGACTGCTTGTCCAAATCTCCTGCATTATGAAAAAAAATTCCGCCTGGATCGCCAGGCGGAATTTATCTTGTGCTAATAAATGTCGTGAATTTCAAGGCATGGTGGATAAACAGTTAACGGCTCCACCGGATAAAATCAGGCTGGCCTCTCCGAAGTCATGGGAATTTAATAAACACAGAAAGTCGCTATCAAGGTTCCCTCTGGATCTAGTTCCCCCAAAACTTCCACCACTTACGGCGGTTTTCACGCGATTCTTGCCCTTGTTCGGACCCTTTATCCAATTCTTTCTGGACCTGTTCCGATTTTTTGGCCCCCTGCTTTTCAAGCCCTTTCGGTTTTTCGCCCTGTTCTTTTAAGCTTTTTTCGTGCTCTTTTTTGAGGGCTTCTCCCTGCTCCCTGCTCTCTTCGGCCTGCTTTTCAGCGTGCTCTCTTTTCTGTTCAGCCTGGTCTTTCATCTGGGCAGTGGCCTGCTCTGCCTGCATTGCCCCCTTCCCTTTGCCCGCCCCATCGGGTTTGGCCGCAAAAGTTGGAGTAATCATCAAGGCGAATGAGAGGATGAAAAGCGTTATTACTTTTTTTGACATGTTGGTTCTCCTTTTCATTTGAGTTGTTATGAAATCACTTTCCTTCGGAATGGCAGTACACCCGTATGCTGGCCACGAAGTATAGCAGATGATTCCACTCCTGTCGCGCCTGCCGCCCTCTTCCGCCATGGGATTGTCGGTGCTGGCCGGGCTGATTCATAAAAGCAAAAAACTGGGGGAGCAGGTAGATTGTTCGTGCCTCAAAAGGCCAGCCTTCTGCTGGCAGCTAAAAGCTGCATAGGGATTGCTTTTGCTGAAGGTTCCTACTTGCTTTGGGTAAGGGCACCCTATAAGCTGCTTTAGGGGGCTTCTTATGTAAACAAGATAGCCACGCTTTAGGCCACCCGGGTCGTCAGCAGAAACATTCCATGCTCGTTCTGTGTGGCTAGAGTTCGTCGATTTCGCCTTTTTTATAAACTGCCAACCCTCAAACTCGACAGGAGAATGACAATGATTCCGGAAAAATTGCAGGAGATCCTTAAGCAGGATGGTGTTGTCGCGATCGCCACTTTGGGCCAAGATGGACCACATATGGTCAATACGTGGAACACGTATATCCGTATCTCACCTGAAGGCCGCCTGCAGATTCCCGCCGGCTACATGCACAAGACGGAAGAAAACATCCAGCACAACCCGGAGGTTTTGATCACGGTCGGCAGCAGCAAAGTAAAGGGCTTACATGGAACGGGAGCCGGTTTTTTGATTAAGGGGAAGGCGGCCTTCGTGACATCCGGCCTTGATTTCGATACCCTGAAATCGACTTTTAGCTGGCTGCGGGCCACCCTCGTCGTCACCATCGACTCCGCGACCCAGACCTGGTGAAAAATCACCTGCCCGCAAAGTTATAAACCCGTGCACTCAAGGAGGCTGCGAATGGATACCAAGGAAAAGGTTCTCGAAGTGATGCGTCAGGAAGGGCAACCCCTCAATGCGGGCAAGATTGCCGAGCTGGGCGGGTTGGACCGAAAAGAGGTCGACAAGGCCATGGCGCAGTTGAAAAAAGAAGAAAAGATCGTTTCACCCAAGCGTTGTTATTGGACGCCGGCCTAGCCCCATATTGTCTGCCTCATTCCAGGGTTTCTCGGGCGCTGGGTCAAATGGTTCGGGCAAATCAGAATCGATTGATCAGATAGATGCCTGGAAACCCTGGGATCGGGCTAACCATTGAACGGTTTTCCCCCCTTTTAGCCTCGAATTGATCCAGGTCAAGGCCCCTCCGGAGACGTCGCCTTATTCTTCGTTACACAAACGTAACGCGGGCCGTCCGGAGGAATTCTGAATGAAACTTATCGATTACCACACGATTCTGTCCCGCATGGGCGAAGGAGCCGTCTTCGCCGATGAGCAGGATCGCATCTGCTTTATCAACGCCGCCGCCGAGCAGATCCGCGGCATCCGCTCCGAAAAGATCTGCGGCCGCAGCATTCTCAGTATCCATCCGCCCCGTTCTTCCGCGGATATCGGTGATCTGCTGCAAGATTTCAAGGCGGGCCGCAGTGCCGGCGCGGTACGCATCCTGGCCCTCAAGGATCGCATCTTTGAGAACAGCTACCATCCCATCTGGGGTGAAGGGGGAGGCTACACAGGCACCCTGATGGTCAGTCGGGATGTCACCGAAAGGCAGCTTCTTGAAAAAGAGAACCGCGAGCTGCGGGCTCGTCTGACGACCTTGCCACCGTCAGGAGGGCTGGTAGGGCGCAGCCCGGCCATGAAGAAGGTTTTTGACCTGATCGAGGCTACCGCCCCGCTCGACACCACTGTATTGATCTCGGGGGAGACGGGGACGGGGAAGGAGCTGGTCGCTGAGGCCCTGCACCGGCAGAGCCCCCGATGCCAGGGGCCGCTGGTGCGCATCAACTGCGCCGCCCTGCCGGAAAACCTGCTGGAGGCCGAGCTGTTCGGTCACGAACGAGGAGCCTTCACGGGCGCGATCGCCCGGCGCCGGGGAAAGTTCGAGCTGGCTGAGGGGGGGACGATTTTTCTGGATGAGATCGGCGAGATGCCCCTGGCGGCCCAAGCCAAGCTGCTGCGGGTACTGCAGGAAAAAACGATTCAGCGCCTGGGGGGAGAAAAGGAGATCCGGGTCGATGTACGCATCATTGCGGCGACCCACCGGGATCTGCGTCAGGAGGTGGCTGAGGGACAATTTCGGGAGGATCTCTTCTACCGTCTGAACGTCATTCCTTTGCACCTGGCCCCCCTGCGGGAACGGCGCGAGGATATCCTCACCCTGACGGAAATCTTTCTGGCAAAATTTTCCCGGGCCATGAAGCGCCCCGTGGCGGGGGTCTGTAAGTCGGCCAGGAGTCTTCTTCTGGCCCACGATTATCCAGGCAATGTGCGCGAACTCGAAAATGCCCTCGAACGTGCCGTGGCCCTGTGCCAGGGAAGCTACCTGCAGCCCGAGGATCTGCCGGACGAATTTCATCCAAGGAAAGAGGCCGGGGCCGTCGGCAGGGTTTTGACATCTGGCATCTTGGAGGATGCCCGCCTGTCCGGCGAAAAAAAGGCCATTCAAAAAGCTCTGCTGGCCACCGGCAACCGTAAAGCCGAGGCCGCCCGCCTTCTGGGAATATCGCGCAAGACGCTGTGGGAAAAGATGAAACGGCTGGAGCTGGAGGTTTCGTCGGCGTGACGGCAGTTACGTTCCCGTAACGAAAAACCGGCCGAGCGCGATTCCCATTTATAGGCAATTTTTTTAGAAAACAGATACCTGGACGTCTTTAGTTTTTTAGGCACGCCTCCTGCGAAGGGGATGGGTTGGAATCCTCGATCCGAAACCCTTCCACAGGAGAATGTCTTATGATTCGAAAGAGTACCGTCGCCTTGGCCACCCTCGTCGCCCTTGTCGCCTTTTCGGGGCTGTGGCAGACGGTCACGCTGGCTGATACCCCGCCCGTAAATGAAAAGTCCGCAGTTCAGCCTTTGGCCGATCCCACCGCCCTGGCGGCAAAATATCCCGGCCAGTATGAGACCTGGCTGGCTACCGCCGAACCTGCGGAGCCGGGTTTGAGCCGCTACAAGCGTGGGTACGACATTGACGGCGTGATTTACGACAAGATGGATGAATATCCCTTTCTGGCCCTGCTTCTCAGTGGTTCCGGATACGCTCTGGAATTCAACGAGCCTCGCGGCCATGCCTTCATGCTCGAAGACCAACTCGAGGTGGAACCCGCCCGCCTGAAGGCCGGGGGATCCTGTCTGACCTGCAAGACACCCTACGCCCCGCAGTTGCAGGAAAAACTCGGCAGCGATTTTTTCGGCGGCTCCTACCAGGAGGTCCTCAGCCGCATTCCTGAGAAACAACGGACCCTTGGGGTCGCCTGCGCCGATTGTCATCGCGCGGACGACATGGATCTGCAGATTTCCCGTGGCTTCACCTTGGGCAAAGGGCTGCAGGCCCTGGACAAAAATCCACAAGAGCTCAAAACTGCGGAGCTGCAGACCCTCGTCTGTGCTCAATGCCACGTCACCTACAATATTCCCCAAAACGAGCAGAAAAAATCCGTGGACGTCGTTTTCCCCTGGCAGGGGAGTGCCTGGGGGGAGATTACCGTGGAAAACATCATCGGCCGCATCCGCAGTGAACCGGCCCTGGCCGAGTGGACGCAGGCGGTCACCGGTTTTCGGCTGGGCTATATCCGGCACCCCGAGTTCGAGTTCTTCTCCAACGCCAGCCCCCACTGGCAGATGGGGGCGACCTGCGCCGACTGTCACATGCCTTCCACCGAGGTGAACGGGGAGACCATCTCCGACCATCGCGTCAGAAGCCCGCTCAAGAATGGTCTTTTGGGCTGCGCCCAGTGTCATGAGGACGGTCCCGAAGAGATGCGCCAGAAGGTGTTTGCCATACAGGACCAGACCGTCTCCCGGCTGATCCGCAGCGGCTACGCTACCGCCACGGTGGCCAAACTGTTCGAAAAAGTCCACGTCGCGCAGACTGAAGGGAAGAAAATCGACTCGGGTCTCTATGCCGAGGCGCGCGACCATTATGAGGAGGCCCTTTACCGCGTTCTCTTTATGGCCGTGGAAAATTCCGTCGGTTTTCATAACCCACCGGAGGCCGCGCGGATTCTCGCCGATGCCGCAGGTCATGCTGCCGCCGCCGACCGCCTGCTGCGTCAGGCTTTGGACCGGGCCGGGCTAGTGGTTCCCGCCCGGATCGATCTGGAGCTGGAGAAGTATCTCAATCATCGTGGGGAAAAAGACCGCATGTTCCGCCCGGAGCATGAAATCAAGGATCCTCTGGCCGAACCGAGAACCCTGTGATGCGCAAAAGCCGACTGCAAGAATTCCGATTGCTGCGGGCTCTAGCCGGAGCCCGTTCCCCTTCCATGCCGCCGATTTTTGTTCTTTGGAGTTTTGTCGGCGGCACTCTGGGGATTCTGGCCATCCACGGCGTAACCTTTCTGGTTGGTCAACCGCTGCTGATCGGTTCCTTCGGCGCCTCGGCCGTGCTGCTTTTCGGTGCCCCCGATTCGCCCCTGACCCGGCCCCGCAACCTGATCGGTGGCCATGTGCTCTCGGCGCTCACCGCCGTGGGGGTCGTGGCCCTGGCCGGCAGCAGTTTGTGGAGCATGGCTCTGGCGGTCGGGTTGGCCATTCTGGTGATGCACATCACCGATACGGTTCACCCTCCCGGTGGCGCTACCGCCCTCATCGGCGTTCAGACTGCCGCTGGCCCGGCCTTTGTTTTTATGCCGGTGCTGGCTGGGGTTCTGGTTCTTTTGAGCGTGGCCCTGCTGACCAGCCGTCTTGTGTCATTCTCGCCGCGATGTTCGGAGCTCTAGCCGATCCCGTCAGGAAAATAAAGAGCCCGTCAGGTTTTGCCTGACGGGCTCATCGTTGAAACGGCTTGTATTTTCAAACGCTTTATCGGTCGGATTCCCTGTGGGTGATCAGGCGGACCTGTCGCTCGTGGAACCAGTAGTACCAGATCCAGTTGAGCATGACCACCGTGCGATTGCGAAAGCCGATCAGATAATAGAGGTGCAGCAGCAGCCAGACCAGCCAGGCAAAATACCCTCGAAAGTTCATCCCAAAGGCGCTGGCGACCGCGGCACTGCGGCCGATGGTGGCCATGCTCCCCTTGTCGCGAAAATGGAACGGGGACAGGGGGGTTCCCTTTTCCCGGGCGAGAATCGCCTTGCCCGCATAGATACCCATCTGCATGGCGACAGGCGCTGTCATCGGCAGAGCGGAGCCATCCTGCTCCAGATAGGCCATGTCGCCGATGACAAAGACCTCCGGATGTCCAGGCAAAGTGAGATCCGGCTCGACGGCGACCCTCCCGCTGTTTTGGCGCGAAGTCCCCAAAGAGGCGGCAAGCGGGGCCGACTTGACACCGGCCGACCAGAAAAGCGTGTGGGCCGGGATGATCGCACCGTCCGCGAGAGTGACCCGGTCCGGGCCGGCATCCACAACACGCGCGTTGAGAAGCACCTCGACCGACATGCCGCGCAACTTTTTAAGGGTGTACTGTCGCTGCTCCTCGGGCATGGACGCCAGCAGCTGATCGGTTGCCTCCACCAGAATCACCCGGGCCGCTTGCGTGCTCAGTTCCGGATAATCCTTGGCGAGAACGAAATGGACCAGCTCGATGAGAGCGCCAGCGAACTCTATGCCGGTCGGCCCACCCCCCACGATCACGAAGGTCATCAGGGCGCGTTTCCGGGCCGGGTCCGGTTCAAGGACCGCCCGTTCGAAAGCGGTCAAGATGTGGTTGCGCAGGGCTTCCGCATGTGCCAGTTCCTTGAGATCGAAAGCGTGGCGTTCAACGGATTCCAGGCCGAAGAAATTGGTGATGCTCCCTGCCCCGACCACGAGATAGTCGTAGGCCAGATCGCCGGTGTCCGTCCGTATCTGTCGCGCGTCAACATCGATGGCCGTAACCTCGGCCAGATGGAAACGGGTGTCCGGCCATCGGCGTGCCATGGCCCGAACGGGATGGGCGATGGACTCCTGCTCGAGACCGGCAGTGGCCACCTGATAGAGCAGCGGCTGGAACAGGTGGTAATTGTTCCGGTCCACGAGGATGATATCATGCCCATGGCCGGCCAACGCACGCGCCGCCCTGATTCCCCCAAACCCCATCCCCACGATGGCAATCCTTTTTCTGTCCATGGCCCTTCTCCGCTTCTTTGGCAGTGCTCTATGCCTTGGTTGACGCTGTTTCTTCGCAGGCAGCCAGGCGTTCGCGCAGCTCTTTCTCGGGAATAATTCGATCCAGGGATTGCCCGACGGCGGCTTCCAACTGTGTCGGAAGATGTGCTCGGCCCCCTTGTTCCAGTACCGGATAACGCCTTTGCGATCAGAAACATTGGCGGCAGCCGGCGAATGTTCAAGGATCGGCAGTGTCCATCAAGCATAGCCTTTCTTGCGGGGGAATCCTTGACCTTCATCAACTTCTGGCGCTTTTTCTGTCAACACGACGGCTTTTCCGTCCTGCACTTGTAGCCATTCAAGGTGTTGCCTGTCACAGCTTTTCCCTGTTGACATCCCAAGGGCTAAGACTATTCTTTCTGCATTGAACGCCCTAACACGATGGAGACGGATATATGCCGCGGCCCAATGACACCTCTTTTTACCGGACTCTCCCTTTGGGCAGTGATCTTGCCCTGCGCCGCGGCTTCATGGTCGTGAATGAACCATTGCTCGGAAACTTCCGGTTCGGACGATTGCTGGAGGTCCTCGATAAAGTCGCTGAAGAAACGGCGCTCCAATACGTGTGCCAGTTCTATCCCGAAGCCCGCGTGGTGACGGCCGCCATTGACGAAATCCAGATCAAGCAGGCAGCCGATGTGACCCGTGATCTCGTTATCAAGGCCCGGATCAATCATGTCGGTCGCACCTCCATGGAGGTCGGCATTCGGGTCGAACATCCGGGAGACCCGGAGGTTCATATTGCCTCCTGTTTTTTCACCATGGTGGCCAGGATCGGTGTCGGAAGTCAGTCGGAAAGCGTGACGATTCCGCCGCTTGAGTACATTGACGAACTGGAAAAACAACGCTATGCGAATGCCATTGCCAGTCGCGACGCCTACCGGACGGCGCAGAGCGTGGCGCAGGAGCCCCCCACGCGGGAAGAGTATGATCTGTTGAATCGTTTGCATCGCGCTCAGGAGGAGCCGAACTTCACTGGCCTGGTGGCCAGCCAGTTGGTGGCCGATTCCTGGGAGCGCATGTATCCCGAGCAGGAGAATGTCCCCACCACGATTTTCGGTGGTTACCTCGTTCGACGCGCTTATGAGCTTTCGTCGATCTGCGCCGAACTGGTTGCGCCCAACCGGCCGGTCATTGTGGCCGTGAACCGGATCAATTTCTTTCACCCCGTCCGTCTCGGCGATAAGCTGCACTTCACCACCCGTGTGGTTTACACCGGAAAAACGTCGGTGTCCGTCGAGGCAAATATCCGGCGTATAAGCCGCGACCGTACCAGTCAGGCCCTTTCGAATTCCTGCCTGTTCACCTTTGTAAACGTCAATAAAGATTTGATTCCCCAGCCCGTGCCGACCATTTACCCCACCACCTATGGTGAGGATGCCCGCTACCTCCAGGCCTTTCGCCGCAGCAAGGGCTTGGGGCGACACCAGCATTAGGGCCGAGGCACGGCGATTCTGCGCGTGAACAGGATCTGGTCCTCAAACTCCACTGGCCGACAGCGAACAAGCCATCTGCAGCAACACGGATGGCTTAGAGTCATGGGCCGGCAATCCTCCGAATCTCCTGAACCCCTCCATAGAGGTCACTGTGGTAATGGTGGAACGTTTTTTGCTGTGTACTGATGATGTTCGGCGATTATGCACAAGCCTGGGCCCTGTGGTGTTTTTGAGGTCAAAGGTTTGACAGCCTCTCCAGGTGTGAGGGAGGCTGTGACGAAGCAGCTATATGCCTTCGCCGTGGTGACAAAAAAGATGTTCGGAATCATTATCTCTTGTCGAGAGGTGCAATATGGATGAAACACGTCCCATCGAAAAGAAGCCAACGTCTACGCCCATTCCTGAACCTCGTATTCCTGCCCATCTGAAGGTTCGTTTTGGCGTTGAAGGGGAGAGGGCCCTGGAAGAGTTTTCCGTAAATCTGAGTTCCGGCGGCATTTTTCTCGAGACAAAGCGTCTGATGCCCCCCGACACACCCCTTCGTTTGGAGTTTGACCTGCCGGCCCCGCGCTACACCATTCAGTGCCGGGGGCGGGTCGCCTGGGTCAACGAACTGCGCGCTGAAGGCCGCTGCAATCCCCATCTTCCTGCCGGCATGGGTGTGCAGTTTGTCGACCTGTCGTTGGATGACCTGGCCTTGCTGAGGGAATATATTCGAAGCAACAGGGTTTTGTCTGACTGGTAGGCGCACCCTCCCCTCGTTTTTTAAGATCGCCTTTGCGGCAATGTTTGTGCTTTCCCCCGAATTGGTATATTTTGGCGGCGACCTGGCTGGCAGGTGGGATGTAGGCTGGCGGTAGAGATGTTTTTTCGTTCTGCCGGTGGCTGCTGTGATGAGGACGGGAGGAACCAGGACAAGCCATGAAGGATTGGTCGGGGAAAGAACTTTGCTTCGAGTGTGCCGGCAAGCTGGGCGCCAATATCAATATCGGCCGCAAGATCAAAGGGCGCTGTCATCGCTGCCATAGCGAGCAGACCCTCTTCAAGGTGACTGACGTACCCGTTGCCCCGGTAGCCGGGGAAGATGTCTGCGAGGAGTGCGGCCATCCCATCGGCACCCATGCCGCCAGCTGCCGTCGCTCGGAGCTGAAGGTGCTGCTCAATGAACGCCAGGAGCTCATCGGGCTGCTGGAGGAAGAGGGCGTCTATCGCCCGGAAGAACCGTTGGCGGAGCAGTTTCGCCAATTACTGAAAAAAGATTACGGCGATCCGTCCGCCTAGGCGGATGGTCTACTTTCCTTCGGCTGCTCTGGCGCAGTCGATACACACCGGTGTGGCGGGGTCAATCTGCAGGCGCCCGACCGGGATTTCCTCCTCGCATTTCACGCAATACCCGTAATCGCCCGCCTGCAGACGGGAGAGGGCGGCGTGGAGCCTCTGTACCTCCTGCTCGATGCGGCGGGCCGAGGCCTGAGCCATGGCCTGCTGCTGCATGGCGTCCATGCGCGACAGGCGACCGACTCTGGTCTGGTCCAACTCCACCGGATCGCCTTCCTTGCGCTGTTCGTCCCGGGCGTGCCGTATGGCGGCCAGTCGCTCTTCCAGTAATTTACGATAGTCTTCCAGGTTTAGGTCTTCACGCATTGTTCGATCCGCTCGTTAATTGGGGTGGATGGACGACGCCCATTGTATAGAAAGACGCCCAGGCTGTAAACGCGGTGATCTTCGATCCCGCCCCTCTCTGGAGATTTCATGCCTCTCGACAGTCTGCCTGAGGTAAACACAACCTCACCGACGGATGAAGGCCGTCCCGCCCTGGTCCTGCTCACCAACGGCACCACGGACCCGGAAGGGCTGGCCGTGCTGGAGGAGATCGATGCCTGGATGCGGCGACGGTTTCCCGACAAGGCCCTCTGCTGGGCGTTCAGCTCGTCCCGTATTCTGGCAGTTCTGGAGAATCAGGGGATTATGGTGCGCAGCCTGCCGCAGACCTTGGCTCACTTGGCCCGCCTTGGCTTTACTGCTGTCGTGGTACAGTCGCTGAGCGTGGCCACAGCAGGGGAGGTCGCTTGCGCCCCCGCCAGCCTGCAGGTGCAGACAGGGGGCCCGATGCTGGCGGCGCCGGCGGCCGTGGCGGAGTTGATCGATATTCTGAGGCCCGACCTCGATGCCGCCGAACCGACGGTCGTGGTTGCCCACGGCAGTGAGCAGGATGTCGGGGCGCGCGAGCGCCTGCAGGCCTTGGCGGCAGGGCTGGATGCCCCTTTCCCCCGGCTGGTGGTGGCGAGTCTTAAGGGCTGGCCCGGTCTTGTCCCGCTGCAGCGCCTGCGTGAGCTGGTGCAGAAAACCGGCCGCGTTCGCTTCGTGCTTCTGCTGCTGACCGCCGGTCACCACCTTCGCACGGATATCCTGGGCGACCAGCCGCAGAGCTGGCGGCACCGGTTGGGCGCGCGGGAAGTTTGTTGCAGCGAGCCTCTCGGCCGGAACCCGGCCGTTCTCGAGATCTTTGCCCGGCAGATCGAAGCCGCTCTCCAGCGCCTGTCTCATCGTTCAGAGCTTTTATAAAGCCGTTTTTATTCCATGCATTACCTGCCTGCTCCTTCCCCTGTCCATCCCCCAGTCTTGTCTATCCTGTTTGGGCTAAATTCCCCTATTTCGCATAGGCGGCCGCCTTTTGGTCGTCATGTGACGCCTTGGCATTTTTTGTAAAAAAATGTTTTAAAACCACTTGACGTAAACGTAAGGTTTGTGTATAGCTTGACACAGGAGTGCAGACAAGAAGGGGGGATCTGTCATGCATGAAGTGCCTTATCGTTCGGTTCCGGGGATGATCCGGGAAAACGCCGTCAGGTTTGCCGACCGCACGGCCATCAGCTACAAAAAGGGGGGGCAGTATATCTCGCTGACCTACGAGCACTTCTATGAAAGGGTGCTCATGGCGGCGCGGGGACTGCGCAAGGCGGGGGTCAGCCCGGGGGATCGGGTGGCGATCTTTTCGGAAAACCGGGCGGGCTGGGCCATTTCGGATATCGGCTCGCAGGCGGCCCGCGCCATCACCGTGCCGATTTACGCCACCAACACGCCGGAACAGGCGGCTTATGTCATCAACCATGCCGAGGCGAAGATCATCTTCGTCTCCAACCGGGTCCAGTATGAGAAGCTGCTCAAGATTCGCGAGCAGATTCCGGGGGTTCGGCTGGTGGTCTCTTACGAACGGTTTATGGGAGACCTGTCCTTTCCCGTCTATACCCTCTATCAACTCTCTGAAATATCCCATCCGCTGACACCGGCGGAAAAAAAATCCATCGAAGACGATATCGAGGCCATTGGGCCGGACGATGTCCTCTCCATCATCTATACTTCTGGCACGACCGGGCCGCCTAAGGGGGTGGTGCTCAGCCACGGCAATATGCTCTTCGATGCCTATTATGGGTCCAAAAGGCTGGGAGACGTGCAGCGCGAAGATGTGTTTCTGAGCTTTCTGCCGCTGAGCCATGTGCTGGAAAGGACGGCGGGCTATCATGCGCCCCTGATGCTGGGCGCCCATGTCGCTTTTGCCGAGAGCGTGGAGAAGGTGGTGGAGAACATGCAGGAAGTGCGGCCGACCACCATGGTCTGCGTGCCGCGTCTGTTCGAGAAAATCTACGCGCGCATTCACGAGAACGTCCACCAGATGAATCCGCTGCGGCGGCGCCTCTTTTTTAGCGCCGTGGAGCTGGGGCGACGCTATGTGGAGCTGCGTTATGTGAAGAGGCAACCGGCAGGCGGGCTGGCGCTGCGCTACCGCCTGGCCGACCGCCTGGTCTTTCGCAAAATCCGCCAGAAGTTCGGCGGGCGGCTGCGTTTCTGCATCAGCGGGGGCGCGCCTTTGGACAAGACCATAAACGAATTCATGTGGGTCATTGGTATCCCGGTGTTCGAAGGCTACGGCCTGACGGAGACGAGTCCGGCTCTGACCCTGAGTACGAAGGACGCTTTGCGTTTCGGTTCGGTGGGCAAGGCCCTGGAAAAAACCGAGCTGACCCTGGCCGAGGACGGCGAGCTGCTGGTGCGCGGGCCGCAGGTGATGCGGGGCTACTACCGCAACGAAGAAGGGACGGCGGCGGTCTTTCAGGACGGCTGGTTGAAGACGGGGGATATCGCCCGCATCGACGGCGAAGGTTTTGTTCACATCATCGACCGCAAGAAGGAGATCATCATCACCTCGGGGGGTAAAAATATCGCTCCGCAGCCTATCGAGAGCGAGCTGAAGCTGGACAAATACATTTCGCAGGCCATGGTGTACGGCGACGGCCGCCCCTATCTGGTGGCTCTGCTGACGCCCTACATCGAGCGCCTGCTCGAGCTGGCCCAGCAGGAGAATATCCACTACTTCGATGTAGAGGACCTGGTTTCCAACGAAAAGGTGCTGGCCCTCTTCGAAGAGCGCATCGCCGCCGTGAACGAGCGGCTGCCGAGCTATGAGACCATCAAGAAGTTCGCTCTTATCCCCCGCGATTTCTCCGTGGACGGCGGCGAACTGACGCCGACCCTCAAGCTCAAACGCAAAGTCATCTATCAGAAATATCAGGATAAAATCGATCGACTGTATCTGGAACCCGGCAATGGCTTCCCCGAAAGGGAGGCGTCAGACAATGGAGGAAACAGATGATAAGGATCAAACGGGTAGCCGTACTCGGCGCCGGGGTGATGGGCAGCACCATCGCCGCGCACCTGGCCAACGCGGGACTGGACGTCCTGCTTCTCGACATGGTCCCCCGCGAGCTGAAAGAGGAAGAAAAGGCGCGAGGACTGACTCTGGACAGCCCGGCGGTGCGCAATCGCCTCGCCGCCGACGGCCTGGAGGCGGCAGTGCGCATGAAGCCGGCGGCCTTCTATCTGAAAGAGTACGCCCGCCGCGTGGAGGTAGGCAACTTCGCGGATGACATGACCCGTCTGCGGGAGTGCGACTGGGTTGTCGAAGTGGTGGTGGAGAATCTGGACATCAAAAAGACGCTCTTTCGCGATCAGGTGGCGCCCAACCTCAAGGAGGGGGCCATTCTCTCCACCAATACCAGCGGGCTTTCCGTAAACGCCATGGCGCAGGCCCTGCCTGAAGCGGTGCGCAAAAACTTTCTGGTGACCCATTTCTTCAATCCGCCCCGCTACATGCGCCTGCTCGAAGTGGTGGGGTGCCAGCAGACCGATCCGCAGGTGCTCGAGGCGATGTCCCAATTCCTCCGTCAGCGCCTGGGCAAGGGGGTGGTCGCCGCCAAGGATACGCCCAACTTTATCGCCAACCGCATCGGCGTCTATGCCATTTTCAAGTCGGTGCAGCACATGCTTGAGATGGGGATGACGGTGGAGGAGGTAGACGCTGTCGCCGGTCCCGCCACCGCTCGGCCCAAGAGTGCCGCCTTTCGCACCGCCGACCTGGTGGGTCTCGATACCCTGGTGCATGTCGGCAACAACTCCTACGAACTGCTGCCCGACGACGAGGAGCGCGAGGTCTTTCGGGTGCCCGAGTTCATGCAGGACATGGTGGGCAAAGGACTGCTCGGCAACAAGAGCAAAAAGGGCTTCTATCGCAAGGAGAAAGGGGAGGGGGGCTCGCAGATCTTCTACTACGACTACCGCAGCGGCGACTACCAGCCGTCGGCGCGTCCCCGCTTCGCCTCCGTCGATGCGGCCCGTCAGATCGACGACCCGGCCAAGCGCTTGCAGATGGTGGTCAGCGGTGCCGACCAGGGGGCGGAGTTCGCCTGGCGCAGCCTGCGCGATACCCTGCTTTACACTCTGCGTCGCCTGCCTGAGATCGCCGATGATATCGTCCATGTCGATAACGCCATGCGCTGGGGCTTCAACTGGGAGATCGGTCCCTTCGAGATGTTCGACGCCATCGGTGTGGGGGCCTTTGTCAAACGGGCACAGCGGGACGGCGTCGAGATCCCCGAGGTGCTGACCCGCCTCGAGTCCTTCTACCGTTTCGAAGGCGGCGTGAAGCAGGCCTACGACCTGGCCGCCGGGGAGTACCGGCCGGTGGCCCTGGATCCCGGCCAGATCCGGTTGGATATTCTCAAACGAGGCGGGGCCGTGGTGGAAAAGAACGCCAACTGCTCCGTTATCGACCTGGGGGACGGCGTCTTCGGCCTGGAGTTTCATTCGAAGATGAACGCCATCACCGGCGACATCCTCAGCATGACACACAAGGCCCTGGCCCGGGCCGAGGCCGACGGCGTCGGCCTGGTCATCGGCAACCAGGGCGCCAATTTCTCGGTGGGGGCCAACCTGATGATGCTGGCCGTGGCCCTGGCCGAAGGGGCCTACGAGGATGTGGATCTGGCGGTGCGGGCCTTCCAGAAGGCGACCATGGCCATCAAGTATTCTCCCATCCCGGTCGTGTCGGCGCCCTTCGGCCTGGCTCTTGGCGGCGGCTGTGAATTCTGTATTCACGCCGACGCCATCACCGCCCACGCCGAAACCTACATGGGGCTGGTGGAAATCGGCGTCGGCCTCCTGCCCGCCGGCGGCGGCACCAAGGAGATGGCCCTGCGGGCTGCTCGGATGGCGGCGACCTATGGTACAGATGTCTCTCCCTTCGTCTTCAAGTTCTTCCAGAATATCGGCATGGCCAAGGTCTCCATGAGCGCCGCCGAACTATATGAATTGGGCTACATGGATGAGGGCGACGCTATCAGCATGAACGCCGACCGTCTCATTGCCGATGCCAAGCAGAAGGTTCTGGCTCTGGCGCGCAATTACCGGCCAGGCCGCCCCGAGGAGGGGGTCAAGGCGGCGGGGCGCAGCGTGGCGGCCAGTATTCGCAGTCAGCTGTGGAATCTGCAGCAGGGCGGCTTTGTCGCCCCGTACGAGGCGGAGATGGGCGGCGTTATCGCCGGCATCATCACCGGCGGCGACGTCCCAGCCGGTACGCCGATCAGCGAGCAGTACCTGCTCGACCTGGAGCGCGAAGGGTTTTTGAAACTCTGTGGCAACAAAAAGACAGCGGAGCGCATTCAACACATGCTCAAAAAGGGCAAGCCGCTGCGCAACTGAGCCAGTCGCCCCTTTTTGCCAACCCGAACCAATCAAGCACGCAATTGGAGGTTTCCATGAGAAACGCCTATATACTGGCTGCCTATAGAACCCCGGGATGCCGGGCCCACAAAGGAAAATTCAAGGACATGCGCCCGGATGACCTGGCCGCCGCCGCCATTGGCGGCCTGCTGGAGCGCACGGGCATCGAGGCGATGACCGTCGACGACGTGATTCTTGGCTGCGCCTTCCCCGAAGGGGAGCAGGGCATGAACGTGGCTCGCGTGGCTGCCATGCGGGCGGGCATGCCCTACCAGGTGCCGGCCCAGACCATCAACCGTTTCTGCTCATCGGGACTGCAGGCCATCGCCCTGGCCGCCGAGCGTATCATGGCGGGTTTTGCTGACTGTATCCTGGCTGGCGGGGTCGAATCGATGACCACGGTGCCCATGGGCGGCAACAAGTTCAGCGCCAACCCGTCGCTGGTCAGCCAGTGGCCGGAAGCCTACGTCTCCATGGGGATTACGGCGGAGCTGGTGGCGGAAAAGTACGGGGTCTCCCGCGAAGATCAGGACGCCTTCGCCCTGGCCAGTCACCAGAAAGCCGCCCGGGCGCTGGCGGAAGGTCGCTTCACCGATGAAATCATCCCCGTCGACGTCGAGACGGCGACTTTGACCGGCAGTAAGGTGGTGAAAAACCGGGAGGCGGTCGCTGCCGACGACGGTGTGCGGGCTGACACCAGCCTTGACGGGCTGGCCCGACTCAAGCCGGCCTTCAAGGTCGGGGGGACGGTGACGGCGGGCAACGCTTCCCAGATGACCGACGGCGCCGCCAGCGTGCTCGTGGTGTCGGAGGACTATCTGAAGAAGACGGGCAAGGAGCCCGTGGCCTGCTTCCTCTCCTTCGCTGCCCGTGGCGTGCCGCCGGAGCTCATGGGCATCGGCCCGGTGGAGGCGGTGCCCGTGGCCCTGAAGATGGCCGGTCTCAAACAGGCCGATCTGGGTCTCATCGAACTCAATGAGGCCTTCGCCGCCCAGGCTCTGGCCGTGGTTCGTGAGCTGAAGCTGAATCCCGAAATCGTCAACGTCAACGGCGGCGCCATCGCCCTCGGCCATCCGCTCGGCTGTACCGGGGCCAAGCTGACCGCCACCCTGCTGGCGGAGATGGGGCGACGTCGCGAAAAATATGGCATGGTTTCCATGTGCATCGGCGGCGGCATGGGCGCGGCCGGCATCTTCGAGCGGCTCGGCTAGCCGCCAGCCTGAATCCTGAAATGAGGTGACTTATGACGACACGATTATTCAAGGGCGGAGAGTTTCTGGTAACCGAGGTGACGAAGGACGAGGTCTTCACCCCCGAGGACTTTACCGACGAGCAGCGGGCCATCGGTGTGACGACGGAGCAGTTCGTCGCCAACGACATCGCTCCCCATATCGAGGAGATCGACCAGCAGAACTTCGACCTGGTGGTGGAGGGGATGCGCAAGGCCGGCGAACTGGGCCTGCTCATGATCGACGCCCCGGAGGAATACGGCGGCCTGGAACTGGACAAGGCCACCAGTATGCTGGTCGGCGAAAAGATATCCTACGCCGGCTCCTTCTCGGTGGCCTACGCCGCCCATTCCGGCATCGGCACCCTGCCGCTGATCTATTACGGCACCGCCGCCCAGAAGGAGAAATACCTGGAGAAGATCATCAGCGGCGAATGGATCGCCGCCTACTGCCTGACAGAACCCGAGTCGGGCAGCGACGCTCTCGGGGCGCGGGCCACGGCCACCCTGTCGGAGGACGGCCAATACTACCTTCTCAACGGCACCAAACAGTTCATCACCAACGGCGGTTTCGCCCAGCTCTTCACCGTCTTCGCCAAGGTGGACAAGGAGCACTTCACCGCCTTTCTGGTGGAGCGGGATTTCGACGGGCTGGTGATCGGAGCCGAAGAGAAGAAGCTCGGCATCAAGGGATCTTCCACCACCCAGATCATTCTCGACAACTGCAAGGTGCCGGTGGAAAATGTCCTCGGCGAAATCGGCAAGGGGCACAAGATTGCCTTCAACGTCCTCAATGTTGGTCGTTTCAAGCTGGGAGCCGGGGTGACCGGCGCCGCCAAGATGGCCCTGGCCGAGGGGATCCGCTACGCCAACGCGCGCAAGCAGTTCGGCAAGCCCATCGCCTCCTTCGGGGCCATACAGGAGAAGCTCGCCAACCTGACCGCCGCCACCTTCGCCTCCGAATCCCTCGTCTACCGTCTGGCCGGTCTGCTCGACAACCGCCTGGCCACCCTGGAAAAGGGGGTGGACAACTACTACGATCTCTATCAGAAGGGGATTGAGGAATACGCCACCGAGTGCGCCATCTCCAAGGTCTACTGCAGCGAGGTGCTGGCCGAGGTCGTCGATGAGGTGGTGCAGATCCACGGCGGCTACGGCTTCGTCAGCGAGTATCCGGCCGAACGCTACTACCGGGACGAGCGCATCAACCGCATCTTCGAGGGGACCAACGAGGTTAACCGTCTGCTCATCCCCGGCATGATCCTGCGCAAAGCCATGAAGGGGGAGCTGCCCCTGCAGAAGGAAGCCATGAAGGCCTTGGAGGGCCTGATGACGCCGAGCTTCGAGGAGATCGACGACAGCCTGCCTTTTGCCCGCGAGAAGGTGCTGCTCAAGAATCTCAAGGCCGTCTTCCTGCTGCTGGCCGGCGCGGCGGTGCAGAAGTACCTCATGCGCCTGCAGGATGAGCAGGAGATTCTCACGGCCGCCGCCGATATCGCCATCGAAATTTTCGCGCTGGAGAGCGCCGTGCTGCGGGCCGAAAAGTCTCTGGCCAAAGCCAGCGACAAGCGCCAGGAGCTGCTGAACGCCGTGGTGAAGGTCTGTGCTTTCCGAACAGCGGAGGCGGTGGGGACAGCGGCCCGGCGGGGGGCCTTCTATGTGGAAGAAGGGGATACTCTGACCATGATGCTCAGTGGCATCCGCCGTTACACCCGTTATGACGCCACGGGTCTGCTGCCGGCCAAGCGGCGACTGGCCGAAGAGGCCATCAGCGCTGAAAAATATATTTTCCAGTGAGCCACAGGGCCGTCATGATGCCTGCGGATGAACCCGTTTTCGCTCCGGTCACTGAACCGCCTGTTGAGGAAAGCCTGCGCAAGCACACGGTCAACACTCCCTACATGGTGGGTGAGGTCCATTTCTATGCGACGGAACTCCAGGGCGAGCCGGTATTGTTCGATACCGGCCCGCCCACGGAGGAGGGGAGACAGGCCCTGTGCCGCAGTGTCGATCTCTCGCGGCTGCGTCATGTGTTCATTACCCATTGTCACGTGGACCACTACGGGCTGGCGGGTTTTATCGCCGAAAACAGCGATGCCGTCATCTATGTGCCGCGCCTGGATGCGCTCAAGATGCGTCATCATGAGCAGCGCCTGACTTTCATGGAGGATGAGCTGAGACAGCTGGGTTTCGCGCCAGGCTTTGTCGACGCTTTTCGCCGGGGGCTCGAGCGCAGCGAACTCTTTCCGCGCCTGCCCAAGCGGATGGAGATCGTCGAGGAGTCGGACGTGCCGGCCCAGCTCGGTATCGGGGTGCTGGCGGCGCCGGGCCACTGCCAGAGCGACCTGGTCTATCAGGTCAATGGCTGCGCGGTGACGGGCGATATCCTGTTGCGTCACATCTTTCAGGCGCCGTTGCTCGACTTTGACCTGCAGACCCTGCAGGGGCGTTTTCCCAACTACCGGGCTTACTGCGACAGCCTCACGAAGCTGCAGGCGCTGCGCGGATTGCGCATTCGGCCCGGGCACCGGGATTATGTCGCCGGGCTGGAGGAGACGATCCTGTTCTATGTCAACAAGCTCGTCCAGCGGGCCGCCAAGGTGGCGACCTTTCCGGTCGAGCTGCCCGTGGCCCGGGTGCTGGAACGCATGCTTCCCGTCCCTGCTCCGGATCCCTTCATCGCCTACCTGAAAGCCTCGGAAGTCGTCTTCATGCGCGATTACCTGGCCGAACCCTGGCGGCTCCGGGAAGCGCTGGCGGCCTTGGGGCTGCTGGACCGGCTCAGCCAGGGTCAGGGCAGCTCAACCAATAAAGGGGAGGATTTATGATCGTTCGTCTGCTGCTGTCCCTGCTGCTGCTGGCGCCGCTGCCGGTCTTGGCGGTCGAAGTCGAAGGCGTCCAACTGCCGGACCGGCTGGAGGTTCAGGGAGAAACCCTGCACCACAACGGCCACGGCATCCGCAAGAAACTCTTCTTCGACATCTATATCGGCTCCCTCTATACCGCCACGCCCGTGCGCAGTCTGTCGGAAGCCCTGGCCAGTCCCGGGGCCAAGCTCATCCGCATGGACTTTCTTTACAAGAAGGTGGAAAAGGAAAAAATAATCGAGGCCTTTCGCGAGGGACTAGCCAACCAGTCCGCCGCCCTGGCCGCCGGAGAGGAGGCCCAGGCCTTTCTGGCCTGGTTCGGCCGGGATTTCGTGCGGGGTGACCGGGTGGAACTCGAACTGGGCGGCGACGGGACTGTGACGGCCCATCACAACGGCGAGCTGTTGGGGACGCTGCGCTCACCAACTTTTGCTGAAGCGGTGCTGGGGATCTATCTGGGGGACAAGCCGGCAGATGCCCGCCTCAAGGCCGGCATGCTGCAAGGCAAAGAGCGATGAGGCAAAAGGAGGGGATGGTATGGGAAGCCTGAAAGGCAAAACTTTGTTCATCACCGGTGCCAGTCGGGGCATTGGTGCGGCTATCGCCCTGCGTGCCGCCCGTGACGGCGCCAACATCGTCATTGCCGCCAAAAGCAGCCGGCCTCATCCCCGCCTGCCCGGCACCATCCATACCGTGGCGGCGGACATCGAGGCCGCTGGCGGCCGCGCCCTGGCGCTGCAAATGGATATTCGCGACGAACAACAGGTGGCTGCCGCGGCGGCCCAGGCGGCGGAAACCTTCGGCGGTATCGATATTCTCATCAACAATGCTTCGGCCATCTATCTGGCCGGCACCCTGCAGACGCCTCCCAAGCGTCTCGACCTCATGTTTCAGGTCAATGTGCGCGGCACCTTTCTGGCCAGTCAGGCCTGCATGCCCTACCTGCTGCAGGGGGGCAACCCCCATATCCTGAATCTGTCGCCGCCCCTCGATCTGAGCCCGCGCTGGTTCAAGGACCACACCGCCTATACTATCAGCAAGTACGGTATGAGCCTGTGCGTGCTGGGCATGGCGGCCGAGTTTCAGGGCCAGGTGGCGGTCAACGCCCTCTGGCCGAAGACGGTCATCCACACCGCCGCGCTGGCCATGCTGGGCGGGCTGGTGCCGGCCGAGGCCTGTCGGACACCGGAGATTGTGGCGGATGCGGCTCACGCCGTGCTCTGCCGGCCGGCTCAAACCTGCAGCGGCCGTTTTTACATTGACGAGGAAGTGCTGCGAGAGGAAGGAGTAAACGATTTCGAGGGGTACGCCGTCTCACCGGGGCACCCGCTGCATACGGATCTTTTTCTGACCCCCGACTAGGTGGTCTTGCCGGCGGACTGTTCCATAGGATGCCCTGAATGCGGGCTCGGTAGTCGACAATATCCTTGCGCAGGGAGGCGAGGCGGGAGATCTTTTCATCAACTTTGTTGATATGCAGGTCGAGCATCTCCAGCAGCTGGGGCGTGATGGTGCTGAAATCCTGGTTGTGGGTGTCGAAGTTGCGGGACAATTCCTGCATTTCCTTGAGGCTGAGCCCCAAATCCTTCATTTTGAGGATAAACTTGAGGCGCAGAATATCGTTGCGGGAATAGAGTCTGGCGCCGCCTCCCAGTCGTTCGGAGGGACCCATCAGGCCGATCTCTTCGTAGTAGCGGATGGTTCGCGTCGTGATGCCGAGGCGGATGGCGAGTTCGCCGATCTGGACCAGTTCTGTCGATGTCGTGGTCATATTCTTCCCTTTACGTAAGGTTTTATTGATTTGATTATCACTGGTGCAAGGGGTTGTCAATCGAAAAAAATCATTTCAATGAATACCTTACGTCAAAGTAAAATCATGTTATAAAATAATTTGACCTTAACGTAAAGTCATGGTAAAGGTTTGAGCAGGAGGGCCTGCTATGGAATTTACTCGGGAGATTTACTGGAATGTCGGGCAGGGAGCGCTTGTGCTTGTGCCCATGTATGCGTTGGCGCTGGCGGCGGTAGCCGTCATGCTGTGGGGGTTCTGGCAGCGTGTCCGGGTGTATCTTCAGGGACGACGCCCCGTGAACCGCACCGACGTTTTGGAAGAGCGGCTGTTGGACATGGTCCAAGGGGTGCTGCTGCAGGGCAAAGTCATGCGCGTGCCGGGAGCCGGCACGGCCCACGGCCTCTTCTTTTGGGGTTTCTTCCTGCTCTTTATCGGGACCTGTCTTATCGTCGTGCAGGCCGACTTTACCGATCCCCTCTTCGGCGTACGCTTTCTGCAGGGCAATTTCTACAAAGGTTTCTCCCTGGTCCTCGATATGGCCGGTCTGGTCGCCCTGCTCATGCTCGGCGGCCTTTTCGTGCGGCGTTACCTGCGACGGCCCGAGGGGCTGGAAACAGGGCGGGACGACGCCATCATGCACGGGCTGCTGTTTGCCATTCTGGTCAGCGGCTTTCTCATCGAAGGCGCTCGCATGGCGGTGACGGAACTCGGCACGCCGCTGGCGGCCTGGAGCCCGGTGGGGAATGTCGTGGCGGTTTCCCTGGCGGGCCTTTCCGAGGAAACGCTGCGCGGACTGCATGTTGGTCTCTGGTGGGGGCACCTGCTGCTCGGTGTTGCTTTTATCGCTCTCATCCCCTTTACCAAGTTCCGCCACATTTTCACCACCAGCGCCAATTATCTGCTGGCCGATCGCGGTCCCCGGGGAAAGATGGTTACCCTCGATCTGGAGGACGAGGAGGCCGAGAGTTTTGGCGTGGCCCGTGTTCCGGATTTATCCTGGAAAGATGTCTTGGACGCCGATGCCTGCACCCTGTGCAAGCGCTGTCAGGATCGCTGCCCCGCCTTTGCCACCGACAAGCCCCTGTCGCCCATGAAGATCGTCAACCAGATCGGCCAGACAGCTTTTCAATTTCCCGAGAACGGCCTCATCGAGACGGTCTCCACCGACGCCCTCTGGGCCTGTACCACCTGCCGGGCCTGTCAGGATATCTGTCCGGCCGTCATCGAGCATGTGCCCAAAATTCTCGACATGCGCCGCCACCTGGTGCTCATGGAAGGCGCTTTCCCCGGTGAGGAGGTGATGACCGCCGCCGAGAACACCGAGGTCAACGGCAATCCCCTGGGCATGGCCTACGCAGCCCGCGCCGACTGGTCCGCCGACCTGGGCGTGAAGCCCCTGGCCGAAGACGCCGACGTGGATGTCCTCTATTTCGTCGGCTGCTACGCCTCTTTCGACAAGCGCAACATCGCCGTCGCCCGCAGTTTTATCCGGTTGTGCCAGGCGGCGGGCGTCAAGGTGGGTATCTTGGGCAAAGAGGAGAAGTGCTGCGGGGAGCCCTTGCGTAAGATCGGCAACGAGTATCTCTACCAGAGTCTCGCGGCGGAAAACGTGGAAACAATGCGCGGCTACGGAGTGAAAAAAGTGGTCACCACCTGTCCCCACTGCTTCAACACCCTGGCCAAGGACTATCAGGATCTCGGTCTGGGGCTGGAGGTCGAGCACTACACGGTCTTCCTCGAACGCCTGCTGGAGAAAGGGCGTCTCAAACTGCGCCCCGAGGCTTTTGCCGCCACCTGTCACGACTCCTGCTACCTGGGGCGCTACAATGACATCTATCAGGCGCCGCGCACGCTGCTGGCGGCGGCCGGAGGCCGCCTGGCCGAAATGTCGCATAACCAGGCGAACAGCTTCTGCTGCGGCGCCGGGGGCGGCCGTATTCTGGCCGAAGAGAATCTGGGTTCGCGCATCAACAACCGGCGAGTGTCCATGGCCGCCGACACCGGGGCGCCGTTGCTCGTCTCCAATTGCCCCTTCTGTCTGACCATGTTCGAGGACGGCGTCAAGGGGGCGGATCTGGAGGGGTCTCTGGCGACCAAAGACCTGGCTGAGATTCTGCTGGAGCGCCTGGCCCGTTGAATGAGGCGCCGAAAAAAGCCGCAATCACGTTGACCATCAATATGTAAGGGGAGGCAGCCTATGAAAATCCTGGTGTGTGTCAAGCAGGTACCCGATATGGAATCGAAGTTTGCGGTGAACAGCGCCGGCACCTGGATTGACAGTTCCGACCTGGCCTGGCGCATGAACGAGTACGATGAATACGCCGTGGAGCAGGCCGTTCGACTCAAGGAGCAGGTGGGGGAGGCAGACATCACGATCTTGTCCATCGGCCCGGATCGGGTGGTGGAAACGATCAAGAAGGCTCTGGCCATGGGGGGGGACCGGGGCATCCATGTAAAGGATGAGCTCAGTCACGACAAGGACCCTTTCCAGATCGCTACCATCATCGCCGGCCTGGCACGGGAGCAAAACTTCGATGTGCTCTTCTTCGGCATGCAGTCGCAGGATCGGGGCTCGGCCCAGGTCGGCGTGCTGGTCGGCGACATGCTGAAAATGGCGGTAGTGACCACCGTTGTCGAGTTCGCCTTCGAGGACGGCCGCATCACGGTCAAGCGGGAACTGGAAGGCGGTAAGCGGGCCAAGGTGCGCCTGGGCCTGCCGGCGGCGGTGACCTGCCAGTTGGGCCTCAACACGCCGCGCTACCCGACCCTGCCCAACATCATGAAGGCCAAGAAAAAGGAGCTGACCGTCGTCGAGGTCGCCACTTTGGAGCCGGCCGAGGCTCTGGTCCGCACCCGGGCCCTGTATCCGCCGAGCAAAAAGGGCGGTGGCCTGGTGCTCGAGGGAGACACGGCCGAACTGGCCGACAAGCTGGTGGGGATTCTCAAGGAAAAGACCACAGTTCTCAAATAGGGGAGGCGCCATATGAAAGCACTGCTGATTGCTGAATACAGAGATGGAAACCTGCTGGGCTCCACCTACGAACTGCTGGCCTTCGCCGACAAGCTGGGGGCCGAAACGGTCATGTTCCTCGCCGGCAGCGAACAGGTGCAGCCGGCCTATGACGGCACCCTCTACCTGGCGGACGTGGCGGACTGCGGCGAGTACAATCCCGAGGGGCACCGGGAACTGATCCTGTCGGTAGTGGAGAAGGAAAAACCCGACCTCGTGGTTTTTTCCCACTCTTCATACGGCTGGGATCTCGCCCCCCGCGTGGCGCTGGCCCTGCAGGCCCCCCAGATCTCCGAGGTGGTGGAGATCGGCGAAGAGGGCGACTACGTGGTGCCCGCCTGCAACGCCAAGCTGCGACGGCGCCTTGCCGGTGACGCTCCGGTGACGGTGCTGACGCTGCAGGCGGGCGCTTTCAATCCCCAGGGGGCACCGTCCGGTACGCCTCAGCTGGAGAAACTGACGGCAGCGGCCCCCGCTTCTCTGGAATTTTTAGGCTACGAGGCGGCGGAGAAGGCCGAGGTCGATCTGGCCAAGGCCGAAGTCATCGTCAGTGCTGGGCGCGGTATTGGCAAGCCGGAAAATATGGCCCTGGTCGCCGCCCTGGCCGAAGCCCTTGGCGGTGAATATGCCGCCAGCCGCCCCGTGGTGGACGCAGGCTGGGCCGATCACAGCCGGCAGGTGGGCACGACCGGGCAAACCGTGGCACCGAAGCTTTATGTGGCCTGCGGCATTTCCGGGGCGATTCAGCACTTGGCGGGGATGAAAAAGTCGGGATTCATTGTCGCCATCAATACGGACAAGGATGCGCCCATTGGCGAAGTCGCCGACGTGCTGGTCGTGGCCGACCTCAAACAGTTCGTGCCGGCGCTGACGGCGAAGCTGAAGGGGTAGACGGAACCATCGCCTTGACCTGATGCAAAAAAACGGGGACCGCACTCAGTTGCGGACCCCGTTTTTTTTATCAAAGAGTGACGTCGCCCCCTTCAGTTTTTTCCCAGGAGATTGTCGGTGATCAACTTGTCGAGTTGTTTCTTCTTGATCTTTTCCAGCAGAGTGGTGCGTTTGAGGTTGAGCAATTGCGCCGCCTCTTTCTTGTTGCCGCCCGTTTTCATCAGGGCCTGAAGAATGAGCCGGTCCTCGAATTCGCTGACCCGGGTGTTGAAATCGGCCCCTTCCTGCAGCTCGTCCGTGCCCGGGATAGCCATTTCCGGGACAGCCTCGAAGATTTCGGGCAGGTTCTCCGTGTACTTCTCCGGCAGGTCCGCCAGCTGGATTGTTTCGCCGCCATGCAGGATGACCAGCCGCTGCACCAGGTTTTCCAGTTCGCGCACGTTGCCGGGCCAGGGGCAGGCCATCAGCGCTTGCATGGCTTCGGGCGAAAAGCCCTGCAGGGGGTGCTTTTTGCCGCGGTTGTACACCTGCATGAATTTGTTGATGAGAACAGGGATGTCTTCCCGGCGTTCGCGCAGAGGCGGAATGGTGATGGGGACGACGCTCAGCCGGTAATAGAGATCTTCGCGGAAGGTGCCCTCTTTGACCGCTTTTTCCAGGTCCCGGTGGGTGGCGGCCACTACCCGCACATCGACCTTGATCGGTTTGACACCGCCGACCGGTTCAAATTCTTTCTCCTGCAGAATCCTCAGCAGCTTGGCCTGCAGGTTGGGTTTCATGTCGCCGATTTCATCCAGAAAAAGGGTGCCGCCGTCGGCGTACTGTACCCGGCCCTTCTTGGCCTGGTTGGCGCCGGTGAAGGCTCCCTTTTCGTAGCCGAAGAGCTCGCTTTCCAGCAGTTCGTCAGGGATGGCGGCGCAGTTCACCGGGACGAAGTTCTTGCCGTCCCGGGGACTCAAGGCGTGGATGGCCTTGGAGATGAGTTCTTTACCGGTGCCGCTTTCGCCCTGGATAAGGACGGTGCTCATGCCGTCATCGGCGATTTTCTCCACCAGGTTGAAAAGTTTCTGCATCTTGGGAGACTTGCCGATAATGCCGTGAAACCCTTCGCTTTTACGGATCTTGGCCCCTTTGCTCTCTTTGTGGGTCTGCAGGTCGTGATGCGTCAGACTGCGGGCGGCGACAATGACCGCCTCCTCCAGGTCAAAAGGACTGTTGATATAGAAGAGGGCCCCGGCATTCAGCGCTTCAAGAATGGCCTGGCGATTGTCCGCGGGCAGGCTGATAACGGCCATCATCGCCGGGTGGCGCTGGCGAATCTCCTGCATGAGCGTCAGCCCGCCCTTGTCGGGGAGAAAGATGTCGGTGATGAGCAGAGAGATGTCGAGGCCCGACACGGCCTGCAGGGCCATGGCGGGATTGTCCGCCTCGATGACCATGCATTCGATGTTTTTGCGCAATTTGACGGCGAGGGCCTGTCGCCCGGCCAGATCGGAAGAAACCAGTAGAATACTGCGCACGCAGGTCTCCATGGGCTAGAGATGGGAGCAACCTGGCGGGTCTCGAAGACGCCAGCCGGCCATTTGATGGGATACTGCTCTTTAGCGGGATTGCGCCTGAGAGGTTCTCAAATGGGCCTGGGCTTTCTGGACGATCTCGCCGCCGTCGCTTGGGGTCACCAGAATATCGGTGACGCCATATTTGACGGCCTTGATCACGCTGGACCGGGTCCACTGGGGGCCGGCAGCGATCAGCGGCTGTCCTTTTTTGAGGGCGGCTCGCACCTTGATTATGGCAGCCAGGCTCTGAGAATTCACATCCCGCATAACCAGGAAAACGATGCGGGCGCCGCTGGTGGCAAACGCCTCGTTAAAGTTTTCTTGGAATGTGAAATGTTTACATTGATACCCCGCCCCTGTCAAGTTTTTGACAAAGGGTTCTGCGTCTTTTGTCTCCTCGGCGACCACGATGGCCGCCCCGGTGCCGGAGTCATCCTGCGGTTCAGGGGTTGCGGGAACGGTGGCCTCGGCCTTGCCGGGACCAGAAGAAGAGGGTTCTTGGGCGGCGGGGGCCGCTTGGGGCGCCGCCTTGCGCTGCTCGGGAGGGATATAGCCCAGGATGGAGAGGGGGATCAGGATGTCAAGCTGTCCCAGGTCCTTGCTGCCCATGCGCATGGAGCAGGACGAAAGATAGTAGTCGTTGGGTGGGAAGGGAGAGAGCCCCTGGGCATCGGTCTCCTCGGGGACAAAGGTTTCTACCTCGGTTTTGACAAAACGAATTTTGCGTGGAAAAAGCTTGGGAAATATCTGGCTGTAGGTGCCGGCAATCAGGTTGCTGATTTCGCCGAAGGCGTCCTTTTCTTCTCCTTCCAGCAGAGATTTTCGCAGGTTTTTGGCGATGGTCTCCGGTGGCAGCAGGATCAGGGTTCCCCCCAGGGTGATCGCGCTCTTCAGATCGACCACCAGGTAGGCCTCGCCGCTGGCATCACCGGAAACGGCGAGGGTGGTGGAGACGGAGTAATCCCTCGGCAGGGTCAGGTAGGCCTGCTTGTTGACAACCCGGCCGCTGTAGCCCGAAAAGGTAATTTCCTGGCCGAGGAAGGCCCCGAGCTCCTCTTCGATCTGGTTGAAGCCGGCCTGCAGGGTCTTCTCAATGTCCTTGGCAGTGATGCCGGGGTCTTCTGCCGGAGGGGAGGGTTCGGAAACCTCGGCCGCAGGAACCTCTGGGGGTGCTTCGGCCGCCGCCGGCCAACCCGGTGCCGCGGCCGAAGGCTCCTCTTTTTTCTTGTCTTCCGCTTTGTCGCCGGATTTACCCGGAGAGGCGGCCGCTTCGTTTTCCTGGTATTCCAGCAGGTCCAACGGAAAGAGGGCTTCGAGTTGACCGAGGCTTTTGCCCTTCAGCATCAGCTCGGAGGTCGACAGATAATAGCGGCCTTCCGGGAACGGCTCGTCCGAAGCCGGATCCATTTCCTCCGGGATGTAGGATTTGACCTCAGTCTTTTTGAAGTGCAGCTTGTGGGGGAAATGCTTGGCGAAGGTGTTGGAATAGGCCCCGGCGATGATGTTGGCCACTTCGCCGAAGGCGTCTGCTTCTTCTTCCTCCAGGGTGGCCTTCATGAGGCGTTTGTTGATGAGATCCTGGGGCAGCATGACCAGGGTGGAGCCCAGGGTGATCGCCGCTTTCAGGTCGAGAACAAGGTAGCTGGTGCCCTTGAGACCGCCGGAGACTTCCAGCTTGGAAACGACGAAGTAGTCCCGTGGACCGGAAAGGAAATCAGTGCGCGAAACGGGCCGGCTGCGATGTTTCTGCAGAGTGACTTCGGCGCCGAGCAGGCCGGAGATTTCCTCTTCGATGTTCTCAATACTGGCGTTAAGTACTTTTTCTACAGCTACCTTGGTCGTCATGCAATCTCTGCGTGTCAGGACTTTTGCGGTTTGATCTTCAGTTCAACCAGGAAGGTCCCTTCGGGTACGGTAAAGGGGATGATCACCCAGTCGGCGTCGGTCAGGTTGTTGATGTTGTAGGATTTGCCGGCGACCACGGTGGGCACGGACAGCTTGATATCCTGGTTGTTGGCGCTGAACGCCTCCTTGATGCCACCGGTAACCATATTGGCCAGCTCACCGATCGCGTCGATTACATCGTCGTTGACCTCCGTGACATCCATGCCCAGAAAATTCGCCGTTATGGCCATGGCGACGGCATCCGGACAGTGGATGGTCACCATGCCGCGGATATCCCCGGAAAAGCCGAGGATACCCGATACATGGCAGCGAAACGACTGCACCTGCTCTTTGGCCGGAGGCCCGGCAGACAGGTCCATGGGGATCATGGTTTCAAAAATCTCACGGGTTGTGCTGACGATTATTTGTTGCAGTTCTTCCTGCAAAGGTTCCTCCTGGAGACCATCACCCGCCAGCCGGGGTGGCATCATACGTCGAATGCCACCGGAAGGCGAGGGTTAAGGTGCCGAAAAGACCGGGCTGAACGCGCGGTCAGCGGGCAATTTGCAGTTCGACCAGAAAATCCCCGGCGGGGATGGCAAAGGGAATGGTCACCCAGTCCGCATCCGCCAGGCAGTTCAGGGTGTATTCCTCACCGTGAATCGCCGAAGGGATGGACAGGGTAATATCTTTGCCGTTGCCGCTCAGGACCATTTTGATGTTGCCGGCCAGCATGTTGGCCAGCTCGCCGATGGCGTCCTTGACGTCGTCGTTGATTTCGGTGGTTTCCATGCCGAGAAAACTGGTGGTGATGGCCATGGCCACCGGATCTGGTGTGTGGATGGCTATCATCCCCTTGCAGGTTCCCGCCAGTCCCACCATGGCCGAAACGGAATTCCGAAAAGAGGTCATCTTTTTGCTCAGAGGCGCCTTCGGGGTCACGTCGAGCATCACCATGGTCTCAAAGATTTCCTTGGTGGCCTCGATAATGTTCTGCTGCAGTTCCAAACTGTCCTCCTTGCCTTAAAGAAGTCCGCCGAGGGTCTCTTCGATCTGCTCCGGAGTGAAGGGCTTTTTGATGCTCCCCTTGGCCCCCAGGGATTTGGCCTCACCCAGAATATCCGCGCCGGCTTCGGTGGTGATCATAACCACGGGGATATCTTTGATGTCGGCGCGGGTGGCCTTCTGACGCAAAAATTCGATGCCGTCCATGTTTGGCATATTGATGTCGCTGAGAATCAGGTCGACTTTCTGGCCTTCGAGCAGGGCCAGGGCTTCGGCCCCATCCCCGGCTTCGACAATTTCTCCCACATCGATGCCCGCCTGCCGCAGGGAGCGAGTCACGATTTTACGCATGGTGTTGGAGTCGTCGACGATCAGTATCTTTTTACCCATTTTTTGTCTTCTCCTTGTTGAGTGTCGGTGGATGTCCGTTTCGTTTATTTCGTGTCCGATCGAACCAGATCGGTCAGGTTGTCCGTCAGGGTGCCCAGCAGGGTGACGGCAAAAGTTTTTTCACCCGCTTCAAAATGCCACTGCATCAGGGGCGCGTCGGCAATGGCGCTGTCGAAATCGCAGGATTCCGGCAGCCCCAGGCTGAACTCCTGATGGTCAACGAGAACCTCGGAGAGAAAGCGGCCGGCGGCGGTGTTGAGAATTTCAGACAGCAGATCGTGCAGACTGCTTTCGGTCAGGGTTTCCCGCGGTTCCGCGTATACAGCTTCGCCCATCTCTTCGAGCAGATTCCTCGGCATGAAAAGTTTGAACTCCCATTGCACCGGCTCGTGTACGAGCAGGCTGACGCAATGAAGGCCTTCCTGATCCAGCTCGGAGTCTTCGCTGGGGAGTTCTTCGACGGGCATGAAGGTCATGCCCTCCAGAACCTCGCGGATGGCGCGGGTCATGCCGGTTCTGAGTGTGGCTTGGATCGGGTCCATGGTGTCTCCTGTTTATTTCAGCAAAAAGCCGAGAGTATCCATCAGCACGGTAGGGGTGACCGGTTTGTTGATGACCCGCAAAGCCCCCAGTTCCAGAAGCCGGGCCTCCTTGGCCGGATTGCCGGCGCTGGTGATGACCACCACGGGCAGAGAGGACAGCTTGGGGTTGGCCCGGATCCATTTCAGCAGGGCCTCGCCATCCATCTGGGGCATGTTCAGGTCGGTCACCAGCAGGTCGGTGGGGGCTTCTTTCAGCTGCGCCAGGGCCTCGCGCCCGTTGGCCGCTTCGACAAAGGTCTCGTCGCGCAGGCCGATGATTTCAAGGCAGCGGCGAATGAACATCCGGGCGGTGCTGGAGTCGTCCGCTATGACAATGCGTTTCACTTCAATTCTCCTTCGTCTCGTGAAAAGAGGCTTCGATGCGGCGGAACTCCTCTTCCGTTTCCAGCAGAATGAGGGCCAGGTCGTCGAAGGTCAAATCCAGATAGTCGCTGTATTTCTGGTCCAGGGGATATTGCAGCGTATCGGCGCCGGTGCCGCAGCCTCCCATCATGGCGATGATGTCACCGACGTGGACCGCATACACTAGGGCGCGATAGGCCTCCGGCGCCTCCTGCGGCTGATGGTGGTAGCGGATGATCATTTGCAGCGGCTCGGGGAGGAGCCAGCTTTTGGCCACCTCGAAGCCGGCCTCGGCGTGATCGATCCCCAGCAGGGCTCTTTCCCCTTCGAGATAATCGGCGATGGCATGTTTTTCCAGGCTTTCGACGAGCTCCGGCGCCGTGTCGTGCAGGAAGTCGGAGAGGATGCCCTTGCCGATATCGTGCAGAATGCCGCCAGTGAAAGCCAGGCCGGCGTTCAGTTCCACCCGGGCTTTCTGGCTGACGTGTCGGGAGGCCATGGCGGTGAGCAGATCGTGACGCCAGAGCACGCCTTTTTCACCGTCGTAGCCGGCCAGAGGTTTGTAGAAGAGTGCCCCGGCGTTATCGCCCAGAGCGATGCTGACCACCAGTCGTTCGCCCAGGTAGGCCACGGCCCGGTCGATGGATTCGACCTTGTTGAGCAGACCGAAGGCGGCCGAATTGACGACGCGCAGAACGTGGGCCGTCAGGGTGGCATCGCATTTGACGACGTCGACGACCTCGCCCAAGTCATGTTCGGGGTCGGCGGTCAGCTCCAGCAGTCGCGAGGCGCTGGGGGACAGCAGCGGGACCCGGCGGATGGCCTCAATAACGGTGTCGCGATCAAATTTTCTATTCATGGCAGTCATCCCTAAAGTGTCCAGTTGCTGCGCCCCGGCGACGACAGGGTAATGACACCCGTATCGACGGAAACGGAGACGGTGCGGCTGTAGTTGCCGCCGAGGTCTTCGGCAACGGCGCCCATGCCGTGGGCCCAGAGAATCTTCTTGATCGCCAGTTCGTTGCGCTTGCCGATATTGAACGTATCGTTGGGGTCCATGATTTTGGCGCCGCCGGCCAGCTTGACGATCAAGCCGCGGCCCCGGGGATCGCAGCCGAATTTGACCATCTCCCGCAGCAGGGCGGGGATGCCCGTGTCGGCAAAGTAGCCGGGGCGCTCGGCGCTTTTGGCCGGGTTGATGCGCGACTCGGGCAGGGCCACGTGCAACATGCCCACCGTGCGCGTCTTCGGGTCCATCAGGACGACGGCGACGCAGGAGCCGAGCGCGTAGGTCTTGACCTGATCCCCCGTATGGTTGCTGGCGCCGAAATCGCCGACGCCGAGGACGATAGCACTCATTTTTTCTTCTCCGTCAGCAAGCGGATGACCTCGTCGGCCATATCGTCAATAGGCAGGAGTCGTTCGGCACCCCCTTTGTCGAAGGCGACCTTGGGCATGCCGAAGACGACAGATGTCGCCTCGTCCTGGGCGATGTTGCGGGCCCCGGCCTGGCGCATGGCCAGCATGCCGGTGGCGCCGTCCGAGCCCATGCCGGTGAGCATGACACCGACGGCGTTGGCCCCCACCTGCTCGGCGACGGAGTGCATGAGAACGTCAACGGAGGGGCAGTGGCCGCTGACCTTTTCGCCGGCTTCGCAGGCGACCTGGTAGATGCCACCGGAACGCCGCACCCGCATGTGCAGACCGCCGGGAGCGACGAGAATGCGGCCCGGCATGATGCGGTCTCCCGACTCGGCTTCCTTGACCTCCATGGCGCACAGCTGATTGAGGCGGTCCGAAAACATTTTGGTAAAGCCCGCCGGCATGTGCTGCACGATGACCACGCCCGGCATGGTGGAGGGAAACTGGGTGATGACTTTCTTGATCGCCTCGGTTCCCCCCGTCGAGGCGCCGATGGCAATAACCTTGTCTGTCGATTCGGCCAGAGCCCCGCTGCCGGGCGCCGGCTTCCGGCTGGGCAGTGTGGTCCGTTTGCTCTTCCAGTGGGAGACATTGGCGGTGGAGGCGATTTTGACCTTGGAGCGCAGCTCCAGCATCATGGCGGCCAGGCCCCGTGCCATATCCGTCGTCGGCTTGGCGACGAAGTCGACGGCGCCCGCTTCCAGGGCGTCGATGGTGATCTGCTTCCCCTTCTGGGTGAGGGAGCTGACCATGACCACGGGCAGGGGATACTGGGGCATCAGGCGGCGCAGGAACTCGACGCCGTCCATGCGCGGCATCTCCACGTCAAGGGTGAGGACGTCGGGCTTGAGCTCGACGATCTTGTCCCGGGCCATATAGGGATCGGAGGCAGTGCCGACGACTTCAATCCCCGGATCCATGGCCAGACCGCTGGAGAGGATCTGGCGGACGAGGGCGGAATCATCGACAACGAGAACGCGTACTTTATGGGCCATCAGAGAGTTCCCTTCTGGTAGGCGGCGGGCATCAGGTAGCGATAGAGGGACTGGTTGCGCCCCAGGGTTTCGGAATGCCCGATAAAGAGATACCCCCCCGGCTCGGTGGACTGGTGGAAGCGCTTCACCAGAGCGTCACGGGTTTGCTGGTCAAAGTAAATCATGACATTGCGGCAAAAGATGATGTGGAACGGTTTTTTGAACGGAAACTGGGTATTCATCAGGTTGAAGCGGCGAAAGGTCGCCTCCTTCTTCAGGGCATCCACCACCCCCCACTGATTTCCCGAGACCTTGCGGAAATACTTGCGCCGCCAGGCCTCCGGCAAAGAGGCGATGCGATCTTCCGGGTAGACGCCGGCGGCCGCTGTTTCGAGCACCCGTTGCGAGATGTCGGTGGCCAGAATGCCGGCATCCCACCGGCTGTACTCCTGTCCCAGGCATTCGTGCATGAGGATCAGCAGGGTGTAGGCTTCCTCCCCGGTGGAGCAGCCGGCGCACCAGACGCGCAGGTCCCGGCGGTTTTCCTGCCTCAGGCGGGCCAGTACCGTGGGCAGGGCCGTCTGCAGAAAATAGTCGAAGTGATCCTTCTCGCGGTTGAAGTAGGTGTAGTTGGTCGACACCAGATTAATGAGATCGCTCAGTCCCTTTTCGCCCGGCTCCTTGACGAGAAAATCGTAATAATTCTGAAAATTGGCAAACCCCTGCTGCCGCAGCAGCTTCTGAAGGCGGCCCACCAGCAGGGACTTCTTCTGGTCGGTGAGGTTGATGCCGAACCGGTTGTAGATCAGGGTGCGCAGCGCATTGAACTCCGCGTCCGAGATCGCCATCATGTTGCCGCCAGGCTCCAGCGTGCCCGGGTTTGAGTTGATCGATGTTCCCTGCATTAAATGACTCCTGCCGCCTGCCCTTGCCGACTCAGCTGTGTTCGCTCTTCTTTTCTTCGCTGATTTCCATCAGGGTGCCGACATCCATGATCAGGCTCACTTCGCCGTTGCCGAGGATGGTGCAGCCGGAAAAACCTCTGACATGGCCGATGTAGTCCGACAGGCCCTTGATGACCGTCTGCTGCTGCCCCAGAATTTCGTCGACGAAGACGCAGATGCGGTTGTCCTGGTATTCGAGAACGATAAGGATGCCCTGGTCCAGTTCATAGTGGTCCGGTTTTTTGCCCAGCACCTCATGGAGACGGATAACCGGGAAGAAATTCTCCCGCACCCGCGCCAGCTCTTCGCCATCGGGGGTGATGGTGATGGCCGAACTCTGCGGGCGGAAGGCCTCCTTGATCGAGAGGATGGGGATGATGCATTTCGTCTCGCCAACCCGCACCAGCATGCCGTCGATGATGGCCAGGGTCAGCGGGATACGCAGGGTCATGCGGCTGCCGACACCGGGCTTGCTGTGGACCTCGACCTTGCCCTTGATCTTTTCCAGATTCTGTTTGACCACGTCCATGCCGACGCCGCGGCCGGAGATGTCGGTGATCTTTTCCGCCGTCGAGAAGCCCGGCTGAAAGATCATATTATATACGACTTTGTCGCTCAGGTCAGAGCCGTCTCCCTCGATCATGCCGTTTTTGATAGCCTTGGCCAGAATTTTTTCGCGGTTGAGGCCGCGCCCGTCGTCCTCGATGGTGATCCAGACCTCGCCCTCTTCGTGGCGGGCCGAGAGCTTGACCGTGCCTTTTTCGGGCTTGCCGGCCGTCCGGCGCTCCTCGGGAGGCTCCAGACCATGGTCGAGGGAGTTGCGCAGCAGGTGAACAAGGGGGTCGGTGATGGTCTCGATGACCGTTTTGTCCACCTCGGTCTCTTCGCCGAAGAGCTTCAGTTCCACTTTCTTGCCCGATTTGACCGAGAGGTCGTGCACCAGGCGGATCATGCGGCGGAAAAGGCCGGAAACGGGGATCATGCGGATGACCATGGCCATCTCCTGCAATTCCCGCACGAGCTTGCTCATCTGCTGGGCCGCCTTGTTGAAGTTCTCCAGTTCCAGGCCCTGCAGATCCGGGTTGTGAATCAGCATGTTCTCGGCGATGACCATCTCGCCGATGAGGTTGATGAGGTTATCCAGTTTTTCCAGGTCGACGCGGATGTCCTGCCGTTTGACCGCGGCGCTTTTTTTCTCCTGATCCCCCTGGCTCGTCTGGGGCTTCTTCTTTTTCTGCTGTTCCTCCACGATGGCGGCCACCTGCTCGGGCTGGACCTTGCCCATGTCCACCAGAATCTCGCCGAGAGGCTTTTTCTGGGTGTTGACGGCGGCTTCCACCGTCTCGCTGTCGACCAGACCGCGTTCGACCAGCATCTCGCCCAAGCGCGGGCTCATAAGTTTTTTCAGACGTTCCAGGTGCTCGTCCAAACCATCGATGCGGCCGCTCCCCTCCTGGGCCACGTTGGCGATGGCGTCGCGCAGGACATCGACCAGATCGAGCAGGACGGCGCCGGCCCCTACCTCACTGAAGTCGCTGCCTGATTTGGCCGCATCGAGAACCGTTTCCATCTGGTGACTGAGTTTTTCCATGTCACCGTAACCGAAGAAACCGCAGTTGCCCTTAAAACTGTGCACATGGCGGAAGAGATCGGCAAGAACGTCCCGGTCTTCGGGGTTTTCCTCCCAGGCCAGCAGGCCCTGTTCGGCGTTCTGCAGCAGTTCGTCGGCTTCCTGCACGAAGCGCTCGACCATCTCGGCCGTCAGCACCATCTGTAGGTCGAATTCGGCGTTTTCGGTGCTTTGCCCGGACTCGGCCGGCGCCTGGTCGGCCGGCTCGTCGCTGCCCCCCCCTTTGGCCAGAGTGATGGCTTCCTCCAGGCGTGTGCCCATGACCTCGGCGGCCTTGGCCATGGCTTCGTCCTCGTAGGAGTTTTCCACGTGCTCCAGGGCGTCTTTGGCGAAGTCGCAGGTTTCGCACAGCAGGCTCACATGGGAAGTCTGCAGGTCGATGGCCCCGGAGCGAACGAGATCGAGCAGGTTTTCGGCGGCGTGGGCCACGCGGGTAATGTGATTGAATTCCAGAAAGCCGGCGCTGCCCTTCATCGAATGGAAGAGCCTGAAAACGGCGTTGATGGTCTTTTCATCGCCGCCGCTGTTGCCCAGTTCGATGATCGTGGGCTCGAGCTGGTCGATCATGTCCCGGCTTTCCTGGACAAACTCCTGAATGATTTCGATCTGCTCGTCTGAAATCTCGGAACTCATGGGTCTCCTCATGACGTACCGGCCTGGCCGGCGGTTTAATCTCCTCCGCTTCGGGTAGAAGCGAAGCGAGAGGGCTGTTTTGGGGGCGCCGTAGCAGCCAGTCCTGACCTGAAACAGGCTCTGACACAGGGCTGTGGCACACAAGTGCTCTGGCGTGATCGCCGTCGGGGCCGTCATAGCCACCGATACGGGTATTCCGACAAGGCGAAAGCCTGGCTGCAGGGTTTGAAGCAAAAAGCCTGCCGATTTTGGCTTTCCCCGCGCCCTTTCTGTCAGGCCCCGGCAACCGGTCTGTTAAGGCTCGGCGTGGTCGGATGTGACCTGGCGTTGCCGACACCAGAGGGCGAAAAAGTCAAAAAGATGACTTCTGGAGCCTCGCCGTGTCGGCTGGCGGTGAGGCAAGGGCCATTATCCGCCCTCCGCTGGCGCCTTTAGGACGGCCGGATACGCAATGGCGCGGTTGGAACGCATTTTGCTCTGCTGGGACAAGCGTAATCTTGCCTGTCGGTCATGGGAGTGAAAATGTTTAGTCGTTTTTTGGTTTTTTGTCTCGGTTTAACCCTGCTGGCCCCGGTCCATCTTTCGGCGGCAACGGAGAAGAACCGGATCCCCCTGTTGGAAATGAGTAAAACCATAGCGCCTGGTTTCACGCGGATTTCCCTGCTTTTTCCCGAGCTCCCCGAAGCCCGGGTCAGCACCTCGGGGCAACGGGTCGATCTGCTGCTGCCGGAGACCTATGTGCCGCCGACCTTCAGGCCTCTGGCGCTTGACAGCGAGATTGTCGAGGTCCTGTTCGGTGAACGCCAGCAGGAAGCCATTCTCTCCTTCCTGGTGCGGCGGGCGGTGCGGCGGGTCGAAATAACCCCCGACCCGAAGACCCGGCAGCTTCATCTCGATATTTTCTGGGTGACCGATAACGCCCGCTCCCGCCCGGCCATCGCCTTCGGTCTGCCGGGCGGCCCGGTCCTCGATGCCGGCCGCGCCAGTGTTCGCAAGAGCGTATCCTCGCCTTATGCGGGCCGGTGGCCCGCCTTTTTTGTCGAATACGAGACCCCGCTTTCTTTTCCCCTTTCTCCCGGCTATTCCCTGCCCCCTTTTCCCCTGGTGGAGCTGGCCGAGCAAGAGGCTTTGCCTTCCGCCCTGGCCGAAGTGGTCGCGAAGGGCAGGGAGGGGCTCTGGGGCGCAACTCTGACTCTGCTGGACGGACCGGGGGGGACCCTGGTGAAGGAGACCCGGTCCGACCTCTATCGGCTGCTGCGCGGCGAGTTGCTACTGCGGTCCGGGCGTCCTGCCGAGGCGATGACCCTGCTGAAGCCCGGCATGGTGGGTTCGCCAGACGCGCTACGCCGCTTCCTGCTGGTGCAGGCCGAGGCGGCGGCGGGCGAGCCCTATAAGGTCGTCCACCAGGTACGCGACGATCATTTGGGGCTGCCGGAGCAGAGCCCCGTGCGTCCCTATCTCGAGCTCTTCCGGGCTGAACTCGACCTGGCTATGGGCCGGTTGGAGGCGGCTGCCAATCGTCTCGACGCCGTGGCTTCCAAACTGCCGGCGGCGGTTCAGCCTCTGCTCAATCTGCGTCAGGCCGATCTCCTCTTTGCCCGTGGCGAGAAGGCCGGCGCCCTGAAGGCCTACAGCGCGCTGGCCCAAAAGGGGGAGCTGACTCAGGAAAGCCTTTATTCTCTAAGCCGCTATGCCCAACTGCTCTATGCGCAAAAAGAGCATGCGGCAGCGGCGGAGCACTATCTGCGTTTGGGACTGAGCCTGTCCGGCCAGGCCGGAGATGATCTGGCCTACTTTGCCGCTGCCCGGGCCCAGGTGCGGGCTGGGCGTGGGGAACCGGCCCTGCTGCAGCTGCAGAACATTGTCGACACCTTCGCCGGCCAGGAAGGGGCCTGGCGGAGCCAGTTGCTGCTGCACGACCAGCAGGTGACGGCCGCCGGGGACGAGACCTCGATGGCTCGCGCCGCCCGCGGTTATCGCCAGCTGGCAGACCAGATCCCTTATCGGGAGCTGCGGGAAGAGGCGACCTTCAAATATGCCCTGACCGAATATTTAAGCGGGCGCAAGCTGGAAAGCGTGGAGACCCTGCAGGTGCTGCTGCGGGACTATGCGGCGGGCAACCTTCGCCGCGAGGTCAGCGCGCTTATGGCGGAAGCCCTGCCCGAGGTGGTGCGGGAACTGGTGGCCGATGGCCATTACGTCGACGCCCTGGTGCGGGTGGAGCGCAACCGCGAGCTGCTGCTGGCCGCCCAGGTGGGTCGGGATTTTATGCAGGAACTGGGCGGCGTCTTCATGCAGTTGGGGTTCTGGGATCGCGCCGCGCGCCTCTATCTGTTTCTGCTTGACGCGGAGGACGACGTTTCCGGGGCCGAGGGCGCCTATCTGCCGCTGGTGCAATGTTTTCATCGCCTCGGTGATCTGTCGCGGGTCGAGCGCTATGTCGCTCAGTACGGCGAGCGCCACCCCCAGGGCAAGGATGCCCCGGAACTTTTCTATCTGCGGCTCAAAACCCTGGCGGAGGTCGATAAAGGCCAGGACGCGGCTGCTCTGCTGCTGAAGGCCGGTCTTACACAGCACAAAGAAACCGAGCGTCTGGCCGCCCGTCTTTTCATGGCCCTTGAGAACTATCCCGAGGTGGAAAAACGTCTGGCGCCGCTTATGGACAGGAATTTGCAAGACGCCCTTCCTGAGGACATTTTCCTGCGGGCCGAAGCCCTTTACCGTGATGATAAGCCAAAGTCGGCGCTGCCCTTTTTCACCCATCTGGCGGAGACGTCGGCCGATGCCGACCAGGCCCGCTTTCGGGCCGCCCAGATTCATCTGACGGCGGGTAAACGCAGTCTCGGCCTTAAGTTTTTGCGACAATTGGCCGAAGAGGGACGTAGTGAACTTTGGCGCAAAATGGCCCGGGAGACCCTGGCCCTGCAGTTGGAAAAGCCCTGACGGCGCCGGTGTCATTATTATGACTGGTGACAGGCGTCTGACGCCATGAAAGGAAGGACGACATGTCGAACCTGGGACTCTTCGATAAAACGGTAGGACTGCTGCACAAGGTGCTCGATCTTCGCGACCGGAACCAGAAGGTGATCGCCTCGAATATCGCCAACGCGGATACGCCCGGCTACGCACCGTCCCGTCTTGAGTTTGAAGAACAGCTGCGCCAGGCCGTGAAGCATCCCGGCGTTACCCCTGCTGTCACGCATCCGGCCCATTTCCCAATCGGCGGCGGCCGCCTGGAGCAGGTGCAGGGGACCCTCGTCCGCACTCCCGATCGCTCGGGGATCGGCGACGGCAACGGCGTCAATGTCGATCAGGAGATGGTGGCTCTGGCGGAAAACCAGATTTTGTATGAAGCGGCAGTACAGTCTCTCAACAAGAAGATGGGACTGCTGAAGTATGTGGCCGGCGACGGCCGTTAAGGAGGTTCAGGATGGATGTCTTTCAATCGCTGAAAATCGGTGCAAGCGCCCTTAAGGCCCAGCAAACCCGGCTCAACACCATCAGCTCGAATCTGGCCAATATCGAAACGACGCGGACGCCCGAGGGGGGCCCCTATCAGCGCCGGACCGTGCAGTTCCAGAGCGCCGATCTGAGCTTTGCCGAGCGCCTCGAACAGAGCATGCGGGGTGTCGCCCAAGGCGTTGAGGTGACCCGTATCGTCACCGATCCGTCACCCCCGCGCATGGTTTACAATCCGGCCCATCCCGATGCCGGTGAAGACGGTTATGTGGCGATGCCCGACATCAATCTGATGGAAGAAATGACGGACATGATGACGGCCACCCGCGCCTATGAGGCCAATATCACCACCATCAAGACCGCCAAGCGCATGGCCTTAAAGGCCCTTGAGATAGGAAGGTAGGATAAGCGATGAACGACATCACCCTCGTCAGTCACCTCAAGTCTCTGCAGGGCCCTGGCGCCACCCCCGCCGCCAAGGCTGATCCGGCGGGAGGTTTTGCCCGCACTCTGAAAGAAGTCCTCGATCAGACGAACCAGGCCCAGGTGACTGCGGACAAGGCCGTCGAAAAGCTCCATACCGGCGAAGCGCAAAACCTCCACGAGGTGATGATCAGCCTGGAAGAAGCTGACATCTCCATGCGCCTGATGGTTCAGATGCGCAACAAGGTGGTGGAAGCCTACCAGGAGATCATGCGCATGCAGGTCTGACGCGGTCAGGTCGGTCCGTATTTTATTAGAATACCTGAGACAGCGGTATTGCAGGAGGTTGTTGGTTCATGGCGGAAGAGAAGAAAAAAATGCCTGCCGAAGGGCAGGAAAAAAAGACGCTGCTGCAGATGCTCAACGAGTGGCCCCTGTCGCGCAAGCTCAGCCTGGTGGCTGTGGTTCTCGTCTGCGTGGCGCTCTTTGCCACCCTCATTGTGCAGGCGCGGGTCGCTGATTACCGCCTGCTGTTTGCCAACCTGTCCGACAGCGACGCGTCCTCGGTGGTCTCCTGGCTGAAAGAGCGCAAGATTCCCTACCGTTTCGACGACGGCGGGCGCTCCATCCAGGTTCCGGCCGACCAGGTCTACGAGGTGCGCATCGAGTTGGCCGGTTCGGGCATCCCCCAGGGGGGCGGCATCGGCTTCGAGCTTTTCGACAAGCAGAGCTTCGGCATGACCGACTTTGCCCAAAAAGTCAATTATCAGAGGGCCCTGCAGGGCGAGCTGTCCCGAACCATCACCTCGCTGGCGCCGGTGGAAGGCGCGCGGGTCCATCTGGCCCTGCCGGAAAAGCGCCTGTTCAAGGAGCAGCAGAAAGACGCCACCGCCTCGGTCATCCTCAAGCTGGCCGCCGGCCAGAAGCTTAAGGAAGGACAGATTCAGGGGATCATCAACCTGGTGGCGGGCAGTATCGAAGGCCTGGAGGCCGAGAACGTCACGGTCATCGATTCGAGCGGCGGCGTGCTGTCCCGTCGCAGTCAGGAAGGGCCGAGCGGACCCATGACACCCGGCATGCTCGATTACCAGCAGATGCTGGAGCGGCGGCTGGAAGAGCGGGCGCAATCCCTGCTTGACCGGGCTCTGGGCGTCAGCAACTCCCTGGTCAAGGTGACGGCCGAGGTTGACTTCTCTCAGGTGGAGAAAGTCGAGGAGTTGTACGATCCCAAGGGTGCGGTGCCCCGCAGCGAGCAGGTCTCGGAAGAATCCTCCGGCGCCGAAGTCAATGGCGGTATCCCCGGTGTGGCCGCCAATGTGGGCGGAGCCGCCGCCACGGCGGGCGCGGTGCCCAGCAACCGCAGTTCTGAAACGATCAATTACGAAATCAGCAAGGTGGTCAATCGCATTGTGGAGCCGGTGGGGACGGTCAAGGCCCTGTCTGTGGCGGTGCTGGTCGCCGACCGCCTGGTGCCCGGCGCCGAAGGGGAGTCGTCCAGCTACGCGCCGCGCAATGAGCAGGAGCTGCTCTCCATCGAGAATATGGTCAAAAGCGCCCTGGGCATCGATCAGGGCCGGGGTGATCAGATCCAGGTTGTTTCCATGCCTTTTGAGAGCGGTTTCGCCGACGAGATCGTTTCGACCCCGGGTCCGGCACCTTCCCTCTACGACTACCTGCCCTTTGTCAAGTACGGTCTGATCCTTCTGGGCGGCCTGCTTGCCTACTTCCTGCTGGTGCGCCCGCTGCTGCGCACCCTCAAGGGCGATGTGACGGAACATTACAAGACCGTCGAACAGCTTGAAGCCGAATTGCTGACCCACGACACCGCCCATTCCGCCACGGTTGACCCGGCCCAGCAGTTGCGTACGGCGACGATTGAAGGGAAAACCACCCCGGCTCAGGTGATCAAGACCTGGCTCAAAGAAGGATGATAGAGGTAGGACACGAACATGGCAAAAGCGCCTGCACAATTTTATGATTTGTCTGGAGTGGAAAAAGCGGCCATGCTCCTTCTCTGTCTGGGGGAGAGAGCCACTTCCATGGTATTCAAGGAGCTGTCCGACGCCGAGGTGAGGGCCATCAGCCGCTGCATGGTGAGCATGGAGCACGTGCCGGCACCCCTGGCGCGCGAGGTCATCGCCGCCTATGAAAAGGCCCAGGTCGAATACGCCGGCATCTTCGTCAAGGGGGATGAGTTCGTCAAGAACGCCATCTCCGAATCGGGCGATCCTAAGCGCATCGAGCAGCTCATGGAGCAGGTGGCCGCCGCCACCGAAAAGCGCCCGCTGGAGACCATCGCCCTCATGCAGCCCCGGGTGGTGGCAAGCCTGCTGGCCAGCGAGCATCCTCAGACCATGGCCCTGATCCTGTCGACGCAAAAGGCTGACCACACCAGCCGCATCCTTTCCTATCTCCCCGATGACGTGAAATCGGACGTCATGTACCGCATTGCCAAAATCGAGCAGGTTTCTCCCGATGTCATCAAGCACATCGAAGATGCCCTGCAGCGGGAAATCGGCGTCGTCTCGGACAAGGAGCAGCAGGAGCTGGGCGGCATCGATACGGTGGTCGATATCCTGGCTCGCATGGAAAAGGGGGCCGACCGCAATATCCTGACGCGCATCGACGAGGTGGATCCCGAGATGGCCGAAGCCATCCGCAAAAAGATGTTCACCTTCGACGACCTGGTCATGCTCGACAATCCCTCCCTGCAGAAGATCCTGCGCGAGGTCGACAACGACACCCTCACGCTGGCTCTCAAGGCCGCCACCCAGGAGGTCAAGGAGAAGATCTTCAGCAACATCTCCATCCGCGCGGCGGAGATGATCGAAGAGGAACTCGAAGCCATGGGGCCGGTGCGGCTGTCCGAGGTGGAGTCGATGCAGCAGACCATCGTCAAGATTGCGCTGCGTTTGGAAGAAGAAGGTACACTGATTATCCCGGGTCGGGGCGGAGACGATGTCCTTGTCTAAAATTTATCGCAGCACGGAAAACAGCTTCTTTGAACCGATTCTCTTTGCCGATTTCGACGGCGGAAGTGATTTTGGTGTCGACGAGGCCCGAGATGAATCCGCCCTGCCGTCTGAGGCGAAACCCGCGAACCCTTCTTCGCCGGAACCGGTGTCCTCCCCGCCTGTCGATGTCGAAGCTTTGGAAAAAGCTGCATTTGAAAGGGGGCGTCAGGCTGGGCGGCAGGAAACTGAGGCCCTGCTCGGACAAAGCGCCCAGGCTTTGGCCGAAGCGGCCCTGGAGATCAGCCAGCTGCGGGAGTCCCTCCATAAAAGCAGCGTCGAGGACATGCTGCGGCTGGTGATGGCCATTGCCGAGCGGGTGATTCATGTCGAAGTGGAAAAGCACAGCGGGATGATCGTCGACGTGATTGAGAGGGCCTTGAAGGCCGCCATCAAGGCCGATGAGTACCATATCCGGGTCAATCCCCAGGATCTGGAGGTGGTCAAAGAGAAAAAACCCCTCTTCATCGCCAGCATCAGCGGTCTCAAAAACATCATCTTTGAAGGCGATGCCGCCATCGCCCGCGGTGGCTGTCTGGTCGAGTCGACCCTCGGACAGGTGGACGCCACCCTCGAAAGCCAACTGGCGCAGATCCGCCAGCATCTGGCCGAGCAGACAGGCGGCGAGTAGTGAAGGAGCTGGCCGCCTCCATAGAGCACCTCAATCTGCTTCAGGTGCGGGGCAAGGTCACCAAGATCGTCGGCCTGGTGGTGGAGGGCTATTGCCCCAACGCCTCCGTCGGCACGCTGTGTGAGCTGACCCCCCTCGATGGCGGCGACCCCGTGCCGGCCGAAGTGGTTGGTTTCCGCGAGTCCCGTGCCCTGCTCATGCCCTTGGGGGAACTGCGCGGTCTGGGGCCGGGCAGCCTCATCCGCGTCTGTCAGAGCAGCGCTTCCATGGAGGTCGGCGAAGAACTGCTCGGCCGGGTGATCGACGCCATGGGCCAACCGATGGATGGCGGTCCTCCCCTCGACCTCAGCCGGCGCCTCCCCCTGTATGCCCTTCCGCCCGGTCCCATGCAACGCAAGAAAATCGACCAGCCCCTCGACCTGGGCGTGCGCGCCATCAACGGCCTGCTCACCTGCGGCATCGGCCAGCGCCTGGGCGTCATGGCCGGCTCCGGGGTGGGCAAGAGCGTGCTGCTGGGGACCATGGCCAAGCACGCCCGCGCCGATGTCAACGTCATCGCCCTAGTCGGGGAACGTGGCCGCGAGGTCATGGAGTTTATCGAGCGCGACCTGGGTCCCGAAGGGTTGGCCCGCTCCGTGGTCGTCGTCGCCACTTCCGACCAGTCGCCGCTGCTGCGCATGCGCGGGGCTTTTGTTGCCACCACCATCGCCGAATACTTCTGTGGCCAAGGTCAGGATGTCCTCATGATGATGGATTCGGTCACCCGTTTTGCCATGGCCATGCGCGAGGTCGGCCTGGCCGTCGGCGAGCCGCCCACCACCAAAGGCTACACTCCCTCGGTCTTTGCCATGCTTCCCAAGCTGCTCGAACGGGCCGGCAGCTTTGCCGGCTGCGGCAGTATCACTGCCCTCTATACGGTGCTGGTGGAAGGGGACGACATGAACGAGCCGGTGGCCGATGCCGTCCGTTCGATCCTCGACGGCCATATTGTCCTCTCCCGCGACCTGGCCGCCAAAAACCACTATCCGGCCATCGATGTCATGGTGTCCGCCAGTCGCGTCATGCGTGAAATTGTCGATCCCGAGCACGTCAAGCTGGCGGGCCAGCTGCGGGAGATCCTGGCGACCTACCGCGAGGCCGAGGATCTCATCAATATCGGTGCCTATGCCAACGGCAGCAACCCCAAGATCGATTACGCCCTGACCCGCATCGAGGCCGTCAACGACTTCCTCTGCCAGGGAATGGATGAGGCCGTGGATCTGGAATCAACCTTGGAACAGCTCCGCCAGGTCGTGCTGGATCGTCGTCAAAAGCTGCGGGAATAACCACCCCCGCGAGGTCCCGTCATGAAGCCGTTCAAACTCGAATCCGTCCTGAACTATCGCCGCATTCTCGAGGACCAGGCCCAGCAGAAGCTGGCCGAGGCTTTTGACCGCGAGTCTGCCCTCATCACCGAAATCAACCGCGAGGAAGAAGAGCTGCGCCAGCTTTACAGTGCACGGGAACAGCGCCAGCAGGTGGGTATGACGGTGCACGAGATGCAGTTGTACGAAACCCGCATCAGCCACCAGGTTCAGCAGTTGGCGGCTCTCGTCGATGCCCTTGAACTCTGCCGGGAGGCCATTACCGCCTGTCGGGAAAAGCTGTGCGAGGCCAGCCGCGAAAAAAAACTGATGGAAAAAGTCAAAGAAAAACATCTGCAGGAACAGCAGCGGACCATGAACCGTCGGGAGGCCAAAGACCTCGACGAACTGGCCGTTCTTTTTCATCCCAAGGATTAAGTCATGAAGAATCTTCGTCTATTGCCCTTTCTTTTCGCCTGCCTTGCTACCGCGTTGCTCCTCGGGCCCTCTCTGCTCTGGGCCCAGACCGAATCGCCCGCCCTGCAGCCGATCCAGTCCGTCGAAGAGCGTCGGATTCTCTTTTCCCTGCAGGAAGAGCGGACCCGCCTGGAGGAAAGGGACCGGCAGCTCGACCAGCGTGAAATGGAACTAAAGTCTTTGCAGGCCGAGGTCGATAAGAAGCTGGACGAGTTGAATGTTTTGCGTCAGCAGTTCGAACAGCTGCTGGCGGAACGGGATAACCGGGAAGCGGAGCGCCTTGAAGAGTTGAGCCTGATGTACGAAAAAATGGACCCCGTCAAGGCGGCGGCCATTGTCTCGACACTGGACGAAGAGCTGGCCATCGGTATTCTGGCCGGGATGCGCAAGAAATCGGCGGGCAAACTGCTCAACAACATGGAACGCAAGAAGGCGGCCAGCCTAAGCCGCCGTTTCAGCAGTATCGAACCGGAGTAATCGCCGGTTTTGCAGGGCCCCCTGCCCGCAGGGGAATGTCAAAAAGAAAGGAGGTGAATACGATGATGAACATGATGCCTATGGCAACAATGACCAGTCAGCCCATGCCAGGGCGGACCGGCGGCGGTAAAGGACCGCCGGCCGGAGATTTTCTCCCTTTTCTGCAACAGGCCCCGGGAGAGGGGCTCGCCTGGAACGGCAACGACGCGTCCCAGGATCTGTTGGCGGCGATGCTGGCTGCCAGTCTGGGGATGGTTCCGACGCCAGGATCGAGTGAAGTTCTTCTCCCAACGCAGCAGCAGGGGAATCTGCCCATCGGTGACGGCTCTATGCGGCCAGGTCAAAACGTTCTGGCCATGGACTGCTCGCAACAGCAGAATCCCTTTGTCTTTTCCGGTCAGGAACTGAAGGCGGCTGATGCAGAAGGGACGTCCCAAGGCAAGGGTGCCGTGATGGCTGGGGCGGACCTGTCTAACCAGGAGGCTGACTTTGACCTGAGGAGTTTCATGGCCAAAGCCGAAGGCAAATCCGCAGAGGCAACCGGTGGGGAAGGCAAGGGGGCGGCCCCCCTGTCCGACAGCCGTTTTGCCGAAATCCTCGGCAGCAAACCCGTGGAGCTCAAATATGAAACGGGGGGGACTAGCAAGGACTCAGCCGGAAATCCGGCTCTGCGTTTGGCTCAAAACAGCCAGATCGAAGAGGCGGCCGCTGAACCGACGTTGTCTTTGGATGTTGCTGCCGACGAGTCTGGAGAAGTTCCTGAACTTTCTCTCGACCATAAGTCGACCGCCACTGGCGAGATCGACGGATTTACCCACAAGGGGCAGGACTCTCTGCTGGCCGACACCGGCCGACCTCAGCAGGCTCCGGTTACGGGCTCTGAGGCCAAAAGCCCGGAAATCCGGCTGAACTCGGGCGCGGTGATCAACGAAAACCGCATCGTCGAGCAGACGATCGACAAATTTGCGGTGAACCAGGCCAAGGAGACCGGCAGCGTCACCCTGCGTCTGCACCCGGAAGAACTGGGGCAGGTCAAGGTGGAACTGGTGATGGACAAGGATAGTGTCCGTGCCCATCTGCATGCGCAGAGCCAGCAGGTTCAGGAAGTGCTCGAACGTCACCTGCCCCGTCTGCGCGATGCGCTCGAACAGCAAGGTCTGAAGATCGACCAGCTGCAGGTCAGTGTCGATTCCCAGCACAACGGGAACCGGGAGACCTTTCAGCAGCACGAGCAGCAGCGGTTCGCCGGATTCCAGAAAATGCCTGCTTCTCTGGCGGGATATAAGGGCGAACCGGTCGCAGCATCCACGACTCAGGCGCCGACCCGACAGGGCTCGGGATTGAGCCTGAGAATCTGACAGAAAGGAGGCGAGTCAAAATAATGGCAGATATCAGTAGCATCACCGGTACCAACACCAGCGCCACCTCGGCCCTGTCCAATCTGGGCGGCACCACCATGGGCAAGGATGATTTTCTCAAGCTCCTGGTGGCCCAGTTGCAGAATCAGGATCCGCTCAACCCGCAGGACGCCACCGAGTTCACGGCCCAGATGGCCCAGTTCAGCTCTCTGGAACAGCTCATCGGCATCAACGAAGGGATCGGCGGCCTGTCGGCGGCCAGCGGCGAAGTGGAAAAGCTCTCGGCCCTGACCCTCATCGGCAAGGGCATCGTCGCCAATTCGGCGGGCTTCCAACTCGGCGAAGGGGGCAGTCTCGATGGCCGTATCGGGTATCGTCTGGCTGACGCCGCCGCCGAAGTGAACGTGGCCGTACTCAACGCCAACGGCCAGGCGGTAGCCACCATCCCTTCCCTCGGCACGGGCGTCGGCGAGCATTTCGTCAACTGGGATGGCCGTGACGCCAGCGGTCAATCGCTGCCCGCCGGTCAGTATTACCTGGCGGTCATGGCGACGGACGGCAATGGGGATACCCTGCAGACGACCCCCCTGGTGGCAGGGACTATCGCCGGGGTCGATTTTGACGCCAAAGGGAGCCGCCTTTACAGCGCCATCGGCGAGTTCCGCATGAGCGACGTGACCTCGGTGCGGGAGATCTAGCCATGAACGACAAGGTCTTCCTCTATCCGAGGCCGATACTTCCCAGCGCGCCCAGCCCGGCCCGGCCAGCGGGCCGAACGGATGGCAGAACACAGGGTCCGTCCTTTGATCAGGTTTTGCAGCAGCAACTGGAGCCAAGCTCATCCCTGCGGTTTTCCAAACATGCGTTGAGTCGCATGGAAAGCCGTGGCATCCAGCTCAGCCCGGAAGCTATGAACCGCCTGGAAGAGGCGGTTAAAACGGTGGACGCCAAGGGCAGCCGCGATTCCCTGGTGCTGCTCGACCAGACGGCTATGGTCGTCAGCGTCAAGAACAGTACCGTGGTGACGGTTGTCGACAGGGACAGCCTCAAAGGCAACGTCTTTACCAACATTGACAGCGCGATTATCGCTTAACTGAACCGGTCCTCACAGAGGAGGTTCACGGAAAGCCAACCGACAGCGGCTTTCCCTTACGGAGGATAAAACATGGGTATCTCAAGCTCTCTTTACGCAGGCATCAGCGGTCTCAACGCCAACGGCAACGCCATGAGCGTTATCGGCAACAACCTGGCCAATACCAATACTGTCGGTTTTAAATCGGGGCGCACTGTCTTCGCCGACATGCTCTCCAGTTCCATTTCGGGCTCCGGCGGCGCCTCCCAGGTCGGCCGCGGCGTCACCCTGTCGACGGTGGACAACATCTTCTCCCAGGGCACTTTCGAGACGACCGAGTCCAACACCGACCTCGCCCTGGAAGGCGAAGGCTTCTTCGTTGTCTCGGCGGCCGGTTCCAAGGAAAACCTTTACACCCGGGCCGGCGCCTTCGGCTTCGACAAGCAGGGTTACCTGGTCAATCCCGAGGGCTACCGCGTGCAGGGCTATCCCTACGACGATAATGAAACCCTGCTCTCCACATTGGGAGACATTCGCGTCGACGGCACCTCTACGGTGCCGGCCAAGGCGACTGCCGAGATGACCCTGAGCAACAACCTCGACTCTAATTCGGCAATTATTCCTGGTGGTTTTAGCCTGGCCGACCCGCAGGGGACGTCCAACTATTCCAGCTCCATCCAGGTCTATGACAGCCTCGGCAACACCCATCTGCTGACGACCTACTTCACCAAGACGGCCGACAACGAATGGGACTGGAATACCGTGGCCCTCGGCAGCGAGGTGGTCGGTGTGGATCCGGCCACCGAACCTCTGCTTCTCCTCGACAAGGATCCAGCTGCCATTTTGAGCTTTAACAGCGATGGCGCGCTGACAGCGCCGGTCACTACTTCCCTGACCATGCCGGCCTGGCTCGGTGGTTCCGAGGCCGATGTGTCCGTAGACATCAACTTCAATGCCACCCAGTACGCCCGCGACTCCTCCACGGTCGGTCAGGAACAGGACGGCTTTTCCGCCGGTGACCTGGTCAAGGTGGCCATCGAAACCAGCGGCGACGTGGTAGCGAGTTACACCAACGGCGAGCGTGTCGCCGTCGGCCGCATCGGCCTGGCCCGTTTCGCCAACATTGGCGGCCTGTTCAAGGAAGGGGGCAACCTCTACTCGGCTACGACCGCTTCGGGGCTGCCCAGCGACGCGGCAGCCAGCACCAAGATCTTCACCAACTCCCTGGAACAGTCCAACGTCGACATGGGACTGGAGTTCGTCAAAATGATCACCACCCAGCGCGGTTTTCAGGCGAATTCCAAGATCATTACTACAACGGACGAAATGCTGGCCGAACTGATCAACCTCAAGCGCTAAAAAGGCGGCCGGTTCGTGTCAAAATTATGACCAGAGGAGCAGCTACCCGGTAGCTGCTCCTTTTTTTCTTGGCGTTTTTGCCGGTGTTTTCGGGCTTCAGCCGGGGACCGGCCTTTAAGCGTGCTGCTGGCATGTATTGTGCTATTGCAGGTGTCTGCATGCGCTGTGCGGAATTAACTTCAATCCTCTGAGGGTCAAGAGATGGATCTGTCAACCATTCTCGGAATAATGGCGGCCTTCGCCCTGATGATCTCGGCGATCATGATGGGCGGCTCCATCTTCCTGTTCATCAACATTCCATCCATTGTCATTGTATTGGGGGGAACCATCGGTGCCACTCTGGTGCATTATCCCTTCAAAAATGTCTTCCGGGCCTTTGCTGTTCTCAAAAAAGCCTTTTTTCACCAGAGCGAGTCGCCCAACGAGATCATTACGCGTCTGATCACGCTGGCCACCAAGGCCCGCAAGGAAGGCATTCTGTCCCTGCAGATGGCCATGTATGACATCGAGGACGCCTTCTTTCTCAAAGGGCTGCAGATGGCCGTTGACGGGCAGGAGCCCGAAACGCTCAAGGAGATGCTTGACCGGGAGATCGAATATATTCAGGAGCGTCACGAAGATGGCGCCGACATTTTTCTGGCCATGGGCACTTACGCGCCGGCCATGGGGATGATCGGCACCCTCATCGGTCTGGTGCAGATGCTGCAGACCATGGACGATCCGTCCACCATCGGGCCGGCCATGGCCGTGGCCCTGCTGACGACCTTCTATGGCGCTGTTATCGCCAATGTCATCTGCATTCCCGTGGCCGGCAAGCTTAAGAACCGATCCCAATCGGAAGTGCTGCTTAAAACTCTCATCGCCGAAGGGATGAAATCGATCCTGGTCGGTGAAAATCCCCGCATCATGGAGCAGAAGCTGCACGCCTTCGTGGCGCCCCAGCTTCGCGAGAGTAACTTCAACAAAAAGTAACGATGGCTTGGCATTAAGGACGACACCGTGGCGAAGAGACCCAAAAAAAAACAAGAAGGAGCCCCCGCCTGGATGGTCACCTACAGTGACCTGGTGACGTTGCTGCTGACCTTCTTCGTGCTGCTGCTGTCCATGGCCAGTATGGACCGCATCAAATTCAGCGCCGCGGCCAATTCACTCAAAGGGGCTTTCGGCATCCTAGGCGGCAAGCAGCAGACGGAGATCGCCCCGCCGGCCATCATCGATTTTTCGCCCATTGATGACGATATGTTCCAGCGGGTCTACAAGAGGATTCTGGAACAGCTCAACCGCCTGCGTCTGGACAAGACCATTACCCTGGTCAAAGACCGGGGTGCGATTGTCCTGCGGGTCAACGAAGCGATTCTCTTCGATGCGGGACAGACGGAAGTCAAGCCCGCGGCCTACCCAGTGCTGCGCAAAGTGGCGGACATCGTCCGCCCGCTGCCCATGCAGCTGCGCGTGGAAGGGCATACCGACGATGTGCCCGTCGCCTCCGGTCAGCGAACCAACTGGGACATTTCGGTGCAGCGGGCCGTATCGGTCCTCAAATTTCTGCAGCGGGAAGATCTCTTCCCCCTCGATCGCATGGCCGCCGTGGGCTACGGTGAGCAGAGGCCTCTCGCGCCCAATGACTCGGATGAAAATCGCGCCCTGAATCGGCGCGTCGAATTTGTGCTGGAAAACATGGGCAAGCATCAGGAAAAGCTGCCCTATCTCATCGATGCCAAAGATCAGATGCCTTTTTGAAACAGATAAGGGAGTAAGCATATGGCCAAAAAAGACGCGGAACAGACAGAGAAACCCGAGGGGAAGAAAAGCAAGCTGACCCTGATTCTGGCTATTGTGGGCGGATTGATCCTGCTCGGCGGTGTCGGCGTTGGTGCCTATTTTATAGGGGCCAGCGGGCCGGAGCAGGCGCCCGGCGCCGAAGTCGCCGAATCGTCGGCACCGGCCCAAAAAGCCCAGGCCGGAAAAGTCGGCCCCATGGTCGATATCTCGGGTTTCATCATCAATATCCTCGATCGTGACGAGGTCCGTTATCTTAAAGCCGCCATCACCCTGGAGGCGGATAGCGAAGCGGGTGCCCTCGAATTGCAGGAACGGCAGGCCCAGGTGCGCGACGCCATTCTGCTGCTCATCGGCAACAAGACTTTCGACGAGCTGCGCGATCTGCAAGGCAAGATGCAGCTGCGCTCCGAACTGATCGCCCAGATCAACACCCTGCTGCAGCAGGGGCAGGTCAAGAACATCTACTTCACCGACTTCGTCGTCCAGTAACGGCTGCCCGTCGGGCATAGAAGCAAGGGGTCCTTCGTGGAACGCATCCTGACCAAAGACGAAATTGCCGAACTCCTCTCCGCCGTACGCGACGGGGATCTTGACACCGAACTCGATTCAGAGGAAACGCCGCAGCAGAAACGGGCTGTCAGCCGAGTCGACCTGATCGGTGCCGGTGGGGCGGGGCGCTATCGCATCAACAATTTCGACATCATCCTTGATGCCTTCACCCGCAACTACAGCCTGTCCCTCTCTAGTCGCCTGCAGCGGTCGGTGACCATCAAGCGGGGCAAGCTCGATTACCTGGAATTCGATCCCTTTGTCCAGCAACTCGGCGACCACAACGCCATCGGGGTGATCAAACTCGACCCCCTCAAGAGCGCCGGCCTGTTCGTTTTTAACGGTGCGCTGTCCTTCTCTTTTCTGGAGGCCATGCTCGGTGGCTCTTCCGACGTCAAACCCATGGCGCTGTCCCGTTCGCTGACCGCCATCGAAATGAATGTCCTGCGGGGGCTCATGCTCGACGCCTGCGCCGACATGCAGAAGGCTTTTCGGCCCCTCGAAGAGTTGACGGCGACCCTGGTCAATATCGAGGCGAGTTCGCGCATGGTCAATATCGTGGCGCCCGATACGGACGTCATGGTTGCCGAGTTTGATGTCACCGTCGACAAGACGCCCGGCAAAATCACCCTGATGATCCCCTTCTTTTCGCTGGAGCCTTTCCGCGAGAAGCTCAAGGACGGCATTCTGGCCATTACCTCCCTGCGGGGCGATGACTGGAAGTCAACGCTGCAGAACGACCTGGCCCGCCTGAAGACCAACGTCACCGGCCAGTTCGCCGAGGTCTCCCTGTCGGTGCGGGATATTCTGAATTTCCAGGTCGGCGACATTATCGAACTGGGCTGTGAACCGAACAGCCCCATCCGCCTGTTGGTGGAAAACAAACTAAAATTTGAGGGCATGGTGGGCGCGCGCAACGGCAAGAAAGCGGTTCGCGTCACCAGCCGGATTATCCCAGAGGGAGTGCACGATGGAAAAGACAGAGAATAAAGAGTCCAAGGCCGTGGCGGCCGAGACACAGGGGGAGAATATTGCGCCGCAGAAAGAGTTGCGTAATCTCGACTTTCTGCTCGACGTCCCTTTGCAGCTTTCCGTTGAAGTGGGGCGGTCCAAGCTGCTCATCAAGGACCTGCTGCAGGTGCGGGAAGGTTCCGTCATCGAACTGGACAAGCTGGCGGGGGAACCTCTGGACGTCTATGTCAATTCCCGCCTCATCGCCCGTGGCGAGGCGGTCATGGTCAACGACAAGTTCGGCCTGCGGCTCACCGACGTGGTCAGCCCCGCCGAGCGCATCGAGAAACTGGGCTGAGTCCGTGATGACGCGTCTTTTTTTTGCAGCCCTCTGGCTCTGGCCTTCTCTGGCTCTGGCCGCCGATTCGGGCAGCCTGCTGGCCTCTTCTCTGAAGATGCTGGCCGCGCTCGGTGTGGTTCTGGGGCTGGTGCTGCTGCTCTATGCGGCCAGCCGCAAAGGGTTCGGCTTTCTGCCGGCGGCCAAAGGGGGCGCCATCAAGATCGTCGAGATGCGACACCTGGCCCCGCGCAAGGCCGTCTGTCTGGTGGAAGTGCGTGGCCGGGAGTTTCTGCTCGGCGTCGGCAATGACCGGGTGGAACTGCTGACGCCTCTTGACCGCCGGGAGGGGCAGGCCTCCTTTGAAGAGAAACTCTGTACTGAGATCGAGAGTGGACGATGAAGGCACGCTATTTCGGACTGCTTTTGATTCTTCTGCTGCCCGCCTTCGCGCAGGCCGCACCCCTGCCGACCATCAGCTTCGGGATAACGGAAGCCGAAGGGCCCCAGCAGGTCTCCACCGCCATGCAGGTGCTGCTGCTGCTCACCATCCTGTCCATGGCGCCGGCCATCCTGCTCATGACCACGGCTTTTACCCGCATCGTCATTGTCCTGTCCTTTGTACGCCAGGCCATGGGGACGCAGGGGATGCCGCCCAACCAGATCATCATCGGGCTGGCGCTCTTTCTCACCCTCTTCATCATGGCGCCCGTCTACAACCAGGTCAACGATACGGCCTTGCAGCCCTATCTGGCCGAGACCATCAGCCAGGAACAGGCCCTCGATCTGGCCCTGATTCCCGTGCGCGAATTCATGTTCGCCCACACGGACGAAAAAGACCTGGCCCTGCTCATGGAAATCGCCAAGCAGCCGGTGCCGGAAAGCCGCGCCGATATTTCGACCCTCAGCCTGATCCCCGCGTTCATGCTTTCCGAGCTCAAGCGCGCTTTCCAGATGGGGTTCATGATCTTCATCCCCTTTCTGGTCATCGACATGGTCGTGGCTTCGGTGCTCATGTCCATGGGGATGATGATGCTGCCGCCGATCATCATTTCGCTTCCATTCAAGCTGCTTCTCTTCGTCCTGGTCGATGGCTGGGCCCTGGTGGTCGGCTCGCTGGTACAGAGTTTTTATTGACGGAAAGTAGGGGGTGCACACCGCAGGGAGGATGCCTGCCGCCTGATGCCCCCGTTCCTCAGGATATGCCATGACTCCGGAATTCGTTGTTGACATAGGACGCCAGGCGGTAGAGACGGTCCTGTTCATGTCCGCGCCCATGCTGCTGGCGGCTTTGATCATCGGCCTGCTTATCAGTATTTTTCAGGCCGCCACCCAGATCAACGAGCAGACCATGACCTTCATCCCCAAGATCGTGGCGGTGCTGGTGACCCTGATTATTTTCGCCCCCTGGATGATCAAAATCATGCTCGCCTTCACCCTGGGCATCTTTGAAGGTCTGGCCACTGTCGGAACCTGAGGCCTGCTGTGGAATTGCCGCTCATCCCCGTGGAACAATTTCAGAACTTTCTGGTCTGCCTGGCGCGGGTTGGGGCCATGATCGGCGCCCTGCCTGTCTTCAGCGGCGGCCAGACCCCCATGCAGCTGCGCGTCGGCCTGGCGGTGACGGTTTCGCTGCTGGTCTACCCGGTGGTGGCGCCCTATATCCCCGCCCAGTCCTTTCACCCTGTCAGCCTGGCGGTGCTGGTGACGGGGGAGACCCTGTTCGGCGTCCTCGTGGCCATCATCGCCCGTCTCATCTTTACGGCGGCGGAGTTCGGCGGCACCATCATCGGTTTCCAGATGGGGTTTGCCGCCGCCAACGTTTTCGACCCGCAGAACCAGCGGCAGATCGCTCTCATCTCCCAGTTGCAGAACGTCTTCGCCATCCTGGTCTTTCTGGCGCTGGACATCCATCACCTCTTTCTGCGGGCCATCGTCGCCTCCTATGAGCTGCTGCCGCCGGGCGGGGTCGATTTCTCCGGCGAGGCCGTCCCCTATCTGATGACCCTGGCTTCGGGAATGTTCGTGCTGGCCGTCAAGTTCAGCGCGCCCATCCTGGCCGTGCTGCTACTGTCCAGCTTCGTGCTGGGCATTCTCTCCCGCGTATTCCCCCAGCTCAATGTGTTCATGCTGTCCTTTCCCATCAACATCGGCCTGTCCCTGATCGTCATGGGATTGACCCTCAATGTGCTGGTGTCGATGCTGGGACGCGAGTTTAACGCGCTCGGCGAACGTTTCATCCAGCTCTTTGAGCTGCTCTGAGGTAGGTGATGTCCGAGGACAGCGGTCAGGAAAAAACCGAACAGGCGTCGGAAAAACGGCGCCAGGAATTTCGCGAAAAAGGGCAGGTGGCCCAGAGCCGTGAAGTGCAGACGGCGGCTCTGCTGACCATGTCGCTGCTGCTCTGGTTCTTTTACGCCCCTTTCTTTTGGGCCCAAATTGCTGAACTGGTGGCCGGGATCTGGCGCCTTTCCGGTGAATTCGAGCCGACCCCCCTGTCCGTTGTCAATCTGATGACAGCCACCTTCGGCAAGCTCGCCCTGCTGATGGCACCGCCGCTGCTGTTGGTGCTGGTGACGGGGTTTTTCGCCAGTTTTCTGCAGATTGGCTGGCTCTTCACCGCCAAGCCCATGATGCCCGACCTGAAAAAGCTGGACCCCATCGCGGGTTCCAAAAAGTTCGTCTCCAAGCGTTCCCTGGTCGAATTAGTCAAATCTTTGGCAAAAGTCCTGCTGGTGGGGGTCATCGCTTTTCGCGCCGTCAGCGCCGAATTCGAGCACGCCCTCTATCTCATCGATATGGATGTGAGCGAAACAGTGCGTTACGTGGGCCGGGTCGGCGCTTTGGTGCTGATCAAGAGCTGCGGCGTCCTTATTTTGCTTGGCGTGCTCGATTTTTTGTTCGTGCGCTGGGAAATGGAACAGAAAATGAAGATGTCCAAGCAGGAGCAGAAAGAAGAGTACAAGCAGACGGAAGGCGACCCCTACATCAAGTCGCGCATCCGCTCCATCCAGCAGCAAATGGCCCGCAAGCGCATGATGGCCGAGGTGCCCAAGGCCGATGTCATCATCACCAACCCGACTCACCTCTCCATCGCCCTGGCTTATCGGCGCGGGGAGATGGAGGCGCCACAGGTGGTGGCCAAGGGCGCCGATCATCTGGCCATGCGCATCCGCGACCTCGCCCGCGAGCATAATATCCCCATGGTGGAGAACGTGCCGGTGGCCCGGGCGCTGTACAAGGTGGAGATCGGGCGGGAAATTCCCGAAGAGATGTTCAAGGCCGTGGCCGAGATACTGGCCTACGTCTATAACGTAAAGAGGAACAAGGGATGATCAACGTAAGCACGCTTCGCTCACTGAACTACAAAGAAATGCTGCTGCGCAGCGACATTATGGTCGCCGTGGGGTTGGTGTCCATCCTGCTGGTGATGATCATCCCGCTGCCGGCCATCCTGCTCGATATCTTCCTCTCTCTCAATATCACCCTGGCCCTGCTGATCATGATCATCAGCCTCTACACGGCCCGGGCTTTGGACTTCGGCATCTTTCCTTCGGTGCTGCTGGCCACCACCCTCTTTCGCCTCTCCCTCAATGTCGCCTCCACCCGGCTGATTCTGCTCAATGGCGACCAGGGGCCGACGGCGGCCGGATCGGTCATCGCCTCCTTCGGCCAGTTCGTGGTCGGCGGTAATTACGTGGTCGGTATCGTGGTCTTCTCCATCCTGGTGGTCATCAACTTCATGGTTATCACCAAGGGGGCCGGGCGCGTGGCCGAGGTTGCCGCCCGCTTCACCCTCGATGCCATGCCCGGCAAGCAGATGGCCATTGACGCCGACCTCAACGCCGGCCTGGTCGACGAGCAGGAGGCCCGCACCCGCCGCAAGGAGATCGCCATGGAGGCCGAGTTCTACGGGGCCATGGACGGTGCCAGCAAGTTCGTGCGCGGCGACGCCATCGCCGGCATCCTCATCACCCTGATCAACATCGGCGCCGGTTTTATCATCGGCGTCATGCAGAAGGGGATGCCGATGATGGAGGCGGCCCAGAACTACACCATCCTCACCGTCGGTGACGGCCTGGTGGGGCAGGTGCCGGCCCTGATCATCTCCACCGCCGCCGGCATCCTGGTTACCCGCACCGCTGGCGACGGCGACTTCGGCTCGGATATCAAGAAGCAGTTTTCCCTGCACCCGCGCGCCATCTGGGTGGTCTCCGGCGTGCTGCTCGGTTTTGCCCTCATCCCGGGCCTGCCTTTTCTCCCCTTCATGCTCCTCTCCATCGCCCTGGCCTTTCTGGCCTACGGTATTGACAAGAAAGTCAAGGAGGCCGAGAGGGTCGCCCGCCTGCCGGTGGAGGCGGAAGCGCGCCCGGAGGAGAAGGAGGATTACGAGGAGATGCTGGCCGTGGATCTGCTCGAGTTGGAGGTGGGGTACGGTCTCATTCCTTTCGTCGACGCGGCCCAGGATGGCGAACTGCTGGCCCGCATCCGCTCCACGCGCAAGCAGTTTGCGGTGAGCATGGGCTTCATCGTGCCGCCGGTGCATATCAAGGACAATCTGCAGCTCAAGCCCAACGAGTACCGCATCCTTCTCAAGGGGGTTTCCATTGCCGGCGGCGAGATGCTCCCCGGCCATTATCTGGCCATGAACCCCGGGCTGGCCACGGAGAACCTCAAAGGGGTGCAGACGGTGGAACCTGCTTTCAACCTGCCGGCCACCTGGATTTCCGAGGACAAGAAGGAGAGGGCGCAGATGGCCGGTTATACGGTGGTCGACTGCACCACCGTCATTGCCACCCATATCAGCGAGATCATAAAAAGACACGCCCATGAGCTGCTCGGCCGGCAAGAGGTACAGAACTTGCTAGATAACCTCGGCAAGAGTTATCCGAAGCTGGTTGAGGAGCTGGTCCCCAACCTGATCAGCCTGGGGGGCGTCATGCGTATCTTGCAGAATTTATTGCGCGAACAGGTTTCCATAAGGGATCTGCGCACCATCCTCGAGACGGTGGCCGACTGGGCGCCTTCCACCCAGGATGTCGATATGCTGACGGAGCAGGTGCGGCAGGCCCTCGGGCGGCAGATCAGCGCCCGTTATGCCCAGGACGACAATGTGCTGCCGCTGCTCACCCTCGATCGCAGCGTCGAAGAGACCCTGCAGCGGGCGGTGCAGCAGACGGACCAGGGCGCGTTTCTCAATATCGATCCGCGCACGGCCCAGTCCATCCTCGAAGGCCTGAGCGAGAACCTGGGGCGGTTCAGCGGGGCGAGTGAGCCGGTGCTGCTGTGCCCGCCAACAATCCGACCGCATGTCAAAAGGTTGACCGAGCGCTATCTGCCGTCGCTGGCCGTCATCTCTCACAACGAGGTGGCTCCCAACCTCAAAGTCAGATCCATCGGAACGGTGAAATTGAATGCAAGTTAAAGTCTTTCAATCGGAAAACATGGCGACCGCCCTGAGGATGGTCAAGGAGACCCTGGGGCCTGACGCCCTCATCCTTTCCACCCGCACCGTGCGCAAGGGCGGCGGCTTTTTCGGCAAGCCCCTGCTCGAGGTAACGGCCGCCGTCGAACCGGAGAGCGCCCAACCGGCCCTGAACAGGTCCGTCGCGGCGACCAAGCCCGTGGCTGCGGTCAGGCCGGCGCGGACCTACGCCAGCGTCGCCGACGATATTCGCTATGAAGATATCTGGGCCGGCCGCCGGACTTCGCCGGGGATGGAAGAACCGCCCGCGCGGCGCCCCCAGCCTGCCAGCGCTCCCGTCGACACGCTGCGCGGCGAAATCGACGAACTGCGCTCGCTGGTACAGGGCTTCGTCCGGGAGATGGCCGAGCGCAAGCCCGAACCTGCCCCGCCGGCGCCGCGTTGGACCGAACCCGCCCTCCAGACGCGCAAAGGTCAGGATGCCTGGCTGGCGCCGGTCATGGCTGAGCTCAGCGCCCGCGGCCTCGAAGACGAGGTGGCAGAGACCATCGCCCGTTATGCCGGCGAGAAGCTGACGCCGCAGCAGGTCTACAGTCCCGGCGTGCTGGACAGCTTCTTTCACGACGCCCTCACCGACCTAGTGCAGGTCAGCGGCCCGGTCTTCCGCCCCGGCGAAGCCCGTCGTCTGGCCCTGGTCGGTCCCACCGGGGTCGGCAAGACGACGACCATCGCCAAGCTGGCAGCCGACTATCTCCTGCAGGGCGGGCAGAGCGTCGCCCTGGTGACCATCGATACCTACCGGATCGCCGCCGTGGAGCAGCTTAAGGTCTACGGCGAAATCATGAATGTGCCCGTCGAGGTGGTTGTAAGGCCCGAGCAGATGGAGCAGGTCTTCGCCCGCCACCAGGACAAAGACCTCATCCTTATCGACACCGCCGGCCGCAGCCCCAAAGACGATGTCAGCCTGCGCGAACTCGCTGAATTCCTGCACCCCGATTACGCCATCGAGAACCATCTGGTCCTTTCAGCCACCACCCGCGAACGGGACCTGGGCGAGGTGATCCGCCGTTTTCAGGGTCTTGGCCTTAAAAGTCTGATGTTCACCAAGCTGGATGAGTGCGAAAGTCTGGGCGCCCTGATTAATGTGCCGGTCCGCCACAACTTCCCCATTTCCTACCTGGGCAACGGTCAGCGGGTTCCTGAAGATCTCCTGCTGGCCGAAGCCCGCCGGGTGGCCGGTCTCGTTCTGGGAAAAGAGTAAGGATTTGCCGATGATGGAAACAGTACAGAAATATGTGGACCAGGCCGGAACCCTGCGCTCCCTCTCCGGCCGACTGGCCGGGCAGGACAAGGTGGCGGTAGCCGGCACCAAAACGACCCGCGTCATCTCCGTCACCAGCGGCAAAGGGGGGGTCGGCAAGACCGCCGTCGTTTCCAATATGGCTGTGGCGCTGGCCCGCCTGGGGAAAAAGGTGCTGATTATCGATGCCGACCTCGGCCTGGCCAACGTCGACGTCGTCTTCGGCCTGGCGCCGCGCTACAACCTGAACCACTTTTTCGCCGGCGAACAGAGCCTGCAGGACATCATGGTCGAGGGACCGGCCGGCATTCACATTCTGCCCGCCGGCTCGGGAGTCCAGAAATTCACCCGTCTCGATTCCTCGCAGAAGATGCGTTTCATGGATGATCTGGATAACCTGCACGGCGAATTCGATATCGTCCTCATCGACACCGAAGCCGGCATTTCCGAGAACGTCACCTATTTCAACGTGGCCGCCCAGGACATCCTGGTGGTGACGACGCCGGAGCCGACGGCCATCACGGACGCCTACGCGCTGATGAAGCTGCTCTCCATCCAGTATCACGAAAAACGCTTCAACCTCATTGTCAACTCGGTGCGAAACAACGACGAGGCTCTCGACGTTTACCGCAAGCTCACCATGGTCTCGGGACGCTATCTCGACATTTCCATCGATTTTCTCGGCGGCATTCCCTTCGATCGCCGCATGCACGAGGCCGTGCGGCGGCAGCGTGTCATGGTCGAGCTCTTTCCCACCACCAAGGTAAGCGGCGCCTTTGAATCCCTGGCCGGCCAGCTCACCTCCGGTTCGCGCGAAGCCCAGGCCAAGGGATCCCTGCAGTTTTTCTGGAAAAAACTCATGTCTTTCGGCAGCGGAGGCTAGGCATGAACAAAGCGTTTGGATATGGCCAGGCAGAGGGCGACGAGCGCTCCCGGCTGATCCAGTCGCATCTGTCGACGGTCAGCCTGGTGGTCGATCGCATGATGTGCCAGGTGCCGTCCTTTCTGACTCGCGACGACGTCACCAGCGCCGCCATGATGGGACTGCTCGACGCGGCCAACCGCTACGACCCTGCCCGCGGCATTCTCTTCAAGACCTTTGCCGAACACCGCATTCGCGGCGCCATCTTTGATGAAGTCCGCAAGATGGACTGGTTCTCCCGCTCCCTGCGCGACAAACAGTCGCGGGTTGCGGAGGCGATGAACACGCTGGAGCATCAGCTCGGCCGCACCCCCGAAGAGGACGAAGTCGCCGAGGCCATGGGGCTCGCTCTGGACGAATACCGGGACACCCTCGGTCAAATCGGTCATCTCGGCTGTGTCAGTCTGCACGAGACGCTGGATGATTCGGACGAAGGCCGCAGCTTCCTCGACAGCCTCGAAGACACCGACAGCAAGAACCCCGAAGAGCGGCTGGCCGAGCACCAGCTGACCCATGAGCTGGCCGCGCACCTGGAAAAACTGACGGAAAAAGAGCGGCTGGTCATCTCCCTCTACTATTACGAGGAGCTGAGCCAGAAGGAGATCGCCGAAGTGCTTGAGCTCTCCGAAGGGCGGGTTTCCCAGCTGCACAGCCAGGCTTTGCTCAAGCTCAAAGTCAAGATGCAGAAACGTCAGCCATAGGTCATGTCCATGTCTCTGCAGGAAATCGCCCTCATCGCTGCCTCCGCCCTCTGGCTGCTCACCTGCGTGGTTCTGCTTCTGCTGCTGGTGCGGTTGCGTCGCCTGGATCAGCAGAACGGGGTCTTGCGCCAACAACTGGCAGAAGCTCTCGCCCGCCTGGAGGATCTGGAGAGCCAAGCGACCGCGAATGGCACTCCGATCGAGGCCCGGCCTGACAAAGAACAGCTGCGCGCCCAGCTCAAAGCCCGCCTCGACCTGTCCGCCGCCGGCAGCAGCCTGCCGGAAAAATACCGCTATCTCGCTTCCATGGCCGGGCACGGCATGAAGGCGGAAGATATCGCCGACGTGCTCGACATTTCGCCCCGTGAGGCCGAGCAGCTGGTGCGGCTGGCCCAGGTAGGAAGGCGAAACAGTAACGCCTAAAGATTCGGCCTCTTCCTGTCGAAGAGTATGGGGACAGTCAAGAGAGAGGACAGATTGCGATGAGTTCAGGAATTTACAGCGCCATGTCGGGCGCGGTGGCCCGGATGAACCGGATGGACACCATCAGCGACAATCTCAGCAACAGCCGCACCGCCGGCTTCAAGGGCGGCCAGAGCACCTTCGAGGGGATTCTGGAGCGGACGCAGGCCGGTATCGAGACCCGCGGCATCAATCTGGCCGAGGTTCGCCAAGGCTTCACGAATTTCGGTCAGGGAGCGCTTACCCCTACCGGCGTCGGCACCCATCTGGGCATTGAGGGGGAGGGCTTCTTCCGGGTGCGCGGGGCTGATGGCGAAGACTTATACACGCGCCAGGGCAATTTCAATCTCAACAGCCTGGGCCAGTTGGTCAACGGCGCCGGTATGAACGTGCTGGACGACGCGGGCCAGCCCATCGTGCTGCCCAGCCCCGACGTGGAGATCGACGAGCGCGGCCGCGTCAATGTTGGGGGCGACTTCCGGCAGATTGCCGTGGTGGCCTTCGTTGACCAGGCCGGGCTGGAGCGCCGGGGAGATGGCCTTTTTGCGGCCAACGGCAACGGCCCCGGGCCCCAACCGGTGGCCGCGCCTGTGGTGCATCAGGGCAAGATCGAAGAATCCAATGTCAACATGATGGCGGAGATGGTGCACATGGTCGAAGCCAACCGCGCCTTCGAGGCCTGCCAGCGCATGATGAAAACCTTTGACGACCTTTCCAGCAAGGCCAACGAAATCGGCCTGCTTGGTTAAGACGCATAACAGCGAGGAGACAAAACTATGATCAGGGCATTGTGGACAGCATCGAGCGGCATGGAAGCCCAGCAGGTGAACATGGACGTCATCGCGAACAATCTGGCGAACGTCAACAGCGTGGGCTTCAAGAAGAGCCGGGCCGACTTCCAGGACGTCCTCTATCAGACGACCCGCATGGCTGGGACGACCACCGCTGACGGCGGCGAGATCCCCACCGGCATCCAGATCGGTCTCGGCTCCAAAGTGGCCGCCGTTCAGAAGATCTTCACTGTCGGTGATATGCAGAGCACGGGCAATGAGCTCGATCTGGCCATCGAGGGGACCGGCTTCTTTCAGGTAATTCTCCCCGATGGCGAAACCGCCTACACCCGCGACGGTTCCTTCAAAAAAGACAGTGTCGGCCGTATCGTGACCTCCGAAGGTTATCCCCTCTTTCCCGAAATCGTCGTCCCCGAAAATGCCACCCGCATCTCCGTGGGTGAAGGGGGCGATGTGGAAGTCTTTCTCGATGGCGAGAACGCTCCGGCCCAGGTCGGCGTTATCGAACTGGTACGCTTCAGCAATCCCGCCGGCCTCTCCAGCTTGGGGCGCAACCTCTATGCCGAAACCCTCAGCTCCGGTGTGCCGGTCGCCGGCGTTGCCGGTACCGAAGGACTCGGGCTGATCAGCCAGGGCTTTCTGGAAGGCTCCAACGTCAGCGTCATGGAAGAGATGGTCAACATGATCGCAGGCCAGCGCGCCTACGAGGTGAATTCCAAGGCCATTCGTACCGCCGACGAAATGCTGCAGATGACCAACGGACTGATCCGTTAGGCAGGATGATCATGACGCGTCTTTGGCTCATGCTGACGCTGCTCCTGCTCTGCGGGCAGGCAACGGCCGCGCTGGCCCTGGAGATTCGCTTTCGTCCCCAGGCCCAGGCCCAGGGTGAAATCCTGCTGCTGGGCGAAGTGGCGCAGATTCTTCCCGATACGAACGAAAACCGCCTGCTGGGAGACCTGACCCTGTTTCGCGCCCCGGCACCCGGCGAAGAAGAGCTGCACCAGGCCGCCGATATCCGGGCTTATGTCCAGCGTACGAATCCCGATCTGGCGGAGGCCGCCTGGGGCGGCGCCGGGGAAGTTCGGGTCATCCGTGCCGGCATTACCGTGGACCAGGCCCGAATCGACCGGATTCTGCAGAACTACCTCAAGGCGCAGCAGGACAACCTGACGGCCACCACCTCGCTGGAAATCGTCGGCCGCATCGCCCCCTTCGTCTTGCCGCAGGGCAAGCTCCAGGTTGACGTCATCCCTTCCGATCCGGCCATCGTCAACAGCAACCGGTTTACCCTGATCTTTCGCATCGACGGCCGCGTGGTCAAAAATCTCTCCGTGCGCGTCCAGATGCAGGCAATGGCCCAACTGGTCGTGGCGACGACCGAGCTTCGCCGAGGGCAGATTATCGGTCAAGGCGACCTGCAGCTGGTCGAGGCCGAAATGGCTCGACTGCGCGAGCCCTGCCAGGATCTGGATGAGCTGATCGGCAAAAAGGTGCGGCGTACCATTCGCGCCGGCGAGCCCATCGAATGTTACAGCATCGAATTTCCCCCCATGGTTCAGCGCGGCGAGCTTGTGACCATCGTGGCCTCCAAGGGCTCCCTGACGATCAGTGCAAGAGGGCTGGCCCGCGAAGACGGTAAAAAGGGGGATGTCATCAAGGTTCGCAACACCAGCTCACAGAAAGATGTTCACTGCCGGGTCATTGCCCCCGGCGTGGTGGAAGTGGAGTTCTGATATGAAAAAAGCCATCACCCTTTTTTGTGCCTTTGGCCTGTTTGCCGCCGGTTGCGCTTCGCATCAGCCGGCCATGGATCCCCCGCCGCCCCTGACTCCTTCCGCGGCCATGGTGGAGCCCCCGGTAGAGCCCTCGGCTCCCGGCTCCCTGTGGAACGCCGGTAACAACGACCTTTTCGCCGACCATAAGGCCCGGCGGGTCGGGGATATCCTCACCGTCGCCATTTTCGAGCGGGCCAGCGCCAGCAAGGAAGCCAAGACCAGCACCGGTCGTTCCAGCAGCGCCTCCGCCGGGATCGACAATCTCTTCGGCATCGAAAAGAACATCGGCATGATCAACAGCGCCATCAATCCCGCCAGCCTCATCGGCACCGAATACGAAAACAGCTTTCAGGGCAGTGGCACCACCAGCCGCAAAGAGGACCTGGTCGCCACGCTCACCGTGCGGGTGACCGAGGTTTTCGGCAACGGCAACATGCGCATCGAGGGCGGCAAGAACGTGCGGGTCAACAACGAAGACCAGATCATCCGTCTCACCGGCCTGGTGCGACCGGCCGACGTCACCCGCGATAATATTGTCGACTCCAAGTACATCCTCGACTCGCAGATTACCTACACCGGCAAGGGTGTGATCAGTGACAAGCAGAAGCAGGGATGGCTCGTGCGCGTACTCGATAATGTCTGGCCCTTTTAGCGGCAGAAGCTGAGGTAAATCCATGAAACGAATTCTGACCGGTCTGTTGGCTGTTTCCCTGCTGGGGGCGCTTGTGCTGCCGACCGCGGCGAAGGCCGCCCGCATCAAAGATATCGCCGGCCTGGAAGGGGTGCGCGACAACCAGCTGGTCGGCTATGGCCTGGTCGTCGGCCTCAACGGCACCGGCGACAGCGCCAGCACTGAGTTCACCATCCAGTCCCTCGTGAACATGATGGAAAACATGGGGCTCACCGTCGACCGCAGCAAGGTCAAGGTCGACAACGTGGCCGCCGTTATCGTCACGGCCCAGCTGCCGCCCTTTGCCAAAACCGGCACCACCATCGACGTCCTCGTATCTTCCCTCGGTGACGCCGACAGCCTCGCCGGCGGCACGCTGCTGATGGCCCCCCTCAAGGGACCGGACGGTCAGGTCTACGCCGTCGCCCAGGGGCCGCTGGTCGTCGGCGCTCTCGCTTTCGGCGGCAATGCGGCCAAGGTGCAGAAGAATCATCCCACGGTCGGTCGCATTCCCGGCGGCGCCCTGGTAGAGCGCGAGGTTCCCTTCGCCCTGCCTAACCAGAACCGCCTCGTCTATCGTCTGAAAAGCGCCGATTTCACCACGGCCTCACGCATGGCAGCCGTCATCGACTCCCGTTTCGGGCGCGGCACCGCCTATACGCTCGACAGCGGCAGTCTCGAAGTCGCCATCCCCCGCGCCTACCTCGGCCGCACCGTCGACTTTGTCGCCGCCCTTGAGCGCCTCAACGTGACCCCCGATGCCCTGGCCAAAATCGTCGTCAACGAAAAGACCGGCACCATCGTCATGGGCGAGGAAGTCCGCCTCTCCACCGTGGCAGTCTCCCACGCCAATCTGAGCCTGGTCATCACCGAATCGGCCGAAGTCTCTCAACCCGGCCCCTTCAGTGAAGGGGAGACCGTGGTCGTACCACAGACCGGCATCGAGGTCACCGAAGAAGAGGGCAGCCTCGTAGTCGTCGACCCCGGCGTCAGCATCGGCGAAATCGCCCGCGCCCTCAACGCCATCGGCGCCACCCCCCGCGACCTCATTGCCATCTTCCAGGCCATCAAAGCTGCCGGAGCCATGCATGCCGATCTGGAGATTCTGTAAGAGGACGGATATTTAAAAGTTCTCACCACCAAGTGCCAAGGCTCCAAGAAAAACAAGAATTACCATTATGTTACTTGGTGCCTCCGTGTCTTGGTGGTGGATAGTCTAAAAGGTTTTGACTCATGAAGATAAACGTCGACCCGCAAATCCTCCTCTCCCAGGCAAGCGCCCCCGCACAACCCAAAAAAGTCACAGGCGACGATCCCGAGGCGCTTAAAAAGACCTGTCAGGAATTCGAGGCCATCTTTCTTGCCTCCATGTTTAAATCCATGCGCCAGTCCGTCCCCCAAGGGGGGATTATTGAAAAGGGCAACGCCGACGAGATTTACCAGAGCCTACTTGATCAGGAAATCGCCACCCAGGCCGCCAAAGGGCAGGGGGTGGGCATTGCCGAGGTGCTCTTCCGCCAGCTCAGCCAGACCAAATAGCCCTCCCTTTCGCTTCTGCCGGCGCTGCCCGTCTTCGGCGCCATTTACGCCCCTCAATTTTTTTCTAAAGTATTCCGTCTGCCTTCCCGATAAGAACCTTAACAGTGCAATGCGTTGCGGCCCCACCGGCGTTTACCCGGGGTGACCGCTCTGGAAATGAACAAGTAACACAGCAGGAAAGGTGGCGATCATGACCATTAAAATTTCGGGTGACAAGGGCCTCAACCCTCTCGATGGGATGAAGAAAAGCCAGAAGACGGCCGCTGCGGGCGACAAGGCCAGGGCAGATGCGGGCGATAAGGTCAGCTTCTCCTCGGCGCTGCAACAGGCCGCCCAGGCGCAGGAAGCCAAGGGCGCGGCCCGCACCGAGTCCATGGAGAAGGTTGCGTTCTCTCCCCTGATCATGGAGATGAGCCATCTGCAGGATGGCGGCACTTCCGAAGTCTCGGCCCGCCAGCAGAAGATCGACGCTCTCAAGGCGCAGATCGCCGAGGGTTCCTACCAGCCTGACCTCACCAAGGTGGCGGCCAGCCTGCTCAAGTTCGTCGCCGGGGAGAAGTAGCCATGGCCACGACCCTGCGAGCCCGGCTGGAAGAGTTGCACGCGCTGATACTCCGGGAGCGTGAGTACGCCAAGGCCCTCGATATGGAGGCGATGCTGGAAGCGACCCACGCCAAGGAAGAACTGCTCGGCGCTCTCGCCGGCATCGACGCAGCCAGCCCGGAAGACCGGGAGCTGGTAGAGACCATCCAGGCCGAAAATCGCCGCAACGCCTATCTCTTCTGGGCATCCTTGCGCTTCGTGCGCGAATCCATGAGTTTTTTCCGCCAGCAGCTGTCCCCCGTTTCCTACGGGGCGCAGGGCACCACGGTCAACGGGCGCTCCGAAGGGATGCTGCTGCGAGGGAGGATCTGATATGGGCGGCCTTCTCAATGCCCTCAATGCCGGCAAGACCAGCCTCTTCACCAACCAGAAGGGGATCGAGGTCACCGGCAACAATATGTCCAACGTCAATACCGAAGGCTACTCGCGGCAGATCATGCGGCTGTCCGATGTGCCGACCCTCGAAGTCGGCGGCCTCTTTATCGGCAACGGCGTGCGCGTCGACGACGTCGTCCGCCAGCACGATCAGTTTATTCAGGATCAGCTCGTCAGCAAGCAGGCCGATTTCGGCTTTGCCGAGGCGCGTTCCCTGCCGCTCACCGAGGTCGAGCGCATCATGAAGACCTCCGAGCAAAGCCTGTCATCGGAAATCGACGCTTTCTTCGACGCCTGGCAGGAACTCTCCACCAATCCCAGCGGCGAGGTCGAGCGCCAGATCGTCATCCAGCGCGGCGAGACCCTCGCTCAGGCCTTTCAGGATGCCGACGGCCAGCTGCAGTACGCCCGTGAAAACATCAATACCATCCTCGAAGCCAAGGTGGTGGGCATTAACGAAACCCTGCGGGAGATCGCCGAACTCAACGAGCGCATCGCCGGCATCGAAGCCGAAGGTCGCAGCGCCAACTCGGCCCGCGACCGCCGCGACCTGCTGGTACAGGATGCCGCCGCCCTGCTCGGCGCACAGACCCTGGAACAGAAGGATGGCACCGTGTCGCTGCAGCTGCCGGGGGGGCTGCCCCTGGTGCAGGGGCGCACCTACATGAGCCTCGAAACCGAGCGGGTCAACGGCGACATGATCATCAGCGTCGAAACCGGCGCCACCAAACTCCCCCTGGGGCTGCGGGATGTCGGCGGCGAAATCAAGGGACTGCTCGATGTGCGCGACGAGGTCATCCCCGATCTGATGGCCGATCTCGACAAGCTGGCCTACAACCTCGTTACCGAAGTCAATGCCGTTCATGAACAAGGGCTTGACCGCAACGGCGACGCCGGCGGCACCTTCTTTGAAGTTCCCCCCGCGCCTATTCCCCCGGCTACCTTCGGGGCCGGCACCGCCGGCAACATGCTGGTGCGGGCCGATCTGGTCAACGACACCAGTCTGGTAGCGGCCGGCACCATCGGCGGCTCCGGCGACAACACCAACGCCCTGGACATGGTAAAGCTGCACAAGGCCCCCATTATTGACGGGGCCGACAGCTTCGCCGGCTTCTACAGCAAGATCGCCGGCAAGATCGGCATCGAGATCAACCGTAACACCCAGGCGCTCGAAGGCGCCGACGATGCCCGGGTGCAGTTGCAGAACCTGCGTGATTCCAAGGTCGGTGTCTCCGTCGAAGAGGAGATGCTCGCCCTGGTCCAGTACCAGGCCGCTTTCGAGGCCGCCGCCAAGTTTTTGACCACCGTCGACGAGATGATGGCCACCGTGCTGAACATGAAGAGGTAACTCATGAAGACCACGAGCATGACCACCTATCGTACCCTGCTGCAGAACCTCACGCGCGGCAGCACGCGCCTGAACGACTGGCGCATCAAGACGGCCACGGGTAAGCGCCTCAACAAGCCGTCCGACGACCCCACGGCTATCCGCCCGGTGCTCAACGCGCGCACCCAGATCAGCGCTTCCGAGCGCTATCTGCGCACCATGGACACGGTGCAGGACCGCCTCGACAACGCCGAGGGCTACCTGTACAACACCGAGAATATCCTGGTGCGGGTCAAGGAACTCGCCATCTCCGCCGGCGACGGCGCCTACAGTCCTGAAGACCTGACCCTGCTAGCCGACGAACTGGCCCTGCGCCGCGAAGAACTGCTCGACGCCGCCAACGCCAATATTGACGGCAAGTTCATCTTCGCCGGTTATCAGGACAACGTCCAGCCCTTCGTGCTTAATGATAACTACGACCCGGCCGCTTACAACGCGGACGATCCGTCCAGCTGGTCGGTGCATTATAAAGGCGATCCCCACGCCATCCAGATGGAGATCGGCCCCGGCGCTCTGGTCGATTCCAGCGTGCCCGGCAACGAACTCTTTCTGGGCCTTAAGGATACGAACGGCGACGGCACCTTGGAGCAGACCGGCACCGACCTGTTCGGCGTCCTCGACCGCATGGAGCAGGCTCTGCGCGCCAACGATCCCGATACCGTCATCGACGAACTCGGCACCCTCGACGAGGGGGCCGACCAGGTGCGCCGCCTGCACGGTTCCCTCGGCATCGTCGGTCAGCGGCTTGACACCGCCCGCGACCACATGGAAACTCTCAATATCGACATGCAGACCATCCTCTCGCGCTACGAGGATATCGATCTGGTCGAGGCGGTCAGCAACATGACCCAGGAGGAGATGGCCTTCGACGCCGCCCTCAAGGTCAGCGCCCGCGTGCAGGAGCTTAACATCCTCAAGTACTTCTAAAGACCATCCATTCAACCGCCGCAGGACGTCGGCGCACAGCAGCCAGGGAGGGCGACATGCTGGTACTTACCCGTAAAGCCGGTGAAGGCATCATCATCGGTGACGACATCAAAATCACCATTGTAGAAATCAAGGGGGGCGGCATCCGCATCGGCATCGACGCCCCGCCGGAGCAGAAAATTTACCGGCAGGAGGTCTACGACCGCATCTGCCAGGAGAACATGGAGGCCACCCAATGGAACCTTGCCGATCTGAATGCTCTTTTGACGGTCCCTCAGCCAAGGGAGGATCGGTGATGAAAAATATCATGACGCGGTTCGGTGAAGTTGAATACGATCCTCAAAAAACACTGCATTTTCCCAAAGGGTTGATCGGCTTTGAGAGCCTGCGTGACTTTATCGTTATGCCCAACATCAAGGATGGCCCACTGTTCTGGATACAGAGCACCGACGATCCCCAGATTGCCTTTGTGTTGACCGATCCGACCAATTTTTTCCTCGATTACCGGGTGCTTCCGGACCAGAAAGAACGGGAGATCCTCGGTATGAAGGAAGGTGACGAGTGTTTCCCTTTGTCGGTCGTGACAGTTCATGAGGGGGGCAAGGTCACCTTGAATCTGGCCGCCCCAATCCTTTTTGTGCCGAACAGCAATAGCGCCATGCAGGTAATTTTGGAAAATAGTAGCTATAAAACAAAGCACGAATTGCCCTCATAGCAAAAATGGAAGGACTCAAAAAAGGCCTTATTTGCTTTAGCAAATGAGGCCCTTTTTTTGCAAATGACAAGTTTGGTTATTTTTTTGTCAAATTTTTGTCTTTGTGCTGAACTGGTTAGAAAGGATTAGTTGAATGGTCGTTATCGAACAAGAAACTACAGAGGCTTTCGTTGAGAATCACTTTGGTGACAGATATTTATTCAGTATAAACCGTGAGGCCTTTAATCGGGTTGGATCTGCTACCCTTTACAAAACCTGGTTTGGTGACTCTTTGTTTGAGGAAGATACTCTCAATATTTTGGTGGGGACGGATTCAGGGCTTCTGCCAAAATATATTTTTGAAAAAGGCATTCCTTCTGGGAGCAGATACCTCTTTATTGAACTGCCAGAGGTTGATTCTGTTCTGAAAAAAGAATTGGACTGGAATGCTTACCCTGAAAGTCTAAGCTGTGTTGAACTTGACCATCTCTTCTTCGAACCACTTCTAACAACGCTCCAACAGTATCAGTTTTTGAACCGGATCGTCTTGCGCAAATCATTGGCGGCAGAAGATGCGTATCTGCCCGAATATGCCACTCTTTTTGGTATGGTTCACCAGGCGCTCGAGCATTTCGCCTGGCAGGTTAACGGGAGTCTGGGAAATGAGGCGTTCATTCGCAAACAGTTGGAAAATGTAGCGGAAAATAGAATGCCGGCCACTTACCTTATGGGGATTTTTCCTGGAAAAACAGCAATTATCCTGGCGGGCGGTCCATCTTTGGACGACATCTTCCCCTGGCTATTGGCCAACCGGGACAAGGTTGTCGTATTGGCGGTGTCCAGAGTGTGCAGGCGGTTAATCGAAGTTGGCCTTGAGCCGGACCTCGTGTTTTCTATCGATCCTCACGAGGTGAGTTTTGATGTCAGCAAAGATCTCCTTCGCTTTCAGGAGAAAACCCTATTTGTCAATCTCTATCACGTGGTCTCCTCCCTGTTAGGGCAGTGGCGTGGCCGCAGTGTCTATGTCGGTCCTCGGTTTCCTTGGGAGTCTCCATTGAATGTGGATACCCTCCCTGCTCCCGGGCCTACCGTTACCAACTTGGCCTTGTCAACTGCCGTTGAAATGGGTTTTTCCCAGATTGTCCTGGCCGGGCTTGATCTCTGTTTCAGCAAGGAGGGATTCACACACGCCCGTGGCAGCAATGAACGCCAGGCAGGTCCACAGCTGCACGAAGTGCGAAGCCAGGTAGAAACCAACGGCGGATGGATGGCAGAAACCGATTCGGCTTTTGCCGAGGCCATTGAACAGATTGGATACCAGGCAGGGTCTGCCAGAGATCGGGGTGTCACCCTAATAAACCCCGCAGCGGGGGCGGCCAAAATTCCAAATGTCACCCATATCCCTGTCGAGAAGATTGATATGCCGGTACAGGAACAATCCATCTACGATACCTTGCAGGCTCACCTGCCGCAGGAGACATCGGCCAGTCGCATAAAATATTATCGTACTGTCCTTGATGAACTGGCTCAGGCCAATGCAAGCCTGCGCCAGATCAAAAAATTAGCTTCTGAGGCTCTTGTTGCCAATGCTGGTCTGTTTGGGCGAAACGGCCTGGATGCTGACTTTCGATATAAAACTAAAATGGACGGGATTGAAAAAAAGTTAAACGAGAAATATTCAGCCTTTGTGCCTCTAGTTAAAAAATACGGCATCCGTCATTTTATCAAGATAAGCAGAGTGGATTCTGCGAAGGAGTGGAGCGATAACGAAATAGAAAAGACAGGCCAAGTCTATTACGAAGCCTATCGGGACAGCGCGGCATCCCTGCTTGCCCTCGTAGAGAATGCTCAGGAGCGGGTGCGTACTCGATTGGAAGAAGAAAAACCGCACCCTGATTTTAAGCAGCTAATCAAACAATGGCAAAAAGATGGTCAGCCTGGCAGAGTTTTAGTCTGGAAAGAACGAAGTGTGGTCACTAGTACAGAACTACCCCCGGAAATCCGTCAACAGGTAGCTTGCCTTGAGAAGGAGTTCGCTATTCAGTTAGACAACCGGGAAACGGCGCACATGGCCAGAAGCCGCAGGTACGCTAATCTGTCCGGTGTAACCAACAAGGCTCTTTTCCTTTTTAAAAACAAAGAAAAAGAAAGACTTCGAAATCTGGCCGAGGCATTATCGATGCATCCTGACCCCGTGGCGAAGAAATACTTGTTGCTCGTCCAAGGTTACCTGTCAGAGTTGAACTGTGATGACCCCCTGGCGCTTGAACACTACCTTTCTCTTGTGTCCGAGGAGAATGCTTATCTGCTCGAAGATGTCCTGCGGCGTATCGCTTCACTTTCCCTAACCACCAACCATGCAGATAACGCTCTGATGGCGCTCGAATACCTTTCCTCCATATCGGCAGTGTATATGCCGCAACTTGCAGAGTTACAGCGTTTAATGGGAATGCATCGCCAATCCCTTGACACTTACGCAAACTATCTAGAGAAAGCCCCTGGAGATGTGGTCACTATGCTTAAATTGGGACAATTTTATTCAGAATTGGGAATCGTGGAAGGCTGTCGGCTGATGTATCGCAGTGTTCTTGAGGTCGATCCGGACAATAAGGTAGCCATGAAGTTGCTAGAAAAGGTTAAAGATTAAAGAAAGTGACCCGCACCGTTAATTTTTTCGAAATAAACAAAAAATATCCTAAACATTTCCTCCCTCGTCTCCGATAAGAATGACAAGCCGGGAAAATACTAGGAAAGGAGGATGACAAGAACCGCGATGCAACATCTTCCTGGCGACGGCAATATCCCAATATAAAACTTAAGGGCAAGGAAGCCCGCACTCAAACTCACGGAGGATTAAACCATGGCACTTACAATTAACACGAACATCGGCTCTCTTAACGCTCAGCGTAACCTCAACCAGACTCAGGGCGGTCTGAGCAAAGCAATGCAGCGCCTTTCTTCTGGTCTGCGTATTAACAGTGCTAAGGACGATGCTGCCGGTCTGGCCATCTCTGACCGTATGACCGCCCAGATCCGTGGCCTCAATCAGGCCGTGCGTAACGCCAACGACGGCATCTCTCTGGCTCAAACCGCTGAGGGAGCTTTGCAGGAAACCACCAATATTCTTCAGCGCATGCGCGAATTGGCTGTTCAGTCGTCCAATGACACCAACAGTGATGAAGATCGGGCTTCCCTGAATGCCGAATTCAGCCAGTTGATTGAAGAAATTGACCGTATCGCTGATACTACCTCGTTCAACGGAAAGGTTTTGCTTGCCGGCGATTACGCTTCAGGTGTTGGCAGTGCTGTTTTCCAGGTTGGTGCCAACTCTGGACAGACTATTGCCATAAATATTGGTAATGCTAAGGCGTCAGCTCTCGGAACCACTGCTACTCTGAGTAGTTTGACTATTTCGGTCTTTGCTGACGCTCAGGGGGCAATTACAGCCGTTGATGAGGCGATCACTCAAGTTGACGGCATTCGGGGCAATCTTGGCGCTGTTCAAAACCGCTTCGAGTCCACCATCGCCAACCTGTCTAATGTCACCGAAAACCTCTCTGCTGCTCGCAGCCGTATCCTTGACGCAGACATCGCTGCCGAGACTTCGGAAATGACCAAGTTCAACATCCTGCAGCAGGCGGGCGTTTCGATTTTGGCCCAGGCCAATCAGACCCCCCAACTGGCACTCTCCCTTCTCGGGTAATTTGCGGATCGTTCTGCAGACATGGGGGCCGGGTTCCTCCGGCCCCCTTTTTCCGCGTGAGAAGGGTAGGGTTTCATGAAGATAGAATCTCTGGCCGTGGCCGCCATAAAGGGAGAGCCTGAACGAGCTTCCTCAGAGAATGTGGAACGGGAGCGAAGACAGGCGCAGGAATCAACGGAATCCTCCAGTGGAAAAAGCAAGGTGCAAGCCGAGGAACTGTTGGGGAAGATCAAGGAATTGACTGAAGACGGCACCTATAGTGTCCGTTTTGAAATGGACGATAAGGTGGATCGACTGGTTATTCGCCTGGTCGATTCACAGACCGGCGAAGAAATCCGCCAGGTTCCCGCCGAAGAAGTTCTGAATGGCCTGCAAGTTATGCGTAATCTGCGTGGCAACATCATCGATGTGGCGAGCTGAAGGCAGGGAGAGAGGATTAATATGGCCATCACCTTGGGTGGACTCGCAACCGGTATGGATACCAATGCTCTGATTGACCAGTTGATGTCGATCGAGCGTCGTCCCATCACCCGTCTGGAGAGCGAAAGAAAATACCTGAGCAGTCGGCTGGACGCTTTCAGTTCTTTTGACGGTAAGCTGAAAGACCTGAAGGCTAAAATCGACGCACTGGACAGTGATACGGAAGTCCGTTCGTATTCGGTTACGACGGGCTCTGACGAATTCTTTACCGCGACCGCGGACAGCACCGCTCTGCCGGGCAGCTACCAGCTGGAAGTCAAAAATCTGGCCCAACTGCAGAAGGACGTCAGCGGTGGCTACGCCAGCAAAACTGAGGCTGCCTTCGGACAAGGGACCATCACCATTAATGGTACGGCTATCGCCTACGATGGCGACTCTCTTACCGGCATCATGGATAAAATCAATGCGGCCAACACGGGCGATGCGGCAACCGGGGTTTCGGCCTCCATCATTAATGATGGCGTCACGGGCTATCGGCTTGTTCTGACCGGGGGTGACCCGTTTTCCCCCTTTTCTGTAGGTGGCTCCGAATCAGTAGCCGGTACCTATGCGGCGCCCACTTTCAGTAATGTGCAAGCGGCCAAGCCGGCCACCATTCTGCTTGACAACATCGAGATCCAGAGTGCAAGCAATACCTTCAGCAATACCATCCCGGGAGTGACTTTTACGGTTGGCAAGGCCAATGCGCCTGGCGAAACCACGGGCGTCACCGTTGCTGTGGATCAAAAGGCCATTGCAGATAAGTTGAATGCCTTCGTGAATGCCTACAATGGCGTCGTCCAGTTCGTCAAAGACCAGGCGGATGCCAGTTGGGGAAAAGATTCGGCCTTTCGTTCTGTCACGCGTCGAATGCAGGGTTTTCTCACCACGGCGGTTTCGGCAGCAGGCAGTTTCAACACCTTGTCGCAACTCGGCCTTAAAACAGAAAAAGATGGTACTCTGACCATTGACAGCACGCGCTTAAACGACGCCACGGCCCAGGATTTGGAAAGTGTGGTGGCTCTTTTGGCTGGAGATGGCACGTCCAGCGGAATTGCTAAAGAGTTCTCTGGGTATCTTGATGCCATAACCAATTCCAGCGATGGCATTCTGGCCAGCCGTAAAACGACGACAGAAACAAGCACCAGAAAGATCGATCGAGACATTGATCGGCTTGAAGTTCGCATGGGGCAGCGTGAAAAAGTTTTACGCGCCCAGTTTACAGCCATGGAAAATCTTGTGGCGGCCATGAACTCACAGAGCAATTATCTCGCCCAACAAATGACCGCAATTGCCAACTTAGGGGGGCAGTAATAATGAATGCCTATATGAACCAATACCAGAATAATCAGGTTTCCACCGCGACACCGGAACAACTCCTTGTCATGCTCTATGATGGGGCCATCCGTTTTGTTCGGCAGGCGATTGCTGCTCTGGGCACAAAAAATATTGAAGAGAAAGCTCGCTATATTAATAAGGCGAGTGCTATCGTCAGTGAATTTAGAGCGACTCTCGACCATGAAATTGGCGGAGAAATCGCGGCAGGCCTTGACGACCTTTACGATTTTATGTTGCGTGAAATGGTAAAAGGAAACATCAAAAATGATCCAGAGCCTTTGCGCGTGGTGGAAAATCTGTTGAGCGACCTGCGCGAAACCTGGATGCAGGCCATCGAGATCAACCGGCAGGAGAAGGCGCCCGCCCAAGTCCTCACCGCTGAATACAAGCCTTTTCAGGCGGCCCTGTAATGAAGACCCTTGACGCGCTGCTGCAGGCCTCGATTACGATCTACACGGATCTGCTGCAGCGCATGCAGGCCATGACGGATGAGCTGGCGGACGCCTCGCCCGAGCGGCTGCAGGCCCTGGTGGAAGAGATGAACTGGCGCCGGCAGGAACTGCGGGGGCAGGACGAAGCGCTGCTGCAGGTTATGCAGGCCGCCGGCGAAGGGGCCAAGGACCATCCGCTTTTGCGTCAGCGTCAGGAGCTTCTGCAGCGCGTCGAGGCGCAGAACCGATTGATTTCTGAGAAAATCCGTGGCATGATGTCCGTCATTTCGGCCGAAATCGGACAGTTGCGGGGGGGGATGACGGCCATGTCCGGTTACCGCGGCGAGCGTGACCAGAAAGGCAGCGTCCTTAAAAAGTCCTGCTGATCCCCCTCCCCAGATCATTCCAGCAAGGATTCATCCGTGTCCTCCTTAACGCTTCTCAGTCACTTGCAAGAGCCCAAGGTCGTGCGTGTCTTCGTGCCGCTGAAAAACGGCGACCGCAAACGCCTGGACGGTGTGGCCAAGGTTGTCAACGACACCCTGGTCGAAGTCAGCTTCTTGCCTGATCAACTGCCCGTCTCCGATATTGAAACCCTCCAAAAGGCCTTGATTTCCCTCGATACAGGCGACGGTACGCTGTCGTTGAACTGCTCCATCGAGAAGATCGTCAGTGACGAGAAACTCTTGCTGATGGCGACCGAATCGATCAGCCACGAGCAAAAGCGCGAGTGGTTTCGGGTGGACGGGAACTTCGCCGTCAAGTACTGGCCGGTCACGGAAAAAGGGGCCCCCAATGGTGATACCGTCACGGGAGAGACCATCGATATCAGCGGCGGTGGCGTGCGTCTGGCGGTCAAAGAGTGCCTGCCGGTGCGAACCCGTCTGCGCATGGAGATCGAGATGGCTGACCACGGCGAGAAAGTCACCTGCATCGGTCGCGTCATGCGCGTGATCCGCACCTTCAGCGGTCGTTCGCAGATGGGGGTGCAGTTTGAGGATATGGAAAACGAAGAAAGGGATAAGATCGTGGCCTTCTGTCTGGCCGAGCAGCGGCGGCAGTTGCGCCTGAAAGTTCAGGTGGCGGGGACGCTTTAGCCATTTATTTGTAATATGTGTTTTTTGAGGGCCTCTGCCGTAATGGTGGGGGCTTTTTTAATTTGTGAAAGGTGGGAAAACCTTTAAGACCGGCGGGTTGCGCCCCGCCTTGACGCCTTCCTTTTCTTGCTCGTCCAAGAAAGATGGCCTCGCAAAAAACACATTAAACACAAGTGGCTGAAATTACATAAATAATAGCAAATTTTGACTTTT
>JAWSUS010000015.1:0-70585 GCA_033549025.1 Desulfuromonadales bacterium
CTTTTCTGGCATCACTATGCCTGAAGTAGGAAGGCTTATCCACTTATACCGCTGTTCAAATTTCTGGAGCCGGCTCTGATGGGCAAAAAAATGTTAAAAAATCATTCAAACTCTTCAACTACTTTTTCTGCAAAAACAGGTATTTCACTATAAGCGAGCGACAATCCTCTTATTTTTTTTATAGCATCTTCTTTTTTATCCTCTGAAACACCCAGCAAGACTAAAAGGCTTTCAATATACTCACCTTTTTCATAGTTTAATTCATCAATTATATTTTTATAACCAGCAACGATGAAATCCTTTGTTTTTGATTTGCTAGAAATTTTGCCATCTACTGGCACTAGTGTTACATAGTATTGATCTGGACCATATTTATATATGGCCCCTGAAAGTGCATCGGTAGTACTACCAATAAGACCCCCAGTCAGAATATTACCAAAAAACCAAGGTTCGACCGTTGTCGACAAGGGCATTGAAACAGTTTTATAACCAACGAGCTCAAAAGATAATGTTTGATCCGCTTTCTTATCAATTGTAATTGTAATTGGAGTTTTGCCAAGTGGTCGACCATCTACCTTCACAGTAGCCCCTTCAGGTTCACTCTGAAAAGTCATTTGCTGATTTGTTCCTCCGACCAAAGTGGCACACCCATATAGTGCAACTATAATCAGAATAAGAAAAAGTATGATTTTGCAGTGAGATTTCATATTTTTGCTCCTCTTGAAATTAAATTATAATTTTGGCTGGTGACATGTCATTCACGAAAGATACCGTTATCTTTCTCACAAAACTAAAAGATACTAACCGATACAAAGGCTTTCCGAAATCAGGAAATTCCTGAGTTGCATTATGCAACATCCGGAAACTGGCCAAATTAAGCACGATGTATCTTCCTGCTTACCTAGTCTTTTGGCCTACCAGAGCACACATCGCCGTTGGTAGCCTGCCATATTAAAATACCTGACCGTTCCCTACCCAGCGGCCAAAGCGTTACAATTAAAATGAGTAGAACATCGCACCTTTTGCAGAAAGGCTTTCTCATGCCCCTCGACACTAGCACCTCAACACCCATGGGCTGGAAGTTCGATAACAGCTACGCCTCGCTGCCCGAACTTTTTTTCCGGCAGCAGGCGCCGGTGCCGGTTCGGGAGCCGAAACTGGTGATTTTCAATCGACCGCTGGCCACGGAACTTGGCTTGGACCCTGAACGGCTGCAAAGCGACGAGGGGGTGTCTATTCTGGCCGGCAATGCACTGCCTGAAGGGGCGCAGCCCCTGGCTCAGGCCTATGCAGGGCACCAGTTCGGCCACTTCACCACCTTGGGCGACGGCCGCGCCATTTTGCTGGGGGAGCAGATCACGCCAACCGGCGAGCGGCGGGATATTCAACTTAAGGGTTCGGGCCGTACGCCCTTTTCCCGTCAGGGAGACGGACGGGCGGCACTGGGACCGATGCTGCGGGAGTACGTCATCAGCGAAGCCATGTACGCCCTCGGCATTCCCACCACCCGCAGTCTGGCGGTGGTGGCCAGCGGCGAACCGGTGCGTCGCGAGACGCTGCTGCCGGGTGCTGTTCTCACCCGGGTGGCCGCCAGTCACCTGCGTGTGGGCACCTTTGAGTATGCGGCCTGGCAAGGGACGCCCGAGCAGGTGAAGATGCTGGCCGACTACAGCATCCGCCGCCACTACCCCGAGGTGGCGCAGCAGGAGAACCCCTACCTCGCCTTCTTCGAGGCCGTCATGGACCGGCAGGCCGCCCTGATTGTCCAATGGCTGCTGGTCGGCTTTATACACGGGGTGATGAACACGGACAACATGGCGATTTCGGGCGAAACCATCGATTATGGCCCCTGCGCGTTTATGGATATCTACAACCCGGCCACCGTCTTCAGCTCCATTGATCATCACGGTCGCTACGCCTTTGCCAACCAGGCCCACATCGCCCAGTGGAACCTCGCGCGATTCGCCGAAACCCTGCTGCCGCTCTTCGCCAACGGGCAGGATAAAGCCATCGAGCTAGCCCACACGGCGCTAAAGGCTTTTGAGGACAGGTTTCAGGCCTATTGGCTGAAGGGGATGCGGGCCAAGCTGGGACTGGCGGATGCGCAGGAAGGGGATGCGGGACTGATCGAGGAGCTCCTGAAAATCATGCAGCGACTGGGGGCCGATTACACCACCAGTTTTCGTGACCTCGCCCGCGAGGCCTTGCCGGATACGGCGCTCTTTCAGGACGGGGAGTTTCAAGACTGGCAGCAGCGCTGGCGGGCCCGGGTGGTGCAGCAGGGCAAACCATTGGCGGAAGCCAGGTCGAGCATGGATGCCCACAACCCGGCCGTGATCCCGCGCAACCATCGCGTCGAAGAGGCACTTGCCGCTGCCGTTGAGGAGGAGGATATCCAGCCGCTGGAAAAACTGCTGGGGGTGCTGGCAACGCCCTATGCGGAGCCGGCTGAATCGGACCAGGTCTATCGGCAGCCGCCGGAGCCGAGCAACCGGGTTTATCAGACGTTCTGCGGCACCTGATCAAAGCTAAAAAGGAAGCCGCCGTCACCCAGCCTTACCCCTTATCCATCTTCAGGCTCGACTCAAAGGCTCTGGACACGAGAGGCATGGCCGCAAAAGGGGGCAGGCCGAGCGCGGCGACGGCTTTTTGGCAGAGCTCCATACCGTTTTGCCCCTCTACCCCCTGGCTGCTGTTGATTACGGCGACATGAATGCGGTCGAGATAAGACAGGCTCTCTTCCATCCGCTGGCGAATCTGTTGGCGCCCCTGCATGGGGGGTTCCCAGGAGGAAAACAGGCAGTCGAGATTTTGAATTTTCTGCAGCCTTTTGATCGAGGCAAGGCATTGCGAAATATCTTCGTAAATGGGCAGATCGCCAGGGAGAATCAGCGTATCCCCGGTGAAGAGGGCGCTTTCCTCTTCAAACAGCAATGAAATGGAGCCCCGGCTGTGCCCGGGGGTATGAATAATCTGGCAGCGGAGATCTTTTTCCAGTTCCAGCAGCTCGCCGTCCTCCACCAACACATCCACCTCGACCGCCCCTTCGACCAGGGCATGAAAGCCGGGTACGGGTCTGTCCTGGTATTGTTTTTCCGTATCTTCAATCCAGTCCTGTTCGCCTTTGTGGGCAAAAACCGTACAGCCTGTCTGCGCCTTAATGCTTTTGGCGGCGCCGAGGTGGTCTGGATGGGAATGGGTGAGAATTAGTGTGGAAACTTCCTGCGGATCACGACCCTGCTGTTTTATATAGTCCCAAATCGCCCCTGCGGCGCCTGCCACGCCGCTGTCAATGAGGTGGATGCTGTCGCCAAAGAGCAGATAGACAAAAGCAAAGCGGTCAAGTGATTTCTCGGCGGAAAGAGGTAACTTAAAGGGGATTTTCAGCGCGTGGATCTGGGGTGTGATCTGCATGGGGTTTCCTCTCCGTTGGACGGGTACCGACGCGGCGCGGCTGCCTAAGACGCCACCATCCTACCTTATTTGAAAATCAACCGACATCAGGAAATGGGCGTAGCGCTCCTACCTCAACCCGCAGCTTGCTTCTCCGAGGGCTTTCTGCTAGGGTGGCTCCACTATGAGGCGCTATTTCCCGGTAAAACTCAATCGGATTGTTGTGAATACACCCTTGGTGCGCCAGCGGCCGGCAGCGGGCACCTGGGGACGTCATGGCGGATTCTGACCCGAATCCACCCCGTTTCCAATCCCGTTTTGCCAGGCCACAGACTCTCCCGTCTGTGGCCTTTTTGCATTTGGGGCCTGCATGCAGAGTAATGTCCGTGACCGACCCGACAAGTGGTCACCTTTTTATTAAAGGAGTTTTCGATGCTTACGGAACTTGGCAGTCAATCAGACGTGTTTGCTGTGTGGGCGGTGCCCCTGCTGGTCTTTCTGGCCCGCATTCTCGATGTCAGCCTGGGCACGCTGCGGATCTCCATGGTCTATCGGGGGCTCAAGCATCTGGCGGCGCCGCTCGGTTTTCTGGAAGCGCTGGTGTGGATTCTGGCCATCTCCCAGGTCATGCAGCACATCGAAAACTGGGCCACCTACCTGGCCTTTGCTCTCGGCTTTGGCGCCGGCAACTTCGTCGGTCTGCTCATCGAGGAGCGCCTGGCCTTCGGCAACCTGATCATCCGGGTCATCACCCCCGACGAGGATCCCCGGTTAAGCGCCGCCCTCTGGGACGCAGGTTTCGGGGTGACCAATGTCAATGCCCGGGGTGAGTCGGGGCCGGTCAAAATCATCTTCACGGTGGTGCGACGACGCGAGCTGCAGAAGGCGCTGCGTCTGATCAAAACCTTTAACGAGAACGCTTTTTACACCATAGAGGACGTGCGCTTTTTCAACGAGACCTACGCACCCTTGCCCAAGGGAAAAATTCCCAAACGATTTTTCCGTCTGCGGGCCCTCAAATCCCGCTGACCCTGGCCCCGTGCCATTACGAAAGGAGTCATCCCCATGAATCAGCAAACACTTACCTTCACGGAACACGACGTGGAGCGCCTTGAAATCATTCTTGAAGGCGCACAGCGCTCGGCCTCTCTCAAAAAAAGTCACCTGGAAGCGCTGGCCGATGAGCTGGAAAAAGGAGACATCGTCTCGTCACGGGAGATTGGAGCGGACGTCGTCACCCTGAACTCGCGGGTCAGGCTGCGCGACCTGGACAACGACAAGGAGATGGAAGTCACCCTGGTACTGCCGATGGGGTCCAATTTTTCCGAGGGGCGCCTGTCGGTGACCTCGCCTTTGGGCATCGCTCTGCTCGGCTATACGGCAGGATCCGTGATTGAGTGGCAGGGGCAGGCGGGCTACAGAAAGGCCCGGATTGAGGCGGTTCTTTACCAACCGGAGGCGGCCGGTCATTACCATCTATAGAGGAGGCATTAAGACCCGAGGGCCGGTCATTCGCGCCTGGCGATACCGGCCCTTTTTTGTGGCTACAGGAAGAGTTCGGGCTCGCGGCGTTCGCTGAAATTGGTCACCAGCAGCTGCCGTCTTGCCTCGATCATGGGATGATTGAAGAACCGCGCCTGCACAGGACACACCTTGACGCAGGCGCAGCACATGACGCAGTTTTCGGCCGCGGTCGTCACCTCATCCTCCACCCGGATGACAAAGGTCGGGCAGACCTTGGCGCAGGCCCCGCACAGGGTGCACAGGGCCTTATCGGTGGCGGGGGCGATGCCGCCCAAGGGCACTCTTTCCTTGTAGGGGGTATCGCCCGGAATTTGGAGGGTTGCCGCCAAGGAGCCCCTCTGCGGTTTTTCGGCGATCTGGGCACCGAATTCACGGGCCTTTTGCCGATCCTGCACATCGGGACGGCCGGGAGCGATGGGCTGGTTCGGGGTGGAATAGGAATGCTCGCCGACGAAGGCGCCGGCGGCGAGCACCGAGAATCCCTTGGCGACAGCAACATCCCGCAGCTCGACCAGCGCATCCTCAAAGGCCCGGTTGCCGTAAAGGGCCACCAGCACGACCGGCACACCCGTGGCCGACAATCCCTCCATCCTTTTCAGACAGACTTCCGGCACCCGTCCGGCGTAGACCGGCACGCCGATGATGGCCAGACCGTCGGTGAGCTGAAGGTCGGGTCCTTCTTCCAGACGGGTCAGGTCGTAATGCCTGACCGCACGGGCCGGGATGCCGGCGGCGATCTCCTCGACAATGTTCCGGGTGGTATTGGTCGGTGAAAAATAGATTAGGTGGACGGTGGTCAGCATGGCGGCTCCCGGTCGGCTCAACTGGTGAACATAAGCTTGCGCTCCAGGTCCATGGAGCGGGTGATGCGCTTGGCTTCATCGACGGCGATGATCTTCTGCTGGCAGAGCTGGATGAGGTGCTGGTCCAGCGTCTGCATGCCGTACTGGGCGACGCCGTTTTCGATGTGCTTTTCGATCTCGTCGAGGCGGCCGTCGCGGATGCAGGCCTGGATGGTGGTGGTGGAGCGCATCACTTCGACGACGGGGATGATGTTCTCACCGCTCTTGTCCTTGACCAGGCGCAGGGAAACGATGGCCACCAGGATGTCGGCCAGACGCTGGCGCATGACTTCCTGCACCTCGGGAGGGAAGTTGCCGATGAGTCGGTTGATGGTGGAGGAGGCGCTCTGGGTATGCAGGGTGGAGAAGACCAGGTGCCCGGTTTCGGCGGCCTTGATGCAGGCGTCGATGGTCTCCGGGTCGCGCATCTCGCCGACCATGATGACGTCGGGGTCCATGCGCAGCGCCGCTTTCAGCGCCGCTCCGAACCCCTCGGTGTCGATCCCCACCTCACGCTGGATGATGCAGCTTTTGCTGGAGGTGAAGAGAAACTCGATGGGGTCTTCGATGGTGATGATGTTGTAGCTGTAGTGCTCGTTGAGGTAGCGCAGCATGGAGGCCAGCGTCGTCGACTTGCCGTTGCCCGTGGGGCCGGTGACCAGAATGAGACCGTTGGGCGCCTTGACGATCTCGGAGAGAACCGTCGGCAGGTTGAGCTCCTGAAAAGAGCCGATTTGCGGGGGGATGACGCGCATGACGATGCCGACCACCCCTTTCTGCCGGAAGATGCTAACGCGAAAGCGCCCGCCATTGGGCAGGGAATAGGAGGCGTCCTGCTCGCGCAGATTGGGGTCGAGCTGGCGTTTATTGGCTTCCAGGATAGTTTTGGCGATGAATTCGGTGTCTTCAGGCTTGAGCTTGGGCAGCTTGGAGCGGATCAGCTGGCCACGCCCCCGGAAGAAGGGCGCGTTGTCCACCTCAAAGTGAACGTCCGACACCCTCTTTTCGAAAGCGATCTCCAGAATCTGGTTCAGAACTTTGGCGTCCATGCACGTATCCTCTTAAAAAGATGTAAAACTTGGCCGAGAATATCACCTACCGCGGGGTTTTTTCCAGTTTTTTACGGTACAGGGCGTTTTCCGCCACCAGGGCGGCCTGTGCCGCCAGACGCTCCAGTTGATCCATGGGCACCGAGTTCGCCTCGGCATCGCCAAAATCGGCGTAGATGACGGCCAGCGTCCGACCGCGCACATGTAGGGGAAAGAGGAGTGCCTTGGGAGTGGCCGCCGCCCCCAGGGCTTCAAAAAGCGGGGTACTGAGACCGCCGTCATAGAGCAGCCCGAAGAACGGGCGCCGTTCTTCCGTCACCTTGCGCAGAAGGCTGGAAGCTTCGAGGGGAATGCGCAGGGAGGGCACGGGTCCGGCTTCACGGTCGCTCCCGCCGAAGCCGATCCCTTTTTCCGCCACGAACTCCTCCTGGCGGGCCGCCAGGGTCAGCACCCGGGGAAAAATTCCGGCCAGAATCTTGAGCAGGGACTGGTGAACGGCCGGAATGGAGGGACAGTCGATAAGATCGAGCACCCCTCGGGCCAGCACATCTTCGGCCCCGGCATCTTTCTGTTCGAAAAAGGTGTGCAGATAGAGGCGCAAGGTCTCGATAAAGGCCAAAAGTTCCATGGCGGAGGCCTCCTGTCGCCCATCGGCGAAGGGCCGCGGAAAGACCGCGCGAGCCCCCTCCCGGTAGGACTGCAGGATAAAATCACGCTCAAGGGAAAGGGCCAGCTGCAGCGTCTCCAGATGAGGATATTTCATCCTCTTTTCACGGCGCAGACGGTGAATCTTGTCGGCGGAATAGCCGACCCGGGCTTTTTGGGGGCAATCCATGACCAGCAGCGGCCGAATGCCCTTGTGCAGGGACTGGTCGATAATGAGGTCGAGATCCTGATCGTCGTTGGTGGAAAAAATCAGCGAGCCATCACTTTTGCCGAGGGTGGTGAGCAGATAGGTGAGAAACTCGTCGGAGCTGAAAATAATCACGGCCCGCGTGCCTTTTTCAGAGCCCGAAGCTTCCTTGGCTCGATCGGCAGCGTCGCCGAGATAGGCGAGAACCCTTTCCTTTTCCGAGTCGGGCCAGGCCGGCGCCAGGGCCGCGATGCGCGACCGATGGATGGCGACGGGGTCTTTTTCTTCGAGCACCGAAAAAACGCCGGGGATACGCGCTTCCAGCTTGTCCAGATCGGCGAGGCCCAGATCGTCTTCGGAAATGCTCCAGCCGCTCTCTTCTTCCTCCCTCTCCTCGGCCGCCGGCTGTTCGTCTTCCTCGTTCAATTCGCCGTCGCGTTTCTTTTCATCGTAGATGCGCAGGGCGTCCATGAGCACGTTCTGGCTGTTGAGCAGAAATTCTTCATTGAGCTTCTCGGGGAAATACCGGTATTCGTCGGCAATGACCACATTCTCCACGTCGAGGGAGAAGGTGCCGGCTTTCCAGGTCAGTATTTCGACGATGGTCATTTCGATGAGCAGCTGCAGCCCTTTGAAGGCTGCGTCCTTGTTGATGATCCCCCGGGACATGAGGGTGGCGATGAGGGGCTTACGGTTTTCGCCGGCCTGATTCTGTTCCTCCAGCGCGGCCGCCAGATCCTCTTCGCCGATGGCCTTCATCTCCAGCAAAATCTGCCCGATGCGCCCCCGGCTTTGCAGGTTGCTGGCGCTGCCGATAAAGCCATCCTTGAAGACCAGCTGGCAGGTTCCCCGGCGGCTTTGCACCGTCAGGGTTCCCGACTTGCGGGCCGCGTGGATGAGCTGGACAATATCGACGATCGGCAGGTGTTCCAGGTCTCCGGTAAAGGACATGACGTAACCTCTCTGGGAAGAATGGGATGGGAAAATCCCGGTGCGAGCCATAATTAAACCCAAAAAACGGGCAGGATTCAAGGCCGCTGTCGATCTGCGGCCGCACAAAAGATTCTTGTGCAAAACCCGGCTCTCACGGTAGAGTACCGAAAAAGACAGGGAAAGGGTCAACAAACCATGATAACCGCCAGCCCTACAACGCTTTTCGACGTTTTAATCCAAAGCTATCGGCAGTTTCCCCAGCGGACCGCATTTATCTACCGGGCGGCCGGCGAAGAGTTCTCCGTCACCTACGAAAAGCTCTTCGACGATGTCCTGCTGCTGGCCCGCGCCTTTCGGGAGAAGAAGATCGGCCACGGCTCCAAGGTCATGCTCCTCTCCGACAACCGCTACGGCTGGATGGTTACCGACCTGGCCCTCATCGCCCTGGGCGCCATCAGCGTGCCGCGCGGCAGCGATACGCCGACGCGGGAGCTGGAATTCATCATGACCCACTCGGACTGCGAGTTCCTGGTGGTGGAAAACGAGGAACTGTACGAACAGCACCGTGAAATGACAGATAAGCTGTCTCAGCTCAAAGTGACCTTCATCATCGAATCCGATAGCCGGCACAAGCTTTTTCAGCCCGTCTATGCCTACCAGGATCTGCTGCAGGACCGCACCATCACCCCCGAGGAACTGCAGGCGTTTATCCTCAGCAGCGCCCAGCGGCGGCCGGAAGATACCGTCACCCTGGTCTACACCTCCGGCACCACCGGGATGCCCAAAGGGGTGGTACTGACCCACCGCAATCTCATGCACCAGATCGCCAGCCTGCCGTCCATTATCGCCCTGACGGAGGAGGATCGCTGGCTCTCCATCCTGCCGTCCTGGCATATCTTCGAGCGCACGGCCGAATATATCGCCCTGGCTGCGGGCAGCTGCATCGTCTATTCGACCCTGAAGACCTTCGCCGATGACCTGGTCACCTATCAGCCGACCCTGGTGGCCACCGTGCCGCGCCTGTGGGAGTCCCTCTACAGCAAAATCAACGCGGCCCTCGAGAAGCAGAGCAAGAAGAAGGCCAAACTCTTTCGGACCCTGGTGTGGATCTCGGCCACCTTCCGGCGCCACAGCCGTCAGCTCAAGGATCACCTCCCCCGCTACGAGAAGGTCTTTTTTCTGCGCCGCTGGCTGCAGAAGCTGCGGGCCCTGGGTGCCGTCGTCCTGCTCTTCCCCCTGTACCTGCTGGCCCGCAGGAAGCTGGCCCTGGTGCAGGAAAAATTCGGCGGCCGCCTGCGGGTGGCCATCAGCGGCGGCGGCAGTCTCCCCGACTATCTGGACGCCTGGCTCGACGCCGTCGGCATCCGCATCGCCAACGCCTACGGCATGACGGAGTGCGCCCCCGGCATCGCCGGCCGCGCCCTCGACTGTCCCATTTTTGGCACCCTGGGCAAGCCGATTGCCGGAACGGAGGTACGCATCGTCGACGAGCACGGCCAGGTGCTGCCGGCTGGTTGCGAGGGCGAGGTGCAGGTGCGCGGCCAGCAGGTCACCCCCGGCTACTACAACAACCCGGAAGAGAACGAGAAGTCCTTCACGGCCGATGGCTTCTTCAAGACCGGCGACCTGGGCAAGTTCACCCTCACCGGGGAGCTCGTGCTGTGCGGCCGCTCCAAGGAGATCATCGTGCTGGCCAGCGGCGAAAACATCGACCCCACCCACATCGAGGCCACCATCACCATGCTCCCCTTCGTGGCCGACGCCGTGCTGGTCGGGCAGGATAAAAAAGGCCTGGGGGCCCTCATCGTCCCCGACATGGACAAACTGAAGGAATACGTGGCCGACAAGTTCAGTCACCTGGTGGGGGAAACGGAGGATTTCCTTAACGACAAGCAGGTGATGGCCAAGGTCAAGAATGAAATCAACAAGCTGCTGCACCCCAAAAAGGGCTTCAAACCCTATGAGCGCTTAAGCGGCATCAGTTTTCTGGACAAGGAATTCAAGGCGGGGGAAGAGCTGACCAACACGCTGAAGAAAAAGCGTCACGTCATTGAGCAGAAGTACAAGGAGATCATCAACAAGCTGCTGAAGTAGAGGGGCAGCCAGCCAAAGAAGACGGGGACGCCGTCATGGCGTCCCCGCGACTGGGAGAAAGAATCCGGTTGAATTACCAGGGGATGCGCAGGTCGATGGATCCATACCCCGAGGGAGGAATGACCGCCCCGTAGATCACCCGCAGCATGCCGTCAGGCCCCTGACGATGATGGGCGGCGGGACGGTAATGCCCGTGTTTTTTCTGCCCATGCTTCGCCTGCTGGTGTCCCCAGCGGGGTGGCTGTTTTTTCTGGTGCTTCCCATAGGCATGGCCCTTACCAGGGTGGTTGTCATAGGGCCTGGCGCCATAGCTCCGATCCTGGCCCCGCTGATGGTGGGACACTTCCTTGACCACCACGACCTTCTTCCTGGCGTCATGGGCTTCGGCAGCCAGGGGAGCCCCGAGGGCAAACAGACTGCCAATCAACAGTACCAACAGAGTTTTCATGGTTTTCATGGCACGCTCCTTTCCTTTGGCAAGACATCGTACAAACGGCTTCTTTGTGGTCAAGCCTACCCCGCCCCGATCCCAATAAAAAGCCGATATCGCGGCGAATGCCCCCTGATGTCTAGTCTATTTCTCGTGATTTCGGTTAGTTGAAAACCACTACGTCGTGTTTCGGCAGGCTGTTTTTTCGGGCCGGCCCAGGAGATTTCATCCATGTTTCGCTTATTTCCCCTCATCGCCATTCTTCTTTTCCTGCTGCCGGCCAGCGGCTGCAACCGCGGACCGGCCATCGCTTCTTTGCCCGAGGACGCCATCGTGCTGGCCTTCGGCGACAGCCTCACTTACGGTACCGGCGCCGGCTCGGGGGAATCCTACCCCGAAGTCCTGGCCTCCCTGCTGGGCCGCACCGTCATCAACGCCGGCGTGCCGGGAGAAACCTCGGCCCAGGGGCTGCGGCGCCTCCCGGGCGTGCTGGCGGAACACGAGCCCGACCTGGTCATCCTCTGCCACGGCGGCAATGACTTTCTGCGGCGCCTCGACCAGCAGCAGCTGGCCGCCAATCTGTCCGCCATGGTGGCCCTCATTCACGACAGCGGCGCCCAGGTCGTGGTGATCGGCGTCCCCCAGCTCGGCCTCTTTTTGCAGACCGCGCCTCTTTACGAACAGCTGGCCGAGACCTACCGTCTGCCTTACGAAGGGGAGATCGTCGCCGACCTGCTGGGCGACCGTGACCTCAAAAGCGACTCGGTGCATCCCAACGCCGCCGGCTATCGCCAGCTGGCCCAAGCGGTCTTTCGCCTCATCGACAGGGCCCAGCGGTCCTGACGGGGTGTTTCCGCCACCCGCCCATTCCGGGCTTGACCCGGGGACGACACAGGCATAAGATTCCGCTCCATCATGGATACCATTCCCTCCACCAAACGCCAGCGCTCCCTGCGGGAGCTCAAAACCCTGGCCATTCTCTCCGGCCCCCTCGTCGCCGCCCAGGTCTCCCAGTCCGCCATGGGTTTCATCGACACGGTCATGGCCGGGCGGGTCGGCTCCGTCGATCTGGCCGCGGTGGCTATGGGGGCGAGCATCTGGCACCCCCTCTTTCTCTTCATGCTCGGCATCCTCATGGCCGTCACCCCTTCCGTCGCCCAGTTGCACGGCGGCGGCTTCCGTAAAGAAATGGGCCACCATGTGCGCCAGGCCCTGCTCCTTGGTCTGGTCCTGAGCCTGCTGGTCATCCCCCTGCTGCGCCACGCCGGTCCCGTCCTCACCTGGATGGAGGTCGACCCCTTGGCGGCCCCCAAGACCCTGGCTTATCTGGAAGCCATCTCCTGGGGGATGCCGGCCATCGCCGGCTTTTTCGTCCTGCGCCACTTCAGCGAGGGGCTCTCCTGCTCGAAGCCGAGCATGATCATCAGCCTGCTGGCGCTGCCCTTCAACGCCACCGCCAACTATGTGCTCATCTACGGCAAGCTCGGCCTGCCTGCCCTCGGCGGCCCGGGCTGCGGCTGGGCTACCTCGCTGACCATGTGGTTCATGCTGCTGGGCATGTTGGTGATCGTGCGCCGAGGGAAGATCTATCGGCCGGCGCAGCTCTTCGACGCCTGGCCCCGCCCCGACTGGCAGGAGATCGGCCAGATCCTGCGCCTGGGCGTCCCCATCGGTTTTTCTCTTTTCGTCGAAGCCAGCATCTTCGCCGTCATCGCCCTGCTCATCGGCTCCCTCGGCGCCGACATCGTCGCCGCCCACCAGATCTGCCTGAGCTTTTCGACCCTTGTCTTCATGATCCCCATGAGCATCTCCAGCGCCATCTCCATCCGCGTCGGCTGGGCGGTGGGAAGCCGCGACCTGCCCCTGGCCCGCCGCGCCGGCTACACCGGCATCGCCCTCACCGGCGTCATCGCCCTGGGCACCTCGACCCTCTGCCTGCTCTTCCCCGAACCGGTGGCGGCCATCTACACTACCAACCCCGAAGTGCGCCGCCTCGCCGTCGAACTCCTCATCCTCGGTGCCCTCTTCCAGGTATCCGATGCCATCCAGGTCAGCACCTCCGGCGCCCTGCGCGGCTTCAAGGACACCCGCACTCCCATGTTTCTACTCATCTTCGCCTACTGGGGCGTCGGCCTGCCCATCGGCTACACCCTGGGCCTCACTTCCCTGTGGGGCGAACCGATGGGGGCGGCCGGTTTCTGGATCGGCCTCATCGCCGGCCTCACCATGGCGGCGCTGCTGCTCAGCGGACGTCTGGTGCGGGTCATCCGTAGCTATCGCCGCGCCGGGCGGACTGCGCAGCCATCCGCCTGATCCCCCCAAAAAAGCAGGGGCGACCTTGTAGGCCGCCCCTGGCGTCGAACTCTCTGCAAAATAACCCGATCTAGCCGGAGAAAGTCTGGTTCTCCTGTTCCAGCACCCGGATGAAGGTGGTGCGCTTGGTGAGCTCCTTGAGGGCGGCGGCACCGACGTAGGTGCAGGCCGAACGCACGCCGCCGAGGACATCCTTGATTGTCTCGGCGAGCGGGCCCCGATAGGGAACTTCCACCGTTTTCCCTTCGGAGGCGCGGTAGTGGGCGACGCCGCCGGCGTGCTTCTCCATGGCGGTGGCCGAGCTCATGCCGTAGAAGAGTTTGTAGGCCTGGCCACCGCGCTCGACGATCTGGCCGCCGCTCTCGTCGTGGCCGGCGAACATGCCGCCGAGCATGACGAAGTCGGCCCCGCCGCCGAAGGCCTTGGCCACGTCGCCGGCACAGACGCAGCCGCCGTCGGAGATGATGCGCCCGCCGAGACCGTGGGCCGCGTCGGCGCATTCGATGACGGCGGAGAGTTGGGGATAGCCGACACCGGTCTTCACCCGGGTGGTGCAGACCGAGCCGGGCCCGATGCCGACCTTGACGATGTCGGCCCCCGACAGCAGCAGTTCTTCCACCATCTCCCCCGTCACCACGTTGCCGGCGACGATGGTCTTGTCGGGCCAGGCCTCGCGCACACGGCGGACGAACTCGACGAAGGCCTCGGCGTAGCCGTTGGCCACATCGATGCAGATGAAGGCGAGCTTGGGGTGGTCGGTCAGAATCTGCGTCAGCTTGCCGAAATCCTCCTCGGAGGTGCCGGTGCTCACCAGAATGCGCTCATAGATGTCGTCAGCCCTTCCCCGCAGCCAGGCCGCCCACTCCTCCAGGCTGTAATGCTTGTGGATGGCGGTGAGCAGACCGAAGCCGGCCAGCACCTCGGCCGCCTCGAAGGTTCCCACCGTGTCCATGTTGGCGGCGATGACGGGGATTCCCGTCCAGGTTCTGCCACTGTGCAGAAAGGTATAGGTGCGGTTCAGGTCCACCTGGGCGCGGCTTTTAAGGTTGGAGCGTTTGGGGCGGATGAGCACATCCTTGAAGCCCAGCTTAATATCGGTCTCTACGCGCATGATTCCTCCCTGTGGCTAGGACGGTTCCGGTGCGAACCGTCGGACCTCGATGCGATTGTCATAAAAGGTGCTCCCCTCGCCCCGATCGGTGAGCCGCTGCGAGGTCAGCGCGTTGACGGTGCGGGCGCCGGGAGCGAATTCGCCCCACCAGACCCCTTCGGCCACGGCCACCCCCGGCGGTACCTGGTCGTCGGCCTGCAGAAAAAAGACGACCTCGCCGAGATCGTTCCAGGCCGTGACTTTCTCCCCGTATGCCAGTCCGCGGGCCGCCGCCTCATCGGGGTGCAGCCGCAGTCGCATGCCCTGTTGGCGCTCCCGCAGGGCATCCTGCTCGCCGAAGGTGCTGTTGAGCCCGAAGAGGCTGGGCGCCGTCAGCAGGCGCAAAGGGTACAGCCCTTCTTCCTCATAGCTGGGGAGATAGCGGGGCAATGGGTCAAGCTCACGCGGATTGTACAGTTCAATCCGGCCGGAAGGGGTGAGAAAGCGGCGGCGGTAGCCGTCGGGCAGACGCAGAGGAACCGCTCGGCCCTCCTGCAAGGCCGCCGTGTCGATCCCCTCGCGCAGGGAGCTGGGGATGGCGAGCAGATGGTCGATGACCTCCTCGGCGCTGTGCCGATATATCTCCTCGTCAAAACCCATGGCCCGGGCCAGCCAGGTAAAGACCTCGCGGTTGGAGCGGCTCTCGCCCACCGGCGGGATGCAGGGGCGGGCCCGCTGGATGAAGTAGGTGCCGTAGCTGCGATAGAGGTCGCTGTGCTCGACGGAAGAGGTCGCCGGCAGCACGATGTCGGCGTAGCGGGCGGTATCGGTCAAAAAACGCTCATGCACGACGGTAAAGAGATCGTCCCGGCTCAAACCCCGCAGCACGGCGTTCTGGTCGGGGGTCACGGCGGCGGGATTGGCGTGATAGACGTAGAGGGACTGGATGGGCGGCGCCTGCAGCTCGGTGAGGGCGTGGCCGAGCTGGTTCATGTTGATGAGGCGGGTGGGCGCGGCGAGCAGATCTTCGCGGGTCAGTTCGGCAGCGGCAAAGGCAGCACTGGTGGAGGTGCTGGGAAAGCAGCCGCCGCCGATCTTGCCGTAGGCGCCGACCAAGGCCGGCAGGGCGGCGATGGTGCGCACGGTCATGGCGCCGTTGCCGTAGCGGGAGAGGCCGCTGCCGAGACGGATGCAGGGCGCCTGGGCTCCGGCGTAGGCCCGGGCCAGCTCCTCGATAAGGGCGGCCGGCAGTCCGGTGCGCCCGCTGGCCCAGATCGGCGTGCAGGCGGGCAGCACCTCGGCGGCAAACGCCTCGTAGCCCTGCACCTGCGCGGCGACAAACTTATGGTCGACCAGACCTTCGCGGGCGAAGACGTGCATCATCGCCAGGGCCAGAGCCCCGTCGCTGCCGGGACGCAGCAGCATGACGCGGTCGGCCCCGGCGGCCGTCGGCGTCCGATAGGTATCGATGAGCCAGACGGACGCGCCCCGACGACGGGCCTGTTGCACAAAGGGAAGATAGTGGATGTTGGTGGCAGCGGCGTTCACCCCCCAGAGTATGACCAGATCGCTCTGTACCACTTCGTCGGGGGGCGGCACCATTGTATCCCCCATGATCGCCTGCCAGCCCGCGCCCTTGGCGGGGGAGCAGATGGTGCGGGCCAGCCGGGAGGCGCCGAGAGCGTGAAAAAAAGGATGGCCGGCGTTGCGCTGCACCAGTCCCAGGGTGCCGCCGTAGGAATAGGGCAGAATCGCCTCGCCGCCGTGCGCGGCGATGATGGCCTGCCAGCGGTCGGCGATGCGTTCGATGGCCTCATCCCAGGTGATGGGCTCAAAGTCGCCGCTCCCCTTGGCGCCGCGGCGCAGCAGGGGGGTGGTCAGACGGCGGCGGGAGTGCACCGTGCGTTCGTAGTGCTGCATCTTCGGGCAGAGAAAGCCGCGGGTGAAGGGGTGCTCGGGATCGCCGCTCACCTTCACCACCCGCTCCCCCGCGACCTCCACCAGCAGCCCGCAGGTGTCGGGGCAATCGTAGGGACAGACAGAACGCCGAATCATTCGGTTCATAGCCTCACCTTCAGTTCGATTTCAGCCGCACCCCGTCCTCGCTCAGCTCCACCCGTTTCTCCTTGTAGAGACCGCCCACCGCCTTTTTGAAGACCTTCTTGCTCATCCCCAGGCGCTTCTGGATCTCCCAGGAGGGACTCTTGTCATGCAGGGGGAGGAAACCATCCTTCTGCAGGGCGGCCAGCAGGGTATTCCGGGCTTCCTCAATCCCCTCGACGCCGCTCTGGCGCAGGGTGACGTCCAGCTTGCCGTCGGGGCGGATGGTCTTGACGTAGCCCTGCAGACGGTCGCCGCGCTTGAGGCCGCTGCGCAGCTCGTCCTTGTAGAGCAGAGCCCCGTAGAGGCCGTTGACGATCACCTTGGCGCCGAGGTCGGTGTACTGCCAGAGAATGAGCTCGACCCTGTCCCCCTCTTTGAGGTCCTTGATTTCGGGCTCCAGGCATTCATCCAGACGGGCGGTAGCCACCACGCGGCCCCGGTTGTCGAGGCAGACCTTGACCAGGTATTTGTGCCCGGTGCGCATGCGTTCGGGCTGCTCGCTGTAGGGGGCCAGTAGATCCTTCGGCATCCCCCAGTCGAGAAAGGCTCCGTGCCGGGTGACGTCCTTGACCTTGAGCAGGGCGAACTCGCCGACCTGGGCCTTGGGCAGGTTGAGGGTGGCCACGGGTTTTTCCGCGGCATCGAGAGTGACGAAGACGGGATAGACGGCCCCGACCCTGGCGTCGGCCGGAACTTCACGGATGGGCAGCAGCACCGGCTGGGATTCCTCTCCCAGCCAGGCACCCTCTTCATCGAGACGATGGATTTTCAGGTTTTGAATGCGGCCGATTTCAAACATCAGTTCCTCCTGCGGGCTTGCCCAAAAAAGACAACGCCGGGCAGAGGGCCCGGCGTCTGCCAGAGTTTCTATTATACACGGGTTTTCCTAAACGAAAGAGCAGATGTACTCCGTGACGCCTTCGGCGACTTCGATGTCAAAGGACGCATGGCCAGGTACATCGAACCAGGTGCCGGCGGTGAAGCCGATCCAGTCGCCCTGGCCGCCGATGCGGACACGACAGCTGCCCGCGATGATTTCCATCTTCTCGGGGGCCTCGGTGTTGAAGGTGTAACGGCCGGGATAGACCAGCCCGAGGGTCTTTTTACGGCCGTCGGCCAGCAGAATGCTGTGGCTGACCACCTTGCCGTCAAAGTAAATGTTGGCCTTGCAGGTCACGGTGACCTCGGTGAAACTTTCGGGTGCCTGGTAACTCATGGGATTTCTCCTGCGCGTAAATGGGGTTCTGAGCCGGTCTAGTTATCACAAGGACGCGGCTTCCGCAAGGGAATTCCCGGCCGCCGCTTCAGCGCTGGCGATGCACCGCCAGATGCCCCCAGGACTGGTAGACCGACATGACCTCGAGGGCGTTGATGTTGATATGAGCAGGGACGTTGGCCACATACCAGATAATGTCGGCGATATCCTCCGGTCGCAGGGGCTCCGTGTCGGCATAGACGCCGGCGGCGCGCTCGCCATCCCCCTTGAAGCGGACCTGGGAGAACTCCGTCTCCGCCATACCGGGAGCCAGATAGGTGACGCGGACCCGGCTGCCGAGCAGGTCGGCGCGCAGGTTGCGGCTGAACTGCTCGACAAAGGCCTTGGTCGAACCATAGACGTTGCCGCCGGGATAGGGCCAGCTGCCGGCGGTGGAGCCGATATTGATGACGTGACCGCCATTGCGGGCGACCATGGCCGGCAGCACCGTGCGGGTGCAGTACATGAGGCCCTTGACGTTGGTATCGACCATGGTCTCCCAGTCTTCGAGGTCGACCTCCCAGGCCGGCTCCAGGCCGAGGGCGAGGCCGGCATTGTTGAGCAGCACGTCGACGGCGGGCAAATCCCCCAGGGCCTCCTGCACGGCCTGGCGCTGACGCACGTCAAGCACCAGGGTGCGGCTGACGGCGGCGCCCAGCTCCTTCTCCAGGGTCTGCAGGCGCTCGCGACGGCGGCCGGTGAGGATGAGCTGCCAGCCTTCGGCGGCAAAACGGCGGGCGCAGGCTTCCCCGAATCCCGAGGTGGCGCCGGTGATGAGAATCGTTTTGGCCATCGTGGCAATCTCCTTTCGGAAAATATAAAGACAGGGGCGGCAACTACTGACGGGCCAGCCGCAGGTTCTCCACCGTGTTCTCGAAATTGCTGCGGAAGGGATTGATATCGAGGCCGCCGCGGCGGGTGTAGCGCGCGTAGACGGTGAGTCTCTCCGGCCGGCAGAAGCGCATGATGTCGGCGAAGATGCGCTCGACGCACTGCTCGTGGAATTCGTTGTGCTGGCGGAAAGAGATGAGATAGCGCAGCAGGGCGGCAGGGTCGATCCGCCCGCCACGATAGCGGATGAGCACGCTGGCCCAGTCGGGCTGCCAGGTGACGAGGCAGTTGCTCTTGAGCAGATGGCTGTACAGTTCTTCCTCGACGACATCCTCCGCGTCGGCCGCCCCGGTCAGCAACTCGGCCTCCAGCTGGTACTGGTTGACCGCGATATCGATCCCATCGATGCAGCGCCCCGGCAGGGCGAAGAGGCGCTCGTCGCCGAAGCGCTCGCTGCCGATGAGGCGCACCTGCACCGGCGCCCCGGCCACGCGGCCGAGATCCTCGGCCAGCACCTTCTCCACTTCGGCAAAGCTGGCGAAGCGGGTCTGGTTGAAGGAGTTGAGGTAGAGCTTGAAGGACTTGGATTCGACGATGTTGGGTGAATGGCAGGGGAAGCGGAACTCCCCCATGGCCACCACCGGCTTGCCGCCGGGCAGCAGCCAGGAGAGCTCGAAGGCGTTCCAGATGTCCACTCCCTGAAAGGGAAGCGCCCGCTCCAGGCCCAGCTCCAGGCGTTTGAGGCTGCGCGGCACGGCACAGAGCAGGCCAGCATCGTATTCGGATTTGTACTCGGTGGTCCTGCCCAGAGGCAGGGAAGCGTCAAGATCAGTCATGGGATTAATTGTCCGTCAGCAGGGGGATAATGTCAAGGATACCGACAATAGATGGTAATTTTTAACTTGCATTCCGTCATTTTTACCCCCATAATTACGCTTTTTATCCGTCGGAAGAAATATTAGTCGACGAACGAACACTACTTTTCCCGAAATGCGCCCAATGTAAAAGAGTTCATCCTCCGCGAAACACCCTGCCGAAGTCGTTTTTCCCAATCACCTCTGCAGCAGTTTTCAACCGATCGAATCGACGGAAATATTGCCGCCGGCCTATGGCCGTGCGTGTGCGTTGGTCTGTCTTTAGCCGAGAAACAAACGGACTCCTTCCTGTCCTTTTGCTTCCCCTGTTCACTACAGCAGATTCGGGTGGCCAGCCAGTTCTGGCTCGCTTTCCGTGATGTTGTAACTTGTTAAAGGAATAGAATGACTGTTCAAATGATTCAAAAAAATTGGTTCTCTAATGTACGCGGCGACGCCCTCGCCGGAATCGTGGTCGCCTTGGCCCTCATCCCAGAAGCGATCGCCTTCTCCATCATCGCGGGGGTCGACCCCAAAGTCGGACTTTATGCCTCTTTCTGTATCGCCGTGGTTACTGCTTTTGTCGGTGGGCGGCCGGGGATGGTCTCGGCAGCAACCGGCGCCATGGCCCTGCTGATGGTGACATTGGTTAAAACGCACGGCCTGCAATATCTTCTGGCGGCGACACTTCTGACCGGCCTGCTGCAGATTTTGGCCGGAACCTTTCGGCTGGGCGGCCTGATGCGATTCGTCTCTCGGTCGGTGGTGATCGGCTTCGTCAACGCTCTGGCAATCCTGATCTTCCTCGCACAGATCCCCGAGCTTACCAACGTGGGCTGGCAGGTCTATGCCCTGCTGGCGGCCGGCCTGGGTTTGATCTATCTGTTTCCCTATATCAGCAAAGCCATCCCCTCACCGCTGGTCTGCATCGTGGCACTGACTGCTTTCACCATGTTTTTCGGCGTAGATGTGCGCACCGTGGGGGACATGGGAGCCCTGCCTGACAGCCTGCCAATCTTTTTGATCCCTGACCTTCCTTTGAACTTCACAACTTTGGCGATCATCTTCCCCTATTCGGTGACTCTGGCCGTGGTCGGCCTGCTGGAATCGATGATGACGGCGACGATCGTCGATGACTTGACCGATTCGCCCAGCGACAAGAATCGTGAATGCGTGGGCCAGGGAGTGGCGAATATCGCCTCGGGGTTCATGGGAGGTATGGCCGGATGCGCGATGATCGGCCAATCAGTCATCAACATCAAATCGGGTGGCCGCGGCCGTCTTTCCACTCTTTTCTCCGGCGTTTTTCTGCTGCTGATGGTGGTCTTCCTGGGGCCATGGGTGTCACGCATTCCGATGGCGGCGCTGGTAGCGGTCATGATCATGGTGGCCATCGGCACTTTCAGTTGGGAGTCGATCCGAAACTTGCGCAAAAACCCCAAAAGCTCCAGTCTGGTGATGGCCTCTACGGTGGTCGTGGTGGTGGCGACCCACAATCTGGCGCTGGGGGTGCTGGTTGGCGTGCTGCTTAGCTCGCTGACCTTTGCGTACAAGATCGGCAGGGTTTTGCATGTTGGTTCCAGCCTTTCGGAAGATGGACTCTCCCGTCATTACACCGTGGTTGGACAGGTCTTCTTCACCTCCGCTGAACGCTTCATCGCCTCTTTCGATCTGAAGGAAGCCGTGGAGAATGTGCAGATCGACGTCAGCCGAGCACATTTCTGGGACATCACCGCTATCGGGGCCTTAGATAAGGTTATCCTCAAGTTCCGCCGGGAGGGAACCGAAGTGAAAATTATCGGACTCAACAAGGCCAGTGAGACCATGGTGGATCGTTTCGCGGTCCACGACAAGCCGGAAGCGGTGGAACTGCTGATGGGGCACTAAGGAGATAAACTATGAATAGACTCGTACTCGCCTGCATCGACGGATCGTCCTATTCACCCGCTGTTTGTGACGCGGCCTCCTGGGCCGCCCTGCGGATGAAGTCCCCCTTGAAGTTTCTTCATGTGCCCCACAAAGAGCAGGCTCCCCCGCCTTCCGACCTGAGCGGGAGCATCGGGCTGGGAGCCCGCGAATCGCTGCTGGAGGAACTGGCAGCCCTCGACGAGAAGCGTGGCAAACTGGTCCAGGAGAGGGGGCGGCAGCTTCTTGGCGCGGCCAAATTCAGGGCCCGTACTGCCGGGGTGGAAAAGCCCGAAGGACTGCAACGCCACGGGGGGCTTGTGGAAACCCTGTCGGAGATGGAAGAAGGGATTCGCCTGCTGGTGCTTGGGAAACGGGGGGAAGCGGCGCAGGTAGCCTCCGAACACCTGGGAAGCCACCTGGAGCGGGTCATCCGCACCTTGCGCCGTCCCATCCTGGTGACCACCGAGGAATTTCGCGCGCCGCAAAAGGTGATGCTCGCCTGTGACGGCAGCGCCACCGCCCGAAAGGCGCTGGAGATGGTTTCCTCTAGTCCACTGTTCAAGGGCATTTCATGCCACCTGGTGATGGTGGGTTCGGATACGGAGGAGACGCGAGCCGGACTTGCTCGAGCCCGGCAGATTCTGGAAATGGCGGGATTCGAGGCGTCGACCACAATCCTTTCCGGCGAAACTGAGAACGCACTGAGCCGGTACCAGCAGGAGAACGGCATCGATCTGATGATCATGGGTGCCTACGGCCACTCCCGCATCCGCCACCTGCTCATCGGCAGCACCACCACCGCCATGCTGCGCAGATCGACCATCCCCCTCCTGCTGCTTCGCTGAGTTGGGCAGGTTGGTCCTTGATTTTACGGACAGGAAGATGATATAAACCGTGCCATGATTTTCAGAACCGCACACCCTTCTAAGCCGATTTGATCCGACTCCCAGTCCTGCTGGAGTTGGCCCGGCGCCCCACGGCTTTCCCCTGAGACCCGGAATCTCCGCGCGCTCTCAGGGGCAGAGCTTTTCCTGACAGCAACACGCATCCCGCAACCATCTCCCTCTCGACCAAAGTGAACCGGACAACGCTTCCGATGGACGCACCTTTGCATCTGCCGCCTGCTGGCGAGGGGTAAATTTCTAGACGGAGAAGAGGACGGATGAAAAAAACGCAGACAACGGAAATCCGTAATACGGAACCATTTCAAAAAATGTTGGCGGATCGGCTCGATCTCCTAGACCGCCGAATGGAAACAGGGAACACCGGCTTTCACACGGGAACGGAGCGGCTGCTCATTCACCTTGCCTTCGATCGCATCCGCAAGGACGAATACTGGAGCTGTGTGAAATGCGGGGAAGATATCACCCGGCAGAGGATGCTCGCCGACCCGACAACCCTTATGTGCGCCGACTGCGAGACCGGAGCGAAGAAAAGATAAACTGTGCTTAAGGAATGTCCCAAGAGATGAAAACAAAACGCATCGACCCGGCAGAGAACCTGAGTCCCGAAGAGGAAGAACGCGCCCGGCTTGCCGCGGTGCAGTGCCGGCTGAACAGGCTCGTCAAGGGTATCGACGAGCGCCTCGCCCGCTACCAGCACGACATTCAGGCCCAGAAGGCCTACCTCTGGGAAAACAAAGCGGACATGGACCATGCTGAAAAGGTTTCGACCCGCCAGTCGATCGAGCAGATGCTCATGACCGGCGACTCCATCCTGGCGCAGAAGAATCGCCTTCTCAAACTCGCGCGCGCTCCCTATTTCGGGCGCTTCGATTTCACCCGGAGTGGCCAAGAACTTCCCGAGCCTTTCTATATTGGAGTTCACCATCTCTACGACGAGCACGACAGGGTGAATCTCGTTTACGACTGGCGCGCTCCTATTGCTACCCTCTTCTACGACTTCGAAACCGGGCCGGCCGCGTACACGTCCCTTTCGGGGGAGATCAGCGGCGAGGTCACGCTCAAACGCCAGTTCCGGATCCGCGACGGCGAGATGGAATTCATGTTGGAGAGCGGACTCCATATCGTTGACGATGTCCTTCAGCAGGAGCTGGCACGCGCCTCCGACGACGGCATGAAGAACATTGTCGCCACCATCCAGCGTGACCAGAACGCCATCATCCGCGACGACCACGCCCAGACCCTGATCATCCAGGGGGTCGCCGGCTCCGGCAAAACCTCCATCGCCCTGCACCGCATCGCCTTTTTGCTCTACCGATTCAAGGAGACACTCACTTCCAAAGACATCCTGATCATCTCCCCCAACCGGGTCTTTGCCGACTACATCGCCAACGTTCTCCCCGAACTGGGGGAGGAGTCGGTCGCCGAGATAGGCATGGAGCGGCTCGCCGACGAGCTGCTGGAGCACAAGGTTCGTTTCCAGAGCTACTTCGAGCAGACCGCTTCGCTTCTCGAAAAGAACGACGAAGCCATGAAGGAGCGCATCTCATCCAAATCTTCAACCGAGTTCCTGAAGAAACTGGACGAGTACGCCGATCACGTGGAAGCGACGCGTTTCACAGGCGAAGACGTCTCCCTTGACGGCCGCCTGGTGCCTGGCTGGTTCATCGAGAAGTTCTTCGCCAAGTACCGGGGGATGGCTCTGGCCAGGCGCATCACCGAAGTGGTGAGGGCGGTGGAGACGAACGTGGGGATACAGTACAACTACGATATTGGCTCCGAGGGGCGTAAAACGCTCCGAAACGCCATTCGTAAGATGCACCGCACCACCACGTTGCGAAACGCCTACAAGGAATACTACGATTGGATGGGGCGACCGGAGCTGTTCAAGCCCGCCAGGGGCGGCGGACTTGAGTATGCCGACGTCTTCCCGCTCATCTATCTCAAGCTGCGCCTGGAGGGGATTGACAACCCGTACAGTTCGGTCAAGCACCTGCTCATCGACGAGATGCAGGATTATACGCCGGTACAGTATGCGGTGATCGCCCGGCTCTTTGCATGCCGCAAGACCATCCTCGGCGACGTGGCGCAATCGGTGAACCCTTACAGTGCCTCGACCCCGGAGGATATCCGCGACGCCTTCTCCGGGGCCAGCTACATGACCCTGACACGGAGCTACCGCTCGACTCTGCAGATCATGGAGTTCGTCCAGCACATCCGCTTCAACCCGGACCTGATTCCGATGGCGCGCCACGGCGAGCCGCCACGGATAGTGGCCTGCCAAAGCAAGGCTGAGGAGATGACGCAGATCCGGATGCTGGCGGAGGAATATCTCGCCTCGAAGCACAACAGCCTGGGGATTGTCTGCAAAACGCAGAAGGAGGCAGAAAAAGTTGCGGTCGCGCTGAGCAGGGAAGGCATCCAGGCAAGGCTTCTTGATGCCTCCAGCACCTTGTTCTCGAACGGCGTCATCGTTTGCACCGCCCATTTAGCCAAGGGACTGGAGTTTGACCGCGTCATCGTACCGGACGCCAGTGCCACCGCCTATCACACCCCCATGGACCGCAACATGCTCTACGTCGCCTGCACACGGGCGATGCACCTGCTCGTGCTAACCCACACGGCCGAGCCCTCGACCTTTCTTCACACATCCTGCCTTACCCCCTGCAAAATCCCTCCGCCATAGTACCCCGGCATCAGCGTTTGATGTTTTCTCGTCCTGAACGCCATCAGGGTGAGAAATCGTTTCCGTAAACATTGACCGTTTATGCCAGGTGGCCGCTAGACCCCCTAGACGGATTGCCGGCCCGGATGCCAAATGCGGAGCTGGTACGGAGGATCTCATGAGCAAGCAGAAAAACGAGGTGCAAAGGCGCCGCACTTTCGGAATAATCAGCCATCCCGACGCGGGCAAGACCACCCTGACGGAAAAGCTCCTTCTGTTTGGTGGCGCGATCAAGATGGCAGGCGCGATCAAGGCTCGCAAGGCCGACAGGCATGCCACCAGCGACTGGATGGCCATTGAACAGCAGCGGGGCATCTCTGTCACCAGTTCGGTGATGAAGTTCAATTACCGCAATTTCGAGATCAACCTCCTCGATACGCCGGGGCATCAGGACTTTTCGGAGGATACATATCGAGTGCTCACCGCTGTGGACAGCGCGGTCATGGTCATTGATAGCGTCAAGGGGGTCGAGACCCAGACTCGCAAGCTAATGGAGGTCTGCCGGATGCGCAACACTCCCATTCTGACTTTCATCAACAAGCTCGATCGGGAAGGGATGGCGCCACTGGACATTCTGGCCGACATCGAAGAGACGCTGCAGATCGAATGTGCTCCCCTCTCCTGGCCGATCGGCATGGGAAAGCGCTTCAAGGGAACCTACAATCTGTACCGCAAGGAGCTGAACCTCTTCACTCCCGGCGAGGAACGCCTTACCGACGAGATGCTCACCATTCGGGACATCGACGATCCACTCCTTGACGAACTGTTGGGGAGTCAGGCCGAAGAACTGCGCGAGGATGTGGCCCTGCTCGAAGGGGCAGCCAATCCTTTCGTGCTGGAAGACTACCTGAAAGGAAACCAGACCCCCGTCTTCTTCGGCAGCGCCGTCAACAACTTCGGCGTTCGTGAAATGCTCGATGCCTTCGTGGAGATCGCGCCCGCTCCGATGCCGAGAGCGACCACCACCCGCATGGTTGGCCCCGAAGAGGAGACGTTCTCCGGCTTCGTCTTCAAGATCCAGGCGAACATGGACCCGATGCACCGCGATCGCATCGCCTTCCTGCGCATCTGCTCAGGCCGCTTCACGCGGGGGATGAAGGCGCGTCATCACCGCATCGGCAAGGATGTCCTGCTGGCCAACCCGACCATCTTCATGGCCCAGGATCGTGCGCTGGTCGAAGAGGCCTGGCCGGGGGACATCATCGGCTTGCACAACCACGGGACCATCAAGATCGGTGACACCTTTTCGGAGAAAGAGCCGCTCAAGTTCACCGGCATTCCCAGCTTCGCCCCCGAGCACTTCCGGCGGGTGCGGCTTAAGTCGCCCCTGCGGGCCAAGCAATTGCAGAAGGGACTCTCCCAACTCGCCGAGGAGGGAGCGGTGCAGCTTTTCCGCCCTCTCCTGGGGAGCGACTTTATCCTCGGCGCGGTCGGGGTGCTGCAGTTTGACGTGACCATGTCCCGACTCAAGGCTGAGTACAACGTCGACGCCACCTACGAAGGGATCGACTACGCCACCGCCCGCTGGGTGAGCTGCGCCGACCCCAAGAAAATGGCCGCCTTTGAAAAAGCGAATCAGGCCAATCTGGCCCTGGACGCAGAGGGAAACCTCACTTATCTGGCCCCGAGCGAATGGCGGCTGGGATTCGTGGTCGAGCAGTGGCCGAAGGTTACATTCCTGAAAACCCGGGAACACGATTGATCCAAGGGCAACGAAAGGAGCGGATATGAACATAGAGATTTTTGCCCCAGCCAGAATTCTTTCAGCAGGAACGGATGGGGGTTCGGCCAAGCCCGAACTGGAGTGGTGGAAAAGAAATATTTCCCTATTGCGGGAATCCGGCATGGATGTGCAGATCTATACCCTTGATACTGACGCGATTGCTTATGCCGCGCACGCTGGAGTGGCCGATCTGCTGCTGGCGGAGGGCGGAGGCGTACTACCCGCCACCTTTATAGACGGCAAACTGACTGCAAAAAGGCGCTATCTCTCGGCGGCAGAGTTGGAGCGGGAAGCTGCTGTCCGGGGGGTGCGTTTCACTTCTGGCGAAAAGGTAACTGACAGCATGTAAGATGGACACGTTGCTGCTCAGCGAACGATGGAAAAAATAGCCCACGCATTGAGGGAGAAGGGTTCGAGTTGTGTTCGGCGGAGGCCCGGTGCTGTTGACGACCCGGTTGGCTGCGGAAAAGTGTTTCGCGGAGGTTGCCGGTCTCGACAACTCTCTGGAGGCCCTCGCAACGGCGCGGCGCATGTTTGCCTTCTAAGAGCATTACGGGACGGAATCGACTTGTCTCTGCCTCACGCCCCTTTTGAGCTTGATCGGGAATTTCTCCTATAAAACATCTCAGGGAATCCGAAGGGAATTTTCATACAGAGTGACTACCGTTTCGCGTGGACCCGAGACAAATGGCGAAAACATGGTCGGCCATCATGGATGCTGTATCGCGGTTGACGACCTCGGCACAGTCTTTCCGCAATGGGGAATCTCGGCAAAATTGGCGGCATTTTCGCGCCAGCGATGGTAAAAAGCGGAAAGCATAAAAAAGGAAAACAGCATAATGAAAAATTGGTCAGGCAAGAATCTCTGTTTCGAATGTGCAAAGAAACTGGGCACCAACATCAATATCGGCCGTAAACACAAAGGCCGCTGCCACAGATGCCACAGTGAGCAGACGGTATTCAAGGTCACCGCCATGCCGATCATTGTCGCTTCGGGAGAGGGTGTCTGCCCTGAGTGTGCCCACCCCGAAGGAGCCCATGCGGCATTCTGCCCCCGCTCGGAGCTGGAGATCCTTAAAAGGGAAAGGGAGGAGATTGTCAAGGTATTGGAATGCGTAGCCCACTATGATCCGGAGAAATCCTTGTCGGATCAGCTCGAACAGATACTCCGGCAGTTGCCGAAAGGGGATCGAGAAGAGAAGGATTTATAAGACAGACCCCGACTTAGTCCCGAAGCCCGGGGGTATCACTTCCCCTCCGCCGCCCTCGCGCAATCGATGCAGACCAGGGTGGCGGGATCGACCCGCAGACGCCCCTCGGTGATCTCTTCCTCACATTTCACGCAGTACCCATAATCGCCCGAGCGCATGCGACCGAGGGCCGACCTAATGCGCTGCGCCTCCAACTCGGTGCGGCGGGCCGAGGCCTGGGCCATGGCCTGCTGCTGCATGGCATCCATGCGAGAGAGGCGCCCCACCTTCGTCTGGTCGAGTTCGACCGGCGCCCCCTCCTTCTTCTGCGCCTCGCGTCCCGCCTGAATAGCGGCGAGGCGCTCTTCGAGAATTCCCTTGAAATAATTCAGATCGAGGTCGTCACGCACGGTTCTTCACCTCCATGAGTCGTTTCTAGACGCCAGCGCATCAGCAGGCTCGCTCCTATGGCCAAAAGGCCCATTGCCACGCATCCTGGCAAGATGATAGAAAAAGGGATTCCGACCTTGATCAATCCGCCCATCAGCACCGGCCCTAAGGCCGTCGCGAAAACGCCGATCGTTGCCACGGTCCCCTTGGTTGCCCCCAGCGACTCGACCCCGTAGACCTCCGCCCACAGCGCCGACATCATCGGATTGGCGATTCCCTGGCTGAAGCCCACAAGAAGCAGGTAGACGAGGGCGACCCAGGGAGATGTTCCGAAACTCAGAAAGATCAGGCCAGCGCAGGCCGGAACGAGGATATACGGAAAGAGCCTCGTTGCGCTCCAGCGGTCGATCCATGGTCCCGCCAGCAGCGAACCGGCCATACGCGCCAGAGCAAATCCGATGAACGCAGTCGCCATGACCTGCGCCGACCATCCCCGGTCTTGCCCGAGAGGCGCCTGATAGAGAAAGAGCGCCGTCAGCACTAGAGGGAGGAAAATGCTTCCCGGAAGCAGGCCATAGAAGCGCCAGTCCCGCAACAGGGCCGGACGCGGTCTAAGGATGGGAGCCGGATCCGCCGGTGTGGCGTCGGACGCCTGCAGGCCGCGCAATAGAAGGAACATGGAAGGAAGAAGGGTCAAAGCGATGACTCCGCCGAGAATCGCCCAACTCCACCGCCACCCCACACCCAGAATCAGCAGGAGAACCAGCGAAGGCAGGAGCCCTTCCCCGAGGGGATAACCGAGGCTGGAGACGCTAAGCGCCCTCCCCCTTCCCTTGCCGAAGAGGCGGGCCATGGTCGTGGAGGCCGTCAAGCTGAGCAGTCCTTGACCGGTCAGGCGCAGCCCAAGGATTGCCAGGAAAAGGGCCCAGACCGCAGGAGAGGCGGCCATGAAAATGCAGGCCGCAACCATGCATGATCCCACCGCGAGACTGAAGCGCCGGACTTCCACCCGGTCGATCAGTCCGCCAAAGTACGGCAGGCTTGCCGCGCTCAGGAGGGTGGCGGCGGAGTATAGGATACCAAACTGGGCGGTATCCAGCCGGAAGGTGTCCAGCCAATAGGGCACAAAGATGGAGATCAGGAACGTCTGGCCGAAGCTGGAGAATAAGGTCAGTAGCACCCCGAAGGACAGGATGGCTGGATGAGATGCGAAAAAGCGGAAGTATGCGGTCATAATCTTATCTGTTAAATGGTCCTTATTTTACGCGGAGACGAACTGGATGAGGTATCAATCCTCCTTTTTGTTCTCCGATGTGCAATCCGCACAGGTCAGGACGGTTGGATCGTTCAGCAGGTGCTCCTCGGAGATATTCCCTCCACAGGTCACACAATACCAGTATTCGTCTCGGCGTATGCGTTCCAGAGCAAGATTGATGCGCTGCCGCTCCGCTTCTGTCGGAGAAACAGTGCCCTGCGACATGGCCTGCCGTTGCAGCGCACTAAACTGTTTCAGGAGGAGACCCTGAAAATGCTCAAGATTTTTTTTGCACCCGATGCTCCTTCCTGTGCGAATTGGCCATTTCCAGCTCCCCTCTGCAGGTCCCACCTGCGCACTGCTCATTTTAGGATCACGCCGGCAGCAATCCGAGCCGCCTATCGATTGGCAGTATCATGATTCGAATTGTGATGTTTTGCCCGTAGGAAACTGCAGACTGCGCGCGGGAGCTGAGCCGGCGGTGCCCCTCTCAAATCGGTTTTGGAGGAGTACCCATGAAAAGGGGGAGAAGTAGTCAATCTTTGGGTTGCCGTGTGGATTCTTTTACCATTTTATGGTGGGGAATACAATCCTCTGAAACAGGATACCGCCACAATAACGCTGGCTTGGCGATCCGTCAAAAGTTTTCGGGCACAAAAAGGACAATTGCCTTATACTGCCGCCACTTCCCGAAAAAGCCGAACAAAAGGATAGTGAGACGATGACCGAGAACCAGCCCCCCTTCCAGAGCCTGACCCCCAGCTTCATCATGGACGCCGTCGAAAGCCAGGGCTACGTCTGCGACTGCCGCACCCTGGCCCTGAACAGCTACGAGAACCGCGTCTACCAGGTGGGCATCGAGGAAGGCCAGCCGCTCATCGCCAAGTTCTACCGCCCCCAGCGCTGGACCGACGCGCAGATTGGCGAGGAGCACCAGTTCTGCTTCGAGCTGCGGGAGCACGAGCTTCCCGTCGTCGCCCCCCTGCGCAATGAGGCAGGGGAGAGCCTCTTTCACTACGGCGGCTTCCGCTTCGCCCTCTATGCACGCCAGGGGGGACACGCCCCCGAGTTCGACGATCTGGACAACCTGCTCATCATGGGACGCCTGCTCGGTCGCCTGCACCGCATCGGCGCCATTCGCCCCTTTGTTCACCGGCCTCATCTCGACGGCCAGAGCTTCGGCCACGACAGCGTCGCCCTCATCAGCGAGCGCTTCATCCCGGCCGAGTACAAGGCCAATTACGACGCCCTCACGACGGATCTGCTGCAGGCCGTCGACGAGCTGACGGCGACGGTGACGGCCCGCTCCATCCGCGTGCACGGCGACTGCCATGCCGGCAATATTCTCTGGCGCGACGACGCCCCCCATCTGGTCGATCTGGACGACGCCCGCATGGCCCCGGCCGTACAGGATATCTGGATGATGCTTTCGGGCGACCGCACCCGCCAGCAGGTGCAGCTGGCGGAGATCCTCGACGGCTACCAGGAGTTCTACGATTTTCACCCGGCCGAGCTGCGTCTGATCGAGGCTTTGCGCAGCCTGCGCATCCTGCACTTCACCGCCTGGCTGGCCCGCCGCTGGGACGACCCCACCTTTCCCCGCCATTTTTCCTGGTTCAACACCCCCCGCTACTGGGGCGAGCACATTCTGCAGCTGCGCGAGCAGATCGCCGCTTTGGCCGAGCCTCCTCTGCAGGCCCCCTGAGCACACCTGCCGTCAGGGCCACCACTGCAAAAGGAGATAGAGCAGGGGCAGGGTTCCAAAGGACAGAATGATGCCCATGCCCACCAGGGACACCGCCAGCTCCGCTTCCATCCCCGCCACGACGGCGAGAGCGCCCGCCGTCACCATGGGCGGCATGCCGGCTTCAAAGATGGGGATATCCGCCGGCAGGCCGTGCAGCCCCAACAACCGGCACAGGAGCAGTGCGGCCAGAGGAGCCGCGACCAGCTTTATGCCCAGGCCAAAGCTCAGGGGCGCCAGCACGCTTGGCTGCAGCCGCCAACGCATCTGGAAACCGATGGCGGTCATCACCAGGGGAATAAGAGCGAGGGAAGTGTTCCGCAGGGCCAGCTCCACTGCCTCCGGGTAGGGCCAGGAACGCAGGGCAAAGCCTGCCAGCAGGGCCAGCGTGGGCGGAAAGAGAATCCCCCGCCGGGCGATAGCCGGCAGATTGAGAGAGCCTCCTTTGCCGTAGATCGCCAGAATCAGCGAGCCGTAGGTCGAAAAGGTCAGCATGGTGCCTATCTGGTCGTAGATGATGAGATAGGGCAACCCCGCCTCACCGAAAAAGGCCTGCACCATGGGCACCCCCAAAAAAGAGGTATTACCCAGGGGCACAACCAGCAGCAGAACGCCCACCGTGGCGCGCGGCCACCGAAACAGCCTGGCGGCCGCCAGCACCGCCGCCGCCGAAAAGAGGAGCACTCCCCAGGGGAGCAGCGCCGCCGTCAGCATCTCGCGGGAAAAGTCCAGCTCAGGCACCTTGAGCAGGACCAGGGCCGGCAGCGCGACATAAAGAGCGAACATGTTGAGAACCTGGGGCGTATCCTTGGGAAAGGCCTGCAACCGCCGGAAGAGCATCCCCAACAGCACAAAAACCCCGATCAGCACAAAATTCGCCATGGTCCTCCCCTGCGCTTAAAGGTCTTCAAGACGCCCTCCCCCCCGCATCGACAGAAACGAGGCCAGCATCACGGCCATGCCCGTCAGTCCCCCCGACAGCAGAAAAGCCGTAGTGAAGGTGCCGCTGGTCTCGGCTAGCACACCGGCGCTGGCCGGACCGAGGGTCTGGCCGACAGCGAAGAAAACGGTGATGAGGGAGAAGCCCGCCGCTGCCCGTGACAGGCCGAGGAGGTCGCCGACAGCGGCGGCCATGATGGTCGGAATGGCAAAGGTGGAGAGGCCATAAAGGACGACGGAAGCCACCAGGGCCCCTTCGCCCAAGGCAGAGCCGGCCAACAGGTAAGCCAGGCTCTGAATGACGAAGACGACCATGAGCCCGCTCTTGCGGCCGAGGCGGTCGGACAGCGCCCCGAAGCCCACACCGGAGAAGAGGCTGAAAAAGCCGACCCACGACCAGAACAGGCCGGCGCGGGCCTCGGCGAGACCGAATTCGGCGACCATGGCCGTGACGATAAAGGTGCCGTAGACCATGTAGGTGGCACCGAAGATAAGGTAGAGCACGCCGAGCAGCAGCAGGCTGCGGCCGCTCCCCGCCGGCGAATGTTCGGCAACGGCGGCGGGTTCGAGGGACTGTCTGGCGCCCAGCGGCGTTAGTCCCAGTTCGGCCGGATCGTTGCGCACCAGCATCGCCGTGCAGACCGCCGCCCCCAGGGTGATGGCCGCCAGAATGAGCCAGCCCGTGCGCCAGCCCTGCATCCCCAGGCTGGCGTTGAGGGTGGGGATCAAAAAGCCGGAGAAGATGATGGCGGCGCCGTTGCCCATGATCATGAGGCCGGCGGCACGGCCGCGCCGTTCGCGGCGGAACCAGTGGGAGATGAGCACTACCGCCGGGATATTGGCGAAACCTCCCCCCATGCCGACCAGCGTATAAAAGACCAGCAGGGGTAAGAAACGGTCGGTCTGGCTGATGCCAACCATGCACAGGGCAATCAGCAGCAGACTGCCGGTGATGAGCACGCGGGGCCGGACCAGGCGCAGCAGCAGGGGCGCCAGGGCCACCGAGACCAGGTAACCGGCGAAGTTGCCGGTGCTGACGTAGCCCATCTGGTCATAGCCGAGGCCGAGGCCGGTTTTCATGGCAGGCAACAGCATGCCGAAGGCAAACCGGGCCAGCCCCAGGCAGGAAAAGATGGTCAGGCCGCCGCAGAGGACGATGACCCAGGCGTAATGAAAGGGCAGGGATGTCTTGGGTTGGTTCATGAAGTGCCCGGCGCGTGGAATAGTAAAAAGCCGCGCCCCCTTTCGATGCGGGGCGCGGCCAGATTGGTGCGGTTGGACTAGAGAATCTCGACCAGGGTGAATTCGTAGGTGAGATCTTCGCCAGCTAAGGGGTGGTTGGCGTCGAAGGTGATGCTATCGTCCGCTACCTCGACCACCGTGACGCCGATGGCCTCGTCTTCCTCGTCGGTGAGCACCAGCTCTTCACCGACCTCGGGCTGCATGTCGTCGGGGATTTGCTCGCGGGGAACGGCGAAGACTTTGCTCTCGTCGTAGTCGCCAAAAGCCTCTTCACAAGGGATGGTCAGGGTCTTCTTCTCCCCCGCCGCCATGCCGATGAGAGCCTCTTCGATCTGCTCGAAGAACTCTCCCTCGCCAATGACCAACTCCATGGGTCCCGCTTCGCAACCGCAGCTGTCATCGCCGCAGTCGTCCGTATCGCAATGGCCGGATTCGCAGTCGCCGCTATCCAGGGTGCTGTCGAAAATGGTGCCGTCTTCCAGGGTGCCGGTAAAATCGATGCGGACCCGATCGCCTTTTTTGGCCTGTGCCATGATGTCTGTCCTTCCTATGCTGTGTGAAATGGATGTTGCCTGTAAGTGCCCGGCCGGTCAGGCCGCGCGGTTCTCCTGCCCGCTCTTGCGCAGGTAATATGCGTAATCGCCCTCGTACACCCGCATGTCGCCGTGATCGACCTCGAAGACCCGATTGACGAGGCTGCGCAGGAAGTGGCGGTCGTGGCTGACCAGCACGACGGTGCCGGCGAACTTCTGCAGGGCTTCCAGCAGCACCTCGCGGGACTGGATGTCGAGATGGTTGGTCGGCTCGTCGAGGATGAGAAAATTGATGGGCCGCGCCAGCAGAGTGGCCAGCACCACGCGGCTCTTCTCGCCACCGGAGAGCTTGTCGATGCGCTTGTCGACGTCGTCGCCGCTGAACAGAAAGGCGGCGCAGAGGTTGCGCACCACACCGATAGAGGCCATGGGGATGGCTTCCTGCACCGTCTCGAAGACGGTGCGCCTGGGGTCGAGGACGTCCATGGCGTGCTGGCTGAAGTAGCCCAGGTGAACGCTGGCTCCCAGGGTAACGCTCCCCTCGCTCGGCTCCGTCTGCCCGGCCAGCACCTTGAGAAAGGTCGACTTGCCGGCGCCGTTGACCCCGACCACGGCGATCTTCTCCTGGCGACGGATGAGACCGGAAACGCCGCCGAAGACCGACTTCTCGCCGCCGTCGGGCAGCGGCCAGCGCTTGGCCAAACCGTCGATCTTCACCACATCGTCGCCGCTGCGCGGCGGTTCGGCAAATTCGAAGCGCACGGTGCGCTGTTCTGGCGGCAGCTCAATGCGATCGATCTTCTCCAGCTTTTTCACACGCGACTGCACCTGGGCGGCGTGAGAGGCGCGGGCAGCGAAGCGGGCGATGAAATCCTCTTCCTTGGCCAGCATCTCCTGCTGACGGCGGTGGCTGGCCAGCAGCTGCTCGCGGCGGATTTCGCGCTCGCGCAGGTAAAAATCGTAATTGCCGCCATAGGTCGTCACCGTGCGGTTGGCCACTTCGATGATGCGACTGACCAGGCGGTTCATGAAGTCGCGGTCGTGGCTCGTCATGAGCACCGCTCCCTTGAAGTCGGTAGACAGCCAGTTTTCCAGCCAGACGATGGACTCGACGTCGAGGTGGTTGGTCGGCTCGTCAAGGAGCAGCACGTCGGGGTTGAGGGTCAGGATGCGGGCCAGGGCGATGCGCATCTTCCAGCCGCCGCTGAAGTCCCCTACCGAACGGTTGTAGTCGTCGGGCCCGATGCCGAGACCGGTAAGCACCGCCTGGGCGCGGGCTTCCAGGTCGTAGCCGCCGCGATGCTCGAACTCTTCCTGGGCATCGCCGTAGCGTTCCAGCAGCTCCGCCAGGGCGTCATCGGCCATCGGCTCGCACATGGCGGCCTCCATGGCCTTGATCTCCTCGCCGAGGGCCACGGTGCGGGCGGAAGCCGCCATGACCTCGGCCAGGGCGCTGCGGCCGGACATCTCGCCGACATCCTGGGAAAAATAGCCGATCACCGTCTTTTTCGAGCAGGAAATCTCGCCGCTGTCGGCATCTTCCTCACCGGTGATGAGGCGGAAAATGGTGGACTTGCCGGCGCCGTTGGGGCCGACGAGGCCGCTGCGGGTGCCGGGCAGTATCTGAAAGCTGGCGTTCTGAAAGAGGATCTGGGTGCCATGCTGCTTGTTGATGTTGGTCAGGTGAATCATGAATCAAAGCTCCACGGAAAAAGTCCCGTCTTGTTAGCACGACCGACCCCCTAACGGCAAGACAAATAACCGAAAATCCCTTTCCACCCTGGCCGTGAGGGACGGATTAACCCCGCCGAAGAGGGGTACCGGGAAAACTGTTTGAAGCGCTGTCGGCTTCATGGCAAGATAGGGATTCCCGAGGAGGCGTATATGGAAAGTCAAAACAAGGACAGAGGCGAGCGCCTGGCCTGGATCAAGCAGGCCGTGATCGGCTTCTGGGCTGACAGCCCGCGCAACACCCTGGGCCCGGACAGCGGCGAGAAAGCCTGGGATGAACCACTGCTGGCCTTTTCCCGCGGCGACGACCCCTTCTACGCCCAAATCAAGGCCGATCTGGGCGACTTCTACTGGACGCCGGCGGACGCTTTCCGGCTGGCCTTCCCCGCTGAACCTGCCGCGGCTGGCGAACTGACGGTGATCACCTGGGTGCTGCCGCAGACGGCGGCCACCAAACAGGAGCAGCGCCGGGAAACCACCCTCCCCGGTCGGCGCTGGTCGCGCTCGCGTTTTTACGGGGAACAGTTCAACTGCGACCTGCGCCTGCATCTGGCCGGCCTGCTGACGGAAGCCGGCATTGCCGCCGTCGCCCCCGAGCGCCTGCCGGAATTCGGCTACCGCCGCTCGAAAACCTTCGGCCTGGCCTCCAACTGGTCGGAGCGACACGCCGCCTTCATCGCCGGGCTGGGCACCTTCGGCCTCAGCGACGGCCTCATCACCCCGCGTGGCAAGGCGGTGCGCATCGGCAGCGTCGTCGCCCGCCTCGACCTGCCAGCAACACCGCGCCCGTACCAGAGCCACCAGCAGTGGTGTCTGTGGTACGCCAAGGGAACCTGCGGCGTCTGCATCAAGCGCTGTCCGGCCGACGCCATCGACAGCGAGGGGCACGACAAGGATCGGTGCCATGACTACATCCGCGCCGTTACGGCCCCCCACGCCCGCCAGCATTACGGCGTCGAGGCCACCCCCTGCGGCCTGTGCCAGTGCGCCGTCCCCTGCGAGTCGCGTAACCCGACGGAAACCTGAGGGACTAGAATGTCTGAGCAGAATGCCCCCAACTGGCGCCCGCAGCGCGGCGAAGCCCTGCTCTACGACCCCGACACTGGCCGCTGGCTCTACTTCGCCCGCCCCCGGCGCCTGCTGGAAGTCCGCGAAGCCGGGGCCATTCGCCAGACCCTGCGGCAGCTGGAGGAGGTGGTGGAGGGGAGCGGTCTCTGGGCCGCCGGTTTTCTGAGCTACGAGGCCGCCGCCGCCTTCGATGAAGCCTGCACCGTGCTGGCGGACGACGACTTTCCCCTGCTGTGGTTCGGGCTCTACGACGAACCTCAGGTGGTGGAACTGCCGGCTCCCCCCGCCGCCCTGCCCCGCCCGCAGTGGACGGCCGCCTGCGATGAGTCGGCCTTCGCCGAAGCCGTGTCCGCCATTCGCGAACGCATCGCCGCCGGCGAAACCTACCAGGTCAATTTCACCTTCCCCCTGCACAGCGACTTTCGTCAGGATCCCTGGCTCTTCTTCCTCGACCTGGTGCAGGGCCAAAAGGCCGGCGGCGCCGCCTACCTCGATACCGGCCGCTACGCCATCGCCTCGGCTTCCCCCGAGCTCTTTTTCGCGCGTCACGGTCGACACCTCTGGTCCCGGCCCATGAAGGGGACAGCCCCCCGCGGCCGCACCCTGCCGGAAGACCGGGCCCGGGGCGAGGGACTGCGCTCTTCCGAGAAGGACCGCGCCGAAAACCTCATGATCCTCGACATGATCCGCAACGACCTCGGCCGCCTTGGCGGCGCCGTGCGGGTGCCGGCACTCTTTACCCTGGAGAAATATCCGACGGTCTGGCAGCTCACCTCCACGGCCGAGACGGAAACGGATGCCCCCCTCGACGCGGTCTTCGCCGCCCTTTTTCCCTGCGCCTCCATCACCGGCGCCCCCAAATACCGCACCATGCAGATCATCGCCGAGCTAGAGCAGCGCCCCCGCCGCCTCTACACCGGCTGCCTCGGCTATGTGGCCCCGCAGCGCCGGGCCCGCTTCAGCGTCGCCATCCGCACCGCCCTCATCGATCGCCAGCGCCAGCTCGGCGAATACGGCGTCGGCGCCGGCATCACCTGGGGCTCCGAGGCCGACAAGGAATATCGGGAGTGTCTGCAGAAAGGCCGCATTCTGAGTCAATCGGCTCCCGCCCCGACCCTGCTCGAATCCCTGGCCTGGACGCCTGCGGAAGGGCTCTTTCTGCGGGAGGAACACCTGCGGCGCCTGGGCGATTCCGCCGCCTACTTCGACCTCCCCTGGTCGCGGCAGGAGGCCATCCGCCAGCTCGACCGCCTCACCACCACCCTGCCGCCTTCTCCTCATAAAGTCCGTCTGCTCCTCGATGCCGACGGCCACTACCAAGGCGAGGCACTCCCCCTGCTGCCCTCAGCGCCGGGCCCCCTGCGCCTGGGGCTCGCCCCCTTCCCCGTCGACTCCGCTGATCCCCGCCTCTATCACAAGACCACGCAGCGTCAGCTCTATGACGAGGCCCGACAGGCCTGCCCGGACTGCGACGATGTCATCCTGTGGAATGAGCGGGGGGAAGTGACCGAAACGACCATCGCCAACCTCGTGGTGGAGCGGGAGGACGGTCGCCTGATCACTCCCGCTCTCGACTGCGGTCTGCTGCCCGGCACCTTCCGGGCCGACCTGCTGGCCCGGGGCACTATCGAGGAAGGCATCGTGCCCCTTGCAGAGTTATCCGGCTGCCGCCGCCTTTTTCTGATAAACTCCGTACGGGGCTGGCGGCCAGCCACATTCAGCCGGGAGGCCGGTCTGTGATCTGAACTTCCACCCCAGGAGGGATGTTGACATGCTGTTCGTTCTGACTTTTCTGCTCATCTATACCGCCATGCACGCCCTCGTCTTCTGGGGGATGCACCCGCTGCTGGCCGGGCACCCGGCTCTGCCCAGTCTGGCCTGGGTGTGGATGGGCACCATGATCGTCGCCCCGGTGCTGGTGCGCCTGCTCGACCATGCCGGTCACGAGCTCGTCGCCCGCGCCCTTGCCTGGGTCGGTTACAGCTGGATGGGCTTCGCCTTTCTCGCCTTCAGCCTCTGCCTCCCCCTCGCCCTCTGGGAGCTGGCCGCCTGGCTGCTGCCCAAAGTGGTCGGCAGCGCCCCCCGCCTTTCCCTGCACGGCGCCGTCAGCGCCGGCGTCATCCTGCTGGTGACCCTGGCCGGCGGCCTCTACGGCCTGCGGGAAGCCACGGATCTGCGCGTCGAACAGGTGCGGCTGACCAGCGCCAAGCTCCCCCCCGGCAGCCCCCCTCTGCGCATCGCCCAGATTTCCGACCTGCACCTGGGGCTGATTCTGCGCGACGAGGCGCTGGCCCCCATCATCTCCGAGCTGCAGCAGCTGCAGCCCGACCTGGTGGTCGCCACCGGGGATATCGTCGACGCTCAGATCAATCATCTCGACGGCCTCTCCGAACTGTGGACCCGCATCGATCCCCCCTTGGGCAAATTCGCCATCATCGGCAACCACGAGGTCTACGCCGGCATGGAGCAGGGCCTCGACTTTCTGCGCCGCAGCGGTTTCCAGGTTCTGCGCAACCGGGCCCACACCGTCGGAGCGAACATCACCCTGGTCGGCGTCGACGATCCGGCCACCCGGCAGGCCGCCGAAGAAACGGAGCTGCTCAAGACGGTACCGAAGGACCACCTCATCATCCTGCTCAAGCATCGCCCGCGTCTCGGTGCCGGCGCGGATGGTCTCTTCGACCTGCAGCTCTCCGGCCATGCGCACCGGGGTCAGATCTTTCCCTTCAATCTGCTCACCCGCCTCGAATTCCCCCTGCAGGACGGCCTCCACCGCACCGAAAGGGGCAGTCATCTCTATGCCAGCCGGGGAACGGGCACCTGGGGACCCCCCATGCGAGTGCTGTCGCCGCCCGAAATCACCCTGCTGGAAATCAGCCCGGCGCCTGCCAGTCCTTGATAGGCCAAAAAAGAAACAGTGTTTGATTCTTTTCTGGCCATGGGTTTTTCCTTCTGCTATATTCGACAAATTCAATGTAAGGGGCGAGATTTCGACGCCTAACGGCAGACCGGTTAGCCATACCCTGATTCGTTTATATTTGAGAAGGAGAGAAGGACGATGAGCGACAAGACCACCCTTTCCTGCGCCACCTGCAGCGCCGTCTGGAACAAGCTCGGCACCACCAACTGCTGGAGCGACCCCAAAAACCGCCCGGGACAGCCGGGATACTGCCCCTCCCAGCGTGAGAAGGAGGTCATCGACGATTCCTTCCAAAAATACCGGGGAGACGATGCCGACGCCAAACTGGCGCGGGTGGCGGCGATCGTCGAAGGACTCTGCTACCAGCCCGTGCCGGGCTCCGATGCCGTCAACGCCCGCTGGACGCGGGTGGAGGACACCATCGCTTTGGCCAAACTCATGGGTTACCGGAAAATCGGCATCGGCACCTGCATCGGCCTGCTCGAAGAGACCAAACGGCTGGCCGACATCCTCACGGCGCAGGGGTTCGAGCCCGTCTCCGTCTGCTGCAAGGCCGGCAGCATCGACAAGCTCGAGCTCGATATCGACGAAAAATACAAGGTGCGGCCGGGCACCTTCGAACCGGCCTGCAACCCCATCGCCCAGGCCAAGCTCCTCAACCAGGCGGGCTGCGACATGAACATCATCGTCGGCCTCTGCGTCGGCCACGACATGCTCTTCGCCAAATATTCCGAGGTTCCCGTCACTACCCTGGTCGTCAAGGATCGGGTCACCGGCCACAACCCGGCGGCCGTGCTCTACGGGCAGAACTTCTACTATAAGCGCCTGCAGAAGCAGCCGGTCATCGTGCCCGACGAGGCTTTCGACGAATAGGAGTCGCCTCTTCGCCTCTCCCAAAAGCCCCGGTTTTCACCTGAAACCGGGGCTTTTTGCTTAACCGCCCCTTGACAAACGGCGGTTAAACGAATAATATTCTCCGTCATGGAGATTAGAGAGAATGTTTGACGATATTGACTTGCAGATTCTGCACATCCTTCAGGAAAAGGCCCGAATCCCCAACGCTGAAGTCGCCCGACAGGTCGGCATGGCCCCCTCAGCTGTACTGGAGCGCATCCGCAAACTGGAGGAGCGAGGCATCATCGAGGGTTACGAGGTGCGCCTCAATCCGCGTCATTTCGGCCAGAAACTCACCGCCTTCATCCTGGTCGAAGCCAGCCGGGCCGGTAACGGTCGTCTGGCCGGCGAACTTGCCGCCATCACCGGCGTGCAGGAGGTTCACCAGGTCGCCGGCGAGGATGGCTATCTGGTCAAGATTCGCGTGGCGGGCACCGAGGACCTCGGCCGCATCCTGCGCGACGACTTCATGGCCATCCAGGGGGTCATCTCAACCCGGACCCAGGTGGTGCTCTCGACCATCAAGGAGACCCGGCGCATTGATCTCGAACCGCCGCCGGGCCCTTAGGCGGCCACGACCCAACACAATACTTACGAAACGACTGACCTTTTAACTTTTTTCACTAACCCGAAACCAGGAGAATCCCAGCATGCCTATGTCACAAGATTTTAAAAACCGTCTCTTTCCCGTGGCGAAGGACATCGCCGCCCACTACGGCACCCCCTTTCACATCTACGACGAGACCGGCATCCGCGAGACCGGCGAGAACCTGAAAAAGGCCTTTGCCGGCATCGACGGCTTTCAGGAATTCTTCGCGGTCAAGGCCCTGCCCAACAAGGCCATCCTGCGCCTGATGAAGGAGTTGGGCTTCGGCTTCGACTGCAGCTCCATCCCCGAACTCATCCTGGCTCGTGAAGTCGGCGCCAAGCCCGAAGACATCATGTTCACCTCCAACAACACCAGCGAGGAGGAATTTCTCTTCGCCGCCCAGGACGGCGGCTGCGTCCTCAATCTCGACGACATCAGCCTCATCAGCAAAGTGCCCGTCTTCCCTGAGCTGATCTGCTTCCGCTACAACCCCGGGCCCCGCCGCACGGGCAACGTTATTATCGGCAACCCGGTGGAGGCCAAGTACGGCGTTACCCACGAGCAGGTCATCGACGCCTACCGTATGGCCCAAGAGCGCGGCGCCAAACGCTTCGGTCTGCACACCATGGTCGCCTCCAACGAGCTCGACTACACCTACATGGTAGAGACGACCCGCATGGTGCTCGAAATCGCCGAACTGGTCGAAAAAGAGCTCGGCATCCGTTTCGAGTTCGTCAACATCGGCGGCGGCTTCGGCATCCCCTACAAGCCCGAGCAGCAGCCTCTCGACCTGGCGGCCATGTCCAAGGAGATTACCGCCCAGTTCGACGCCTTCAAGGCCAAGCACGATTACGCCCCGCGTATGTACATGGAAAGCGGCCGCTACATGACCGGCCCCCACGGCGCCCTGGTCACCACCGCCATCAACCACAAGGACACCTACCGCAAGTACGTCGGCGTCGACGCCTGCATGTCCTCGCTGATGCGCCCGGCCCTGTACGGCTCCTATCACCACATCGACGTCCTCGGCAAAGAAGACCAGCCTTGTAGCGAGGTCTACGACGTGGTCGGTTCCCTGTGCGAAAACAATGACAAGTTCGCCATCCAGCGCGAACTCCCCCCTATCGCCGAAAATGACCTCGTCATCATCCACGACACCGGCGCCCACGGGCACGCCATGGGCTTCCAGTACAACGGCCGCCTGCGTCCCAAGGAGCTGCTGCTGCACGGCGACGGCCGCGTCGAGCTGATCCGCCGGGCCGAGACGGTGGAGGACTACTTCGCCACCTACAACTTCACTCCGGACACCTTCATGCCGCAAAAGGGCTGATAAAAACCGCTTCCTGCACACGTCAAAAGGCTGCCGACTCCGGCAGCCTTTTTTCATGGGAGCCGGTGTCACCCCTCCTTCACCGGAAAAAATCCCAAAAGAGACACTGGCCCGGAAATTGCTTTTTGATGCGCTTATTTCGATGTTTCAAGAGAAGGAGGTCGAGGGTGCGAGCAGCGAAAAAAATCCTGCTGGTCGATGACGTGAAGTTTTTTCTGGATATGGAAAAATCGTTTTTTGCCCGGGAGAACATTCAGATTACGACCTCGCAGAGCGCCTGCAAGGTACTTCCGCTCATGCGCGCGCTGCGTCCGGATCTGGTCATCATGGATCTCCACATGCCGGAAATGGACGGCGCCGCCTGCTGCCGGCAGATCAAAAGCGATCCGGAGCTCTTTACCACGCCGGTCATACTCATCACCGACAGCGAAGACGAGAACGAAAGGGAGTTCTGTCGGAAGGCCGGCTGTGATGAAGTCATTTCGCGGCCCCTGAACCGCCATCGCCTGCGCCAGGTGGCGAAAGAATTCCTCCAGATCGCCGAGCGCGCCACCCCCCGGGTCAAAACCCGGATGCTGGTGCATTACGGCGTCGAGCATGAAAAGACCCTGCATGACTATTCCGTCAATATTAGCGCCGGCGGCCTCTTTCTGGAGACACCCCACCCCCTGCCGGTCGACACCCCGGTGACGCTGGAGTTTTTCGTCCCCGGCGCCGAGGAGACGATCCGCTGTAAAGGGCGCGTCACCTGGCTGAACGCCGCCCTGAGCAAAACCAAGGCGGACTTACCGGCGGGCGTCGGCATCGCCTTTGAGGACATCCCGGCGACCGCCAGTCAGCGCATCCGGGAATTCATCCACGCCGAATGCGCACCTCACCTGCGCGGAGACCGGGCTCAGCAGGTCGAAGAGTAAAAGGAGAAAAAGGGGGAGAAAGAAGGGCGTGGGAGGCGAGGAGTTTACTGGCGAACCACACAAAGCACGATGACATGGCCTTCGGGCTTGTTCTGCATGAATTTCATCTGGGCTTCTACCGGCGTATTGGCTTCGACCAGCTGTTCGCGAACTTCGCCGTCAATTTCGTAAGATACTTCGTACAGATTCATAATCTATTCCTTCTGAAAAAACGTCAGCGGCCAGATACTAGCGCCGGACGCGGCCGCCTGTCAACCATCTGCCGGCCTGCCTAAAAAATCCGTTCAAACCGCCCCGGCCACCTGCCGGCGGCGCACGAAAAAACCGGACAACTCCGAAAACAACATGCCCGCCAGCATAAGCAGGCAGCCGAGCAGCCCGCGCGCCGACAGGGTTTCCCCGAGAATCAGCCAGCCCCCCAGCGCGGCGAAGGCCCCTTCCAGGCTGAGAATGATCGCCGTATGGGCGGGATGGGCCTCTCGCTGGGCGACAACCTGCAGGGTGTAGGCGACCCCGACGGACATCAGACCACCGTAGAGAATAGGCAAGGCCGCTGACAGCAGACCTTGAAGGCTGATGACCTCCAGGGCGACTGCCACGGCCAGACTCAGCAGGGAGCAGACGGCAAACTGGATGCTCGACAGGCGGATGGCGTCCACGCGAGGGGACAGCCAGCCGATGAGCAGAACGTGCCCGGCCCAGAAAAAGGCCCCCAGCAATTCGAGCAGATCCCCGAAGGCGATGGTGAACTCTTCCGTCACGCAGAGCAGGTAGAGGCCGAAGACGGCCAAAGTGGCCCCACCCCAGGTACCGGCATGAGGACGCTGTCGCCAGAACAGCCCCAGGATGGGCACGAGAATCACATAGAGTCCCGTGATGAAACCCGCCTTGCCGGCCGTGGTGTAGACCAGGCCAACCTGCTGCAGGGAGGCGCCGGTAAAGAGGGCCACCCCCGCCGCCACCCCTCCCCAGAGGAGAAGCTTGACGGACACCGCCGGATCCATGACCGACGCCCGGTTGACGCGGCGCCGGCTCAAATACCACAGGGGCAGCAGGGACAGGCTGCCCAGGGCGAAACGCACCCCGTTGAAGGTGAACGGCCCCACATGGTCCATGCCCAGGCGCTGGGCGACAAAGGCAAATCCCCAGATCGCCGCGGTCAGCAACAAAAGCACATCGGACTTGATTGCCGCACTTTTCATAAGACCCGAACTTTCAGAAACAAATGGACAAAAAGGCTTTCTTTTCGGCGCGGAAGATACCCCCGAGACCTTGTGAAGTCAAGAGCTCTTGTCGACGGCTGTCCGCTTGAGCCTAAAAATCTTCTTGACAAGATTTGTTTAGGCGCTAAAATTATGACCAATTTAGTAATATTAATCCCAACACCAAGGAGAGAGCCTATGGCACTGTGGAGTTGTGAAAAATGCGGATATGAAAAAGAAGGGCGCTGCAAGCCCAAGAAGTGTCCGACCTGCAACGAGCAGACGAATTTCGTCAAAAAATAACCGTCTTCCCTGGCGGGCGCTTCCGTCCCCCCTCCTCGGAGCGCCCGCTTCTTCCTTCCCCTGCACTACAATCAAAGGCCCTCACAAGGGGCCTTTGATTGTTTTAGCCTGAAAAAACAGGCCATTAGGCCGCGACCCGTTTTTTTTCACCTGGGGACTTTCCATCAGGAAATATCCTGCTAGACTAAACTTAAACGCAAGATTGATCTTTGAAATCTCTGGGATGTTCGATACTGGACTTTGGTTTATCCTCAACACCAGGAGTATTTCTTCCCCGGCAAAAAGGCGGTGTGCCAGCCCGCCCTTGAGTGGGACGCCTGAAGCCTTTTTCAGGGGAAGGTTGTTGGACCGTTTGCGGAAACTCAGGACGAGGTCGACATCCCGGAGAAACTGACAGCAAACGAAGTCGGTGTGACGCGGCCTGACGCCGGACGCCGTCCATCCCTCCGCCAGGGGCGTACCAACCCCCGTAAAGAAGCGCAGCCTGAACGTGAACAATTGGCCAGGTAAAGTGGCTTGGTCGGCTGAAGCGATGAGGGCTCCAGCTCAGCGGATCGGATAAAGCGGGCCCTATTCACATCGACTTCGTCTTATTGAAAAGAGGCTCCATCCCTGACCGGATGGGGCCTTTTTTCGTTGCGCGGAATCGGGGACGGGCATAAAATCGCTTCCATTTTCAGCACCGACCATTGCCAGCCCCGGATGATCGGGTAAAAATAAGGAAAACCGAACAGCGGCCATCACCAAACAAGGGGAGTCCACTTCCATGGAAATTGAAAAAGGCGCCGGCAAAATCGCCAAGACCCTCAGGGTCATGATTCAGGACAAGCCGGGCTATCTCGGCAAACTGACGTCGGCCATCGGCATGGCCGGCAGCAATATCGGCGATATCCGCCTTGTGCGCATGGGCCGGACCCACAACACCCGTGAGATGACGATCTACGTCGATTCGGAAGAGCAGCTGGAGAAGATCCTCGACGATATCGCCAAGGTTGAGGGCATCATCGTCGAGGAGGTCATCGACCTGGTGCACCAGCTGCACGAGGGGGGCAAGATCGCCATGAAGAGCCGGCTGCCGATCAACAGCATCGGCGACATCCGCAAGCTCTACACGCCGGGGGTCGCTTCCATCTGCCGGGATATCCAGAAGAAGCCCGAGCTGGCCTATCGCTACACGGCCATCCCCAACCAGGTCGCCATCGTCACCAACGGCACAGCCATCCTGGGCCTGGGCAACATCGGCGCGGTGGCCGGCATGCCGGTCATGGAAGGCAAGGCCGCCCTCTTCGACCGCCTCGTCAATGTCAGCGGCATCCCCATCCTCATCGAGAGCCTGGATCCGCAGGTCATCATCGACACGGTCAAAAACATCGCTCCCACCTTTGGCGCCATCAAGCTGGAAGATATCGCCGCCCCCGAGTGTTTCGCTATCGAGGACTCCCTGGACGAAGCCCTCGACATCCCGGTCATGCATGACGACCAGCACGGAACGGCGGTCGTGGTGTTGGCGGCCCTGCTCAACACCACCCATTTTTCCGGCCTCATGCTGAGCAAATCGACCATCGGCGTCATCGGCCTGGGAGCGGCGGGGATGGGCATCTCCAAGCTGCTCCTCTCCTACGGCGTCAAGAAGGTCATGGGTACCGACCTGAAGGCCGAATCGCGCGACATGCTCGAGAAGGCCGGCGGAACGGCCGGCACCCTGGCCGATGTTATGGCCGAGTCAAACATCGTCATCGCCACCACCGGCTGTCCCGGCCTCATCAAACCGTCCATGGTGCGCAAGGGGCAGGTGATCCTGGCCCTGTCCAATCCCAATCCGGAAATCACCCCGGAAGACGCCATGGCGGCCGGGGCCTCCTTCGCCGCTGACGGCAAGAGCGTCAACAACGCCCTGGGCTTTCCCGGCATCTTCCGCGGCGCCCTCAACGTGCGGGCCACCCGTATCAACAACAAAATGAAGATCGCCGCGGCCAAAGCCATCGCCGCCTGCGCCGAAGAAGGGGAACTGGTGCCTTCCATCCTGCACAAGGAAGTGCACGCCAAGGTGGCCGAGGCCGTGGAGCGGGCCGCTCTGGAGTCGGGGATCATCAAACCCTGGGAGTGATCGGATTGAGACAACTGAATAGGGGCTAGAAAAAGGGGCGTTGCGCCCCTTTTCATTTTAACGCGTCGGCGTGCGCCGGCCGGTTAAAGCCGCGCCACCGTGTAGCGGCCGAAATCCAGGGGCTCGGCCAGGGGAAGGGGCGATTTGTTGGCATACAGGGCCGTGACCCTGCCGCTGAGCACGTCCTGCCCGTAACGGCTGTTCACCTCGGTCTGGTCGCATACCAGTTGCACCGGGCACTCCTCGATGGCCGCCACCGCCATAAACCGGTCCTGCCAGGGCGTCAGCCCCGGGGCGCTCTCCATGTCGGGGTTTTTCGTCATCAGCCAGTGGATCAGCGGCGACGAATCGAGCAGGGAATCGGGGGGAAGATTGACCACGAACCGGGACGATCCCTGCATCAGCGGCCGAGCTGCACAGCCGTGTCGAAAAGCCAGGGTCAAGCGTGGCGGGTCACACCAGACGATCCCCATCCAGGGGGAGGGAAGCAGGCAGGTTTTACCCTGGGGACCGTCAAAAGTGACCAGGGCCGCCGGGGTCGGATAGAAGGCCGGGTCAAGCGCTGAAATACTGGACATGAGCTTGCTCCAAAAGTCTCTAAAACTTCTATGTAATGGAAAATCAAAAAATCACCCTGATCAAGGGAGAATTTCGCTTAATTCTTGACACGGGCTATAAGCTTTACGATAATCGGCCATCACACTTTACAAGGAGATTTCCCGTGAAGCTATCGACCAAAGGACGTTATGGAGTCAGAGCCCTTTTCGACATGGCCTATCATTCCGGCGCCCTTCCCACTCAGATCAAGGATATTTCCCGGCGGCAGGACATTTCGCCCCGTTATCTCGAACAGATTTTTCAGGACCTTAAAAAAGCGGGCTTGCTCAAAAGCAAGCGCGGCCCCCAAGGGGGGTATGTGCTCTCCCGCAAGCCGGAAGAGATTCGCGTCAGCGATATCATCCTGGCCACGGAAGGGGAGCTCTTTCTGGTCTCCTGCACCAAGGCGACCGATGACTGCCACGGCAAATGCGATTTCGACGGCCAGTGCGTAACCCAGAGCATCTGGTCGGAAGCCAACCGCCTCCTTAACGAGTATTTTGCCTCCCTGACCCTCAAGGACCTCTGCGATAAGGCCAAGGACATGGGGATGGAAAAAGAACTCGATCACCGGTTCATGTATTTTATCTGATTCTCCCGCGTTCACCACCCCCACGGCCAAGGAATTTATCATGCCCACCGTTTTGAGCGAAAATTCTCTGGGACAAATCGGCAACACGCCCTTGGTACGCCTGACCAAGCTGACGGACGCCAGCAGCGCCACCGTCTGGGGCAAAATGGAAGGACTCAACCCGGGCGGCAGCGTCAAGGACCGCATTGCTCTGGCCATGGTCGAAGCGGCCGAGGCAGCGGGCAAAATCCGCCCCGGCGACACCCTGATCGAGCCGACCAGCGGCAATACGGGCATCGGCCTGTCCCTGGTCTGCGCTGTCAAGGGCTATCGTCTGGTTTTAACCATGCCCGAAACCATGAGCATAGAGCGCCGCCGCCTGCTGAGCGCCTACGGGGCCGAGCTCGTTTTGACCCCGGGCAACCTCGGCATGCGCGGCGCCATCGACAAGGCGGAAGAGTTGGCTGCACGCCAGGGCACCTTCATGCTGCAGCAATTTAAAAACCCGGCCAACCCCCGCGTCCACGAGCAGACGACCGGCCCCGAAATCGTTGAGGCCCTGGCCGGAAAGGTCGATGCCTTTGTGGCCGGCGTCGGCACCGGCGGCACCATCACCGGCGTCGGCCGCGTTCTGCGCCGGCACAACCCGGGCGTGCACATTGTCGCTGTGGAACCGGCGGACTCCCCCGTGCTTTCCGGCGGCGACCCCGGCCCCCACATGATCCAGGGCATCGGCGCCGGCTTCATTCCCGACACCCTTGACACCGCGATCTACAATGAAATTCTGCCGGTCAGCAACGAGGAAGCCACGAATACGGCCCGCCGCCTGGCCCGGGAGGAAGGTCTTTTTACCGGCATCTCGGCCGGAGCCAACGTCTATGCCGCCATGCAGGTGGCGCGCCGCCTGGGAACGGGCAAGAACGTGGTGACCATTCTCTGCGATACAGGCGAACGCTACCTCTCCACCGGCATCTTCGACTAGCAACGCCCTCCCCTGTCCGCTGAAGAAGACAGGCGGAGCATCATCAATCCACCAGGCCGGGCATCCCCGGCCTTTTTATTAACCTGTCGCCTTTTAGACGCCCAAAGGATGGAAGATGCCTGAAATGGCACCGTACACCCGTTTGCTGGCCAAACTGACCCCCATGAGCCGCGTGGCGGTCGCTTTTTCCGGGGGAGTCGATTCGACCCTGCTGCTGCACGCGTCCGTCGAAGCCCTGGGCGTGGTCAACGTGCTGGCGATAACCGCCTCTGCGGACGCTTTCCCCCAGGAAGAACTGGGCTTTTGCCAGGCTTTCACAGCCGCCAGGGGCATCCGCCATCACTTGATCCACCTCGACCCGCTGGCGCGAGAGGAGGTCAGAACCAACGATCCCCGGCGCTGTTATTTCTGCAAGCAGTTCATCTTTACCCATTGCCTTCAGATCGCGCAAGACGCCGGCTTCGACCTGCTGATCGATGGCACCAACGCCGACGACGCCCTCGACTATCGACCGGGGACCCAGGCTGCCCGTGAACTGGGTGTGCGCTCTCCCCTGGAGGAGGCCGGCCTGGGCAAAGACACTATTCGTGACCTGAGCCGCCAGGCGGGATTGCCGGGCTGGGACAAGCCGCCGCTGACCTGCTACCTGACCCGCTTCCCCTACGGCACGACCATTACCGCAGAGCGCCTCCAGCAGGTCCGCCGCTGCGAGGAATTCCTGGCCAGCCGCAACTTCAGGGGCTTCAGGGTACGCTACCATGGTGAGGTGGCGCGCCTTGAACTCAATCCGGACGATTTTCGCCGACTGCTCGATCCGGCCCTGCGCGGCGAGATTGTCGCCACCTGTCGACAAAACGGCTTTACCTACGTGGCCCTCGACCTGGAGGGATACCGTCAGGGGAGCCTGAACCCGGCCGGTCTATCAGCCACCTTGTAATTTTTACAGGAGAGTGCCCGTGCATCGAACCCGTGCCCTGCTAGCCGTCTGCGCCTGCGCTGGCCTGATCGGCGCCTTTGTCGTCAGCCTCCTTTTGGGGGTTTTACCCAGGGGGGAGCTGCTCCCCACGGCAGAACTCTTCCTGCATGATCCCCTCTCCCCCGAATGGCTCTACCCCCGGCTGCTGCGAGGCGGTGCCTGGGCCCTGCTCTTCTTCGTGACCGTCGCCTCGCCACGCCAGCGCCGCCACTGGATCCGCAAGGCGCTCTGGGTCAGCCTGATACCCGCTGCCTGGCAGCTGCTGTATGTCTTTCCGAAGCTCACCCCTTACGGCCTGTTCGGGCTCCAGCTCGGCATCGCCGCACCCTTTTTCGTGCTGCTGATCCACTTGATCTGGGGCTTCTTTACCGGCCTGTTCGCCCGGCTGCTGTGGGGGCGGCCATGAGATTCTCCCGACTTTCCCTGAAATCCGGGGTCTTCCTGATCTTTCTACTGACGAGCCTGCTAGTGGGGATGCAGAAGCGGCCAGACCCTCCGCCCACCGCCACCGGCCTCAGCGGCACCGTCGAGTGGGTTTACGACGGCGACACCCTGAAGGTAGCCGGCATCGGCAAGGTGCGCCTGCTCGGTATTGATACGCCGGAGCATGAGGATTCCTCCCGCGACCGCGGCTTCACCCGCTTGGGCGTCCCCGCCAAAAACCTGCGACCCATGGCCAAGGCCGCCCTGCAGCACAACATCGCCCTCGTCAAGAACCGCACTGTGCGCCTGATTACCGAAGAGGAAGAACGCGACCGCTACGGGCGTCTGCTGGCCTACGTCTACCTGGAGGACGGTACCGAGCTCAACCGCCTCCTGCTCGAAAAAGGGCTGGCCGTAGTCTATAGACGCTTCAGTTTCGCCCACAAAAAGGATTTCCTGCAGGCCGAAAAGGCCGCCCGCCAGGCCGGACTCGGCCTCTGGGCACCCTAGCCCTGGCCTTGCATTCCCCCGGTGTATCTGCTAAGAAAAGCCCCTAACCACACACCGGGAGTGACTCATGGAAACCCTGCAGACCCTCTTTGACCAGCATGTCTTCGGCATCGGTCTCGGCCGCTACGCCACGGCCTTCGGCATCCTGCTGGCGGCCCTGATTCTCCGCCGCATCGCCGACCACCTGTTCAACCGCTTTCTCGTGCCGCTGGCCGCAAAATCCGCCAACCCCTACGACGACCTGACTTTGCAGAGCCTGCGCAAGCCCGGCACCTTTCTCGTCACCCTCGTCGGCCTCTTTCTGGCGGTCCAGGTTCTGCAGCTGCCGGTGGAGCCGATGGATGTCCGCCGCTTCGCCCACGCCCTGCTCAAAGTGCTCATCACCTTCGACATCGCCTGGGCCCTGTTCAATCTGGTCAGCGTGCTCGAAGCCTATCTATCCAAGTTGGCCCACCACACCGACTCGACCCTGGACGACAACCTGCTCCCCTTCGTCCGCAAGAGTCTGCGGGTCTTTATCGTCTTCATGGCCATCCTCATGGCCGTGCAAAACCTCGGCTACTCCATCTCGGGGCTGCTCGCCTCCCTCGGCATCGGCGGCGTCGCCGTGGCCCTGGCCGCCAAGGACACGCTCTCCAACATCTTCGGCTCCTTCATGATTATCCTCGACCGCCCCTTTGGCATCGGCGACTGGATCAAGGCGGGGGACATGGAGGGGACCGTCGAAGAGGTCGGCTTCCGCTCTACCAAAATCCGCACCTTCGCCCAGACGCTGATCGCCGTCCCCAACAACATCATCGCCAACATGCCCCTCGACAACTTCAGCCGCATGCCCAAGCGCCGCATCAAGATGACCGTCGGCGTCACCTACGAGACCACCCCCGCCCAGCTGCGCGAGGCGGTGGAGCGCATCCGCGCGTTGCTGCGCCGCCATCCGGCCATCGACCAGGAGTTCTTCCTCGTCAACTTCACCGACTTCGGCGCTTCCTCCCTCGACATCATGGTCTACTGCTTCACCAACACGACGGTCTGGGCCGACTATCTCGACGCCCGCCAGGACGTCTGTCTGCAGGTCATGGATATCCTCGAAGATATGGGCCTGGAGATCGCCTTCCCCAGCCGCAGCGTCTATCTACGCGGCAAGGAAGAGGACGGCCTGCCCGCCCCGGCCGACGCCGAGGCCTGAGACGAAAAAGAGCGGAAAGCCAGCCTGGCTTTCCGCTCTTTTTCAAGATACCGCTACCGCCTCTCCCTGTCTCGCCCCCTCACCACCCCTCGCATAACCCTGGCATTGAAATGCCCTTACCACCTGTTACTATCTACATAATGCGGGACCGCTACATGCCTATTTCCTCTATTTATCCCGAAGTTCCCGACATCTTTTAAAGTTTCAAACGTGCGCACAGGAAAACCTCGTCGCCTTCGTTGGGGTTCACGCATCCCCCTTCTGAGTCATCTCCGAGAGAGAGACACCCCGGGCGAAACAAAGAAACGCCCGAGAATATTTTTCCCCCCAGAGGATGAATTTCGGTCTCTTTCGTCTTTCCAGCTCAATAACCCAGTCTTTTGGCTTGTTCTCTTCATGACATGCGTCTTAAATCGACATTAAACCTGGAGGATTTCATGACGTCATACACTTCCGCTATTTCGGAGAGGCTGGAAGATTTTCTCGGGCCCCAGGTGGTGGGCCAACTGCTCACTGAATGGACCATCAAACTCGTCGTGGCCCTGGTAATACTTATCGTTTTTTATACCCTGTGGCGAATAGTACAGGGACTGATGCGTGCTACCTTTCGGCGAAAGATGGATGAAACGAGCTTTTCCTTTCTTGAAACAATCGTTAAATTCGCCCTCCTGACAATCGGTTTCATTACAGCCCTGGACTCTGCAGGCATCAAAACTTCGGCCTTGTTGACATCTCTGGGCATTGTCGGATTGACCATCGGCTTTGCCGCCCGCGATGCCTTGTCCAACCTTATCTCGGGAATCCTGATTTTCGTTGACCGCCCCTTCGTTCTTGGGGATCTGGTTGAAATCGAGGGGGTATATGGACGGGTCGAACGGATCACCCTGCGTTCGACCCGGGTGGTGACTTCCGACGGCCGCATGCTGGCCGTGCCGAATACCCAGGTCATCAACAAGACCGTTGCTTCCTATACCAACTTTCCACACCTGCGCATTGATGTGAAGGTCACGGTCGGGGTCCTGGAGGATTTAGACCACATCCGCGGGCTATTACTGGCACTGGTACAGGACGATCCGGCCTTCATGACCAGTCCCGCTCCGCGCGTGGTCGTCACAGAACTGAACGATTACAATGTGGCGGTGGAACTGCAGGCCTGGCTCGATGATGAAAAAAGGCATGTCGAAAAACGTTTCGAGCTCCGGGAAAAGGCTTTCAAGACTCTTAATCAGGCAGGGGTGGAATTGCCCTTTGAAACCCTCAAGCTCCAGCCCCTGGATGTCACTCTGGTGGGTTCCAAATCATGAACCTTTGGGAAACGTCCTGCTTGGTCGACAAAGCAGAGCGGAAGCCAGCACGGCCTCCGCTCTGCTTCGCTGCACTCAAATGGTCGCTTTCACCTTCCCCCTCCAGCCGTTTCACTCCTCCTCGCCTGACGGCCAGATGCGCTTAAAGGCCGTCTGCGGGAAAAAACAGACAGGGCACTGCTCCGGGGCCTCGTCGCCATAATGGACATGCCCGCACATCCGGCAACGCCAGGCTTCAGAAGAGCCTTCGGCAGAGGACGCCGGATTCAGATCCATCCCTCGCATCAAGGGGAGCTGATCGAGGGCAGGCATGGCAGGGACGTACTTCTCCAGGGCATGGCCGGCGAGGACTATTCGCTGAACTTCGCTGGTCCCCTCGTAAATGGTGAATAGCCGGACATCCCGCAACAGTTTCTCGAGGGGGAACAGCCGGGTATACCCGTAGCCGCCAAAGATCTGCAGGGCCTCGTTCACCACCTCCATGGCCGTTTCCGTCGCCACCATCTTGGCTATTGAGGCCGAAATGGTAGGGTCGTGCCCACGATCGGCCTCCCAGGCCGCTTTCCAGACAAGCAGTCGGGCCGTCTCCACCTTCTGGAACATCTCGGCGATTTTGAACTGGATGGCCTGAAAGTTGGCCAGCGGCGCTCCGAAAGCCTGGCGTTTTTTGGCGTAGTCGATGGCGTATTCCATGGCCGAACGGGCAGCTCCTACGGCAAAGGCACCGATAACGGGTCGCGTCCGGGCGAAGGTCTTCATGGCCAGGGCAAACCCCTCGCCCGGCGGGGCGATGACATTGCGCCGGGGTACGCGGACATTGCGGAAGTGAAGTCCCGCCGTATTGGAGCAGCGTTGTCCCAGTTTGGGGATGTGTTCTCCGACCTCAACCCCCGCCCAGGATTTTTCCACCAGAAAAGCACCGATTCCTTTGTGACCCGCCTGGGGGTCGGCGGTAGCGAACACGGTCATGTAATCCGCGATGCCGCCATTGGTGATCCAGAACTTGGTGCCGTTTAAAAGGAAGTCGTCGCCATCGGGTCTCGCCTGACAGCGCATACCCGCGACATTGGAGCCCATGGTTGGCTCTGAGGTGGCAAAGCAGATGTACTTACCCTCTTCCAGGATCCGCCTGAAATATTCCTTTTTCAGCGCCTCGTTCCGGCAAAGAAGAAGGGGCTCGAACCCGAGGGAGTTGTCGAAGACGGACGTGGCCACGCCGGGGCAGGCCGCGGCGATCTCCTCGGAGATCAGAACGCTTTCCAGGATGCCGAGCCCCAGGCCGCCGTACTCAACCGGAATGTCGTGATTTAGAAAACCTTCCTCCCGTGCCCTTTCAAGCAGAAAGAGGGGGATCTCGTCACGCTCATCGTAATGCCAGGAAGCCGGCAGAACCTCCGTGCGGGCAAACTTCCTCGCCCTGATCCGGAGCTCCTCCTGGGCGGCAGACAGCGAAAAATTCATCATGAAAACTCCTTCGAAGGTGAGTCAGAAGGGCCAGGTCTCAACCGCCTACAAACCCAAAGAGTGACTTCTGCAGAGCGTGCGAGACGCTCCCAACACCATGACAAACCACATCACGGGTAGATTCACCTTGAACAAGAAGCCACTACCGCTAAACCGCTTACCCGCAAATAGAGCGGAAGCCGGCGAGCCACCACTCAAGCTGCAGTCAACACAGCACTTTCTATTTCACCTCCACCTCGATCTGGCGGGGCTGGTCGCTTGATTTCTTGGGAAGGACGACCTTGAGGACGCCCTTGTCGCAGCGGGCGCTGATGCGCTCCTGGTCGATGGTGGCGGGCAGGGAGAAGCTGCGGCGGAAGCTGCCGTAGCTGCGTTCAATGCGGTGGTAGTTCTGCTGTTTCTCCTTGCGTTCCAGTTCGCGGCGGCCGCTGATGACCAGGGTGCCTTCTTCAAGGGTGACGTCGATGTCCTTCTGGTCGATCTCGGGGACTTCCATCTTGACCACCACCTCCGCATCGTCCTCGTAGATGTCGACGGCGGGGTGCCAGCTGCCGCTCTCCACCGGTTCGCCCTGACTGCGCTGGCGGCTCAGCTCGAACAGGCGGTTCATCTGCTCCTGCATCAGCTGCAGTTCCTGCAGCGGATTCCATTTGCCCGTGGCCATGATCCTCTCCTTCCGGGGGGTTGCCCGGCCTCAGAACACAGCGGCCGGCTTTTTGCGCTAGATTAACAAAAAACCGGCCGCGTGCAATGGAGAATTCCTTGCCAGGGTACCTATTGGAAGACCTCTCGGGAGGAGGATGTGGCGGGGTCGGGCGCGAAGATCTCCTGCAGGCTGGCTTCGTCGTCGGCGCCGTTCTGCACGTAGCGGCGCATGGCCACAACCCGACGGCGGATCTCTTCTTCGGCCCGTTCGCGGATCTGGCTGCCCAGCTTTTTGATCTCCTCGCGCTGGCGGGCGGTGTCGCGCTTGCCTTCGGCCAGATCGGCCTGCAGGCGCGCCTCAAAGATGCTTTTTTGCAGGTTGCGCACCTCCACCCCAAAATCGAGTACTTCCGGCACCAGCCCGGAGAAGCTGCGCACGCCACAGATATCCTTGCCTTCCATGCGGTAGGCCTCCAGCACCTCCGGCTCGAAGTCGAGATAGTTCTGCTGGGGCATGTACATGCGCGGCAGATACTGCAGCACCTTTTCGGCTTTTTTGCGGTGGCCGCCGATGATGACGGAGGCGCCGACTTCGCCGCGCTGGGCCCCCTTGATCCAGGGCGCACCGGTGATGCCAAAATCGTTGAGCACCGGCAGGTTCAAAAACACCGACAGGGTGTTGATCGCCAGCGCGAAACCGGCGGAGGGACCGCCGACGCTGTAGGAGGCCGACAGCAGCTGGTGGTGCAGGGAGTAGCCCTCCAGAAAGCGCCCGAGCAGGCGAGGCAGGTTAAAGTCAGGGCAGAGAGCCTGCAGATAGTTCTCGACCAGGGTCACCGCCTCGCAGGCGCTCTGGCGGGTCATCTGTACGGCCAGGTCCATCTCGGCTGCGCCCGGCGCCGAAGTGGAGACGGCCCCGGTCACCACGATCTTCTCGGGAAAGACCCGGTAGACCAGGGACGAGGCGATGGGCAGCAGAATACCGCTGGTGTCGTTGGCCCCGACGCCGACGACGAAACCGACCTGGGGTTCTTTCGACAGTTCCGTCTCCAGAAATTCATCGAGCTGCTGTTTGCCCTTGCGCAGGGGGCTGCCCGCCAGCTGGGTGCGGGCGCTGAGCAGATGCCAGCGGGTGATGGGGAAAATTCCCTGCCGGTAGATCTTGCCCAGGCGCGAGGCGGCTTCATCGAGACAGCCCAGCAGAGATTCCTCGCCGTGCCGGGCGCGCAGGGCCAGGCTCGGTTCACCGGCCGCTCCCTCCAGCAGGCCGACCAGGGTCTTGTAGTTGAAGCGGACGAAACGCATGCGTTCTTCCTCGTCCCCCTTGACCGCCTCCATGAGCTTGCCGAGCACCTCGATCTCCGTCGAGCGCAGGCTGCGCACCTTTTCGACAAAGGCGGTAAAGTCTGCGGGCGTTTCGCAGAGGGAGCGGGCCACCCGCACGATCTCCTCGAAGCTGAGGCCTTCGTCCAGGCTGAGATCACGCAACTCCTTGTGCATGATGCGCAGGGCATCCTCGTCCCGCATGTGCCCGGTGACGTTGAGCACTTTCAGGCGTTTGGAGCGGATCAGGGCCGGATCGAGAATGTCGAGACGGTTGGTGGTCAGCACGGTAAAGACCCGGTTCAGGGGGGATTCCCCGTCGATGATGGAGAGGAACTTGTTGGTGACCTTGTCGTAGGGGCTCCCCCCCTGGGCGCTACGGCGCGGCGCCACCGAGTCCCCCTCGTCGAAGAAGACCATGGCGGGCGAGAGCATCTTGGCGATGTCGTAGACCCGTTCGAGATTCTCCACCATGCCTTCAAACGGATTGACCGGATCGGCCAGATCGTTGAGGTTGACCACCAGGTCCTGCACCTCGCGATTATCCCCCAGCCAGGCCCGCACCATGTAGGTCTTGCCCGAACCCGGCGGCCCGGCCAGCACCACCCCCTTCTCTTCGTTGACGTTGTAGAAGAGAGCGTTGTTGGCCATCTCGGAAAATTCGTTCTTGATGCCGCCGATATAATCGCTCCAGCGGACGCCGCGGTCGATATGCCCCACCAGCTTCTTGTAGAGGGAACCATAGACGTTGCGGGCCACTTCTTTGAGGGCGTCACGCACCAGAAACTGATCGTCGAGATAGCGGTCGTGGAAATCACCCTTGAGGGAGATGATGGAGTCGATGAGGCGGCGTACGTAGGCCGGTGTGATGCGCAGGCTGCGCTCGCGGAAGATGGGATAGAGATGGTCGACCACCCGCTCCAGCTGCTCCTCGGGGAGGACCCTCTCTTCCTGGCCCGGGTGACCGGCGTTGAAATTTTTGCGCTTGAGCTCCTGGCGGACCACCTCGCGCAGGTGGTGGCGGTCCTGCCAGAATTCGCCGATATCGATGACCAGACCGCGTTCGACGAAACGCCGGTAGATGGCGGGATCGAACTGTTCCGGCTGGTCGGTGGTGGCGATCAGCAGGCAGTCGCGACGGCCGTAGGCGATCTCGTCCAGCAGAATGTTGGCCGTATCGACCAGACTGGCCTGCTGCCCCTTGACGGTGCTCATCTGGTCAGGGCGACCGAAAGCCGAATGGGCCTCTTCCAGATGGCGGATGCAGGTGCGCCGCTCGTCTCCCATGGCCTTGCGCAGATAGTTGCCCGGTTCCCCCGCCCAGGCCGTCTGGTAGTCGTTGGGGGTGATCATGGCATAGTCGACCCAGACCCCCTGCTCTTCCAGGGAGGAGAGAGCCTGACCGATGCGCTCGCGAAAGATGTAGCGGATCAGGGGAACGCGGGACCAGAAGCGCAGGCGCTCCACCTTGCGGCGCCGTTCGATGCGCACCGCCAGTTCGGGGTCGACATCCTCCAGGTGACGCCAGAAAGGTTGATCGGAGAGCACCTCCTCTCGTTTGACCTCCAAATCGATGACGGGGCGCACCTCGTTGGCGAAGACGGCCTCCTCGATGGCCTGCTTGACCGTGGCGCTTTTGCCGCTGCCGCTGCTGCCCACCACCAGCACGAGGGGCGCTCGCGGCACCAGGGGATCTTCGGTGTACTCCTTGAGAATGTGGGCGTGGTAGAGTTTGCGGAAGGTCTCCAGCAAGGGCGGCGGCACGAAGATGTCGGTGGTTTTGTGGGCCAGCAGAAAGGTCAGGTACTGGTAGTCGTGCCAGTCGAGCTCGCGTTCAAGGATTTTCTCCCAGGCAGCCGAGGCGCTCTGCGAGCCGGACACCTCGAACCGTCGCCGCCAGTCGCTGAGCAGCTCCGGGTTGCGCAGATTCTGGAAATTGCGCTCCGACGGCTTCAGCAGCCGCCGCAGCCAGGCCCGCAGCCGGCCGAAGAGGGTCGGCGTCGGGTCATACTGCCGCAGTCGGCGCAGCACGAAGAGGCGGGTCTCGTAGTTCCACTGCTCAACCAGCGCCTCAATCTGCTTGATGCGCTTCTCGGAGAGCCGGACGTATACTGGAGACCTTGTTTTTCGCGGCCTGCTCATGGGGAGAAAGCTCTTCCTTTCTGGCCGGCTCGGGCGGCGCCGGCAAGACGACCGGCGTCGCGCCGGCGGTGTTGTTCAGGACGAAGGTATTCTGGCCCTGCTGGTTCTTTTCGTAGGCGGTGGCCCATTTCTGCTGGTTGAGAAACTCGAACAGAAACCGTTCCTCCCCTTCCTGCAGGCCGACGGCGGCGCGGAATTCGCGGATTGAATCGCTGTAGGCGGCGTAAAGCTTGCGGGTTCGGCTGGCCTCGAGGTCGGCGGCGTAGTTCTCGGCCTCGGCAATGAGCTCCCGCCGCTTCTTCTCTTCGCTGGCCTCGGCTAGCTTGTCGCCAAAGCGGGTATCCCGCAGGACGAAGGAGACCACTTCGATGCCGTACTTCTGCTCCAGGTTGGGCCCCCCTTCGTTGATGGGGCGCTGCTTGAGGGCCTGGTAGATCTGTTCCTTGATCATCTCGCGGTCGGAGATGAGTTCATCGACGCTGTGTCCCTGCATGACGTCCTTGACGATACCGTCGAAATCGTTCTGCAGCAGGGTCTGGGGCGACTTGTTTTCGATGCCCCAGGTCTCCAGGTCGCCGATGCGATAGGTCATCATGGCGCTGGTCCACAGGGCCACGTTCCCCCGCGACATGATGCGTTCTTCCTGGGATTTGCCGCCGAGATGGAGTTCCTGGTTCATCAGGGGCACCTCCAGCTCGATACGGGTGAAAAAGGGGAGCCGCATATGCCAGCCGATGCTGTGCACCACCCGCCGTTCGCCCGAAAGATCTTCCAGAACCACGGCGTAATTCTTGCGAACCTTGTAGATGGTCTTGGTCGCATAGACCAGGGCCACCCCGTAGTAGACCATGACGCCCACCAGAAGAGTCAACGCGCCCCGCTTGAGCAGGGCTTTCATGCGGGCTCGGTGCAAAAGTCGAAAACGCTGGTCGGCTTCCATAGTCACCTCTCCTGTAATATGCCATAAACTATAACATCATTTTAAATTTTTTCTCGACAGCTTTTTTGGTCTTCAATCGGCACAGACAGATCGTCCAAAACGGCTACTCCATACGCGCTATCCCTGTTTTAAAACATTGTTTATATAAAATTATTGAGATCTCGACAGCCACCACGCCACCCTCGCCTGAAAATATCGATTTCACCGAGGAACGGTTGACCTCTCGGGACCGAGCGGCCATAATTTGCCAGTAAGCGCTGCCGATCCTGCTCGGCTTTTATCCCGACAAAGGAGACCCCTCATGAGTTCTCAGGTTCCCGTCTATTTCGCCGACATGCGTGCCGGCCATCGCGAAAACCTCTTCAACAAGCTGACCCGCCTGCTGGACGCCGCCGGCATCGAGCAGGTGATCCGGCGCGGCGATTTGACCGCCGTCAAGATTCACTTCGGCGAAAAAGGCGGCCATGCCTACATCCGCCCCACCTTCCTGCGCCGCGTGGTCGACCGGGTCAAGGCCCTGGGCGGCAAACCTTTTCTCACCGACTCCTGCACCCTCTACCCCGGCGAACGCAAAGAAGCCGTCTCCGCCCTGACTTGCGGCATTGAAAACGGCTTCGCCTATGCCGTTGTTGGCGCCCCCCTCATCATGTGCGACGGGCTGCGCGGCCAGTCGGCCACCCGCGTCCCCATGGAGGGCGGCCTGCTCACCTCCGTCTCCATCGCCCAGGAAATCCTCGAAGCCGACGTGCTCATCGCCGTCTCTCACTTCAAGTGTCACGAGCTCACCGGTTTCGGCGGCGCCCTCAAAAACCTCGCCATGGGCTGCTCGAGCCGTGAAGGCAAACTGGAGCAGCACTCCAACGTCGCCCCGAAGGTGGCGGAGAAGTTCTGCACCGCCTGCGCCGCCTGCCTGAAAGCCTGCGCCCACGGGGCCATCGCCTTCGTCGAGGGCAAAGCCTTCATCACCGCCGCCAAATGCACCGGCTGCGGGCGCTGCATCACCGTGTGCGAGGAAAAGGCCATCCAGATCCAGTGGAACGAGGAAGCCCCGCTGGTCATGAAAAAGATGGCCGAGTACGCCAAAGGAGCCGTGCGGGGCAAGGAAGGCCAAACCCTGTTCGTCAATTTCATCACCCAGGTCTCCCCCGCCTGCGACTGCTACGGCCACTCGGACGCCCCTATCGTGCCGGATATCGGCATCCTGGCTTCCGCCGACCCCGTCGCTCTCGACCAGGCCTGCGCCGACCTGGTCAACCAGGCCCAGGGTCTGCCGAACACCGCTCTGCAGCAAGGGCATGAGTCGGGCGGCGACAAGTTCAGAGGGGTTCACCCCGCTATCGACTGGGAGATTACGCTGGAACACGCCGAGGCCATCGGCCTGGGGAGTCGGCAATACGAGCTGATCCGGCTGGAGCCGCAGGGGAAGAGCTGGTAGGCGGACAACGCACCGAAAAGGAAGGAGACAGAATATGCCCATGGAGATTACCTTTCCCGGCGGCGCGGCAGTCAATGCCAGCGTCCGGGGCTTCACCATCCACACCGACCAGCCCGAGGAGGATGGCGGCGGCAACAGCGCCCCGGCCCCCTTCGAGTTCTTTCTGTCCTCCATCGGCACCTGCGCCGGCTACTACGCCCTGCGCTTCTGCCAGCAGCGCCAGCTATCCGTGGAAGGGTTGAAGCTGCACCTGGATTGGGAGAGGGACCCGGACAGCCATCGCCTCACCCGGGTGAGGCTGACCTTTGAACTGCCCGCGGACTTCCCGGAAAAGTACGGCAAGGCCATTCTGCGTGCGGCAGGACAGTGCTCGGTTAAACGCGCCATCCTCGACCCGCCCGAGTTTGATATGGGTATTGCCTGAAAAACGGTTACTTACAGAGGGGGATAATCGGCGGCCATAGCCGGATCCTGTTCTTCCAGGGGGAGTTCGCGACCGAGGGCGGTCAGCAAAGCTTCGGCGTCCAGGCGGCGCGAAGGCGGGTAGGCGATCTCGACCAGGGCCTGTCGGTTGTCGAGGGTACGGATGAAGGCGAGACCATCGTAGCTCTCCAGCACGAAACGCAGGTAGGCGATATGCTGGCGGGGGGTGAGATAAATACGTTTGACAAAAGGGGTGTCCATAAAGCGCTCCTGGCCGCTGACCGGCCTCAACAACACCAATGAGATAACAGGACGACACGCGTTCGAAAGAAAGGACAGCCGCCATGATCGTCGCCGTACCCAAGGAAATCAAAACCCGCGAATACCGCGTCGGCCTGACCCCGGCCGGGGTGCGCACCCTCGTCGAGGACGGTCACCAGGTTCTGGTGGAATGCGGGGCCGGCGATGGCAGCGGCCTCGACGACGACCAGTATGCGCGGGCGGGCGCCGAAATTGTTCCCACGGCGGCGGAAATCTACCGCAGGGCGGAGCTGATCGTCAAGGTGAAGGAGCCGCTGCCGGTGGAATATCCCCTGTTGCGGCCGGGACAACTCCTCTTCACCTATCTGCACCTGGCCCCGGCCCCGGAACTGACGGCGGCCCTGCTCGACCGCCAGGTCACCGGCATCGCCTACGAGACGGTGCAACAGACGGACGGCAGCCTGCCGCTACTGCACCCCATGAGCGAGATTGCCGGCCGCATGGCCGTGCAGGTGGGAGCCCATTTTCTCGAGAAGGAACAGGGGGGCAAAGGGGTGCTGCTGGCGGGAGCCCCCGGTGTGCGCCAAGGCAAGGTGATGATCCTGGGCGCCGGCACGGTGGGGAGCAACGCGGCCCGCCTCGCCGTGGGCATGGGCGCCGAAGTCACGGTACTCGATATCGACCCGGCCCGGCTGGCCGCCCTTGACCAGCACTACGGCAACCGCCTGCAGACCCTGATATCCAACTCGCAGACCATAGAGGAAGAAATCCGCCGCGCCGATCTGCTCGTCGGCGCCGTCCTCGTCGCCGGCGCCCGGGCGCCCCAACTGGTAAGCCGCGAGATGGTCGGCCGCATGGAGGCGGGCAGCGTCATCGTCGACGTGGCCGTGGACCAGGGGGGCTGCGTGGCCACGACCCGCCCCACCACCCATGACGAGCCGACCTATATGGTCGACGGCGTCATCCACTACGGCGTCGCCAACATGCCGGGAGCGGTAAGCCGCACCAGCACCTTCGCCCTCACCAACCGCACCCTCCCTTACGTGCGCGCCTTGGCGGCAAAGGGGCTGACCGAAGCCGTGCGCAGCGACGCGGCGTTGGCCGGCGGCCTCAACACCTACGCCGGCCACCTCTGCAACGAAGCGGTGGCCAGGGCCCAGGGCAGAGCTTATACCCCGTTTGCGGGCTGAGTCCGCAGGTCGATAAAGTGATCCAGCAGATAGCGGGCGATGCTGCGCTGGGGTGGCAGGGTGGGCAGGTCCGTCAGGGGAAACCAGCGGGCATCCTCCAGCTCCTTCTCTTCCACCCGTACCTCGCCGCCATCATAGTCGGCGACGAACCCGGCCATCAGCTGGCTGGGGAAGGGCCAGCTCTGGCTCCCGACATAACGGATATTCTTCACCCGCACCCCCGTCTCCTCCAGCACCTCTCGTACAACTGTCTCCTCCAGACATTCGCCGAACTCGACGAAGCCGGCCACCAGGCTGTAGCGACCTTCGGGCCATTCGCGCTTGCGGGTCAGCAGCACTTCACCGGCGCGCCGCACCAGCACGATGATGCAGGGGTGGATGTGGGGAAAATGGCCGTAGTGGCAGGCGACACACTCCTTGCCCCATTCGCCGGGCAGATGCCGCAACTCGCCGCCGCAGCCCGAGCAGAAGTGACTGTTCTTCTCCCAGTGCAGAATCTGGTGCGCCATCCCCCCCAGGGAGAGCTGCGCCGCATCGAGGCTGGGCGTCGTCGCCAGCAGATTGTGCAGGGAAAATCCCGCCGGCGCCTCGAATTGCCGGGGCAGGCGCGCCGCGTACAGGGGCTGACCGTCCCAACTCCCCAGGAAGACGGCATGCTTGCGCGGCAGCTCGGCAAAGCCGGGATCCTCGGTTCGCGGCCAGACTGGCTCGCCGGAGGACGGCGAGTTCGTAAGCACTTCCGTCCCGCGCAGCAACACCCAATGGGCGGAAGCCATCCCTACGGCCTGGTCGGGCGTGGAGAGCAGCAGGCGGCCATGCAGGGCGGCCCGGTTAAAAGGAAGATGCAGGGGAGACTCGTAGGATGAAGGCAAGGAAGGCATCGGATATCCGGCTCACTTAGGGCTGATTCTGCAAATGGAGAAGGAGGGCCAGCTGCGTTTTGCCGTCGGGGATTTCACCGGCGCGCAGCAGGCGCAGCGCCTCGTCGAGGGGCATGGGCACCGCCTCAATGTATTCGTCAGGCTCCGGCGCCGCCGGCACCGGCACGAGGTCGCGGGCCACAAAGAGATGCACCACCTCGTCGCAGAAACCGACGGCCGTGAGCATCTCGCCCAGGCGCTCGACCCGACCGGCCCGGTAGCCGACCTCTTCCTGCAGTTCACGGTGGATGCAGGTCTCCGGCGCTTCGCCCCCTTCGAGACGACCGGCGGGAATCTCCCAGATCATGCCGCCGGCGGCGGGCCGGTACTGACGGATGAGCAGGACGCGGCCGTCGTCGAGGATGGGGAGGACGGCGGCGCCGCCAGAATGATGCACGATCTCGAAGTCGGCGCGGCGGCCGTCGGGCAGCTCGTGCTCCTCGATGGCCAGGGAAATCACCCGACCGTTGAAAATCTCCTGTTTTTTCATAACCAAAGCTCCTGGCAGAATCAGGGGAGGCGGGGGAACATCAGGGTCAGCTCCCCCGGCACCGCCTCGACCGTCAGCGGCAGACGGCCGGCGCAGTCACCATCAAGCTGCACGGCCACCCCGTCACCGGATAGGGTCAGCCGACGGGTCTGGACGATACGGACGCCCGGCGGCTTCAGCGGCCGATGCAGCCCGATGCGCAGACCGTAGAGCAGCTGGGCCAAACGGCCCTTTCGGAGAAAAAGGCAGGCTTCCAGGTGATCCGACTCCAGGCAGGCCTCCGGCGTCAGCACGAAACGGCCGCCGTAGCAGCGGGCATTGCAGAGGATAAGACCATAACAGCTCTGCCGGCTGCCGTCTTCCAGTTCGACCAGAATTTCCCGGGGGGGAGAGGAAAGCCAGACCTGCAGGGCACTGATGACATAGGCGAGTTTGCCCAGCCGCCGTTTGAGCGGCAGACTGACCCGGCAAACCGCCTCGGCGTCGAAACCGACCCCCGCCATAAGCAGGAAACGGCTGTCACCGGCCTTGCCCAGACAGACGGGACGCGCCTCCCCGTCAAGGACGGCGGCGCAGGCTTTCTCGACCTCGAAAGGGATCCCCACCTCCAGAGCAAACACGTTGGTGGTCCCCAGGGGGAGAAAACCGAGGGGGGTAGCGGCCGGGGCGAGACCGTTGACAACCTCGTTGAGGGTACCGTCGCCGCCGGCGGCAACGACCCGAAAATAGCCGCCGTCACGAGCCTGGCGGGCCGCCAGAGCGGCATCCCCGCGCGCCCGGGTCAGGGTCAGCTCGACGGCACAGCCCCGGGCCTCGAAATAGGCGCGAGCCCGTTCGATTTTTTGACCGGCATTGCGCCCGGCCACGGGATTGGCGATGAGTTTGATGGTTTTATTCATGGCAGGGCGCATCATAGCAGAAGCCGGAACATTGGCAAAAGGGGGATTGCAGAAGGACCAGGGAAAAAAGTCCCGTCGACGCCCTGCGGGCTGACAGGATGCCCTGGGAGTGTTATTCTGCCCCCGGTATCGGCCTTTTTCTCGAAAGGGATTGTATGAACCGGGATTCCCCCATCGCCTGTCAGCAGATTCTGCGGCAGGACGCTTCCGTCTTCTCCATGCAGCAGATGGACCTGCCGGCCGAACTGGCCGCCGGCCTGAGCGCCGCGAGTCTTTTCGAACGCTACCTGCAGCACATCCGCCGTTTTACCCTCGGCCTCATCCGCCCTACCTGCACAGAGGGGCAGGTCCATTTCCGCCTGTTGGGTACCCGCCTCTCGCTGCTGGCCTTCGACGGCCCCAGGGCGGCAACGGACGGAAAGGCCCAGAGCCTGACCCTGTCCATCAGCGGCGGCCTGCTGGTGCAACCGCAGAGCTGCGATCGGGGCGAACTGACCTTTTCCTGCGAACCCCTGGCGGAGACGGTGCGCCTGACCCTACGTCTTGCCGACTTCTGTCCCCTGCTGCTCGGCAGCAGCAAGCCGTCCCCAGGGCGAAAAATCCTCTATCGCTTCACCCAGGCCGCGATCCACAAGGTGGTCACCTTGCGCTTTTTGGCCCGCCTCTACCGGGAAAGAGCGGGCAAAAACGCCTGCTGCCGCGTGGTGCCGGCCCGCTGGGAACAGGGCGAGGACATATAAAAAGGCGGCCCTCCCTTCGGGAAGACCGCCTGCTGTCCACAGCCTGTTCTTGTGCTAACCTACCAGCCGAAACTCAACTTCATGGAGTAGACGGGATTTTCGAGATACTCGGCCTCCACCGTCACCCGGGCCAGCAGCAGGGAGAACTGCACGCCGCCGAAGTAGCGGGTCTCGGTGAAATCCTGGTCCTTGAGTTCAGCCTGGAGCGTGGGGTCGCTGCCATCGTACTTGCCTTCGATCTGCACCACCCCGATGCCGGCATAGGGGGTCAGCATGGCGAAGCCCTTGCTGATCACCGCATCGGCGGCGTAGGTCTTCAGACTCAGATCGTCCACTCCTTCCAGAGTGGTGTAGCTGCCGCGCAGGGCCAGGGCGGGGGTAGCCATAGTCCCTTCCAGCAACGCCCACTGTACTTCGCCGCCGTAGAGTTTGATGTTGGAATCGGGAATTTCCGAATAGATGGCGCCGACGTCGAGATTGAAAGGGAGTCCTTTGCGTACGTGCAGACGGGGGACCGCCAGATAGTCGGGCGCATCGCCGCTGGTGACGACCTGATCCCAGACCGAGGACTGGATATCGATGGCGCTGACTTCGACGCCGATATCGAAGCCGGTGATCCCCTGGGGCTCGGCCGGCGCCAGACCGCGGTAGGCCGTCACGACGCCCGCCTCTTTGACAAAGTTCTCGAACGTGTCGTTCCCCAACGTATCCAGAAATTGGATATCGTATTTCGCCGCCATCGCCGTCGTAGCCAGCAGCAGCACCATCACACCAGACAACAGAAGTCTTTTCATCCTATTCCTCCTCGCAGGTTGCCGCCCCCGACGGGGAGACGGCGATTGTCATTAACGTGGGATTAAAACGCGGGACACAATGCCCACGCCGATACAAATACAATGCCAACAGATAAAGGGGACAACCGGACCAGCCTCACAACGACCGGAGGGGCTCCACGCACCACCCCCGATGGGGTCGGGCAGTTAAAGGGCCACCAACCGGCGACGCTTTTTGGCGGGCTGGCCCTGATTTCAGCCGGAGACTTTCTGCCGCCGCAGCAGATCGCCCTTGCGTGCCCCCGCCGGTCCCGGCAGCAGCACCAGGGCATTGGGCTGGGCAACTTCCAGTTCACCGCCCCCTTCGGCCGCCAGCTTTTCCGCCACAAAATGGGCCTGACGCATGGCGGGTCCGATCAACTCCAGCTCTTCGCCGGGGAAGAAGCGGTTGCGGCACTCCACCAGCAGGCGGCCGTCGGCATCGACCCGACGGACGATGCCGACGAAATCGTGGGTGCGCTGGTAGCGGGAATCGGCCGCATGGACGAACGCGTCTTCGGCGCCAAAGAGAAAACCCCGGTCGTAGGGGCGATGGCTGACCTTGTTGAGCTCCTCCAGCCAGGCGGGATCCAGGACATAGCCGGCGGGATCGGCCGCGTAGGCGTCGAGGGCGGCGCGGTAGACCCGGGTGACAGCAGCGACGTAGTAAAGGGTCTTCATGCGCCCTTCGACCTTGAGGCTGTCGACGCCGGCGCCGATGAGATCGGGCAGGTATTCGAGCAGGCAGAGATCGCGACTGTTGAAGACGTAGCTGCCGCGATCGTCCTCTTCGATGGGGAAATACTGGCCGGGGCGGGTCTCTTCCATCAGAGCGTAGTTCCAGCGGCAAGGCTGGGCGCAGGCGCCGGCGTTGGCGCTGCGCCCCGTCAGGGCCCTCGAGAGCAGGCAGCGCCCCGAATAGGCCACGCACATGGCGCCGTGAACGAAGACCTCGAGCCCGACAGTCGTCTCGCGTCGGATCTGGCGGATTTCCTCCAGGGTGAGCTCCCGGGCCAGGTTGACGCGCTCAACCCCGGCCTGTTGCCAGAAGCGGGCCGCCGGGGCGTTGGTGGTGTTGGCCTGGGTGGAGAGGTGAAGTTCCCGCGCGGGATCCACTTCGCGCACCACCGCCAGCACGCCGGGATCGGAGAGAATATAGGCGTCGAGATCGAGGGGGCGCAGCTCTTGCAAGTAGCGGCGAAGCTCCGGCATCTCCGCCGGACGCAGATAGGCGTTGAGTGTAAGATAGAGTTTTTTGCCCCGTTCCCGCACCCGTTCCTGCGCCCGGGCCAGCTCCGCCAGGGAGAAGTTGCCGGCCATGGCCCGCAGCCCGAACTGGTCGCCACCGACATACACGGCATCGGCGCCATAGTCCAGGGCGGTTTCGAGTTTTTCCATATCGCCGGCGGGGGCCAGCAGCTCCGGCTTCGTCATAAAAACGTCCTCCTGTTTTTCGTGGGGCGAACTATAGCACAAAGGCCGGGCGAGGCAGCAGGTTATTTCTCAATGGCGCAGGACCGTAAAGACTATTGAATTCCTTGACAGAGGGCTGAAAAGCTTATAGTTTTAGACAGGTTTCATGAATTTACCGGTGACTGCCGTGATTAAAAGGACCGAATCATGCAAAGACTTATCGCCCTGGCTCTGACCTTTTTGGCCGCCTCCCTGACTTTCGGCTGCGTGGCCGCGACCCCTTCCGGTGAAGGGAGACAGCTCAGCCAATCCCTGACTCAACTGGCGAGCAACCAGGAAGAACTCGCCCAAAAAATGGAGCGACTGCAGGACAACGTGGTGCTGCTCGAAGCCCGCGTCCTTGACCAGCAGGCCGCTCTCGATGAAATGCGCCAGGCCATGACCGCGCAAAAAGTCACTGCGGTCGGGCAAAACGCGGCCATGGCTGGCGAGAACACGGCTCCCGCCGGCGCTCCCGGGGTCTCACAGACACCGACGGAAATCTACCTCAAAGCCTTCGGAGACTACGCTTCCGGCCGCTACAGTCAGGCAATCAGCGGCTTTGAGACCTTTTTGAAGGTCTACCCGGCCAACGACTATGCCGGCAACGCGCAATATTGGCTCGGAGAATGCTACTACGCCCAGAATAATCATGTCAGGGCTATCGAAGCCTTCCAGAAAGTGGTCGACGACTATCCCCGTGCCGCCAAGGCACCGGACGCCCTTTTCCGGAAAGCGGAAGCTCTGCTGAAAGTCAACCTGCCGGAGCAGGCCGACCTGGCGCTTTTGGAATTGCGACGCCTGTATCCCGACAGCACCGCTGCCCGCAAGCCTCTGCCGGCGCGATAATCACTTTGCGTTTTCACTATCCGATGATCAGGGGGATCGATATGACCATCAAGAAACTGCTGCTGCTTACCTGCCTGCTGCTCATGCCCCTTTGCGCCTTCGCGCAGGGCAAGACCCAGACCTACATCATCCAGAAAGGGGACACCCTGTGGGGTATTTCCGAACGATTCCTCAAGGACACCGACTACTGGCCCAACCTCTGGTCCCATAATCCGTTCATCGGCAATCCTCACCTCATCTATCCCGGCCAGAAAATCGCCATCCGCGACGGTCGCATAGAAATCATCCCCGAAATGGTTCAGGCCGCGCCGGCAGAACCGGAGAGCCTGGAAAAAGCCATTGAAGAGGCTGGCATCGAGCCTCAGGAAGCCATCACCATCTCGACTCAGGGCGGTTCTCCCGGCTTTATTTCATCCGAAGAGATCGATGCTCTCGGCACCTTGGTCGATACGATTGACAACCGCCTGCTCATGGCCACGGGCGAGACCGTCTTTCTCGAGATGAAAAATCTCGGCGATGCTCGCCCTGGCGACCGTTTCTCCGTCATCGATCTCGGCGACGAGGTCAAGCATCCCGTGACCGACCGGAAGGTTGGCCATCGCATCACCAGACTCGGCACCGTGGAACTCACCCAGATCGACCAGGATGTCGCCACGGCGGTCATCACCTCCTCCACCAGTGAAATTCAGCGCGGCGCCCTACTGCTGCCTGTGGATGACCAGCCCCTCGAGGTCGCTCTCAAGAAGGCCGAAGCTCCGGTCAGCGGCTATATCGTCGATGGAGGGGAAGGAAAGATCACCCTGTGTTAGATCTGAACGCGTTGTTTACACTTTTAAGCCATAGAAATGATCCAGCAACTTTTCGTATGGCGTTAGATC